>NZ_JBWKNY010000007.1:0-351166 GCF_059415805.1 Caulobacter sp. GW821-FHT10A06
TCTTGCCATGGTCAACGTGACCGATGGTGCCGATGTTGCAGTGCGGCTTATTACGTTCGAACTTTTCCTTGGCCATCTTCTTAGCTCCAGGACCCCAGAGGGGCCTTTATCAAAACAGGTTGGACGTCTGGGGTTAGTCGGAAGGGGCCCATAGAGCCCCTTCCCAATCCGTCGTCTAGGCTTTTCCGCGAGGAAAGGCTTAGGCGTACTTCTTGATCACTTCGTCGGCGACGTGTTGCGGCACCGGATCGTAGTGGTCGTAGACCATGCTGAACTGAGCGCGGCCTTGCGACATGCCTCGCAGGGTGTTCACGTAACCGAACATGTTGGCCAGCGGGACGTAGGCGTTCACGACAGTCGCGTTGCCGCGCATGTCTTGACCCTGGATCATGCCACGGCGGCTGTTCAGATCGCCGATGACCGAACCCAGATACTCTTCCGGGGTCACGACCTCGACCTTCATGATCGGCTCGAGCAGCTTCGGAGCGCCCTTTTCGCGCAGCTCCTTGAAGGCGGCGCGCGAGGCGATTTCGAAGGCCAGGACCGACGAGTCAACGTCGTGGAACTTGCCGTCCGTCAGGGTCGCCTTGAAGTCGATCAGCGGGAAGCCGGCCAGCAGGCCGTTGTCCTTGACCGATTCCAGGCCCTTTTGGACACCGGGGATGTATTCCTTCGGCACCGCGCCGCCGACGATCGCGTTTTCGAACACGAAGCCCGAACCCGGCTCGCCCGGTTCGAAGGTCAGCATGACGCGGGCGAACTGGCCCGTACCACCGGTTTGCTTCTTGTGCGTGTAGTCGATGTCGACCTTGCGGCCCAGCGATTCACGATAGGCAACCTGCGGCGCGCCGATGTTGGCTTCGACCTTGTAGGTCCGCTTCAGGATGTCGATCTTGATGTCCAGGTGCAGTTCGCCCATGCCCTTCAGGATCGTCTGGCCGCTTTCGAAGTCGGTCGAGACGGTGAAGGACGGATCTTCGGCGGCCAGCTTCTGCAGGGCGACGCCCAGCTTCTCCTGGTCGGCCTTCGACTTGGGCTCGACGGCGATCTCGATGACCGGGGCCGGGAATTCCATGCGCTCAAGGATGACCGGCGACTTCAGGGGATCGCACAGGGTGTCGCCCGTGCGGGTTTCCTTCAGGCCAGCCAGGGCGACGATGTCGCCGGCATAGGCTTCCTTGATGTCTTCGCGGTTGTTCGAGTGCATCAGCAGCATGCGGCCGACGCGCTCGCGCTTGTCGCGCGTCGAGTTCAGCAGCGACATGCCGGTTTCCAGCTTGCCCGAGTAGATGCGGCAGAAGGTCAGCGAACCGACGAAGGGGTCGTCCATGATCTTGAACGCCAGAACCGACAGCGGCTCTTCGTCCGAGGCCTTACGGACCACTTCTTCTTCGGTCTTGAAGTCGATGCCCTTGGTCGGGGGGATGTCCACCGGCGACGGCAGGTAGTCGACGACGGCGTCCAGCAGCGGCTGCACGCCCTTGTTCTTGAAGGCCGAGCCGCAGAGGATCGGATAGAAGGCGCCCGTCAGCACGGCCTTACGGATGCACTTCTTGATGACTTCTTCCGAGGGCTCTTCGCCGCCCAGGTAAGCTTCCATGGCGTCGTCGTCGAGTTCGACGGCGTTTTCCACCAGGTAGGCGCGGGCTTCCACGGCCTTGTCCAGCAGGTCGGCGGGGATTTCCTCGTCGCGATAGGTCGCGCCCAGGCCATCGTTATCCCAGACCACGGCCTTCATGCGGACCAGGTCGACCAGGCCCTTCAGAGCCGATTCCGAACCGATCGGGAATTGGATCGGCACGGCCTTGGCGCCCAGACGGTCGCGGATCGACTCGACCGACTTGTCGAAGTCGGCGCCGATCTTGTCCATCTTGTTGACGAACACGATCCGCGGAACCTTGTACTTGTCGGCCTGACGCCAGACGGTTTCGGTCTGCGGCTCGACGCCGGCGTTACCGTCCAGCACCGTCACGGCGCCGTCGAGGACGCGCAAGCTGCGTTCGACTTCGATGGTGAAGTCGACGTGCCCGGGGGTGTCGATGATGTTGAGGCGCTTTTCGTTCCAGAAAGCGGTCGTCGCGGCCGACGTGATCGTGATGCCGCGCTCCTGCTCCTGCTCCATCCAGTCCATGGTCGCGGCGCCGTCGTGGACTTCGCCGATCTTGTGCGACTTACCGGTGTAGTACAGGATCCGCTCGGTCGTCGTCGTCTTGCCCGCGTCGATGTGGGCCATGATGCCGAAGTTGCGGTAGTCTTCGATTTTATGCGTGCGGGGCATAGCGATCGCTCTGCGAAACGGGGCGGCCCTGGACGGACACGACCGGGATTAAACGTGCGGCGCGGGCGGTTTATCTCAAACCGCCCGCGCCTGAAAGAGTGCTGGAAGCGAAAAGCTTACCAGCGGTAGTGCGAGAACGCCCGGTTGGCTTCAGCCATCTTGTGGGTGTCTTCGCGCTTCTTCACGGCGGTGCCGCGGTTGTTCGAAGCGTCGAGCAGCTCACCAGCCAGCTTTTCGGTCATGGTGTTTTCACCACGCTTGCGCGCAGCGGTCACCAGCCAACGGATGGCCAGGGCGCGGCGACGGTCCGGACGGACTTCAACCGGCACTTGGTAGGTGGCGCCGCCAACGCGACGCGACCGGACTTCGATCGCCGGGGCGACGTTGTCCAGAGCGGAGTGGAAGGTCTCAAGCGGACCTTGGTCCTTGCGCTTGTTTTCCAGGATGTCGAAAGCACCATAGATGATGTTTTCGGCGACGGCTTTTTTGCCCTCGTACATCACGTAGTTCATGAACTTCGTGACAATCAGGTCCCCAAACTTGGGATCCGGCAGGACTTGGCGTTTCTCGGCGCGACGGCGGCGGGACATTCTTCTTTTTCCTTACTTCGGACGCTTGGCGCCGTAGAGCGAACGACGCTGCTTACGATCCTTGACACCTTGGGTGTCGAGGACGCCGCGCAGGATGTGATAACGGACGCCGGGCAAATCCTTGACGCGGCCGCCGCGGATGAGCACCACCGAGTGCTCCTGCAGGTTATGGCCTTCGCCCGGAATGTAGCACACGGCTTCGATGCCGGTGGTCAGACGGACCTTGGCGACCTTACGGAGAGCCGAGTTCGGCTTCTTCGGGGTCGTGGTGTAGACGCGCGTGCAAACGCCGCGACGTTGGGGGCAGCCCTTCAGGGCCGGCACCTTGTTCCGGACCGGCTTCGGAGAGCGCGGCTTACGGATGAGCTGGTTAATGGTAGGCATTAAGTCTCTGCTCTGATGGAAGCGTGTGCCTTTCGGCCGGGGCGCTTCAGGTCCTTGTCTTTGTTGTTCTTGGTTCAAGGCTCCGCTTGGAGACCCGATAAACACGAAACTCGCCGGGGCGCGGGAAGCACACCGGCGGGTTTTTCTCCCCGAGGGGAAAAAGCTCATCAGGACGCACGCGAACGCACGCCTCGAAAAAGAGCGCGGTATGTACTCGCGAAGCCGCCAAAGGTCAACCGCCTGTTCCCGCGTCGGTTAACGCCGGCTTAAGGCTGGGTTTGCGGCCAAGTTTTCGCCACCGCAAGCTGCGCTTGCTCACGGTCCAATGGAGCGACTTGTTTGCGAGCCCGCTCTCTCCATGTGGGGAAGGCGGGGGCCAGCGCCAAGAGGACGGGTGAGCGTTAGCGTGCGGATCAATGGGCAGGACAGGAGGCGGGCGACGATTCTCGCCGGCTCGCTGCTGCTGCACGTGGTCGTGCTGGCCTGGCTGGCCCTGCCCGCGCCGCCGCTGCTGGAGAACCTGATCGCCGACGACCTGCCGACGGTGACGGTCGACCTGATCCGGCCCAGGACCGAAGAGCAACCCAAACCCCGTCCTGCCGCCGCGACCGAGGCGCAGGCGCCCTCCCCCGTCCTGCCGTTCCAGGTGCGCCAGCCCGCGCGGCCGGCTCCGGCTGGGGTCCCGACGCTGAGCATCCCGGCGGTCGGCGTCACGCGGCCCGGCACGGCCATCCGGCCCGCGCCTCTGCCGGGCGATACGGCCGGCGACCTGCGCTCGGCCCTGCGCACCAGCACCGGCTGTATCAGCGCCGACGCCGTCGGCCTGACCCGCCGCGAACGCGAGAAGTGCGACGAGCGCTTCGGCGCCGCCAAGCCCAAGGGCGACCCGCTGTCGGGCATGACCGCCGCCAGGCGCCGCGAGCTGGAAGCCCAGGGCGCGGCCCAGGAGGCCTATCGCCGCTATCTCGACGCGCCCATGGCGCCGGGCGTCGACCATCGCAGCAAGGACCAGCCCGGCACGATGAAGGAGATCCCCTTCGTCCTGGGCGCCGAGCAGGACGGGCTGGGCCGCGCCCGCAAGTCGGTCGTCGACCAGAAGCGCCGCGAGGCCGACAGCGCCGACCGCGCGCGGCGGTTCCTGGAGCTGCAGAAGAAGTAGACCCTAGGCGGCCTTCGCGGCGGCGATGATGGCGTCGACCCGGTGCTCGAAACGATGGGCGGCGACAGCGCGCGCCTGACCGGCCAGGCCGATGCCGTAGGCGATCTCCGGGTTCGCGACGAGCGCGGCCAAGGCGGCCAGATCTGTCTCCAGCCGGGTCCAGTGGTAGGACAGGACTTCGCGGCCCGGCTCGAACTGCTCCGTCCACCAGGCGCCGTCTGTCACCACGGCCGCGCCGGCCAGCATGGCGGTCAGCGGACGCTCGTGCGAGCCGCGGCCGAAATTGGCGTTGGCGTTCAGCACCACCTGCGCCCGGCCCATCAGGGCGACGGTGTCGGTCAGGGTCATCGCCGGACCCAGGCGGAAGCTCTTGTGTCGCTCGATCCAGCCTTCGTAGCCCGCGCCGACGCAGAACACCGGCAGACCGGCCTGGCCCGCCAACTCCAGCAGGGCCTGCCGACGCAGCTGGCGCGTCTGTTCGTGCACCCAGGTGGCGTAGCGGCGCATGCGTTCGTAGCGCGGATGGGCCGGATCCTCGCCGAAATCGCGCAGCGACCTGTCCAGGGCCTCCAGGGCCGGCAGGAACTCGGTGCCCAAGGCCAGGTCCAAGGCGCGATCGAAGATTTGGCGGATGCCCGTCCCCTCCTCGGCCCAAGGGACGGCCCCCACGGGCTGGAACGAGCCGGCGAACAGGATCGGGATCGGCCGCTGCTGGGCGAAGGTCTCGGCGTCCGCATCAGCCTGCGCCGGCTCGCCCACCGCCGCGTGCGGGCAGAAGGCGACGTGGGCGAAGTGGTCCGGCCCGAAGGTCCCGTGGATCGCCTCGACGTGGGACGGATCGACCGTGAGGATCACCGTCTCGCGGGCCGTGGCCTCCAGCTGGTTCAGGTGGCTCAGCGGATAGTCGACGTGATGCAGCACGTGCGGCGCGGCGAAGATCTCGCCCAGCGACTGGCCGATCAGCGTGCGGGCGTCGCCCAGGATGCCGTAGGTGTGGACGAGGTCTGTCGGCTTGTCCGCCGCCGCGCGCAGGGTCGCGGCCAGATCGGCCTGCCCCACGGCGTCGACGACGACCGCCTCGTGCCCGGCGGCCGTGAAGGCGGCGGCCAGCTCATCGGTGAAAAGCCGGGTCGCGTCGTACCGTGACGGACCCTTGATGAAGACGGCGCGCATGGACGGCCCCCGTTACTCTGCGGCAGACCCTGACCAAACGTGGTTAACGAAGCCTTGCCTTAGGCCGCGCGACGCGTGGAAGAAGCAACGGCGCCCACGCGGAAGCGCTGGACCAGCTCGGCCAGGCCTCGCACCTCGTCCAGCAGCGACTGGCTGGAGGCCGCCGAGCGGCTGGCCATGGCCGTGGTGTGCTGGGTGCCCTGGTCCATCTGGTTCACGGCCGTGTTGACCTGGCCAAGGCCGGCGGCCTGCTCCTGGGCCGAAGCGGCGATCTCGGTGATCACGCTGCTGATCGCGCCCACCTGGCCGGCAATGCGTTGCAGGGTCTCGCCGGCCGCGCCAACCAGCGACACGCCCGAGGCCACCTGGCGCTCACTGTCGCCGATGTGGACCTTGATCTCCTTGGCCGCATCGGCCGAACGCTGGGCAAGAGCGCGGACTTCCTGGGCCACGACCGCGAAACCACGGCCGGCTTCACCCGCGCGGGCGGCTTCGACCCCGGCGTTCAGGGCCAGCAGGTTGGTCTGGAACGCGATCTCGTCGATGACGCCGATGATCTGGGCGACCTGGCGGGACGAGGCCTCGATGCCGCCGATGGCCTCGACGGCCGAGGCGACGACGTCGCGCGAGCGGCCGGCCTCGACCTGGGCCGCGCTGACGGCGCTGTGGGCTTCCTTGGCGCCCTCGGCCGTGCGGCGGACGGTGGCGGTGATCTCGTCGAGGGCGGCGGCGGTCTCTTCCAGGCTGGCGGCCTGCTGTTCGCTGCGGCGCGACAGGTCGTCGGCGGCCGAGGCGATGCCGCCGGCGCCGCTGTTCAGGCCCGACACGGCCGAGACCACAGCGGACATGGCGCCTTCCAGGCCCTCGACGGCGCGGTTGAAGTCGGCGCGCAGGCCCTCGTAGTCGTGGGCGAAAGGTTCGGTCAGGCGCACGGTCAGGTCGCCCGCCGACAGGCGGTGCAGGCTTTCGGCCAGGCGCTTGACCACCTGGGCCTGCTCGGCGGCGCGGCGGGCGCTGTCGGCGCCGGCGGCGTCGCGCTCGGCTTCCGAGGCTTCGCGATGGGCGGCCGCGTCGGCGGCGATGCGGTTCTTCTCCAGGGCCTCGTCGCGGAAGCCATGCACGGCGTCGGCCATCAGGCCGATGTCGTCGGCGCGGCCGGCGAACGGCAGGGTCACGGTCAGGTCGCCGCGCATCACCCGGCTCATGGCGTCGCGCAGGGTCGACAGCGGCGACAGCTGGCGGCGGGTCATCAGCACCGAGGCGCAACCGCCGGCCAGACCCAGCAGCAGGCAGGTCAGGGCCAGGATGGTCAGCTGGTGATAGACGGGCTGGAAGTAGTCGGCCTGCGGCACGCCCACATAAAGCACGCCGATCACCGCGCCCGAGGCGTCCTTGATCGGGTCGTAGGCGACGAAGAACGGCTTGCCCAGGATCTTGGCCTCGCCCCGGTAGGGCTCGCCCTTGCCCAGAACGGCGTCATAGACCGGGCCCTTGGCCAGGCTGGTGCCTACGGCGCGCGAGCCGTCCGGCTTGGTGACGTTGGTGGTGACCCGCTTGTCGCCCATGAACACGGTGGCGGTGCCGCCGACCAAGGCCTTGACCTGATCGACGCCGGCGAAGTCGCCGTTCACCGGATGGTCGCCGACCAGCAGCGTATCGCCCTGGCGGGTGAAGGTCTTGCCCCGCTCGCCGATCACGTCCCAGGCCACCCGCATGCTCGACTCCTGGGCCTGCGTCGCTTGCTTGCGGGCGAAGTCCAGGGAGCTCTTGGCCACGATCCCGAGGACCGCGAGGGTCAGGACCAGGAAGGCCGAGGCGATGGTCAGGCTGACCTTGGTGGAGATGCTGGCGCGCATGGAGGCCCGGAAATTTGAGCGAAATCAAATTCCGGGATGAACGGTATAGTTAAAGCGCTGATTAATAACATTGTTCGGAAAGCGTCATAGTCACGCTGCGCGACGTTACGACGCAGATTTACTTAAGAACCTGCCCGCCAGGCGGCGCCGGACGGGCTCGTCATAGAGCTTCAGGCAGGCCCAGGCGATCGTCACCGCGCCTACGAACACGCCCACGGCGACCAGCGCGCCCTGCCCGATCGACGGCTTCTGGTCCACGACCCAGGTCGTGTAGATGTAGATCAGCGGATAGTGGGTGATGTAGAGCGGGTACGACAGGTCGCCGAAGAACCGCGCGATGCGCACGCTGGGGCCGTCCACGTCCTTCTCGCCCGCGCCGATGGCCACGATCAGCGGGAACAGCACGATGATGCAGGCCGCCTCGTAGAGGCCGTTGATCCAGCGCTGCTCTTCGACGCCGAAGCGCGGCAGCGACAGGCCCACGATCAGCAGTAAGGAGCAGACCGCGAAGGCGTTCTTGACCTTGATCCGCTTGCCCAGGCGCATCAGCAGCACGCCGGCGAAGAACGGGAACATCACCCGGGTCAGGCCGATCTGCACGCCGTTGGCGTCCAGCGCCCAGCCGCCGATCACGTCGCCGCGCGGGCCCAGCACCAGCAGGCCGACCAGCGCCAGGCCCGACACCGCGACCAGCGCGCCCAGCCAGCGGACGGGCAGCTTCCGCAGGCCCACGGCGTACAGGATGTTGGCGATGTATTCGTAAAACAGCGACCACTGCGGGCCGTTCAGCGGATAGATCTCGCCCCAGCCGCGGATCTCGGCCGACGGCCGCAGCGGGATCATCACGAAGCTCAGCAGCAGCACGCCCAGCACCTGCCAGGTGGTGACACTCGCCAGCTTGGGAAACAGCGACCCGTGCTGGAAGGCCAGCAGCGCCGCCCCGATCAGGCCGCCGACGATGATCATCGGCTGCAGGCGCACCAGGCGGCGCTTGTAGAAGTCCCACTGGCTCATCCCTGAGGCCCAGCGGTCGTCATAGGCATAGGCGACCACGAAGCCCGACAGCAGGAAGAAGAAGTCCACCGCCAGGTAGCCGTGGTTGATGATCTGCTTTTCCGGATCACCGCCCGACCAGGCCTCGAACAGGTGGAACACCACCACCATCAGGGCCGCGACGCCGCGCAGGCCGTCCAGGATGACATAGTGGCTCTTGGCGGGCGCGACGGCGCCCGTCGAGGTCGTGGTCATGCGGTCTCTGGGCTCCCCACCCTGTCGTTCTTGGCGACGAACTCAAGGTCGCGTCGCAGGGATGCGAGGTTTGGCGCTCAACCGCAAGAGGGACTTAAGGCGCGTTCTCCCCGAGTCAGCTATGGCCTTGGACTGCTGGGCAGGGACCGACAGATGAAAAAAGACTGGGCGTTCATCGACCTGATGCGCTGCATCGCCGCCTTCTGGGTGATGGCCGCGCACGTCATGATCTGGGGCGGCTGGTACGGCCTGCCGCTGCCGAACGGCGGGATCGCCGTCGATCTGTTCATGATGATCTCGGGTTTCCTGATGTGCCTGGTCGCGCAGGCGCAGGACGCCAAGGGCGATGACCAGAAGGGTCGTTGGAAGACCTTCCTGCTGCGGCGTTATTTCCGCATCGCCCCGGCCTACTACGTCTCCCTGATCATCGCCTTCGTCGCGGGCGGCCTGTTCCTGGCCGGCTACCAGGCGCACCAGGCGATGACGCCGTCGTGGTGGCCGGCGGGCGGCAACAACGATCCGGCGCGCATCCACTACACCCTGTCCAACTTCGCCCTGCACATCTCGTTCCTGTTCGGCCTGCTTCCGAAATACGCGTTCTCGACCTTCCTGCCGGACTGGAGTCTGAGCCTGGAGATGCAGTTCTACGTCGCCTTCCCGCTGCTGTGGCTGGGCGTGCGGCGGTTCGGCTATCTGGCGGTCGGGATCGTCGCCGGCGCTATCGCCCTGGCGTCAACGGCCCTGGTGTTCGCCAAGTGGGGCTATACCGCGCCGTCCTTCCTGCCCCTGAAGCTGCAGTACTTCGTGGCCGGCATGTTCATCTTCCGGCTGCTCAGCCAAGGCGTCGGCAAGGTCGAGCGGATCGCCCTGATCGTCGCGGCCCTGGCGCTGACAGGTTTCGAGCACCACGCCTCGGACCTGTGGCCGGTGTCGATCGTGGTGTTCCTGGCGATGTTGGGTCTTGGCCAGCTGGAAGCCAGCGGCGTCGCCCCGAGTGTCGTGAAGGCCCTGTGCGCCAACCCGGTCGTGCGGTTCCTGGCCGACGCCTCCTACGGCGTCTACCTGTTCCACGGCTTCTTCATCTCGGCGGCCGGGCTGATCATCGCCAAGACCCCGGCCCTGGCGGCGCTGCCGCCGCCCACGCGGGTCGCCTTCATGGCGGCCTTCGTCATGCCGATGGCGGTTCTGTCGGGCTGGCTGAGCTTCCGTTTCATCGAGCGGCCCGCCCAGAAGCTGGGGCCGAGCTCCTTGTCGCACCACCAGCAGGCCTAACCCAAGCCAGCGTGCGGAACGGTCCCCGGCGGGGCGGGTTGTGCAAGCGTCCCAGCGGCGCAGTGCGCCCTCCTCCTGCTCCCGAGCCCCATCATGACCGACTATGTCGACAGCCTGACCTCCGACGCCGCCAAGACCGCCGACCGGGCCCGCGCCAAGGTCGAACCCAAGCTGAAGGCGGTCAGCGGCGCCGCTCACGACGCCTATGACAGCCTGCGGGACGTCGCCGCCGAAGCCCTGGGCGAGACCCGGGCCCGTGTGAAGGACATCGCCGCCCAAGCCTCGGACGAGTTCCAGCACCGTTACGGCGACCTGGAAGCCTGGGTGCATGAGAAGCCGGCCCGGGCCGTGGGCATCGCCGCCGGCCTCGGCATCGTCCTGGGCCTGCTGCTGCGCGGCCGCTCGACCAAGACCATCTACGTGCGCGAGCCGCGCTAACCCGCGCGACATCGTTGAAAACAAAAAGGCCCGGGAGTGATCCCGGGCCTTTCCGTTAGTTGCTTGAAGCCGAGGCTTATTCGCTGTCGGCCAGAGCGATCTCGGCCGGCAGCGGCTCCATCGCTTCTTCGCGCTGCTGGGCCAGTTGCTCGTCGCGCTTGGCGGCGACGCGCTGCAGGCTGCGCAGGTAGGAACCCGTACCGGCGGGGATCAGGCGACCCACGATGACGTTTTCCTTCAGGCCTTCCAGGGTGTCGGTCTTGCCGTGCACCGAGGCTTCGGTCAGGACGCGGGTCGTTTCTTGGAACGACGCGGCCGAGATGAAGCTCTTGGTCTGCAGCGAGGCCTTGGTGATGCCCAGCAGCACCGGCTGGGTCACAGCCGGACGACCGCCACGGGCGACAGCCTTGTCCTGTTCCTTGTCGAACTCGGGCTTATCAAGGTGGTCACCCTTGATGAGGCCCGTGTCGCCCGGCTCGAGGATCTCGACCTTCTGCAGCATCTGACGAACGATCGTCTCGATGTGCTTGTCGTTGATCGGCACGCCTTGCAGTCGATAGACCTCTTGGATCTCGTCGACGAGGAAGTTCGCCAGGGCTTCGACGCCCAGGATGCGCAGGATGTCGTGCGGATCCGGGTTGCCGTCGATGATGTACTCGCCCTTGGAGATGTAGTCCCCGTCGTGGACGGCGATGTGCTTGCCCTTCGGGATCAGGAACTCGACCGCTTCGGCTTGGTTGCCATCGGCGTCGACGTCCGGCGTGATCTTGATCCGGCGCTTGTTCTTGTAATCCTTGCCGAATTCGACACGGCCGTCCATTTCCGCGATGACCGCGCAGTCCTTCGGACGGCGGGCTTCGAAGAGTTCGGCGACGCGCGGCAGACCACCGGTGATGTCCCGGGTCTTGGCGCCTTCGGTCGGAATACGGGCGATGACTTCACCCGGCTTCACTTCGTCGCCATCGGCGACCGACAGAATGGCGCCGGCCGACAGGAGGTAACGGGCCTCACCGCCGTTCGACAGTCGCTTGTACGAGCCGTCCTCGGCCAGCACGCCCATGCCCGGACGCAGGTCCGAACCACGAGCGGACGTGCGCCAGTCGGCGACGACGCGCTGGGCGATACCGGTCGCTTCGTCGACTTCCTCGCGGATGGACAGGCCATCCACCAGGTCTTCGGCGCGGACGCGACCGGCCACTTCGGTGATGATCGGGGTGGTGTAGGGGTCCCAATCGCCGAGGCGCTGGCCGCGCTTGACGGTGTCGCCGTCCTTGACCTTCAGGCGCGCGCCGTACGGCGGCTTGTAGGTCTCGCGTTCCTTGCCATCGACCAGCACGCTCACCGAGGTGTTGCGGCTCATGATGACCAGGGCGCCGTCGGCGCCGACAACGGTCGGGCCGATCACGCGGACCGTACCGTCGTTCGACGCTTCGAAGAACGACTGCTCGGCCACCTGGGCGGTGCCGCCGATGTGGAACGTACGCATGGTCAGCTGCGTGCCGGGCTCACCGATCGACTGGGCGGCGATGACGCCGACCGCTTCGCCGATGTTGACCGGCGTGCCGCGGGCCAGGTCGCGACCATAGCAGGCGCCGCAGACGCCGACCTTGGCTTCGCAGGTCAGGACCGAGCGGACCTTCACCGACTGAACGACCGCAGCCTCGATGGCGTCGGCGATGTTCTCGTCGATATAGGTGTCGGCCGGAACGACCAGCTCGCCGGTGCCCGGATCCTTGACATCCTCGGCCGTGAAGCGGCCCAGAACGCGGGTGCCCAGCGAGACCAGCACGTCGCCGCCTTCGACGACGGCGCGCAGGGTGATGCCCCGCGTGGTGCCGCAGTCTTCCTCGACGATGATGCAGTCCTGCGCGACGTCGACCAGACGACGGGTCAGGTAACCCGAGTTGGCGGTCTTCAGCGCGGTGTCCGCCAGGCCCTTACGAGCGCCGTGGGTCGAGTTGAAGTACTCCTGAACGGTCAGGCCTTCCTTGAAGTTCGAGACGATCGGGGTCTCGATGATCTCGCCGGAGGGCTTGGCCATCAGGCCGCGCATGCCGCCCAGCTGCTTCATCTGAGCTTGCGAACCACGGGCGCCGGAGTGGGCCATCATGTAGATGGCGTTGATTTCCTTCTCGCGGCCGTTCTCGTCCTTATGCTTCATCTGAAGCTCGGCCATCATCTCGTCGGCGACGCGATCGGTAGCCTTGGCCCAGGCGTCAACGACCTTGTTGTACTTCTCACCCTTGGTGATCAGGCCGTCGGCGTACTGTTGCTCGTACTCTTCGGCCAGCGAGCGGGTTTCGGCGACGATCGCCTCCTTCCGCTTCGGGATGATGATGTCGTCCTTGCCGAAGGAAATGCCGGCCTTGGCGGCTTCCTTGAAGCCCAGACCCATGACCTTGTCGGCGAAGATGACCGTCGCCTTCTGACCGCAGTGGCGGTAGACGATGTCGATCAGATTGCCGATTTCCTTCTTGGTCAGCGCCTTTTCGATCAGGCGGTGGCCAATCTGCGGGTGGTGCGGCAGCAGGGCGGCGATCTTCATCCGGCCCGGCGTGGTGTCGATCACCTTGCGCAGCAGAACGCCTTCCGGAGTCATCTCGGTGTGGCGCGCCTTGATCTTGGCGTGCAGCGAGACGACGCCAGCGTCCATGGCGGCTTCGATTTCACCCAGGTCGGCGAAGATCTTGCCTTCGCCCGGCTCACCCTCGCGGGCGACCGACAGGTAGTACAGGCCCAGGACGATGTCCTGCGACGGCACGATGATCGGGCGACCGTTGGCGGGCGACAGGATGTTGTTGGTCGACATCATCAGGACGCGCGCTTCCAGCTGAGCTTCCAGGCTCAGCGGGACGTGCACGGCCATCTGGTCGCCGTCGAAGTCGGCGTTGAACGCGGCGCAGACCAGCGGGTGCAGCTGGATGGCCTTGCCCTCGATCAGCTTCGGTTCGAACGCCTGGATGCCCAGACGGTGAAGCGTCGGGGCGCGGTTCAGCATGACCGGGTGCTCGCGGATCACCTCTTCGAGGATGTCCCACACCTGCGGCTGCTCGCGTTCGACCATGCGCTTGGACTGCTTGACGGTGCCCGACAGGCCCTTGGCGTCCAGACGCGCATAGATGAACGGCTTGAACAGCTCGAGCGCCATCTTCTTGGGCAGGCCGCACTCGTGCAGCTTCAGCTCGGGACCGACCACGATGACCGAACGGCCCGAATAGTCGACGCGCTTGCCCAGCAGGTTCTGACGGAAGCGACCTTGCTTGCCCTTCAGCATGTCGGCCAGCGACTTCAGCGGACGCTTGTTGGCGCCCGTGATGACGCGACCGCGACGGCCGTTGTCGAACAGGGCGTCGACCGACTCCTGCAGCATCCGCTTTTCGTTGCGGATGATGATGTCGGGCGCGCGCAGCTCGATCAGGCGCTTCAGGCGGTTGTTACGGTTGATGACCCGGCGATACAGGTCGTTCAGGTCCGAGGTCGCGAAGCGGCCGCCGTCCAGCGGCACCAGCGGACGCAGTTCCGGCGGGATGACCGGAACGACCGTCAGCACCATCCACTCGGGACGGTTGCCCGACTCCTGGAAGGCTTCCAGGATCTTCAGGCGCTTCGAAAACTTCTTCTGCTTCATGTCCGAGACGGTGCCGGACAGCTCTTCGCGCAGACGCTCGGCCTCTTTCTCGAGGTCGATGGCCTTGAGCAGGTTCTGGATGGCCTCAGCGCCGATCTCGGCGGTGAAGCTGTCGTCGCCGTACTCTTCCTGGGCGCGCATGTAGTCGTCTTCCGACAGCAGCTGGTGCTGCTTCAGCGGGGTCAGGCCCGGCTCGGTGACGATGTAGTATTCGAAGTACAGGACGCGCTCGATGTCCTTCAGCGGCATGTCGAGCATCATGGCGATACGCGACGGCAGCGACTTCAGGAACCAGATGTGGGCGACCGGCGAGGCCAGTTCGATGTGGCCCATGCGCTCGCGACGGACGCGGGCCAGGGTGACTTCGACACCGCACTTTTCGCAGATGATGCCCTTGTACTTCATGCGCTTGTACTTGCCGCACAGGCATTCGTAGTCCTTGGTCGGGCCAAAGATACGGGCGCAGAACAGGCCGTCACGCTCGGGCTTGAACGTGCGGTAGTTGATGGTTTCCGGCTTCTTGATCTCGCCGAACGACCACGAGCGGATCTTTTCCGGCGAAGCCAGCGAGATACGGATCTGGTCGAAGGTCGGAGCGGCCTGGACCGGATTGAAGATGTTCAGGACTTCCTGGTTCATCTTGGTTCCTTCTGCGGGATTACCCGCGAAAATTCATAGAGTTGGAAAAGCGGCTGATGGGGCCGCTCCCGCCATCAGGCGGGAGCGGAGATCCGGATCAGCTGTTCTCCAGCTCGACGTTCAGGCCGAGCGAGCGCATTTCCTTGACCAGCACGTTGAAGCTTTCCGGGATACCGGCTTCGAACGTGTCGTCGCCGCGGACGATCGACTCGTAGACCTTGGTCCGGCCGGCCACGTCGTCGGACTTCACCGTCAGCATTTCCTGCAGGGTGTAGGCCGCGCCGTAGGCTTCCAGAGCCCACACTTCCATTTCCCCGAAGCGCTGACCGCCGAACTGGGCCTTACCACCCAGCGGCTGTTGCGTGACGAGCGAGTACGGACCGATCGAACGGGCGTGGATCTTGTCGTCGACCAGGTGGTGCAGCTTCAGCATGTAGATGTAGCCGACCGTGACCGGACGCTTGAACTGCTCGCCGGTCAGGCCGTCGAACAGGATCGACTGACCCGACTTGTTGACGCCGGCCATTTCGAGGTGACCCTCGATGTCGTCCATGCGCGCGCCGTCGAACACGGGGGTGGCGATCGGAACGCCCTTGCCCAGGTTCTTGGCCAGCTCGATCAGGCCTTCTTCGGTGTCCGGCAGTTCTTCGTCCGGGCCGTAGATCTCGGTCAGACGCTCGACGAGCGCCTGCTTCTGACCGCCGTGCTGCCAGTCTTCCAGCAGGTTGGTGATCTGCTTGCCGAGGTTGGCGCAGGCCCAGCCCAGGTGGGTTTCGAAGATCTGACCGACGTTCATGCGCGACGGCACGCCCAGCGGGTTCAGAACGACGTCGACGTGCGTCCCGTCGGCGAGGAACGGCATGTCCTCGATCGGCAGGATGCGCGAGATGACGCCCTTGTTGCCGTGACGGCCGGCCATCTTGTCGCCCGGCTGAAGCTTGCGCTTCACGGCCACGAAGACCTTGACCATCTTCATGACGCCCGGAGGCAGTTCGTCGCCGCGCTGCAGCTTGTCGACCTTGTCTTCGAAACGACGGTCGAGGCGCTTGCGGTTCTCGTCGAACAGGCGGCGCAGGCTTTCCAGTTCGCCCATCGCCTTCTCGTCTTCGAGCGCGATCTGCCACCACAGGCCCGAAGCGACCTGAGCCAGGCCTTCCGAGGTGATCTCGCCGCGCGACAGGCCCTTGGGACCCGACAGAGCGACCTTGCCGACCAGCAGCTCGCGCAGACGGCCCGAGATGTTGCGGTTCAGGATCGCGAACTCGTCGTCGCGGTCCTTGCCCAGACGGTCGATCTCGGCGCGTTCGATGGCCAGGGCGCGTTCGTCCTTGTCGACGCCGTGACGGTTGAACACGCGCACGTCGACGATCGTGCCGGCGACGCCCGGGGGCAGGCGCAGGCTGGTGTCGCGGACGTCCGAGGCCTTTTCACCGAAGATGGCGCGCAGCAGCTTTTCTTCCGGCGTCATCGGGCTTTCGCCCTTCGGCGTGACCTTGCCGACCAGGATGTCGCCCGGCTGGACCTCGGCGCCGATCGCCACGATGCCGGCTTCGTCGAGGTTGCGCAGGGCTTCCTCGCCGACGTTCGGGATGTCGCGGGTGATTTCTTCCGGACCCAGCTTCGTGTCGCGGGCCATGACTTCGAATTCCTCGATGTGGATCGAGGTGAAGACGTCGTCACGGACGATGCGTTCGGAGATCAGGATCGAGTCTTCGAAGTTGTAGCCATTCCAGGGCATGAACGCGACGAGCGCGTTGCGGCCCAGGGCCAGTTCGCCCAGTTCGGTCGACGGACCGTCGGCGATGATGTCGCCGGCGCTGATCCGGTCGCCCACCTTCACCAGCGGACGCTGGTTGATGCAGGTCGACTGGTTCGAACGCTGGAACTTCGACATCCGGTAGATGTCGACGCCCGAGCGAGCGGCATCGGTCTCTTCCGTGGCGCGGATGACGATACGGGTGCCGTCGATCTGTTCCACGACGCCGGTGCGCTTGGCGATGACGACGGCGCCCGAGTCACGGGCGACGACGGCTTCCATGCCGGTGCCGACCAGCGGGGCGTCCGACTGCACCAGCGGCACGGCCTGACGTTGCATGTTCGAACCCATGAGCGCGCGGTTGGCGTCATCGTTTTCGAGGAACGGGATCAGGGCGGCGGCCACCGACACGACTTGGCGCGGCGACACGTCCATCAGGTCGACCGTCTCCTTTTGCAGGAGGGTCGGTTCGCCGTTGATGCGGCCCGGAACCAGGTCGTCGACGATCTCGCCTTCGGACACCGCGATGTTCGATTGGGCGATGACGTGCTTGGATTCCTCCATCGCCGACATGTAGACGACTTCGTCCTGCGGCTTGCCGTCCTTCACGCGACGGTACGGGCTCTCGATGAAGCCGTACTTGTTCACGCGGGCGTGGGTCGCGAGGCTGTTGATCAGACCGATGTTCGGGCCTTCCGGCGTTTCAATCGGGCAGATCCGGCCGTAGTGGGTCGGGTGAACGTCGCGGACTTCGAAGCCAGCGCGCTCACGGGTCAGACCGCCCGGGCCGAGGGCCGAGAGACGACGCTTGTGGGTGATTTCCGACAGCGGGTTCGTCTGGTCCATGAACTGCGACAGCTGCGAGGAGCCGAAGAATTCGCGGACCGCGGCGGCGGCCGGCTTGGCGTTGATCAGGTCGTGCGGCATCACGGTGTCGATGTCGACGGACGACATGCGTTCCTTGATGGCGCGTTCCATGCGCAGCAGGCCGACGCGGTACTGGTTTTCCAGCAGCTCACCGACCGAGCGGACGCGACGGTTGCCCAGGTTGTCGATGTCGTCGATTTCGCCGCGACCGTCGCGCAGGCCCACCAGGACCTTCAGCACGGCCAGGACGTCGTCCTTACGCAGGATGCGGACTTCGTCCGACACGTCCTGCTCCAAACGCATGTTCATCTTCACGCGGCCCACCGACGACAGGTCGTAGCGCTCGGCGTCGAAGAACAGCGACTTGAACATCGCTTCGGCCGCTTCCACGGTCGGCGGCTCGCCCGGACGCATGACGCGATAGATGTCGAACAGCGCGTCTTCACGGACGGCGTTCTTGTCCACGCGCAGGGTGTTGCGCATGTAGGCGCCGACCGTGACGTGGTCGATGTCCAGCACGTCGATGGTGTCGAAGCCTTGGTCGGCCAGGGCCTGGATCGCCGGAACGTCCAGCTCGTCGCCGGCTTCCGAATAGATCTCGCCGGTCGAGAAGTTGACGGCGTCACGGGCCAGGTAGCGGCCGGTCAAGGCTTCCGGCGCCAGCAGCAGGGTCTTCAGACCCGCGTCGGCGAACTTCTTGGCCTGACGCGCGGTGATCTTGGTGCCAGCCGGCGCCACTTCTTCGCCGGTGTCGGCGTCGACCAGCGGGAATTCCGGCTTCACGCCGCGCCAGCGCTCGGGCTTGTACGGGGTGGCCCAGCCGCCCGCGCGCTTCTCGAACGGGACGACGTCGTAGAACGTGGTCAGGATCTCTTCGCCGTCCATGCCCAGGGCATAGAGGAAGGTCGTGGCCGGCAGCTTACGGCGGCGGTCGATGCGGACGTAGACGATGTCCTTGGCGTCGAACTCGAAGTCCAGCCACGAGCCGCGGTACGGGATCACGCGAGCAGCGAACAGCAGCTTGCCCGAGGCGTGGGTCTTGCCCTTGTCGTGGTCGAAGAACACGCCCGGCGAGCGGTGCATCTGCGAGACGATGACGCGCTCAGTGCCGTTGACGATGAAGGTGCCCTTGTCCGTCATGAGCGGGATATCGCCCATGTAGACGTCCTGCTCCTTGATGTCCTTGACCGAACGGGCGCCGGTTTCTTCTTCCGTTTCGAACACGATCAGGCGCAGCTTGACCTTCAGCGGCGCCGCGAAGGTCATGTCGCGCTGGATGCACTCTTCAACGTCGTACTTGGGCTCTTCGAATTCGTACGAGACGTATTCGAGCACCGCGCGTTCATTGAAGTCCTTGATCGGGAACACCGACTTGAAGACCGCTTCCACGCCCTCGTCGCGACGCTGGCCCGGACGGACCTCGCGCTGCAGGAACTGTTCGTAGGACGAGCGCTGAACCTCGATGAGGTTCGGCATCTGCACAGCCTCGGGAATGCGGCCGAAAGACTTCCGGATCCGCTTCTTGCCGGTGAAGGATTGCGCCATTTTGTTTCCCTGCGGCGCGGACGGAATCCGCGCGTGAATTCGAATGTGCCTAGCGTCCACCCTCGCCGCTCGCCTCCTAGAGGGAGCTGCGGACGCTGGAATTCCCCTAAAAAGCGACCGGGACCGGAAGCTTTAGGGCGCCCCTTCGCGCTGGTCGGAGGGCGGCTGACCGCGCCTCGGGGCGTAATACGGACGCGCGTAGGCGCTCCGCCGATGTAATCGTGAACGCGGGGATATAGGGGATAGGAGCGGGGAAGAAAAGGGGGATTCGTAAACTGGCGTAAATACGCTCTTGCGGTTTCCCACAACCTTGTGCGGTCAGGCTTTCAGCGAACCCCGTTCCGCTAGGCTTCCTTCTTGAAAGCCTTCATGGCCAGCGAGACGCCCAGGGCGATCAGGCAGACGAAGAATGCGACCTTGGTGATCGCGCCAGCGACGTCGACGACGAAGCCGAGAACGCCGAAGACGATCATGAGGACGAGCAGGACACCGGCGATCTTGAGCATGGCGGGTGAACGTGGGCCCGGCGCGAATGGTTCCGCTAGGCCCTCCAGAGACCGATCGAGCCCCCGGGTCCGCACAGCACCCCGGACTTCTCCGAGGTCAAGCGCACGGCGTTCATCGGCGCGGGCGAGATCCGCTCGAACGCCCCGCCCTTGCGGCTGACGATCGTGCCGGCCAGGCCCGTGGCCATGACCGTCGAGCCGTCGACCGAGACGCTGGACAGGTAGCCCGGCGGGGCGTCGACCGCTTCGAAGGTGACCCGGCCCGGATCCAGCCGCGCCAGGTTCACGCCCTTGGCGGTCGGGTTCTTGTAGTCGCCGCCGCAGACCCACAGCGTATTGTGCTTGTCGAAGGCCACGGCGAACGCGCCGTTGGTCCCGGCGTCGGCCAGGATCGGCGTGTCCATGGCCACGAACACCCCGCCTCCGCCGCGCGACAGATAGACCCGCGCCTTGCCGGCCCCGCCGGTGCAGAAGGCCACCTGCCCGCGCTTGCCGATCGCGATGCAGCCGTTGCTGGCCGCGAAGGCCCCCTCGTTCGGCGCGGCCGGCGGCACGCCCTCGGGCTTCAGCCGCGTCCAGGTCTCGCCGCCGTCGGCGGTGTAGAGCACGGTGAAGCGCCCCTGCGTCGGGTCGCCCAGGATGAAGCCGCGCCGGCCGTCGACGAAGGCGATCGAGTCCCAGAAGCCGTCCGGGTCCTGGTTGGTGTAGATCCGCTTCCAGGTCTTGCCGCCGTCCTTGGTGCGCCACAGCTGCGACTTCGGGCCGGGGCCAGCGCTCATGGCCAGCAGGTGATTGTCGCCGAAGGCGTGCAGCCCCCGGAAATCCAGGTCCTCGGCGCCGATGATCCGCATGGGATCCTGCCGCTCGCCCTTGCCCCGGATCAGCCAGCCCTTCGAGCCCGAGGCCCAGTACGATTTGCCGCCCGTCGGCGACAGGCCGCGCAGCTCGCTGTCGGTCAGCGAGGCCGGCATGACGATGCCGCCTAGGCCGTCGGCGGCCAGGGCCGGTCCGGCCATCAGGGTCGCAACGCCGCCGGCGATCACGCCACGACGATGAATGGGCCGCTGCGCCGCCATGGTGATTCCTCCTGCGCTCGAGCCCAGAACCTTAGGCGCGGGCGCCCAAGCCGCAAGCAGGCGCGCGCATCGCAAATACTTCTCAAATCTGAAGCTTGACCAGATGCTACTTTTACGAGCGAATAAACCTAAGTGCCCGTGCGGCCACGCGTCTGTGCGCTTTCGTCCCTCGCCGCGCTCCAGCTTTCCCAAACACGCTTCACCTCCCTCCTGAAAGGATTGGGCGATGGCCTCCTCACGTCACGGCTCGGCCGTGCGCGGCCTCCTTGGTGTCCCGCAGTCCAGCATCCGGGACGCCCGCTTTGGCCGCATGTTCCGCAACCTCCCGCCGGCGGTGTTCGGCGAGCGAGACGATCAAGCCCGCGCCGCGCTCATCGCCCTCGCGCAGACGATGGTCCAGGGCGAGTTCGACGCCAAGATCGCCGCTGGCGAACCGGTCGACGTCGCGCTTGATGTGCCCGAGCCCGAGGACGAGAATCCGGCCATCCCGGCTGGCTACACCTATCTGGGCCAGTTCATCGACCACGACATCACGTTCGATCCGGTGTCGTCGCTGGACCGCTTCAACGACCCCGACGCCCTGCAGGACTTCCGCACGCCCAGGCTGGACCTCGACTCCGTCTACGGCTCGGGTCCAGACGATCAGCCCTTCCTGTACGAGGAGGACGGCAAGCATCTGTTGCTGGGCGACGACAAGGACTTCGACAAGTCGCGCAACGACCGGCCGGACCTGCCCCGCAACACCGCCGCCGTGCGCCGCGCCCTGATCGGCGACAAGCGCAACGACGAGAACCTGATCGTCTCCCAGCTGCACAGCCTGTTCCTGCGCTTCCACAACCGCGTGCTGGACACCGAGGCCGATGGCGATTTCCTGGAGGCCCAGAGGATCGTCCGCTGGCACTATCAGTGGATCGTGCTGCACGACTTCCTGCCGCGCATCCTGGGCCCGGAGACCTATGAGGAGATCATCGGCGGCCAGGGCGAGTTCCCGGACCTGGCGGTCTACGACTCCAAGGGCCGCTACGCCTACATGCCGGTCGAGTTCGCGGTGGCGGCCTATCGCTACGGCCACTCGCAGGTGCGCCCCAGCTACTCGCTGAACCACATCGTCACCGGCGCCCAGCCCAACGTCCAGCCCTTCCACGGCAAGGACGCGACGTTCAACCGGATCCCGATCTTCTCGCTGTTCCCCCCTGAGCTGCCACAGCCGCTGGCCAACCTGAACGGCTTCCGGGAGCTGCCGGACTTCTGGTCCATCGACTGGGCGTTCTTCTATCCGGATCTCGAGCCGGACGGCGAGGTTCCGGCAGGCGCCGTGCTGCCGCAGCCCTCCTACAAGCTCGACACCGTGCTGGTCGATCCGCTGGAAAGCTTGCCGGACCACCAGCATCTGCCGATAGAACTGCGGTCCCTGGCGGTTCTGAACCTGTTGCGCGGCTGGCGGATGGAGCTGCCGTCCGGCCAGAGCGTCGCCCGGCGCCTGTCGGTCCCCGAACTGTCCGCCGAAGAGCTCTTCGATAACGAGGACGCCGATCGCAAGACCGCCCGCGCCAAGGTCCTGGCGGACCACCCGGCCCTGGGGACCAACACCCCGCTCTGGTTCTACATCCTGCGCGAGGCCGAGCTGACCGACGGCGTCCACCTGGGTCCGGTAGGCGGCACGATCATCGCCGAGGTGCTGGCCGGCCTGATGATCGAGGACCGCCACTCGTTCCTGGCCCAGTGGCCGACCTGGCGGCCGACCCTGCCGTCGGCGGTGGAGGGCCACTTCACCATGAGCGACCTGGTGCGCTTCACCGAAGGCAAGCCGCCTCCGGCGCCGGCGGCCTCGGCCGGCTAACGCCCAAAAGAAAACGGCCTCGGAGGTTTCCCTCCGAGGCCGTTCGGCAGTTCCAAAAGGAACCTGATCCCTGCGAACGCAGGGGCCAGATTACTTGATTTGGATCTTGGCGCCGGCTTCCGTCAGCTTCTTGGCGACTTCGTCGGCTTGAGCCTTCGAGACGTTTTCGACGACGTTCTGCGGAGCGCCTTCGACCAGGTCCTTGGCTTCCTTCAGGCCGAGGTCCGGACGGACGCCGCGGACTTCCTTGATCACGTTGATCTTCTTGTCGCCGCCGTCGACCAGGACAACGGTGAACTCGGTTTGCTCTTCAGCAGCTTCGGCCGGAGCGGCAGCGCCACCGCCAGCAGCGGCGACGGCGACCGGAGCGGCGGCCGAGACGCCCCACTTTTCTTCCAGCAGCTTCGACAGTTCAGCGGCTTCCAGCACCGACAGGGTGGACAGTTCTTCGACCAGCTTTTCGAGCTTCGACATGTGTCAGTTCCTTAGAGAGATTGGGATAGATTTGCGGGGATGACCGTTACGCGGCGTCTTTGGTCGCGTAGGCATTGAAGACGCGAGCCAGCTGGGCGGCCGGAGCCTGCAGGACGCCAGCGATCTTGGTCGCCGGAGCCTGGATGAGGCCGATAAGCTTGCCACGCAGTTCGTCCAGCGACGGGAGGGTCGCCAGAGCGCGAACGGCGCTCTCGTCCAGCACGTTGGTCTGGTCCAGGACGCCACCGACAATCTTGAGCTTGTCGTTTTCTTTGGCGAACTGCACCGCGATCTTCGCGGCCGAGACAGCGTCCGGGCCATAGGCGATGGCGACCGGGCCGGTGAAGAGCGTGTCGCCCTTTTCACCGAGCGAGCCGTCCAGAGCCTTGAGGGCCAGGGTGTTCTTCACAACCTTGATCGCGGCGCCTTCCTTGCGGAGGCGAAGACGAAGGTCGGTCATTTCCGCAACGGTCAGACCCATGTAGTGGGTCACGACGACAGCGCCGGCATCGGCGAAGACGCTTTTCAGCGACTCGATCGATTCCTGCTTTTGAGCGCGGTCCATTGCGGTCTCCTACTCAATAACAGCGGCCGGACCATTCCGGCAGCCAGATGCGGTCCCATGCGGAATTGCTCCCGCTTGCGAGTCGCATATGCCTGTTTCAAGGAAAGTCGGCCGCGTTCCGGTCTCGGACCTTTAGGTCACGAGCAGGAAGACTTGGCGTCTCTATCCCTGTCTCCCGACGGTGAGGAAGGGCCCTTCCTCGATTACGGCGTTGGTGACCCCACGCCCCGTAGTTCTCAAACAGGTTCTCCAGCGGACCCTAGAGTCCGTCGAAGAGGCGCGCCGTATAGACGAAGATGCGCGGGATATCAACAGGGCGCTTTAGGCGGCTTCACGCGCGCGACCGCCGGCGAAGATCTTCCGTCCGATCGCCCGGGCCCGCTCCAGGTGAGCGGCCGGCGGCTCGGAGCCCGTCAGCAGCTCGGACGTGACCACCGGCGCGCCGCAATAGCCGAAGATCCCATGGTCGATCTGGGTGCGCATGGCCCCAAAATAGCCGTGGCGGGCATAGGTGCGAAGGTCGGCCCCGCCGATCGCGACCAGGTGCACGGCCAGCCGCCCCAGCTTCTTCTCGGTGGTCCCGTCGCCGCGCTCCTCATACGCCCAGCCGTTGGCGAATACGCGGTCGATCCAGCCTTTCAGCAGGCCGGGCATCGACCACCAGTAGACGGGATAGACCAGCACCAGGGCGTCGGCCCTGTCCAGCCGCGCCTGCTCGGCCAGCACCGCCGCCGAGGCCGGTCCGCGTCGCAGGTGGGCGTCGATGTCCGAAGCGGCGAAAGCCGCGTCAAAGCCCTCGGCCGCCAGGTCGGCGATCTCGAAGCTGTGGTCTTCGCCTGAGGCGGCCAACCCCTCCCCGACCGCCTGAGCGACGGCGTGGGTCAGGGAGCCAGGGACGGGATGAGAGAGAACGACGAGAGCATGCATGGGAGCACTCCTCGGAAAGCGTTGGAGGGTCTTGTCGGATCCTATATACTTTTGGTAAGTTACTTTTGGTATATAGCCATGTCAACCGCGTCGCCCCGCCGCCGCCTGACCCGCGAGGACCGCCTGCGGCAACTGCTGGCGACCTCGTGGACGATCATCCGCGAGGAAGGGACCGACGCCCTGACCCTGGGTCGGCTGGCCGAGCGCGCGGGCGTGACCAAGCCGGTGGTCTACGACCACTTCGGCACGCGCGACGGCCTGCTGATCGCGCTCTACGAAGCCTATGACGCCGTCCAGAACGCAGCCATGGACACCGCCCTCGCCGGCGCCGAAGCCACGCTGGAAGCCCGCGCCCGACTGATCGCCGGGGCCTATGTCGACTGCGTGCTGAAGCAGGGCCGCGAGATCCCCGGCGTGCTGGCGGCCCTGGCCGGCTCGCCGGCGCTGGAGGCGGCCAAGCACGCCTATCTGACGACCTTCCTGGAGACCTGCCGGGCGCTGCTGGCGCCGTTCGCCCCGGCCGGCGCGATCTCGACGGCGCGCCTGTGGGCGATGCTGGGCGCGGCCGAGACGCTGTCGCGCGTGGCCGCCGCGGGACAGATCACCCCCGACGAGGCCAAGGCCGAGCTCTTCCGCGCCATCGTCGCCGTGGTCTAGGCCTCCAGCCGCTTCTTCATCGCTTCCAGACCCATCCCCATCATCGGGCCGACCGTTTCGGCGGCCGCGTGGGGCAGGACGTCGGCGGTCCAGACGGCGCGCGAGCGGCCTTCGCCCGCATCGAAGACCTGCATGACGCCGTTGTGGTGCGAGAGGCGCTCGCTCTGCACCGTCCAAACCAGGCGGCGGCGGACGTCGTCGCTGTCGACGATGACCTCCTTGACCACCATGCCGTTGCCGAAGGTCACCAGGCGGGCCGCGCCGTCGTCGACCATCTCGGTGTCGGTCACGAAGCCCGGGCACAGCCGCTCGTGGATCTTGCCCACATCGCGCACGGCGTCCCAGACCGCGTCAGGCGCCGCGTCGATGAGGATGTCCTTGTGGATCGAAGCCATGCCGTCCTCCCTTGCTGTTTGGCCTGAGAGATAGCAGCGTCCCCGACCAAGAACTGGCAGGAGGGGCTCCATGACTCGCAAGCTTATCGCCGGGGCGTGCGCCCTGTTGTTGGCCATGGCTGGCCCGGCCTTCGCCGAACCCAAGCTCCCGCCGACGCCCCGCGCCGTGGTCGCCGATCCGGCGCGCGACAAGGACCGCCCGGCCGACATGGCCGCTTTCCAGGTCGACATCGCCGGCTCGAAGGTCAATGCGATCCTCTACACCGCCTCGGGCGCGGGACCGCATCCGACGATGCTGTTCCTGCACGGCTTCCCGGGCAACGAGACCAATATCGACCTGCTGCAGGCCGTGCGCCGCGCCGGCTGGAACGCCATGCGGATCAACTATCGCGGCTCGTGGGGCAGCCAGGGCAAGTTCAGCTTCGCCAACGCTCGCGCCGACGGTGAGGCGGCCGTGGCCTGGCTGCTGGATCCCGCCAACGTCGCCAAATATCACATCGACCCCGCCCGCATCGTCGTGGCCGGCCACAGCATGGGCGGCTTCATGGCCGCCGACGCCGTCGCCGCCGAGCCTCGCGTAGCCGGGGCGGTGCTGATCGATTCCTGGGACATCGGCTCGCGCAGCGAACGCATCACCTCGCCCGACGCCCGCAAGGCCGTGATCGAGGCCATGCGCCCCGACACCGCCCCCCTGGCCACGACGCCCGAAGCCCTGGTCGCCGAGATCGAGCGCGACGCCGACAAGCTGGACCTGGAGAAGCTGACCGCCAAGATCGCCGACCGCCCGCTGCTGCTGATCGGCGCCGAGTTCGCCGGCGCGCCCACGACCCGCAAGCTGGCCGACGCGGCAAAGGGGGCCGGCGCCAAGGCTCTGACCGAAACCTACATGGCCACCGACCACAGCTTCTCGGACGCGCGCATCGCGTTGGAGGGCGAGGTGATCCGCTGGCTGGCCCGCTTCGAGCCCAAGAGCGCCGCGACCGCGCCCTTCCCGCCGCTGAAGGGCGCCTACGATCCGAGCAACATCTTCGCCCGCATCATCCGGGGCGAGGCGCCCAGCTACAAGGTCTACGAGGACGCCGACGTCCTGGCCTTCATGGACCGCGCCCCGCTGGAGCCCGGCCACGTGCTGGTGATCTCCAAGACCTCCAAGGCCCGCAACCTGCTGGAGATGGATCCCAAGGACATCGCCAAGGTCATGGCCGTCGCCCAGAAGATCGGCCAGGCGGAGGTCGACGCCTTGGGGCTGGAAGGCTTCCTGATCCTGCAGAACAACGGCGTCGGCCAAAGCGTGCCGCACCTGCATGTCCACGTTATCCCGCGCGTGGCGGGCAAGCCGGTCTATCTGGTCGAGAACAAGCCGGCCGATCCCAAGGACCTGGAGGCCATGGCCGCGAAGATCCGCGCGGCGATGAAGTAGTCAGACGCCCATGATCCGCTTGGCCGTGGCGTGCCAGAACGGCGTGTCCCACAGGGCGTGGACCGCGATCGTGAACGGCGCGGCAATGGCCAGCCAGACCCAGTAGGCGCGATGGACGCCCCGATTGCGGAGGACGTCCCATAGAAACATGGGAGCGATCGCCAGGAGCACGTAGAGATCCGAAGACAGCGGGCTTGCGGGCATGGTGGTCGGGATCCAGGTGACCCGGTCGAAGGCGGCCGACAGGGCGGTCGCGATGGACAGGATCATCATCCGCTTGTGAAAGCCGGGATCGGTCTTGCGCGCTCCGACGCCGATCAACACCAGGATCGGGAACAGAAACCCGACGCGCAGCTGCAGCAGCATGATGTTCTCGATGAACACCAGAAGCTGCGCCATCTGGGCCCTCGCCGGCGGCGGCGCGAGCTGCGTCCCGACGAACACCTGATGGTACATGGTCGGGATGAGAATGAAGCCGACCACCACCAGCGCCGCCGCCAGCACCGCGCCCGCCACGCCCAGCAGACGATGCGAGGCGACACGGCCGGTCGCCACCAGCGTTGTCTGGGTCAGCAGCAACAGCAGGTAGCCGCCCATCAAGAGGGCGTGCAGGTGCAGCACCAGCGGGAACGGCGGCCGCTGCCCAGCCTGTACCGCCGCGACCTTGTCCAGAGAGTCCGGAACGAAGCCGACAAGCACGATCGCCACGAAGCTGGCGGCCATGAACACATAGATCCAGCGATCGATAAACGCTGTGCGCTCGCCGGACAGCACGTCGGATCGCGCGCCGACGGCGGCGCGCGCTTGATCGATAGTCGTCATGGGATCCCTCCCCCCTTGGGCGGATGCCGAACGATGATCAAATAACGATGTTCGGTCAAGTTCCCGACATAGCGGGCGTGACGCAAAGGTCAGCGAAATTGCCCTATTTCAGGCGCGCTAGGGCCAATTCGCCCGCCGCCACGCCGGTGGCGAAACAGGCCTGCAGCAAGTAGCCGCCGGTCGGGGCTTCCCAGTCCAGCATCTCGCCAGCCAGGAGCACCTCGGGGCGGCCCTTCAACGCCAGGCCGTCCAGGCTCTCGAAGCGTGCGCCGCCTGCCGCCGAAATGGCGCGGTCCAGGGGCTGGACGCCGGTCAGCACGATCGGCGCGGCCTTGATCGCCGCCGCCAGCGCCGCCGGCTCGGCCGGCAGGTCCAGGCCATGCGCCTCGCGCAGCAGATTGATCTCGACCGGCGACAGCTTGACCGCCTTGCGCAGGAAGTTGGCCAGGCTCTGGCCGCCGCGCGACGCTTGCAGGCGGCGCTCCAGGGTCTCGGCCGGGATGTCCGGGCGCAGGTCGATGGTCAGCACCGCCCGCCCCTTGGCCTCGATCGCATCGCGCAGGCTGGCGGCCAGGGCGTAAATCGCCCCGCCCTCCAGGCCATAGCCGGCGACCATGGCGTCGCCCCGCGCGCTGGCCTCGCCGTGGCGCAGGGCCACGTTCTTCAGCGGTTCCCCGGCGAAACGCTCGCGGAACACGGCGCTCCAGGTGACGTCGAAGCCGCAGTTGGCGGCGCGGAACGGCGCGATGTCGGCCATCTGCGCCAGCGTCGGGACCCAGGCCGCGTCCGAGCCCAGCTTGGCCCAGCTGGCCCCGCCCAGGGCCAACACCACCGCCTTGGCGCGCACGACCTCGCCATTGATCAACAGCCCGCCGTCGCCGCTCCAGCCGGTCCATTCGGCGCGCGTCCGCAGCTGCACGCCCAGCCCTTCCAGCCGCGCCAGCCATGCCCGCAGCAGCGGCGAGGCCTTCATCGCCTTGGGAAACACCCGGCCGCTGGCGCCGACGAAGGTCGGCTGCCCCAGCCCCTCGGCCCAGGCGACCAGGTCCTTGGGCGCGAACGCCTCCAGCATCGGACGCAGAGCCTCCGACCGCGCGCCATAGCGCTGGGCGAACCGCTCGAAGTCTTCGGAATGGGTGAGGTTCAGCCCCCCACGCCCGGCCATCAGGAACTTGCGCCCGAAGGTCGGCATTTTCTCGAACACGGCCACGGACTTCCCGGCCCGCGCCACGGTCTCGGCCGCCATCAGCCCGGCCGGCCCGCCGCCGATCACGGCGACGTCGAGAATGTCGTCTTGGCTCATGCGCCTTGGATCAAAGAAAAAGGGCGGAGCCGCAAGGCCCCGCCCTTCTCATTTCTTGGCTTCAATCAGCGATTAGCCGACCGAGGCGACGTCCACCTTGAAGCCCGGGCCCATCGTCGACGACAGGCCGATACGCTTCACGTAGATGCCCTTGGCGCCCGAGGGCTTCGAGCGGTTCAGGGCTTCGATCAGAGCCTTGACGTTGATGACCAGGGCTTCGTCGGTGAACGAGGCCTTGCCGATGCCGGCGTGGACGATGCCAGCCTTCTCGACGCGGAACTCGACGGCGCCGCCCTTGGCGTCCTTGACGGCTTGGCCGACGTTCGGGGTCACGGTGCCGACCTTCGGGTTCGGCATCAGGCCGCGCGGGCCCAGCACCTTACCGAGGCGACCGACCAGGGCCATCATGTCCGGCGACGCGATGACGCGATCGAAGTCCATGAAGCCGCCGGCGATCTTTTCGTACAGGTCTTCGGCGCCGACGTGCTCGGCGCCCGCCGCGGTGGCTTCAGCCGCCTTGGCGTCCTTGGCGAAGACGGCGACGCGGACGTCACGGCCGGTGCCCGACGGCAGGTTCACGACGCCGCGGACCTGTTGGTCGGCGTGACGCGGGTCGACGCCCAGGTTGACCGAGATTTCGATCGACTCGTCGAACTTGGCCTTGGCGTTGGCCTTCACCAGGGCGATGGCGGCTTCGACCGTGTGGGTCGCGTCGCGGTCGCCGGTCCAGGCTTGAATGCGCTTGGGTTGCTTAGCCATGTGATTAGGCCTCCACGATCTTCAGGCCCATGGCCTTGGCGGAGCCTTCGATGATCTTGGCCGCGGCCTCGATGTCGTTGGCGTTCAGGTCCTTCATCTTCTTTTCGGCGATCTCGCGCAGCTGGGTGCGCGTGACTTCACCGACGGTCTCACGACCGGTCAGCTTCGCGCCCGACTTCAGGCCGGTGGCCTGCTTCAGGTAGTGCGTCGCCGGGGGCGTCTTGGTGATGAAGGTGAACGACTTGTCTTGGTAGACAGTGATCACGGTCGGCAGGGGGGTGCCCTTTTCGACGTTCTCGGTGCGCGCGTTGAACTCCTTACAGAAGCCCATGATGTTGACGCCGCGCTGACCCAGAGCCGGGCCGATGGGGGGCGAAGGCGTGGCCGAGCCAGCCTTCACCTGGAGCTTGATGTAGCCCAGGATCTTCTTAGCCATAGTGTCCTCACTTGTGAGCCGTGGTGCGGGCTTGGCGGCCCTTCCACGGATTTGAACCTGTCGCCATAACGACAAGCACGCCCCAGGACGCGAGGTCCGGGAGCGAGGCGGGGCGTGTAGCAGGCGGGGGACACGGAGTCAAAGGCCGCAATGGGGGGCGGGCCGATCGCGTGTGATTATGTAACGCGTTCTCAGAGTCGTTCGCAAAAGCTATAGAGCGGCCATGGTCAAGACGACGACATGGCAGCGGAACCTGGGAGGCCTTCTGGTCGCCTGCGTCCTGGCCTTGCTCGTCCTGATCCCGGCCGTCGCCTCGGCCGCTTGCGTCTGCGACGAACGTCCGGCCAGCGCCGAGCAGACGATCCAGGCCGACCAGAAGCACGACAGCGCGCCCTGCAAGGCCGCCTGCTGCCTGGGCGGCCACTGCCATCATGGCGGCTCGCTGATCGACGCGCCGGTCCTGGCCGTCTCCGCGCCAGCGCCCAAGACCGCCGAGCACATCCTGGTCGCCGCCCTGGCGCCGGCCTCGCACAGCCCCTCCCCGCTCGACCACCCGCCTCGCGCCTGACGGCTCGCGCGCATCCCGCGCGCCGTCGTCCTGTCATCGCGAGGAATCTTCATGTCATCGAACCGATGGCCGCTGCGTGCGGCCTTGGCGTCCGTCGCCTGCGGCGCGCTGTATAGCGCCGCCGCGGCCCAGACCGCGCCGCCCCTCGAAACCCTGCTGCGGGAGGCCTCGGCCCCACGCCTGATCGTCGGCGAGGCCGAGACGCGCGCCGCCGAAGGCCGCGCTCTCCAGGCTCGCGCCCGGCCTAATCCCACCCTGGACCTGCAGGTCGAGAACGTCGGCGGCGACGGCCCCTATCGCGACTTCCAGAGCGCCGAGACCACTCTGTCGGTCGGCCAGACCCTGGAGCTGGGCGGCAAGCGCGGCGCGCGTGTCGCCGTAGCACGGGCCGAGGTCGGCACCGCTCGCTCGCGCGCCAGCCAGAACCGGGTCGCCTTCGCCCGCGACCTCTCGGTGGCCTATGCCACCGCCGAGGCGGCCGGCGAGCGGCTGGTCCTGGCCAGGGACGGCGTCGAGCTGGCCCAGGCCGACGCCCGCGCCGCGCGGCTGCTAGTCGATAACGGCAAGGAAGCCGAACTGCGCGCCCTACAGGCCCAGGCGGCGGTGTCGGCGGCGCAGGCCGAGCAGTCCCGCGCCGAAGCCGAAGCCGGCGCCGCCCTCGCGCGGCTGTCGGCCCTGATCGGCGGCGAGCAGAGCTATGTCGCCGTGACGCCGGGGGTGCTGGACCGCGTCTGGACCGTCTCCGCCGCCAGCGCCCAGCCTCCAGCGGTCGCCGTGGCCCAGGCTGAACAGCAGACCGCCGTGCGCAAGCTCGATCTGGAACGCCGCCGCGCCGCGCCCGACGTCACGGTCAGCTTCGGCGTTCGGCGGTTGGCGGGAGACGACGCCACCGCCGCCGTCGCGGGGGTCTCGCTGCCCCTGCCGCTGTTCGACCGCAACCGAGGCGCGGTGAAGGCGGCCCAGGCCGAGGCCGACGCCGCTCGCGCGCGCCTGCTGATCGCCCAGGCCGACGCCACGGCCGACCGGCGCGGGGCCGAGGGCGAGGCTCGCGCGGCGGAACGCTCGACCGCCGCCGCTCGCGAGGGTGAAGCCGCCGCCCGCGAGGCCTACCGCTTGGCCAAGCTGGGCTACGAGGCCGGCAAGCTGCCCCTGTTGGAACTGCTCTCCGCGCGCCGCGACCTGGTCGCCGCCCGCCAACGCCACATCGAGGCGCGCCTGGCGCGCGCCAAGGCCTGCGCGGATCTCGCCCAGGCCAACGGACAGATCGCCTTTGGAGGCGCCCAATGACCAACCGCAACCTGCTCCTGGCCGGCGCGGCCATCGCCCTGGTCGCTGCCGCCGGCATGGGTTTTGGCCTGGGTCGTCTGACCGACAAGGCCCCAGTCGCCGTTGAAGGCCACGCGAAGGAAGAGGCCCCTCACGAAGAAGGCTTCGTCACCCTCTCGCCCACCGACGCCGCCAAGGCCGGCGTGCTAACCACCACGGTCGGACGCGGCGGTGGCTCCGAGCTGGTGCTGCCCGGCCGCGTGACGCTGGCCGCCAACGCCTCGGCCGCCCTGGGCGCGCCGGTGTCGGGCACGGTCGAGCGCGTCCATGTCGCCGCCGGGGATCGCGTCGCCGCCGGCGCGGCCATCGCCACCCTGCGCAGCGCCGAGGGGGCCGGAGCGCGGGCCAACGTCGACGCCGCCTCGGCTGGCGCCCGCGCCGCCCAGGCCGCCGCCACGCGCGACCGCCGCCTGTTCGACGCCGGCGTCGTCGCCCGCCAGGACTGGGAGGCCAGCCAGGCCAATGCCGACAAGGCCCAGGCCGAGCTGCGCGCCGCCCGCGCCCAGGTCGCCGCCCAAGGCGCGCCCAGCGCCGGCGGCGTCGCCACCCTGCGCGCGCCGATCGCCGGGATCGTCACCCGCATCGACACGCGGGTCGGCGGGTTCCTGACCCAAGGCGGCCTCGTCGCCGAGATCGCCGATCAGAGCGCGGTCGAATACGTCTTCGACGCCCCGCCGGCCTCGGCCAATGCGATCAAGGTCGGCGACGACGTGCTGGTCCAGCGGCCCGACGGCGGCGAGGCCGGCGCGCGTATCATCGCCGTGGCCCCCAGCGCCCTGGGCGCCGGCGCGGCCGTGGTGCGCGCCAAACCCACCGCGCCCGCCCCGCAGATCGGCTCCATCGTCTCGGCTCGGGTGATCCTGGCCAAGGGCGCAGGCGGCCTGACCGTGCCCGCCGACGCTGTCCAGACCCTGGAGGGCCGCACCGTGGTGTTCGTCGCCGAGCCCAAGGGCTTCCGCGCCACGCCGGTCGTCACCGGCCGCACGGCCGCCGGCTCCATCGAGATCCTGAAAGGCCTGACCGGCGGCGAGACCCTCGCCGGCAAGGGCGCCTTCCGGCTGAAGGCCGAGCTCGGCAAGGGCGAAGCGGGGCACGAGGACTGATCATGCTCAACCGCCTCATCGACCTGTCCGTCCGCTTCCGCTGGATCGTCGTCCTGCTGGCCGTGGCGCTGTTCGCGTTCGGCCTGCAGCAGCTGTCGCGCCTGCCGATCGACGCCGTGCCTGACATCACCAATCGCCAGGTGCAGATCAACACCGTCGCCCCGGCCCTCGGTCCCGAGGAGGTCGAGCGCCAGGTGACCTTCCCGCTCGAAACGGCCCTGGCGGGCACGCCGGGCCTGGTCGAGACCCGCTCGCTGTCACGGCACGGCTTCTCGCAGATCACCGCCGTGTTCACCGAGAGCACCGACCTCTATTTCGCCCGCGCCCTGGTCAATGAGCGCCTGCAAGCCGCCCGCGCCAGCCTGCCCGACGGCCTGGAGCCCGGCATGGGTCCGCCCGTCACAGGTCTGGGCGAGGTCTACATCTGGACCGTCGAGTTCAAGGGCGCCGCCGCGCGCACCGGTGTTCCCTACGTCACGCCCGAGGGCGAGACCCTGCGGACCGACATCGAGAAGGCCACCTATCTGCGCACGGTCCAGGACTGGATCGTGGCCCCGCAGATGAAGACCCTGGACGGCGTCGCCGGCGTCGATGTCTTGGGCGGCTACGTCAAGGAATACGCCGTCCATCCCGACCCGGCCAAGCTGGCGGCGCGCGGCATCAGCCTGCCGCAGCTGGTCGAGGCCCTGGAGCACTCGAACCGCATCGCCGGGGCCGGCTACGTCCAGCGTGGCGGCGAGGCCTATATCGTCCGCACCGACGCGCGGGTGAAAAGCCTGGCCGAGCTGGCCGACACCCCGATCGGCCGTCGCAACGGCGCCGTGGTGAAGGTCTCGGACGTCGCCACCGTTGCCCTGGGCCACGCCCCGCGCCTGGGCTCTGCCAGCGAGAATGGCCGCGAGGTGGTGATCGGCACGGCCCTGATGCTGGTCGGCGAGAACAGCCGCACCGTGGCCGCGCGGGTCGACGAGCGCCTCAAGGCCATCGCCGCCAGCCTGCCGCCCGACGTGTTGGTCAAGCCGGTGCTGGACCGCACCCGCCTGGTCGACGCCACCATCCGGACGGTCGAGCACAACCTGACGGTCGGGGCGCTGCTGGTCATCGCGGTGCTGTTCTTCGCGCTGGGGAATTTCCGCGCCGCCCTGATCACGGCCCTGGTCATCCCGCTGTCGTTCCTGATCGCCGCCATCGCCATGCGCAGGTTCGGGATCAGCGGCAACCTGATGAGCCTGGGGGCGCTGGACTTCGGCCTGATCGTCGACGGGGCCGTGGTGGTGATCGAGAACACCCTGGGCCGCCTGGCCCTGCGCCGCCAGGCCGAAGGCCGCGACCTGACCGCCGGCGAGCGCCTGTCGGTCGCGGTCGAGGCCGCCAAGGAGATGGCCCGCCCCGCCGCCTTCGGCCAGGCGATCATCCTCTTGGTCTATGCCCCGCTGCTGACCTTCGAAGGGGTCGAGGGCAAGATGTTCACGCCCATGGCCGCCACGGTGATGTTCGCCCTGGCCGGCGCCTTCGTGCTGTCCCTGACCCTGGTGCCGGCCCTGACCGCCCTGGCGGTGCGCGAGCCCAAGGGTCACGGCGAGACCAAGGCGATGAAGGCCGTCCGCACGCGCTTCGAACCGGTGCTGCGCGCCGCCGTCGCCCGACCCAAGGCCGTGGCCGGCGGCGCCGTCCTGGCGCTGATGCTTGGCCTCGTCGCCTTCTTCGCTCTGGGTCGCGAGTTCGCGCCGACGCTGGATGAAGGCGACCTGCTGGTTCAGGCCAGCCGCGTGCCCTCGATCTCGCTGGAGGAGAGCCAGGCCATGCAGTTCGAGGTCGAAAAGGCGCTTTCGGCCCAGCCGGAGGTCGCCCTGGTCTTCACCCGCACCGGTACGGCCGAGATCGCTTCGGACCCGATGCCGCCCAGCGCCTCGGACACCTTCGTGATCCTGAAGCCCCGCAAGGATTGGCCAAATCCCGGCCTCTCCAAGACCGAGCTGGTCGAGCGGATGGAAGGCGATCTCTCAAAGCTGATCGGCAACGCCTACGAGTTCACCCAGCCGATCCAGATGCGCTTCAACGAGCTGATCGCCGGCGTGCGTTCGGACGTGGCGGTCAAGGTCTATGGCGACGACTTCGCGGCCATGAGCCGGACGGCCGACCAGGTGGCCGCGACCCTGCGCAGGGTGCCTGGCGCGGCGGATGTGAAGGTCGAGCAGATCTCGGGCCAGCCGACCATCACCGCCAGCGTCGATCGCACGGCCGCGGCGGCCTTGGGGGTCCACGCCAGCGACGCGGCCGACGCCCTGGAGATCGGCCTGGGCGGACGCGAGGCCGGCCACATCCTGGAGGGCGACCGTCGGTTCGACGTGGTCGTGCGCCTGGACGACGCCAAGCGCGCCGATCCGGCGGCCATGGGCCAGCTGCCGGTGGTCTCGGAAAGCGAGGGCGGCAGCGCCGTCCCGCTGTCCAGCATCGCCCGCTTTGACACCGCCGAGGGGCCCAACCAGGTCAGCCGCGAGAACGGCAAGCGCCGCATCGTGGTTCAGGCCAATGTGCGCGGTCGCGACCTGGGCGGCTTCGTCAAAGACGCCCAGGCCGCCGTGGCCCGGGACGTCAAGCCGACGCCCGGCTCATGGCTGGACTGGGGCGGTCAGTTCGAGAACCTGGAACGGGCCAGCGCGCGCCTAGCGATCATCGTGCCCGTGGTGTTCTTGGTGATCGCCGTGCTGCTGTTCTTCGCCCTAGGTTCGGCGACGGAGGCGGCGCTGGTCTTCGCCTGCGTGCCCCTGGCCCTGGTTGGCGGAGCGCTGGCGCTGCTGCTGCGAGGGATGCCGTTCTCGATCTCGGCGGCCGTCGGCTTCATCGCCGTCTCGGGTGTGGCGACCCTGAACGGCCTCGTCTTGATGCAGAGCATCAAACAGCGGATCGAGGGCGAAACCGACCTCGCCGCCGCCGTCATCGACGGCACGGTCGGCCGTCTGCGGGCGGTGCTGACCACGGCGCTGGTGGCGATCCTGGGCTTCATTCCGATGGCGCTGGCCATCGGGCCCGGCGCGGAGGTGCAGAAGCCGCTGGCGACGGTGGTGGTCGGCGGTCTGCTGACCTCCACCGTGCTCACGTTGCTCGTACTGCCCAGCTTCTATGTCTGGCTAGGCAGGCGTAGGGACGTCAGGCCTTAGCGGCCCGACGCAGGTCTTCCTGGGGCAGGACGCCATACTCCCGCCCCAGGCTGATCAGCTGTTCGGCCAAGCCGTCCAGCTGAGCCTCGGAGTGGGCGGCCGAGATGGCGCAGCGCAGCAGGCTCTCGCCCGACGGCGTGGCCGGCGGCAGGCCGACATTGACGTAGTAGCCGCGGTCCAGCAGCGCCCGCCACATGGCCAGGGTCGTCAGCTCGGAGTCGAGGCACACGGCGACGATCGGGCTGGCGATCGAGCCCAGCTGGAAGCCGGCGTCGGCCAGGGCGCCGTAGAAGCGGTTGACGTTGTTCCACAGCTTCTCGCGCAGCTGCGGGCGTTCACGGACGGCGGCCAGGGCGGCGCGCACCGAGGCCACGGTCGCCGGCGGCAGCGAGGCGGTGAACATGTAGGGGCGGCAAGCCACGCGCAGGATGTCGAACTGCTCGAGGTTGGAGACGCAGTAACCGCCCACCGCGCCCAGGCTCTTGGAGAAGGTGCCGACGATGAAGTCGACATTGTCCAGCACGCCGACGGCCTCGGCCAGGCCGCAGCCGCGCTCGCCCAGCACGCCCATCGAGTGGGCCTCGTCGACCAGGATGTAGGCGCCGTAGCGACGGGCGACCTCGACCATCTCCTTCAGCGGGGCCATGTCGCCCAGCATCGAATAGATGCCCTCGACCACCACCAGCTTGTTGCCCGGCTCGTCCTTCACGCGGCGCAGGCGCGCCTCCAGGCTGGCCGGGTCGTTGTGCTTGAAGCGGATGGCGCTGGCCTGGGTCTGCTTGCAGGCGTCATAGATCGAGGCGTGGCTGTCGGCGTCCAGCAGCAGGAAGTCGCCGGCCCCGACCAGGGTCGAGATGACGCCGAGGTTGGCCTGGTACCCGGTCGAGAAGACCATTGCATGGGCCATGCCGTGGAAATCGGCGATTTCGCGCTCCAGGGCCACGTGCTCGGAGAACGAGCCGTTGGCGATCCGCGACCCGCAGGTACCGGTACCCTCGCGGCGCACGGCTTCAGCGGCGGCCTCGATGCACGCCGGATCGAAGGCCAGGCCCAGATAGTTGTGCGTGCCGACGGTCACGGTTTTTCGACCGTTGATCTCGGCTTCGGTGGCGGACAGCAGCCTGTCCATCACCACGCCCGTGGGCATTTGTCCGGAGGCGCGAGCGGTTTCGTAGCGCGCCATCAGGGCGGAATGGGTGTCGAAGATGCCCAATTCAGTGTTTTCCGAGTCTTGAGACGATGTAGGCGGCCAAGTTCTCGGCGGTGCGGAACTGGGCCAGTCGATTGAGTGGGATCGAGATGTCGAAGTGGTCCTCGATGTCGAGCACCGCGTTCATCACGCTCAGGGAGTCGATGTGCAGGTCGGTCATGATGTCGGTCTTCGGCGTCATGGCCTGGCCCGCCGGGGCATAGGGTTGCAGGGTCTGGAGGACGTAGGCGGCCACCGTGGCGACCACCGGATCGTCGACCATACGGTCATCCGATGACAGCCGCGCGCAGTCGCCTTCGATAACCTCGAGAGGCATCGAAACCACCACGGCATGGCCGTTGTCCCCTGTCTGCGACTTGGTGATAGGCCCCCCCATCGCGCTCGCTCAGCCCCGGACGCTCCAGTTACAGAGTAGTCACATTCGCGTGGACAGCAAGTCGCACGCGGATTCGGGGGCCTCAAGACCTGTTTCGGATTGTGTGCGGAGGCTGCTTTAGGAGGCGCATTTGGCCTTGCCGGCCATCGCCAGCAGGCCCACCAGCGACAGCCCGAACAGGCTGCCGATGGCGCAACCGATCAGGCCGTCGGGCAGCGGCAGGCGGTTGGCCAGCGGCAACAGGACCACGCTCAGGGAGACGGGCGCGACCGCCAAGATCACGAGTTTGCGGGGCGCTTTCATCGAGACGATCTCCGGGTTCGGGAGGCGGAAAATGCGCCGAGTTGGCCACTCTGGCAAACCCCGAACCGACGTCCTCGCCCCCGCTTGAAGGGGATTTGGGGCTGAAATATCCGATTTCAAGAATTGGCGAACGGCGATTTATGCGCAGTTTGTAGCGCCCTCGACGCGGGGACCGTCGGGTCTCCATCACAGAAGGGCCATTGATCGATGACCACCACCGTCACACCAGGCGCTGAACCGTTCTATCACGGCACGAAAGCGGACCTGAACCTGGGCGATCTGATCAGCGCCGGCTACGCCTCCAACTACGGCCGGCGCAGGAAGGCGGCCTATGCCTATCTGACCGCGACCCTGGACGCCGCCATCTGGGGCGCGGAACTGGCCCAGGGCGACGGGCCACAGCGGATCTATGTGGTCGAGCCAACCGGCCCGATCGAGGATGATCCCAACCTCACCGACAAGAAGTTCCCCGGCAATCCGACCCGCTCGTATCGCACGTCCTATCCCTTGCGGATCGTCGGCGAGCTGACCCGCTGGACGGGTCACACGCCCGAGCAGCTCAAGACCATGCGCGACCACCTGGCGGAACTGGACCGCCAGGGCGTCGAGGCGATCGAGGACTAAACAGCAAAAAGCCCCGCGTCCTGGGACGCGGGGCTTTTCAAAGACTTCAAGCCAATCGCGATTAAGCGATCTTCTCGACCTGATTGTATTCCAGCTCCACCGGAGTGGCGCGGCCGAAGATCGAGACGGTGACGCGCAGGCGGGCCTTTTCCTCGTCGACGTATTCGACCGAGCCGTTGAAGCTGGCGAACGGGCCGTCGGTGACGCGGACGTTCTCGCCGACTTCGTACAGCACCACGGCCTTCGGGGCGGTGACGCCTTCCTCGATCGCGCCGACGATGCGCTGGACTTCCTTTTCGGAAACCGGCATCGGCTTGGAGCCGCTGCCCAGGAAGCCCGTGACCTTCGGGGTGTTCTTGATCAGGTGGTAGGCTTCGTCCGAGAGGTTCATCTTCACCAGGACGTAGCCCGGGAAGAACTTGCGCTCGGCATTGACCTTACGACCGCGGCGGATCTCGACGACCTCTTCGGTCGGCACCAGAATCTCGGAGAAGTTCTCCTCCAGGCCCTGGTTCTTGGCCTGCTCGCGGATGCTCTCGGCCACCTTCTTCTCGAAGTTCGAGTAGGCGTGGACGATGTACCACTTGTGGTTCGGGTTCGAGGCGGTTTCGGTGCTCATCGCTCTATCTTATCCCGAGGTCGCCAGCTTCAGGAGCTGATTCATCGCGAAGCCCATGCCGCCGTCGACAGCCATGAAGAACAGCGAGGCCATGACCACCATGATGAAGACCATCACCGAGGTGATCCAGGTCTCCTTGCGGGTGGTCCAGGTGATCTTGCGGGCTTCGGCGCGAACTTCGCGGAAGAACTGCACCGGGCTGGTGCGCTTCTTGGGGGCGGCGGGAGCGGCGGCTGCCGTCGTCGCGCCAGCGCCGGCGGGCGCCATCGCCGCTGCCGTCTTAGCGGCGCGGTTCTTGATCGCGGACGGGCTGGATCCCGGTTTCCTGGCCATGCTCTAGAGGCTCACGACTTTCCAAAACTGCGGGCCGTCACGCGGCCCGTCGGAAACATATAGTGGCAGGAGTGGGGGGACTCGAACCCACGACTTTCGGTTTTGGAGACCGACGCTCTACCAGCTGAGCTACACTCCTGCATTCCGACCGCCCTTTCGGGCCGACGGACATCCGGAGACAGACAGCGCGCCGGGAGGCTTTGAAGCCTCGGCGCGCCATGTCCTGTCGCCAGAGCCGCGCCATTTAGCAGGGTCGCATGCGGCGAGCAAGCGCGGCGCAACGGTTTGACGGCTTTAGGTGCCCACAACCCCGCCGTTCGGGGCTTCGAGCCGCGCGAAGAAGACCCCTTTTGGGGATCGGAAGCCCCGACCACGGCGTTATTTCGCCATGCCCAGCATTTCTTCACCCCAACCTCAGCCCTCGAACGACGACCTGCCTTCGAATCGGCCGTCGAACCGAGAAGTCGAGCACGAGAACCAGCGTCCCGCGTCTCGGGAGGGCCAACCGCCTAGGCCGGCCACCGAGCCGCCAGGTGCGGCCGACAGCACCCGTTCGCCGAAGACCCGGACGGATCCGGGCTCCGGCGAGGGCTAGGATTTACGGATCAAGCGCGGCTGGTTTCGATCAGCCGGCTTTTTCCTGCTTGGTCTTGGCGTCCTTGTCGGTAGCGGTCGAAGCGCTGGCCGGCATCGTGGCGCCGCACTGGATGCCCAGGTACGAGAACTTCACGTTCGTCAGCTCGCGCCCGCACTGGGTGTTCTTGCCACTGTCCGTGCCGCGCAGCGAAACCGCCACGCCCTTGGACAGGTCCGGCGCCGGGCTGGCGCTGCTGATGTCGTAATAACCACCGCCTCGGCCCTTCACGACCAGGCAGCTGGTGTTCTCGACGGGCCTGACGCAGCCCGATGCCGTGACAGGCGTACCTTCCACGACGACTTGATTGGCCTGCGCGACTTTCGTCTTCGCGCCGCCGTCACTGCAACCAGCCAAACCAAACGCTAACAGACCGGCCGCCGCGGCGGCCCCTATGAACCTAACCCGCATACGTTCCTCCGTATCGTTGGCTCCGCGAACGAAGCAAAAGGAAGTCTGCGCCTCGTTTCAAAGAGCGGCAATCACATTTTTGACGCTTTCGAAAAACCGGTTCGGCGATTTTGACAGATTGGGAAAAAGATTGTCCTTAACCGGACGACAGACGCACGAAGCTCCGAAGCTTCGTCCAGCCCAGTGCAATCCCATGCCGCGCACAGCTGACAGCCTTTCTCATCTGAACATTTGTTCGCAAACCGAGACGCCGCTTTCTGTGGGCTCGCGAATACTGCGCTGATCTTTCGACTCCCCGACACAGCGCCGCGCCCGCGCCCTGAACGCTGAGTTTTTCCAAAGTCGGCTTTAGACAACCGGCGTTGACATGGAGACGGCCGTGCTCAAATGAGACAGCAGCCGCCTACAGGGCCGTAGCGGCGTCCATCCGCGCCGAGCCGACCGGCGCATCCGCCCTCTTCCGCGCCTCCGCGCGCCAAGGATTCAAAGAGTTCAGATGACGGCCACCGCGACCGCTGCCGCTCCCGTGAAAGAAGCCCCGTACTTCACCGAGAAGGTGCTGTGGGTGAAACACTGGACCGACCGCCTGTTCAGCTTCGCCATCACCCGTCCGGCCAGCTTCCGCTTCCGTTCGGGCGAGTTCGTGATGATCGGCCTGCCGCCGCGCGAGGACGAGAAGAAGCCGATCCTGCGCGCCTATTCGATCGGCTCGCCGCATTTCGCCGAGGAACTGGAGTTCTTCTCGATCAAGGTGCCGGACGGTCCGCTGACCTCGCGCCTGCAACAGATCCAGGAAGGCGACGACATCCTGCTGGGCAAGAAGCCAACCGGCACCCTGGTGCTGGACGCCGTCCGCCCGGGCAAGCGCCTGTTCCTGTTCGGCACCGGCACGGGCCTGGCGCCCTGGCTGTCTGTCGCCCGCGACCCCGACGCCTACAGCCGCTTCGAGCAGGTGATCGTCGCCCACGGCGTGCGTGAAGTGCAGGAACTGGCCTATCGCGACCTCTTCACCAGCGAGATCCACGAGGACCCGCTGGTCGGCGACGAAGCCAAGGCCCAGCTGGTCTATTACCCGACCGTGACCCGCGAGGCGTTCGAGCGTCAGGGCCGCTTCACCGACCTGATCGAGAGCGGCAAGCTGTTCGCCGATCTGGGCCTGGAGCAGGTCAAGTTCGATCCCGAGCACGACCGCGCCATGCTGTGCGGCTCGATGGCCATGATCAAGGACACCGCCCATCTCCTGGAGGCCCACGGCCTGAAGGAAGGCTCCAACGCCGAGCCGGGCGACTTCGTGATCGAGCGGGCGTTCGTCGGCTAAGCCTGTGACGGACGCGCGCCCGCTCAAGAACCTCACGGTCGAAGAGGCGCGCGCCCGGATCCTGGACGGCGCCGTTCGCCTGGGCGTCGAGACCGTTCCGCTCACCGAAAGCCTGAACCGCGTCCTGGCCGCGCCTGTCGTGGCCGACCGCCATCAGCCGCCATTTGACGCCTCGGCCATGGACGGCTGGGCGATCCGGCGAACCGACTATGCGCCGGGCAAGGCCTTTGCGGTCGCGGGCGAGAGCGCGGCGGGCAAGGCCTTCACGCGTGTGGTCCAGGCCGGCGAAGCCGTCCGCATCTTCACCGGGGCCCCGATCCCGGCCGGCGCCGATATCGTCGTCATCCAGGAAGAGGCCGTCCGCGAGGGCGATACCGTTCGCTTCGAGGCCGGCGCCGATCCCAAGTCCAACACCCGCCCCGCCGGCGGCGACTTCCGGGCTGGCGATGTCCTGCTGGAGGCCGGCGTCGTCATCGATCCGTGGCGGCTGTGCCTGGTCGCCTCGGCGGGCCTGGCCCAGGTCCCGGTCGCCCGTCGGCCGCGCGTGGCGATCCTGGCCACCGGCGACGAGCTGGTCCCGCCCGGCGCTGCGCCCCGTCCGGACCAGATCTTCGAAAGCGGCTCGTTCGCCCTGGCCGCGCTGATCCAGGCCTGGGGCGGCGAAGCCTTCCGCCTGACCGCCGCGGCCGATGACGCGCCGGCCATCGCTGAGGCCGTCCACCCCGTCGAGGCCGACCTGATCGTCACCGTCGGCGGCGCCTCGGTCGGCGATCACGACCTGGTCAAGCCGGCCCTGCGCACGCTGGGCCTTGAGCTCGTCGTCGAGACCGTGGCCGTGCGCCCCGGCAAACCCACCTGGAGCGGTCGCCTCGGTAATGGCCGCCGCGTTCTGGGCCTGCCCGGCAACCCGGCCTCGGCCATGGTCTGCGCCGAGCTGTTCCTGCGGCCGCTGCTGACGGCCCTGGCGGACGGCGATCCCGAGGTCCGCCTGGTCCCGGCCCGCCTGGCCGCCCCGCTGCCCGCCGGCGGCCCCCGTGAACACTGGATGCGCGCGGCCCTGTCGGTCGATCCCGAGGGGCGAACCGTCGCCAGCGTTTTCCCCGATCAGGATTCCTCGCTGGTCGGCGTCTTCGCGCGGGCGGATGCTCTGGTGCGTCGCCGCGCGGGCGCGCCCGCTGCTTCGGCGAACGATGTCGTCGAAGTTCTGCCCCTGCATCGCGGCTGAAACCGCGACGGCGACGGATTGCCGTGCTAGTTGCTTGAACGATTCCACCGGGGCCCGCCCCGGCCTTCAGGCTCGAGAGGTTCGTTTCATGGGGCATGTAGGCAAGATCGGAACGCACGTCCTGCTGGCCTTCGTGGCCCTGCTGGTCGGCCGGTATCTCGTCATCGACATGCCCTTCACGACGGACACGCTGGTGCAGGCGGGCCTGTACGCCCTGGCGTCCCTGGTTGTCGAACTGCTGTTCCGGGTCGAGCGCGCGCCCTGGCGCTTCGTCTCGGCCAGCGACCACCTGCGCCTGTTCCGCTCGGCCTTCCTGACCGCCGCGACCTTCATGGTCATCACCCGCTTTGCCCATCCGGGCATCGACGGCGGCCTGCGCACGGTGGCCGGCGCGGCCCTGTTCCAGGGCACCTTCCTGTCGGCCCTGCGCGTCATCCGTCGCAGCCTGCACGAGCGCCAGCTGCTGGACTCGGTGCTGCGCCTGGGTCCCGCGTCGATGCACCCGGCCCTGCCGCGCCTGCTGATCGTCGGCTCTGCGGGCGAGGCCGACGCCTTCCTGCGCGCCCCGGCGGGCCTGGGCGAGCGCTACACCCCGATCGGCGTCGTCTCGCCGATGGACCGCGAGACCGGCGACGAGCTGCGCGGCGTCTGCGTGCTGGGCGCCATCGCCGACTTCGACCGCGTGCTGGCCCGTCTGCGCGACAGCGGTCTGTCGCCGTCCGCCATCCTGTTCCTGACCGACAGCGCCATGAGCACCTTCGGGGCCGAGCGCCTGGGCCGGCTGAAGACCGAGGGCGTGCGCCTGCTGCGTCGCCACGGCGTGGTCGAGATGGGCGCCGCCGCCAGCGGCCCGGCCCTGCGCGAGATCAGCCTGGAAGAACTGCTGAGCCGGCCGCCCGTGCGCCTGGATCCCGAGCCCGTCCGCGCCCTGGTCTCGGGCCGCCGCGTGCTGGTCACCGGGGCCGGCGGCAGCATCGGCTCGGAGCTGTGCCGCCAGATCGCCGCCAGCGGCTGCGCCCAGCTGACCATGGTCGACACCTCGGAATACAATCTGTTCCACATCGACCGCGAGATCGCCGACAGCCACCCCGGCCTGCTGCGCCGCGAAGTGCTGTGCGACGTCCGCGACGCCTCGCGCGTCACCCGCGTCTTCGCCGAGATGAAGCCCGACATCATCTTCCACGCCGCGGCGCTGAAGCATGTCACCCTGGTCGAGAACCACCCCTGCGAGGGCGTGCGCACCAACGTGCTGGGCACCCGCAACGTCGCGGCCGCCGCCAAGGCCTGCGGCGCGGCGCACCTGGCCTTGATCTCCACCGACAAGGCCGTGGCCCCGACCAGCGTCATGGGCGCGGCCAAGCGCGTGGCCGAAGCCGTGGCCCGTCAGTACGGCGGCGGCGGCGACATGCGCGTCAGCATCGTGCGTTTCGGCAACGTGCTGGGCTCGGCCGGCTCGGTCGTGCCGATCTTCCAGCAGCAGATCGCCCGTGGCGGCCCGGTCACCCTGACCGACGCGGCGGTCGAGCGCTACTTCATGACCATCCCCGAGGCCGTGCAGCTGGTGCTGCGCGCCGTCGCGCTCTCGATGATCGCCGCCGACGCCGACGAGGCCGGCGTGCTGACCCTGGAGATGGGCGAGCCGGTCAAGATCATCGACCTGGCCAAACGGATGATCGAGCTGCAGGGCCTGGTCCCTGGCCGCGACATCGAGATCCAGATCACCGGCCTGCGTCCCGGCGAAAAGCTGACCGAGACCCTGCTGGACGTGAACGAAGTCGCCCGTCCCAAGGCCCCCGGCATCATGGAGGCCCTGCGCCTCTCGGCCGCCCCGATCATCGCCGACGAACGCCTGGAAACCCTGGACGCCCTGGCCGAAGCCGGCGACGAAGCCGCCGTCCGCGCTCATCTGTTCGACCTGGTCGAAGACCTGCGCCAGGTCGGCCCGTCCAAGGTGGTGAAGATCCGGGCGTCCTAGTCCAGGCTGCCGACATGCCCTGCGTCAGACTAGGTCCTAGAACCTCCCTCCCGCTCAAAACTGCTTCCGCAAACTCACCCGCACCGCGCGCCCGCCCGCCGTCTTCACCAGGGCCTCCTGATAGGCCTCCGGCGTGCGGCCCTGGCTGTCGCGGACGTGCATGTAGCTGTCGAAGACGTTCTCCAGGCCGAGGTTCAGCTTGGTCCCCTTCAGCCACGGGCGGTCCTTGGCCAACGCCTTGTTGGCGCCCAGGTCCACGGTGGTCATCAGGATCAGGACCGGCGGAGTCGAGAACCGCAGGTCCTGGCCCCGCGCGCCGCCATCGACGCGCGTTGGACTGCGCCAGAAGCCCGCTGCGGTGAAGGTATAGCCGGGCAGGCCCAGATTGACCGACAGGTTGATCTCGTGACGCGGCGAGGCGTTGAACTGGCCCAGCGACGCGCCCTTCAGCTTGTCCAACGGGGCCATGCCTTCGCGGATCGTCACGTCGTCGCGCAGCCGCCAGCGGTCGTTCAGCGCGATGAACACCGACTTGGGCCCGGTCCCCGGCTTGGGTCCGCCCCAGCGCCGGACATAGGTCACGCGAGAGCGCAGGTCCTCGGTGTCGGCATGGGCGAAGTTGACGGACCGCGTGTCGATGGCCGTCAGCCGACCTTGGGCGTCACGGGTGAAGCGGCTGGGAAAGGCCGCTTCCAGCTCCGCCGAGGCCGAGGGAAAACCCGCGATCGGATCATCAATCCGTGTACGGACATAGTTGGTCGACAGTCGCAGATCACGCGTCTCGAACGGCTTGTAGTTGACGCCCAGCTTGACCAGCTGCCGGCTGTCGGACCGCAGGTTCGGATTGCCGCCCGAGGTCAGGGTGACGAACGCCGTCTGACCGGTGGCGTAGTCATAGACCGGCGTGGCGGCGGTCTGCTGGACGGGGTCGTTCATCTGCTGGGGCGTCGGCTCGCCCTCCTCCCAGCCATAGTCGGCCGAGACGTTCAGGCGCTTCATCGGAGTCCAGTTCACCCCGCCGCCGGCCGTCAGCAGGCCGCCGATGTCGGAGAACTGCTCGTACTGGCCGTTGGCGTTCAGCGACAGCTTGCCCAGGAAGGCCAGCGGTCCGGCCTTGTCGACCAGCGGCGTATCGAGGCTGGCCTGCACGGTGGCGCGATCGCGGGTCAGGACCTGGTCGACACGCACGCCCGAGCGGACGCTCTCGGAATCGAACCGGCGATGATCGGCGCCCAGACGGACCGTGGCCCGCATGCGCCCCGCCGGCAGGCCGGCCAGGGTTCCGTTCAACGTCATGTCCAGCTTGGCGCTGGTGGCCACGGAGTCGGCGGTGTCGCGCGGGGCGTAGCGGATCAGGCCGTCCGGAATCGCTACGACAGGATCGACCTCGCCCGCCGCCACGGCCGCGCGCAGGGCGCTGGTGTCCAGGCCCCGTCCGATCCGCGAGGCGCTCTCGCTGCGGTCGACGCCGCCATCCAGGTTCCAGCGCCAGTGCGTCTTGCGGCCCGACAGGCCGGCGACCACCCCGACCTTGCGGGTGTCGTTGCGCACCTTCAGGGCCTCGGGCGCGTCGATGTAGCGATAGATGTCGAGGTCGCCAGGCGGATCCAGCGCCACGCCCGGCAAGCCGCGAAACCTGACGCTGCTGCCCACCTGCAAATCGCCGCCCAGCGTCGCGATGGTTCCGCCGCGCAAGGGGCGGGTGTGGGTCATCTCCAGCTTGGCCTGCTCGGTGCGCGGCAGCAGGGTGCGGGCGGCGGTCAGGTCGCCGCCGACGACGACCTGGTCGGCCAGGGCCTCGGCGCTGCCGGCCACGGGCGTGCGGACCACGCCGCGCTCGTCCTCGAACAATGGCGAGTCACGATGATAACGCGCCGTCGCCAGGGTTCGTCCCTCGCCCTGAACCTTGAACAGGTTGACCAACTGGTCGCTCGACGCCCGGCCGCCCTCTACCAGCCACTGGCCCTCGTTGGTCACGGTGGTGGCGTTGAAGCGCTTCTTCAGGATGACGTTCATGACCAACTGGTCGGCGCGATAGCCGTGGGCCAGGGCCTCTTCCTCACGCAGCGGCGCGATGCGCAGGATCGCCTCGGTCGGGATATCGCTCATATTGCCGGTCGTGCGCTGGCCGTTGATCAGGATGATCGGCGGCTCGTCGCTGCGTCCCCGGGCATTGGCCAGGACCGGCGCCAGCTTGGCGATCAAATCGCCCAGCGTATTGGCCCCCAGGGTGCGGATGGCCTCCTCGTCCAGCTCCAGCTCCGGTTCCAGCAGGCCTTCGGTGTCGCCGGGCTTGGCGCCTTCGATGGTCAGGGGGTCCAGCTCGTTGCGCTCGCGCCGGCACTTGGCCTTGGCGGCCTCGCCCTCGACCTCGTCGCAAGACACCGGTGTCTCACGCGGCGCCGCCGGGACCGGGTCGGGCGCGGCGTCCAAGGCCAGCGCGGCCGCCAGGCCGCCCAGCGCCAACAGGCTCAAGTCCATCGCATCCCCCTAAGCCACCCCCGTGGCCTCAACCCCAAGAGCGCGCCCGCAACCAGACATTGATTCGACTGAATGGTGACGCTTTCACGGCCGGCGCGACACAGCTTGGCCATAAACCCGCAATTCGCGTGGGCGCCGGTCAGCTGCTAAACGGGGCCATGGCTCAGCTCGACGACACCTATGATCCCCTGACCCCGGTCCCGGCGGAGCGCCGCGCCTTCACGGCCCGCGACGCCTTTTCGCTGTGGTTCAGCCTGGGGATCGGCCTGCTGGTGCTGCAAGCCGGCGCGTTCCTGGTGCCTGGGCTCAGCCTGGGCGCGGCCCTGGCGGCGATCGTCACGGGCTCGGTGCTGGGCGCCCTGCTGCTGGCCGCCGCCGGCGTGGTCGGGGCCGATACCGGCCTCTCATCGATGGGCGCCCTGCGCCTGACCCTGGGCGCGGGCGGCGCGACCGTCCCCACCGTGCTGAACGCCGTGCAACTGGTCGGCTGGGGCGCGTTCGAGATCATCGCCATGCGCGACGCCGCCGACGCCCTGGCCAAGCAGACCTTCGGCGTCTCCAGCCCGATGATCTGGACCCTGGTGTTCGGATTGCTGGCCACCTGGCTGGCCATCGTCGGCCCCCTGTCATTCGTCCGCCGTTTCCTGCGCGCCTATGGCCTGTGGTTGCTGTTGGCCGGCGCGGGCTGGCTGAGCTGGCGCCTCCTGGCCGAGCACGACCTGGCCGCCCTGTTCGCCAAGGCCGGGACCGGCGAGATGAGCTTCGGCGCCGGCGTCGACCTGGTCATCGCCATGCCGCTGTCGTGGCTGCCGCTGATCGCCGACTACACCCGCTTTGGTCGCACGAGCGGCGGCATGTTCAAGGGCAGCGCCCTGGGCTACCTGCTGGCCAATATCTGGTTCATGGGCCTGGGCGCGGCCTATGCCCTGGCGTCAGGCGGCGGCGACGGCTTGCTGCTGACCGCCCTGGCCGCCAGCGGCGGCGGCATCGCGCTGTTCCTGATCGTCATCGACGAGACCGACAACACCTTCGCCGACATCCACTCGGCCGCCGTCTCGACCGCCACCCTGGTCCCGGCCAAGCCCGCCAACCTGGCGCTGATCTTCGGCGGCCTGTGCACCACCATCGCCCTGTTCGCGCCGCTGGCCCGCTATGAGGGTTTCCTGCTGCTGATCGGCTCGGTCTTCGCGCCGCTGTTCGGCGTGCTGCTGACCGACCACTTCGTGATCCGTCGCCGCGCGACGATCGCGGCGTCCGGCGGCGTCCGCCTGCCCGCCCTGCTGGCCTGGGTCGCCGGCGTCGCCGCCTACCAGGCCTTGAGCCGCCTGCTCCCGGACCTGGGTGCGACCCTGCCCAGCTTCATCGTGGCGGGAGCCGCGTACTGGGGCCTGCGCCGCCTGTGGCCGTCAGTGAAAATCCCGGCTCCGTAGCAGCCGCCCCGAAACCTTCTGCCGCACGCGTGGGGCCGGCGCGCCAGGCTCGTCCCTCAGGGTCGACAGGTGCGCCGAGAGGTCGGTGAAGCCTTCGGCCACCACGTGGATGACGTTCTCGGCCCGCTGCACCCGACCGTGCACGACCAGGAACGAGGCGGTCATCACCACATTGCGGTCGGCCTCGAAGCGGTCCTTCCAGACCACGGCGTTGGCCACGCCCGTCTCGTCCTCCAGGGTCACGAACACCACGCCCTTGGCCGTGCCCGGCCGCTGGCGGATCAGGACGAGGCCCGCCACCGAGACCTTGGTCCCGTCCTTCACCGTCAGCAGCTCTTCAGCCGTGATCACCCCGCGCCGCGCCAGCATCGGCCGGTAGAAGCCCACCGGATGGGCCTTCAGCGACAGGCTGGTGGTGCGGTAGTCCTCGGCCACCTCCTGCGGATCGCCCATGACCGGCAGGGCGACCTTGTCCTCGAACAGCGGCAGGCCGGCCAGCAGCGGGGCCTGCACGGGCGCCTTGTGCTCTCCCTTCAGCCCCTTCACGGCCCACAGCGCCTCGCGGCGGGTGAGGCCGACCGAGGCGAAGGCGTCGGCCTCGGCCAGGAGCTCGAGCGCGCGCTGCGGCACGCCGCCTTGGGCGAACTCGGCGGGCGTGCGGGCGCCTTCGGCGCGGGCTTTCAACAGCGGCGCGATGTCGCCCTTCTCCTTCAGCCCCTTGATCTGGCGGAAGCCCAGACGGACCGCTTTCCAACGGTGGCTGTTGGCGTAGTCGGCGATCTTGTCTTCGCGGATGCGCGGCGCGCGGAAGCCCGCTGTCATCGGCTCCAACGTACAGTCCCACAGACTGGCCATGATGTCGGGCGGCAGCACTTCGACTCCGTGCTCACGCGCATCCCGGACCAATTGCGCTGGCTGATAGAACCCCATCGGCTGCGAGTTGATCAGCGCCGCGCAGAACACGTTCGGCCATGCCCATTTGATCCAGGCCGAAATGTAGACCAGCTTGGCGAAGCTGGCCGCGTGGCTCTCCGGAAAGCCGTAGTGGCCAAAGCCCTCGATCTGCTTGAAGCACCGCTCGGCGAAGTCACGTTCGTAGCCGCGCCTGACCATGCCTTCGACGAACTTGTCCCGATACTCGGCGGGTGTGCCCAGGTTACGGAAAGTGGCCATGGCCTTGCGCAAGCCGTCGGCTTCGTCCGGCGTGAACTTGGCCGCCTCAATGGCCAGGCTCATGGCCTGTTCCTGGAAGAGCGGCACGCCATAGGTCTTGCCCAGGATGCCGCGAAGCTCACCTTTGCAGTGCGGTTCGTTCAAAGGCTCGGGGAATTCCGCCTTCTCGCCGTTCCGCCGCTTCAGATACGGATGCACCATGTCACCCTGGATCGGTCCTGGCCGGACGATCGCCACCTCGATGACCAGGTCGTAGAACTCGCGCGGCTTCAGCCTTGGCAGCATCGACATCTGCGCCCGACTCTCGACCTGGAACACCCCGATGCTGTCGGCCTTGCACAGCATGTCGTAGACGCCGGATAGCTCCTTGGGGACGTCGGCCAGATCGACGATCGGCTGGCCATGGTCGTTCCTCAGCATACCGAAAGCGCGCTGGATGGCCGTCAGCATCCCAAGCGCCAGCACATCGACCTTCATCAGTTTCAGGCTGTCGATGTCATCCTTGTCCCATTCGATAAAGGTACGGTCGTCCATGGCCGCATTGCCGATCGGCACGGTCTCGTCGAGCCGTCGCTTAGTCAGGACAAAGCCGCCCACGTGTTGCGACAGGTGACGAGGGAAGCCCATCAACTCGGTGGCCAAGGCTACCGCACGGGCGATCTCCGGCGCATCAGGGTCGATGCCCGCGTTGCGCAGATGCTCTTCCGGCAGGTCATCGCCCCAGCTTCCCCAGACCGTCGCGGCCAGCAGGTTGGTGACGTCGTCGGTCAAACCCAGAACCTTGCCGACATCACGAATGGCGCTGCGCGGTCGGTAGTGGATCACCGTGCCGCAGATGGCGGCGTATTCGCGCCCGTAGCGCTCGTAAACGTACTGCATCACCTCTTCGCGCCGCTCGTGCTCGAAATCGACGTCAATATCCGGTGGCTCGCCGCGGTTTTCGGAAATGAAGCGCGTGAAAAGCAGACGGTGTTCGGTTGGGTCGATCGCCGTGACGCCCAGGCAGTAGCAGACTGAGGAATTGGCGGCCGAGCCCCGCCCCTGGCACAGGATTCCCATCTCCCGCGCCTTCTGAACGATGTCGTGCACGGTGATGAAGTAGTTCGGGTAATCCATCTTCTCGATCAGCCGCAGCTCTTCCTTGAGCTGCCCCTCGACTTTCGGGTCTACCCCGCCCGGGTAACGCCAAGCCGCGCCTTTCCAGGTCAGATCGGTCAGGTATTCCATGGCCGTCTTGCCCGGCGGCACGGGCTCATCAGGGTATTTCTCATCGAGATCACTCAGGCCGAAGCCGATCCGTTCGACGATCTCGCTCGTGCGCTCGACCGCCCTTGGCCAGCGCTCGAAGAGGCGCGCCATTTCGGCGGGCGCCTTGATGTGACGCTCGGCATTGGCCTCTAGCCGAAAGCCCGCCTCCTGGATCGTGCAGTGCTCGCGAACACAGGTGATCACGTCCTGCAGCGGTCGCCGCTCGGGGCCGTGATAGAGCACGTCATTGGTGGCGACCATCGGCGCGCCGGCCTCACGCCCCAGGGCGTCTAGATGTGAGAGACGCTTCAGGTCCTGGGCGGCGTAGGCGCGGGCGCCCGCCAGCCACGACCGTCCCCGCAGATCGCCGGCCATGCGCGCAAGGTCGCGCTCGAAGGCTTCATCCAGCATCTTCGGCGGGATGATCAGGCCCAGCTGGCCATCCGAATGGTCCAGGAAATCCTGCCAGGACAGATGGCACTCGCCCTTCGGAGCCCGGCGTTGGCCAACGGTCAGCAAGCGCGTCAAACGGCCGAAGGCTTCCCGATCCGACGGGTAGCAAAGCAGGCTGGGCGTGCCGTCCATGAAGTCCAGCCGGCAGCCCGTCAGGACGCGGAAGTTGCGCTTCTTGGCCGCCGCCCACCCTCGCACGACGCCCGCCAGGCTGTTGCGATCGGCGATGCCGATGGCGGCGAGGCCCAAGGCTTCGCCCGCGATCGCCAGCTCTTCCGCGTGTGAGGCGCCGCGCAGGAACGAGAAGTTGGTCGTGGTCTGGAGTTCGGCGTAAGCGCTCATCCGAACAACCCATGGATCCACCACTTTGGCGTCTCCGCCTCGCCGAACAGGCCTTGCCGGTAGATCCAGAACCGGCCGCCGACGTCGTCCTCGACCCGGTAGTAGTCGCGGATCTTGCCCGGTCCCGTGTCGGCCTCTCCCACCCCGGCGCGCCACCATTCCTGGCCGATGCGTTCAGGCCCTTCCGCGCGACGGACGCGGTGGGCGCGGCCGCGCCAGGTGAACTGCATCGGGGGGTCATCGGGCAGCTTGGCGATGGCGGTGATGGCTTCGGGGCGTTTGAAGAGCCGCACCGGGCGCGGGCGGTCGGGATCCCATTTCGCGCTGGCCCGTGGGTCCAGCGGCGCGTTGCGGATCACCGAGCGTTCGGGAACGTGGCTCTCATAAGGATCCGCCCGCCACACGCGGTTCTCGCCCAGACGGTTGACCAGGCGGTCGATCAGCGGGGCCAGGGTCTCGTCCAGGGTCGCATCGGCATCGGCGTCGAGGCGCTCCTGAGCGGCCGCCAGGGGTTCGACCGCCCAGGCGTGGACGGTAACGACCTCGATGCCGAAGCCGGGATCGACCTTGTCCAGCTTGGGGACGATCAGCTTGGTCAGCCGCTTGGCGTCGCGGCCGATCCGGGCCAGGCCCGCGCGCACCGGATAGGCCTTGCCGTCCAGGCGATGGAACACGACCTCGAAGCGCTTGGCGCCGCGCCCCTCGGCCTCCAGCCGTTGGCAGATCAGGGCCAGGGCGTCGCCGGCCACGCGAGCCAGGTCCTCGGGCGCGCTGATTGGCTCGAAGAAGGCCAGGCGGTCGGACCAGGGCGTGGCCGGGCGGCGGAAGGTCAGGGCCTCAGCGGCCATGCCCAGCGCCTGGTCGAGACGCAGCGTCGTCGCCAGGCCGAACCGCTTGGCCAGCTGGGCGCGCGGCAGGACCAGCAGTTGCCCGACGCGGTGCAGGCCCAGGCGCGGCAGCTGGGCCTCGGCGGCGTCCTCCAGACGCAGGGCCGCGACCGGCAGGCTCTCGATCGCCGCCCGCTGCGCGCCGGGCGCGGCGATGGCCAGGTCGTCGCCGTAGCGCGCCAAGGCCCAGGCCGCGCCGGGCGTGTCGGCGATCGCCGCCCGCGCCGGCACGCCCCAGCGCGCCAGCCGCGCGACGAGGTCGACCAGCATAGTCGCCTCGCCGCCCCACAGGTGGTCGGTCCCGGTGATGTCGAGGAACAGGCTGTCGGTCCCGTCGATGGCCACGGCCGGCGAGAACCGCACGCACCAGTCGCACAGGGCCTCCAGCGCCACGCGGTCGGCGGCCGGGTCGTAGTCGAAGGTGACCAGGGTCGGGACCAGGGCCATGGCGTCGGCGGCCTTCTGGTCGGCGGACAGGCCCAGGGCGCGCGCCTTGTCGTCTACTGCGGCGAGGCAACGGGTTCCGCCTTCCGTGGCCAGCAAGGCGAACGGAGGCGCCTCAGCCGACCAGTCGTAGTCCGGGTTCCGTCGGCGCCACGTCGTGATCGGCCAGTTGGGACACCAGACGGAAAGGATGCGGGCCATGGCCGGCCTCCTGTGCTTCCAAGATCCAAGCGCCAGAGCGTCCGCCCCGGCAGCGTTCCAGTTCGACCCGCCAGCGTGGCGGCCCCAGGCCGATATCGTCGACCGGCGGCGGGGTCGGCGACGGCCCGATCCGCCAGCGGCTGAACGAGGCCGAGCCGGAGGCGGCCGTCTTCCTGGCCCCGCCATAGGGCCGCCGGTGCAGCAGCACCCCGAAGCCGCCGCGCTTCTCGCAGGCCAGCTGCAGGCGGCGGCCGGCGGTCAGGTCGGGCGCCTCGGCCTCGCCGACGGCGGCGGCGACGCCCTGGGTGGACAGCGCGTCCTCCAGCACCGACAGGGTCTCGGCCTCGTCGCGGGTGCGGACCTGGATCAGCCGCTCGGCCGGAAAGCCCAGGCCGAACAGGCCCGGCGCGAACAGATCGCTGCGTCGGGCGACCCAGACGATCGCCCCCGTCTTCACCAGCGGTCGCAGCAGCAGACCGACGAAAGCGGCCGTCGCCGCGCCCGTCTCGTCCTGCAGTCCCGCGCCCGTCACCTCATGCCAGCCGCCCAGGGGCAGGCCCCCGCCCGGGAAGCAGCCGTCGATGGCCGGGTCCCCGAACGGCAGGACCGGAGTCGGAGTCCGAGTCCCCGCTTGGATCGCGGCGATCTGGCCTCTCAGGGCCGCAAGACGCGCCTCGCGCGATCCGGCCATTCCCAACTCCTTGTTCTACTTTTGTTCTGATCTTTCGCTCTTGGAGAGTCAAGCGAGACCAGCGAAGGTGCGTCAAACGGCCGTATGAAGCCCGCTCATTTCGGGGAACCCGCATGCCCTTGTCCCGCGTCCTGATCGCCAACCGTGGCGAGATCGCTGTCCGCATCACCCGCGCGGCGGCGGAGGCCGGGATCGAGAGCGTGAGGGTCCATGCCGAGGGCGACACGGCCCACGTCGCCGGCCGCGCGGTCGTTCTGCCTGGCACCGGCGCGCGGGCCTATCTGGACATCGCCGCGATCGTTGAGGCGGCCAAGGCGGAGGGCTGCGACGCCCTGCATCCCGGCTACGGCTTCCTGTCGGAGAACCCCGCCCTAGCGCGCGCCTGCGCGCAGGCCGGGATCGTCTTCATCGGTCCGTCAACGGAGCATCTGGAAACCTTCGGCGACAAGGCTTTGGCGCGGGCGTTAGCCGCAGAGCGCGGCGTTCCGCTGATCCCCGGGACTGGCGCGATCACGCTGGATGAGGCTCGAGCGTTCTTCGGCCAGCACGGCGCGATCATGCTGAAGGCCCGGGCCGGCGGCGGCGGGCGCGGCATGCGTGCGGTGCGCGACGCGGCCGAACTGGATGCCGCCTTCGCCGCTTGTGCGCGCGAGGCCGAGGCCGCGTTCGGCGACGGCGGGCTCTATGCCGAAAAGCTGGTCGAGCGGGCGCGGCATATCGAGGTGCAGATCGCCGGCGACGGGACCCGTGTGCTGGCTATCGGCGACCGCGACTGCTCGCTGCAACGCCGGAACCAGAAGCTGGTCGAGATCGCCCCAGCCGCCCTGCCCGAGCCGCTGCGGACCGACCTGTGGCGACACGCCGAGGTGCTGTGCGCCGGCTATCGCGGTCTGGCCACCGTCGAGTTCCTGGTCGAGGGCGACACCCCCTACTTCTTAGAGGTCAATCCGCGCCTGCAGGTCGAGCACACCGTGACCGAGGAGGTCACGGGGCTGGACTTGGTGCGGCTGCAGTTCGACCTGGCGGCGGGCAAGCCACTGGACCTGGAGGCCCCCCCGGCCTTCGGCGTCGCCATCCAGGCGCGGATCAATGCCGAGACCCTGACCGCCGACGGCCAGGTGAAGCCCTCCAGTGGGACCATCGGCGTCTGGAGCCCGCCGGGCGGTCCAGGCGTGCGGGTCGACGCCGGCGTCGGAGCGGGCGCGGCCGTCGGCGCGGCCTATGACAGCCTGCTGGCCAAGGTGATCGCGCGCGGTCGCACCTACGCCGAAGCCGCTGCCCGCCTCGATCGCGCGCTGGCGGAGTTCCAGATCACGGGCGTGGCGACCACCGCCCCTCTGGTGCGAGCGATCCTGGCGGCCGCACCCGAGGCGCCGACGACGCGGTTCATCGAGGACCATGCGGCTGAGCTCGTCGCCGGCTTACCTTTGCCTTCGGAGGGCAACGCTCACTTCGAGACCCTCGGCGGCTCCGTCGCCATCGCCGCACCGCTAGCGGCCACCGTCGGCTCGATCAGTGTCAATGAAGGCGATCTCGTTCGCCCCGGCCAGGCCCTGGCGGTGCTGGAGGCGATGAAGATGGAGCATTTGGTCCACGCCACATCCGGCGGACGCGTGCTGAAGATCGCCGCCGAACCCGGGGCCACCGTCGCCGAGGGCCAGCCGCTGGTGTTCCTGGAACCGATGGAGGTCGCCGGCGGCGAGGCCGTCGAAGCCGTCGCCGAAGATCTCGACGCCATCCGTCCCGACCTGGCCGAGGTCGTCGCCCGCCACCGTTACACCCTGGACGAGGCCCGCCCTGACGCCGTCGCCAAGCGGCGCAAGACCGGCCATCGCACGGCGCGGGAGAACATCGACGACCTGGTCGATCCCGGCAGCTTCCTGGAATACGGCGCCCTGGCCATCGCGGCCCAGAAGCGGCGGCGCTCGGTCGAGGACCTGATCGCCAGCACGCCGGCCGACGGGCTGATCACGGGCGTCGGCAGAGTCAACGGCGCGCTCTTCCCGCCCGACAAGGCGCGGACGGCGGCCCTGGCCTACGACTTCACGGTCCTGGCCGGCACGCAGGGCGCGATGAACCACCGCAAGTCCGACCGGCTGATGAGCGTCATCGCCGACCAACGCCTGCCCGTCGTATGGTTTGCCGAGGGCGGCGGCGGGCGGCCCGGCGACACAGACACCACGGCGGTGGCGGGGCTGGACGTGCCGACGTTCCGCAGCTTCGCCCAGCTGTCGGGCCTGGTCCCCAAGATCGCCGTCGTCGCCGGCCGCTGCTTCGCAGGCAACGCCGCGATCGCCGGCCTGTCGGAGATCATCATCGCCACCCGTGACAGCAACCTGGGCATGGGCGGGCCGGCGATGATCGAGGGCGGCGGCCTGGGCGTCTTCCGGCCCGAGCAGATCGGCCCGTCGGCGCATCAGTGGGCCAATGGCGTCATCGACATCCTGGCCGACGACGAGGCCCACGCCACTCGACTGGCCAAGCAGGCGCTGTCCTATTTCCAGGGCACGCTGGCGACCTGGATCGCGCCGGACCAGCGGCGGCTGCGGAACGCGATCCCGGAAAACCGCCTGCGCATCTACGATGTCCGTACACTGATCAACCTACTGGTCGACGAAGGTTCGTTCCTGGAACTGCGCGGCGGCTTCGCGGCCGGCATGGTCACCGGCCTGATCCGCATCGAAGGCCGGCCGATGGGGCTGATCGCCAATGATCCACGCCATTTGGGCGGGGCGATCGACTGCGACGGGGCCGAGAAGGCCGCGCGGTTCCTGCAACTGTGCGACGCCTTCGCCCTGCCAGTGCTCAGCCTATGCGACACCCCCGGCTTCATGGTCGGCCCCGACAGCGAGGACGCCGCCGCCGTGCGCCGGGTCAGCCGCCAGTTCATCGCCGGGGCCAAGCTGCGCACGCCGCTGTTCACGGTGGTGACGCGCAAGGGCTACGGCCTGGGCGCCCAGGCCATGGCGGGAGGATCTTTCCACGCCCCGGCCTTCATCGCCGCCTGGCCGACCGGCGAGTTCGGCGGCATGGGGCTGGAGGGCGCGGTCAAGCTGGGCTACCGCAAGGAACTGGAAGCGGAGACCGATCCGGTGAAGCAGAAAGCCCTCTACGACCAGTTGGTGGCCCGGCTCTACGCGGCCGGCAAGGCGACCAGCATGGCCGCCGCCCTGGAGATCGACGCGGTCATCGACCCCGCCGACACCCGGCGTTGGATCGTCGGTGGGATGGACGCGGCGGCGGGGATGAACCGGCCGTGGGAAGTGCGGGTGGACAGCTGGTGAAGAGGCTGACGCGCGACGAGCTGCCGACCGACACCGAGACCCTCGCCCGCTTCCTGATCGGCAAGATCGTCGTGCGCGAGACGCCCGACGGCGTGATCAGCGGACGGATCGTCGAGACCGAGGCCTACATCATCGGCGACGCGGCCAGCCACACCTTCCGGGGGATGACGCCGCGCACGCGCCCGATGTTCCTCGAGCGCGGCCACGCCTATGTCTATCTGAACTACGGCGTGTCCTGGATGCTGAACGTCTCCAGCGAGGTCGAGGGGATCGGGGCCGGCGTCCTGATCCGGGCGCTGGAACCGCTGGAGGGCATCGCCCTGATGCAGGCTCATCGCCGTACCCAGAAACTGCGCGACCTGGCGCGAGGTCCGGGACGGCTGACCCAGGCGCTTCAGATCGGCCCTTGGGCCGACGGCCTCGACCTCTGCGCGGAAGGTCCGCTGTGGCTGGCGCATGACGACCACGAGCCGGCCGAGATCGGCGTAGGGGTGCGGATCGGCATCACCAAGGATGCCGACCGGCCGTTGCGGTTCTATCTGCGGGGCAGTCCCTTTCTCAGCGGAACGCGGGCGCTCAATGTCTAAGCCCCTCCCGGACATCGTCGCGCCTGGCCTGTCCGTCGTGTTCTGCGGGCTGAACCCAGGGCTGTCGGCCGCCGCCGAGGGGCATCACTTCGTCGGGCGCAGTAACCGGTTCTGGCGCGTGCTGCACCTGGCCGGCTTCACGCCGCACCTGGTCGCCGCTGAGGACGACGCCAGCCTGCTGGACTATGGCCTGGGGATCACCAGCGTGGTCGAGCGGCCGACGGCGGGTGTCGACGACCTGGCGCGTTCCGATTTCCTGGACGCCGCCGCCGGGTTCGAGACCTGGGTCCGCCATTGGAAGCCCGCCTACGTCGCTTTCCTAGGCAAGGCGGCCTACAGCGCCATGATCGGCCGCCGCGAGGTCGCCTGGGGTCGGCAGGTCGAGCCCTTCGCCGGCGCCATCGCCTGGGTGCTGCCCAATCCCAGTGGGCGTAACCTGGCCTTCAGCCTGGACGCCCTGGTGGCGGCCTATCGCGAACTGGCCATGGAGACTGCGACATGACCGAAGTCCAACTCGAAACCGACGGCCCGGTCTGGATCGTCACGATCAACCGTCCGGACAAACGCAACGCGGTCGATCCCGAGACCGCGTTGCAGCTGCGCGCGGCGTTCGACGCCTTCGAGGCCGACGAGGTCGCCGCCGTGGCGATCCTGACCGGCGCGGGCGGGACGTTCTGCGCGGGCTTCGACCTTGCCGTCGCCGCGTCCGGCGAGGGTGAGCGCTATGATCCCGAGGGCGAGGGTCCGATGGGGCCTACGCGGCGGCTCCTGTCCAAGCCGGTGATCGCCGCCGTCGAGGGCTATGCCGTGGCCGGCGGGCTGGAGCTGGCCCTGTGGTGCGATCTGCGGGTGGCGGCCGACGACGCCACCTTCGGGGTGTTCTGCCGGCGCTGGGGCGTGCCGCTGATCGACGGCGGGACGGTGCGGCTGCCGCGCCTGGTCGGCCAGGGCCGGGCGCTGGACATGATCCTGACCGGCCGCGCGGTCGGGGCGGCCGAGGCGCTATCGTGGGGTCTGGCCGACCGTGTCGTGCCGAGGGGCATGGCCCTGGCGGCGGCGCATGAGCTGGCCCGGCAGATCGCCGCCTTCCCACAGCTTTGCCTGCGCGCCGACCGCGCCTCGGCCTATGCGCAATGGGATGTCGACCTGGCCGAGGCGCTCAAGGTCGAGGGTCGTGGCGGGCTGGAGCCGTTGCGTCGCGAGGCCCGAGCGGGCGCGGCGCGGTTCAAGGACGGCGCCGGACGCGGCGGGACGCCGGCCTAGGCGTCGCGGCTCATCCACTGGGTGACGATGATCGGACCGAAATAGAAGCCGATGCCCAGGGTGTCGGCGACGACGTCGAACACGTCGGCGTCACGGCCGACGATCGGCAGGCCCTGCAGGATCTCGATGGCGATACCGAAGCCCAGCAGCACCACGCCGATCTTCCACGGCCGGCTGCGCGGCAGGGCGATCGAGGCCAGGAAGGTCAGGCCGTAGAAGACGATGAAGTGCTTGGCCTTGTCCCACGGGATCAGACCGGCGGTGTCGTCGCCGGGCGCCAGAGCCGCATACAGCGTGAACACCACTGCGCCGAGGAAGACCAGGAAACCCGGCCAGCTGATCTTGCGGGGAACGAGCAGGGACATTTGGGATCCTAGCTCCTCCCCCGCGATGCGGGGGAGGTGGCCCAGAGGGCCGGAGGCGGCCAGCTCGGCCCAGGCCGCATTAGCCCCCTCAGTCACTCCGTGACAGCTCCCCCGCATCGCGGGGGAGCATCTTTTCCTTAGAACGTCAGCGCGCGCGCTTCCTTCACGTGCGGTAGGGCCTGGATCTTGGCCAGCAGGTCGGCGGCCGGGGCCTGGTCGACGCCGACCAGGGCGATGGCGTCCTCGTCGGCCGAGACGCGGCCCAGGTTGAAGGTGGCGATGTTGACGCCCGCCTCGCCCAGCAGCATGCCCAGCGCGCCGATGAAGCCCGGCTTGTCCAGGTTGTTGATGTACAGCATGGCCGGCGAGAAGGCCGCGTCCAGCTCCATGCCCTTGACCTCGACGACGCGCGGGGCGCCGGCGATCACCGTGCCGGCGAAGGCGCGCTTGCCCTTCTCGGTGGTGATGGTGACGCGCATCAGGCTGTCATAGGTGGGGCTGAGTTCCTGGCGGCTTTCCGAGACGGTGATGCCGCGTTCCTTGGCGATGGCCGGGGCCGAAACCATGTTGATCTCGGCCAGCATCGGCTTGAGCACGCCAGCCAGGGCGGCCGAGGTCATCGGCTTGACGTTCAGGTTGGTGACTTCGCCTTCGTAGGCGATGTCGATGGCCGTGACGCCGAAGTCGACCATCTGGCCGGCCAGGGCGCCGATCTTCTCGGCCAGAGCCACGAACGGCTTCAGCTTCGGGGCTTCTTCGGCCGTGATCGACGGGCTGTTGAGGGCGTTGGTGACGGCGCCGGTCAGCAGGTAGTCGCTGACCTGCTCGGCGACCTGCAGGGCCACGTTCTCCTGGGCTTCGTTGGTGCTGGCGCCCAGGTGCGGGGTGGCCACGACCTTGTCCGAACCGAACAGCGGGTTTTCCTTGGCCGGCTCGACCGTGAACACATCGAAGGCCGCGCCGCCGACATGACCTTCGTCCAGCAGCTTGCGCAGGGCGGCTTCATCGACCAGGCCGCCGCGGGCGCAGTTGACGATCAGCACGCCCTTCTTGGTCTTGGCCAGGTTCTCGGCCGACAGGATGTTGCGGGTCTTGTCGGTCAGCGGGGTGTGCAGGGTGATGACGTCGGCGCGGGCCAGCAGCTCTTCCAGCTCGACCTTCTCGACGCCGATCTCGACGGCGCGTTCCGGCGACAGGAAGGGGTCGTAGGCCACGACCTTCATCTTCAGGCCCAGGGCGCGGTCGGCGACGATGCCGCCGATGTTGCCGGCCCCGATCAGGCCCAGGGTCTTGGCGTACAGCTCAACACCCATGAAGCGGTTCTTCTCCCACTTGCCGCCCTGCGTCGAGGCGTCGGCGGCAGGGATCTGGCGGGCCAGGGCGAACATCATGGCGATGGCGTGCTCGGCCGTGGTGATCGAGTTGCCAAAGGGCGTGTTCATCACGACGATGCCCTTGGCCGTGGCGGCCGGGATATCGACATTGTCGACGCCGATGCCGGCGCGGGCGATGACGCGCAGCTTGTGAGCGGCGGCGATGACGTCCTTGTCGAGCTTGGCGCCCGAGCGGATGGCGACGCCGTCATAGTCGCCGATCACGGCGATCAGTTCGTCCTTGGACAGGCCGACCTTGATGTCGAAGGCGACGCCGCGGTTCTTGAAGATGTCGACGGCGGCGGGGCTGAGCTTGTCGGCGATGAGAACGCGAGGAGCGGTCATTTGGGATTTCCTTGCGGAGAATTGGGTGCGCGCCCTCGTCCTTCGACAGGCTCAGGATGAGGGCTACTGAGAGGCGGCACTCTGAAATCCTCATCCTGAGCTAGTCGAAGGACGAGGATTTCAGCCGCAATGAGTCAGATTAAGCGGCGGCCAGTTCGGCCGAGACGGTGGCGAAGGCCCAGTCGAGCCAGGGCGTCAGGGCCTCGAGGTCCGAGGCTTCCACCGTGGCGCCGCACCAGATGCGCAGGCCGGCCGGGGCGTCGCGATAGCCGCCGATGTCGAGGGCCGCGCCCTCCTTCTCGAGCAGGCTGGCCAGCTTCTTGGCGAAGTCGGCCTGGGCGTCTTCCGGCAGGGCGGCGATCGTGGGATCGACGACCTTCAGGCACACCGAGGTGTTGGAGCGGATCTCCGGCGTGGCCGCCAGGAAGTCCACCCACGGGGTCTTGGCGACCCAGTCGGCCAGCACGGCCAGGTTCTGGTCGGCGCGGCCCTGCATGGCTTCCAGGCCACCGATCGAGGCGGCCCACTTCAGGGCGTCCAGCGCATCCTCGACGCACAGCATCGACGGCGTGTTGATCGTCGCGCCTTCGAAGATGTCGGCGGCGATCTTTCCGCCCTTGGTCATGCGGAACAGCTTCGGCATCGGCCAGGCCGGCGTGTAGCTTTCCAGGCGAGCCACGGCGCGCGGCGACAGGATCAGGATCCCGTGGGCGCCTTCGCCGCCCAGCGCCTTCTGCCAGGAGAAGGTCACGACATCGAGCTTGGCCCAGTCGAGATCTTGCGCGAAGGCCGCCGAGGTGGCGTCGCAGATGGTGATGCCTTCACGGTCGGCCGAGATGAAGTCGGCGTTCGGGACACGCACGCCCGAGGTCGTGCCGTTCCAGGTGAAGACCAGATCCTTGGCCGGGTCGACCTTCGACGTATCCGGCAGCTCGCCATAAGGAGCGCTCAGGACTTCGACGTCGGGCAGCTTCAGTTGCTTGGTGACGTCCGTGACCCAGTCCTTGCCGAAGGACTCGAAGGCCATCAGTTGCACGGGGCGGGCGCCGAGCATCGACCACATGGCCATCTCGACCGCGCCGGTGTCCGAACCGGCGACGATGCCGATCAGGAAGTCGGCCGGCACTTCCAGCACTTCGCGCGTCTGGTCGATGGCGGCCTTCAGGCGCGCCTTGCCCAGCTTCGACCGGTGCGAACGGCCCAGCACGGCGTTTTGAAGATTTTCGGGGGTCCAGCCGGGGCGCTTGGCGCAGGGGCCGGAAGAGAACTCGGGGCGAGCCGGACGGATTGCCGGCTTGGCGAGGGTAGTCATAGCGATGTCTCCCATCCTTACAGATGGACTGCACCCCGTTGGGGGGGTGTGGCCCGCCGGCGAAGAACCTCGTTTCGAGGCGGATTGCAAGGAGAGATTTTGCGAAAGCCGCGACCAATCGTCCGATCGCGGCAATTATTTTTCGGGCTGGTTCCGCTTGCGCCAGGCCAGGAACGTGCCGACCAGGATGCAGACCAGGACGCCCGTGCTGACCAGGTTGTTCACCAGGATGTAGATGTTGTCGTACCGCTTGCCGTCCACGAGATAATAGGCATGGAGGCTGAACTGCACCCCCTGCAGCAGCACGGCGATGCCCAGCCAGCGCGTGGCGTGGCGCAGGGCCAGCAGCAGCAGGCCTAGGGCCATCAAGCCGTCCAGCGCCAGATACAGACCCTGGACCAGTTCCTTGCCATGGATGAGGCCCGCGAGGAGGACGGCGACGAAGGTCGACAGGACCAGCATCGCGCCGCTGCGCTCCGCTCGACCGCCCCAGCGCCACGCGCACAGGCAGGCCGCGGCAAGCAGCGGCCAATTGATCCAGAATAACAGTTGCAGGAACGCAAACATGCTTTGGGCCTCTAACCCAGATTAGAGGCCCAAAGGTATTAAACTATTGCAATGTATTTTTAGCGAGGACCTTAGACGACCTCGCGCAGGGCCGACCCGCGGACCTCGTCCTGCGGCTTGATATCGCCGACCATCCGCGTGCGGATGCCGAGGCGCAGGCGCGTCTCGTCCAGTTCGGTATGCGCCTCGACCATCGCGGTGCGCGCGGCCATCAGCGCCTGCATGGCGTCGCCGACCTTGGCGGTGACGCCGTGGCCGAACGTGGCCGACAAGCCCAGATCCTTACGAGCCTGCATCAGCTCGGCCATCATCTCGGCGACTTCGGTCACCGCGGCGTCCACAGCCGTCTCGGTCGAAACCAGCTTGCTGGCCACTCGCTTAGCAACAAAAACCTTTTCCACGCCCGCCTCCGTTAACGAAACACTAATGGAAAAGGTAAATAGATTGTTAAAGCCAAAGCAACGCAAAAATGCGCCCTAGCGTTGTTTTGTCGCGCGACTCTCACTGCCCTTGGAAGCGAAGCGTTAGGAACCTTCAGGCATACTGTCGCGACGATTGAGTTCCTGAACGCTGATGGGCGAAAAGCACAACAACAGCGCGAGCACTGCCGCGACACACGCGCCACTACAGGCGCGAATCGCCGGTGTGGCCTTGGCCACGACCGTTCTCGCCCTCGTGGCTGCTTGCCTGTGCTTCATGCTGCAGCAGTGGAGCGTCGCGCGGCAGGAAGCCCGCGCCAATCACGAGATCCTGGCTCAGATGGCCGCCGCCGGCGCCGCCGCCCCCCTGGCCGACCACAACATGGTCGGCGTCTACCGGGCGCTCGAAGCCGTGGCTAAGGCGCCCAGCGTCGCGGCCGTGCGGATCATGGACACCAAGGGCCGCACCGTCGCCCAGCTGGGCGCGGCCAATCCCACCGACGCCGACACCCTGACGCGGCCGATCAAGCTGTCCTCGCAGACCGTCGGCACCCTGGTGCTGGTGGCCCAACATCCGGGCCTGGGCCAGACCCTGGCGCGTGACCTAGCCCTGACCGGCGCCCTGTTCTTCGGCGCGGCCGGCCTGGCGATCCTGCTGGCCAACAGCCTGGCCCGCCGCCTGGCCCGCCCGATGGAGCGCCTGTCGGAAGCCATGCACGAGACGGCCGTCGGCGGCCGGTTCAAGGCCGTGGAACAGACCTCGGACGACGACGTCTTCCAGAGCCTGACCGACAGCTTCAACCACCTGGTCTGCCGCCTCGAGGCCAACGACCACGACCTGCGCGGCGCCATGGCCGAGCTGGTCAAGGCGCGCGACGACGCCAACGCCGCCAACGTTCTGAAGTCGCACTTCCTGGCCAATATGAGCCACGAGATCCGCACGCCCCTGAACGGCGTGCTGGCCATGGCCGAGGTCATGGCCATGGACGACCTGGGCTCCAAGCAACGCGAGCGCCTGAAGGTGATCCGCGAGTCCGGCGCCCTGCTGCTGGGCGTGCTGAACGACGTGCTGGACCTGTCCAAGATCGAGGCCGGCCGCCTGGAGATCACCGACCGCCCGTTCGATATCGCCCAGCTGGCCCAGGCCATCCGCGAGACCTATGCGCCCCAGGCCCGCGACAAGGGTCTGGCCTTCGAGGTCGCCATCGCCCCCGAGGCGCAGGGCGTCTGGCGCGGCGACAGCGACCGCCTGCGCCAGATCCTGGGCAACCTGATCAGCAACGCCCTGAAGTTCACGCTGGAAGGCGCCGTCGCTGTGCGCTTCGCCTCGGCCGAGGACGGTTCGGGCCTGCGCATCGACGTGGCCGACACCGGCATCGGCATCTCGCCCGAGATCCTGCCGCGCCTGTTCGACAAGTTCGTCCAGGCCGACAGCACCACGACCCGCCGCTTCGGCGGCTCGGGCCTGGGCCTGGCCATCTGCCGCGAGTTGGCCGCCCTGATGGACGGCTCGATCAAGGTCCAGAGCCGCGAGGGTCGCGGTTCGACCTTCACCGTCCTGGTCTCGCTGCCGCGCGAAGAAGCGCTGACCGACGTCCACTATATCGACGACGGCCACGCGCCCGCGCCGCCGCCGGAAGTCGAGGCCGAAGCGTCCGCCCCGGTCGTCGGATCGAACGCCCTGCGCGTGCTGGCCGCCGACGACAATCCGACCAACCAAAAGGTCGTCGAGGCCGTCCTGGCGCCGCTGAACGCCGAGGTGGTGCTGGTCGCCGACGGCGCGGCCTGCGTCGAGGCCTGGAAGGCCGCCAAGTTCGACATCGTGCTGATGGACATCCATATGCCCGGCATGGACGGCGTCGAGGCCGCCCAGGCGATCCGCACGCTGGAAGCCGCCGAGGGCCGCGTCCGCACCCCGATCGTGGCTGTGACCGCCAACGCCCTGGCCCACCAGGTCGAAGGCTACCTGGCCGCCGGCATGGACGGCCACGTCGCCAAGCCGATCGAGGTCACCAAGCTCTACGCCGCCATCGAAGCGGCCATGACCGCCGCGCGGCTGGCGCAGGCGGCTTAGGGCGCCCGACTGGGGTCGAGCGCCAGCTTCTCGCGCCGCCCCCACGCCAGCAGATCGATGCCGCGGGCCGCCAGGAAGGCCACGGGAATCCTCATGGTGACCCAAAAGATCGGGCCAAGCGTCGGCGGCAAGGGCGGCCCGTCATGCTGCAGCATCCGATCGACCTCGCCCTCGATCTTCACGACCAGCTCGGTCTCGCCCAGCGCCAGGTCGATGCGGCAGGCCGAGATCACGTGACGACCCGCCACCGAGCCCAGCCAGGTGGCCTCCGTGAGATAGCCGACGCCATCGCCTTTCAATTCAAGGTGTCCCGAGGTCTCTCCGCTCAGGATCTGGGCCAAGGCGTCGTAGCCAAGCCCGAAGAGCCAGAGCCTGTAGGTGATCGCCGAATCGGAAGGTGACCGGGTCGCAAAGCCATCCGGCCAGAGCACAGGATGGCCACAGGGCTCCGCCAACAAGCTCTTGTCGTCGATCTGCGCCCGCACATAGGGGCGACCTATTCCACGCTGAACGGCGAACCGCCCTTCGAAGAATGGCGTCCCGCCATCTCTGTCGAAGGCGACCCCGGACAGGCCCGGACGATTGAAATCAAAAGGCGTGTCACTCGTTTCACCCGAGGTGCGGAACTTGTTTCCGTGTCTGGCGAGTGGAGATCCCTGCGTGATCAGAAACGCCCACGGAATGACGATGTCCACGCTGATCCGGCTATCGGCCAATACCGGGACGGGCGATCCGGGCTTCAGGAACGTGCCTGAAGTGACTAGCGGCCCCACCTCGCCGCTGAGGCTCACGCCCAAGCCAGCCTCGGAGACGCTGACCTCGACCCGCAGGGACGGTATCCGCCCCGAAACCCAGCCGAACTCGCTCTCCATCGAGAGCTCCGCCCATTCCACGTAGCCTGAAGCGCTTTCGCCGGGCGACCCAGCCCGCCTGGCGAGCAAAGCCGCGAAATCAACTGGTAAGCGCAAAGCGAGCCGGTTGTTGGCGCAGGCGCGCGAGAAAAAACCGGGGCGCTCTTCGAACAGTTCACTCAAGTGAAGCCAGGCGCCGAACGAACCGCCCATGAAGAAGGAAATCCGCTCCCGCGCCGACGGCGCGGGATCTCCACCGGGATCGTGAGGCGACTCCAGTAGAAACTGGCCATCAACCACACATCCGGTCATGGCGCCGGAGATGATCCGGACATCGGCCAGCTGCATCAACGCCGCTCACTTATAACGCTTGGGTTGAGTCCCACCCCAATCCTTGGCACGGCCCGCGACCTAAGTCGAACCCTCGACACAAGATGAACAGAACATAACGAGCGGCTCAGAACCGCTTCAGGCTGGGCGTGTTTCTCTTAGCTCAACGTCGCTTCCCCCACTTCCCCAAGCCAAACGGGTGCGACGCAGAGATCTGAAAGGAACCGAACCGATGAAGAAGATCCTGATCCCGATCGTTGCGGTCTCGGCCCTGGCGGCCGCCACCGTTCCCGCCGTGGCTTCGGCCCAGTCGATCAACCAGCGCCAGGACATGCTGGAGCGCCGTATCGACCAGGGCGTGCGTAACCACTCCCTAACCCGCTCGGAAGCCGCCCGCCTGCGCGCCGACCTGCGTCAGACCGCTCGCCTGGAAGCCCAGTATCGCCGCGGCGGCCTGAGCGGCTGGGAACGCGCTGACCTCGATCGTCGCTTCGACCGCATCAGCGCCCAGATCCGCTACGAGCGCCACGACCGTGACTATGGTTACGGCTACGGCCACGGCCCGCGTCGCTAAGGGCTAGAACCTTCCTAAGCCGGCTCCACCCGGAGCCGGCTCTCCACCACCGTGAAGCCGCGGCCGCGCAACAGAACGCGCGCGCCGCGGTTTTCGCATTCCAGGTCGCCGCCCCGGCCGGGATAGGCCTGATGGAACTTCAGGACATCCGCGCCCAGCTTGTCGCCGTACAGCGGCATCAGGATGCAGTGGGCCGAGCCCGTGGTCGGGTCCTCCGGGATGCCGAAGCCGGGCGCGAAGAAGCGGCTGACGACGGCGTAGGGCTTGTCCGGATCGGCCTCCGCCACGACCACCGTCTGGCCTGGGCCGCCGGTGGCTTCACCCTCGATCTTGTTCAGCGCCGTCAGGTCCGGCTTCAGCCCGCGCACCGTGGCCTCGCCGTCCATCACCGCGATCAGATAGGCCCCGGCCCAGACCTCAACTGGCGTGGCGCCCAGGGCCTCGGCGAGACCCGCCGGGATGTCGGTTTGGCGTGGCGGGTCGGCCGGGAAGTCCATCTCCAGCCCCTCGCCCGCCCGGCGCACCGTAAGCGGCCCCGACAAGGTATCGAAGGTCAGCAGTGGAACATCGACGCCGAGCTCTTTGAACAGCATGTGCGCCGCCGCCAGGGTGGCGTGGCCGCACAGCGGGGCCTCCAGGGCCGGCGTGAACCAGCGCAGGCCGTAGCGCGCAGGGTCGGCGGTCTTCAGCAGATAGGCCGTCTCGGCCTGGTTGTTCTCGGCCGCCAGGGCCTGCATCCAAGTCGCTAATGGCCACGCATCGAACGGCTCGACCACGCAGGCCGGATTGCCCTTGAACGGGCCGCTGGCGAAGGCGTCGATAGTCCACTGGCGCATGGCGATCTCCCAGACTGGACATCGTGGTTATGCGCGGCCGGGACGGTGGGCAAAGCCTTTATTGTCCCGGTGACAATCTAGCCTTCGATCGAAATCTCAGGCCACCGGGCCTTGGCCGAGCCCGTGGTGCGCTCCCAGCCGCCCGCGCCCTTCACCCGCAGCGGGTTGGGCTTCAGGCGCATCGCGAACAGGTCTTCCAGACCGAACGGCGCCCAGACGCTCAAGCTGTCGTCCTTCTCCAGCCGCACGCCCACGCAGAAGGCGGTGGCCACGAAGCGCTTCAGGGCGGCGGCGCTGTCCTCCAGCGGCGGATAAGGCTCGTCGGCGCCGAACTTCTTCTCGAACCACAGGTGCACACGGGCCTGATTGCGGACCTCGACCAGCTCGCGCAGCGGCGGCTCGAAGGCGGCGGCCACACGCTGGATGACGATGTCCTCGGCCTCGTACGAGGTGTCGCTGTCGTCGTGATAGGCGACGTCGTAGTCCTTGATGCCGTAGGCCAGGTCGCGGCCCGTCAGGTGGTTCCAGACCGGCTGGTAGACCGCGCCCGAGAAGATCATCCAGTCGGGCAGATCCAGATCGCGGACGGTGCGCAGCACTTCCCAAGTCGTGGGCGTGGCGCGGACGATCTCGCGCAAGCGGTCTTCAAGCGTGTCGGTCATTGGCGAAGGGTCCAGCCGTGATCGAGGGGGCCATGGCCAGCGCCGAAGCCCGGCGCGCGCAGCATGGCCTCGTGGACATAGTTCCAGGCGCGGGCGACGGCGGCTTCCAGCGGCAGGCCTTGAGCCAGGCCGGTCGCGCAGGCCGAAGCCAACGTGCAGCCGGTGCCGTGCGTGTGGCGGGTCTGTATCCGCTCGCCCTCGAAGGTGGTTTCGCCCTCGGTGGTCATCAGCACGTCGACGACGCGGTCTCCGGCAACGTGCCCGCCCTTCATCAGAACGGCCTGGGCGCCCATCATCAGCAAGGCCTCGCCAGCGCGGCGCAGGTCGTCGGTGGTCTCGACGACAAGGCCCGTCAGCGCGGCGGCTTCCGGGGCGTTGGGCGTCAGCAGCGCCGCGCGGGGGATCATCAGGCTCTTCACCGCGCCGATGGCGGCCTCGGCGAGCAAGGACGCGCCGCCCTTGGCGATCATGACGGGGTCGATGACGGCCGGGACCTTGCCCTCCCCATTCTTATTGGCGTGATCGATCGCGGCCGCCACGGTCTCGACCACGGCGGCGTCGCCCAGCATGCCAGTCTTGATGGCGTCGGCGCCGATGTCGTCCAGCACCGCGCGGGCCTGGGCGGCGATCACCTCGAGCGGAATCGGGTGGACGCCGGTGACGCCCAGGGTGTTCTGCACCGTCACGGCGGTGATCGCGGTGGCCGCGTAGCCGCCCAGGGCGGTGATGGTCTTGATGTCGGCCTGGATCCCCGCGCCGCCGCCGGAATCCGATCCGGCGATGACGAGGACGCGGCCCTTATGAGCGTCTGACATCCCCGCTGTTTAGGCGGGATTCGGAAGGTCCGCTACGCCGCCTGCAGCGCGTGCTGCCAGGCCCCTGCCAGGATGTTGGGACGGATCGGTTTCTGGACCACGACGCCCTCTTGCTGGCCATCCAGGGCCTTGGCGTGGCCGGTGACATAGACCACCGGGATCGGACCCAGGTGGGCCATGATCATCTTCACGGCCTCGACGCCGGTGCCGTCGACGATCCGGTAGTCGGCGGTGATCAGGTCGGGTTTTCGCTTCAGGGCGCAGTCGAGCGCCTCCAGCGGGCTCTCCGCGATCGCGATGCTGGTGAACCCCTGCTCCTTGAGCAGTTCTTCGATTTCCAGCGCGATCAGGATCTCGTCTTCGATAATCAGGGCATGTCGCGAGCGCATCTTTGCGGGTGCTTTCGATAGGCCGTCCCCAGATATTTAAGCGCGGTGATTCCCCAACCCGCAAGCGAGGCCAGGAGTCGCAATCAACCCAGACTCGCGTGCGGATGCGCCTAAGCCTTACCGCGCAAGGGGTTCCCTAAGCGGGACTTCAAATAGCTTTGATCGCGGCCTGCACGTCCAGGGCTTGCACCGTCTCGCGCACGTCGTGGACGCGCACCGCCGCCACGCCCGCGTCCGCGCCCGCGAGATGCGAGGCCAGCGAGCCGCCCAGGCGGTCAGAGGCTTCGCCGGCCGAAGGATCGATGCCGGCGATGAACCGCTTGCGGCTGGCGCCCAGCAGGATCGGATAACCCAGGGCCACGAAGCGCGGCAGGGCCTTCAGCAAAGCCAGGTTGTGGTCCACCGTCTTGCCAAAGCCGATGCCCGGATCCAGCCAGATCTTCTCCTTGGGCACACCGGCGGCCATGGCGGTGAAGGCCCGCGCCAGCAGGAAGGCCTCGACCTCGGCGACGACGTCGCCATAGCGGGGGTCGTCCTGCATGGTCCCCGGCTCGCCCAGCATGTGCATCAGCACGACGTCGCAGCCCAACTCGGCGGCGACCTCGGGCGCGGTGGGCGAGAACCGCAGGGCGGCCACGTCGTTCCAGATCGTCGCCCCGGCCTTGATCGCCGCGCGGGCGACGCCGGGCTTCATGGTGTCGACCGAGATCGGGATGTCGCTGGCCTTGCGGATCGCCTCGATGATCGGGACCACCCGCAGGATCTCGTCGAACTCCGAGACCGACGCCGCGCCCGGCCGGGTGCTTTCGCCGCCGATGTCCAGGATATCGGCGCCCTGGGCGATCAGGCGGCGGGCGTGCTCGATCCCGTCGGCGGCGGCGACGAACTTGCCACCGTCCGAGAAGCTGTCGGGCGTGACGTTGACGATCCCCATCACGAGGGGACGCTGGATGCTGACCATCCGCGCCTTCTACGCCTCGCGCAGCATCCGGTCGACCCGGCCGGCCAGGTCGCCGACCGCGAACGGCTTGGTCAGCACCTCCATGCCGTGCTCGATATGGCCGTGGTTCAGGACGGCGTTCTCGGCATAGCCGGTGATGAACAGCACCTTCAATTCGGGCTTCAAGGCGCGGGCCGCGTCGGCGACCTGGCGACCGTTCAAGCCCCCCGGCAGGCCGACATCGGTGATCAGCAAGTCGATCTCGGCGGTCGACTGCAGGATCCGCAGGCCGGCCGAGCCGTCGGCGGCCTCCAGGCAGGCATAGCCCAGCTCCTCCAGCGCATCGACGACCAGCATCCGCACGGTCGGCTCGTCGTCGACCACCAGCACGGTCTTGCCGGCCTTGACCGGGGCGAGACCGGCCGGCTGCTCGACCGTCTCGATCTCGTCCTCCTCGCCCAGCCGGCGCGGCAGGTAGAGGCAGACCATCGTCCCCTGCCCGACCTCGGAATAGATCCGCACGTGGCCGTTCGACTGGCGGGCGAAGCCATAGACCATCGATAGGCCCAGGCCCGTGCCCTGGCCGATCGGCTTGGTGGTGAAGAACGGGTCGAACACGCGCTCCAGCGTCGCCTTGTCGATGCCCGTGCCGGTGTCGCTGACGCAGGCCGAGACGTACTGGCCCGGCTCCAGCCCGTGGTCGCGGGCGGTGCGCGCGTCCAGCCAGCGATTGCCGGTCTCGATGGTGATCACCCCGCCGTCCGGCATGGCGTCGCGGGCGTTGATGCACAGGTTGAGAAGCGCGTTCTCCAGCTGGTTGGCGTCGACCAGGGTCGGCCACAGGCCCGAGGCGCCGACATATTCGACCTCGATGCTCGGGCCGACCGTGCGGCGCACCAGCTCGACGAACTCGACCATCAGCCGATTGATGACCACCGGCTTGGGGGCCAGGGTCTGGCGGCGCGAGAAGGCCAGCAGGCGATGGGTCAGGGCCGCCGCCCGCCGCGCCGCGCCCTGGCCGGCGGCCAAATAGCGCTCGACATCGGCCGCGCGGCCCTGGGCCAGCCGCGCGCCGATCATCTCGAACGAGCCCGAAATGCCGGCCAGCAGGTTGTTGAAGTCGTGGGCCAGGCCGCCGGTCAGCTGGCCGACGGCTTCCATCTTCTGGGCCTGGCGCAAGGCTTCCTCGGTCTCGCGCAGGCGTTCCTGCTCCACCACGCGTTGGGTGACGTCATAGACGAACTGGTAGGCGCCGATCCGCTCGCCGTTCAGATCATACAAGGGATGGAAGCGCATCTCGTAGTGGCGACGTTCGCGCTCGGAATCACCGAACTCATCGGTCTCCATGAAGCTTTCGCCGGACAAGGCGCGCGACCAGACGTTTCGCACCTGGGCCTGATGCTCGGGATAGCCGGCCAGCAGCTCCACCATGTTGTCGCCGACCTTCGGCCGCATGCCGAAAATCCGCTCGAACTCGCCCGCCGAAGCGCTGTTGATAGCCAGCCAGGTCAGGTTGTTGTCGACCACCTGGACGAAGACGCTGGCGCCTTCGACGACGTCGGCCAGCAGGCGGCGACCAGCCAGGGCCTCGGCGACGCGGATCTCCAGCGTCTCGTTCAGCAGGCGCAGCTCGGCCTCGACCTGCTTGCGGGCGGTGATGTCCTGGAACAGCACCGCCACCTGGCGCAGCTCGGGCGGCTCGATGCGGAACGACGATAGCGACAGGTGGCGGCCGGTGGCCACCAGCTCCTGCTCGAAACGGATCGGCTGACCGGTGCGCAGCACCTCGCCATAGCGGGCCACCCAGGCGTCGGCCTCGGCCGGCACCATCTCGCGCAGCTTCTGGCCCACGACATTGGGGATGCCCGCGTGCCGCTCATAGGCGGCGTTGGCCATGATGTGTACGTAGTCACTGAGTGGTCCGAACGGACCGTCCAGGAACTCGATGATGCAGAAGCCCTCGTCCATCGACTCGAACAGGGCGCGATAGCGGCGCTCGTCCTCCAGATGGGCCTGCTCGCGGCGGACACGGTCGGTGATGTCGTTGCACAGGATGTGGACGCCGGCGACCGCGCCGGCCTCGTCGCGCACCGGCGCGAACATCAGGTTGCACCAGGCCGCCTCGCCGTCGGCGCGGGAAAAGCCGATCGCCTCCTGCACGATGCTCTCGCCCTTCAGGGCGCGCTCCAGCAGCGGCAGGCCGGCCGGCACCGGGAACGCCTCGGCGAACGGCGCGCCCAGGGCGATGTTGTTGGCGGCCAACAAGCTTCGTGCGGCGTCGTTGTGCAGCAGCAGCGTCTGGGGCCCCCAAGCCAGGAAGGCCGGGATCGGCGAGGCCAGCATCATGCCGGCGGCGACCTTCAGGGCGGGAGACCAGGTCTCGGGCGCGCCCAGCGAGGTATCGGACCAATCACGCGTCGCCAGGGCAGAAGCCATCTCGCCGCCACCGATCAGGAAAGCGGGCGCCACGGATGAACTGGAGGGCGAGCCCAGGGACTCGTCAACGGAAGACATGGTTTCCAATAGCAGAGCCCCTCGGCCGCGCCTACGCAGCCAAGCTTTTTGAACGACGTCCCCGCGCGGCCGGTTCCAAGCTTTGGGGCAAGAAAAAAGCCGGCCCTCGCGAGCCGGCTTTGATCTTCGAACCAGAACAGTCCTAGGCGGTGACGCTGGCGCCCGCGCCTGGCGACAGCGGCACCAGGGACGGCGCGGCGACCGTTTCCTTGTTGCTCTCGTCCTCGTCGCGCTTGGGCATCTCGCCCTTCATGACGCCGATGATCTCGTCGCCGCTCAGGGTCTCGAACTCCAGCAGGGCCTTGGCCACCGAGTGCAGGTGGTCCAGCTCCTCGGTCAGGATGCGGCGCGCGTCGTCCTCGCCGCCCTTCACCAGGCGGCGCACTTCGGCGTCGATCGTGACCATCGTCTCGGGCGAGACGTTCTGGGTGCGGGCGACCGAGTGGCCCAGGAACACTTCGTCCTGGTTGTCGCCATAGGCCACGGTGCCCAGCTGGTCCGAGAAGCCCCAGCGGGTGACCATGTTGCGGGCCAGGCTGGTGGCGGCGCTGATGTCGCTGGACGCGCCCGAGGTGATCTTCTCCTTACCGAAGATCAGCTCCTCGGCGACCCGGCCGGCCATCATGATGGCCAGGCGCGAGGTCATCATGTCGTAGCTCATCGAATAGCGGTCGCCTTCCGGCAGCTGCATGACCATGCCAAGAGCCCGCCCGCGCGGCACGATCGTGGCCTTGTGGACCGGATCGGCGACGGGGACGCGCAGGGCCACCAAGGCGTGGCCGCCCTCGTGATAGGCGGTCAGCTTCTTCTCGGCGTCGCTCATGGCCATCGAGCGGCGCTCGGCGCCCATCATGACCTTGTCCTTGGCGTGCTCGAAGTCGTGCATGGTGACCATGCGGCGGTTCTTGCGGGCGGCCGTCAGGGCGGCTTCGTTGACCAGGTTGGCCAGGTCCGCGCCCGAGAAGCCCGGGGTGCCGCGCGCCAGCGTCTTGACGTCGACGTCGGCGGCCAGCGGCACGTTCTTCATGTGCACGCGGATGATCTTCTCGCGACCGGCGACGTCGGGGTTCGGCACCACGACCTGACGGTCGAAGCGGCCCGGACGCAGCAGCGCGGGGTCCAGCACGTCGGGACGGTTGGTGGCGGCGATCAGGATGATGCCTTCATTGGCCTCGAAGCCGTCCATCTCGACCAGCAGCTGGTTGAGGGTCTGCTCGCGCTCGTCGTTGCCGCCGCCCAGGCCGGCGCCGCGGTGGCGACCGACGGCGTCGATTTCGTCGATGAAGATGATGCAGGGGGCGTTCTTCTTGGCCTGCTCGAACATGTCGCGCACGCGGCTGGCGCCGACGCCGACGAACATTTCGACGAAGTCCGAACCCGAGATCGTGAAGAAGGGCACGCCCGCCTCACCCGCGACGGCGCGGGCGATCAGGGTCTTACCCGTACCGGGAGGGCCGACCAGCAGCGCGCCCTTCGGGATCTTGCCGCCCAGGCGCTGGAACTTGGCCGGGTCCTTCAGGAAATCGACGACCTCCTGCAGTTCTTCCTTGGCCTCGTCGACGCCCGCGACGTCTTCAAACGTGATGCGGTTCTTGTTCTCGGTCAGCAGGCGGGCCTTGGACTTGCCGAAGCCCATGGCGCCTTTGGCGCCGCCCTGCATCTGGCGCATGAAGAACAGCCAGACGCCCACGACCAGCAGGATCGGTAGCAGCTGGACCAGGATGGCCAGGAAGCTGATCGAACCGCTCTTGAACTTCACGTCGGCGTTCTTGGCCACCATGCGGTTGACCAGCTCGTCGGAGTTCAGCGGCGCATTGACGGTCAGCGTCTTGTTGTCGGCCGTCTTGGCGACAACGGTCTGACCCGCGATCTCGGCCGACTTGACCTTGCCGGCGTCGACGTCCTTGAGCAGCTGCGAGTAGCTGACTTCGCCGCCGCTCTTCGTGCGCGCGTTCTGGCTGACGACGAACACGCCCGCCAGCACCGCCACGATCACCAGCCAGATGGCCAGGTTCCTGAAATTCATACGCGTCGTCTTTCCAACGATAGCTCTTGACCCACCAAGATAGGCGGTTGAACGCGCAAGCGCCATGCACGTGACATCAGGTCACGGATTCTTGGTCGCAAAGGCCGACAGCGGCCTCGAAGCGACCCAGAACGAGCAGGCGCGCGCGCGCTTCTCCTTCGGGTGCAAGCTCCGGGCCGTCAAGCGGACTCAGGATCAACGGCAAGGCGGGCCGCGCCGAGGCGGGGATGGCGGCCAGCCTGGCGCGATCGGCGGCGGAGAGGCTGGCGGCCCTGCCCTTCAGAGCGGTGACGGTCAGGGGCGCGGCCCCGGCCGTGACTTCCCAGCGACCATCCCAGACGCCGGTCTGGCCGGGTGTGAGCTCCAGCGGGGCCAGGCCGCCCCGCGCAGTCTCGCCGGCGTCGCGGCAGATCAGGACATCGTCGCCGGCCTCGATCCGCGCGCCCGACAGGGTGGCGGCGAAGGCCTCGCCGGATCGGATCCGTTGGATGAGACGCTCCAGACGCTCGCCACGCGGCGGTCGTTCGGTCCCGGCCGCGCACAGCAGGGCGGCGGCCAAATGGGCGGCGGCGACGTCGCGCGGCAGATGGATCGTCCCGACGGCGTCGACGGTGAAGCGGGGCGGTGGCGGCGGCGCCGTCTCGGACGGAGAAGCCCCCCCTGCTCCGGCGGCGCGAGCCCGCGCCCGGGCGTAGCGCAGGTCGGTATTGGCCGGATCATCCAGCCAGGTCTCGCCCTGATCGGCCAGGGCCTGGCGGATCTCGTTACGAGACAGCGCCAACAGCGGCCGCAACAGGAAGACGCCTCGCCCTTCCGGCCAGACGGGCGACGGCGCCCATTCGCGGGGATCGGAGACGCTGGAGCCCTCGGCCCGCATCACCGCGCCCTCAAACAGATCGCTGGCGGTGTGGCCCAGAAGGAGAATCTTCGCGCCGGCGGCGCGCGCCGCCTCGGCCAGCAGGGCATGCCGGGCGCGGCGAGCGGCGGCGGGCAGGCCCGTCTTCGGCTTGTCGCCCGTCCAGGCCAGCGCTTGAGCCTCGGCGCCCAAGGCGCGCGCCTTGGCGACGGCTTCGGCGGTCCAGCGGTCGCTGCCGGCTTGCAGTCCGTGATCGACCACCAGAGCCAGCACGGGACGGCCCAAATCCAGGACCGTCTTCAGCAAGAACAGGGAATCGCCGCCGCCCGAGAAGCCGACGGCCAGCGGGGCGGCGGAGGCCGGGTCGAGCCGCCGCTCAAAGGCGGCCCGGACCGTGTCTAGGAGCACTTCGCCGCGACGCGGGTCGAGGCCGCGCGCGAGGTCACCTGGGCCGGGGCCTTGGGATAGCGCTTGGTCAGCTCGTCCAGGGTGCGGCAGGCGTCCGGGGTCTTCTTCAGCGCCACCAGCGAGCGGGCCAGCTTCAGGGTGGCGTCCGGCGCCCAGGTCGTCTGCGGCCAGCCGCGGATCGCGCCGATATAGGCCCCGGCGGCGTCGCTATAGGCCTCGCGCACGAACAGGGTCTCGCCCCACCAGTACTTGGCCTCGGCCGAGCGGGTGCTTTCCGGATAGTTGGCCACGAAGGCCGAGAAGGCCTGTTCGGCATTGCCGTAGTCGCCGGCCAACAGCAGGTCCTTGGCCTGCTTGAAGGCCACGGCCGGATCGGCCGGCGGCGCGGGCGGCGGCGGGGTCGTCCCCAGGGCCGGCGCGGCGACCTGGGCGGCGGCGGCCGTCTGCAGGTCGGCCAGGGTCTTTTCGACGGCGGCCAGGCGCTGCTCCAGCGAGTCGGCGCGCGACTTCTGCTCGGCGGCGGCGCGGTTGGCCTTGGTCAGCTCGAAATTGGCCGTCTCGTTCTGGCCGTTCAGCTTGGTCAGGGTCTGTTCCAGGTCGCCGACGCGCTCGTTCAGCGCGGCGATCTGGGCGTCGGTCTCGGCCGGCTGCACCACGACGGGCTTGCCGGTGTCACGGCCCTGGAAAACGATCGCGCGCAGCTCGCGCACCACCTTCTCCATCCGCTCCACGCGCTTGGCCGAGCGGTCGTCCAGCGGATCGGCGGGCGGCAGCGGGGTCTGGGCCACGGCGACAGCGGCCGATGAGGCGAACAGAACGGCGAGTAAGGCGGTTTTGAGCTTCATGACCGAGATCTACCGATAGGACGCGGACAAAACTAGGGCGGCAACTCCGAAGAGATGCCGCCCTAGCATTTCTTGGCTTAGCGAGCGCCGTCCGTGATGGCCGTGCGGCCGTTACGGTTCTTGGCCCAGGCTTCTTCGCTGGTGCCGGCGTCCAGCGGACGCTCCTTGCCGAACGAGATCGTCTCGATGCGGGCCGCGGCCACGCCTTGAGCGATCAGGAACTCGCGGATGGCGTTGGCGCGGCGAGCGCCCAGAGCCAGGTTGTACTCGCGGGTGCCGCGTTCGTCGGCATTGCCTTCGATGCGGACGCGGACCGACTGGTAGCGGTTCAGCCACTGGGCCTGACCGGCCAGGACCGGCTGGGCGTCAGCGCGGACCGAATATTCGTCGGTGTCGAAATAGACGCGGTCGCCGACATTGACGACGAAGTCCTGCACCGAACCCGGCAGCACGCCCGACGAGACCGGCGGCTGGGCCGGCGGGGTGTAGGGTTGGCTCGGCTGGGTCGGGGCCGGCGGCTCGGTCGGCGCGACAGGCTGGGGCTTCGGGCGCGAAGCGCAGGCGGCGAGCGAGGCAGCGGCAACGCCGACGAGCGCCAGTCTAACGGCGCGCTTGGTGTCGAAGCTCATCCAGTTTCTCCTCAGTCTACGAACTCTGGATCTGACCCATACCTAAGCTCAGCTTGGAATGGACCCGGAAAATGTCTGACCAAACCTCACAATGATGTCAGATGGTCGACACACGATGCGGATTCACTTCCGGCGCGAATAGCCCGCGCTCAGAAACCTGAGCCATGAACGCCTGTACGTGGCTCAGGTTGCCGGATTTAGACGTTCTCTGTGTCAATCAGTTGAGCAGCGGCGACCAAGCCGGGTCAGACCCCGAACCTTGATAGGCGGCGGGACGCAGGATGCGGCCGGTGATGTCCACCGTCCACAGGCGCGGATTGCCCGAAGAGCCTTCGCGGAAGAACATCAGCACCCGGCCGTTCGGCGCCCAGGTCGGACCCTCGTCCAGATAGCTGGTGGTCAGCAGGCGCTCGTCGCTGCCGTCGGGGCGCATCACGCCGATGTGGAACTCACCGCCCGTCTGCTTGGTGAAGGCGATGAAGTCGCCGCGCGGACTCCACACCGGGGTCGTGTAGCGGCCGCCGCCATACGAGATCCGGCGCACGCCCGAACCGTCCGTGTTCATCACATACAGCTGCGCCTGGCCGCCGCGGTCGGAGTTGAACGCCACTTTGGTGCCGTCCGGCGAGAACGACGGCGAGGTGTCGATGGCCGGGTCGGTGGTGATGCGGGTCGAGGCGCGGCTGCGCAGGTCCATCATGTAGATGTCGCTGTTGCCGGCCTTCTCGACCGAGAACGCCACCTTGCCGCCGTCGGGCGAGAAGCGCGGGGCGAACACCATGCCGGGGAACTTGCCGATCGTCTCCTGGCGGCTGGTCTCAAGATTCAGCAGGTAGATCGACGACCCCGTCGGCCGCAGGGCCATGTAGGTCAGTTCCTGGCTGGTCGACGAGAAGCGCGGCGTCATCACGATGTACGAGCCATCGGTCAGGTACTGCGGATTGGCGCCGTCCTGATCCATGATCGCCAGGCGCTTCACGCGGTTCAGCTTCGGGCCGCTCTCGGCGACGAAGGCCACGCGGGTGTCGAAATAGCCCTTCTCACCGGTCAGGCGCTCATAGACGGCGTCGCTGATCTTGTGGGCCACGCGGCGCCAGTTGTCCGGCGTCGACGAGAATTGCAGGCCCAGCAGCTGCTGCTGGCTGAAGACGTCCCACAGCCGGAAGTCGACGCGCAGGCCGCCGTCCGGGCCGACCGTCACCTGGCCATTGATCAGGGCCTGGGCCCCGGTCGCCTGCCAGTCGGGGAAGCGCGGCTGGACGTTCACGTCGGTCAGCTTGTCCGCGACACCAGAGACGTTCAGCGGCTGGAACAGGCCCGAGCGCTCCAGATTGCCGGTGATGACCTGGGCGATCTCGGCGCCGCGCGTGGCGCCCGAGAAGGCCGGCACCGCGATCGGTAGCGGCTTGACCGCGCCCGAATTGATGTCGACCTCGATCTGCGCCGCGGCCGGGGTCACAAACGCTGCGCCGCCCAGCAGGACGGCGGCCATGAGCACCAGGGCTTTCAGACGCATCGGGGCTTCCTTCTTCCTTTGTCCCAGCATCAACGCGAACAGGCCTGTTTTGCGTTGAAGTTGAGGGCGATTTTCTGACCGTACAGGTCCTGCGGCAGGTAGGCGAACGGCGAAGCGGCGAATAGCGCGCGCACGGCGCGGTCGGCGGCGGCCTTGACCACGGGATCGGGCGAAGACGTGCCCGGCGACTCCGGCTGGCCGACGACACGACCGCCCGGGCCGATCACGAACACCACCCGCACGCTGACATTGGCGCCGCCCTCGACCTCGCAATTGGGGTTCCAGCGGTCCTGGACCTCACCCTGCAGGCGGCCCAGCGCGGCGGCGGACAGGCCCGTGGCCGCGCCCATGGCCGGGCGGGCCGAGACCGAGGTCTCCGCGCGGGCCGGGCCCTTGGGGGCGTTGGCGGTCGGCTTGCCGGTCGCCTTCTTGGACTTGGCGATCGAGGCTTCCAGCGAGGCGAAGAAGTCGTTGTCGGTCTTCTTGGTCTCTTTGGGCTTGGCCGGCGTCGGGGTCGGCGCGGGCTTGGGCGTCGGAGTCGGCTTGGGCGGCGGCGCGGGGGCCGGCGTCGGGGTGGGCGCGGGCGTCGGGGCCGGCGGCTGCGGCGTGGCCTCCGGCACGGGATCCGGCGCCTGGGCCGTCTGCTCTTCCAGGGCCTCTTCGGCCGGGCGGACGTTGGTCGGGCCGTTGGTGACGATGGTCACCGGCACCGACTCGCCAATGGTGATCGGCTTGGACGTCTTCCACGGCAGGCCGAACGCGATCAGCGCCGCCACGGCTCCGTGCAGCGCGATCGAGCCGACCAGGCCCGGAGAGATCTGTTGTTCGCGGCGAGCGCTCATGCAGCGCCTATTGGGCCGGCCGCAGGTCGCCCGCGCCCTCTGGCTGGGCGTCGCGCGGAGCCGCGCCCGTGGAGGGGCCGCCGGTCTCGGTGATCAGGTTGATCTTGTTGAAGCCCGCGTTCGACAGGCCCGCCATCACCTGGGCGACGACCGAATAGGTCGCCCCGCCGTCGGCGCGGACGAAGATCGGCTTGTCGTAGCCGTTGCCGGCGATCGCCGTCAGACGCGGCGCCAGGTTCTCGAACGGGATCTGGGTCTCGCCGACGAAGATGCCGCCGTCCTTGCGGATCGAGACGGTGATCGGCTCTTCTTGGTTCTGCAGGGCGGCCGCTTCGGTCTTGGGCAGCTCCAGCGGCACGCCGGCGGTCAGCAGCGGGGCGCTGATCATGAAGATGATCAGCAGCACCAGCATCACGTCGACCAGGGGCGTGACATTGATCTCGGACAGGGCTCCGCGCGAGCGGCGGCCGCGACGGCGGCGACCACGGCCGCTGTTGGTGGCGAAGGCGTCGCTGGACGACATCGACATGGGCTTAGACCCGTTCCGACAGGCGGCGCTGGATCGCGGTCGACAGGTCGTCGGCGAAGCCTTCCAGGCGGCCGGCGTACTTGCCCGCGTCGGTCGAGAACTTGTTGTAGGCGATATAGGCCGGGATGGCGGCGATCAGGCCGACGGCCGTGGCAAAGAGGGCCTCGGCGATCGACGGGGCCACGACGGCCAGCGAGGTGTTCTTCGACAGGGCGATGTTCTGGAAGGCGTGCATGATGCCCCAGACCGTGCCGAACAGGCCGATGAACGGGCTGGCGGTGGCGACGATGGCCAGGCTGCCCAGGCCCTCTTCGACCTTGCTGGTCTCGCGGGCGATCTGGGTGTCCAGGATGCGGTCGATGCGGGCGACCAGGAACGCGGCCTGGTTCTCGCTCATCGCGCCCTTGGTCTTGGCGTCGCGCCATTCCTTCAGGGCCGCCTGCAGCATGCGCGGCAGGGCGTGACGCGGATTGGCCCCGGCCTCGCCGGCGACGTCCTCCAGCGAACGCCCGCCCGAGACCTGCTCCTCGAAGCGGTCGGCGGCGCGGTTCAGGTTCGTGAAGCGGAACAGCTTGTCCAGGATCACGGCCCACGAGCCCAGCGACGCCAGGATCAGGCCGATCATCACGCCTTTGACGACCCAGTCGGCCTGCATGAAGAGGGCGAAGAACGAGAAATTCGGTGCGGCGGCCGAGGCGTCCATGCGGGTTTGGCTCCGTTGGGGCGTCTGAAAAGTCTTACTACGCGCCGTATGACATGAAGCGACGCTTGGGTGAAACTATGACAATCTTAGAGGGATCCGAAAAAACGCATTGCTCTCGCCTCACGCGTCCTGCGCGTCGGCCAGCCAAGGCGCCAGTTGCGCCAGCATCTGCGCCGTCGGTCGGCGCGGACGGCCGTCCAGGGTGATGCACACCGCCTCGCCCTTGGCCTCGATCAGCACCTCGTCGCCGCGCGTGACCCGCTGGGTCACGTAAAGCCGCGCCCCCTTCACCCGGTCATAGGTCGTGCGCACCACCAAGGCGTCGTCGATCCGCGCCGAGCGCTTGAAGTCCAGGGTCATGTGGATGATCGCGAACGCCGTGTCCTGCTGAGCCAACTCGGTGTGCGAGATCCCAACCATCCGAAAGAAATCGCTCCGCCCCCGCTCCAGATAGCGCAGGTAGTTGGCGTGATAGACGATCCCCGAGAAGTCGGTGTCCTCGTAATAGATCCGCACCGGCAGCTGGTGCTCGCGGCCGGAGAACACGCCGGCGGTGGGTTCGGGCGGGGTGGTCATGGGGACTGCTTAGCGGCTGAAATCCCAGACGTCAGCCCCAAAGAGAACCTCAACCCATGCGGGTCGCGCTGGACATGTTCCTCTTTTGTGCTAGCCTTCTTGGCATGAAGATCGAGCCCGCCATCTTCGACGAGATCGACGCCGCCGCCGAGGCGGCCGCAGACGCGCGCGCCGAAGCCGATGTTGCTGCCGGGCGAGTGATCAGCCATGAGGCCGTCAGCCGCTGGCTGACCTCGTTAGCCGAAGGTAATCCGCAGCCGCCGCCCGAAGTCGGCGATTAGTGCGGCAAGTCATTTGGTCGGCCGAAGCGGTCGCCAATTTCAGAAGCATCTACGGCTACGTCTCTGCGTTCAACATGACCGCCGCCGCGCGATTGGCTCGGCGACTGCAAGCAGCAGCCGACAGTTTAGCCGATCATCCCGAGCGCGGCCGACAGGCTCCGCGAGGTATGCGCGAGTTGGCGATCATCCATCCCTACCTGATCCGATACCGTATCCACGACGACGCCGTGATCATCCTTCGCATCCGCCACGGTGCGCGGGAAGATAGCTAGCCCTCGTCGAACAGTGCACCCTGCGCCGTCCCCGGCGGGGCGGCGGGTGGTGTCAGGCCCAGGTGGAGGTAGGCCTTGCCGCAGGCCATGCGGCCGCGCGGGGTGCGCTGGATGAAGCCCTGCTGCATCAGATAGGGCTCGATGACGTCCTCGACGGCGTCGCGGGCCTCGGCGATGGCGTAGGCGATGGTCTCCACGCCGACGGGGCCGCCGCCGTAATGTTCGATCATGGCGCGCAAGTAGCGGCGATCCAGGCTGTCGAGGCCGACCTCGTCGACCTCCAGGCGGGCCAAGGCCAGGCCGGCGGCCTTGCGGTCGATGACGGTCGCGCCGTCGGCGGTGGCGAAGTCCCGGACCCGGCGCAGCAGGCGGCCGGCGACGCGCGGCGTGCCGCGGGCGCGCTTGGCGATCTCGTCGGCCCCGTCGTCGGACAGCGGCGCGCCCATCTTGCGGGCCGCGCCCAGCAGCACGTGGCGCAGTTCGGCCGGGGTGTAGAACTCGAGGCGAATGGGGATGCCGAAGCGGTCGCGCAGCGGCGTCGCCAGCATGCCCGCCCGCGTCGTGGCCGCCACCAGGGTGAAGGGCGCCAGATCGATGCGGATCGAGCGCGCCGAAGGTCCCTCGCCGATCACGAGGTCCAGCACATGGTCCTCCATGGCCGGATAGAGGATCTCCTCGACGTTCGAGGACAGGCGGTGGATCTCGTCGATGAACAGGACGTCGTTCGGCTCGAGATTGGTCAGGATCGCGGCCAGATCGCCGGGCTTGTTCAGCACCGGACCCGAGGTGGCGCGGAAGTTCACGCCCAGCTCGCGGGCGACGATCTGGGCCAGGGTGGTCTTGCCCAGGCCGGGGGGGCCGAACAGCAGCACGTGGTCCAGGGACTCGCCCCGGCCCTTGGCGGCCTCGATAAAGATCCGCAGATTGCCCTTGGCCTGCTCCTGGCCGACGAACTCGGCCAGGGTCTGGGGCCGCAGGGCGCGATCGGTCGCCGGGACCTGGTCGCCGTGCTGAGGATCGCCTGAGATGATCCTGGTCACCGGCCCAGCTCCTGCAAGCCGGCCTTGATCAGCGCCTGGACGCTGGCCTCTTCACCCAGCTGGGCGGCGGCGGCCTCGACGACGCGGCGGGCGTTCACTTCCGCCACGCCCAGGCCCATCAGGGCGGCGACGGCGTCGCCGGTGGGCGCGGGCTTGGCGGGGGCCGACTTGGCCGAGGTCGGCGCGGTCATCAGCACCGGCCCATCCGTGATCGGCTTGTCCTTCAGCTCGGTGACGATGCGCAGAGCGAGCTTCGGCCCCACGCCGCTGGCGCGACCGACGGCGGCCTTGTCTTCGCGAGCCACGGCCGACGCCAGCTCGGCCGGCGACAGCACGTCCAGCACGGCCATGGCAGCCTTGGGGCCAACGCCTTGAATCGCCTGCAACAGCACGAAAGCCTTGCGGTCCTCGCGCGTCGCGAAGCCATAGAGGCGCAGGCCGGCGCTTTCGCTCCACTGGCTCTCGATGTGCAGCAGGGTCTCTTCGCCCAGAGCCGGCAGGCGTTGCAGCGTGCGGTGGCCGCAGCGGACGACATAGCCGACGCCCATGACGTCGATCAGGGCCTCTTCCTCGCCGACCTCGGCGACGGCGCCGCGCAGACGACCGATCATGCGACTCTCCTCGCCGTGCGGGCGTGGGCGTGAGCGATGGCGACCGCGAGGGCGTCGGCAGCGTCGGCCGTCGGCGAGCCGGCGGTGGGCAGCAGGCGGGCGATCATGAAGGCGACCTGGGCCTTGTCGGCGCCGCCGGTCCCGACCACCGCCTTCTTGACCATGGCGTTGGAATATTCGGCGACCAGCAGGCCAGCACGGGCCGGGGCGATCATCGCCGCCGCGCGGGCGTGGCCCAGCTTCAGGGTCGACTGGGCGTTGGTGTTGACGAAGGTCTCCTCGACCGCCGCCTCATCGGGCTTGTGCTGCTCGATCACCGCGCAGATCCCCTCAAAGAGATGCAGCAGGCGATCGGAGAAGGCGGCCTTCTCGTCGGGCGTGATGACGCCGTGGGCCACGTGCGTCACCCGCGAGCCGAGCACGCTCACGACGCCCCAGCCGGTGCGGCGGAGGCCAGGATCGAGTCCGAGAATACGAATGGCGTTCATCATGTGTTCTCGCAACATCGTCTGATCCGCGCCTCAGGAAAAGCCCCTGTATTGCTAACGATCTATGAACGCGGCCCCTTGCGCGCGTCGGTTAGGCAAGCTCTCCTCCCGCCCAAGCTTATTGGGGAGAGTACGGATGAAACGGTCGGTTTGGATGATGACGGCGGCGCTTCTGGCCGCGCCGGTTCTGGCGAACGCACAGACCGCCGAACCGCCCAAGACCGTCCGCCCCGACCAGCTGGCCTTCCGCGACCTCTACAAGGAGCTGGTCGAGATCAACACCACGCTGTCGGTCGGCAGCTGCACCGCCGCAGCCGAAGCCATGGGCGCGCGGCTGAAGACGGCGGGCTTCCCCGAGGCCGACATCAAGGTCGTGGTCGCCGATGGCCATCCCAAGGAAGGCTCCCTCGTCGCGATCCTCCACGGGACCGACGCCAAGTCGAAACCGATGCTCCTCCTTGCCCACATCGACGTCGTCGAGGCCAACCGCGCCGACTGGACCCGCGACCCGTTCAAACTGGTCGAGGAGAACGGCTACTTCTTCGGGCGCGGCACGTCGGACGACAAGGCCCAGGCGGCCATCTGGGTCGACAGTCTGGTCCGCCTGAAGCAGGCGGGCTTCAAGCCCAAGCGCGACATCAAGATGGCCCTGACCTGCGGCGAGGAAAGCGAGGCCTATAACGGCATCGAGGACCTGGTGAAGAACCACCGCCCCCTGGTCGACGCCGAGTTCGCCCTGAACGAGGGCGCCGACGGCCTGCTGGACGAGAACGACAAGCCGGTCGTGCTGGAGGTCCAGGGCGGCGAGAAGGTCTATCAGGACTTCACCCTGACGGTGACCAACCCCGGCGGCCACTCAAGCCGCCCCGTGCCGGACAACGCCATCTACCAGCTGTCGGCGGCGCTGGACCGCATCGGCGCCTATGGTTTCCCGCCGCGCTTCAACGACGCCACGCGCGGCTATTTCACCAAGATGCAGGGCCGCGTGAACCCCGCCCAGGCCGCCGCGATGAAGGCCCTGGTGGCCGACATCAATGACCCGGCAGCGCTGAAGGCGGTCACCGCCGACCCGATGTGGAACTCGATGCTGCGCACCACGTGCGTGGCGACCATGGTCAATGCCGGCCACGCGCCCAACGCCCTGCCCCAGCGCGCCACGGCCAACGTCAACTGCCGCATCCTGCCCGGCACGCCGGTCGAGGAGGTCCGCACGAAGCTGGCCGAACTGACTGGTGCCCCCGTCGCCGTGACCCTGGCCCACGAGCCCAACAGCGTCTCGCCGCCCCCGCCCCTGACCCCGGCGATCATGGGCCCGATCGAAAAGGAAGCCGCCAAGCTGTGGCCCGGCGTGCCGGTCGTGCCGATCCTGCTGACCGGCGCCACCGACGGCGTCCACACCAACGCGGCGGGCATCCCGACCTACGGCGTCTCAGGCCTGTTCGGCAGCTCGGACGGCGACGGCATCCACGGCCTGAACGAGCGCATGCGGGTCAAGTCGCTCTACGAGGGTCGCGACTTCCTCTACGCCCTGATCAAGGACTATGCGGGCGGCAAGTAGGCGCTGGGCCGGCGGCGTCACATCGCGTCGAGATGGGTCCCCGGACCATAGACGGCCACGAGGTTGATGTTGTGCTGGGCCGTGCCGTCGGCGAAGTCGAGGTAGAAGTTCTCGACGGCGCGGGCATAGACGCCGACATTGGCCTTGAGCCCCTCGACGATCAGATAGCCCACCACGCCGGCCTTCATGGCCAGGTCGTGGTCGAAGCCGCCCATACGCTCGCTGGCCAGGGCGTCGAAATAGCCCTTGGCCGCGACGACGCTGTCGATGGCGGCCTGAACATTGACGCCAGCGGCTTGGGCGAAGCTCTTGCCGATCACCGCGTCATAGGCCTTCTCGACCGCCTGAACGAACGTCAGCCCGCCATAGGCCGTCGCGAAGGCCGCCTTGCCATCGCCGACCAGCCCGAGATTGGCGGCGAAGTTGATGTAGCGGTTCTCGGTGTTCATCCCCGCGTAGATGCCGGCCTTGTCGTTCAGGTCGCTGGCGTTGTCGGGCGAGTTGACAAGATAGGCCAGTCCCGCCGCCCCCGGCGTCTTTCCGGTGAAGAACTGGTAGGCCGTGAGCGCGACCGAGGTCGTGCCCAGCACCAGCTTCTCCAGCTGGACGATCGCCGATCGGGTCGTGCTCTCGGGTCGGTAGTACGAGACGTTCAACCACGGGTTGTCGTTGGGCAGCGGCGTGACGTTCATCGTCATCGCCTGATAGGCGTCCCGCACCGACGTGATGTAGACGCTGAAGCCTCCCGCATCGTTGTCCACATAGCTGAAGGTGGGCGGCGTGCGCGGGTCGGTCATGAAGCCGGATGTCGGCGACGTGGTCGACGAGAAGAAGAAATAGCCCAGCGCCTTGGCGTCGTCGGGAATCAGGAACGAGATCGTCTTGCTGGTTTCGCCGGGCGCGAAGTGGGCGCTGGCGCTGACCCCGCCCGAACCGGTGGAGTCCGGCGTCAGGTTGAAGTCGATATTGACGTAGTTGCTGACCGCCTTGGGCAAGGTGACCGTGAACTCGACCTTCCCGCCCTCGGCGAAGGTCTGGGTCAGCGGGGTGACCGAGTAGAAGCTGATGTCGGCGACGCTGGGCTTGAAACCCAGCTGAGCGGCCGTGAGGCTGGACGCCTGCACGTTCTTGAGAACGCCCATCGACACCCAGTCGCCGAATTTCCAGTCGCCCTGGATGATGGTGTCGGCGCCCGCCTGAACCAGACGCAAATCGCCAAAGACCGGGTCGAACGGGTCGTTGCCCTCCCTCCAGACCGTCGAGGACTTCAGGGCCGGCAGGAGGTCGAGCTTATCCTCGCTGGAGAAGTCGGCGATCGTGAACGTCAGGTTGCCGCTGCCGAAGCCCAAGATCGCGAAGGTGTCGGCTCCGGCGTCACCGTACAGCGTCCCGCCAAACCCGGTCTTGATGACGTCGTTGCCATCGCCGCCGTGAACGGTGACCGCCTGGGCCCCGTAGAGCTCCATCGTAATGACGTCATCGCCACTGCCGCCATCGACCGTGACCACCCGCGCGTCGCGCGAGGCCGTGCCGATGATTGAAATCGTATCGGCCCCGGCGCCGGCCAGAACCTGATAGTCGCCCAGGCCCGGAACCTCGATCTTGTCGTCGCCGTCAGTTCCGATAATCGTCGCCATCACACATACTCATTCGGAGGTTGAGTTCGGTCTACGAGACGCCGCTTGCCGGGTCAACGGGCCGTCGGGCGGCCTTCGCACATTCGAGCATCTGCATCGACGCGGTTGCGCTCAGCCGTCGGCTCCCTATCTCGGCCTCAACCACAAGGGAGACGCCGATGGTCAGTTCGTCGGACGATGGGATCCTGACCGAGTACATGGTCAGCTACTGGTCGATGAAGCACGAGAAGATCGACCGCCCGACCAAGCTCCTCGAGACCCTCTACATAGCCGAACGATACCGGGCCGGCGAAAGCCTGCGCGAGGCGCGGTCGGTCTATGACCATGCGGTCTGGAATGGCGTGCCGGTGGCCGAGATGGATCGCCGCCTGGCCGACCTGGACCAGTTCATGCGTGATCTGGTCCGCGAACGCGCGGCCCAGTGGGGCCAGCCGCACTAGGCCCTAGGCCGCCTCGACCGCGCCCCAGCCGAACAGCCCGCCCAGGATCAGGCGCTTGACGGCGGCGACGTCGACGCTGGTGCAGACCTCGGCATTGGGCGCGCCGTCGATGCGGTCGACGCGGCCCAGGCGCTCGCCGTCGACGGTGACCCGCAGGCGGGCCGGTTCGAAGGTGAAGAGCTCGGGCGCGACCAGGCTGGCGGCGGCCACCGCGTCGTGCGGCCGGCAACCCTCGCCGCCCCACACCTGCTGGTGGAAGGCGATGTAGGCCTGGGCGGCCTTGGTCAGGCGCTGCGACAGCGGCGAACCACAGCAGACCGCGCCCTTGGCCAGATCGTCGGCGGTGACCTCGACCTGGTGAGTGACGTCCAGCGGCATCAGGCGCGGCATGGTCCCGGCCTCCAGCGTGCGCTGCAGGGCTTCTGGATCGCTCCAGCTGTTGAAGTCCGCGCCGCCCTTGGCCTTGCCCTCGACGGCGAAGGCGCCGGCCACGATCGTCGGACGCCAGCCGCGGAAGGCCACGGGATCCTCCAGCAAACCCTTGCCCAGGTTAGTCAACGGCCCCAGGAACAGGCCGCTGATCTTGCGACGGGCGGCGAAGGCCAGGAAGTTGGTGGAGTGGCCGCGATCCAGTTCCGGCAGCTTCCAGCGCTGAGAAAAGCCCGCGCCGTTCAGGCCGTCGACGCCGTGGGCCGGCCGCATGCGCTCGACCCGGCGCTTGGCCAGGCCCGCGCCGGCCCCGATATAGACCTCGGCCCCGCAGCCGGCCAGGCGCAGCACGCCCCGGGCGTTGGCCGCGGCCTGATCCACATAGGTGTTGCCGAACACGGCCGAGATCGAGACCACCTCGACGGCCTGCCTTGAGCGCGCCAGCAAGGCCAGCGCCAGGGCGTCGTCCACGCCGCAATCGGTGTCGATGTGAACCCGCAGAACCATCCGCGCAGTCTAGCGGGCTGGTGTGACGGCGAGAAGATCAGTCCTTACGAGGAAGGATATCGAACTCGACGATCCGAGGGTCTTCGCGCAGCCGATCGGCCACAGCTGACAGCGGAAGCGTGTCCTTGCCTGAGAACATCCCGGACAACTCGAAGATCGTCCCGCCGTCGACCAGCCGCTGATCCAGCCGTGCGCCTTTCAGCTCGAAGGCGCCCAGCAAGTCGCGAAAGTCGCCTTCACGCAGCATCGCCTCGCGGCGCGACCGCACACGGATCTCGGCGAAGTTCTTCTGCGGCAGGCGGTGATCCAGGAAGCGGGCGGCGCTGAGGACCACCAGGGCAATCACCGTGCCGACCACCGCCAGGCCGTAGAGACCAACGCCGAACAGCGTACCGATCGCTGAAGTTATCCACAGGGAGGCGGCCGTCGTCAGGCCGTGGACCGAGAAGCCCTGCTGGAAGATCACCCCGCCGCACAGGAAGCCGACCCCGGTCAGCACGCCGTGCGCCATCCGCACCGGGTCGATCCGCACCACCTCCAGCGGCGTGTCGTTCATCCACCGCACCTGATGCACGGCGGCCATCATCAGGAGGGCCGAGGCCAAGGCGACCAGCACATGGGTGCGCAGGCCGGCGGGCCGGCTGCGATATTCACGCTCCAGCCCGATCGCCCCGCCGGCGATCACCGCGCCGACGATGGGAAGGTAGTCGTAGGGAGACAGCAGCCAGTCCATGCCGGCTGTAACGAGCGGGGAGCTTGAGCGATCCCCGCCCCGCCTTAGCCCGCCAGATAGCTGTCCAAATTGCGCCGCACGCGGTCCAGCACCGGCTCGGCCGCGTCGGGCTTCACGAAGGTCTGGCCGGTGATGGTCTCGAACGCCTCGATATAGACGTCGGAGGTCTGACGGATCAGCTCCTCGGGGATCTCCGGGATCGGGTCGTTATAGGGGTCGCAGCGCTGGGCGACCCAGGCGCGGACGAAGTCCTTGTCGAAGCTGTCGGGACGCTCGCCGGCCTCGAAGCGCGCCTCATAGGTCGCGGCCTTCCAGAAGCGGCTGCTGTCGGGCGTGTGAATCTCGTCGGCCAGCACGATGGCGCCGTCGGCGTCCAGGCCGAACTCGTACTTGGTGTCGGCCAGGATCAGGCCGCGCTGGGCCGCCAACTCCTGGCCGCGCGCGAACAGGGCCAGGGCGTAGGCGCTCAAGATGTCCCACTGCTCGGCCGTCAGCAGGCCCTGCTCCAGGATCTGGTCGGGCGACAGCGGCGCGTCGTGGTCGCCGTCGGCGGCCTTGCTGGTCGGGGTGAGGATCGGTTGCGGCAGGCGCTGGTTGGCGCGCAGGCCGTCCGGCAGGGTCACGCCATACATCTGGCGCTCGCCCTTGTTGTACAGCGTCAGGATCGAGGTCGAGGTGGTCCCGGCCAGATAACCGCGCACCACCAGCTCGACCGGCAGCATTTCCAGCCGCTGGCCGATCAGCACGTTCGGATCCGGATAGGCCACGACGTGGTTGGGGCAGATGTCGCCCGTGACGTCGAACCAATAGCGCGCCGTCTGGGTCAGCACCTGGCCCTTGTACGGCACGGCGCACAGGTTGAGGTCGAAGGCGCTGAGGCGGTCCGAGGCGACGATCACCCGGCGGCCGTCCGGCAGGTCGTAATTGTCCCGCACCTTGCCGCGATAGTGGTTGGGCAGGCCCGGAAGATCGACGACTTCCAGGGTGCTTGGCAGGGCGTTCAAGGCGCGGGACATGGTCATCAACCCAGCTTGGCCAGGTCTTCGTCGCTGATGTCTTCGTTCGAGTAGACGTTCTGGACGTCGTCATCGTCGTCCAGCAGGTCGAGCAGCTTCATCAGCGTGGCCACCGAGTCGCCAGTGACCGGAACCTGCATCTTCGGACGCCAGGCGATCTTGGTGTTGCCGGCCGGGCCGAACTTGGCCTCCAGGGCGGCGGCCACTTCGTTCAGGCTCTCGAAGGCGGTGTAGATGGTGTGGCCTTCGCCTTCCTCGTCCATGTCCGAGGTGACGTCGTCGGCGCCGGCCTCGATGGCGGCTTCCATCATGTCGTCTTCCGACGCGGCCTTGGCCGGGTAGGTGATCTGGCCGACGTGATCGAAGTTGAAGGTCACCGAGCCGGTGGCGCCCATATTGCCGCCGATCTTGGTGAAGTAGGACCGGACGTTGGCGGCGGCGCGGTTCTTGTTGTCGGTCAGCACCTCGACGATGATGCCGACGCCGCCGGCGGCGACGCCTTCGTAGCGGATTTCCGAATAGTCGGCCGCATCGCCCATCTGCGACTTCTTGATCGCGCGGTCGATGACGTCCTTGGGCAGGCTTTCGGCCTTGGCGTTGTTCACGGCCAGGCGCAGGCGCGGGTTCATGGCCGGATCGGGCAGGCCGGTCTTGGCCGCGACGGTGATTTCCCGCGACAGCTTGGAGAACAGCTTGGAGCGCGCGGCGTCGGCGCGGCCTTTGCGGTGCATGATGTTCTTGAATTTCGAGTGGCCGGCCATTCGGAGGCTCTGTCTCTGATCTGAAAAGTGGAGTGTGGGCGCTTCTAGCGTCCGAGGGCGGGTTTTGTCACCCCCGAGGGGTATTGCGTAACGCCGATCGTCGATATAGTTAGGCAATAACTTAAGTATCTGGAGCGCCCGATGAGCCTGACGCTGCACGCCCACCCGCTGGCCTCGTTCTGCTGGAAGGTGCTGATCGGCCTCTACGAGAACGACATCGCGTTCGAGAACGTGCTGGTCGATCTGGGCGATCCGGCCGGGCGCGAGGCGTTCCTGAAGCTGTCGCCGATGGGCAAGATGCCGGCCCTGCGCGACGACGCCCGCGACGAGACGGTGATCGAGACCACCGTCATCCTCGACTATCTGGACGCCCACTATCCCGGTCGCGTGCGCTTCACGCCGAGCAATCCGGACTTCGCCTGGCGGATGCGGTTCTGGGACCGGTTCTTCGACAACTACGTCCAGACGCCGATGCAGAAGATCGTCGCCGACCGCCTGCGTCCGCTCGAGGCCAAGGACGGCTTCGGCGTCGACGAGGCCTATGGCCAGCTGGCCCAGGCCTGCGACCGCCTGGAAAGCGTGCTGGCCGACGGCCGCGCCTGGATGTGCGGCGACTTCGGCCTGGCCGACTGCGCGGCGCTGCCGGCGCTGTTCTATGCCGACAAGGTCCAGACCTTCGACGGCCGCTGGCCGCTGTGCCTGTCGTACCTGGAGCGGCTGAAGGACCGGCCGTCGGTGCAGCGCGTGCTGACCGAGGCCGAGCCCTTCTTCAAGTTCTTCCCGGAGGGTTAGGCGACCTCGAGCTGCACATCGACATTGCCACGGGTCGCCTTGGAGTACGGGCAGACCTCGTGGGCGGTGTGCAGCAGCTTCAGCGCGGTCTCGCGGTCCAGCTCCGGCGCATTCAGCTTCAGGCGCACGGCGATGTGGAAGCTGGTCTCGTCCTTGATCAGGTCGACTTCGCTGTCCAGGCTGTGCTCGCCCAGCTTGACGCCGGTGTTGCGCGCGACCAGGCCCAGCGCGCCGAGGAAACAGGCCCCGTAGCCGGCCGCGAACAGCTGCTCGGGGTTGGTGCCGCTGCCGTCACCGCCCAGCGACTTGGGATAGCCCAGCGTCACGTCCAGATGGCCGTCGTCGGTCTTGGCGGTGCCTTGGCGGCCGCCCACGGCGTGGGCCTTGGCGGTGTAGAGGGCGTCGGTCATGGCGGTGTCTCCGTTAGGATGGAGGCGCCATCTGAAGCAGGAGTTGCGACAGCCGCAAGCTGAACCGAAGGTTAGACCTCGGGAATGCTCTGCTGCAGACGCCCGCCCACCCGGATCGGCTCGACGCGGACGGCGAGGCCCGTGCGGTCGTCGGTCTCGACGAACACGCCGCACACCGTCGCCGGACCCGAGGCCGGCTGGTAACGCCCGCCGCTGATCTTGGTGGTGAAGCGGCGCAGCGGCTCGTCCTTCTGGTTGCCGATGACGCTGTCATAGTCGGCGCAGGCGCCGGCGTCGGTCTGGTAGGCGGTGCCGCCCGGCAGGACCTGGCAATCGGCGGTCGGAACGTGGGTGTGGGTGCCCACCACCAGCGAGGCGCGGCCGTCGCAATAGTGGCCCATCGCCATCTTCTCGGACGTGGCCTCGCAGTGCATGTCGACGATCACCGCGTCGGCCACCTGGCCCAGCGGCGCCTTGTCCAGCTCGCGGTCGGCGGCGGCGAACGGGTCGTCCATGGCGTCCATGTGGACGCGGCCCAGCAGATTGACGACGAAGACGGTCTTGCCGCTGTCGGTCTGGAAGAGATGGCTGCCCCGGCCCGGCGCGTCCGACAGGATCGGGTAGTTGGCCGGACGGATCAGGCGCGGCTCGCGGACGATATAGGTCAGGGCCTCGCGCTGGTCCCAGCTGTGATTGCCCAGGGTCAAGCAGTCGGCGCCGGCCTCGAACAGCTCGCGCGCGGTGTTCTCGGTGATGCCGAAGCCGGCCGCCGCGTTCTCGGCGTTGATGATCACGAACTCGAGCCCGAGACGGCGGCGAAGATCGGGCAGATGGTCGGCCAGGCCGTCACGGCCCGACTTGCCGACGACATCACCGAAGAAGGCGAAACGCATCGAAAGTCCTTGGTGCGGGCCTCAGCGGCCCATGTCTTTGACGGCCATATACTCTTTTTCGGTGAGAATGGCGTCCAGCCTTTGATCGTGCGGCTCGTGCGGCAGATTTTCCACCTGCTGGCCGCTGTAGGCCAGGCCCAGGACGAAGACGTCGGGCTTGCGCGCCCGCAGGTCCTCCAGCGCCCGATCGTAGTAGCCGCCGCCCTGTCCCAGCCTCAGGCCATCGCTCTGGAAGGCCAGCAGCGGGGCGATCACCAGATCGGGCTCGACCACCGGCGCTTCGGGCGGGGGGCTGCGCAGGCCGATGGCGTCGTGGACCAGAGCCGTCGCACGGTCCCAGCGCCGGAACACCATCTCGCCATCGTCCTTGTCCAGCACCGCCGGCAGCGCCAGGACCCAGCCGGCCTCCGCCATCTGGTCGGCCAGGATGCGCGGCGACACCTCCGAGCCCAGGCCGTGATAGAGGGCTGCGATCTTGCCTTCGGGGCTGGGGAACAGCCTGGCCAGCGGTTCGCGGGCCACATCGGCGATCATCCAGTCGGCTTCGGGATGTTCGAGCGCCAGCTGCTTGCGCTGGTTCCGCAGGAAGACGCGCAGCGCGATCTTGGCCGCGAGGGGGTCGGCGATGGTCATCGACCGCTTATAGGGGAGAAAGGTGGCGGCGCCGCGAAGAACCGTGAAGACGTTTCAATCCACTCGAACCTGTCAGTAACAGGTGGGCCCCGTATTCCCGCAGCCACGGCCACGGGAGGGAACAGGTCCCGATAGAGAGATTAAGGTCCCTGGGATAAGAAATCTTCGACGAGAGCCACAGCATGACCCGCCACTGATCAAGATAGGGGTTCGGAGGGCGGATTGCTAGCGGCGCGGTGACGCGGTGACGCGGTGACGCGGACGCGGTATGCAACCTTCATACCGCCTGCTACTGTGGCGACGGAGGCTCTCATGACCACAGTCAGCAAGCGCACTGTCAGTCTGCCCGCCGAGCAGTCTCGTTATATCGATGACCTGGTTGCGGCCGGAACCTATGCGTCCGCCAGCGAGGTCGTGCGCGCTGGTGTTCGCGCTTTGCAGGAACGGGACGCGGCCGTGGAACGTTGGCTGCGTGAGGATGTAGCGCCGGTCTACGACGCGATGCTGGACGATCCTAACCGGGCGATCGACGCCAAGGATGTGATGGCCTCGATCCGCGCCCATCACGCCGAGCGCCTGAAGACCAAACCGTGACCAGAACGGTCGTCTATTCGCCAGAAGCGCTCGACGACCTTCACGACCTGTATGACTGCATCGCCGATCGAGGCGCGCCCAACGCAGCCATGGCGTATGTCACACGCCTCGATGACCGATGCGCCAGCCTAGCGAGCTTTCCGGAACAGGGTGTCCGTCGTGACGATATCCGACCGGGACTGAGACTGCTCGGCTTCGAGCGACGCAGCGCGATCGCGTTTAGCGTCACGGCAAAGGCGATCGTGATTATCAGGATCTTCCACGGCGGACAAAACGTCGACGCCGCTTTCGCCGACTGACTTACTCCGCCGCCAGCTTCTCGATCTTCTCGGCCGCCGCATCCAGCGCGCGGATGGCGGCGATCTCGGCCTTGGTGCCTTCCTGGTTCAGGCGGCTGATCTCGGCGTTGGCGTGGGCCAGGCGAAGCTTCATGTCCGACAGCTCGTCGGCCAGCAGCAGGGCGCCCATCAGGAAGAGCCGGGTCTCGCCCAGCTGGCCGACGTCGCTGCTGACTTGGCGGACCTGACGATCGAACAGGCGGGCCAGCTCGGTCAGGTGCGGCTCCTGGCCGTCCTCGCAGCCGACCATGTAGGGGCGGCCGTTCACATGGATGGTCACCTGGGCCATCGGTCAGCCCTCCTTCGGATCGTCGAACAGATCCCGGTCTTGGTCGGACGGGACGACCTCGTCGTCATGCGCGTGATCGTCATTGGCCACGGCTTCGTCGCCCAGGGCCGAGCGGATCTCGGCGATGGCGCGGCCCAGCGCCGCCGAAGCCTGCTCGCCGGCTTCCTCCAGCGCCTTTTCGCGCTCGCGCGCGGCGTCCAGGTCGGCGATCAGGCGGGCGCGCTCTTGGTCGTCAAACAGGCTCGGCTCGGCCGAGGTCGCGATCGGCGCGGGCGCGCGGACGGGCTCGGCCGCCTTGGCCGCGAGACGCTGCTCAAGCGAGGCCATTGCACGCTCCAAACGGCGCACGGCGAGGTCGAGGGCCGTACCGTCGGCCGGGATCATCGGCAATTTCCAATCATGCAACGCAACATATAGATCGAGCCCGTCTATGCCAGACGCAGGGGCGAGATTTGGGCGATGCCGAGCCCATAGCAGCATTTACGGAAGGCGTGTCAGTTTCTCGGGCTTGACTTCGCGCCTTTCCCCCGCAAAACGCGCCCTTAAATAGGGAACGCCGATCGCATCAGCTCGGCGGCCATAACAGGAGAAAGACCCATGGCTATTCGCGTCGCCATCAACGGCTTCGGCCGCATCGGACGTCTGGTCCTGCGCTCTATCGCCGAGCATGGCCGCCGCGACATCGAGGTCGTCGCGATCAACGACCTGGGTCCGGTCGAAACCAACGCCCACCTCCTGCGCTACGACAGCGTCCACGGCCGCTTCCCCGGCACGGTCACCTCGGGCGAGGACTGGATCGACGTTGGCATGGGCAAGATCAAGGTCACGGCGATCCGCGACCCGAAGGACCTGCCGCACAATGAGCTGAACGTCGACATCGCGTTCGAGTGCACCGGCATCTTCACCGCCCGCGACAAGGCCGCCCTGCACCTGGAAGCCGGCGCCAAGCGCGTGCTGGTCTCGGCTCCGGCCGACGGCGCCGACAAGACCATCGTCTACAAGGTCAACCACGAAACCCTGACCGCCGACGACATCGTCGTCTCGAACGGTTCGTGCACCACCAACGCCCTGGCCCCGGTGGCCAAGGTTCTGCACGACCTGGTCGGCATCGAGCGTGGCTACATGACCACGATCCACAGCTACACCGGCGACCAGCCGACGCTGGACACCATGCACAAGGACCTCTACCGCGCCCGCGCCGCGGCCCTGAGCATGATCCCGACCTCGACCGGCGCCGCCAAGGCCCTGGGCCTGGTTCTGCCGGCCCTGAAGGGCAAGCTGGACGGTTCGTCGATCCGCGTCCCGACCCCGAACGTCTCGGTCATCGACCTTAAGGTCGTGCCGTCGCGCGACACCACGGTGGACGAAGTAAACGCCGCCCTGAAGGCCGCCGCCGACGGCGACATGAAGGGCGTGCTGTTCACGACGACCGATCCGCTGGTCTCGTCGGACCTGAACCACATCGCCGCCAGCTCGACGGCCGCCCTGCCCCAGACGCAAGTCATCGAAGGCAAGCTGGTCCGCGTGCTCAGCTGGTACGACAACGAGTGGGGCTTCGCGACCCGCATGAGCGACACGGCCCTCGAGATGGCCAAGTTCCTCTAAGGACTACAGAGCCCCCGCCCTTCCAAGGACGGGGGTTTTCCTTGGCCTCTCGCTGGGCCGCCCTCGTCCTTCGACAGGCTCAGGATGAGGGCTAGTGTGATGCCTGCTCTCTTGGATCCTCATCCTGAGCTTGTCGAAGGACGAGGATCCAACGCACCGAATTTCAGGATCCTCCCGATGACCTTCCGCACCCTCGACACCGCCGACCTCGCCGGCAAGCGCGCCCTGGTCCGGGTGGACTTCAACGTCCCCGTCGACGGCGGCAAGATCACTGACGACACCCGCCTGCGCGCGGCCCTGCCGACCATCCACTACCTGTCCAAGCAAGGCGCCAAGGTCGTCCTGCTGGCCCACTTCGACCGCCCCAAGGGTAAGGTCGTGCCGGAAATGAGCCTGGGCTTCGTGGCCGAGCCGCTGAGCAAGCTGCTGGAGCAGCCGGTCGCCTTCGCCTCGGACGCCATCGGTCCTGAAGCCGCCAAGGTCGTCGATGGCCTGGAGAACGGCGGCGTCGCCCTGCTGGAGAACGTCCGCTTCCACGCCGGCGAAGAGAGCAACGACGCCGAGTTCGCCAAGGCCCTGGCCGCCAACGGCGACATCTATGTCAACGACGCCTTCAGCGCCGCCCACCGCGCCCACGCCTCGACCGAAGGCCTGGCCAAGCTGCTGCCGGCCTATCCGGGCCTGTCGATGCAGCGCGAGCTGGAAGCCCTGGACGCCGCGTTGGGCAATCCGAAGAAGCCGGTGATCGGCATCGTCGGCGGCTCCAAGGTCTCGACCAAGCTGGATCTCTTGAACAACCTGGTCGCCAAGCTGGATCGCCTGGCGATCGGCGGCGGCATGGCCAACACCTTCCTGTTCGCGCAAGGCCACGACGTCGGCGGCTCGCTCTGCGAAAAGGATCTGGCCGACACCGCCCGCGAAATCATCGCCAAGGCCGACGCCGCCGGCTGCGAACTGCTGCTGCCGGTCGACGTGGTCGTGGCCAAGAAGGTCGCCCCCGGCGTCGAGACCGCCGTCCGTGCGCTGAACGAAGTTCAGGCCGACGACCTGATCCTGGACGCCGGTCCGGAAAGCGCCAAGCGCCTGCTGGCCGCCATGGATTCAAGCATCACGCTGATCTGGAACGGCCCGTTGGGCGTTTTCGAAGTGCCTCCGTTCGATGAAGCGACGGTTTCGGCGGCAAAACACGCTGCATCCCTGGCGAAATCGGGTAAGCTTGTGGCGGTCGCGGGCGGCGGTGATACTGTCGCTGCACTGAACCACGCGGGCGTGTCGGCCGATTTTACTTTCGTCTCGACCGCCGGCGGCGCGTTCCTCGAGTGGATGGAAGGCAAGACGCTTCCGGGCGTCGCCGCACTCGAGGCTTAAAGAGACTTGTCCTGGCGCGGATCATGCAGATCCGCGCCGGACTGACCAATGACTGACCCGGGCAGAGAACGCACAAGCGTCACGGCCCCAAAAACAAGAAACGACCTCAACCTACTTCACGCTTGCAGGAGAGAATTACGTGGCTCGCATCACGCTGCGCCAGCTGTTGGATCATGCCGCCGAGCATGAGTACGGCTTGCCCGCTTTCAACATCAACAACATGGAACAGGGTCTGGCGATCATGGAGGCGGCTGAGGCCGTCAACTCGCCGGTCATCATCCAGGCCTCGCGCGGCGCGCGGAACTACGCCAACGACATCATGCTGGCCAAGATGATCGACGCGCTGGTCGACATCTATCCCAACATTCCGGTCTGCATGCACCAGGACCACGGCAATGGCCCGGCGACCTGCGCCACGGCGATCCAGTACGGCTTCACCTCGGTGATGATGGACGGCTCGCTGATGGAAGACGCCAAGACCCCGGCGACCTACGAGTACAATGTCGACGTCACCCGCAAGGTGGTCCAGATGGCCCACAGCTGCGGCGTCTCGGTCGAGGGTGAGTTGGGCGTTCTGGGCTCGCTGGAGACCGGCATGGGCGAGGCCGAGGATGGCCACGGCTTCGAGGGCAAGCTTTCCCACGACGAGCTGCTGACCGATCCCGACCAGGCGGTCGACTTCGTGCAGGCCACCGGCGTCGACGCCCTGGCCATCGCCATGGGCACGAGCCACGGCGCCTACAAGTTCACGCGCAAGCCGGACGGCGACGTCCTGGCCATGAACGTGATCGAGGAAATCCACCGCCGCCTGCCCAACACCCACCTGGTGATGCACGGCTCGTCCAGCGTTCCGCAGGACCTGCAGGACATCATCAACCAGTACGGCGGAGAGATGCCCCAGACCTGGGGCGTGCCGGTCGAAGAGATCCAGCGCGGCATCAAGCACGGCGTGCGCAAGATCAATGTCGACACCGACAACCGCATGGCCATCACCGGCGCGATCCGCAAGCTGCTGGCCGAGAAGCCGAGCGAGTTTGACCCGCGCGCCTACATGAAGCCGGCCAAGGAAGCCATGCGTAAGGTCTGCCAGGCGCGCTTCGTCGAGTTCGGCTCGGCCGGCCACGCCGACAAGATCAAGGCGCTGTCGACCGCGACCATGGCCAAGCGCTACACGGCCGGCGAGCTGGACGCCAAGTTCGGCGCTGGCGCGGCCAAGGCCGCCGCCGAATAAGGCGCTCTAGAGCTTGAAGACGAAAGGGCCTCCCGGAGCGATCCGGGGGGCCTTTTCTATTCGGCCGCCAGAAAGCGGCGGCGACGGGCGAGCAGCTTGATCGCGCCGGCCCCGATCCCGCCGCTGACCAGCATGGCCAGGGTGAACCAGGGACCGACGAAGGCGTAGGTCCCCTGCCAGCAGTGCAAGCCGTCGACCGTCGCCGCGACGCCCCCACAAAAGAGGCCACAGGCAAAACCGGTTGGCGCGGGTCGCAGCAAGTCGACGTCGCGCAGGCCGAAAACGGTCAGCGCCAGCATCGGGGCGGCGATGACCAGGATGTTGCCCAGGCACACCAGCGCGTTGGGCCAGTGAAGGGTGATCAGCGCGGCCGGGCTCATGGCCGCGTTTTGCACGCCGGCGGCGACCAGCATGCCGACCGCGCCCGCGCCAGCCAGAACCAGCACCGTGACGCCGCCAGGCCGTCCGCGCGCCAGCCAGGTGGCCGCGACCAGGGCGCACAGGGCGACGCCGGCCGGATAGGCGGCCTTGATCCAGAAGAAGGCCTGCCCCGCCGCCTCGGTCAGGTCGGACCGCACGTCCAGCCACAGCAGAATCATCAGCACGCCCGCCAAGGCGCCGGCGCCGCCGATCTCGGCCAGCCGCCAGGGTAGGGTCGCGGTCGACCAGATGGGTGCGCCAAGGCGCTCGCCGCTCGCTCCCGCATCCAGCGGAGCAAGGGTGTCGTCGATCGTCACGCGCCTCTCCCCACAGAGCCGGCTGGCGTTTCAGTGAAGCTTCTCGCGTCTCATTCGCGAAAAGAGGCGGCACTTCATTGGCGGAACGTGGGTTTGTCAATCGACCCTAAGGCGACGATACGAAACGTGATCGTCGCTACTTCTAGGGACATCCGGTCTGCCTACCAACGCAGCGCCCAACGCCCAATCAGCGCGCCCAGGACGGCCAGCGACAGCACGCCGAGGCTGTACCAGAGGGCCACGAAGGTGAAGGTGTTCTCGGCGCAGTGCAGGCCGTAGACCGTGGCCGCGACGCCGCCCGCGAACAGGCCCGTGGCGAAGCCGGCGGCGACGGGCCGGGTCGGGGCCATGCCGCGCACCGCCCACAGGCCCAGGACCAGCATCGGCAGGCCCAGCATCAGGATGTTGCGGCTGCAGACGTGCCACGAGTGGCCGCGCAGCATGTGCAGGGCCATCTGGATGTCGGGGCTCATGATCGCCTGGACAACGCCGGCCAGGGCAAACAGGCCCAATACCGCCCCGCCCAGCATCCAGCCGCGCCGGCCCGAGCCCTCCGGCCGCGACAGGCGCTCGATGGCCAGATAGCCGGCCAGGCCCAGCGCCCCGGTATAGAGCGCCTTCATCCAGAACATGCCGCCGCGCATTGCGAGCATCAGGTCGTGACGGGTGTGCAGCCAGGCCAGCACCAGAACCAGGGCCGCCAGCGCGCCCAGACCGGCGACGATCGCCAGACGCTTGGGCGGCGCGCGCGTCGGACCCGCGTCCTGGGCCAGGGCGTCGATCAGATCATCCGTCCGCACGGCGCATCCTTTCGGCCAGGGCCTTCAGCGCCCGGTGCAGGGCGACCTTGGCGGCGCCTTCGGAAATGCCCGCGCGGGCCCCGGCCTCGGCCAGGCTCAGCCCCGTCAGCTTGACGTCGGAAACCAGGATTCGTTGTTTCTCCGGTAGGCTGGCCAGGGCGCGATCCAGTTCAAGGCCGACGCCAGGGTCGGGCTCGTCGGCGGCCAGAAACTCGATGTGGTCCTCGATCGGCAGGGTCTGGCGGATCTTTCGCCGTCGCCAGTGGTCGATCAGCTTGTAGCGCGCCACCGCATGCGCCCAGGCGGTGAACGACTGGGACGGATCCCAGGTCGACCGCTTGAGATGCACCGCCAGCAGCGTCTCCTGCACAAGATCCTCCACATCGCCGGGCGCGCCGGACATCCGCCGCGCGAAATAGGCGCGAAGCCGAACGCCGAGACCGGCCAGACACTCGCGATAGGCGGCGGCGTCGCCGTCCAGCCCGCGCAGCATCAGCGCCTTCAAACGGGTTTCGGTATCCGTCACGCAAGCCCCTATTCGCGCGCGAGGGGCGGATGGTTACACGCCCGCGCGCCGCGCCGGAACCTGGACCGTGAAACCGCGCCGAAATTTTGTTCGCTGAGCGGTGTAACCTCTCGCGGTGTCGCTTCGTAATTCCCATCGACCGGGCGGCCAGCAGAGCCGCTCCGGCGTGAAACGCCCAAAGGAGAGAACCCCATGAACCGCACCGCTGCCACCGCCGCCCTCGCCGCCGTCCTGGCCCTGTCGGCCGGCGTCTCGATCGCCGCCGCCGACGACCACGGCAAGGCCAAGGGCGACCAGGAAAAGTGCTACGGCGTCGCCAAGGCCGGCGAGAACGACTGCAAGGCCGGCGCTGGCACCTCGTGCGCCGGCACCTCGAAGGTCGACTACCAGGGCGACGCCTGGAAGATGGTCAAGAAGGGCACCTGCGTCACGATCAAGACCCCGACCGGCATGGGTTCGCTGACGCCGAAGATGTAAGGCCAGCTTCCGATCTCCCCGGCGGCGCCGGGGAGATCGGGCTTTGGGAATACCCCCGATGATCACCGCCGGCCTCGGCCTCAAATCCCAGCACTATGACGACGCCCTCGCGCGCGACGCCGAGGGGCTGTGGTTCGAGGTCCATCCCGAGAACTACATGTCGGCCGGCGGACCGCGCCTCGCGGCGCTAGAAGCCATCCGCCAACGCCGGCCGCTGTCGCTGCACGGGGTGGGCCTGTCCCTGGCCGCCGACGCCGATCCGGATCCCGAGCACCTGGCCGCCCTCAAGCGCCTGGTCGACCGGTTCGAGCCCTTCGTGGTGTCCGAGCACCTGGCCTGGTCGACCCATCGTGGCGCGCACCAGCCCGACCTCCTGCCCTTCCCCCGCACCCACGCGGCCCTGGCCCGCATCGCCGCCAATATCGGCCGCATGCAGGACGTCCTGGGTCGCCGTGTGCTGGTCGAAAACCCTTCGCTCTATCTGCCCCTGACCGGCCACGACCTGGACGAGGTCGCGTTCCTCGCCGCCCTGGTCGCCAAGACCGGCTGCGGCCTGCTGGTCGACGTCAACAACGTCTTCGTCAGCGCCAGCAATCTGGGCTACAGCGCCGAGGCCTATCTGGACGCCCTGCCCGCCGAGGCGGTCGGCGAGATCCACCTGGCCGGCCACGGCGCCGACGCCGGCGGCTCGCCCTTGCTCATCGACACCCATGGCGCGCCGGTGGCCGAGCCCGTCTGGGTGCTCTATCGCCGCCTGATCCGCCGCATCGGCCCGCGCCCCACGCTGATCGAGCGCGACGACGACATTCCCGCCTTCCAAGTGCTGATGGCTGAGCGCGATCGCGCCGCCGCCGAGCTCGCCGCGCTGGAGACCGTCCATGCCTGAGCTGCTGGATTTCCAGGACGCCTTCGTCGCCGCCCTCGCTGGCAGCCCCTCGGCCCTGTCGCCCTGGCTCGCGCCCGGCGAGGGTCAGGCCGGCCTCTCCGTCTACCGTAACACCATCGCCAAGGGCTGCGTCGACGCCCTGGCCGCCAACTTCCCGACCGTGCATTCGATGGTCGGCGAGGACTGGTTCCGCGCCGCCGCCGCCCTGTTCGCCCGCGAGGCCCCGCCGGCCAGCGCCGCCCTGCTGGACTATGGCGAGGCCTTCCCGGCCTGGCTGGAGCGCTTCCCGCCCGCCGACGACACACCGTACCTGGCCGGGATCGCCCACCTGGACCGCCTGTGGACCGAGTGCCTGTTCGCCGCCGAGGCGGAGGTTCTGACGGCCGAAGCGCTCGCGGCCCTGACGCCCGATGTCCTGGCCGACACAAACCTGCCCCTGCACCCCAGCGTCCGCTTCGCCAGCTTCGAGGCCGGCCTGCCCGGCCTGTGGATCGCCGTCCGCGAGGGCCGCGAGGACCTTGAGCTGTTGGATCAGGCGCAGACCCTGCTGCTGGTCCGCCAGGGCGGCGCTGTCGCCGCTCGCGTCATCGGCAGCACCGAAGTCGCCTTCCTGCGCGCCTGCCGCGACGGCCTCACCTCGGCGCAGGCCGCCCAGCGCGTCTTCGAGGCCGATCCCGCCGCCAACCTGGCGTCACTGTTCGCCGTCCTGATCTCCGAGGGAGTCTTCACTTCATGACCGCGCTCTCGCTCCGCGCCCCGTTCGACGCCTTCGCCCAGACCGCTCGCAAGCTGCTGAGCGAAGACGTGCTGGCCCTGGTCACCCGCTTCGGCGTGGCGGCGATCTTCTTCCAGTCGGGCCGCACCAAGGTCGATGGCTTGCTGCACATCACCGACGGGACCTACGCCCTGTTCGAGAGCGAGTACCACGTGCCCCTGCTGCCGCCGGTCGTGGCGGCGCATGCGGCGACCTATGCCGAGCACCTGTTCTCGGTGCTGCTGGTGCTGGGACTGTTCACGCGTCTGTCCGCGCTCGCATTCCTGGGCATGACCGCGGTGATCGAGATCTTCGTCTATCCCGACGCCTGGCCGACCCACCTGTCGTGGGCGGGCCTCTTGCTCTTCCTGATCGCGCGCGGCGGTGGGACCTTCAGCCTGGATCGCCTGCTGAAGATCCCCTGAGCCGTCCTAATGGATAGTCGGAACGCGCGGGACCAGCGGGCGCCGCCACAGCTGCGCCGTCAGGGCGTTGGCGATGCCGACCCAGCCAAGGTCCGGGGCCACGCCGCCGCCGACCTTGCGGGCCTCCAGGGCATAGGCCGCCGAGGCCGCCAGCGAGGCCGTGGCCGCGCCCAGTTGGCCGCCGACACGGCGCGCGCCCAGGCCCAGCCACAGGGCGTTGAAGCCCTGCACCAGGCTCCAGATGGTCAGGGCGCGGGTGCGAGCGGGGCTGGACGGCGCGTTCCAGGTGCGCAGGCCCGACAGGGTCATGGCGATGAACAGCGGCGGCAGCAGCAGGCTGGTCAGCGGCTTGGGCTGGTGGGCCACCGGCTCGTGCATCTCGGCGAACTCGACCGCGTACATCTCGTCGTCCAGCACGGCTTCGTGACGACGGCCCATCATCAGGGCGGCGAAGATCGCGCCGCCAGCCAGGGCCGCGCCCAGGGCGATCTGCGCCGCGGGGTGAACGCCAGCCTCCCGCTGATCGAGCTGGAACGCTTCGCGACCGGCCAGGGCGCGCTCGCGCGACTTTCCGTTGGCGATATGCATGGCGGGACTCCCTCGTGAACTCGCAAGGTCAAACAGCCCAGCTGAGCCTTGGTTCCAGCTTCAGCGGGGCCTGATCCGCATGATGGCCTGATCCTCGCGCGGCGCCACCCGAAAACGCCCCTGGCGTGTCGGGAGGCCGACTCCGCGAGGTGCAACCCTGACTCGATCTATCCTAAAGTCTCGTGCGACCGGATGACGCGTTAAGGAAAACGACGAGTTTAGACTTTGGCATCATGTTGCTGTTTTCATTTGCCTTTTGGAGACACCCGATCTTTTGACATTCAACCGAGAGCTTCACCGCGTTAAGGCTCTTTTGAGTTTCGCAGCGCAACTTTTCGCCGAAGCGTGAGATGCAGGCGTCGCCAAGGTGGTGACCTCACGCGACAGGGAAAACGCCGATGTCCTTCTTCCGGGCGCGCCAGGACGACAGCAAGGCCACGAGCCAGATCGCCGAGATGGAGGCGATCATCGCCGCTATTCACCGCAGCCAGGCGGTAATCGAGTTCAATCTCGACGGCACGATCATCACGGCCAACGACAACTTCCTGAAGACGCTGGGTTACGGCCTCTCGGAAATCCAGGGTCGGCACCACAGCCTATTCGTCGAGGACGACTACGCCAAGAGCGGCGAATACCGCGACTTTTGGCGCCGACTGAACAGCGGCGAGTTCTTCTCCGACAAGTTCAAGCGCGTGGGCAAGGGCGGCAAGGAGATCTGGATCCAGGCCTCCTACAACCCGCTGTTCGACAAGAACGGCAAGCCGGTGAAGGTGATCAAGTTCGCCTCCGACATCACGGCCGTCGAGCTGGAACGCGCCGCCGCCGAGGCCGCCCGCAAGAAGGCCGACCAGGACAACACTGTCGTCACCGTGCTGGCCGACGGCCTGGGCCGCCTGGCCCGCGGCGACGTCAGCGAGCACATCGAAGCGGCGATGGATCCGCGCTACCAGCAGGTCAAGGACGACTTCAACACCGCCATCGACTGCCTGCGCGACACGGTCTCGACCATCGTCCAGCGCACCGGCAGCATGCAGGCCGGCATCGACGAGGTGTCCTACGCCTCGGACGACCTGTCGCGCCGCACCGAACAACAGGCCGCCAGCCTGGAAGAGACCGCCGCCGCCCTCGACGAGATCACCGCCACGGTGGTGCGCAGCGCCGAGGGCGCCAAGCGCGCTTCGGCCGCCGCCTCGGCCGCCCGCGTCGACGCCGGCCGCTCCGGCGAGGTCGTCCAGCAGGCCATCACGGCCATGGGCGAGATCGAGAAGTCCTCGGCCCAGATCGGCAACATCATCGGGGTGATCGACGAGATCGCCTTCCAGACCAACCTGCTGGCTTTGAACGCCGGCGTCGAGGCTGCGCGAGCGGGTGAAGCCGGTCGCGGCTTCGCGGTCGTCGCCCAGGAAGTGCGGGCCCTGGCTCAGCGCTCGGCCGATGCGGCCAAGGAGATCAAGACCCTGATCGCCAACTCGACCGCCCAGGTCGATCGCGGCGTGAAGCTGGTCGGCGAAAGCGGCGCCTCGCTGGACGGCATCGTCAGCAAGGTCGGCGAGATCGACGGCTTGATCAGCGAGATCGCCCGTTCGGCCCAGGAACAGGCCACCGGCCTCAACCAGGTCAACAGCGCCGTCAACCAGATGGACCAGGTGACCCAGCAGAACGCGGCCATGGTGGAAGAGACCACCGCCGCCGCCGCCAACCTGCGCACCGAGGCCCACGAACTGACGCACCTGATGACGCGCTTCAAGACCGGCCAAGCCGCCGCGCCGATCGCCGCCCAACGTCGTCCGGGCGCCCGCGCGGCCTAGACCTCGCCTGCCCGGCGGGCCAGCATGGCGGCGTGACCGTCGCCATTCGCCCTGCCCTGTCCTCCGAGATCGAGGCCGTTCGAGAGATCGAGCGGGCCTCGGCTCAGCGTTTCATCGGCCTGATGGACGCCCTGGCCGCCGACGAGCCTTCGCCGGCGTCGGTGCTGGCCGACCGCATCGCGTCGGGCGGCCTGCTGGTCGCGGATGTCGAAGGCCAGGTCGCCGCCTTCGTGATGTTCCGCCCCGTCGGCGACAGTCTCTACATCGAGCAGATCGACGTCCTGCCGGCCTTCGAGCGCCGACGTATCGGCGCGGCCCTGATCGACGCCGTAGGCGCACGAACGGTGCGCCTGACGCTGTCGACCTTCCGCGACGTGCCGTGGAACGCGCCCTACTATCGGCGGCTGGGCTTCCTCGACATCGACGACCAAAAATTAGCGCCGGACCTCCTGGAGATCCGGCGCGAACATCTGGCGCGCGGACTGGATGAGACCGCCCGCGTCTTTATGGAGCGGCCGGTTTAGGCCGGCAGTTCGCCCATGGCCGACTGCAGGTAGTTCTGCTCGCCCAGCGACTTGACCAGGCCGATCTGCATTTCCAGGAAGTCGATGTGCTCCTCGGTGTCGCTGAGGATCACGCGCAGCAGCTCGCGGCTGACATAGTCGCGGGCCTGTTCGCACTGGACGATGCCCGGGATCAGGGTCTCGCGGCCGCCGATCTCGACCTGCAGGTCGCTGTTCAGGCATTCCGGAACAGTCTCGCCGATCTTGAGCTTGTGCAGGTCCTGCAGGTTGGGCAGGCCTTCCAGGAACAGGATGCGGTTGATCAGCATGTCGGCGTGCTTCATCTCGCCGATCGATTCGTCGTAGGTGATCTTGCCGAGGCGCTTGAAGCCCCAGTTGTCGTACATCCGCGCGTGCAGGAAGTACTGGTTGACCGCCGTCAGCTCGTTGGTGAGCACCGCGTTGAGCAGTCGGATGATGCTGGGATCGCCCTGCATGGCGGCCTCCTTAAGGTTCGGATCTCGGCGGGAACCTGGGGCAAGCCGAAACGGGCTTCAACCTGAATGTGTGCGAGTGTTTCGCGCTCTCACAGAAATCTGTGCGAGTGCCTCGCGATAGCTGAATTTATTGGCTTTTTGCCGATTACTCGGCCGCGAATGCAAGCGCTTCGCGATTGTCCTGGATCATCTGGCGCATTTCGCAGACGCACTTGGCGCACTGAGCCTGGCAACCCTTGGAACGGAAGATGTCGGCCGGCCGGCTGGCGCCAGCGTCGATGGCGGCGCGCACTTCGCGCTCGCGGATGCCGTTACAGTTACAGACGTACAAGGTACGAACGCCCTACCCGGTTTGATTGTCATTCTCATCTAGCCGGTCCCGACGGACTTTGCAACTGACTCTCACTCTGGTTAGCAGCGACCAGGTGTCGCAAGCGTCCTGAAATTGGCATAAAGGCCGCCTCATGACGCTTCCCTGCCGCCTCTATCTGATCACCCCGCCCGCCCTGGACGACCTGGCCGGCTTTGGCCGCCAGCTGGCCAAGGCCCTGGAAGGCGGCGACGTGGCCGCCCTGCAGATCCGCCTGAAGGACGTCCCCGACGACGTGATCAAGGCGGCGGTCGACGTGCTGGGTCCGATCGCCCAGGCCCATGATGTGGCGGTGATCCTGAACGACCGCCCCGACCTGGCCGCCCGCCTGCCGGTCGACGGCGTGCATGTCGGCCAGAGCGACATGGCCTATCGCGACGCCCGCAAGCTGATGGGCGAGCGCATGGTCGGCGTCACCTGTCACGACAGCCGCCACCTGGCCATGGAGGCCGCCGAGGCCGGCGCCGACTACGTCGCCTTCGGGGCCTTCTTCCCGACCTCGACCAAGGACGCCCCGACCACCGCCGAGCCCGACATCCTGACCATCTGGCAGGAGACGATGGAGGTCCCGTGCGTGGCCATCGGCGGCATCACCGCCGCCAATGCCGCGCCCCTGGCCACGGCTGGCGCCGACTTCCTGGCCGTCTCGGCCGGGGTCTGGGCGCATCCGCAGGGCCCCGATGCGGCTGTCGCGGCCTTGAATGCGGCTATCGCCGAGGGTCTCGCCGCGCGCTGAGCTTCGAATAACAGTGATATTGTGACGCACTGCACACAGGCATAGCGTCTTCCCCAGCGAACAACAGGTAAGGGGGAGACGCTGACATGAAGCGACTCGTGGTGTGTTTGCTTAGCGTACCGGTCCTGGCGTTTTCCGGCGCCGCGACCGCTGAGACCTGGAAGCTGGCTCCGGGCGAGACCAAGACCTACTACGACGCGGACTTCACCCGCGTCGACCAGACCAGCGGCCTGATCGTCACCCGCATCGCCGAGGGCAAGGCCAACGGCGCCTATCGGAACTGGCCGGCCAGCAAGGGACCGATCCTGGTCTTCGCGCTGGACTGCGCGGCCGACAAGTGGATGGACCTTGGCATGGACTTCGACGGCACCAAGGGCCTGCCCAAGGGCTGGCGCAAGGAAGCCAAGATCGAGGACATCTCCGGCGCCGTCGGCAAGGCCGGCAAGTTGGCCTGCGAGAGCAAGGACACCCTGCCGAAGGCGGAGTTGCCCTAGGTCAGGCGTCAAGCCCGGAGAGCTTCTCCGGGTTGCGCATCGTGTAGACGGCGCTGATGCGGCCGTTCTCGATTTCCAGGCTCATGGTCTGGAAGACGACGCCGTTTGACGCCAGCACCAGGCCCGGCTGGCCGTTGACGCGCGCCAGGCGGACGGTCGTGTCGGCCGGCGGCGGGAACTTGCGCCGGATGCCCTGCAGCATGGCTACCAGCTTGGTCGCGCCATAGATCGGATTGAGGTTGGCGTTGGCCTTGCCGCCGCCGTCGGCGTGCCAGACCACGTCCTCGGCCAGCAGATCGCGCAGCGCGACCTCGTCGCCGGTCACCAGGGCCTGGAAGAAGGCCGTGGTCAGCTTGCGCTCCTCGTCGGCGCTGGGCGTATAGCGCGGCCGGTCGCGCCGCACGTGCTCGCGGGCCCGCGAGGCCAGTTGGCGGCAAGCCGTCTCGCTCCGCCCCAACACGCCGGCGATCTCGGCGAAGGGCGTGTCGAAAACGTCGTGCAGCAGGAACGCCGCCCGCTCCAGCGGGGTCAGCCGCTCCAGCGCCAGCAGGAAGGCCACCGACAGGTCGGCGTCGCCGCCGGCCTCGAAGTCGGGCTCGACCACAGGCTCGGGCAGCCACTCGCCGATATAGACCTCGCGGCGGGCGCGGGCCGACTTCAGGCGGTCCAGGGCCAGGCGCGTGACCACGCGGTTCAGATAGGCGCCGGGCTCTTCAACCGTCTCGGCATCGACCTTGCGCCAGCGCAGCCAGGCGTCCTGCACCACGTCCTCGGCCTCGGCGCGCGAGCCCAGCATGCGGTAGGCCAGGCCGGTCATGGCCGAGCGTCGCCCTTCGAAGATCGCATCAGCCGCCGTCATGAGCGCACCGCCACCGCCTCTCCGCCCACCTCGACCCGCGAGCAGGCCTTGCCGTGTCCCATCGCGTACTTGACCGTGGGATAGACCCGCGCCGAGGCGATGGCGAGCGCGATCGCCGACAGCCCCTTGGGACCCCAGCGCTCCAGCACGTCGTCGCGCAGGGCGTCCGAGCGTTCCAGGTCGCGGGCCAGCGAGGCCTTGGCGAAGCGCCAGGCCAGGCTGGCGTCCGGTCCCATCAGGACGTGGTCGCCGGTCAGGATCCCCCGCAGCACCTCGGCCGCCACGTGATTCTCCTCGGCGATCCTCACGCCGATCTGGACGCAGGGACCGCAGTCCTCGCTCATCGTGGCGACCAGCCCCGCCGCCGACAGGGCCGCGGCCGGCGCGCCCTCGCGATAGCCCGACAGGGTCCGCACGCCCTGGAAGGCCCGCGCTGCCTTCGGGCTGGCCTCCAGCAGGTCGCGGATATAGGTCGCGTCGTAGTCGTAGCGCTTCTCGAACCGGCCAATGGCGGCCGCGATGATCGCCTTCATCATCTCAGGCCTCCTTCGCGCGCACAGCCGCCACGGCCAGCCAGATCGTCAGCAGGGTCGGCAGGAACACGCCCGGAAAGTCCCGCGCCAGCAGCGGCCACGGCAGGCTGGTCCCGCAGAAGGGCGTGATCACGTGGATGATCGCATGCGCGCCCTGGAACGCCGCCGCCACGACCACGGCCCCCGCGTGCCGGCGCAGGTCCAGCGCGCCCAGCAGGGTCCCGATCCCGCAGGCCAGATAGGTCGCGCCGATGTCGCGCACGAAGTGGTCGTTGAACGGCCCGGTCTGGATGACGCCGGGAATGGTCAGGTACCAGGGATAAGGGACGGTCAGCATCACCAGGCCATTGCCCAGAAACAGAACCGTCAGTCCGATCGCGATCCAGCGCATGTCGCCCTCTCGAGTTGGTGTCGAGAACAGGACGAGACAGCCCCCATCGACGTGACATGGTTCGGTGAAAAAGGCCGTTAAGCCTGTTGAATCAGGCCCATCTTGCCATCGGGCCTGTGGACGATTAGGTTCCGCGCCCGTTCTTTCACACCGTCGACCTACCGCTCCGCCGCCGGACTTTCCGGCGGGCGTCGACGGCAATTCCTTGAGGATATCCGCCCGTGGCCACGCCTTCCGCCCTCCTGAACGTCATGATCGACGCGGCCCGGAAGGCCGCCCGCGGCCTGGCCCGCGACTTCGGCGAAGTCACGGAACTGCAGGTCTCCAAGAAGGGCGCGGCGGACTTCGTCACCAATGCCGACATCAAGGCCGAACAGACCCTGTTCGAGATCCTGACCAAGGCCCGCCCGGGCTACAGCTTCCTGGGCGAAGAGCGCGGCATGATCGAGGGCACCGACAAGACCCACACCTGGATCGTCGACCCGCTGGACGGCACCACCAACTTCATGCACGCCATCCCGCACTTCGCGGTCAATATCGCCCTGCAGCGTGAAGGCGAAGGCGTCGTGGCCGGCGTTACCTACAACCCGATCACCCACGACCTGTTCTGGGTCGAAAAGGGCAAGGGCGCGTTCCTGGGCGCCGAGAAGCGCCTGCGTGTCGCCGCCCGCCGTCACCTGGACGAGAGCATCCTGGCCACCGGCGTGCCGTTCGCCGGCAAGCCGGGCCACGGCCAGTTCCTGAAGGAGCTGCACCAGGTCAGCCAGAAGGTCGCCGGCGTGCGCCGCTTCGGCTCGGCCGCCCTGGACCTGGCCTGGGTCGCCGCCGGCCGCTTCGACGCCTACTGGGAGCGCAACCTCAACCCGTGGGACATCGCCGCCGGCGTGCTGATGATCCAGGAGTCGGGCGGCAAGGTCTCGACGATCGACGAGAACGACCTGGACGTCGTCAACGGCAAGTCGATCCTGGCCAGCAACCAGGACCTCTACCCGCAGATCCTGGAGCGTCTGCGGGCGGCGTAGGTTTTTGTGATGGCGAGAGCCTGAAGGCTCTCGCCAAACCGTCACATCCGGGCGCTAAATCCGCGCCCATGACCCTGCTTACCCGTCGCGCCATGACCACCGCCGCGCTCGCCGGCACGCTGTTGCCCGGCTTTGCCTTCGCCCAGACCAAGAAGCCGATCGTCATCGGCCATCGCGGCTGCAGCGGCGAGCGGCCCGAGCACACGGCGCTGTCGTATGAGCGCGCCATCGAGCAGGGCGCCGACTTCATCGAGCCGGACCTGGTGCCGACCAAGGACGGCCACCTCGTCGCCCGCCACGAGAACGAGATCGGCGGCACGACCGACGTCGCCAGCCGTCCCGAATTCGCCGCCCGCAAGGCGACCAAGACCATCGATGGCCAGCAGATCACCGGCTGGTTCACCGAAGACTTCACCCTGGCCGAGATCAAGACCCTGCGCGCCCGCGAGCGGCTGCCGCAGCTGCGTCCGACCAGCGCGGCCTTCGACGGCCAGGCCCAGATCCTGACCTTCGAAGAAGTCGTGGCCATCGCCCGCGCCGGCACCCAGCGCACCGGCCGCACGATCGGCGTCTATCCCGAGCTGAAGCACCCGACCTATTTCGCCTCGATCGGCCTGCCGACCGAAGACCGCCTGGTCGCCAAGCTGAAGGCCCTGGACCTGAACTCGGCCACCGCGCCGGTGTTCGTGCAGTGCTTCGAGGTCAGCCCGCTGAAGAAGCTGAAGGCCAAGACCGCCGCGCGCCTGGTTTTGCTGGTCGACGGCGAAGGCGGCCCGGCTGACCTGCCGAACGTGAAGTATGCCGACCTGATCACCGCCCAGGGCCTGAAGGACGTCGCAGTCTATGCCGACGGCCTGGGTCCGAACTGGAGCCTGGTCGTGCCGAACGACAAGCAGGCCCTGCTGCCGGCCACCGACCTGGTCAAGAACGCCCATGCCGCCGGCCTGGCGGTCCATCCTTGGACCGTGCGCGCCGAGAACTACTTCCTGCCGGCGAGCCTGCGTAAGGGCGATCCCCAGGATCCGGCCTTCCTGGCCCTGCACGGCGACGTGACGCCGGTGTTCAAGGCCCTGTACGCGGCCGGCGTCGACGGCGTGTTCAGCGACTTCCCGGCCCTGGCCGTCGCCGCGCGCAGCTAAATCGTTCCTCGATATTGCCGAAGCGGGGCAAGGCGGTGCAGCGTGCCGCCTTTCGACGCTCGCTGGGGAAGTCCATGAAGATCCGCAACGCCGCCGCCGCGCTGGCGGCCCTCGCCGCCGTGTCCCTGGCCGCGCCCGCTCTGGCCGCTCCTGGCTCCGACGCCCTGGGCAAGATCGCCGTCGACTTCGTCCACCTGACCCTGGAGGCCGGCCAGCGCGAAGACGGCTATGTCGACGCCTATTACGGCCCGAAGGAATGGGAGGCCGCCGCCAAGGCCAACCCGCGCCCCGTCTCGGCGCTGCGCAAGGAGGCCGACCGGCTGCAGGCGGCCCTGGGCAAGATCGCCGACAAGGACCTCGCCCCCGACGAGCGCCGCCGCAAGATCTTCCTGAAGGGCCAGCTGCGCGCCGCCCAGACCCGCCTGGCCATGATCGCCGGCGACAAGTTCAGCTTCGAGGACGAGGCCGAAGGCCTGTTCAGCGTCCGCCCGGTGCTCAAGCCCCTGAAGAGCTACGACCCCATCCTGGCGAAGATCGAGAAGCTGGTCCCGGGCAAGGGCGACCTGGCCGCCCGCGTCGACGCCTTCCAGAACCGCTACGTGATCCCGACCGACAAGGTCGAGGCCGTGATGCAGGCCGGCATCGCCGCCTGCAAGGCCAAGACGGAAGCGCACATCAAGCTGCCGGCCGGCCAACGCTTCGACATGGAGTTCGTCACCAAGAAGCCGTGGAGCGGCTACAACTGGTACAAGGGCAACGCCCACAGCCTGATCCAGATCAACACCGACCTGCCGATCTATATCAGCCGCGCCTTGGACCTAGGCTGCCACGAGGGTTATCCCGGCCACCACGTCCTGAACGCCCTGCTCGAGCAGAAGCTGACCAAGGACAAGGGCTGGGTCGAGTTCAGCGTCTATCCGCTGTTCTCGCCGCAATCGTTCATCGCAGAGGGCAGCGCCAATTTCGGTATCGAGCTGGCTTTCCCGGGCGACGCCAAGACCACGTTCGAGCGTGACAAGCTCTATCCGCTGGCCGGCCTGGATCCCGCGACCGCCAAGGCCTACGGCGAGCTGCAGGAAGCCAAGGGCGCCCTGGCCAGCGCCGGCAACACCATCGCGGCCGAATATCTGGCCGGCCGGATGACCAAGGAACAGGCCGTCCAGGCGATGATGAAATACAGCCTGTACTCGCGCGGCGGCGCCGAGAAGCGGGTGTCCTTCGTCGAGACCTACCGCTCGTACGTGATCAACTACAACATCGGCCAGGACATGGTCCGCGACCACGTCTACCGCGCCGGCAAGTCCGAAGACGCCCGCTGGAAAGCCATGGAACGCGTGATCAGCGAACCGACCACGCCAGCGGATCTGCGGAAGTAGTAGGTCAGCGATCCTCGCGCGTGTGCCAGACGCGCAGGACATAGATCGTGTCGTCGATGAGCTCGTAGCGAAACTCGTAGTCGCCTGCCAGAAGCCGGCGGATTTCTCGCGGAATGAAAGCCGCAAGACGCTCACCGGCGCGCGGCGTTTCGATCAAACGTCGTGGCGCCGCGACAAGCCTCTGCACGACCGCCTTGGCGGCGCGCGGGTTCACGTCGGCGAGAAATTCGTGCAGCCGCGCCACATCGGACGACGCCCTGCCCGTCCAGATGATCCTCATCAGCGCGGCGTGAGCGGCGCGCGATCAGGATCGAGACCATCAGCCCAGGCTTCCATCTCCGCCTGGCTGACAAAGCGGCCAGCGTCGACATCGGCCATGCCCTCCAGGGTCATGGCGTGTTGGCGCGCCTCTCGATCGACGAATGCCCCTAGCGCCTGTTCGACCACCCAATCCGGCGACCGCTCCATGCGCTTGGCCAGACGCTCCACCTCGTCGGCGAGCAGCGCGGGGACTTCGGCGGTCAGGACCTTGTTCGGCATACGTCTGCTCCTGTCCGCACTATAGACCACCAAGCTCGCAGGCCCAATTGCGCCGCTCTCCATTCCAAGACACTCTCCGCGCCGTTTCGAAACCGGGATCGCGGGGGTGATCGTCATATGGTCGACGCTCCGGCGCTGATCCTGTCTTCGGCGACGGCCGCGATCGGGTTGTTCGCGGCCGCGCAGTTGGGGTTGCGGCGGGACTGGAAGGAAGCGCCAGCGACGGCTTTGGCGGTGTTCCTGGCCCTGAGCGGGATCTCGGGCGTCGATCTGCTGCTGGACCGCATCGGGGTCTATGGCGCCCATCCGTGGACGACCGGGATCCTGTGGGCGCTGTCGCTGTTCCTGGGGCCGTCGATCCTGGCCTATGTGCTGGCCATGACCGGCGAGCCGGACCGCTGGACCTTTGCTCGCGTCTGGCGGATCGGCTGGCCGGCGGGCGTGGCGGTGCTGATCGCCTCGCCGTTCTTCGTGCTGCCGGCGCGCACGCGGCTGGCGGTCTATGGCCTGGCCGAGACCGACGCCGTGTCGGGCATCCTGCAGCTGCTGTTCGTGGCACTGTTCCTGCTGGTCACCCTGGGTTATCTGGCCGCCGCCCTGGTGGTGCTGAGCCGGCACGTGCGGCGGGTGCGCGACCTGTTCTCCAACATCGAGGACCGCACCCTGAGCTGGCTGCGGGCGCTGGTGTTGATCATGCTGGCCGCCTGGGCCTGGGGCGCGGTGAAGTCGGCCCTGTCCATCGGCGCCAACGCCCACTGGCTGGACGTGGCGGCCGCCGCGATCGAGCTGGGCTGGACAGCGGCCATCGGCCTGTTCGGCCTGTCACAGAAGCCGATCTACACCCAGGAGACCGAGACCCCGAAGGTCCTGCCTTCGCCCGAGAAATACGCCCGCTCGGCCCTGCCCGAGGCGCGCCAGGTCGAGATCGCCGCGCGGCTGGAGCAGGCCATGCGCGCCGACGCCCTCTATCGCGATCCGCTGCTGTCGCTGAGCGCCCTGGCCAGCCGCATCGCCATCACGCCCAACCACCTGTCCCAGGCCCTGAACGAGCACCTGGGCCAGAGCTTCTTCGACTACGTCAATCGCTGGCGGGTCCAAGAGGCGGTCGCGCGGATCAAGGCCTCGGACGAGCCGATCCTGACCATCGCCTACGACGTCGGCTTCAACTCGCGCTCGACCTTCAACGCCGCCGTCAAGAAACACGCCGGCCAGCCGCCCAGCGCCTTCCGCCCCTGATGTCCGAACCCGCAGGTTAGGAAGCTCCCAATGCTTCGAGCCTACCCGTCCGGAAGGCGCCTAGGCGCAAGCTGAGCCAGTTAGACGACTGTTCCTCCCACTGCATGAGAACAGTCATGATCCTTCGTTTTTCCCTGGCCGCCTGCGTCCTGGCCCTGGCCCCTATCACCGCACACGCCCAGGAAACCGAGCAGCCCGAGCGCCTCTTCCTGCTGGGCGCCGGCGTCTACGCCACCACCAACCCGTACGCGACCGCCAAGAAGAAGACCCAGACCGGCGTCCTGCCGCTGTTCGTCTACCAGACCGATCGGCTGACGGCCGACCTGTCGGGCCTAGCGGTCAAGGCCTGGGGTAATGAGCACTTCAAGCTGGAGGGCCGGGTCGCGCCGCGCTTCCAGCTGGTCGATCCCAAGGACACCCGCGACTTCGCCTTCCTCAAGCGCAGCACCGGCGTCGATGTCGGCGGCCGCGTCAGCGGCACGGCCGGCCCTGCGACCCTCAGCGTCGAATATCTGCGCGACGTCAGCAGCGAGACCAAGGGCCAGGAGGTCAATCTCGACCTCACCTTGTCGGCCCAGCCGCTGGAGAAGCTGTCGGTCGACGTCGTCGCCGGCGTCTCGTGGAAGGACAAGAAACTGGCCACCTGGCTGTACGGCCTCAGCGTCAAGGAAGCCGGCGTGGCCCGGGCCTTCGAATATGGCCGCACGGCCCGCGCGGCGTCCGGCGGGGTGCTGGTCCCCTCGCTGGGCGTCCAGGCCCGCTACCAGGTCACTGACCGCCTGTACGTGATCGCCGCCGGCGAGGTCGAGCTGTTCGACAAGGATATCACCGACAGCCCGCTGATGGCCAAGGACCACGCGGTCGGGACCTTCGTCAGCCTGGTGCGGCGGTTCTAGCCGTGAGCGCGATCGATCGCTCCCACGCGCTCGTGCCCGTGTTGGTCCCCGCCAAGCCGGCCAGCGGGACGGCGACCATCCTGCTGATCTGGCTGGCCGCCGCCGCGCCCATGGCGGCGCTGGCCTGGGTGGTCGCGCCTCGGCTGATGACGCCCGGCGATCCGCTGCCGGGCCTCACCTTCTGGTGGTTGATGGTCGCCGGTATGGCCTGGCAGACCGTGCTGTCGGTGATCGTGCTGAAGCTGGAGGGCGTGCCTTTCCGGCCCGCCGCCCTGGCCCGGCGGCTGTGGCTGGCGACGCCGACCTGGCGCGGGAAGCCGGCGATCGCGGCCTTCCTGCTGGTCCCGGTGTTCGCCGCCGTCGGCTTCGTCGGCGACGACATGGCCGGCGGCTGGTTCCAGGGTACGCCCCTGGGCCAAGCCCTGGCGGCCCACACCCCGGCCTTCGCCTTCATCGAGCACCTGGCGACACCGGACGCCCGGGGACGCTGGGACATCCTGGTCCTGGCCCTGGTCTCCAGCCTGTTCAACTACGGCCTGGGCGAGGCCCTGCTGTTCCACGGCGTGCTGTTGCCACGCATGGAGAAGGCCTGGGGCCGCTGGGCGTGGCTGGGCAACGGCGTGCTGTTCACCGCCTATCACGTCCACAAGTTCTGGATCATGCCGGGCCTCTTGATCAGCTGCCTCTGCTACAGCCTGCCGGCCCAGATCTTCCGGTCCAGCTGGCTGGCGGTGCTGATCCACGCCGTCGAGGGCGTGGTGCTGATCGTCGCGGTGCTGGCGGTGATCCTGGGCGCGGCGGTCTAAGCCGCCGCGACCCCGAACTGCAGGCTGGCCAGGCGGGCATAGAGGCCGCCCTTGGCGAAGAGCTCAGCGTGCGTGCCCTGCTCGACCACCTTGCCCTCTTCCATCACCACGATCCGGTCGGCCTTCAGCACCGTGGCCAGGCGGTGGGCGATGACCAGGGTGGTGCGGCCTTCCATCGCGGCGGTCAGGGCCTGCTGGACCAGGCGCTCGCTCTCGGCGTCCAGGGCGCTGGTAGCCTCGTCCAGCAGCAGGATCGGCGCCTGGCGGACCAGGGCGCGGGCGATGGCCAGGCGTTGACGCTGGCCGCCCGACAGGGTCTTGGCGCGCTCGCCGACGGGGGTGTCGAAGCCTTGCGGCAGGGCCGACAGGAAGCCTGCGGCCTGGGCGGCCTCGGCGGCGGCGTGGATCTCGGCCTCGGTGGCGTCGGCGCGGCCAAAGCGGATGTTGTCCATCGCCGAGCCCGAGAACAGCGGCGAGTCCTGGGCGACCAGGGCCATGCGCTCACGCACCTCGTCCGGCGCGGCGTCGCGCAGGTCGACGCCGTCCAGGCGGATGCCGCCGCTTTGCGGGTCATAGAACCGCAGGAGCAGCCGCAGGACGGTGCTCTTGCCCGCGCCCGAGGGACCGACCAGGGCCACGGTCTCGCCGGGCTTCACGGCCAGATCAAAGCCGTTCAGGGCCGGCAGGTCGGGACGACCGGGATAGGCGAAGACCACGTTCTCGAAGGCAATCGCGCCCTGGGCCGGGGCCGGCAAGGTTTTCGGGGCCGGCGGGGCGGCGATGTCGGGCTTGGCGTTCAGCAGTTCGGCGATACGGTCCATGGCCCCGGAGGCCTTCTGGACGTCGCCCCACACCTCGCCCAGGGCGCCGATCGAACCGGCGGCCATCACCGCCAGCATGGCGAACTGCGCCAGGGTGCCGCCGGTCATCTCGCCGGCCAGAACCAGGCGCGCGCCGCTCCATAGCAAGAGGGTGACGCCGCCGAAGGCCAGGGTGATGACCATGGCCGTCATGGTGGCCCGGGTGGTGATCCGGCGCACCGAGGCCTTGTAGGCCTCGTCCACCGCGCCACCGAAGCGCACCGACGAGGCGCGTTCACGCCCGAAGGCCTGCACGGTCTCCAGCGCGTCCAGGCTCTCGCCGGCATAGCCCACGGCGTCGGCGAACTTGTCCTGGGCCGTGACGGTCAGCTTGCGCACGCGGCGGCCGACTAGGAACATCGGGGCCAGGATCACCGGCACCATCAGCACGATGAAGCCCGCCAGCTTGGGCGAGACCACCGCCATGTAGCCCAGGCCGCCGACCAGGCTGAGGATGTTGCGCAGGGCGATCGAGGCCGAGGCGCCGACCAGCTGCTCGATCAGCGAGACGTCGGTGGTCAGGCGCGACAGCACTTCGCCCGTGCGGGTCTTGAGGAAATACTGCTGGTCCAGGGTCAGGGTGTGGCCATAGAGCGCACGGCGCACATCGGCCACGACCCGCTCACCCAGGCGGGTGATGAAAAAGAATCGCAGGGCCGTGGCGATCGCCAGCACCATGGCCACCGCGCCCAGGCCCAGGAACGCGCTATTGATCTCAGCGCCCGCGCCCTTGGCGAATCCGTGGTCGATCACTTCCTTGAAGGCCGCCGTCAGCCCCAGGGTCGCGCCGGTCGAGAACAGCAGGAAGAACCCCGCGGCGAAGCCGTCGCCCTTGTGGGCGGCGACGAAAGGCAGCAGGTGGGCCAGCGGACGGATGTCCTTGCGGCGGGGCCGGCGGGCCTTGGCTTCGGCCATGCCCTGGACCAGTTCGGCTCCCGCGCCGGGGCGGCCATCGGCCTTTTGCTCGCCGGCGTTCACGTCAGTCATCAACAGTCCCTTGCCAAAATCGCGCGGGTTCTTTATAGCCGCCCGTCTTCGAGGGCCACCCCGCGCGTGCGCAGGATGGCGCTTACCCCAATTCACACTCGCCGGCTTAGTCGGACTGGATCGCCGCCATGAAACAAGACATTCACCCCGACTACCACTTCATCACCGTCACCCTGACGGATGGCTCGAACTATCAAACCCGTTCGACCTACGGCAAGGAAGGCGCGAACCTGGCGCTCGACATCGACCCGCGCACCCACCCGGCGTGGACGGGCGGCAACGCCCAGATGCTGGACCGTGGCGGCCGCGTCTCGCGCTTCAACGCCAAGTTCGCCGGTTTCACCGCGAAGAAGTAAGAAGCTCACCGCTTCTCGCCGTAAGGGCGACGAAAGGCCGGCTCCGCGTTCGCGGGCCGGCCTTTTCTGTATCTGGGCCCTAGTCTTCCTCCGGCTCATACGGATCATCCCCGCGATCGCGCATCAGATCCGTCGCCACGAAGTCCATCGCGTCCTCGGCGTCGACGAAGCTGAGCTCCGACACCGTCTGGTCGCGGATCGAGACGCCGGCCTTGTGGGTGCTGTCCGGATCGCCGGTGACCAGCGGATGCCATTGCGGCAGGTCCTTACCCTCATGCAGCCGGCGATAGGCGCAGGAGGGCGGCATCCACTCCAGATCCTCGATATTGTGCGGCGTCAGCTTGATGCAGTCCGGCACCGTTTTCTTGCGGTTCGGATAGTCCTTGCACTGGCAGCGATGTTCGTCGAACAGCTGGCAGTGCACGCGCGTCGGGATGATTTCGCCGGTATCTTCGTCTTCGAAGCGAACGAGGCAGCAAAGTCCGCAGCCGTCGCATAGACTTTCCCACTCGGGGACGGTCATTTCGACGAGCGTCTTCGTCTGCCAGAAATATTTGTGTGGCGTCATGGCGCCGTCCTAAACCCGATTGACCCGGCGACCAAACAGAGCCTGACGCAGACCGTGAACGACTGGACGCTGCCGCCTTACAAGTTCGACGACAAGGATCCGTCCAAGCGTGGGCAGGGACAGAGCCCTGGCGCGCCTGCGCAACCCCATGATCCGTGGGCTTCCGAGCCGCCGCTGAAGGATCCGTTCAAGCTCTCCGACAGCCCGCCGCCGCCTCGGTCACCGACGCCGCCTGCGCCCCCTCCTCCGCCCGAGGAGCCGTTCCGCGCTGATTTGAAGCACCACGCGGCCAAGAAGAAGGCCCGCAAGTGGGGCTGGATCTGGGGCGTGCTGCTGGTCTCGTTCCTGATCGGCGTGCTCGCCGTCGGCGGCGGCGCCGCCTATGTCTGGTTCAAATATCTGAAGGATACGCCGCAGCTGCCCTCGCGCGCGGCGCTGTTCGCGGTCAATCGCGCGCCCGGCATCCGCTTCGAGGACCGCAACGGCCAGGTGATCGCCACGCGCGGCCCGCGCTACGGCCAGCGCATCACGGTCGATTCGGTGCCCAACTACGTCCCCCTGGCCTTCCTGGCGGCCGAGGACCGGCGCTTCTACAAGCACGGGGCCATCGACGCCCAGGGCATCGCCCGGGCCGCCTGGGTCAACTGGCGCGGCGGCCGCACCAAGCAGGGCGCCTCGACCCTGACCCAGCAGCTGGCCAAGGGCCTGTTCCTGACCCCCGACCGGGTGGTCAAGCGCAAGCTGCAGGAGATGCTGCTGGCCTATAAGCTGGAGCAGGTCCTGACCAAGGACGAGATCCTCGAGCTCTATCTGAACCGCATCTATTTCGGGGCCGGCACCTATGGCGTCGACGGCGCGTCCCAGACCTATTTCGGCAAGCCCGCCAGCCAGCTGACCCTGTCGGAATCGGCCCTGCTGGCCAGCCTGCCCAAGGCCCCGTCGCGCCTGGCTCTGACCAACGACATGGAGCGCGCCCTGGCCCGCTCGCGCCTGATCCTGGCCAATATGCGCAAGGAAGGCTGGATCACCGCCGAGCAGGAAAGCCGTGCGCTGGACGACACCCCGCGCCTGTCGCCGATGGCCCTGCAGGACGAGGGCGACTACGGCTGGGTGCTGGACTACGCCACCACCGAGGCCGTGAAGATCGCCGGCCAGAATGCGCCCGACCTGGTGGTGCGCCTGACCATCGACCCGCTGTTGCAGCACGAGGGCGCCGAGGTCGTGCGTCAGACCATGGCCACCGAGACCACCCGCTCGGGCGCGTCCCAGGCGGCGCTGCTGTCCCTGTCGGGCGACGGCGCCATCCGCGCCATGGTCGGCGGCACGGGCTATGGCGAGAGCCCGTTCAACCGCGCCGTCCAGGCCCGCCGCCAGCCCGGCTCGACCTTCAAGCCGTTCATCTATGCCGCCGCCGTCGAAAAGGGCGTGCTACCCACCGACATCCGCGTCGACGAGCCCGTGAAGTTCGGCGACTGGAGCCCTGAGAACTACAGCGGCGGCTATCGCGGTCCGATGACCGTCGAACAGGCCCTAATCACCTCGACCAACACCGTGGCCGTGAAGCTGGGCAAGGAAGCCGGCGGCGCTGCCATCGGCGACCTGGTCCGCCGCTTCGGCATCACGTCCCTGCCGCCCGTGCCGGATCTCTCGGTGTCGCTGGGCTCGTACGAGGTGAACCTGCTGCAGCTGACCTCGGGCTTCCAGGTGTTCCAGCAGGGCGGCGTGCGGCTGGAGCCGTATGTCATCGAGTCGATCATGACCCAGGACGGCCGAGGCCTCTTCCAGCACGCCCCGCCGGCCGCCGAACGCCGGGTCTACGACATCGGCCACGCCAGCATCATGGTGAAGATGATGAAGAAGGTGGTCTCGGACGGCACCGCCAAGCGCGCCGCCTTCGGCCGCCCGGCGGCGGGCAAGACCGGCACCAGCCAGAACTGGCGCGACGCCTGGTTCGTCGGCTTCACCCCCGACTACGTCACCGGCGTCTGGGTCGGCAATGACGACGAGAAGCCGATGAACAAGGTGGTCGGCGGCGACATCCCGGCCAGCATCTGGCGGCGCTTCATGATGACCGCCCACCAGACCCTGGCGGTCCGCGACTTCGCCTGGCTGCTGCCCGACCCGGCTCCGCAAACCGAGCCCGACCCGCGCAACGGTTACTACGAGACGCTATCGGCCGAGTTCGCACGGGCGGCGTCGGAACTGGACGCGGCGGCCAAGGCGGCGGAGACCTTGCAGCCGAGCACGCCGGGACAGCCTCCGCCGGATCAGCTGCCTTACTAGCGGTCCTCGAAGGTCGCGTAGTCTTGGTAGGGACTCTTGACGAACGATACGACCACGATCCCCGACCGGCCGGACCCAGGCGGGTTCGGAAAGACATCGTAGTGGATCTCGTAGCCACCCGAGATGTTGCACTTGCGCCCGCCGGTCGGCTCGAAGACGGGATGCCGCAAAGCGTTAGTGCGCAACCCTTTGATGCCCGCCCAGATTTCTTTGAGTCTTTTGCGCGCCGATTGTCCCGCGCCAGGCTGGCTCAACTATCTCGCGACGCCCTGCAGATCCGCCTGCGCGTCTGGGGATAGCCTGACCTTCCAGACCAAGGCCCGATCAGGCCTCGTCTGGAGGGATCAAGTTGTCCAGGAAAGCGTCCAGTTCATCATCGTCCAGATAGTCGCCTGCCGCGACCTGAGCCCGACCACGCTGAGCGCGTTCGGCGTCCGACAACAGCGCACGAGACCGCGCCGAAAGGATCGGCGGCGTCACGAAGTCGGCGGTCTTCGTCGGGCGGGTCATGAGAACTCCTACCCAGAACATAACGCCAACTTTGTGCGCTTGTCACTACGCTGAGCGTCGCGCCTATCTGTAACCCGTCATCGACGTCGGCCGATCCTGCGCCCTCGTCGCCCAGGTCTTGTTCGGCGTGGCGCTCATCGTGAAGACCAGTTCGCCGCCGGCGATGATCTCTTCATGGCGCAGGAAGGCGCGGGTCAGGGGTTTGCCGTTCAGGGTGACCTTGGCGACGTAGGGTTTGGCGTCGGACATGCCCTCGGCCCGCACCGTGAAGCGCTTGCCGTTGGGCAGGTTCAGCGCCGCCTTGTCCACGAACGGCCGGCCGATGGCGTACTCGTTCGAGGCCGGGGTCACGGGATAAAAGCCCAGGCTGGTGAACATCAGCCAGGCCGACATCTGGCCCAGGTCGTCATTGCCCGACAGGCCGTCCGGCGTGGGCTTGTACTGGCTCTTGATGATCTGGGTCAGGCGGCCCTGCGTTCGCCACGGGGCGCCGGCGTAGTTGTACATATAGGCCACGTGGTGGCTGGGCTCGTTGCCGTGGATGTACTGGCCGATCAGGCCGGCGATGTCCTCGGCATGGCTGTAGTCGATCTTCGAGTTGTCGAAGTCGAACATGGCGTCCAGCTTCTTGATCGTCGCCACGTCGCCGCCCAGCGCCGTGACCACCCCGCCCAGGTCCTGCGGCGCGAACCACGAATATTGCCAGGCGTTGCCCTCGGTATAGTCCGAGCCGTAGTTGATGGCGGTCGGGTTGAAGGGCTCGCGATAGGTTCCGTCGGACTTGCGCGCCCGCAGGAAGCCGGTCTTCAGGTCGAAGCTGTTACGCCAGTAGCCGGCGCGCTTCTCGAAGGCCTTGGCGACCGTGTCGTTGTCCAGGGCGCGGGCCATGCGGGCGATGGTCCAGTCGTCATAGGCGTACTCGACCGTCTTGGACGCCGCCTCGGGCTCCTTGTCGATCGGGACGTAGCCGAGCTTCATGTAGTCGCCCAGGCCGCCGTACGGGGCGTAGGTCGCGCTCTTGACCATGGCGTCCAGGGCCGCCTTGCCGTCATAGCCGCGGATGCCCTTCATCCAGGCGTCGGCGATGACCGGCACGGCGTGGTAGCCGATCATCGTCCAGGTCTCCTGGCCGTGGAACTGCCAGACCGGCAGCAGGCCGTAGGGGCTCTGGCGCTGCGAGGCGATCAGCGAGTTGACCACATCGTTGGTGTAGTCGGCCGGCTGCACCAGGGTCAGCAGCGGATGCTCGGCCCGGAAGGTGTCCCACAGCGAGAAGGTCGAGTGGAAGGTGAACTTGCGGCCGTCCAGCTGGCCCTCATGCACCTGGTCGTCAGGGCCCCGGTAGCGGCCGTCGGCGTCGGCGAAGACGCTGGGGGCCAGCAGGGTGTGGTAGAGCGCCGTGTAGAGGGTCTTCTTCATCGGGGCCGGGGCCTGGATGTCCACCGCCCCCAGCGCCTTCTCCCAGGCCGCCTTGGCGCGTCCGCGCTGGGCGTCGAAGTCGAAGCCCGGTTCGTCGCTGGAAAGGTTGGCGATCGCGCCGTCCTCGCTGACCGACGACAGCGCCACCTTGGCGGTCAGCGGGCCATCGATCTGGCCGAAGTCGAACACGCCGACCAGCGCTCGGCCCTGGACCTGGGCGCGGTCCTCGGGCGTGCGGCCCGGTTGGGCGAAGCCCTTGTAAGGGATGTCGGCTTCCTTGTTGTGGAAAGCCTGTCCGACCAGCGGGCGATCGAACTTGATGGCGAAGAACAGCTTGCGACCCGGCGCCCAGCCGCGCGTCTCGCGATAGCCGGTGATCGTCCCGTCCGGGGCCACGCGCAGTCGCGACCACAGCACCTTGCCCGGATAGTTGTAGATCGAGCTGCGCAGGTCGATCAGCACCTGGGCGCGGTCGCCCTTCTGGAAGGTGTAGCGATGCAGGCCCGTGCGCAGGCCCGCCGTCAGCTCGGCCCGCACGTGGCTGTCGTCGAGGGTGACGGCGTAGTAGCCCGGCTGAGCCACCTCGCTGGCGTGGCTGTAGCGCGAGCGATAGCCCGAGCCCGGCTTGTCGACCTCGCCCGGCTCCAGCTTGGCCTCGCCGCTGACCGGGGTCAGCAGGATGTCGCCCAGATCCGAGTGCCCCGCGCCCGAGAAGTGGGTGTGCGAGAAGCCCAGGATGGTCGGGTCGCCAAACCGGTAGCCGGCCGCGCGGGCATAGCTCTGCTTGAACGGCAGGATGTCGGTGTCGGGGCTCAGCTGCACCATGCCGAACGGCACGACCGCGCCCGGGAAGGTGTGGCCATCGCCGCCGGTGCCGATGAAGGGGTCGACGGACTCGTAAGCCGTCTGGGCCAGGACGGGGCTCGCCGCCAGGATCGAAAGGCTGGCGAGCAGGGCAAGGCGCAGACGCATCAGGGAACTCCGCAACTTAGAGCGAAGCGGCACCCTATCGGCTAGGCGGCGCCTTTCAAGGCGTGGTCGACCGCGGCCATGGCATGCAGGGTGGTGGTATCGAACACCGGGACCGCGCTGTCCTCTTGGCCGATCAGCAGCATGATCTCGGTACAGCCCAGGATCACCGCCTGGGCGCCGCGCTCGACCAGCCGCTGGATCACCGCCTTGTAGACCTCGCGCGAGGTGTCCAGCACGCGGCCGGCGACCAGTTCCTCGTAGATGATCCGGTGCACGGCGGCGCGGTCGTCGGCGTCGGGGGTCAGCACGGTCAGGCCGTGCTTCTTCTCCAGCCGGCCACGATAGAACTCGTGCTCCATGGTGAAGGCCGTGCCCAGCAGGCCCACGGTCGTCACGCCGGCGGCCTTGATCGCTTCGCCCGTCGGGTCAGCGATGTGCAGCAGCGGGATCTGCACCGCCGCTTCGATCTCGTCGGCCTCGCGGTGCATGGTGTTGGTGCAAAGGACCAGGAAGTCGGCCCCGCCGGCCTCCAGCGCCCGGGCGGCGTCGGCCAGGCGACGCGACAGCTCGGGCCAGCGGCCGGCGTGTTGCAGGTGCTCGATCTCGGCGAAGTCGAACGACCACATCAGGGTCCGCGCCGAGGCCACGCCACCCAGTCGCTCGCGCACCGCCTCGTTGATCAGCCGATAGTACTGGGCCGAGCTCTCCCAGCTCATGCCGCCGATCAATCCGATGAGCGCCTGTTCGGCCATGGGCGTCCCCCTGTTCGTCAAGACGGTCCTAGAGAGCCCGGGGCGGCGTTACAACACCTCGCGGCGCGCCAGGTGGACGATGACCATCGCCAAGGCGATCAGGCCCAGCCCGCCGCCCAGTGCGAGCGCCGTCTCGACCCGCCAGGCTTCCTTGGCCAGCATGTTGACCGGCATCTGCCAGGGGAAGAACACGCCCTCCTTGGCCGAGGTCGCCACGACCGAGAAGAAGGTCCCGCCGATGCCGACCGCCAGGGCCGGCACGAAGCTGGCGAAGCGCAGGGCGATCCACAGCTGGATGGCGATCACCAGGACGGCCGCCGCCAGCACCTTGGCGTTCAGCACGGCGAACCGCGCCAGGTCGGAGTTCCCCACCGGCGCCACGACCGGCTTGATCGCTCCGGCCAGATGGACAGCGGCGATCGTGAACACCAGGTTCAGCACGGTCATGATCGCCACCACCCCGACCACGCAGATCGCCTTGGCCGCGTAGAGCCGCCAGCGGGGAACCGGCAGGGCGCGCAGATGGTCCCAGGCGCGCGGGCCGTGCTCCATGTGCGCGACCAAGGCGGTCAGGGCCGTCACGCTCATCGGCAGCATGAAATAGGCCCAGATGCCGGTCGAGGCCTGCAGCAGCATCTCCCAGGGCGGCGGCTTGCTGCCGCGCAGCAGGACGAAGAAGGCGAAGACCGCGATCAGGGCTGGCGCGGCCAGCGCGAGGACGGCGGCCAGCGAGCGGTTCAATTTGCGCAGTTCGACGGACAGGACGGCCAGCATCAGGCGACCTCGGCTTGGCGTTGGGGGGCGGAAACCTGGCGATAGATGTCTTCCAGCGATCGATCCCGCGGGCCGATGGCGAACACGGGCAGACCGGCTTGGACCAAGGTCCGGTTCAGTGCGGCGGTCGTCTGGTCGACGTCCTCGCCCGCTCGCAGGGGGATCGCCAGGCCCGCCTCGGTCGTGACCGGTGACAGCTCTTGGCCTGCCAACACCTGGATCGCCTTGGCGTCGTCGCCGGTGCGCACGACGATCTCCGGCGCCAGATCGGCCTTCAGCCGCGACAGCTCGCCCTCCAGCACCAGGCGGCCGTCATTGACGACGCCGACATGGGTGGCGGTCTGCTCGATCTCGCCCAGCAGGTGGCTGGAGAGCAGCACCGTGGCGCCGGTGCGCTCGGGCAGGCTCTTCAGGAACCGGCGCATGTCGGCGATGCCGTCGGGGTCCAGGCCGTTGGTCGGCTCGTCCAGCACCAGCACCGGCGGCGCGCCCAGCATGGCGCGGGCCAGGCCCAGGCGCTGGCGCATGCCCAGCGAATAGCCGGCGACCTTGCGGCCGGCGTCGGCCGTCATCTCGACCACCGCCAGCACCCGGTCGATCTCGCGCGCGGGCAGGCCCAGCAGGGTCGCGGTCAGGGCCAGGTTCTCGCGGCCGGTCAGGTTGCCGTAGAAGCCGTGCGCCTCCAGCAGCGCCCCGATCTTGCGCGCCGCGCCGATGCGGTCGCGGGCCACGTCCAGGCCGCAGACCCTGGCGACGCCCAAGGTCGGGCGGATCAGGCCCAGCACCATCTTCAGCGTCGTGGTCTTGCCCGCGCCGTTGCGGCCCAGGAAGCCGTACACGGCCCGTTCGGGTACGGTCATCGACACCGCGTCGACCGCCAGGCGGGGGCCGAAACGACGGGAAAGGCCTTCGGTCTCGATAGCGGCAGGCATGGTCGCAACGCCCTTTCCGTTTAAGTTAGATATAAAGTTGCGAAGCGATCATCTTTAAGTCAAGATTAAAGATGAGACAGGATCGGAGGCCGCCGTGAGCGCGAAGGACGTCGAGAATTTCCGCCGCATGTGCAGCCAGTTCCGCTGGCTGGCGGTGTTCATGGTCGCCAGCGTCGGCCTGCTGCTGGCGGCGATCGCCTGGATCGTCCCGCCGCTGATGGTCCTGATGCACAAGGCGCCGCTCAGGTTCGACCGGATCGTGGCCTATACGATCTGGAACCTTCCCGCCGCCTGCTACCTGTTCGGCGTCTGGACGATCGGCCAGACCCTGGGCGACCTCTCCAAGGGCCGACTGATCCAGGCCGCCCTGCCCCCGGCCCTGCGCCGTGTCGGCCTGGCCCTGGGCGCGGGCGGGGTGTGCAGCGTCTTCGTGGTCAGCAACCTGATGCGGCTGGTCGGGGCGACCAAGGGTGGCTATTTCCACTTCGACGTGCCGGGCATGACGCTGGGCATGATCGGCGGCGCCCTGTTCCTGCTGGGCCGCGTGATGGACCAGGCCCTGGCGGCGCAGGCCGAGCTGGACGAGATGATCTGATGCCCGTTCGCGTCACCCTGGACGCCCTGATCGTCGCCAAAGGCCTGAAGGCCCGCGACCTGGCCCAGGAGGTCGGCCTCAGCGAAACCCAGCTGTCCCTATTTCGCTCGGGCAAGGTGAAAGGCATCCGCTTCCGCACCCTGGCCCGCCTGTGTGCGGCCCTGGAGTGCCGGCCCGGCGACCTGCTGGACTACGACTTCGACGCCGCCGACCTGGCGGGAGCGGACGAGGAGGACTGAGCCATCATCCCTCTCCCCTTGCGGGAGAGGGTGACCTGCGAAGCAGGTCGGGTGAGGGGTCGAAGAAAGAAACAGCTGCGTTCAACGGACAGGGTCATCAACCCCTCATCCGTCAGCTTCGCTGACACCTTCTCCCGCAAGGGGAGAAGGAAGCTCGCGACTAGTCCCGCAGCGGCCGCAGCCGGTTCACGTGGCCCATCTTGCGCCCGGCGCGGGCCTCGCCCTTGCCGTAGAGGTGGACGCGGGTCTCGGGTTCGGCGGCGAGCTTGCGCCAGGCGTCGACGTCGGCGCCCAAGAGGTTGGTCATCTCGACATGGTGGTGCGGGGCGGTCGGCCCGAGCGGCCAGCCGGCGACGGCGCGGATGTGCTGTTCGAACTGGTCGACCTCGCAGCCGTCCTGGGTCCAGTGGCCGGTGTTGTGGACGCGCGGGGCGAACTCGTTGACCAGCAGCTTGCCGTCGGCGAGTTCGAACAGCTCGACGCCGATGACGCCGACATAGTCGAGGGCGGTCAGGATCTTGGCGGCGATCTTCTCGGCCTGGTCGCGGGTGGCCTGGGTGATCTTGGCCGGCGCCACGGTGCGGCGCAGGACGCCGCCCTCGTGGTGGTTCTCGGCGACCGGGTAGCAGGCGATCTCGCCGTCGCGACCGCGCGCGGCGATCACCGACAGTTCGCGGCCAAAGTCGGCGGGGGCTTCCAGGATGGCCGACCGTCGGCCGATCTTCTCGAACGAGGCTTCGGCGTCGGCGGCTTTCTGGATCCAGGCTTGGCCCTTTCCATCGTAGCCTTCGCGGCGGGTCTTCAGCAGCGACGGTGCGCCGATCTTGGCAAGCGCGGCGGCCAGGCTGTCGCTGTCATGGACGGGGGCGAAGGCCACGGTCGGCACGCCAATCTCGGCCAGGAAGCTCTTTTCGACCACGCGGTCCTGAGCGGCTGCCAGGGCCTTGGCGCCCGGCGAGACCACCGCGCCCAGGGCGGCCAACTCCGAGACGGTGTCGGCCGGCACATTCTCGAACTCGTAGGTGACCACGTCGCAGGCGTCGGCCAGGCGCTTCAGGGCCCAGCGGTCGTCATAGGCGGCCACGATCTGGCGGGCGGCGACGCGGCCGGCGGGCGAGTTCTCCTCGGGGTCCTGGATGACGACATCGAAGCCCAGGCGGGCGGCGGCCAGGGCCAGCATGCGGCCCAGCTGTCCCCCGCCGAGGATGCCGATGGTCGAACCGGGAACGAGGGGGAACTCAGCCATCAATTCAGTCCTCGACGCTCTCGGCGACGCTCTCGGTCTGGGCGGCGCGGAAGGCCGATAGGCGCTGGCCCAGGGCCGGATCCGACAGGGCCAGGATCTGGGCGGCCAACAGGCCGGCGTTCTTGGCCCCGGCCTCGCCGATCGCCAGGGTCGCCACCGGAATGCCGCCCGGCATCTGGACGATCGAAAGCAGGGAATCCAGGCCGCTGAGGGCCTTGGACTGCACCGGCACGCCCAGCACCGGCAGGTTGGTCATCGAGGCGGCCATGCCCGGCAGGTGCGCCGCGCCGCCGGCCCCGGCGATGATCACCTTGTAGCCAGCGGCTTCCGCGCCGGTGGCGAACTCGAACAGGCGCTGCGGGGTGCGGTGGGCCGAGACGACCTTGGCCTCGTAGGCCACGCCCAGGCTGTCCAGCGCGTCGGCCGCGCCCTTCATGGTCGGCCAGTCCGAACGACTGCCCATGATGATGGCGACAGGTGGCGTGGTCTGAGTCATCGCGTCGTCCCTCGGCGCGGTGAATGAAGGCCGCCCCGTATGCGCGCTGCCCCATCCGCGCAAGTGCAAAACGACACAGAACGTCCGAAGACCGCTCTTCTAATCAGCCATAGGTCGAGCATGCGACGGTTTGCGCGTGTGACCAATCAGCACCCCCGATTGCGTCGAACGCCGTTCCCGTTAACCATGGCGCAGCTGTGCCATTGCGATTCCCTGTTGAGACATGAAGATCACCGGCGCCCGGACCGAACCTTTCGCCGCTATCCGCAAGCGCGCCCTTGTGCGCGCCGGAAATCAGGTCGTCGCCCGTGAGGTCACCGCGCCTGACAGCGCCGCCTTTCTGGGCCTGACCGAGGCGGACATGTCCCCCAAGGTCATCGAGGCCCTGCAGACCCTGATGACCGAGATCGACGACCTGCGGAACGAGGTCGCCATGCTGAAGCTGCGGCTGAACGAGGCGCAGGGCCTGGCCGACATGGATGCCCTGACCCCGGTGCTGAACCGCCGCGCCTTCCTGCGCGAGACCAAGCGCGTCTCGGCCTTCGCCCAGCGCTACGGCTCGTCGGCCAGCCTGGTGTTCTTCGACCTGGACAACTTCAAGAGCGTCAACGACCGCTTCGGCCACGCCGCCGGCGACGAGGCGCTCAAAGCGGTGGCCAAGCGCCTGCTGGCCAATGTGCGCGAGAGCGATCTGGTGGGCCGCATGGGCGGCGACGAGTTCGCCGTGCTGCTGGCCCAGGCCGACAAGGAAACCGCCATGGCCAAGGCCCAGAGCCTGGCCGAAGCGATCCGCAGCCAGCCGGTGGAGTTCGGCGAGTGGTCGGCTCCCCTGCACGTCTCGTTCGGCGTGCGCGAGATCGAACCCGGCGCCGATCCCGAAGTGTCCCTGGCCGAGGCCGATGCGGCGATGTTCGTCCGGAAGCGTAAGGCGGTCGGTTAGACAACCGTCAGTCATGCGACCTTATCGCACGGCGACTGGAACCCGGTGGGTGCGGTAACACGTTCATAGTCTGTTAAGCATGACTGGGCGGGTTACATGCAGCGCATCTTGGTCGCAGAGGACGATCCGGTTCTCTCGATGATCTACGAGATCACCCTGACGGAAGCAGGGTTCGACGTCCTGCTGTGCCAGGACGGCCAGGAGGCTTTCGAGGCCCTGGACAGCTTCGCGCCCGACCTGGTGATCACCGACCATTCGATGCCGCGCATGAGCGGCGGCGAGCTGGTCAGCGCCGTGCGCAAGACGCGCCCCGGCGCGGTCACCCTGATGGCCTCGGCCTGCGACGCGCGCCTGCTGAAGGCCGACCAGCACGCCGATGCGCGTTTGGAAAAGCCGATCACCCCCGGCCGCCTGCTGCAGACGGTGCGTGACCTGGAAGCCGCCCGCGAAGCGGCCTAGTCCCTAGGCGATGATGTCGGGGGTCAGCTGGTCTTCCAGACGACCGATCTCGTCCTTGAGGCTCAGCTTCTTCTTCTTCAGACGAGCGATCTGCAGCATGTCGGGCTGGTAGCGTTCTTCCAGCGCCTGGATGGCGTCGTCGAGGTCCTTGTGCTCCTCGCGCAGGTCGGCGAGGCGACGTTCGATCGCGATGTCGGTATCTTCCGACGGATCATCGTCGTTCATGGACGTCATCTCGGTGGGGCCCCTATCAAGGGGTGATAGATAGCAAAGGCTGACAGCCGGTAAAGGCGCTCAGCCCAAAGGTTTAGCAAGGGCCTGCGCGAGCTTTTCGAGCGCGCTGCGACGCGGCGGGTCGCCGGAAGCTTCACTGGCGGCGATCAGGCCGTCCAGAACCGGCGTCGGGGCGCCCGGCGGCCCGCTCAAGGCCTCCAGGCTTTCCATCAAAACCCGCTCGCCCTTCAGCTCGACGGCCTTGACCGCGTCGCGCAGCGCTTCCTTGGCGGTCTCGTCGACGGGCGGACGCGGCGCTTTCAGCGCCCGGCGCACGCTGCGCAGCGGCGCGCCGATCTCGACGTCCCAGGCGCGCATCATCCGAGCGGCGTCCTTGAGGTCGGCGGAGCGCCCCTCCCCGGCCATCCAGGCGGCCCAGAGCAGCCAGGGCACGTTCTGGCCGTGGGCGTCCTGCAGGGCCAGGCAGGCTTCCGCGACAGGTTGTCGCGCGTAAGCTTCCAACGCCCAGTCCCAGAACCGCACCAGCGTTAACCTTCGCTCTTGCCGGAGATCGTCGCCAGGTCTTCGCCCCAGCGCTTCACGGGCGTCCAGGCCAGGTCGAACAGGTCCAGCGCCCGGCCCACCGACTGGTCGACCATCTCGGCGATCGTCGCGGGCTTGGCGTAGAAGGCCGGCAGCGGCGGGGCGATCACCGCGCCCATCTCGGCCAGCTTGGTCAGGGTGCGCAGGTGGCCCAGATGCAGCGGCGTCTCGCGCACCATCAGCACCAGGGTGCGGCGCTCCTTCAGGGTGACGTCGGCGGCGCGGGTCAGCAGCGAAGACGTTACGCCGGTGGCGATTTCGCTCATCGTACGGACCGAACAGGGGGCGACGATCATGCCCAAGGTGCGGAATGAGCCGGACGCGATGGCGGCCCCGACGTCGGCCGTGCGGTGCACGACGTCGGCCATGGCGTTGACCTCGGCGACGCTGAGATCTGCCTCCTGGGCGAGCGTCAGCGCCGCCGATTTGGACACCACCAGGTGGCTCTCGACCCCCAGTTCGCGCAGCGCATCCAGGGTTCGCAGGCCATAAACGACGCCCGAAGCGCCCGTGATCCCGACCACCAGCCTTTGGCGATCAACGGTCTTCGAAGCGTCCATCATGGTGAATTTTCGTCCGTCTTGGGAGCAAACTGCGCCACGTCAAGCGGGGCCGCTTGCAATCATATGTGATCTGACAGCGCCGCGCAGCGGGTGTTCACTTTCTTCTCCAACAGCAATGGAGCCGAGAGCCATGGCCATCGAATCCCGTATCCGCGAGCTTGGGTCCCGTCACGAGAACCTTGATCGCAAGATCCAGGAGGAGACCAGTAGACCCGGTAGCGACGCTACAATGCTTATGGAGCTGAAGCGGCAGAAGCTTCGGCTGAAGGAGGAGATCGAGGGCCTCAGGGCGCGACTTCACTAGCTGCTAGGATAGCAGCCGAAAAACACGAGGCCCCGCTCCGGCAAGGAGCGGGGCCTCTGCTTTTTCTGGCTAGGGAGCCGAGGATCAGTCCTCGTCTTCTTCCTCGTCCACGTAACCCGACGACTTGCCGAACACGTCCTCGGCCTTGATGTCGCCGCGGGGCGCGCGGAAGTCTTCTTCCTCTTCCTCGACCTCGGGCTCGAACTGGCCGGCTTCGGCGGCGGGGCGCAGGGTCGGGTCTTCCGGCAGGATGCCCTTCTTCAGGTCGTCCTTGGCCTTCTTCTCGGCGGCCTTCTTGACCAGCGCGTCCAGCTCCAGCTGGCCGACCAGGCCCAGGGTCACCGGGTCGATCGGCTTGATGTTGGCCGCATTCCAGTGGGTGCGGGCGCGGACCTGCTCGATCGTGGCCTTGGTGGTGCCCAGGATCTTCGAGATCTGGGCGTCGGTCACTTCGGGGTGGTGGCGCAGGAACCAGGCGATGGCGTCCGGGCGATCCTGACGGCGCGAGACCGGCGTGTAGCGCGGAGCCTTCTTGGCCGGCTTCAGCAGCTCGGCGTGACGGCTGACCTGGGCCTTCATGCGGTAGTCCGGATTGCCCTGGGCCTTGTCCAGCTCTTCGCGGGTCAGCTGGCCGTTGCCGATCGGGTCGGCGCCGCGGATGTCGCGCGCCACTTCACCGTCGGCGATGCCGCGCACTTCCAGCGGGTGCAGACCGCAGAAATCGGCGATCTGCTCGAAGCTGAGCGAGGTGTTGTCCACCAACCAGACGGCGGTCGCCTTGGGCATCAGGATGTCGGACATCGGTCCTCCAGAAATGACGGCGCCCGGCCTTTCGGCCGGGCGGATGTTGGAAAACCTATAATCCCGTTCCCGCGAAAAGGGAACGGGGGACCTTCGGCAAGATCCTGAAAACACAGCTTTAGAGCTTGTCAGCGCCCGAGGCGGACTTGCTTGCCGCCGCGACCGTCTTGGCGACGGCCTTGTCCGCATAGACGACCTCCATCCAGTTGGCTTGCGGCGAGGGCGACCTGACCACGACCGACTCATCGGGACGGTCCCAGGTCGTGGTCTCGGACATGTAGCTGAAGACCTTGCGCTTGCTGGCGCTGGTCGGCGCGCCGAAGCGCTCCTTCAGCGCCGCCAGAAAGGTCGGCGTGGCCTCGACCTGCGCCGTGATGCGGATTTCGAACAGGCGGTTCTGATAGAACCGGTACAGGACCTTGAACGCCTCGGCGTCGCCGACCTGCTGGCCGATGAAGCCGTAGCCGGCCGGGAAGCCATAGGTGCAGATCACCACGCCGGCGGCGACCTCGGCGGTCTGGAGCGCCTCCTCGGCGAGATAGCTGGGCTGGTCGCCGTCGTTCGAGCAGACCGGCGCGGCTTCTTCCTTCAGCTGCTTGGGCATCGGCGCCGAGCGCCAGGCGTCCAGGGTCATGCCCAGGGCCGCGCCCCGAAAGTCGACGGCGTCCTGAGCCCGGGCGGCGCTCGCGCCCATCAAAGCCAGGCCCATGGCGGCCGCGATCACATGTTTCATGGGCTTCCCCTCCCGCGCAGACACTGCCGCTTCGCACGGCAGATAAAGCACGTCACGCGGGAGAGCCAGACGCTCACACCGTCAGCACCACCTTGCCCACATGCTCGCCCGCTTCCAGATGCGCGTGAGCCTTGGCCGCGTCCGCCAACGGGAAGGTCGCATCGATCAGCGGCTTCAGCTTGCCGGCAGCCACCCAGGGCCAGGCGACGCGCTCGACCTCGGCGGCCAGGCGGGCCTTTTCGTCGGCCGAGCGGGGCCGCAGGGTCGAGCCGGTGATCACGGCGCGCTTCTGCATGACCTTCATCACCGGCACCTCCAGCACCGCCCCACCCAGGCTGGCGATGTAGACGATGCGGCCGCCGGTATTGAGCGCGTCGAGGTTCTTCTCGAAATAGCTGGCCCCGACCATGTCGAGCACGACGTCAGCGCCGCCGGCGGCCTTGACCACCTCGGCGAAGTCCTCGGTCTTGGTGTCAATGGCGATGTCGGCGCCCAGCGCCAGCGCCTTGGCCTTCTTGTCGGCGCCGCGCCCCGTGGCGATGACCTTGGCGCCGGCCGCCTTGGCCATGGCGATCGCGGTTGTTCCGATTCCGGACGTTCCACCATGAACCAGCAGCGTCTCGCCGGCCTTCAGGACGCCGTGCTCGAACACGTTGGCGAAGACGGTGAAGACGGTCTCGGGCAGGGCCGCGGCGTGGACCAGATCCAGGTCGCCCGGGATCGGCAGGGCATGGCGGGCGTCGACCACGACATATTCCGCATAACCGCCGCCACCGACCAGGGCGCAGACCTTGTCGCCCACGTTCCAGCGCCCAGCAGCCACGACAACCTCACCGGCCACTTCCAGGCCCAGGATCGCCGGCGCGCCGGGCGGCGGCGGGTAGAAACCCATGCGTTGCAGCAGGTCGGGACGGTTCACGCCGGCCGCGGCGACCTTGATCAGGATCTCGCCCGGTCCCGGCGCGGGACGCTCAAGGTCTACGGGATGGAGGGCCTCGGCAGGGCCCTTGCCGCCTTCGATCGCGATCGCCGTCATCGTCTGCGTCATGGACCTCAAACCTCGTGAAGCTTGCCTTGAGACCTAGGTAGGCGTCAGATATCGCCCGGAAAAGGGAGAAAAGCCGATGTTCGAAGAGCCTGCGGAAGCCCGCGCCTTCAGCGGACGTGCTTTGAACGAGACCACCCACGAGGATCTCGAGATCTACGGTGTCGCGGAACTGGAGGAGCGGATCGAGGCCCTGCAGGCCGAAATCGAACGCACCAAGGCCCAGCTGACCAAGAAAAAGGCGGGGCGCGACGCGGCAAATGCGCTGTTTGGTCGCCTGGACTAAAAGCTCTTTTAAGGTTTCGGTGAGGTTACTGGCGTCTTAAGCGTTCATCCGCTTTCGGACGCAACTCTACAGTAAGAGCGTCGTCGGTTCGAAAGGGGGCGGGTCGCGAAACGGGACGGTTGGTCTTGGCACGGGCGTTGCAGTTCCGTCACCAAGCGAGACGTCCTCGCGGCCTTTCGAAGGGGCATTGAGTAGCTATGACCGAAGTGAACGCGTTCGCGGACACGCCTTGGCGCGCCGGAGTGATCCAGGACTTCGCGCGATCGGAACTGTTCGACCGCACGTTCGAGGAAGGCATGCAGCTGGTCGAAGAGACCGCCGCCTATCTCGATGGCGCTGGCCGGCATGACAGCAAGATCCTCTCGCGCAACGCCGCCTTGGGCTACGCCACCGAGAGCATGCGCCTGACCACCCGCCTGATGCAGGTGGCCTCATGGCTGCTGGTGCAGCGCGCCGTGCGTGAAGGCGAGATGCCGCCGGAAGCCGCTTGTGCGGAAAGCTACCGCCTGGGCGAGGAAGCCACCGGCGAGGCTCCGGCCATCGAGGAACTGCCCTTCGGCCTCACGCACCTGCTGACGCGCTCTGAGCGCCTGTACGAGCGTGTCCGCCACCTGGACCGCCGCATGTACGTGGAATCGCCCAACGAAGAGGCTCCGCGCCCCGTCCAGGCCCACTTCGACCGCCTGACGGCCGCCTTCGGGGGCTAAGATATTCTCCTCCCCCGCTGGGGGAGGTGGCCCGTAGGGCCGGAGGGGGCAGCTCGGCATAGGCCGGCGATGCCCCCTCAGTCGGCTCCGCCGACAGCTCCCCCAGGAGGGGAGCAGATTCCAGTCATTTCCCGAACCGGATCTTGGCCAGGGCCGCGACGACCTCGCTGGCCAGGTCCATGGGTTTCAGGCCCGCCTTCCACTTCTCGAAGGCCATGACGTTGTCGATGCGCGCGTCCAGGTGCGAGAGCGCCGAGATCCGGCCCGAGGCCAGGTCGACGGCCAGGGTCGAGATCAGGATCCCCGACAGGATGGCCCGCTTGGAATAGTGGTTCTCGTCGGTCGCCGTGTCGCCGGCCCAGCGCCAGATCATGTCGGCCGATTCCCAGGTCAGGCGCAGGGCCAGCGCCAGGTTGGTCGGGAAGGCCAGGAAGGCGGCCAGCGGACGCATCACGTCAGCGTGTTCCTGGGCGGCGTCCAGGCGGGCGATCACGCCCTCGCGGATTTTCTGGCGAATCTTCAGGGCGGCGACATCGAACGCTTTCAGACGGACAAGCGCCGCCGCGTCATGGCGTCGCGACAGGAGCGCGGCCAGGTCGCGGGGGCCTTCGGGCAGCAGCAGCTGGCCCTCGGCGTCGCTGAGCCCTGCCGCCGCAAGGGCTCGCGAGACCAGACCGGCGTTCCAGCCGGCCTTGGGCGCCAGCCGCACGGCCTCGTCCAGCACGCGCTGTTCGGCATCGTCGGCCCAGGTCCGACCGGAAGCTTGACCGGCGGCGTCATCAGGGGTCTGAGCGGTTTGGTTCATAAATCCGAGTCTACACCGAGGTTTAGGCCGCGTCGCGCATGGACAGCGGCCCTTCGCTCTGCTATCAGCCCCGCCTCATCGCCTGGGAGCACCCCTCTCAGGTTACCCGGTTTTGTTCGCCCGCCCGGCCCCTCAAGAGGGACTTGGGAATATTGGTCGGGCTGTCGAATGGAGAGATACCCCTGGTCCAGATTTTCGTCCGCGACAACAACGTCGATCAGGCGCTGAAGGCCCTGAAGAAGAAGATGCAACGCGAAGGCTCGTTCCGCGAAATGAAGCGGCACGTGCATTATGAAAAGCCGTCGGAAAAGCGCGCTCGCCAAAAGGCTGAAGCCGTCCGTCGCGCTCGCAAGCTGGCCCGCAAGCGCGCCCAGCGCGAAGGCCTGCTGCCGATGCCGAAGAAGCCGGCCCGGTAGAACCGGACCTCTTCCTCGCTGAAGATTTCGAAAGCCGCGCGGTGCTCCGCGCGGCTTTCGTCGTTTCTGGCGGTCGTTTCCGGGCCTAACCCGCCTGCTTGCGGACGATCAGGCCGATCAGGGTCTTCAGGTCGATCTTGCCCGTCGCCAGGGCCCCCACGTGGAAGGCGCGGGTCGAGAAGGCGATGATCGCCACGACCGTCACGGCCATCAGCGCCGTGGTGCCGATCACCTGGACCAGCGGCGGATCGCCGGCGATGCGCACCGGCATCAGGAACGGCGTGAACGGCGGGATCCAGGACAGGGCGTTGAGAATCGGCGCCTCGGGCGAGCGGATCGCCTGGCCCATGAAGACGACCGGAATGGTCATCACCATCATGATCGGCCCCAGCAGGGTCTGGGCGTCGCGCTGGCTCTCGCAGAAGGCCCCGACACCGGCGAACAGGGCCGCGTACATCAGGTAGCCGCCGACCAGATAGGCGCCGAAATAGAACAGCAGGCCCTTGCCCAGCAGCACGGCCACCAGGTCGCCGGCCAAGCCCGGGGCGAAGTTCAGCAGGGCCAGCCAGCCGCCCATGGCCCAGACGCCCAGCACGGTCAGGGTCAGGCCCGCCACGCCCAGGATCTTGCCGCCCATGATCTCGGGCACCGAGGCCGAGGACAGCAGCACCTCGAGGATCTTGGACGACTTCTCCTCGATCACGCTGTTCAGCAGGATGCTGGCCCCGGTCAGGATCATCGACCACAGCAGCATGCCGGCCGCGAACCCGACGATGGTCGGCAGACGGTCGCGCAGACTGACCTTCTCCCCCGAGGCGGCCTTGGGCGACAGGCTGTTGAAGGCCGGCCGCAGGTCGTCGGCGGCCTTCAGCGTCTGGGCCGAGACGCCGGCGCGGGCCAGGGCCCGCTCGCGCATGATCTCGCCCACGGCGCTCTTCAGGTCGTTCTCCAGCACCGGGGCGGCCAGGTTGCGGCTCCACAGGTCCATGACGATGGCGTCGTCGCGGCCGCTGAGGACCAGCACCGAATCGAGCCGCTTCTCGCCCACCTCGCGACGGGCGATGGCGCCAGCGGCGCGCGGGTCGGCGGCCTCCTGGGTCTGCGCGGGCGGCGGCAGGACGATGACCTTGGCGCGGGGCGGCTTGTAGCGGGCGGCGGCCGAGGGGTTGTAGCGGGCCAGAACTTCACGGCCGGCGGCGTCTCCGCCCTGCGCCTGGGCCTTGCGGACCTCTTCCTGCGCCTTGGGACCAGCCGCCGACAGGGCGGCCGCGCGCAGGGCCCGGGCGGCGTCCCGGTTCTGGTCCAGCACGATGGCCTTGGCCAGGGCGGGACCCATGGTCTGGCCGGTCAGGTCGACAATGGCCAGCCGCTCGGGCTTGGCCGATTTCATCATGATCAGCGGCGCCGATATGCTGATCCCCAGCACGATCGGCAGCGCCACGATCGACAGCCAGAAGCCGACGGTGCGGACATAGGCCAGGTATTCCCGGCGCGCGATCTTCAGCAGCCGGCTCATGCCTGGCCTCCCGTCAGGACGATGAAGGCGTCGTGCAGGCTGGGCTCCTTGAGCTCGAACCGTCGCAGCGACAGGTCACGGGCGAAGGCGGCCTTCAGGGCGTCGTGGCCGGCGTCGGTCTCCGACAGCACGGCGACGTGCCGCCAGCCCCCGTCCGGCAGCGGCTCGGAGGTCACGGCCCCCAGGCCTGGCAGAGCCATAACCTGCTCGGCCGAAAGCTCGCCCTCCAGCACCAGAGCGCGCGGCGCCGCACGGCGGGCGGTGGAGACGTTGCCGTCAAAGACTTTGCGGCCCCGCGCCATCAGCACGACCTTGTCGCACAGGCGCTCGGCGTGCTGCATCACGTGGGTCGAGAACAGCACCGTGGCCCCGCCCGCGGCGATCTCGCGGATCATGGCCTCCAGGGCTTGCTGGTTGACGGGATCCAGCCCCGAGAACGGCTCGTCCAGCACCACTAGCTCGGGCTCATGCGCCAGGGCCGACAGCAGCTGGACCTTCTGGGCCATGCCCTTGGAGAGGTCCTTGATCGGCTTCTTCATGGCGTAGCCCAGGCCCTGGGCCTCCAGCATCGCCTTGGCCCGCTTGCGCCCCTCGACCTCCGGCACGCCCTTCAGCCCCGCGAAGAAGGCGATGGCGTCGATCGGGGTCATGCGTTTGTAGAGGCCCCGCTCCTCGGGCAGGAAACCGATCCGCTCGCGCACCTTCTGGGCGTCGTTTTCGCCCAGCACCGTGATCGCGCCCGCGCTGACCGGCAGCAGGCCCAGGATCATGCGGATGGTCGAGGTCTTGCCCGCGCCGTTGGGGCCCAGGAAGCCGGTGATCCGGCCGGCGGGGACCTCGAAACTGACGTCCCGCACGGCGTGGAAGTCGTCATAGGTCTTGCTGACGCCCTCCAGGGTGACCGCGTTGACCATGGAGACCTCCCGAATCGACCTCTCGAAAGTTGTATCAGCCCTTTTTGTAAGCGTCGGCCACGAAGGCGACGGCCCGGACGATGTGGTCGGCGAAGCGGCGGCCGATCAGCAGGGTATGGGTGGCGGCCTCGACATGGTCGACCAGACCGTGCTGCGAGCGGCGCGCCGGCGCGGCCTGCATTTCCTTGCGGTCCTCGCGGCCCGCGACCGGGCCGGCGGTGACCACGGCGACCGGCCACTTGGGATCGAAGTCCGGCTGCTGGGCGGCCTGGTCCGAGGCCTGCTTCCACAGCCCGACCTCCTCGGCCGCGACGCGGTTGTGGCGGCCATTGGCGAAGGCCCAGCCCTTCTCGGCCTTGGCGGCCGGCGGCAGGTCGATCTTGTCGCCCAGGCGGGTGTGGACCAGCGGCTTGTAGAGCCCCAGCGAGGCCCCGCGCGCCGCCCACTTGGAAGCGTTGGCGAAGGTCTTGATGAAGCCTGCCATCCTCGGGTCCTGGGCGGCCTCGGGCGTGGCGGCGTCGACCAGCACGATGCCCGCCACCTTCTCCGGATTGCGCCCCGCATATTCCCGCAGGCGCAGGCCGGCCATCGAGTGGCCCACCAGAATGTACGGGCCAGGCTCGCCCGAGGCGGCGACCAGCTTTTCGAAGTCGGTGACGATGGCGACGCCATCGCGAGGGCTGGGTCCCTTGGGCGAGAAACCCATGCCGGCCCGGTCATAGGCGCACGAGCGCCAGCCGGCGGCGGTCAGGGCTTCCTGCGTGCCGCCCCAGTCGGCCGCGAAGCCGAACGCGCCGGCCTCCAGCCAGACGACGGGACGATCGCTCTTGGGACCTTCGCAGACCAGCCGCAGCGTGCGCCCCGGCTCGATCTCGACCAGCTGCCCCCGCATCTTGGGCGCGCCCACGGCGCTGACCACGCCGCCCACGGCGATGTACGAAACCAACAGCAGGGCCAAGCCCGCGACGCCGCGACCGAGAAACTGGATCATGCCGCTCAATGTAGTGACGCTTTGTGACGCGTCGAGACGCGTTACGACGACAACGGAGCTTTAGGTGGTCGAACCCGCCGAAGCGCTCACCGCTTGCACCGCCGGCGCCGGAACCGTAGCGACTGGAATGGTGGCGCGGACGCGGCCGTTCTTCAGGCGGGCGACCTTGACGCCGCCAGGCGCGGTTCCGGCCTTCGCCAGAACGCCAGGAGGCCATTTCGAGACCGTGGCCTTGTGCACCTTGCGCGAGACGCGGCCGGCGGCCTTCAGCGGCAGGTCAGAGGCCTCTGCGAAGCTGCGATCCAGGAAGAAGGTCGGGTTCAGGGCCTTGTCGCCCTTGCGGATCTCGAAATGCAGGTGCGAGCCGGTCGAGCGCCCCGAATTGCCGACGAAGGCGACCGTGTCGCCGCGATGCAGATAGGCGCCGCGCTTGACGCCCGCCGCCGGCTTGGCCAGGTGCGCGTAGAGGGTCGTCAGCCCGCCCTTGTGCATGACCAGCACGTAGCGGCCGTAGCTGGGCGACAGGCCCGTGGCCTTGACCACGCCGTCGGCGGCGACCTTCACCGCCGCCCCGCCGGGCGCGGCGATGTCGACGCCCTCGTGCAGGCGGCCGTTCTCTTCCCAGGGCAGCTGGCGCAGGCCGAACGGCGAATTGATCACCCGGCCGGGCAGCGGCGCGGCGAACTGGAAGGCGGGCGGCGGCGTCTCGGGCTCAGCCTCTTTGGCCGGGGGCGCGATGGGAACGACGACCGCAGCAGGCTCTATGACCGGCGCAGGTCCGGCAACCCACTCGCCCAGCGCCATCGCGCCGTTCAGGGTCCCGGCCATGGCGGCGACGCCCAGCATGGTGAAGAAGGCGACGCGCAGATGCTGAGGCGGGACAGCCAGGCTCTTGGAGATCAAACCGCTTCCTCTTCGACGTTCGGTCAGGTCGAGAGGACCGCGCGCAGGCGGCTTTACTCTCACACCCGACCTTTCGGCTTGGTGAATGGCGGCGGTCTATGAAGGTCCCATAGGGCGAAAACAGGGCGCAGCTTAACCATTCACTAACCACGCGGCGAAGCTCGACGCCCATTACAGGAATAGACATGAAACATTACGCCAAGTTCATTTCATTAAACGCGCGTCACTTCTTTAATTACACGTCATGAAGGAGACGTAACGGGACTTCGAGAACTCTGGACAGTATTCAATATTCATCGGCGCACAAGAACAGCGCCCAACCAGAGGGATCTTCAAATGCGCAAGTTCATCATGAGCCTGACCACCGTCGCCAGCCTGAGCCTGGCCGCCGTTCCGGTCCTGGGCCTGACCCAAGCCGCCAACGCCGCCGAAGCGAGCGACTCGAGCATCACCGTTTCCTTCGCCGACCTGAACCTGGCCAAGCCCGCCGACGCCAAGATCTTCAAGGCCCGCGTCCAGTCCGCCAGCCAAACCGTCTGCCGCGCCAAGATTAACCGCGGCGAGCTGCAATCGACCGTCCGCGCCTGCATGACCGAAGCCCACCAGAACGCTGAACGCCAGCTGTCGCAACGCCAACGCAACGCTCTGGCCCTGGCCAAGACCACCCCGGTCGAAGTCGCCGCCCAGTGATCGCAAGGCCCACGAACTTCAGTACCGCTTACCCCCAAACTCCCCACCTCCCCGCACCCCGCGACAGAGGCCCCAGGTAACCCTGGGGCTTCTGTTTCGTTTGGAGCGACCACGAAAAAGGCCCCGGCATCGCTGCCGGGGCCTTCGTCGTTCGTAGCGGTGAGAAGCCCTAGAGCCCCTTCACGATGCCTTCGACCATCTTCTTGGCGTCGCCGAACAGCATCATCGTGTTGTCGCGGAAGAACAGTTCGTTCTCGACGCCGGCATAACCCGAGGCCATGCCGCGCTTGATGAAGAGGACCGTGCGGGCCTTTTCGACGTCCAGGATCGGCATGCCGTAGATGGCGCTGGTGGGGTCGGTCTTGGCGGCCGGGTTGGTGACGTCGTTGGCGCCGATCACGAAGGCCACGTCGGCCGTCGAGAACTCGCTGTTGATGTCCTCCAGTTCGAAGACCTCGTCATAGGGGACATTTGCTTCGGCCAGCAGCACGTTCATGTGGCCCGGCATCCGGCCCGCGACGGGGTGGATGGCGTACTTCACCTCGACGCCCTCTTCCTTCAGCTTGTCGCACATCTCGCGAAGGATGTGCTGGGCCTGGGAGACGGCCATGCCGTAGCCGGGGACGATGATGACCTTGGACGCGTTCTTCATGATGAAGGCCGCGTCGTCGGCCGAGCCCTGCTTGACCGGACGGCTCTCGACCTTGCCGCCAGGGCCGGCCGAGGCCGCCGCGTCGGCGCCGAAGCCGCCCAGGATCACCGAGACGAACGAGCGGTTCATGCCCTTGCACATGATGTAGGACAGGATCGCGCCCGACGAGCCGACCAGAGCGCCGGTGATGATCAGGGTGGTGTTCTCGAGCGTGAAGCCCAGGGCCGCCGCCGCCCAGCCGGAATAGCTGTTCAGCATCGACACCACGACAGGCATGTCCGCGCCGCCGATCGGGATGATCAGGGTGACGCCGATCAGCAGGCTCAGGGCGAAGATGCCCCAGAAGGCCCAGATCGCCGAACCGCCCGAAATCACCAGCACCACGACCAGGGCCACGATAGCGGCCGCGATCAGGATGTTCAGCAGGTGACGGGCCGGCAGCAGGATCGGCGCGCCGCCCATGTTGCCGTTCAGCTTGGCGAAGGCGATGACCGAACCGGTGAAAGTGATGGCGCCGATGGCCAGGCCCAGCGACAGCTCGATCAGGCTGTTGAGGTGGATGGCGCCGTCTTCGCCCACGATGCCATAGGCGGCGGGCGTGTAGATGGCGGCCACGGCCACCAGACAGGCGGCCATGCCGACCAGGCTGTGGAAGGCGGCGACCAGCTGCGGCATCGAGGTCATGGCGACCTTGCGGGCGATGATCGCCCCGACCGCGCCCCCGACGGCGACGCCGCCCAGGATCAGGCCCAGGGTCACGACGTCCAGCGCGCCCTGGCTCCACAGGGTGGCCAGGGTGGTGCCGACGGCGATGGCCATGCCGATCATGCCGTTACGGTTGCCCGTCTGGCTGGTCACGGGGCTGGACAGGCCACGCAGCGCGAGGATGAACAGCACCCCCGAGACGATGTAGAGAATGGCGGCGAGATTGGCGTTCATGATCTTTGCTCCCCCAATCGCCGCTTACTTCGACTTCTTCTTGTACATCGCCAGCATGCGCTGGGTGACAAGGAAGCCGCCGAAGATGTTGACCGCCGCGAAGGCCGCGGCGATCGCGCCGGCCCCCTTGGAGATCCAGGTCGAGCCGGCGATCGCGCCGCCGGCCAGGTCGCTATTGGCGCCGTGGGCCGCGGCGGCCAGCAGGGCGCCGACGATGATCACCGACGAAATGGCGTTGGTCACGGCCATCAGCGGCGTGTGCAGCGCGGGCGTCACGCTCCAGACGACGTAGTAACCGACGAAGATGGCGAGCACGAAGATCGCCAGACGGAACACTGTGGGGTCGACGGCTTCCATGGGAGCCTCCCTTCTCTCGATGTGTGTGGCTAGGCGGTCTTCAGGTTCGGATGGACGATCTCGCCGCCGCGCGTCACGACGGCGGCCTGCAGGATCTCGTCCTCGAAGTTGGGCTCGAACGCGCCTTCCTTCGTGGTGAACAGGGTCGCCAGAGCCATCAGGTTGCGCGCGTAGAGCGCGCTGGCGTCAGCGGCGATGCGGCCCGGCAAGTTGGCGTGACCCAGGATCTTGGCGCCGTTGGCGGTGACCACGGTCTCGTTCAGCTTGGCGCCTTCGACATTGCCGCCCTGCTCGATGGCCAGGTCGACCAGGATCGAGCCCGGCTTCATCGACGCCACCTGGGCGGCGCTGACCAGTTTCGGCGCGGCGCGGCCCGGGATCAGGGCCGTGGTGATGACGATGTCCTGCTTGGCGATGTGTGAGGACACCAGCTCGGCCTGCTTGGCCTGGTATTCCTTGGACATTTCCTTGGCGTAGCCGCCGGCGGTCTGGGCGTTCTTGAACTCTTCGTCCTCGACGGCCAGGAACTTGGCGCCCAAGCTTTCGACCTGCTCCTTGGTGGCCGGACGCACGTCGGTGGCGGTGACCACCGCGCCCAGGCGGCGAGCGGTCGCGATGGCCTGCAGGCCGGCAACGCCGACGCCCATGATGAACACCTTGGCCGCGGCGACAGTGCCGGCGGCGGTCATCATCATCGGCAGGGCCTTGCCGTAGGCTTCAGCGCCTTCGATCACGGCGCGGTAGCCGGCCAGGTTGGCTTGGCTGGACAGCATGTCCATCACCTGCGCGCGGGTGATGCGCGGGATGAATTCCATGGCGATCGCGGTCGCGCCGGCCTTGGCCAGGGCGTCCAGCGTTTCCTTGTCCTGGTATGGATTGAGCGCGGCGGCGACGATCGCGCCTTTCTTGAGGGCCGCGATCTCGGCCGACTCGGGCGCGCGCACCTTGAACAGGACGTCGGCGTCCTTCAGGGCGTCCTTCGCGGTCTTGGCGATCTTGGCGCCGGCCGCTTCATAGTCGGCGTCGAGATAGGACGCGGCCGTCCCCGCCCCCGCCTGAACCACCACCGAGAAGCCGGCCGCGCCGAGCTTCTTGACGGTTTCAGGCGTGGCCGCGACCCGCGTTTCGTTCGCGCGGGTCTCTTTTGTGACGGCGATAACGGCCATCGGCATACCCCTCCCCAGAGCGCTGTTTGCTCACCAGCATGAGGCGCTCTGTAGGGGATAGTCTTGCCTCTTGTCGAGGCATGACGTGCAGGTCAGGGAAAAAATATGCCGATGTCTACCGGTGTCAGTGGGCCGGAACGGGCTTATCACGCAGGAAGAAGATACCCGCGGCCAGCAGCACCACGGCGGCGATAGCGCTACCAATGAAGCCGGTCGGGGTGCAGAACAGCAGCGTGATGAACAGCAGCAGGACGGCGACGCCCAGCGAGCCCCACTTGGTCATGCCGTTGAACGCGGCGAACGTCGCCGCTTGTTCCGAAATGTCCATCTCACCGCGGTGATAATCGCCGGCCATGTGTCGTCCTTGGAAGCAAAAGGGAAGATACCGAGCCCGCCCGATACAACGGAGGGCCTGAAGGCTCAAGCGGGCGAATTGCCCCAGCCTTCCTTAAGGAAGCGGCTGCGTACGGTTTCGACGGCCTGGTCCGTCGTGATGTCCGTGATTCGACCTTCTCCCCCGTCCAGGCGCGAGAGCCACTTCGAATAGGCCGGCACCGGCGCGGTGCCCATCAGTCCGACACAGGGCGTGCCGACGGCGGCGGCGACATTCAGCGCCCCCGAGTCGTTGCCCAGGAAGCCCGCCGACAGCGAGATCTGCGCCGCCGACTGGTCCAGCGGCAGGTCGCAGGCCACGACATTGCCCGGCAGGTCGCCGATCGCGGCCTTCGCCGTTTCGGCCTCATGCGGACCGCCGACCCAGAACACCGTGCCGAACAGGTCGGAGAGCCGCTCGGCCGCTTCGGCGAACCGCTCGGCCGGCCAGGTGCGGGCGGGCTCGCTGGCGCCGATGCCCAGGGCCAGCCACGGACCGGGCTTGTCGGCGTATCGGGCCTTCACCGCCGCGATGGCCTGCGGGTCCAGCTTCAGCTCGGGCTCGCGGCTGGCGACGACCAGGCCGTGGGCCTTCTCGAAGGCCTCCAGCTTGTCGATCCGGTGGGCGGGCCGCATGGCCTTGGGCAGGTAGGGCCCGGTGGTCAGGAAACTCTCCTGGCCGTGGCCCAGGCCAAACCCCCGCCGCTCGGGCACGCCGGCCAGGAAGGCGGCGATGGCGGGGCGGTCGATCTTTTCCAGAATCCAGACGGCTCGGGGCTTCTGCGCCTTGCAGAGGCGATAGAAGTCCAGCGTCTCACGCACGCCCTTCAGCTTGTCCTTGTAGTGCGGAGCCAACAGCACGCGCTCAACGCTCGGCTCAACCTTCAGCACCTCGGACGCCCGGCTGGACGGCCGCGCGACCAGCACGACCTTGCCCTCCGGCGTCGTCGCCGCGATCGCCCGGATCGTCGGCAGATGCCACATCAGGTCGCCAATCCCACGATCGGGGGCGTAGACGAGAACGGGGCCAGCCACGGCTTAAGCCCAGGCCGCCAGCAGTCCGCGAAGCCCGGCCACGAAGGCCAGGGGCTGATCGATCATCACATGGTGGTCGGCGTCGGGCAGGGGCAAGAGCAGCAAGTCCTTGGGCATTTGCTCCAGCATATAGTCCAAGGTGTCGCTGCGCATCAGGTTCGACCGCTCGCCCCACATCAAGGCCGCCGGGCAAGCGATCTGCGGCAACAGCAGCCCAAGATCCGGCATCCGGAAATTGTGCCAGAGGTCCGGATCGAACTTCCAGGTCCAGCCGCCTTCGACTTCCTTCAGTGACCGCCGCGCGATGTAGTCGGCGATGTAGAGGTTCTCGCAGGGCTGGGGCGGGGCCAGGCGGAAGCGGTTCAGGCCTTCCTCCAAGGTCGGATAGACCCGCTGCCCCAGGCCCGAGCGCGGCGGCGGGCCTTTCCAGCGTTTCTCGGGCGGCTGGATGCTGCTGTCGACCATGATCGCGCCGCGCAGGCGCTCGGGATGGCGCGCGGCGCAGTACAGGGTCGGGAAACCGCCGAACGAGTGACCGACCACGATCGGCTTCACGCCGCCCGCTTCGAGGCCAGCGGCCTCGACAGCCGAAAAGATCTCCGCCGCGAACAGCTCGGCGCTGTAGGCCTCGCGCCAGTCGCTGCCGCCCATGCCCGACCACGAGATCGCCGCCACGCGCCAGTCTTTCGCGAAGAACGGCGCGATGAAGCTCCACCAGTCGGCATGGGCGCCGTTGCCGTGCAGGAACAGCAGGCCCGGTTTGCCGACCTCGCCCCAGGTTAGGAGCTCGATCTGCGCGCCCTCAACGGCGATCCTCGAGCGCTCGGGTTCCTGGGCGATGGCCGCGTCGAACCAGGCCGGGGCCGGCGGAGGTTCGCCGGCGAACGGCGCCAGCAGCGAAGCGGGCTGGGCCTGGTCGTCAGCCACCTGCGGCCTCCGTATAGGCCAGTTCGCCGGGGCGCGGCTTGCGGGGGCTCAGCGCCTTGAAGACGCCGGTGCCGGTGATCAGGGTACGGTCGCCAGCCCAGATGCGGCCGCGCACGGTGAACAGCAGGTCCTCCTCGCCGATCAGCTCGCCCTCGCCTTCTACCCAGTCGCCCAACTTGGCGCCCGACAGGAAGTCGCACATCAGCCGCACCGTGACCCAGCTGTAGGACTTCTGCAGCGAGATGATCCGCCCCCAGGCCATGTCGGCGAAGCTCATCAGCATGCCGCCGTGGCAGTTGCCCAGGCCGTTGGTGTGGTGCTCCTCGACCCGGAAGGCCAGGCGCGCCTGGCCGGGGCCCTCGCGGTGCTCGAACAGCGGGCCGATCTGGCGGCCGAAGCCTCGGGACCAGTTCAGCTGGGTGAAGCCCTCGGGAACGGCGGCGGTCTGGGCGTCTGTCAGGTCGTCGGACATAAGATCAGGCTAACGAGCGTTTGAAAAAAGAAAAGCCTTCCGTAAGGACGACGCCCTGGCCGGCATCTAACCTTTCGAAACGGGGGGCAGATGAGCCGCACTGAGGACGATTTCGCGACCTGGCTGGCGCCGCATCTGCCGATGCTGCACCGGACGGCCCGCGCCTTCGCCGCCCCGGCCGACCAGCACGACCTCCTGCAGGAGCTGTCGCTGGCCCTGTGGAAGGCGCGGCCCCGGTTCGACGATGTGAGCGTGGCCGGCGCCTTCGCCTACCGCGTGGCCCACAACGCCGCCCTCACCTGGCGGCGCGGCGAGACCCGCCGCCGGCTGCGTGGGGTGGCGATCGAGGCCGAGCTGCTGATGCGCGACGCGGGGACCGATCCGCAGGAGGCCCTGCTGGAGCGCCTCTATGCCGCCATCCGCCAGCTGGAGCCGGTGGAGCGGTCGCTGATCCTGCTGTCGCTGGACGGGGTGGCCTACGCCCAGATCGCCCAGTTGCACGGCCTGACCGAAACCAATGTCGGGGCGCGCCTGACCCGTATCCGTCAGCGCGTCTCCAAGCTCGTGGAGGGCTCCGGCGATGGAGTTTGAACACCTGGAAGCCGCCTGGAACTCGCCGGCCAACACGCCGGACGAGAAGGCCAAGGCCTATCTGATGGAGGAAGTCATGAAGTCGCTGAAAGCCCGCCGCCGTGGCGAATTGCTACTGTTCGTCCTGCCTGTGACCGCCATGACGATCTTCACGAGCATCGCGATTCAATCGGTCATCTCGGGCCGCCTGGACCTGGCGCGAGAGTGGGGCGGGATGGCCATGCTGGGTGTCTGCTGGCTGATCGTGGCGGCGGTGCTGGTCGCCACGATCCTGCTGCGCCACCGCCGGTGTTCGGATCGCGGCTCCGTGCGCGACACGCTCTCCGCCATGCTGGCGGCCAACCGCCGGGCGCGGACCAATATGAGGATCTTCTGGATGATGCTGCCCGTGTTCTTCGCGCCGATGATCACCAGCGTCTGGCAACTGCATGACGTCGGCAAGGCCACCGAGCGCGACGCCTGGCAGATGCTGTTCGTCTTCGGCGTCGCCATGGTCGCCAGCGTCGGCTGGAATCTGGGCCGCTACTTCCTGGTGATGAAGCCTGAGCAGCGGCGTCTGGAAGGGCTGCTCAGCGAGTACGAGAACTAGAGCCCGACCGCGCCGAGCGCAGCCCGCTGCCGCTCGGCGACGGCTTCTTCGGAGAACCCCTCCAGCGACGCCTCGAACAGCTGCTTCCAGTTATGGCTGGCGCCCAGGTGCAGGAAGGCCGCGCCCAGGCCGATGGCCGCCCGGTCCATGAACACGAACTCGCGGGGGATGGTCACCGGCCCCTTGGCCTTCAGGGCTTGGCGCACCTTGAAGGCCTCGCGGCGGCCGTACTCGCCGGGCGGGACGTCGTCGGCCACGGTGCGGACCCGGTCGTCCAGCAGCGGACCGTAGATGAAGCGGGCCCAGACATTGAGGGTGTCGACCAGATCGTCGTTCAGCCCGGTAAAGCCCCAGCTGCGATAGGACTCCATCTGCTCGGCGCGGTCGTCGTTCGACAGCGCCCGATAGAGCCGCACCACGCCCGCCACGAACTTCGGCGGGAAGATGCGGATGCAGCCGAAGTCCAGCAGGTTCAGATGCGCCGCGCCCTCGCCCGTGAAGCTGTAATTGCCCAGATGCGGGTCGCCGTGGATGACGCCCAGGTGGGTCATCGGGCTCCACCAGGCCTCGAACAGCAGGGCGGCGATGCGGTCGCGGACCTCTTGCGGGGCGGTCTTGAAGGCCAAGAGCCCCTGCCCGTCCAGCCAGGTCATCGACAGCAGGCGCCCTGTGGATAACTCCGGCACAGGCGTCGGCGTGCGGATATCATCACGGCCGGCGAAGAAGTTGCCGTACACGGCCATCATCTTGGCCTCGCGCTCGTAGTCGAGCTCCTCGCGCAGCCGGTCGCCGATCTCGACGATCATCTCGGACGGGTCGATCGAGCCGTCCATGCGCTTGAAGAGGCCGATCAGGGCGCGCAGCTGACCCAGGTCGCTTTCGACCGCGCTCTGCATGTCCGGGTACTGGAGCTTCACGGCGATGGCTCGGTCGTCGTGGGTCGTGGCGCGGTGCACCTGGCCCAGCGAGGCGGCCGCGGCGGCCTCGTGTTCGAAGCTCTTGAACTTGCCCTGCCAGTCCGCGCCCAGCTCCGCCGCCATCCGCCGACGTACGAACGGCCAGCCCATGGCCGGGGCGTTGGTCTGGAGCTCGGCGAACTCCTTGGCGAACTCGGGCGGCAGGAGGTCGGGCACCGTGGCGAACATCTGGGCCGCCTTCATCAGCGGCCCTTTGAGCCCGCCCAGCGCCGCCTTCAGCGCCTTGGCGTTGCGGGCGTTGGCGTCGTCGCCCGCGAAGACCCGGTTCGCGCCATAGCTGACAGCCGCGCCCGACAACCCCGCCCCAACCTTGGCGAAGCGGGAGAGCCGGCCCGATAGCCGATCGCGTTCGGGATCTTCGGCCATCAGGCGAACTGGCTCGGATCATAGAAGAACCGCTCGCGAACGATCAGGTCCCCCTCCCAGTGCTGGTGGGCCAGCTCCTCAAAGCGCCGCGTCACGCCGTCCTTGCCGGTCATGTGGAAGACCCAGCGGATCACCACCTGATCGCCGTCGTGGATCACGTCGCCGGCCGGCTCGGTCTCCATCTTGGCCAGCCGCGCCAGGGCGGCCGCCTCGTGGGCGACCAGCACGTCACGCCCCACGCGCGGCGGGGCGTTGTTCTCCTGCATCGACGCGTGCGGCGCGTAGAAGCGTTCGATCGCCTCGACATGCTCGTTGCGGACCACGGTGGCGATGAAATCGGCCAAGCGTTCCTGGGTGGGCATGTCGCGTCGCTCCGTCAGACGAGGGCTTCGAACTCGTCCACCAGCCGCTCCAGCTGCGTACAGCCGGCGGCCCAGAACGCCTTGTCCCTGGGGTTCAGGCCGAAGGGGGCCAGGGCCTCGACATAGGTGCGCGTGCCGCCCGCCGCGAGGAGGTCCTCGTACAGCGGCGCGAATTTCGCCGGATCCTCGCGGCGCTTCTCCATCAGGCCGCGCACCAGAAGGTCGCCGAACGCGTAGGCGTAGACGTAGAACGGCGCGTGGCAGAAGTGGCTGACATAGGCCCAGTAGTGCTCATAGCCTTCGTTCAGCTTCACGGCCGGACCCAGGCTCTCGCCCATCACCTCCAGCCACAGGCCGCCGATCTGGTCGGGCGACAGCTCGCCTTCCAGCCGGGCCTCGTGGAAGCGGCGCTCGAAGCGGTGGAAGGCGATCTGGCGGACCACGGTGTTGAGGCCGTCCTCGATCTTGCCGGCCAGCAGGCCCTTGCGGTCCTCGGGCGTGGCCTCGGCCAGCAGGCGGTCGAACACCAGCCCTTCGCCGAAGATCGAGGCCGTCTCGGCCAGGGTCAGGGGCGTGTCGGCCAGCAGGGTGCCCAGCGGCTGACACAGGGTCTGGTGCACGGCGTGGCCCAGCTCATGGGCCAGGGTCAGCACGTCACGGCGCTCGCCCATATAGTTCATGAACACGAACGGATGGCGGTCGGCCGTCACCGGATGGGCGAAGGCCCCCGACTGCTTGCCGGCGCGCGGGCGGGCGTCGATCCACGGGCGGTCGAAGAACACCCGGGCGGCGTCGGCGAACTTGGGGGCCAGGTCCTGGAAGCTCTCCAGCACCATGCCCTTGGCCTCGTCCCAGGCGTAGGCGCGCGGGGCGGCGGCGGTCAGGGGCGCGTTGCGATCCCAGTAGTCCAGGACGTCCAGGCCCATGACCTTGGCCTTCAGCGCGTAGTAGCGGTGCGACAGGCGCGGATAGGCCTCGACCACCGCCTGCTCCAGGGCGTCGACGGCGTCGCCATCGACCTCGTTGGCCAGGTGGCGCGACTGGGCAGGGGTCTCGTAGTGGCGCCAGCGGTCCTCGACCTGCTTCTCGAAGGCCAGGGTGTTGAGCGCCAGGGCCTGGGTCGAGGCGCGCTCTTCCAGGGCCTTGGCCAGGCCGTCAGCGGCGGCCTTGCGGCGCGCGGCGCTGGGGTCGGACAGGCGGTTCAGCGCCTCGGGCAGGGTCAGGGTCTCGTCGTCGGCCTTGGCAGTGAGCTTGGCCAAGGTCTCGTCATACAGCCGCACCCAATTGGCGACGGCCGGGGCCTTGTCGACGATGAAGCGCTCCAGTTCCGGCGACAGCTCGTGCGGCCGCGACAGGCGCACGCGGCGTAGCCACGGCGACCAGCGAGCGGCGTCGGGATGGGCCTTCAGCGCGGCGGTGATTTCGGTGTCTTCCAGCTGGTTCAGTTCCAGCGTGAAGAACAGGCTCTCAGCGGCGATCTGCGAGGAGCGGGCGCGGAGATCCGCCTCGAACTTGGCCCAGGCCGGGTCGTCGCGCGCGACCGAGGCGGCCAGGCCCGCATAGGCGCCGACAGCCCACAGGCCGTTGGTGGCCTGCTCATAGAGAGAAATGCCGCGATCCAGCAGCACGCCCAGGCGCTGGGGCTCCTTGCGGGCCTCCAGGAACATCCCCTCCAGCGAGGCCAGCTCGTCATTGGCGGCCTTGGCGGCGGAGAGGTCGGTCTCGATACGCGGATCGTCTCGGCCGACATACAGGTCGGCCAGGTTCCATTCGGGCGGGGCTTCGGGCTTGAAGGGGGCGTTCATGCGTCAGGAGATAGGCCTCCCGCCCCCCTCCGCGCAATGCACGAGCCTGTCAGGCCTTTGCTACGGTCGGCTCGGCCATCCAGGCGGCGATGCACGTGACGAGGTAAGCGACCAGCGGCGAGCCACCCAGCGACAGCCGGCCTTCGCTCAGCGGCGACAGCATCGGCACCACCTGCAGGAACAGCAGGAAGGTCAGGAAGCCCAGGGGCGCCTTCCAGCCTTGCCCCTCCAGGCCGCGCCGCCAGCCCCAGGCCGCGCCGGCCAGGGCCAAGAGGCCCATCTCCAGCACCTGCTCGGGCAGCGGATAGTTCCAGAGGCCCAGGCCGACCATCGGCCCATTCCACAGCAGCGGCAGGTCAGGCCGATGGACCAGGAAGTCGAGCAGCCAGTGCGAAAACACCACGAGGCCCAGGACCATCCCCACACGCCGGGGCAGCTTCAGCAGCAGCATCAGCCCGGCTCCGACCGCGATCGACCACAAGACCGCCGTCGGCAGGCCATGGGTGTAAGGCATGTAGCTGAGCACCAGGGAACTGCCGGGCAGGCTGGGATCGACCCCGGCCTTCTCGACGCCGGCCAGGATCAGCCCGCACCAGGCGATGTCGATCGCCTGGCAGCCCAGGACATAGCTCCACAGCGGCGCGCGCGGCTCGGCCGCCCGGGCGGCCAGGGCCGCCGCATAGTGTCCAACGAACATGCCCCTCAGACCTCGTACCTTTTGGCGATCGCCTTGGGGGCCACGATCTTCCAGGCCTGCCGCAGGAGTCCAGCCAGTTCGTCGGCCTCGATGTGATCCAGCCGCACCAGGATCGCCGGATAGCCGCGATAGTGATCGTCGGTGAAGAACCGTTCGGCGCCGACCTCCAACAGGAGCTCCTTGGTCTCCATCGTGCAGCGGATGGCGACGACGCCCGGCACCGGCACGCGCTTGGCCTTGGGCTTCTCGCGCGCCAGATAGGCCCAGGCTAGGCCCTTGCCGCCGACCTCGAAGCCGAACTGGCCTTCCGGGCTCACCCCGCCGGTCACCTCGGGCAGGTCCAGGGCCAGCGCCTGCAGTTGCTCCGTGTCGACCATGTCCGCCTCCCCGTAACGCGCTGTTAAGGCTAAAGCTTAAGGTTCTGGGCACGTCTCCGAAAGCCGGTGTTTACCCGGCTACTGTATCACTCTGAACCAACAAGAGCCCTGCTCCATGCGAGCGTGGCCGGTATGGTGGATGTGCCTAATGACCAAAACGGTCCTTGTCGTCGATGACGACCCGACACAACGTCGGCTGATCCAGGCGGTGCTCGAGCGCGAAGGCTTCGCGGTCTCGCACGCCGAGGGCGGCGACGCGGCGATCGCGCACCTGACGTCCGGCGCTCCGGCTGACGTGATCCTGCTCGACCTCGTCATGCCCGGCCTGAACGGCCAGGACACGCTGAAGGAAATGCGCGCCCGCGGCTTCACCCAGCCGGTGATCGTGCTGACCGCCAGCGGCGGCGTCGACACCGTGGTCAAGGCCATGCAGGCCGGGGCCGCCGACTTCTTCATCAAGCCCGCCTCTCCGGAGCGGATCACCGTCTCGATCCGCAACGCCCTGTCGATGGGCGACCTGAAGGGCGAGGTCGAACGCCTGACCAAGCGCGCCGGCGGCAAGACCACCTTCGCCGACCTGATTGGCGGCTCGCCGATCATGTCGATGGTCAAGCGCATGGGCGAACGCGCCGCCAAGAGCGGCATCCCCGTGCTGATCACCGGCGAAAGCGGCGTCGGCAAGGAGCTGCTGGCCCGCGCGGTGCACGGCTCGTCCGACCGCGCCGGCAAGCCGTTCGTGGCCGTCAACTGCGGCGCCATCCCCGAGAACCTCGTCGAGTCGATCCTGTTCGGCCACGAGAAGGGCTCGTTCACCGGCGCTTCGGACAAGCACCTGGGCAAGTTCAAGGAAGCCGACGGCGGCACCCTGTTCCTGGACGAGGTCGGCGAATTGCCGCTGGACGTCCAGGTCAAGCTGCTGCGCGCGCTGCAAGAGGGCGAGATCGATCCGATCGGCTCCAAGCGCTCGATCAAGGTCGATGTCCGCATCGTCTCGGCCACCAATCGCGATCTGCAGCAGGCCGTCGCGGCCGGCCGCTTCCGCGAGGACCTGTATTACCGCCTGAACGTCTTCCCGCTGGAGGCTCCCAGCTTGCGCGAGCGCCGCGAGGACATCCCGGCCCTGGTCGAGGCGTTCATCCGTCGCTTCAACGTCGAGGAAGGCAAGCGAGTCATCGGCGCCTCGCCCGAAACGATCGCGCTGCTGACCGCCTTCGACTGGCCGGGCAATGTCCGCCAGCTGGAGAACACGGTCTATCGCGCCATCGTCCTGGCCGACGCTCCGTACCTGCAGCCGTTCGACTTCCCGGCCATCTCGGGCCTGGCCGCGCCGATCGAGGCTGTCTCGGTCGCGCCGAGCCCGCCGCCGGCCGCCCTGCTACAAGCCGCCCACGCGGCCATGTCCGCCCCGACGACGGCGGCCGAGGCCCCGGTGCGCATCCTCGACGACCGTGGTCACCTGCGGACGCTGGAGGACATCGAGCGCGACCTGATCCAGCACGCGATCGACGTCTATGCCGGTCATATGAGCGAAGTGGCCCGCCGCCTCGGCATCGGCCGCTCGACCCTGTATCGCAAGGTCCGCGAGCAGGGCATCGAAGTCGACATGAAGGAAGCGGGTTGATGGCGAGCTTGATGATCTTCCGACCCATCTCGCGCGAGCAGCGCCTGAAGGCGCTGCTGAAGCCGGCCCGGCCGGTGTCGGTGAAACCCCGCGCTTAACCTGTCATCCCGGGCGAAGACCCGGGACCGCAACAGGCTCGGAGCTTCCGGCGGTCCCGGCTCTGCGCGCTTCGCGCTTGGCCGGGATGACAGTCTATTCTGCTAGTGACCAGGAGCGACCAGGCTTAGGCTCGGTCGCTCTTCGTCGTCCTGGACCTGGTCGTCCAGCCGGATCCAGCCCGGACCCGACCGCTTGGCCAGGCCTTCGACTTCCAACTGCTCCAGTTCGCGACCGACCTGGACCGGGGTGACCGGACGGCTCCAGCGGTGATCCAGCTGGCGGGCGATCTCGGCCTCGTTGAGGCCTGGCGCCTGGGCCAGGGTCATCAGGATCATGTCGCGGGTCGTGCGCCCTCGCCGGCCGCGCTTGGCCGGAGTCGGCGCCGGCGCGGGGGCCGCCGCCAGCGGCGGCGCGAACGAGGCCGGCTCGCCCGAAGACAGCCGCTCGGCCATGCCGGCCTGCTTCAGCGCGTCGAGCGCCAGGATGATCGCGCGCAACTCGCTCTCGAATGGGGCCTGAGCCCGCCGCTGCGCCTCGATCATACGGGTTTCCAGCTCCGCCTTGCGGCGCAGCAGATATTGATAGGTCGTCGCCATTGTCCCTATTCCGAAGGGGCCGTGGTGTCCGCTCGGCGGCCGATCCAGGCTTTCGCCCGCGCGCATCGAGACTGAGGTCGCCGTGAGCAGCCGCGACCTAGAACCCCACAACAGGATAACTGTTAACTATTTACAATCATTCACATTTTCCGCCTGGAGCGTTACCAAGACCTTAACAGTGATGGGCGAACGACAGTTTTTGGTAAGCCTTTGGGACAAACTTCAGGCTGTGCTTGTCATCTTTTCTCGTGACGTCGCAATCATGGCGATAGTGAGACCGACCAAGAACAGATGCGCAGCTAGACCATTGATGAAGCTTGACAATACAAACGGTCCGCGGGGTCCGACCTGGGACAAAGGCAGCACCACATAGTTCATCACGACGTATGTAGCTGCACCGTATGCGAGACCCATGATGACGGGTCGGCGCGTTAACACTCTAAGTCGCTGACTGGCCACGACATAGACGGCGACCATCACCGCCATGATGGCGAAATGCAGCGCCAAGCCCAGGGCCGCCGTCTGCGCCCCGCCCTTGAAGGCCGCCTTGCCCAGCAGGCCGCTGGCGATCGACTGGAAGATCCGCTCGGGCGGCACGTCCTTGGTGATCCCCCACCAGAGGCAGGCGTCGGTGATATCGAGGGTCCCGGCCACGACCGTGGCCAGCAGGATGGTCAGCGCGAGATCGCGCCAGGACGACTTGCCGGTTTCCATGTGTTTTCTCCCCAGAAGAGGAGGAGTTAAGCGCGAAACCGTCGCGCGGACGTCCGGCCTGGTCGCGGGAACGTCAGCCTTCGTCGCTTTCCGGCTCGGGTTCCGGACGCCCACGGCGCTGGAAGCCCTTGCCGCGGCTCATGGGCTTCTTCTCGCCCTTGGCCTTGCGGACGATTTCTTTCAGCTTGATCGTCTGGTTGCCCGACAGGGCCTGGCCGCGCCCACCCTTTTCGGGATCGGCGAAGGCCCGGCCGTAGGTCTCGACGCGCTGGGCGACGCTGGTCAGGAACTCGCCCTCCCATTCGGAGAGCTCGACGCCCGACTTCTCGGCCGCGCGCTTGGCCCGCTTGAGGGCATTCAGCGCAGCCTTCTTGGCCTGTTCTTTAGGATCGGGCGGCTTGGCGCGCATCGCGGAGGACTATCCCCGACCCAGCGCGCCAAAGCACCCGGAAAAACTTAGATCTCGCCGATGGCCGAGAGGTACAGGTCCAGGATGGCGTCTTCTTCCTGGCGCTTGGCGCGGTCCTGCTTGCGCAGGCGGACCACCTTCTTCAGCACCTTGACGTCGAAGCCGTTACCCTTGGCTTCGTTATAGACTTCCTTGATCTGCTCCATGATCTCGGCCTTTTCGACCTCGAGCCGCTCGACGCGGTCGACGATCGACTTCAGTTGGCCCTGGGCGGTGCTGTTCAGAACGTCGGCGTGGGGAACGGCGTCGTCGGCCATGCGGAGATCTCGCGAGAAGGCTGGAATTGGGAGGCGCGGAACCTAGTTCGAAGCCGCGCCCCTGGGAAGCGGGATTCAGCGACCTTCCACTGTTACCTGCCTTCGATCCTGGCGCGGGCGATCTCCGCCATGGCGGCCAGATCGAGGTTCTTGTCGTCGCCGCTCAGCAGCGACTCCAGGCTGGCTTCGGCCAGGTCGGCCAGCGGCATGGACAGGCCCTTGGCCTCGGCGGCGTCCAGCACCAGCCGCACGTCCTTCAGGCCCAGTTCGGCGGCGAAGCCCGGCGGGGTGTAGCGGCGCTCGGCGATCATCGCGCCGTAGATCTTGTAGATCGGCGCGGCGAACAGGGTGGACGACAGCATGTCCAGGAGGTCGGGCGCGGCGACGCCATAGGCCTCGCCCAGGGCGACGGCCTCCCCCATGCTCTCGATGGCCGAGACGATCATGAAGTTGCCGGCCAGCTTCAGGGCGTTAGCGCGGACCGGATCCTCGCCCAGCGGCCAGACCTTGGCGGCCAACAGCTCCAGCACCGGCTGGGCCTTGGCCACGGCGTCGGCGGAACCGGCCGAAAGGACGTTCAAGCCCCCGGCCTGCGCCACGGGCGGACGGCCAAACACCGGGGCGGCGACATAACCCAGGCCCAGCTCGGCATGCAGGGTCGCGAGCTCGGCGGCCAGATCGGTCGAGATGGTGGCGTGATTGACGTGGACCACGCCCTTCTTCGCGCGAGCCAGCACACCGCTGTCGACCAATACCTCGCGCATGGCCGCGTCGTGGGCCAGCATGGAGAGGACGATGTCGGCGGCGAAGGCCTCGTCGGCGGTCGCGGCGGGGATCGCGCCCTCGGCGGCCAGTTCGTCGACAATGGCCCGCGAGCGGTTCCACACCGTCACCGACACGCCCTTGCCCAGCAGATTGCGCACCATGGCCGCGCCCATGGCGCCCAGGCCGACAAAACCGACGTTCATGCGAGTTCTCCCCAGTTGGGAAATCTAGAGCAGCCCGTGCCGCTCGAACGCGGCGCGCAGTTGCGCCGGATCCGTGAAGTGGTGCGTGTGGAAGCCCATGTCCGCAGCCGCCTCGATATTGGCGATGCTGTCGTCGATGAACAGCAGGTCGGAGGCTTGGAGGCCCGTGCGCTCCAGCACGATCTCGTAGATCCGCCGGTCCGGCTTGATGACCTTCTCGTCGCCCGAGACGATGGCGTCGCGGAAATAGCCGAAGTGGCGGGGCGAGATCGCTTGCACCGCCAGCCACTTGCTCTGGGGCATGTTCGTCAGCGCGAACTGAGGCACGTCGCGCTCGGCCAGGGCGTCGATCACCGCGGCCGTCTCAGGGATAGGTCCCGACAGCATCTCGTGGAAACGCTCATCCCAGGCGCGGATCGCGTCGGCATGCTCCGGGAAGCGCGCGATCAGCGGCGCGGCGTTCTCAGGAAAGCCGACGCCCTTGTCGTGCTCGACGTGCCAGGGGATGGTGCAGACATGCGAAAGGAACCGGTCGAGATCGGCCGGTTCCTTGAACATCTTCGCGTACGGTGCGCGGGGATCCCAGCGCACAATGACGTTGCCGACATCCCAGAGAACGGCTCTGGGACGCGACAAGGTCATTAGCCTTGCTTGGCTTTGAAGCGCGGGTCGGTCTTGTTGATGATGTAGATGACGCCCTTGCGGCGAACCATCTTGCAGTCGCGGTGGCGACCCTTCAGCGACTTCAGCGAGCTGCGAACCTTCATGACCGTCTCTGTACTTCGGCGGAGAGGTTCGGGCGCGTACAAGATGACGGCCGGAACATCCGGGGTGTTTCGGAGGCGGTGCGTATAAGTGCGACGCGGCTCGGAGTCAATGCGCTCAAGGGCCTTTCACAATAGAGTCTTCGGGGCTTCAGGGGAACTTCACCCGTCTGGCGCGCTTGTGATTGAAGCTTTTACTCGAACCCCGGTAGCTTCCGCCTCATGGCCATGGATCGTCGCGTCTTTCTCGTCCTCTTGCTCGCCGGCTGCGCGGACACCTCTCCGCAGGGGCCGCTGACCGCCGTCAGCCCGCCGCCGCCGCCCGCGCCGAGGCCCCAGCCCAGCGCGCCGACTCAGGGTCCGGCCACGCCCGTGCCGGCCGGAGAGCTGGCTTTTGACACCTGGCTGCTGGACTTCCGGGGCCGCGCCCTGGCCGCCGGCCTGTCGCCGCAGCTGCTGGACCGCGAGCTGTCGGGCGTCACGCCCGATCCCAAGGTCATCAGCCTGGACAGCCGCCAGCCGGAATTCTCCAAGCCGGTCGGCGCCTATATCGCCGGGGTGATCAGCGACGACCGCGTGGCCGTGGGCCGCCGCAAGCGCGACGAGCTGGCCTTCCTGCCGACCATCGAGGCCCGCTACGGCGTGCCGCGCGACATCCTGCTGGCCGTCTGGGCCATGGAGTCGGCGTTCGGCCAGCTGCAGGGCAATTTCGACGTCGTCCGCTCGATGGTCAGCCTGGCCGCCGACGGCCGCCGCCGCGCCTGGGCTGAGGGCGAGCTGATCGCGGCCCTCAAGATCATCGATTCGGGCGAGGTCACCCGCGCCCAGCTCAAGGGCTCGTGGGCCGGGGCCATGGGCCAGACCCAGTTCATCCCGTCCAGCTATCGCGCCACGGCCGTCGACTTCGACGGCGACGGCAAGCGCGACATCTGGGGCTCGGACGCCGACTCCCTGGCCTCGGCCGCCAATCTGCTGGCCAAGGGCGGCTGGAAGCCCGGCGTGGGCTGGGCCAAGGAAGTGATCCTGCCGGCTGGCTTCGACTATTCGGTCACCGAGGTCGAAAAGCAAATCCCCGCCTGGTGGGAAGCGCGAGGCGTGCGCCGCGCCGACGGTTTGCCCTGGACGGCGGCCGACGCCGCCCAGCCGGCGATGCTGATCCTGCCCTCGGGCGCGGCTGGTCCGGCTTTCCTGGCCCTGCCGAACCACTTCGCGATCCGCACCTACAACAACTCGACGTCCTACGCCCTGGGCATCGGCCTGCTGGCCGACCGCTTTGGCGGCGGCGGGCCGCTGGTCACCGCCTGGCCGGTCGAGACGCCCCTGGCCCTGGCCGACCGCATGGCCGCCCAGATCGCCCTGGCCCGTGTCGGCTTCAATCCCGGCCCGGCCGACGGCGTCATCGGCGCCGGCACCCGCAAGGCCCTACGCGCCTGGCAGCAGAGCAACCAGCTGCCGGCGGACGGCTATCTGTCGAACGACATGGTCGCCCGGCTGAAGGCCCAGGCCGGGATTACCCCGTAACCACTTCCATCCAGATACCGCGGCTCTCGCCCGGCTGAAGCGTCACCATGCCGGTCTCCCCTTCCCCGAACGGGTTGGGGCGGCTGGCGCAGGGCTCGACGCAGTAGTGGCCCTCGCCCGGCGGCACATAGACGTGCAGCCAGCGGCACTCGGCCGAGGCGGTGACGACGGTGTCCGGCTGGCCGGGCGCGGAGAGCACCGCCCGCTGGTTCCAGCCGGTGTAGCAGTGGTCGATTAGGCCATGGCCCTCGACCGCCGCGCCGGCGGCCCAGTCGGCTTCCCATGGCCCCGCATGGTGGACGGTCGGCAGCACATCGGCGTCGATCATCCAGACGCCATCATTGGCGGCCGTCAGCACCTCGCCGTCGCGGCGCGGGAAGTAGGGGTGGAAGCCCAGGCCGGCCGGCATGGCCGTGTCGCCGACGTTGGTCACGGTCAGCTCTATGCGCAAACCGGTCTCGCTCAGCACGAGGCGCTGCTCGGCGCGATAGGCCCACGGCCAGTCGCCGGGCGCGTGGTCATAAGAGAGCACCGCCTCGCCGCCCTCGGCTTTCTCCACCGTCCAGGCCGCGCGCCAGCCCTGGCCGTGCAGCGTGTGCGGATGGCCCGCCAGGTTCGGCGGCAGCACGACCTCGCGCCCCTCGAAGGTGAAGCGGCCGTTCGGGATGCGATTGCAGAACGGCACCAGCGGGAAGCTCGACGCCAGCAAGGCGTCGGTCGCGCCGTCCGCCATCGGCCGCAGCACGTCGCGGCCGTCGATCGTGAAGGCGGCGATCGCGCCGCCGACCTCGGGCGCGAGCACGAGACGGGCCGAGCCCTTTTCGATCACGGTCATGGACGCTGCTCCCAGATTGTTAGCGGTCTCACTGCCTTGCGCCCCGTCCCGACGCAAGCTCAACTGCCCGCATGGTCGAGACCCTTTCCGCCAAGGACGCGCGGCGCATCGCCCTGGCGGCCCAGGGCTTCGGACGCCCCCGCCCGGCCGCGCCCGGCAAGCGCCACCTGCTCTCCACGATCGAGGCCCTGGGCGTCGTGCAGATCGACTCGGTCAATGTTCTCTCGCGCTCGCACTACCTGCCGTTCTTCTCGCGCCTGGGTTCCTACGACCGGACCCTGCTGGACGACCTGGCCTGGGGGAAGAAGCGCGCGCTGGCTGAGTACTGGGCGCACGAGGCCTCGCTGACGCCGCTGTGGATCCATCCGCACCTGCGCTGGCGCATGGAGGACGCCGCTCAGGGCGTCGGTGTCTGGAAAAACGTCTCGGCCTTCCTGCATAGCCACGCCGACTTCATCGACCAGGCCCTGGCGGCCGTCACCGAGCGCGGTCCGATGGCGGCTTCGGAGCTGGAGCTGGGGGCCAAGGGCGAAGGCGGCTGGTGGGGCTGGAGCGAGGGCAAGCGGGCCATGGAGTGCCTGTTCTGGACCGGCCGCCTGACCACCGCCACGCGCCGGGGCAGCTTCGAGCGCGTCTACGGCCTGCCCGAGCGGGTGCTGCCCAAGGCGATCCTGGACACCCCGACGCCCGATCGCGCAGAGGCTTGCCGCGAACTGCTGAAGATCTCGGCCCGCGCCATGGGCGTGGCCACCGAGCGCGACTTGCGGGACTATTTCCGGCTTGGCGTGACCGACGCCCGCGACGGCGTCGCGTCCCTAGTCGCCGACGGCACTCTACTGAAGGTCGCAGTAACGAGCTGGGATGCTCCGGCCTATCTGTGGCCAGAAACCCGCCGCCCTCGCGCGGTGAAGGCCAACGCTCTGCTCTCGCCCTTCGACAACCTGATCTGGTTCCGCGACCGGACGGAACGAATATTTGGCGTCCGCGTGCGACTGGAAATCTATACCCCGGCCCACAAGCGCACCCACGGCTACTATGTTCTGCCTTTTCTTCAGGACGAGGCGATCACCGCCCGCGTGGACCTGAAAGCTGACCGCAAGGCCGGCAAGCTCCTGGTGCTAGCCGCCCATGCCGAACCTAACGCGAACGCCGATACCGCTACCAGGCTGGCCGGCGAGCTAGCCCTTATGGCGTCCTGGTTGGGGCTTTCCGGCGTGGGAGTTCGCCCCACGGGCGATCTGGCGCCCGCTCTGGGTTCAATCGTCCGCCTCGGGACATGAAAGAGGGTTCGACTGGACTGTAAAGCATTGTAAAAATGCTGCTCAAAGTCGAGCAACCAAGGGCGGGGCAAGGTAGAGATGGATGGCTGGTCGCCTTCTCGTCGCCCCACCGACAGTGAGCTGACCGCGGCGCGTCTCGCTCCCCCGCGAGGCGCGCCACCTCCCAGCTTAATGGACCAGATGAAAGTCGCCCTGCTCGACGACGATCAAAGCCACAATGCGCTTGTCGCCTCTGTGCTAGATCCCGCTGGTTTCACGTGCACCAGCTTCACCCAACCTTCGCGTTTCCTGGCCGAGCTGCGCAAGCAGACGTTCGACCTGGTGATTCTGGATTGGAACATGCCCGAGCTGTCGGGCGTGGAGACGCTGAAGCTGCTGCGCGAGGATCCGGCCACCGCGCCGCCCGTGCTGCTGCTGACCAGCCGCTCGATCGAGGCCGACCTGGTCGCGGGCCTGAACGCCGGCGCCGACGACTACATCGTCAAGCCGCTGCAACCTCAGGTACTGCTGGCGCGGGTCAACGCCGTGGTGCGCCGCATCCACCGTCCGCCGGTCCAGCCGCAGACCGAGCAGCACGGCCAGTACCGCCTGGACCCCGGCGCCCAGACCGCCAGCTGGAACGGTCACGTCGAGGCCCTGACGCCCAAGGAATTCCAGCTGGCCAGCTTGCTCTTCAACAACCTGTCCCGTCCGCTGTCGCGCGAATATCTGCTGCGCCGGATCTGGGGACAGCGGCCCGATCTCGAGACCCGGACCCTGGACGCCCACGTCTCACGCCTGCGCGCCAAGCTGCACCTGCGGCCCAGCAACGGTTTCCGACTGAGCACGGTCTACGGTTTCGGCTATCGTCTGGAAGCCTGCGATCCCGAGACGGCGGAAGCGAGCGCGGGCGGGGGAGACTGAAGACCATGACCAAGGCTGTGGGGGCGGGTCTGATCCTGGCGGCGATGCTGGGCGGCAGCGCGTATGCGCAAGCCAGGCCGGCCGGCGAGGCGCCGGTGGCCTATGTGGTCAAGCCGGGCGACACTCTGATCGGCCTGGGCCGCGCCTATCTGAACAAGCCGGGCGACTATCGCACGGTGCAGAAGGCCAACCGCGTGCAGCAGCCGACGCGCCTGCGTCCGGGCTCGCAGCTGAACATCGACCCGAACCTTTTGAAGTCGACGCCGATCGCCGCCAGCCTGTCGGCCTTCACCGGCCCGGTGTTCATCGAAACCAACGGCCAGCGCGCCCCGGCCCGCGTCGGCATGGCCCTGACCGAGGGCCAGGTGGTGATCACCGGCGCCAATGCCTTCGCCACCTTCGAGCTGGAGGACGCCTCGCGCGTCACCCTGCCGTCCAACACCCGCGTGCGCATCGCCAAACTGCGCCAGGTGCTGATCAACAACGCCCCGCAGCGCGTGTTCCAGCTGGACCAGGGCCGCGGCACGATCTCGGCCACCCCGACCACCAATCCGGCTGGCCAGTTCGAGGTCCGCACGCCGGTCTCGGTCTCGGCCGTGCGCGGCACCGAGTTCCGCGTCGGCGCCGATGGCGACAAGGCCCAGACCGAAGTGCTGAAGGGCGCCGTGGGCGTCGATCCGGGCGCCGTGGCCTCGGCCAATCCGCCCGTGCCGGCCGGCTTCGGCGTCAGCGCCACGGCCGGCGGCGTCAGCGCGCCGGTCAAGCTGCTGCCCGCCCCCAAGCTGGGCGACGGCGGTCAGACGCAAGGCGACAAGACCGTCCACTTCACCGTCCAGCCGATCGCCGGCGCGGCGTCCTATCGCCTGCAGCTGTCGCGCGACGCCGGCTTTGTCGACATCTTCGCTGAGGCCACCGTCAAGGAACCCGCGACCGACTTCGGCGAGGTCGCCAACGGCACCTATTTCGTTCGCCTGACGGCCCTGGACGGCGGCGGGCTGGAAGGCTTCCCGGCCGACTACAGCTTCGACCGCGACCTCGACACCCTGGACGCCGGCGCGCCGGGCGACACCCGCGAGGGCAAGCACCGCAAGTTCCTGTTCCGCTGGAGCTCGGCCGGCGACGGCGTGCGGGTCTATCGCTTCCAGCTGTTCAATGAGGGCGGCAAGGTCGCATTGGTCGACCAGCCGGGCCTGTCCGAACCGCAGGTGACCCTGACCGACCTGCCGCCCGGCGCCTATGCCTGGCGCGTCGTCGCCGTCCGCTTCAAGAACGGGACGACGACCGAGAAGGTCGGGGCGCTGCAAACCCTGCAGATCGGCAAGTGACACAGGGCGGCGCCAGGGCCCAGCGCGCCTCCATCATCGGTGGGGGCCGCCTGCTGTCATGGCTGCTGCTGGCGATCGTCTCCAGCCTGGTGTTCGCCGTCTTCGCCGTCTCGCCGCCCAAGCGGGTGGACGACGTGCTGTACGACGTCCTGGCCCGCTCCAACGGCCGCACGCCCGACGCCTCGATCCTGATCGTCGACATCGACGACCGCAGCCTGGCCGAGCTGGGCGCCTGGCCCTGGTCGCGCGACGTGCACGGCGCGATGGTCGACCGGCTGAACGACGCCGGGGCCAAGACCATCGTCTACGACGTGCTGTTCAGCCAGCCGTCGCCCGATGCCGCCCACGACCGCGCCCTCGGCGAGGCGATCGCCCGCTCGGGCAAGGTCTATCTGCCCCAGTTCCTGCAGGACGCCGGAGGGAACGCGCCCCCACGCATCGTCGGCTCGACGCCCGAGATCGCTCACGGCGCGGCCGGCGTCGGCCTGGCCCATGTGCGGTTCGACGACGACGGCGTGGTGCGCCGCATGGCCCCGTTCGAGGCCAATGGCCCGGCGCTGAGCCCCGACCTGATGACCGTGGTCCACCGCGCCACCCGCACGCCCGGCGACCGCGATCCGACCCGCGGCCTGGACCAGACCCTGCTGATCCCGTTCGCCGGCCCGCCGTCGATCTATCGCCATGTCAGCTTCGCCAGCGTGCTGGAAGGCGAGGTGCCGCCCTCGCTGATCGCCGGCCGCACCGTCTTCGTCGGCCTGACCGCGCCGGGTCTTGGCCCCGCCTTCCCGACCCCGGTGACGCCGGACGCCGCCAGCATGACCGGGGTGCAGCTGCAGGCCTCGATCCTGGACGGCCTGCGCAGCGGCCTGATGGTCAAGCCGGCCGGGCCGTGGGGTCGCGTCGCCTTCAGCCTCACCTTGCTGTGGCTGCTGATGGTGGGCTTCCTGGTCCTGCCGCCGCGCGCCAACCTGGTGCTGACCATCGGCCTGTGCCTGCTGGGCCTGGCCTATTCGGCGGCGATGTTCTGGCTGGGCCACTTCTGGCTGTCGCCGATCACCACGGTCATCGGGCTGAAGCTGGTCGCCCTGGTCTGGGGCTGGATGCAGTTGGGCCGGGTCAACGACCTCTTGAGCCGTGAGCTGACCCGGGTGCGCGGCATCGTCCGGGGCCGTGGCGCGCCCGCCCGCGAGACGGCCAAGGAATTCGAGAGCGACGTCGTCGCCCGCCAGGCGCTGGACCTGGGCGAGGCCATCACCCGCATCGACGACCTGCGCCGCTTCTCGGCCGACGCCCTGTTCAGCCTGCCCGACGCCACCCTGGTCGCCGACGCGCGCGGCCGGGTGATCGCCGCCAACGCCGCCGCCCAGATGCTGTTCCGACCATCGCAGGCGGTGCTGCACGGCGCGTCCCTGGCCGATCTGATCAACACCCTGGAGCCGCTGGGCCGCCGCTTCGAGCTGGATTGGCCGCAGGAAACCGAGCGTCACGACCCGATCGACCTGCACCTGCCCGATGGTCGCGCCTACCAGCTGCAGACCGTGTTCCGGACCAACGAAGTGGGGGCCGGGGCCGGCTGGATCGTGCGCCTGGCCGACATCTCGATCCTGACGGCGGCCATGCGCCAGCGCGAGCAGGCCCTGCAACTGCTGACCCACGACATGCGCTCGCCGCAGACCTCGATCCTGGCCCTGCTGGCCACCACGCCCGACGTGCCGCCCGAGCTGGCCGAACGCATGTCGGCCTATGCCAAGCGCACCCTGGCCCTGGCCGACGGCTTCGTGCAGCTGGCGCGGGCCGAGGTGACGCCGGTGTCGCTGGAGCCCGTTGACCTGTCCGACGTCGCCATCGAGGCCATCGACGAGGTCTGGCCCCAGTCGGCGCAGCGCAAGATCAAGATCAAGCAGGTCGGCGACGACATGCCCCTGATGGTGCTGGGCGATCGCAGCGTCCTGGCCCGAACCCTCGTCAACCTGCTGGGCAATGCGGTGAAGTACAGCCCCGAGGGCTCGACCATCACCGTCACCCTGTCGGAAGAACCCTCGGCCACCGGCCCGACCGCCAATGTCGCCATCGCCGACCAGGGTCCGGGTTTCTCACGCGAAGAGGCGGCCACCGCTTTCAGGCCGTTCGAACGCTTCGAGCGTCCCGGCCACGACTTCGCGACCAATGGCGTGGGTCTGGGCCTGGCCTTCGTGCACGCCGCCGTCGCCCGCCATGGCGGCGAAGTCTCGTGCCGCAGCGAACCGGGCGTGGGCGCCGAATTCACCGTACGCCTGCCGCGCCACGGCCTCAGCGTGGAACCGGCTTCAGCTCTTAGTGGGCGTCTTTAGGGCGGGCGCCTGTAGGGCGTAGACCAGCAGGTCTGCCACGTCGGCCGGCTCGCCCTTGCGCACGCGGATCGACGACCAGGCCGTGGTCTTGCCGGTCTTGGCGTCGACGACCGCCAAGGTGACCGTGCGGGCCGGGCCTTTGTGACCCCAGAACTGCCACCAGCGGCGCTTCTCGGCCTGGCTGCGCCACGCGGTCGTGTCCAGGGCGCCGGCGGCGGACGAGACGCCCATGGCCAGCGGCGCGACCGCCACCCCGACCTGGACCAGATAGGCGGGCTGGCCGCCGGTCACGCCGCCCAGGCGGTTGATGGCCTGGCCCTGCACGGCCTTGGCGAAGGCGGCGTCGTCGCCATCGGCTTGGCTGGAGAAGGCAGCGACCGCCGCGCCCTTCACGGCGGACACATCGCCCTGCCCCACCGCGCGCGGCGTGGCGCAGGCGCTCAGCGCCAGGAGCGCCGTCCCGGCCAGGACAAGCATAGGTGCGCGCATGATGTTTTTCGCCCCGAGAACCACGATCGTTCAGAAGATAGCGCGGGTTGAGCTTCCGGTCACGTTTACCAGAAAGCTCACGCTAGCCAGGCGCCGACGGCCGCGCCGCCCAGGGCGATGGCCAACCAGATGAGCGCGGCGAGACCGATGGCGAGGATCAGCGGCGCCAGACGGCGGCGACGCCCCGAGGGCTGCGGCATGGCGCTGATCCGGCTCATTCTTATCGCGCGCTCCCATTCGCGTTGAACAAGGTTAAAGAGCACGTGCGCGCACGGGACCAGAGGTTGCGGCCTTGATTTTACAATGGATTACATTGTCCAGGCGCGCCGAACCCGGACATTTCGCGCCCCACGGCAGCGCTGCGAAAGACGGCGCCGCGCTCTGGCGACCGCCGCGACATTTCGCCACAGAAATATATCGGACGGGCGAGCGCCGCCCTGTCTCGACCGGAGTGTTTTCGAAGCTTCGGTAGGAAAAACGCCGCTATTGGACCCGCAAAGCGCCTTTTCGCGGCCCGCGCGGTAGCCTATCCAGCGTCCCGGGGGTGGCGACTGACGGTCGAACAAACGATCGTCTTTCCGCCAAAAAGATGGATAGTGCTGCGCCCTGGGGGCGTCGATTGGCGGATGTGGGTGATCTTTTGAGCGTAGCGGACTCGGACAAGGCCGCACTGCTGGGCCTGTACGAGGAAAAGCGCGCCAATCTGGTGCGCTTCTTCGCCGCGCGCCTGGGCTCGCGCGCCGAGGCCGAGGACCTGATCCAGGATCTGTATCTCAAGATCAGCGCCATGGAGGCCGTGGGTCCGATCGACAATCCGTCGGCCCTGCTGCACCGCATGGGCCAGAACCTGATGCTGGACCGCCTGCGCAGCCAGAAGCGGTCGGGGACGCGCGACAACGAGTGGCGCAGCGTCAACACCACCAACTTCGCCGGTCAGGAGATCGCCGACGAACCGGCGGCGGACGAGATCGTAGCCGGCCGTCAGCGGCTGAAGGCCCTGGTCGAAGCGGTCGAGGACCTGCCGGAGAAGACCCGTCAGGCCTTCCAGCTGCACAAACTGGACGGCCACAGCCATGTCGAAACCGCAAAACGCATGGGCATCAGCGTCAGCACCGTCGAAAAACACATAAGCTCGGCCTTAAAGACCCTGACGAGGCGTCTCCGGTGATTTATGCATTCGCACATGGGGGACGATGCTCATCGGCGCCGTCTACGGTCTGGGGGATGATGGATCCTCGTCGGAGCAACACCGGATGAGCCGGTCAGCGCAACATCTGCAAGAGGCGGCCGATTGGCTGACCCGACTGCAGCGGCCGGAGGTCGAAGAGACCGACTGGCTGGCGTTTGACGCCTGGCTCAGCGAGCCCGGTGCGCAGGAGGCGTATGACGCCATCCAGGCCGTCGACGAGGAGATCTTCCAGCGAGGTTCGGCCGTCCGGGGGGAATTGGCCGTTCCGAAGCGCGCCGTGGCGGCGAAGCGGGCGTTCACGATCGACTGGCGTTGGCTGGGCGGTCTGGGCGCCGCCGCCGCCGCGGCGGCCGTCGCCATCGTCGTCGCGCCGTGGGGGGAACTGCTGCCCCAGCCCGACACGCTGTACACCACCGCCAAGGGCGAGAACCGCGCGGTCCAGCTGGCCGACGGCAGCCACATCGACCTGAACACCGACTCGCACCTGTCGGTCCGCTTCGACAAGGAAGCCCGCCGCGTCACCGTGCACGACGGCCAGGCCCTGTTCGACGTGGCCCACGACACGGCCCGCCCCTTCCTGATCACCGCCGGCGACGAGACCGTGCGCGTGGTCGGCACCAAGTTCGACGTCCGCCGCCGCGACGGTCAGCTGACCGTCACCGTGCTGCGCGGCCTGGTCGAGGTCTCGACCGACGGCGAGGACTCGCCCGTGCGCCTGCGCCCCGGCCAGATGCTGGAGCATGTCGAAGGCGCGACCGGGATCGTCGTCCGCAACGTCGCGGCCGAGGATCAGGTGGGCTGGCGCTCAGGCCGTCTGGTCTATCGCGACCAGCCGCTGGGCCGCATCGTCAGCGACATGAACCACTACTTCGAGCGTCCGCTTCGCCTCGAAGGTGAAAACACGGCGAATCTCAAGTTCTCCGGCGTATTGATCGTGGATGGGCAGGATGCGATGGTCCGCCGCCTGACCAGCCTCATGCCGATTGCGGCGACGCCGACTGATGATTCGATTGTCCTGCGCGGAAAGACCTCCACGCCGAACTGACGCGCGGGCCCGATCCTGAGACGGGCCTCGCTTCTCCTTGCCGCCAGTCTTCTGGGTATCGGCGCCAGCGCACAAGCAAGCGCCGCGGCGCCGGCGCGCGCGCGTCTGGACATCCGCAAGCCCACCGTCGCCGAGACCCTGATCGAGCTGGGCGTCCGCATGGGCGTCACGATCGGCGGGGTCGAGGCCTGCAAAGGTCCCGGCGTTCCGCTGGTAGGGACCTTCGACCTGCGTCAGGCGCTGGACCGCGCCACCGCCGGCAAGGGCTGCGCCTACAGCTTCATCGACAGCCAGACCGTCCGTTTCTCGGCCGCTCGCCCGGCCCCGCCGCCTCGCCCGCTGGTCATCGCCAGGGCGATCATCGCGACGCCGGAACCCGTCGCGCCCCTGGCCCCCCTGATCATCAACGCCGGCAAGCGTCCCGCGCGCCTGGGCAGCCTGCCCGGCGGCGTCAGCGTCATCGGCTCCCCGCAACTGCAGGACACCGGCGTCGGCGAAACCTCGTCGGTCGCCCGCCAGACGGCCGGCTTCATCACCACCAACCTGGGCGCGGGACGTAACAAGATCCTGCTGCGCGGCCTGTCGGACGGCACCTTCACCGGCCGCACCCAGTCGACGGTCGGCACCTACCTCAACGACGTGCCGGTCAACTACAACGCCCCCGACCCCGACCTGCGCCTGATCGACGTCGACCGGGTTGAGGTGCTGCGCGGTCCGCAGGGCGCCCTCTACGGCGGCGGTTCGCTGTCGGGCATCTATCGCATCGTCACCCGCGCGCCGGAGCTTTCGACCTATTCGGCGTCCGTCGGTACGACCATCGCCACCACCGAGTCGGGCTCGAACAGCTATCGCTTCGAAGGCGTGGTCAACGCGCCGATCGGCGAGAAGTCGGCCTTGCGGGCGGTGGCCTATCACGACGTCGACGGCGGCTATCTGGACGACGTCAACCTGCGCCTGTCCAACGTCGACAAGACCACGCGCCGGGGCGGCCGCGCCGCTTGGCGGCTGGACCTGGGCGACTGGCAGGTCAAGCTGGGCGCGACGGTGCAGAGCGTCTCGTCCAAGGACACCCAGTACGTCACCCTGGCCCCCGGCGGTCCGCGCCGCGCCAACCAGGTGCGCGAGACCCACCGCAATCGCTTGGCCGAGACCTCGATGAAGATCTCCGGATCGGGCGACTGGGGTCAGCTGGAGTCGGTCACCGGCTATGTCACCCACCGCTACGCCAGCCGCTACGACGCCACCCTGGCCCTGACCGAATTCGCCGAAACGGGCCTGGAGCTGGGCCTGTACGACGAGTCCGCCCGCGTGCGCATGGCCGTGCAGGACCTGATCTACACCGCGCCCGAGATCGGCCGCCTGCGCTTCATGGTCGGCGGCTTCCTGGCGACCAGCATCGAGGAAGGCGACGCCGACCTGCGCGCCCGCGTCGGCAACGTCACCCGCAGCTACTACGACGAGGACCGCAAGGACCGGTTGAACGAATACGCCCTCTATGGCGAGGCGACCTACGACCTGGGCGCCGGCTGGAAGGCGGCCGTGGGCGGGCGGGCGTTCAAGACCACGGTCCACACCCGTTCGTACGTCACCGCGCCCTATCCCGGCAATTCGCGCGACCTGGACCGCGAGGCCTCGTTCAGCGGCTTCTCGCCCAAGGTCTCGGTGCAGCGCGACCTGTCCGGCGGCGGCCTGATCTATGCCCTCAGCTCGGAAGGCTATCGCGCCGGCGGCTTCAACTCCGGCGGCCTGACCACGCCCAGCGAGACGCGGCGGACCTTCCGGCCCGACCACCTGCGCAACTACGAGATCGGCGCGACGCTCAATCCGTTCCGGGGACGGGTGAACCTGCGGGCGGCGCTGTTCTATGACGACTGGCGCGACATCCAGACCGACCAGTACTTCGCCTCGGGCCTGTCCTACACCGCCAATATCGGCGACGGCCGCAACCGGGGGCTGGAGATCGAGGCCGCCTGGCGCGCCACGCCGCACCTGACCATCAGCGGCAACGCGCTGTTCAACGAGCCCAAGCTGACCCGCATCGAGCCCGGCTACGGCATCGCCGACACTGCCAGCCTGCCTGGCGTGCCGGACGTCTCGTTCGGCAGCCTGGTCACCTATCAGCGGCCGATCACGGCCCTGACCACGCTGATGCTGACGGCCGAGACCGGCTACATCGGCGAGTCGCGCCTGACCTTCGACCCGCGCTACTCGCCGTCGATGGGCGGCTACTACACCGGCAAGCTGTCGGCCCAGCTGATGACCGACCGCTGGCGCGCGGCGCTGTTCGTCAGCAATCCCTGGAACAGCTCCAGCGACACCTTCGCCTACGGCAACCCCTTCAGCTTCGGCCAGGTCCGCCAGGTGACGCCGCAGCGTCCCCGCACCTGGAGCCTGGCCCTGACGGCCAACTTCTAGCGCCCTCGCCGGGCCATTTGTTGCAAAGCTTACACATTTATTGACGCGCGGGCGGGGGGCGGCCCCGCGCGGCGACGTCAACTCATCGAGACGGCTGCGGGGGCGTGGCTGTTCGATCGAGGAAAACGCCATGGCCAAGCTCTCGGCCCTGATCTGCGCGCACAACGAAGAACAGCGTCTGCACGCCTGCCTGTCGGCCCTGTCGTTCTGCGATGAGATCGTCGTGGTCGCCGACCGCTGCAGCGACGGCACCGAAGGCGTGGCCCGCCACTACGGCGCCAAGGTCGTGTCCGGCATCTTCCCGATCGAAGGCCCGCGCAAGCACGCCGGCATCGCCCGCTGCACCGGCGACTGGATCCTGGAGCTGGACGCCGACGAAGGCGTGACCCCGGCCTTCGCCAAGGAAATCCGCGACACCATCGAAGCCGCCGACGCGGCCGACTGGTACCAGATCCCGGTCGACAACTATGTCGGCGACCAACTGGTCCGCCACGGCTGGGGCGGCTCGTTCGGCACCTCGTCGGTCGCCCGCCTGTTCCGCCGTGGCCACAAGTCGTGGAAGGCCGAGCGCGTCCATCCGGGCGCCAAGCTGGAAGGCCGTTTCGGCGGTCGCCTGACCCAGCCGATCCAGCACATGGTCGACGAAGACATCGCCGACATGTTCGCGCGCCTGGGCCGCTACACCGCCCTTCGCGCCCAGGACCTGGCCGACAGCGGCAAGATCAAGAGCGTGCCCGACGACGCCTTCCGCGGCGTGCGCCGCTTCTTCAAATGCTACGTCTCGCGCAAGGGCTACACGGAAGGCGAGCTGGGTTTCCTGATCTCGCTGATGGCCGGCCTGTACCCGATCCTGTCGAACCTGCGGGCCCGCGAGATCCTGCGCAACCGCGCCAAGGCCGAGGCCGAGGAACGTCCGGTCGTGGCGCCGGCCCCCGTGCCGCTGCGTCGCGTCGAAGCCGCTCAGTAGGGTCGCCTTTCGTGTCGGCCCGTCTGCCCTTCGCCTTCCGTCTGGTGCTGGGTTCGGAGCTGCGGCTCTGGACGAAAGCCGGTCATGCGCCGGTGCTGTGGTGGCGCGACGATGACGCCCGTGGCCCGACCGGGGCGCTGGAACAGCTGCTGAACCTGGCGCGCCGTCACCAGGCTCCGCTGACCCTGGCCGCCATCGCCGGTCCGCACCTGCCGCTGCTGGTCCGCCGCATCGAGCGCCACCCGCACGTCGAGATCGCCGTGCACGGCTTCACCCACCAGAACCGCCAGCCCGAGGGCCGGGGTTTTGGCGAGATCGTCGAGACCGACGAGATCGAGTGGGTCCGCAACCAGCTGCGCGCCACGGTCATGGCCTTCCACCGCGCTGGCGTCAGCCCGTCGCTGTTCGTGCCGCCGTGGAACAATCTTCAGCCGCAGCTGCTGGCGGCCCTGCCCGACTCGCCGCTACGCGCGGTCTCGGGCTTCAATCAGGACGCCGGCGTCGAGGATGGCGTGGCCCGCCTGGACGCCCACCTGGACGTGCTGCGCTGGAAGGACGGCGCCCGCTTCCGGGGCCAGTGGAAATTCCTGATCCGTATGCGGCGACTGCTGCAGCAGCGTCGCCTGACCGGCCAATGGGATGAGCCGATTGGCCTCCTGACCCATCACCTGGATCACGATCACGCCACGTGGCTGTTCCTGGAACGCTTCCTGGCGGTCTTCCCGGTCAAGGCGCGCGCCGACCTGATGGGCGACGCGGCGGTCGAGCCGGAAGCGCTCAGAGCCTAGTCAGCTTGGTGCTTAGGCGGGCTCGGGACGGTCGCGCAGGCACTCGCCGATCGCGCGGAAGCAGCCCGGAATGCCCAGCGCGCCCATGAACGACATGGCCACGGCGCAGACCAGCATGATCGGTTGGAAGATGCGCATCGGGACTCTCCGGCCGGCGTTCGTCGAGGGCACTGTGCCGGAGTTGTAAGACGGAACCTTGACGGTTGTTCCGCCGGCGAACGAAAATTTTCAGGGTGCGGCGTTTTTGTCGCCTTGGTTTCCGAGCGCGTAAGCGGAACGGGCCGCCTCGATCCGGTCCAGCTTGGCATGCAGCGGAGACCAGTCATCCGCTTCGGCGATCGGCGCCCAAAGGGCCTCGACCTCCTCGATCAGCATCTCCTCCGGCTCCGGACGCTGGAACACCGGATCGGCCAGACGCTCGGGCCGGTCAGGCTCGAAGGACGCCAGCTGGCGGCGGAAAGTCTCGAACGTCTCGGTGCGATAGAGTTCGGCGCGCGGGCCGTCCATGGCGCGGCCGGTCGAAGCCTCACCCCCGAACCAGTCGAAGAAGAACGGCTCCCAGCGCAGCCCCTCGCCCCCTTCGGCCAGGGCGCGGAAGGCGCTGTTGACCAGCTCGACGTCAGCATCCGGATCGCGGCTCTTCACGCCCAGCCGATCCAGGATCGCGCCGCGCAGGGCCAGGCGATAGGCGTCGGAAAAGCCGTTCAGCGCCGCCAGCAGCCCCGCCTGATCGCCGACCAGGGTCAGGCAAGCGGCCAGCTGCTGCAGGTTCCAGAACATCGCCTCGGGCTGGCGGCCAAAGCTGTAGAGCCCCTGGTGGTCGAAATAGGCGGCCACGAAGTTCGGATCATTGCGCGGCAGAAAGCGCCAGGGGCCGTAGTCGAAGCTCTCCCCCGTGACGACCATGTTGTCGGTGTTCAGCACCCCGTGCACGAAACCCGCCGCCATCCACCGCGCCAGCAGCTTGGCGCTGGCCGCGATGATCGCCTGCAGCAGCGCCGCCGGACGATCGGGCGCGTCGGCCAGGTGCGGGTAGTAGGTCTCGACCACGTGGTCGACCAGCACGCCGATCAGGTCGGGCCGATCGAAATAGGCCTGGCGCTGGAAGGTCCCGAACCGGATGTGGCTGTGCGACAGCCGGGTCAGCACCGCCGAGCGGGTCGGGCTGGGCTCGTCGCCTCGAGTCAGGGCCTCGCCGGTCTCGACCAGCGAGAAGGCGCGCGAGGTCGGCACGCCCAGGGCCTCCAGCATCGACGCGGCCAGGATCTCGCGCATGCCGCCCTTCAGGGTCAGGCGGCCGTCACCGGCCCGCGACCATGGCGTCTGGCCCGAGCCCTTGGTGGCCAAGTCGAGGATGCGGTCGCTTCCCTGCTCGCGCAGCTGCGCGAACAGGAAGCCGCGCCCGTCGCCCAGGTCGGGGTTGTAAACGCGGAACTGGTGGCCGTGATACCGCATGGCCAGCGGCAGCGGCTGGTTGTCCGGCAGGGGCTGGAAGCGGCCGAAGTGGCGGATCCAGCCATCGTCGCTTAACGCCTCGAGGCCCACCGTGGCGGCCGCCCGATCGTTGCGGAACCGCAGGATCGTCTGCGGGAAATCGGCCGCCTCGACCGGATCGGAAAAGTCGCGCCCCAGGGTCTGGAAACGCGGATCGGGACGGTAGGCGGACGAGAGGCTCATGGCCGCCAGATGAGAGCGCCCCGGCGACCGCGCAAGCCCTTTTCGAATTTCGATGACGGCGAACGAACGCTGTCGCTTCCGGGCAACAGAAATCTTCCGAACCTAGCCACGACAAGGGATTTTGCTTGCCGAGCCCGTATACGGCGCCTAACCCTTGGCCATCCATTCGAACAATCGTTCGACGGACCAACGAAAAACAAGCCGGGGGCGGGCAAGCGCTTTCGGCCAACAAACCGAGGTAGGAAATGCGCTTCACCCAGGTGCTTTGCGGCACTGCGTCCGCTGTTGTCCTCGCCGGTCTTGGCGCTACCAGCGTCGCGCAGGCTCAGGAAGCCGATACCCAGACCATCGACAGCATCATCGTCACCGCCCAGAAGCGGGAACAGAACCTGCAGGACGTGCCGGTGGTGGTCACCGCCGTCGGCGCCAAGCTGCTGCAGGACACCGGCGTCCGGGACATCAAGGACCTGACGATCCTGACTCCGGGCCTCACCGTCACCTCGACCTCGTCGGAAGCCTCGACCACCGCCCGTATTCGCGGCGTCGGCACCGTCGGCGACAACCCCGGCCTGGAAAGCTCGGTCGGCGTGGTGATCGACGGCGTCTACCGTCCCCGTAACGGCGTCGGCTTCGGCGACCTGGGCGAGATGGAGCGCATCGAAGTGCTGAAGGGCCCGCAAGGCACCCTGTTCGGCAAGAACACCTCGGCCGGCGTCATCAACGTGGTCACCAAGGAGCCCGAGTTCAGCTTCGGCGCGAACGGCGAGCTGACCTTCGGCAACTACGACGCCAAGGGCGCTTCGGCCTCGGTCACCGGTCCGCTGTACGAAGACAAGCTGGCCGGCCGCCTGTATGTCGCCGCCCGCAAGCGCGACGGCTTCAACGACGTCGTCACCGGCAAGGGCCCGTCCACGCGCGACCAGGACGCCGACTCCAACTTCTACACCGTGCGCGGCCAGCTGCTGTTCATCCCGGACGATCAGGCCACCTTCCGGGTGATCGCCGACTACAGCCGCCGCGACGAGAACTGCTGCGGCGCCGTGCAGATCCGCACCGGCCCGACGGCCGGCATCCTGGCCCTGGTCTCGGGCCAGGCCGCGCCGATCGCCATGACCGCCGATCCCTATAAGCGCGTGGCCTATTCGAACCGCGGCGCCCCGGCCAAGATCGAGGACATGGGCGTCTCGCTGCAAGGCGACATCGACCTGCCGATCGGCACGCTGACCAGCATCTCGGCCATCCGCAACTGGCGCACCGACAACGGCCAGGACTCCGACTTCAGCCTCGCCGACATCGCCTATCGCAACAAGGATGGCAGCAACTTCTCGGAGTTCCGCACCTACAGCCAGGAACTGCGCCTGGCCGGCAAGAGCGACAAGCTGGACTGGATGTTCGGCGCCTTCCTGGCCGACGAGCGGCTCGAGACCCGCGCCAACTTCCTCTATGGCAACGACTACGAGCAGTATCTGGGCCGTCTGCTGTCGCGCTCGGCCGCCAATCCGGCGGGCGTGGCCAACTTCATCGCGGCCCTGACCGGCCGCGCGCCGAACACGACCTTCACGCCGGGCCAAGGCCTGTATGACCGCTACAACCAGCGGGCCACGACGGTCGCCCTGTTCACCAACGACACCTGGCACGTGACCGACGCGTTCGAGATCACCGCCGGCCTGCGCTACACCTCGGAAGAGAAGAAGCTCGACACCTACCAGACCACCAGCGACGGCGGCGTCGGCTGCGGCACGGTGCTGACCCCGGCCGGCCAGGCCCGCGTCGCCGGCATCGTGGGCGCGGCCAACGCGGCCACGGTCATCGGCAACATGTGCCTGCCCTGGGCCAACCCGCTGTTCAACGGCCGCGGCACCCAGCAGACGCGGACGGACAAGGAGTGGAGCGGCACGGTCAAGGCTTCGTACCGCTTCTCCCCGCAGGTCTTCAGCTACGCCTCGTTCGCGCGCGGCTATAAGGGCGGCGGCTACAACCTGGACCGCACCCAGTCCTCGAACGGCCTGCCGACCGGCGGCTCGGGCGTGACCCCGATCCTCGACACCTCGTTCCCGGCCGAGTTCGTCGACAGCTACGAAATCGGCGTCAAGAACACCCTGTTCAATCGCACGGTGCTCTTCAACGTCAGCGGCTTCTATCAGAAGTTCACCGACTTCCAGCTGAACACCTTCCTGGGCACCTCGTTCGCGGTCCGTTCGATCCCGGAAGTGAAGTCCAAGGGTATCGACGCCGACTTCCTGTGGTTCACGCCGATCAAGGGCCTGATGGTCCAGAGCGGCCTGACCTACGCCCTGACCAAGTACGGCAACCAGGCGATCCCGAACGACCCGACCAACGCCCTGGCCCTGCTGCCGGGCAGCCGCATGTCGCTGGCCCCGAAGTACTCGGCTTCGGGCTCGCTGACCTACGAAACCCCGGTTGGCGACAGCCTGAAGGCCCGCTTCAACATCGGCGCGAAGTACTCGTCCTCGTACAACACGGGTTCGGACCTGTTCCCGCCGAAGATGCAGAAGGCCTTCACCGTCGTGAACGGCCGCGTGGGCGTCGGTTCGGCCGACGACCGCTGGACCGCCGAACTGTGGGCCCAGAACCTGCTGAACGAGAAGTACACGCAAGTCGCCTTCAACGGCTTCCTGCAGGGCTCCTCGGGCCTGGGCGCCACGCAGAACACCTATGTCCCGGCGAACGACACCATCACCTACGATGCGTTCCTGGGCGCGCCGCGCACCTACGGGGTGACCCTGCGCTCGAAGTTCTAGCCGGGAGGGGGAACCGGTCGCGCCTCGTAGCGCGGCCGGCTTTCGGAAGAGGAAGGGCGATCCGGGCGACCGGGTCGCCCTTTTCCGTATCGGGAGGGGTTTCCGAGCAGGCCGCATCACCTCAGCATGGCTTGGGGGATTCGTAGACACGCCGGAGCCACGCCCATGAAGACGATCCGCTTCCTCGGGTTCTGGATCTGCCTCGTGATCGGCCTGGGCCTGGGCGCCTGGAGCCAGCGACCGCCCGCGTCCGTGCCCGCCAGCGCTCCGGCCGCCGCCTTCTCGGCCGACCGCGCCATGACCGACGTCGCCGCTATCGCCCAGAAGCCCCACCCGACCGGCTCGACCGAGATCGCCAAGGTCCGCGACCACCTGCTGGCCCGCATCAACGGCATGGACCTGGAGGTCTCGGTGCGGCCGGGCGAGGGCTTCCTGCCCTATGGCAAGGACGGCCGCGCCCTGGGCGTGGCGGCGGTGCAGAACCTGGTCGGCGTGTTGCCGGGCAAGGACCGCGAGCTGCCGGCCATCCTGGTCATGAGCCACTACGACTCGGTCCACAACTCGCCCGGCGCCGCCGACGACGCCACCGGCACGGCCGCCGCCCTCGAGATCGCCCGCGCCCTCAAGGCCGACGGGCCGCACCTGCGCGACGTGATCTTCCTGTTCACCGACGCCGAGGAAGCGGGCCTGCTGGGCGCCGACGCCTTCTTCGCTCGCGACCCGATGCTGAGCCGCGTCGGCCTGGTCCTCAACATGGAAGCCCGAGGCGACGCCGGCCGCGCGGCCATGTTCCAGACCGGCCCCGGCAACGGCGCGCTGATGGGCGTCTTCGCCCGCGAGGCCAAGGGCCCGTCGGCCAATTCGATGGCCTCGACCGTCTACGAGAAGATGCCCAACGACACCGACTTTACCCACGCGGTGCGCAAGGGCCTGCCGGGCCTGAACCTGGCCTTCATCGACGACCAGCTGGCCTATCACACGCCACTGGCCCGCCCCGATCACCTGGAGCGCGGCAGCCTGCAGCACATCGGCGACCAGGCCCTGCCGACCATCCGCGCCCTGGCCGACGCCCCGGCCCTGCCGGCCAAGACTGACAACGCGATCTATTCCGACGTGCTGGGCCTGTTCCTGGTCAGCTATCCGCCGGTGGTCGGCTGGGTGCTGCTGGGCCTGGCCGCCGTGCTGATCGCCGTCACCACCTGGCGCACGATCACCCTGGGCGCCGCCAGCGGCTGGGAGATCGCCCGCGGCGCGGCGGGCCTGCTGCTGATCGCCTCGAGCGCCGGCCTCGTCCTGCACCTGGCCGGGCGCGCCCTGATGATCCAGGACGTCCAGCGCTACTACGGCCTGCTGGTCCGTTTCGACCACCTGCTGTGGGGCGCGGGCATCCTGGCGGTGGCCGCTGGTCTGGGCGTCGCCACGGCCCAGGCGCGGGGCGCCAAGCGGGTCATCCCCTGCGTCGTCGCCCTGGCTTTGGGCGGCGCGTGCAGCCTGGCCGGCGGCTTCGATCCGATCGGCCTGGGCCTGGGCGTCGCGACCTGTGTGTTCGCCGCCCTGGCCCTGGGCTTCAAGACCGACGCCCTGGGCGCCTGGATCGGCGGGATGATCGTGCTGCTGGTCCTGGCGACCACCGCCCAGGTCCTGGCCCCCGGCGCCACCGTGATGCTGACCTGGCCACTGCTGGTCGCCGCGGTCGGCGCGGCCCTCGTCATCGGCGTCGGCGGCACGCGGGACAAGCGGGTGGCCCTGGCCCTCACGCTGGCCCTCTGCGTTCTGGCCACCCTGTCGACCGCCCAGCTCAGCGCCTGGGGCGCCTGGACCTTCGCCGGCGTCGGCCTGCTGGAGCCGGCGATTCTGGCCCTGTTCGCCATGCTGGCGGCGCCCGCCCTGTCGCCCCTGGCCCACGACTTCGCCGCCACCCGCTGGGCCTGGCGCGCCGCCGGCGTCCTGGCCATCGCCGGGATCGCCCTGATCGCCAACGCCGCCCGCCTGGGGGGCGAGCCCGAGCGTCCGGCCATCACCACCGCCCTGCACGTCGCCGACCTCTCGACCGGCAAGGCCTGGCGCGTCGCCGACCAGCCGCGCCTGGACGCCTGGACGAAGCGGACCCTGCCCGACGACGGCGGCTCCGAACCGAAGAGGCAGGCCCTGGCCCCGTTCTGGCGCGAGCCGGTCTGGATGTCCGAGACCCGCGCCGCCCCCGTCGCCGCTCCGCAACTGACCGTCGACCGCGCTGAAGACCGTCTGCTGATCCGCCTGATCCCGGCGCCTGGGGCCGAGCTGGTCAGCATCCGCCTGCGCCCCAGCGCCCCGCTCAGCGCGCCGCGCCTGAATGGCCGGCCGATCACCCTGAACGCCGAGGCCGGCAAGTGGTCGAACCTGACCTATCACGCCCCCGATCCGAACGGCGTGACCCTGAGCTTCACGACCACGACCGCTGGCAAGGTCGAGGTGGCCGCGCTGGAGTATCACGACGGCTGGCCGCAACTGGCCAAGGCCCCGCCCGCCAAGCCGGCCGAGCTGATGGCCTACGGCATGTCGGACAAGACCGCCGTGCTGGTGCGCGGCGGCCTTTCCTGGTGATCTAGACCGCGAACACGCCCTCGCCCGGGTCCTTGGCGTACAGCGCCTCGACCCGCTCGACCCGTCGATCCAGCGTGCAGCGCTGGTTGACGTAGCCCTTGTCGGTGATCTCGCCGGCGTCGATCGAGGGTGGCTCGGTCAGGATGGTGAAGCGGCCGATGCGCCGCGACGAACCGCCAGCCGCCGCGTTGAAGGCGCCGAGCCGGTCGCGCAGGATCGAAACGAGCTTCTCCAGCGGCGTGCCCGGTCCCGGATCGGCGACCAGGGCCGCAAGGCCCGCCGGCGAGGGCCACAGCATCGCGCCGATGAACGGCTTGTCCTGGCCGGTGATCACCGCGTCGTGGATGTAGGGACTGCACGCCGCCACGATGTCGGGCCGCAGCACGCCGACGCTGACCCAGGTGCCGCTGTCCAGCTTGAAATCCTCGGTCACCCGGCCGTCGAACACCAGGCCCTTGGCCGGGTCCTCCGGATCCACGAACCGCGCCGCGTCGCCCAGCTTGTAGAAGCCTTCCTCGTCGAAGGCGGCCGAGGTCCGCTCAGGATCCTTGTGATAGCCGGCCGCCACGGTCGGCCCCTTCACGCGGACCTCGTACTTGGAGCCGCTGGGCGCCAGCTTCAGCTGGATGCCCGGCAGGGGCAGGCCGACCAGCCCGACCCGCTCGGTGATCCAGTGGGTGACGGTGATGCCTTGCGTCTCGGTCGCGCCGTACATCGTGGTCAGCGGGATGCGCTGGCCGGTCTCGGCCACGGCCAGGGCCTGCATCCGATTGTAGACGTCGTTGCTGAGCGTCGCGCCGCCATAGCCCATGTAGCGCAGGTTCTTGAAGAACGAGGCCCGCAGCGCCGGATCGTTCTCCATCGCTTCGGCCAGCATCGAGAAGGCGATCGGGGCCGAGCCGAACACGATCGGCGAGACCTCGTACAGGTTCTTGATCGTCGTCTCGAACATGCCCGGCAGCGGCTTGCCCTCGTCGATGTGCAGGGTGCCGCCGGCCCAGAGCACGCCGTTGAAGCCGATATTGCCGGCCGAGATATGGCTCCAAGGCATCCACTCGAGGCTTTGCGGAACTTCGTCCGGCTCCGGCGTATCGGTGCGGATACCCTCCTGGCCCGCGATCACGCCGGCCATCATGCCGTGGGTCTGGGGCACGGCCTTGGGCAGGCCGGTCGAGCCGGAGGTGAAGAGGTACTTGGCTACGGTCGAGGGCCCGACCGTTTCCAGCGCCGCCGCCACGGCCGTCGTTGGTTCGGTTCCGGCAACTTCGGCGAACGGGATCGCCCCCTCGCCGTCCAGCGTGATCACCGCGATGGTCGGGTCGATGCCCTTGAGCGTCTCCAGCGCCTTGGTGAACAGGGCGCCGTTCTGGGCGAAGACGACGCGGGGCGCGACCTTGTCGAAGCAGTGCTTCAGCTTGGCGTGGTCGGTCGAGATCAGGCTGTAGGCCGGGCTGATCGGCGCGGCCGGGACGCCGGCGGTGTAGGCGCCCAGCGTGATCAGGGCGTGCTCGATCGAATTGCCCGACAGGATCATGACGCTGTCGTCGGCCTTTAGGCCGCGATCCAGCAGCCACTGGGCAATGCCTTCAATCGCCCGCAGCGCCTGGCCGTAGGTGACGCCGCGCCAGGGGCCGTGGCCGGGCTCGCGCTGCTTGATGTAGGGCCGGTCCGGATGCTCGGCGGCCTTGGCGGCGATCAGGTGGGCGATCGAGCGCGGACCCTGGCCCGGCGCGTGGTTCGAGGTGATGACGATGGTCCCGTCGGCCCGGCGCTCGACGCTGACGTCGGGGCCTTTCATGGCCAGGGGCTTGAACGGCACGCTGGATACGTCGCGCGAGGGCGACGCGCCGTCTGGCGGCGACATGGTCTCACTCCCTCAGGTTATCGTTGTTATCCTGACGGTAGCGGAAACCCCGCGCGCGGCAAGGTTGCCCTTCGGGGAAGCCCCCTAAGCCTTCCGCTTCTTGCGGGCCGCCTTGGCCGCCGCCTCGGCCTGGGTGACCTGGGCGCTGAAGGCCTCGAGGTCGACGCCGAACCGCTCGCCGCAGGCCAGGCAGTCGATCACCGGCAGCATGCGCACGGCTTCAATCGCCGCACGCGCCGGGCTCCCGCACCGAGGGCAGGCAAAGTCTAGTTCAACGCCGCCAACGTCCACGCCCGCCATCCGGTCGCTCCGCCGATCCTCGTCACCGACTCGCGAGGAGATCATGCAAACGATGACAGGGCGATGGCAGGCCGACCCTGCGGCAGGTTGTCTCTCCCTCCTAGGCCACCCCGAGCCCGCGCCAGCACGGCAGCTCGACCTCGGCGAAGTTCCGCGCCTGGGCCTCCAGCGCCGCCCGCACCGCGTCGGGCGACATCGGCGCGCCGCCCGAGACCAGGGTCTGTCCCTGCCCCGCCAGCACGCCGACCGCATGCCGCGCCCAGTCGTCCGGCCCGCCGCCTTCCTGCATCGCCAGCCAGAACAACTGGTCGAAGCGCGAGGCGTTCAGCGCCCCGCCCGTCACCGGCGAGGCCAGGACGCCCAGATCCGTCGATTCCGCCGCCCGCCGGGCCAGCTCCAGGTTCAGCGCCCGCGCCGTGCCCGCCGAGCGCGTCGCCGTCTCGGCCGTCTGGACCGGCAGCACCGCCCCCTGGCTCATCAGCGCCACCACCGCTTGGGTCAGGTCCGGCAGCGGCGTCCCCGCCGGCAGCGCCGCCTCCAGCTCGCCCAGCGACCGCGGCTGGTGATCCTTCAGCACGTCGTAGAGGACGTCATAGACCGGCCCCTCCAGCGTCGTCTCGGCATAGACCCCGGTGGTCTTGGCCGGCCGCTGGCTGACGGGCTTGGCCAGCACCACGCGCTGGTCGCGCAGGGCGCGGCGCTGATCGGCCGGGTTCAAGCCTTGCGCGCCCCGCAGCCAGTAGTCGCGCCGGAACTGGGCCTGCACCGCCACGTCGCGGAAGGTCTCGCGTAGCGACGGATCGGGCAGCTCGGCCAGGAAGCCCAGCATGTCGGGCGACAGGTTCAGCCCCTCGATATGGTCGGCCATCCAGGCCGAGGCCCCGAAAGACAGCTTGGCCGTCGCCAACCGCTGCTCCAGCTCGGCGAACCACATCGGCTGCCAGTGGCCGCCCAGATATTCGTGGACCAGATAGGTGCGGTCCTGGCGCAGCAGCCCGTCCAGCCGGTCGACCACGCCGGGATTGACCCGCGCATAGGCCGGATCCAGGGCGAAGAACCGCTGCATGGTCGACAGAGCGGCGTCCAGATTGGCGTGCGGCCCGCGCGCCGGCGCGCCCATCAGGTCGACATGACGCTTCATCAGGTGGCGCAGCGGCGCGGCCGTCGCCCAGCCGGGCATGGTGTTGTAGGTGATGTAGACGATGCCGCCCGGCTTCAGCTTGCGGCGCAGGAAGGCCACGATCTGCCCCCGGATCTCGTCGCTGACCCAGCTCCAGATGCCGTGCAAGGCGATGAAGTCGAAGTCCGGCAGGTCCGGACGAGCGGCGAATTCCTCGAACGAGTCGTCGGTGAAGCGCGCCGGCGCGCCGCTGGCGGCCACCAGGTCCCGCGCGAAGACCGCATGGGCCGGGGCGAAGTCGCAGCCCCACCATTCGATGTCCGCCTGAGCCGCCGCATGCACCGCCGCCGAGCAGCCCTGGCCGAACCCCAACTCGCAGGCCGTCTCGATCTTGGGCGCCCGCACGCCCTTCAGCAGCAGCGGCAGGGCGGCGCGGACGGGATTCAGCTCCGGATAGGTGTGGTAGGTGTAGCCCGTCTCGACCGCATAGCCGCCGCTCCAGTCCGCGCTCATCAAACCTCTCCGCGAGTCAGTTGCGGGCGACCGTGGGCTGGCGGGGTCACAAGGGCAAGGGTTCTCGGCCTCACGCGGCCAAGCCGCTGAAGGGGTGGAAGGGACTGCGGAGCGCCGGACGACGTCCGGAGTGTGGAAGTTGAATACCGTTTCGACGAAGCCAGGACGCTCCGCGCGGCCGTTATCCGAAAGCCTCCGAGGCGCGGGGTTTTAACCCGCTCCCGAACGCGCCTTCGACGGTCGGAGGGTTTGGCTTCCCTCCGGAATGCACAGGCGATTTCAGCCCGTGCCTGTTGCGTTCGCCTAAGTCGTCGCCGCCAGGGCTTTGTCCCGATGTTTCAGGGAGCCTGCGCCTGGATCCGTCGCGAAGACGAGCCTCCGAAGAGACCCCGGCGAGCGCTTCCCGCTCGACCACCCCCGACAGCCGTCACGATCGCCGGCCGGACGTCCCTTCCGCGCTATCGGGTGAGGAAGAGTATGGAGCGGGGCTGAACGCGGATCATTCAGGGGCGTGTAAAATCGACAAGGCGTTGATTTCGCTCGGGTCGATCTCGCGAACGCCGGGGATAGCGACGGCTGAACGCTCATAGACCCTCCCCCTAGCGGGGGAGGTGTCGGCGCAGCCAACGGAGGGGGAAGAGGCAGGGCCAGGACAACTACCCCCTCCGGCGCTTCGCGCCACCTCCCCCGCTAGGGGGAGGATCTGGGAGGGCCCAGCCTACCTCTGGTCCTACTCGCCGCGCTCCAGCACGCTGGCTTCAACCCCGCCCTCGACCACCTTCACACCCAGAAAACACATCACCCCGTCGCGATAGCTGATCGCGTCCAGCGGCAAGTCGGAATCGCGGCGCAGGCGGCGGGAGTCACCCAGGGTCAGGCGCAGGGTCAGGTCGGCCAGGCCGGCGCCGCCGGTGAGGGCGTCCTGGATCTGGCGCTGGAACAGCACGGCGGGCGGCGGTGCAGGCTTGGGCGGAGCCTTGCTCATGGAAGAAACCTTGTTCACAGCGCCTTGGCCCAGAAGCCGTGCTCGCCGCTGATCCGGATCTGGCAGGGGCGACCGCCGTCCTGCAAGTCACGCGCTCGGCGCGTGGCGGCGGCCTTGGCCACCTCCTTTTCGGAGGATTGGCCGAAATAGGCGCCCTCCTGCTCCACGCTCCAAAAGCCTTCGCGGTGAGCGACGGTGAGAACAATTCGGTCTGTGATTGTGCGCATGAGCTACGATAACACAAAATCGAACGCCCGATCGGATTAATAAAATCCGCCTATGGCGCGCGGTTTTTCTTGCAGGACAGAAATAAAACGCCCGCCCGATTGATCAAAAATACGGACGATTTTCTTTTTCCGGGGCCGGACTCGATTTCAGAAAACCTGCCCTCCGGCCTGCCCGCCAACGCGAAAGAAAATTCACGCCCATGTCGGGATGCGCTTTGGCCATTCGTCCTTAGGATGCCCAACAGCGCGGAGACATCGTCATGAGCCCCACCATCACCGCCTTCAAGGCGTCCCCCGACCGCGGCCGAGGCCTGGCGCGCGACATGCAGGTGCGCTGGGCGCTGGAGGAGGTCGGTCAGTCCTATGACGTGCGGCTGGTGACCTTCGCGCAGATGAAGGAAGCCGAGCACGTGGCGATCCAGCCGTTCGGCCAGATCCCGACCTTTGAGGACGGCGACCTCGTGCTGTTCGAGTCGGCCGCCATCGTGCACCACATCGCCCTGAACCATGCAGGACTGTTGCCGGCCGACGCCGACGGCCGCGCCCGCGCGCTGGCCTGGATGTTCGCCGCCATGAGCACGATGCAGCCGCCGATCGTCGAGTTCGGCATGGCCACGATCCTGGAGCGCGACAAGCCGTGGTTCGAAGCCCGTCAGCCGATGCTGGAGCAGGCCGTCCGTACACGGCTGGACCAGCTGGCCGCCCGCCTGGGCGACGCCGAGTGGCTGGATGGGGCCTTCAGCGCCGGCGACCTGATGATGGTCGGGGTGCTGCGGCGGCTGGGCTCGTCAGGGGTGCTGGCGGACTATCCGACGCTCACGGCCTATGTGGCGCGCGCCGAGGCTAGGCCGGCGTTCCAGCGGGCCTATGACGATCAGCACCAGGTGTGGGTGGAAGCCTCGAAGACCTAGCGCTTCTTGCCCAGCTCGGCGGCGATGTCCTTGGTCATCTTGCCGACCTTGCGGTGGGCGGCCGTGATCTGGTCGCGGGTCACGCCCCAACGCTTCATCCAGTATTCGACGGCCTGACGCTCGGAGAGATCCAGGCGCTCCTTGTCGATGAACCCACGCTTGTCCTTCAGGCCGGCCATCAGCGGCTCCCCCACGGTCTGGAATCGCCCGCCGCGTTGCGGTTGGCTTGTTGTCGCTGAAACTTGCCGCCCCGCGGCGGTTTCGGCCGCGCGTCGAGAGCGGCCTGCTTCAGGCGCAGAGCGCGCTGGATGGGGGTCTCGTCGGGCGGCGGAGAGTCGGCGGTCATTGAGCGACTATAACCCTCTCTCTTAGAGAGAGGGAGGGGCCCGCCGCGCAGCGGCGGGAGGGTGAGTGGTTACACCCTCAGCCGGCGCGCCGGCACATCGCCCGCAACGGCGCCAAGATCGTCCACTGGCTCAGCCTACCCACTCACCCTCCCACGCCTCCGGCGCGGGCCCCTCCCTCTCTCCATGAGAGAGGGTTTCCGGTGGGCGGTCCTTGACTGACCGGGTCAGTCCGGCACGCTGCAGCTTCCAAGAAATGCAAGGTTGGCTCCGCCCCTGGAGGCGGTCGGTGAATGTAATCCGCCAGGAAAAGAGAGAAAGATGCGAAGGCTATGCGCAAGATGAGTGATGCGACGCTTGCTCTAGTCGCCTCCGTCGCAACTTGGACAGGCGTCTTCGCTGCCGTCCTGGCCACAATCGGCGGCTTCATCTCGGCGCTCAGCAGCGCCGAAAAAGATCACAGAGCTGATCTTCGTGAAAAACAGGCTGAGGTTAGAATCGCCGAAGCACTGAGAGGCGCTGCAGAAGCGAATTCAGCAGCAAGGAAAGCCAAACAAGAAACTGCTGAGCTGGCTGTTCGCGCCGCAGGCTTAGAAGCAGAGACCGCAATAGCAAGGCTGGAGACGGAAAAACTAAAGGCGCAGGCAAGTTGGAGATATCTGACGCCGGAAGCGATCAAAGCGATTTCCCAAAAGCTGTCCGCCTTCAAAGGTCAGAAATTTGAGCCTGGTGCCGCTGACGATCGAGAGAGTGTACGGTTAGCCTACAGCGTAATTGAAGCTCTAGAGAGTGCTGGTTGGGAGAAAGTTGCTCCTGATCATGGAGCGCATGAGACAACTGGCGACCGAATAATCGGCCTATTCGCAACAGATGAATTTGTAACAATAGCCTTCAATCAAGACCGATATGAAAAAAGCCTTCGACCTCGAGCTAAATTATTGGCGAAAATACTAAATGGCTCAGGCATAGAAGCTAAAATCCGACATGATCCAAGTGCAAGCGAGCCGTCATTCTGGATTATTGTTGGCAACAAGAAACGCTTAGAATGAAAAAGGCGGAGCCTCCCGGCCCCGCCCTCTCCAAGTCCAACCTCAGTAAACCCCTACTCCGCCGCCGCCTTCGGCGCGTACCCCAGGATCGCCTTCGTCTCGAGGAACTCCCCGAACGCGTGATCCCCCCACTCGCGGCCGTTGCCGCTCATCTTGTAGCCGCCGAACGGGGCCATCAGGTCGGGGCTGGCGCCGTTCAGGTTCACCTGGCCGGCGCGGAGCTTCGAAGCGACCGCGCGGACACCCTCCGGATCGGTGCCCGAGACATAGGCCGCCAGGCCGTACTCGGTGTCGTTGCCGACGGTGACGGCTTCCTCGACCGTGTCGTAGCCCAGGATCGAGATCACCGGGCCGAAGATCTCTTCCTTCGAGATCGTCATGTCGGGCTTCACATTGGCGAAGACGGTCGGCTTGACGTAGTAGCCCTTGTCCAGACCTTCCGGCCGGCCGACGCCGCCGGTGACCAGGGTGGCGCCCTCGTCGATGCCCTTCTGGATCAGGCCCTGGATCTTGTTCCACTGCACCTCGGAGACCACCGGGCCCATCTTGTGGTTGCCGTTCGGGTCGCCGACCGTGTGGCCCTCGGCGGCGGCCTTGGCGATGGCGATGACCTCGTCCATGCGCTGGCCGGGGACCAGCATGCGGGTCGGGGCGTTGCACGACTGGCCCGAGTTCATCATCACCGAGGCCACGCCGCCGCCCACCGCGCGGGCGAAGTCGGCGTCGTCCAGGATGATGTTGGGGCTCTTGCCGCCCAGCTCCTGGTGCACGCGCTTGACGGTCGGGGCGGCGTTCTTGGCCACCTCGATGCCGGCGCGGGTCGAGCCGGTGAACGAGACCATGTCGACCTGCGGGTGGCTGGACAGCGCCGCGCCGACCGTGGGGCCGTCGCCATTGACCAGGTTGAAGACGCCGGCCGGGACGCCGGCGGCGTGCAGGATCTCGGTCCAGACATAGCCGCTGAACGGCGCGATTTCCGAGGGCTTCAGCACCATGGTGCAGCCCGTGGCGATGGCCGGCGCAACCTTGCAGGCGATCTGGTTCACCGGCCAGTTCCACGGCGTGATGAAGGCGCAGACGCCGATCGGCTCCTTGACGATCCGGGTCGTGCCCCGGTCTTCCTCGAACTTGTAGCCCTTGAGCACGGCGGCGGCGGTCTGGACGTGGGCGATGCCCATGGCGGCCTGGGCGCGCTGGGCCAGCCAGGCGGGGGCGCCCATCTCCTCGGTGATGGCTTTCGCCATGTCCTCGAAGCGCTTCTGGTACTCGGCGATGATGCGCTCGAGGATGTCGATGCGCTCTTCGCGGCTGGTCTGGCTGAAGGTCTCGAACGCCTTGCGGGCGGCGCGGACGGCCTTGTCGACGTCGGCTTCCGAGCCCAGCGAGATCACGCCGGCGACCGCTTCGGTGGCCGGGTTGATGACGTCCAGCGGCTTGGGCGTCGCGGGATCGACCCAGGCGCCGTCGATGTAGAACTTGGTGTACTCGCGCATGCCGTTCTCCTGCCCTTGGATTGGAGCCCGCTCTAATTGGAGAGGCGGCGGGCGGTTTCAAACAAGCATTTAATGTGATCGGCGTTCAGGTGTGAAGGGGTCACCACATCGGATCGGTCGGAGTCTGACCGAAGATCTCGGCCAGACGACGGCGGGTGCCGGGCGAGACGCCCTCTGGCAGGGCGTTCGGGTCGAACCAGCCCAGCTCGTGGATCTCGCCGGCGGCGTCCGAGGCGCAGGGCTCCCAGGCGTCGACGCGGTAGACGAGGACGTGGTCGCCGGGGTGGACGACCTCGTTGCTGTGGGCCGAGACCAGGCGCGGGCGGGACAGGGCGCGGACGCCGGCCTCCTCCTCAAGCTCGCGCACGACGGCGGTCTCGGCCGTCTCGCCGCGCTCGACCCCGCCGCCGGGCAGGTACCAGCCGTGGATGTAGGTGTGCTGGAGCAGCAGCACCTGGCCGGCGTCATTGGTGACCACCGCTCGCACGCCCAGGGTCAGGCCGCGCCTGAACCGGAAGAAGGCGTAGACCAGGGGCCGGGTGAAGGGTTCGATGCGGCGTCGCCAGAGCATTTGAGTGTTCTAGCCTCAACACCGAGGGCCCGAAAACCTCGTCCTTCGACAAGCTCAGGATGAGGTTTTCTAGTGAACCGCCCCAACAGTAGCCCTCATCCTGAGCCTGTCGAAGGACGAGGGCGGCCCCACGGCTTGCGGTCCAGGCCGCGCACGGCTAAAGCCGCAACACCTGTTCTCTCTTCCGGAGCCGCGCCATGCTCGCGATCGGTGTCATCGTTATCTTCCTGGGCGTCGTGCTCGCCCTGAACTACGTCGAGTTCGGCCGCATCGACTAATGGGCACCCGCGGCGCGGCCCTGGTCACCGGCGCGGGGCGCCGGATCGGCAAGGCCCTGGCCCTTGAGGCCGCCCGCGCCGGCTACGACGTCGCCGTCCACTATCGCGCCTCGGCTGACGAAGCCGAGGAGACGGCGCAGGCCGTGCGGGCGCTGGGCCGCCGCGCGGTCCTGGTCCGCGCCGAGCTGTCCGACGAGACCGCCGTGCGCGGCCTGATCGCCGCCTCCGCCGAGATCGGTCCCCTCACCCTGCTGATCAACAGCGCCTCGGCCTTCGAGGACGATCGCGTCGGCGGGCTGTCGCGCGAGACCTGGGACCTGCACCTCGAGACCAACCTGCGCGCCCCGATCGTGCTGGCCGAGGCCTTCGCGGCGGCGCTGCCGGCCGACACGCAGGGCCTGGTCATCAATATCGTCGACCAGCGGGTGCTGCGCCCGAACCCGCAGTTCTTCAGCTATTCCCTGGCCAAGGCCGGGCTGTGGTGGGCCACCCAGACGCTGGCCCAGGCCCTGGCGCCGCGCGTGCGGGTCAACGCCATCGGCCCCGGCCCCACCCTGCCCTCGGTGCACCAAGCCCCCGGCGAGTTCGAGGCCGAGGCCGCCGGGGTGCTGTTGCAGCGCCGCGCCACGCCGGACGAGGTCGCCGCCGCCCTGCGCTATCTGATTGACGCAACGTCGGTCACGGGCCAGATGATCGCCGTGGACGGCGGCCAGCACCTGGGCTGGCAAACGCCGGATATTGTTGCTCCGTAGGAGGCCACGCTTGGCCGCTTCGCCCCTCGCCGAAAACACCGCGCCGCAGGACCTGGCCCGCGTGATCGTCACCAAGGTCTTCGTGCGCGGCCTCAAGGTCGACGCCGGCATCGGCGTCTACGACCACGAGTACGGCCGCACCCAGACCCTGATCGTCGATGTCGAGCTGGACGTGGCCGCCAGCCACTTCGAGCGCCTGGGCGACACCGTCAATTACGAGCGCATCGGCGAAGCCGCCCGCGCCATCGCCGCCGAGGGGCATGTCGGCCTGGTCGAGACCTTCGCCGAGCGCCTGGCCCAGGCCTGCTTCTTCGACCCCCGCGTCACCCGCGCCCGGGTGCGGATCGAAAAGCCCGAGGCCCTGGCCCCGCACGCGGCCGCCGCCGGCGTCGAGATCACCGCCGTCCGGAGCTAGCCTTTGGAAGTCTCGCACAGCGCCCGGCTCGCCCCCTTCCAGCCCGAAACGGTCTGGACCCTGGACGCCGGCACGCTGACCGAGACGCGCGGCAAGATCGTCCGCCAGTTCCCGCTGTCGAGCCTGACCCGCTACCGCCTGGCCGCCGATCGCGAGGGCCGCCGCCGCAGTCTGCTGATCACCTTCGGTCGCCGCCGGCTGATCATCACCTCGCAGAGTTATGTCGGCCCCGGCCGGTTCGAGGACCGGCTGGCCAGCTTCTCAACCCTGGCCCGCGCCCTGGCCGCCGTCGGGGCGGACCTCTCGCCCCGCGCCCGGTTCGGCACGGCCGGGTTCCAGGTGCGCGAGGCCTTCACCTGGGTGATCGGCCTCCTGGCCTTCGGCGCGGTTGCGATGTTGATGTTCTCGCTGACCGCCGGCATGGCCGCGGTCGGCATCGAGATGGCCGCGCGGATGGGCTTTGTTTTGATCCTGATGCTGGCCGCCCTGCCCTGGCTGAACCGCGGCGCGACCTTCGACCCGCACGATCCGCCGACGGACCTGCTGCCCTAAGATCCTCCCCCGCGATGCGGGGGAGGTGGCCCAGAGGGCCGGAGGGGGCCAGCTCGGCCGACCTCCAGCTAGCCCCCTCAGTCGCTCCGCGACAGCTCCCCCGCATCGCGGGGGAGCATCTAAGTTACGCCACCTTCATTTGCATCGCACCGCCAACCGCGCGACCATTGAGCCAACGACGTTCTCTTAGGCTCAAGCTTTGTCCGACCCCGTTACAGAACCCCTCGGCGACCCCGCCGTGCCGCCCCGGCTGCAGGACGACAAGACCCTGCCCGGCGTGGTCTACGCCCTGCACATCGCCGGCGCGCCGACCGGCGGTCTCACCTGCCTGATCGGGGCGATCATCGCCTATATCAGCCGCAAGGACGCGCCCGAGTGGCTGGTCAGCCACTACGAATTCCAGATCCGCACCTTCTGGCTGGCTCTGGCGTTCAGCGTGGTCAGCATCATCCTGACGCCGGTCGGCATCGGCATGGTCGCCCTGGTCGCCACGGGTGTCTGGCTGGTGGTGCGCGGCGTCGTCGGCCTGTCGGTCCTGCTGAAGGGCCAACCCTATCCCACTCCCAAGAACTGGATGCTCTAAGCCATGACCGACACGACCGTCATCGCCCCCCGCGCGGAAGAGGACAAGATCCTGCCCGCCGTGGTCTACGGCCTGTATCTGCTGGGCTTCACCAACGGCCTGACCTTCATCATCGGCCTGATCGTCGCCTATGCGAACCGCGACGGCGCCGGACCGATCAACGAGAGCCACTACACCTTCGCCATCCGGACCTTCTGGCTGTCGATCGCCTGGTTCCTGATCGGCGGCGCGCTGATCCTGTTCGGCATCCCGATGCTGATCGTGCTGGTCGGCCTGCCGATGATCATCGCCGGCGGCCTCATTCTGGGGGCGGTCGGCCTGTGGTTCGTGGTCCGCTGCATCATGGGCATCTATTATCTGGTCCGTGGCGAGGGCTATCCGCGTCCTCGCGCATGGCTGATTTAGAGGCGCCGTCCGCGCCAGGCGCCTACCAACGGGTCAGCGTCGCCGCTAGCTTCCCCTGCCGGTTGAGACGGCTCGACGGGGATAGGGTGGTACGCTGACTTGTGCGCCCTGGCGGTGGGACGCCCTTTTTCTGGGTGACGTTCGGGGGGACGTGATGCTGGCGCGACTGGTTGGGATCATCTTGGGGGTGCTCCTGGCGACATCGGGATACGTGGTGGCGGGCTGGGGCTCGCTGGGGACATGGGCCACGTCTCTCGATCTCGGACCGTTCGAGCCGCATCGCCCCACAGCCGGTGCGGCGGCGGCGATCGTGGGCGGAGGGCTCATCATCGCCGCCCTGCTACCCCGCCGTAAGCGCAAGAAGAAACCCGCGCCGATGGCGTTCGGGATGGAGCTGGAGCCGGCCGCCGTGCAGGCCCAGCCCGTGAGCGCCCCGCCGGTCCACACGCCGGCCCCGGCACAAGCTCCGCAACCGCAGCCCGTCGCGCCGCCGGTCATGCCGGTCGCCGCCCCGGCGCCGCAGCCGGAAGCGCCGCCTTCGCCGCCCAAGCCCGAGACCTTCGCCCAACTGCGCGCCCGCCTGGTCGCGCTCAGCCACGACGGCTCGTGGGCCGAAGCCGCCCGCATCCTGCAGTCGATGAAGCGCGTCGCCCATACCGACGAGGAGCTGGCCGTCGTCTATCGCGACCTGGGCGACTTCGCGCGCGGCCAGGGCCAGGCCGACGACGCCGCCGAGGCCTATGAGACCTCGGTCTCCTACGCCCGCTCGGTGCGCCAGGCCCGTCCGAACGACGACAGCGCCGAACTGCTGGCCGGCGCGCTCTCCGGCGTCGGCGACGCCGCCGAGGCCGAGGGCCGCCTGGACGCCGCCCTGTCGGCCTTCGAGGAGGCCCTGGCCCTACGCCGCTCGCGCGGCGGCCGCGAAGCCGGAGACACCCAGGCCCAGCGCGCTTTGTCGGTGAATCTGGAGCGCCTGGCCGACCTGCGCGAAGACCGCGGCCACCGCATGCGGGCCCTGGACCTCTACCGCGAAAGCTACGACATCGCCGGCCGCCTCGCCGCCGCCGACCCGGCGCGGTTCGGCCCGGACCTGGCGGCGACGCGGGCGCGGCTCAACGAGCTGGAAGCGAAGATCCAGGGGTGATGTCCCGCTCCCCTTGCGGGAGAGGGTGGCCTGCGAAGCTGGTCCATTGCGGACATCCGAACCAAGCCGGTTCGAGCAGGACGCATCTGCTTTGAGACCTTGCGACCGTGCGTCCTGAACCTTCGCGGAAAATACAGCAGCCCGCCGCCACCCAAGCTTGACAGCGCCTCGGCCGCCACCCCTAGGTTGCTCGGTTTTTTACAGCCTTCAGGGTGAGATGCGGCGATGAGAGTTTTGCTTGGCCAGTTGGGCCTCGCCGTTATTTTTGTCGCTCAACCCGTCCTAGCCCAAGCCCCCGCGTCGCCCGCGCCAGCCAACAAGATCGACGGAGTCGTCATCTCCGCGCCCTCGCAAGCGGGCGTGCAGACCCGGATCGATCGCCGGAGTTACAGCCTCTCCGACGACCTACAGGTCAAGACGGGTTCGATCGGCGATGCGCTGGGCAATCTGCCGTCGGTCGAGGTCGATCCGGAGGGGAACCTTTCGCTGCGCGGCGATCCGAACGTCACCATCTTGGTCGATGGCAAGCCCTCGGGCCTGTTCAAGGGCGCGGGTCGCGCCGCCGCCTTGCAACAGCTGCCCGCCGACCGATACGCGCGGGTGGAGATCATCACCAACCCGTCGGCCGCCTTCGACGCCAACGGCTCGGGCGGGGTTATCAACCTGATCAGCAAGAAGGCCAAGGGGGCCGGAATCACCGGCTCACTGCAGGCCAATGTCGGCGACCAGGGCCTGGCGAACGGCGCGGGGAACGTCGGCTACAACTCCAGCAAGCTGTCGCTGAACGGTGACCTTTCCGTCCGGCGAAACATCCTCAAGAAAAGGACCCGCGAGCACCGTGACCTGTCTGGCGATGTCGAGAGCGACGGCGTCTATCAGGGGCGCACATCCGCCTATTTCGGCAACCTCCATCTGTCGGCCGAATACGCGGCCGGCGAGCGCACGCAGCTTTCCGCCGACGCCCACCACCTGCGGCTCGACTGGGTCACCCATGAGGCGGACGCCTTCGACATCCGCGCCCCGGGACGCGAGACCTCGTCCACGCGCGTCGGCCGCAAGACCTATCGGGTCTATGACGACGAGATCGAGACTCAGCTGGTGCGCAAGTTCGCCGGCGAGGATCACGACCTGACGCTGGACCTTGATCACAGCGCGACAATCAACAAGGACCGCCAACCCTACGCCTACCTGAGCGGCGCACCGGCGTCGGGCGCCTATCAGGCCATGGACTTCGACCAGCACCAGACCCTGACGCGGCTTTCCGCCGACTACCGCAAACCTTTGCCGAAGGACGCCAAGTTGACGGCCGGCGCCCAGGTCGAAGACGACGGCTATCTCTACGAGAACGGCGGCGCGCGCGGAGCAGACGCGGCGACGGCTCGCCCGGACCCCAGCCTGACGAACCGCTTCCACTACGGCCAGGTGGTCTCCGCGGCCTATGCGACGCTGGAGCGGCCGTTCGGCAAGCTGACCGCACTGATGGGACTGCGCGTCGAGAGCGCGCGGATCACGACCGAGCAGCTGACTTTGGGCGGGACGCATCGCGACACCGACACCCGCGCCTTTCCGTCACTGCACCTCAGCTACGCCCTCGACGATCAGCGCCAGTTGAAGGGGTCCTACACACAACGCATCGAGCGGCCCGATCCCGACGATCTGAACCCGTTCCCCAACACCGCCGGCGCGCTGACGGTCACGGCCGGCAACCCGGCCCTGAAGCCGGAGGAAACCCTTGGCGTCGAGGCTTCCTACGAGTATCGCGACGGCCCGGCCTATCATCTGGCGACGGTGTTCTACCGGGACATCCGCGATACGGTCACCGACATCGTCACGCCGCTGAACGCCGGGACCTTGCTGTCGACCAAGCAGAACCTGGGCCGCAAGCGCAACGTCGGTCTGGAGCTATCGGTGGGAGGGCGACTGACCTCCAGGCTCACCTACACCGCCAGCACGACGGCGACCTATTCCGAGATCGACGCCGAAGGCTTGACCGGCGCGAAGAGCCGTTCGGCGCTGTTGGTCGGTGGCAAGGGTTCGCTGAACTGCCAGATCACCTCCGCCGATCTTTTCCAGCTGAACGCCCAGCTCCGCGCCAAGCGCCTGACGCCGCAAGGCTACGCGCCGGCCAGCAGCACGCTGAACCTGGGCTTTCGCCACAAGATCGACGAACGCCTGTCGCTGGTCGCCACTGCGCGCGACGTGCTCAACACCAGCCAGGCCCGGGAATACGTCACCCAGCCTGGCCTGAGACAGAGCGTGGACTACGACAACAATTCGCGCCGTTTCACGCTGGGTCTAAGCTACGCCTTCGGTGGCAAGTCGAAGAAGCCGTCCAACTTCGATTACGGCGGCTGACCTAGGCGACATGGCTCTCCCCCAACGGGGGGAGGAGCGCTCATCCGCCTCCACGGCCAAGCTTTCCCACAAGTTTTTATGACCGCGCCTTACGCACGACCCGCCCAAAAACCGTACTCGACATTCGATAATTCATCATCCGACCAACCCGGCCGGCCGTCAAACCCCGGACCCATCTCGCTTTTGCGAGATTGATAGATCCACTCTATCGTCAGAACTAGTTTTATCAATTTGATTAATCGGAAACCCGTTCGCTACAAGGGCGCATCGTTTTTCAACCGGAGCGTCTCATGTCGCTGATCAACACCGAGATCAAACCCTTCACCGCCACCTCGTACAAGGAAGGCAAGTTCGTCGACGTCAGCGACGCCGACCTGAAGGGCAAGTGGTCGGTGGTCTTCTTCTACCCGGCCGACTTCACCTTCGTCTGCCCGACGGAGCTGGAAGACCTGGCTGACAACTACGACGTCTTCACCCGCCTGGGCGTCGAGATCTACGCCGTGTCGACCGACACGCACTTCTCGCACAAGGCCTGGCACGACAGCTCGCCGGCCATCGGCAAGATCAAGTACCACATGGTCGGCGACCCCTCGGGCACGATCACCAACAACTTCGAAGTGATGCGTCCGGGCGTCGGCCTGGCCGACCGCGGCACCTTCCTGATCGACCCGGAAGGCGTGATCCAGTTCACGGAAACCACCGCCGAAGGCATCGGCCGCAACGCCATCGAGCTGCTGCGCAAGATCAAGGCCGCCCAGTACGTGGCTTCGCACCCGGGCGAAGTCTGCCCGGCGAAGTGGGAAGAGGGTGAAAAGACCCTGGCCCCGTCGCTCGACCTGGTCGGCAAAATCTAAGACTTAGCTACCCGCGCCGCCGCTCAGTAGGCGGCGGCGCGACCTACCCGATCGTTCGCTGCGTTCGATCTCCTCCCCCGACATTCGAACGCCTACCTTTCCTCCCCCTCAGCTTTTTGGGAGCGCCTCATGCTGGACGCTGGTCTGAAGACTCAACTGACTGCCTATCTGCAGAACCTGCGCCAGCCGATCGAACTGGTCGCCTCCCTCGCCGATGACGCGGGGTCCAAGGAGATGCTGGCGCTGCTGGAAGACGTCGCGTCGACGTCGGACAAGGTCAGCCTGAACCTGGCCGGCGACAATGCGCGCAAGCCCTCGTTCGCCATCACCCGCGCCTCGGGCGATGCGGACGTCCGTTTCGCCGGCCTGCCGCTGGGTCACGAATTCACCTCGCTGGTGCTGGCCCTGCTGCACGTCGGCGGCCACCCGCCGCGCATCGACGCGGAGGTGATCGAGCGGATCAAGGCGCTGGACGGCGACTACCGCTTCGAAACCTATTTCTCGCAGTCCTGCCAGAACTGCCCCGACGTGGTGCAGGCGCTGAACACCATGAGCGCCCTCAACCCGCGCATCACCCACGTCGCCATCGACGGCGCCCTGTTCAAGGCCGAGGTCGAGGAACGCCAGGTCATGGCCGTGCCGACCATCCTGCTGAACGGCGCGCCGTTCGGCCAGGGCCGCATGGACGTCGAACAGATCCTGGCCAAGCTGGACACCGGCGCCGCCGATCGCGCCGCCGAGAAGATCAAGACCAAGGACGCCTTCGAGGTGCTGGTCATCGGCGGCGGTCCGGCCGGCGCGGCCGCGGCGATCTACGCCGCCCGCAAGGGGATCCGCACCGGCGTGGCGGCCGAGCGTTTCGGCGGCCAGGTGCTGGACACCATGGCCATCGAGAACTTCATCTCGGTGCCGCACACCGAAGGCCCCAAGCTGGCCTCGGCGCTGGAGCAGCACGTCAAGGACTACGAAGTCGACGTGATGAACCTGCAGAAGGCCGTCGGCCTGGTCCCGGCCAAGGCGCCGGGCGGCCTGCACGAGATCAAGCTGGAGAACGGCGCGTCCTTGAAGGCTCGCACCGTCATCCTGTCGACCGGCGCCCGTTGGCGGAACGTCAACGTCCCCGGTGAAGCCGAGTACCGCAACAAGGGCGTGGCCTACTGCCCGCACTGCGACGGCCCGCTGTTCAAGGGCAAGCGCGTGGCGGTGATCGGCGGCGGCAACAGCGGCGTCGAGGCGGCCATCGACCTGGCCGGCATCGTCGCCCACGTGACGCTGATCGAGTTCGACAGCCAGCTGCGCGCCGACGCCGTCCTGCAACGCAAGCTGGCCAGCCTGCCCAACGTCAAGATCGTCACCTCGGCCATGACCACCGAGATCCACGGCAACGCCGGCAAGGTCTCGGGCCTGTCCTACAAGGACCGCAACCACGACAGCGTCCACCGCGTCGACCTGGAAGGCGTGTTCGTCCAGATCGGCCTGGTGCCCAACACCGAGTGGCTGAAGGACTCGGGCGTGGCGCTGAGCAACCGCGGCGAGATCGAGGTCGACTATCGCGGCGAGACGTCGATCCCCGGCGTCTTCGGCGCGGGCGACGCGACCACCACGCCGTACAAGCAGATCATCATCGCCATGGGCGAAGGCTCCAAGGCCTCGCTGTCGGCCTTCGACTATCTCATTCGCCAAGTGCCCGCGAACGAGGAGCAGGAGGCGGCTTAAGGCCTCTGGATCAGGCCTCTTCCCGTTCGATCAACGGCGGGAAGAGGTCGGCCAGGGCCTCGACGATCTCGGCGCCGAAGGTCTCGCCATTGATCGACGCCAACCATTTGCCGGTGCGGAGGTCGTGGAGCGCGTACGACGACGTCTCGATATCCTCACCCTTGGTCGCGATGTGCTCGCGCGGAACCGTCCACCGGAGACGACCGAAGCGATAGTAGGCCAGGCTGTCGTTCGTGAGCTCCAGGCGCTCGCCAAAATGGACGGCGGGCCCGGCCACCGTGATCAGGCCGACAAAGCCTGCAATACCCCAACGCGCCCATGGATCGCGGTCCCAGGTCAGCCAGACCGTGAGAGCGACCATGAACACGCCCCCCAGGCTCGCCTTGATCCAGGCCGGCTTCTTCGCGTGATAGACCCCTGGCGCGAGGGTCGAACGCTCCGCTGGCGGAATATTCGACTGTCTTTCCAGCCACGCCAGCCACCGCTGCCAGCCGCGCCGTTTTCGAGGGTCGCGGAGGAAGCCCAAGACCTCGCGAGCGTCCGCGATCTCGTCTTCGATCTGGGCCGGGGAAAGCCGCGCGATGCGCCGCGGCGCCTCCGGCGTCGCGCGCTTGCGCCTGAAGGGCAAGGACAAGAACGATAAGGCCAGGTTGAAAGCCATGAGGCCAAAGACAAGGGCGATGATCCCGCCGCAGAACAGCAGCCCCTTGAAGGCCCATCGCCCCCAGGCGTAGTCCCCGAACGGCGCCTGGCTGAGGATCAGCAGAAGTCCGACCACGCCCACCGGCCAGGCCAGCAGCCAGAACCACGCCCGCGTATAGACGCCCGCGATCTCCCACCCGGTGCGGTGATCCGGCGGAAACGGCGGCTGTTCGTCGTCGGTCGGCTTCATGCGCGCCCAAGCTCTACCCTGGGAGGCAGAAACCCAAGAACGCCGCTTCGATCAAGTCCAGTCGCCTGGCCGGCGATCCGCCCCTGACGTCAAAGCTTCACAAACCGCCGATAACTGCGACGCTCTGGTTCCCGGAGTTCGCCCATGCTGCCCCTGCTCGCCGCCCTCGCGGTCGCCGCCACGCCCTGCCCCGCCGGCGACGAGAGCGCGCCTTGCGTCCGCGCCCGCATGGACGCTCTGGGCATGAACGACCTGATGGCCGTGGGCACCCACAATTCCTACAAGCTACTGCCGCCGGCCGATGAGATGGCGGCCATGGTCGCGGCGAAGGGCCAGCCGGCCCTGGGCATCGACTACGGCCACCGTCCGCTGGCCGAGCAGCTGAACGCCGGCGCCCGCCAGCTGGAGATCGACATCGTCGCCGATCCGGATGGTGGCCGTTACGCCAAGCCGCTGACGGTGTTCGGACGCGGGACGGTGATGACCCCCGAGGTCGCCGCCGCCATGGCCAAGCCGGGCTTCAAGACTATCCACATGCCCGACGTCGACTTCCGCAGCTCGTGCGTGACCTTCGTGGCCTGCCTGAAGGAGGTCCGCGCCTGGTCGGACGCTCACCGCGACCACGCCCCGATCCTGATCATGATGAACGCCAAGGAGGGCGCGGCGACCATCCCCGGCGGCGTGGTCCCTCTGGTCTTCACCGAAAAGCTCTATGACGACCTGGACGCCGAGATCCGCTCGGTGTTCGGCGACGACCGCCTGATCACCCCCGACCAGGTGCAGGGCAAGGCCAAGACCTTGCGCGAGGGCGTCCTGGCCGGCGGCTGGCCCAAGCTGGGCGCGGCGCGCGGCAAGGTGTTCTTCGCGCTCGACGAGTCCCCGGAGAAGGTCGCGATCTATCGCGGCAAGCGCGCCTCGCTGGAAGGCCGGGCGGTGTTCATCAACACCGACGAGGCCTCGCCCGCCGCCGCCTACCTGACACTCAACGATCCGATCGGCCAGAAGGACCGCATCGCCGCCGCCGTGAAGGCCGGCTTCATCGTCCGCACCCGCGCCGACGCCGACACCTGGGCCGCGCGTAAGAACGACGTCGCCCAGCGCACCGCCGCCCTGACCAGCGGCGCGCAATATGTCTCGACCGACTACATGTGGGCCGACCCGCGCCTGCCGGGCGGCTACACCGTGCGCCTGACCGGCGGCGACGTCGCCGTCTGCAACCCCGTCCGCGCCGCCAAGGCCTGCAACGGCCTGGCGATCGAGGCCCTGCCCGGCGCGCCGACGCGCGGCTATCTGCAACCCGCCGCCCGTCCGGACCTGACCAAGATCTTAGCCCAGCCGCCCGAGCCCGGCTCGCCCCGCGCCCTGGCCGACGCGGCGATCTTCGACCAGACCCGATCCCTGAAGGACACCCCGCGCTGGAAGCAGGCGACCGACGACGTCACGGGCACGGCCTTCCACCACTTCGAAGCCGCGCTGGACGTGACCCTGACCCCGGCCAACGCCCCGATCCTCAACGCCCTCTTGGAACGCGCCGGCGACGACCGCTCGGTGGTCGGCCTGGCCAAGACCCACTGGGGCACGCAGCGACCGTATGTCGGCAAGGACGCCGCGCCCGTCTGCGAGCCCAAGCGCGCCGACCTGACGGCCAATCCCGACTATCCGTCGGGCCACTCGGCGTTCGGCGAGCACGTCGCCATGATCCTGGCCGAGGTGGTCCCCTCGCGCGCCGACGCCCTGTACGCCCGCGGCCGCGACTACGCCCAGAGCCGCTGGATCTGCGGCAGCCACACCGTCAGCGCCACCGAGGCCGGCGTGATGTCCGGCGCGGTGATCTACGGCGCCGAGCACGCGTCGGAAGCCTTCGAACGCGACATCGCCATGGCGCGGGCGGAAGTCGCGGCGGCCATGGCGGCGGCGGGGAAGTAGGGCTCAGCCGCCCGGCAGCACGGCCACGCCGGGGGTGTCGGACATCATCGGCGGACACTGGATGTCCGCCGCCCAGGCATTGCCGTCCCAGTGCACGTACCAAAGCGTGCCGTCCTCGTTGTAGCCTTCGTGGAACGCCCGCACATAGCCGTTGAAGCTGACCGCCGCGGGGCTCTCCGACATCCCGCACGGCAGGGTGAAGAACGAGGTCCATTCCGAGCCGTCGTAGCGCATGGCGCTCATCTTGCCGGTGGCCCCTTGGTCGTAGCGTTGGTAGAAGACGTACAGGCGATCGCCGTGGGTCGTGACGGACGGCCAGCCCGCCACGTAGGGCGGCGCAAGCAGCGTGTCCTGGCTCCAGCTGGTCCCGTCATAGACCGTGTACCAGACCCGCAGGTCGGCGTGATTGAACCACCGCCCTTCGTAGCCGATGTGGAACAGGTAGATCTTGCCGCGAAAAACGGTGGCGCTGGGGCTGAACGCCATGCCCAGCGGGATCTGGGTGTCGGCCGACCAGTTCGTCCCGTCATAGGTCATGTGGTACATCGCGCCGGAATTCGAGCCGTCCTGGTGGAAGAGCCAGATCTTGTCGTCATAGACGACGGCGGCGGGGTTCCACGACAGGCCCGCGCCCAGCGACTGATCGGCCGACCACACCCCGTTTTCACAGGTCGTGTGCAGCAGCACGCCTTCGTTGTCGCCGCTGCCCTGCCGGAACACGTGGATCACGCCGCGATAGGCCACGACCGCCGGCCCACCGGTGATGCCGGCATTCAGCGGCGTATCGGCCGACCAGGTCGTCCCGTCCCACGTGGCGCACCACAGCGCGCCGTCGTTCCCGTAGCCCTGATGAAGCACATACAAGGTGTCGGTCATCGCAATACTCCTCCCACGAGTGTTTTTTGCGATGCTCTACCCATCTAAGAAAAACGCCACCCGGGAGAGCCCCGGGTGGCGTCATCACTTCTTGTGACGAGGTTGAGTCAGCTTACGCCGGCTGCAGTTCCTCGTTCCGCACCAGGGCCGCATAGGTGTCCATCAGGTCCAGCGACAGCTTGCCGGGCGTGAACTTGAACTCGCCGATCTCCGAGACCGGGGTCACCTCGGCGGCGGTGCCGACGATGAAGCACTCGGTGAAGGTCGAAAGCTCTTCCTTCTGGATGTGGCGCTCGATGACCTCGATGCCCTTGCTCCGGGCGATGTCGATCACCGTGCGGCGGGTGATGCCGTCCAGGAAGCAGTCGGGCTTGGGCGTGTGCAGCGCGCCGTCCTTGACGAAAAACACATTCGCGCCCGTGGCTTCCGCCACATAGCCGCGATAGTCCAGCATCATCGCGTCGGCGTAACCGTCCTTCTCGGCGGCGTGCTTGGAGATGGTGCAGATCATGTAGAGGCCGGCGGCCTTGGCCGCGACCGGGGCGGTCTTGGGGTCCGGACGCTGGTACTTGGCCCAGGTCAGGCGGATGCCCTTGGCCTTGGTGGCCGGATCGAAGTAGCTGGGCCAGTCCCACACGGCGATGGCGACGTGGATCTTGGTCTGTTGCGCCGAAACACCGATCATTTCGCTGCCGCGCCAGGCGATCGGACGAACATAACAATCTGTGAGATTGTTCTTGGCCGCCGTCGCCTTGCAGGCCTCGTCGATCTCGGCCACGCTGTACGGGATCTTGAAATCGAGGATCTCTGCGGACTTGAACAGGCGTTCGGTATGCTCGGTCAGCTTGAAAATCTCGCCGCCGTACATCCGCTCGCCCTCGAAGACCGACGAAGCGTAGTGAAGGCCATGGGTCAAAATATGCACCTTCGCGTCGCGCCAGGGTACAAATTGCCCGTCCAGCCAGATCCAGCCGTCACGATCGTCGAAGGGAACCAGAGACATCGGCCCAAGACCTCCTTATGGGAAACCCGGCCCTTAGACGCCCCGAGGGCCAACGCGTCAAATAAAATGGACTCTTGGTGATGATAGCCCCGCTACAGCCCGGTTCGGACGATCCCCGTCTGATCCTCCGCGAGGAGGAACTGGATGGCGGGCTGGAACTGATCCTGCTGGCCGAGGCCGCCCTGTGGGCCGCCGTCGACGCGGCGCTGGAGAGCGAGACCCTGGGGCTGGGTCGCTCGCACTGGCGCGCGGCCTTCCTGCTGCGCCGCCGGCCGGGCATCGGGGTGCAGGACCTGTCCAAGCTGACCAGCCTGTCCAAACAAGCCGCCAGCCGCACCCTGGCCGACCTGCAGAAGGCCGGCCTGGTCGAGCGCGGCTCGGGCGACCTGGATGGCCGCCGCCGCCCCGCGACCCTGACCCCCGAAGGCGTGGCCTTCGAGCAGCGCACGGCCGAGCGCCTGCGGGCGCTGCTGGCGCGGGCCTATCGCACCGGCGGGTTGGACGGCGTGGCGGGCGCGCGGCGGATCCTGGCCGCCCTGGCCGGTCCGCGTCAGGGCATCGGCGCCCCGCGACGGACGACTCCATGACTCCGGAAGAGCGCCGCGAGCGCCACATCCTGGTGGTCGACGACGACGACCGCCTGCGCAAGCTGATCAAGGAATTCCTCAGCCGGGCCGGTTTCCGGGTCACCGCCGCCGCCGACGCGGCCGGGGCCGACCGGCTGTTCGGCGCGCTCGACTTCGACCTGATGGTGCTGGACGTGATGATGCCGGGCGAGGACGGCTACGCCTTCACCAAGCGCCTGCGCTCCAAGGGCGGCGAGAGCGGCCGCACGCCGATCCTGATGCTGACCGCCCGCGATCAGACCGCCGACCGCATCGAGGGCCTGTCCAGCGGCGTCGACGACTATCTGGGCAAGCCGTTCGAGCCGCAGGAGCTGCTCTTGCGCATCGAGGCCATCCTGCGTCGCTCGCAGGCCCGGCCGACGGGCAGCAAGGCGCTCAGCCTGGGCAACTGCGCCTTCGACAGCGACCGGGGCGAGCTGACCTGCGACGGCGAAGCCGTGCGCCTGACCGAGGCCGAGGTCACCCTGCTGCGCCGCCTGGCCCGCTCGGCCCACGAGCCGGTCGACCGCCTGGAACTGGCCCGCGACACCGCCGACGCCACCGGCCGCGCCGTCGACGTCCAGGTCACCCGCCTGCGCCGCAAGATCGAGCCCGACCCGAAGAACCCGCGCTATCTGCAGACGGTGCGGGGGGTCGGGTACAGGCTGGCGCCGGATTGATGCCGCTTAGCGCCCGCTTCAACATCCCTCGACCGCTCAAGCGCCTGCTGCCCACCACCCTGTTCGGGCGCAGCCTGCTGATCATCATCCTGCCGGTGGCGGTGATGCAGATCGCCGTGACCTGGGCCTTCTTCGACGCCCACTGGCAGGCCGTGACCTCGCGCCTGTCCGAGGGCCTGGCCGGCGACATCGCCTGGGCCGTGCAGTCCTACGAGGACGATCCCAGCCCCGCCGCCGTCGACAAGCTGGCCAAGCGCGCCGAGGACTCGATGTCGCTGTCCCTGGCCTTCCAGCCGGGCAAGAAGCTGCCGACGGGCCACCGCCCCTCGCTGTTCGCGGCCCTGGACCGCTCGCTGGACCGGGCGCTGGAAGACCGGCTCGACAACCCGTTCTGGTTCGATACCACCCGCTACACGGCCTATATCGACATCCGCGTGCAGGTGCCGGGGGGCGTGCTGCAGATCTACGCCCTGCGCGACCGGGCCTATGCCACCCAGGGCCACATCTTCATCCTGTGGATGGTGGTGGCGACCATGCTGCTGACGGCGATCGCCATCCTGTTCATCCGCAACCAGGTGCGGGCCATCGAGCGCCTGGCCGACGCCGCCGACGCCTTCGGCCGGGGCGAGGATCCCGACTTCAAGCCGCACGGCGCGCGCGAAGTGCGCAAGGCCGCCTACGCCTTCATCGCCATGAAGGCGCGCATCGTCCGCCACATCGAGCAGCGCACGGCCCTGCTGGCCAGCGTCAGCCACGACCTGCGCACGCCCCTGACCCGCCTGAAGCTGGAAATGGCCATGTCCGAACCCAGCGAGCAGCTGGAGGCGATGAAGGGCGATCTCTCCGAGATGGAGCACATGATCGACGAGTACCTGGCCTTCGCCCGCGGCGAGGGCGGGGAGGACGCGCGGGTCGTGGATCTGTCCGAACTGGTCGAAGGGGTGGTCGCTGACGCCGAGCGCGGCGGGGCGATGATCGAGACCGAGATCACCCGAGGGCTGGAGGCAAGGCTGCGGCCGCTGGCCTTCCGCCGGGCGTTGGCCAACCTGATCGACAACGGCGTGGCCCATGCGGATCGGGTGAAGGTCACGGCCACGGCGCGGCTCACCGGCGGGGTCGAGATCGCCGTCGACGATGACGGGCCGGGGATCCCCGAGGACAAGTACGAAGAGGCCTTCAAGCCATTCTCGCGCCTGGACGAAAGCCGGAACCAGAACGAGAAGGGCGTGGGCTTGGGGTTGGCCATCGCGCGGGACATGGCGCGCGGGCTGGGCGGGGACCTGGTGCTGTCGCGGTCGATGATGGGGGGCTTGAGGGCCCTGATCCGGCTGCCGGGCTAGGGGTCGAAACCTCGTCCTTCGACAAGCTCAGGATGAGGTTTCTACTGATACGCAGTGAAAAGTAGTCCTCATCCTGAGCCTGTCGAAGGACGAGGACGGGCCCGCTGCTTAGCCCCGCTCTTCCCAGCCGAAGTCGTAGAACACCCGCAGGTGGTTGCCGTCCGGGTCCCGGGCGAAGAACTCGTAGAGCTTCCAGGGCTGGGCTTGCGGCGGCTCGGCGATGAGCGCGCCGGCGGCGGCCCAGCGGGCGTGGATGGCGTCGACCTCGGCGCGGTCGTTGGCGTTCAGCCACAGCGTGACCGGCCCGCGCGCGCCCAGTGGTTCGCGATAGGCCGCGTCGGCCATGAAGATGCGGCTGTCGCCCTGCGAGAGACCGGCCAGGCCGAGCTCGGCCTCGGCCCAGTCGACCGTGAAACCCAGCTTGTCGCGCCAGTAGACGACGCCCTCGGTGAGGCTGGCGACGGGGACTTCGGGGCAGGCGACCGGGAAGCGGGTCATACGTAGCCGGCGCCGATCTGCTTCAGGCGGTCGGCCATCTGCTTCAGGCGCTTGTCCAGCTCGGCCATGGTGCGGTTCAGAGCGCCTTCGTCGTCGCGCCAGACCTGGACGATGCGGGCCCAGACGGCGGTCATGGCGATGAGGCGCGGCGGGGTGGCCGGGACGCCGGCGGCTTCCAGGATGGCGCGGGCGATGCGGGGGAAGCGGGCGGCCGAGGCCAGCGGGCCTTCGGAACCGGCGATGGCCAGCAGGGCGGCGCGGTGGGGCTCCATCGCCTCCAGGCGGGCCATGGCGGCGTCGAACAGGCGGTCGTGGGGTTCGGCGTTCTCGGGGTAGTCGATCGCCAGGGCGGCGTGGTCGAAGCGGGCGGAGAGGTGGGCCAGGACGGCGGGCTTGCTGGTCGCGGCCGCGTAGAGGTCGGGGAACGGGAGGTCGGCGCGGATGGCGATGTCGCGCAGGGTGACGGCGGGCCAGGCCTTGTCGGCGGCGAGGGCCAGGGCGGCGTCGGCGGCGCGGTCTAGGGTTTCGGCGGTCATGGTGATTCAGATGGCTCCGAATGCCGGCCGCGACAAGAAGATCCTCCCCCTAGCGGGGGAGGTGTCGGCGCGCAGCGACGACGGAGGGGGAAGAGACCGGGCCAGGACAACTACCCCCTCCGGCGCTTCGCGCCACCTCCCCCGTTAGGGGGAGGATCTTGGCTCAGCCGCCCAGCTCTTTGGAGCGGTTCACCGCCGCGTCCAGGGCCTTGGGCAGCAGGTCGCCGAACCCACCCTCGCCCATCAGCACGCTCAGCGCCGCCGCCGTGGTGCCGCCCGGCGAGGTCACCTGCTTGCGCAGTTCGGCCGGCTCCTCGCCGCCGCGCTCCATCAGGGCCGCCGCGCCGATGATCGTGGCGCGAGCCAGCCGCGCGCTGTCTTCTGCGTTCAGGCCTTGGGCCGCGCCGGCAGCCTCCAGCGCTTCGACGAAGGCGTACAGATAAGCCGGCGCCGAACCCGACACGGCCGTCGCCGCGTGCATCAGGTCTTCGCTGGGCAGGTCGACCACGGTCGCCACCGGCGCGAACAACGCGTGAGCCGCCGCGCGAGCATCAGCATCCTCGGCGAAGATGCTCGCCGTCCCGCGCCCGATCGCCACCGCCGTCGTCGGCATCACCCGCGCCACGCGACGGCCACCGAACGCCTCGGAAATATCCGCCGCCCGCACCCCGGCGGCAATCGACACCACCACCGCGTCGGCCGCCAGGTGCGGGACCACGTCCTTGACCGCCTCGCGCCAGATCTGCGGTTTCACGGCCAGCAGCACGGTCTTGGCCGCGCCCAGCGCCTCCAACGCCGGATTGACCACCGCGCCGTCAAACGCAGCGGCGTCGACGTTCGGATCCCGGATGATCAGGTCGGCGGCCGAGAAGGCGCCGGCGTCGCGCCAGCCTTCGGCCAGAGCCCCGCCCATGCGTCCGGCGCCGAGGAGAAGGATGGGGGTCATGGAAAAGGCTCCGACGATGTCTCGCCGGAGCCCTTAAGCTTCGAAACCGTCTCGGCCAAGGGCCAAGCGGCAGATCAGGCCTGGCCCACCGTCTCGAACATGCAGGCGGCCATGGCCTGGTCCGGGGTCTTGGCGCCCTGGAGCAGGAATTCGAAGGCCGGGAAGAAGCGGTCGGCGGCTTCCACCGCCGCGTCGATCATTGAGGCGGCCTGGGCCATGGTCGGGCGCTCGCCGGCCGGCAGGGCCAGGGCGTGGCGGAACACGACTTCACCGTCCTCGGTCCAGACCTCGAAGTGGCCCAGCCAGACGCGCTGGTTGATCAGGGCCAGCAGCTCATAGGCGTTGGCGCGTTTGGACTTCGGCGCGCGCAGGTCCAGCGACAGGCACAGCTGCAGGCAGTCGGCCTCGGGCCGCCAGGCGAACCACAGCTCGTAGTCCTTCCAGTCGCCCTTCAGCGCGAACGCCAGGTCGCCGTCTTCGGTGCGATCAAAGGTGAGATTTTCGGCCGACAGCACATGTTCGACCACCTCGAGGGGATCGAGAGCCATCAGGACGTCGTCGTCTTCCGGTTGGGTGTCCATGAAAAACCTACGTCCCCGCCCGCGACGGCGGGGGTTGCCCTCGCCATGAATCGCTCACGTACCAGGGGACACTAATCTGCTTCGTTGCGTTCGTCTCAACTCGCTTCACGTCGCGAGCGAGCGGTGATTCGGCTACTCGCCTGAACCCGCGGTTTTTTTGGCGGGCGCTTTCTTGGCCGCCTTCAGGCTGGCGACCTCTTCGCGCAGGGCGGCGACCTCGGCCTTCAGGGCCTCGAAATCGTCGCGGCGGATCAGGTCGAACTCAGCCGCCAGACGATCGGCCTGGGCCCGCATCGCGGTCTTCGCCTCCTCGCCGGCCGTCTGGGCGATGCCCATGGCCGCCTGGGTCAGTTTGGCGAATTCGTCGAGGAAGGGGTTCTGGCTGTGCATCGTGGTTCCGAGAGGCCCGAGGGTGGGCGACCGTCCTTATATGGGAAACGGTGGATGAAAGCGAAGACCCAAGGCTATAGGAGTGCGACCACTTGTCTCGCACGGAGCCTCGCCGCGTGCCTTTCCCCGATATCGACCCGATCGTTCACATCGGTCCCTGGGCGCTGCAATGGGGGCCGCTGGCCCTGCGCTGGTACGCCCTGGCCTATGTGGCGGGGATCCTGCTGGGCTGGCGCTTCGCCATCCGCATGACCCGCACGCCCAGCCTGTGGGGCGGTCGCACGCCGACGGCCACGGCGTTGCAGATCGACGACCTGGTGCTGTGGATCACCTTAGGCATCATCCTGGGCGGGCGGCTGGGCTACATCTTCTTCTACATGCTGCTGAACCAGGACCAGCGGATCTGGCTGGCGGCGCATCCGCTGGACGTCTTCAAGGTCTGGGAAGGCGGCATGTCGTTCCACGGCGGCTTCCTGGGCGTGTGCGCGGCGATCTGGTTCTTCGCCCGCCAGCAGAAGATCGACGTGCTGAAGCTGGGCGACCTGATCGCGCCGGTCGCGCCGATCGGCATCTTCTTCGGCCGCATCGCCAACTTCATCAACGGCGAGCTGTGGGGCCGTCCGACCGATAGCCCGTTCGGCATGATCTTCTGCAACGCCACCATCCAGGCCAGCCACCCGCAGCACATCTGCCCGGCCGGACCGCTGCCGCGCCATCCCAGCCAGCTGTATGAGGCCGGGCTGGAAGGCCTGTTGCTGTTCGCGATCCTGGCCTTCGCCGTCTACCGCCTGAAGTGGCTGCAGCGGCGCGGGGCGATCGTGGCGACCTTCCTGATCGCCTACGGCCTGTTCCGGCTGTCGCTGGAGAATGTCCGCAACCCCGACCTGGGCATGCCCGACTTCCCGCTGGGCCTGACCATGGGGATGCTGCTGTCGACCCCGATGATCCTGGTCGGCGGCTGGCTGATGTGGAAGGCGTTCAAGGAACCGGTGGTCGAAGAGGCCCATGAGCCTGCTTGATCGCCTGAAGGCGCAGATCGCCCAGGACGGGCCGATCGGCGTCCCCGAGTTCTTCACCCGCTGCCTGCACGACCCGCGCGACGGCTACTACGCCATGCGCCCTGATCTGGGGGCCGGCGGCGACTTCATCACCGCGCCGCTGGTCAGCCAGATGTTCGGCGAGCTGATCGGCCTGTGGGCCATCGAGACCTGGACGCGGATGGGGAGACCCTCGCCGTTCCGCCTGGTCGAGATGGGTCCGGGCGACGGTACGCTGATGAGCGACCTGCTGCGGGCGGGGAAGCTGGAGCCTGACTTTCTGGCCGCGGCTGAGGTGTGGCTGGTCGAAGTGTCGGCGCCTTTGCGGGCTCGGCAGGCGGCGAAGCTGGGTGATGCGCCGCGCTGGGTGGGCCGTTTGGATGAGGTCCCGGCCGGTCCGATGATCCTGGTCGCTAACGAGCTCCTGGACTGCCTGCCCGCGCGGCAGTTCGTGCGGACCAAGGACGGCTGGGCCGAACGGGTGATCGGACTGGGCGAGGACGGCGCGTTGGCGTTCGGGCTTCGAAATCTAGGGAAGACCTCCCTCCCCCTTGATGGGGGAGGGGCAGGGGTGGGGGTGACTGCTGCGCACGATGAAGCGCGCCGCCGCCAAGCCGCCACCGCCGAAGTCACCCCCATCCCCAACCCTTCCCCCATCGAGGGGGAAGGGAGCATTGGCCAGATCTGGGAATCCTCCCCCGCCCAGGCGGCCCTCGCCTCGGACATCGCCCACCGCCTCGCGGCCGACGGCGGCGCGGCGCTGTTGATCGACTACGGCCGCGCGCAGCCCGAGGCCGGCGATACGCTGCAGGCGATCCAGGGCCACCAGAAGGTCGATCCGCTGAAGACCGCCGGCTTGGCCGACCTGACCGTCTGGGCCGACTTCCCCGCCGTGGTCGCCGCCGCGCGCGAGACCGGCGCGAAAGCCGGTCCCGTCATCACTCAGCGCGAGTTCCTGACCGCCCTGGGCATCGAAGCCCGCGCCCAGGCGTTGGCTACGGCTCGCCCCGATCGCGCCGATCAGGTCGCAAGACAGCTTGATCGGCTGATCGGAGAGGCGCAGATGGGCGCTCTGTTCAAGGTCGCGTGCCTGACCGCGCCCGACCTTTCGCCCCCCCTCTTCGAGGACGCGACATGACCGTCAAGAAGCCCGACCTGCCGACCATCCAGTCGCCGCTGCTGTCCAGCCTGCCGGGGGTGAAGCACGCCTTCTTCACGCGCAAAGGCGGAACCTCGACCGGCATCTACGACAGCCTGAACGTCGGACGCGGCAGCAAGGACGATCCGGCCGACGTGGTCGAGAACCGCGCCCGCGCCGCGCGCTGGTTCGGCGGCGATCCGGAAGACCTCAACACCTGCTACCAGATCCACTCGACCATCGCGATCAAGGCCGACGGCTCGTGGGGCGATGTCCGGCCCGAGGGCGACGCGGTGGTGACCAAGACGCCGGGCGTGATCTGCGGCGCCCTGGCGGCCGACTGTGCGCCGGTGCTGCTGGTCGATCCCGAGGCTCGGATCGTGGCCGCCGCCCATGCCGGCTGGCGCGGGGCGCTGGACGGCGTGGTGCAGGCCGCCGTCGACTGCATGGTCGAGCTGGGCGCCAAGCCCGAGCGCATCACCGGCGTCGTCGGCCCGTGCATTGGCCCCAAGTCCTACGAGGTCGGCCTGGACTTCCTGCACCGCTTCGAGGCCGACTGCCCCGGCTCGGGCCGGTTCTTCAAGCCGGGCGCGACCGAGGACAAGCGCTTCTTCGACCTGCCGTCGTTCGTGCTGGACCGCCTGAAGACCGCCGGCGTCGAGCGCCGCGAATGGGTCGGCCGCGACACGCGGGCGGAGGAAGAGTGGTTCTTCTCCAACCGCCGCGCCTTCCTGAACAACGAGGGCGACTACGGCCGCCTGCTGTCGGCGATCAGCCTGGAAGCCTAGGGAATCATGAGGCGCCGAAGCCACGCGGCCGATGCTCCGCGTACGGAAGCGAAAAAGTCTGGCCGTTAACACTTGTGCCCGGGGCGATCACTGCTAGAAGGCCCCGCATCGGCCGCCCCCCACCCCCGAGATATCCCCATGAAGCTGCTGTCCGGCAACTCCAACCGCCCGCTGTCCCAGGCGATCGCGGAATATCTCGACATGCCGCTGACCCGCGCCCAGGTGCGCCGGTTCGCCGACCTCGAGGTGTTCGTCACCATCGACGAGAACGTGCGGGGCGAGGACGTCTTCGTCATCCAGTCGACCAGCTATCCGGCCAACGACAACCTGATGGAGCTGCTGATCTGCATCGACGCCCTGAAGCGCGCGTCGGGCAAGCGGATCACCGCCGTGCTCCCCTACTTCGGCTATGCCCGCCAGGACCGTAAGACCGGCGGCCGCACGCCGATCTCGGCCAAGCTGGTCGCCAATCTGATCACCCGCTCGGGCGCCGACCGCGTCCTGACCATGGATCTGCACGCCGGCCAGATCCAAGGCTTCTTCGACATCCCGACCGACAACCTGCTGCCCTCGCGCCTGATGGCCGAGGACATCCGCCGCAACTATCCGATGGGTGAGGACCTGATGGTCGTGTCGCCGGACGTCGGCGGCGTGGTGCGCGCCCGCGCCCTGGCCAAGCGCCTGGAAGACGCCGACCTGGCCATCGTCGACAAGCGCCGCTCGGGTCCGGGCCAATCGGAAGTCATGAACATCATCGGCGACGTCAAGGATCGCCGCTGCATCCTGTTCGACGACATCGCCGACTCGGCCGGCACCCTGTGCAACGCCGCCCAGGCTCTGATGAGCCACGGCGCCAAGTCGGTCAGCGCCTACATCACCCACGGCGTGCTGTCGGGCGCGGCGGTGGACCGCGTCGCCAACTCGGTGCTGACCGAGCTGGTGGTCACCGACTCGATCGAAGCCTCGGACCCCGCCAAGGCCTGCCCCAAGATCCGCTACGTCTCGTGCGCCCCGCTGATCGGTGAAGCCATCCGCCGGATCGCCAACGAAGAGTCGGTGTCGAAGCTGTTCGACTAGCCGTTAAAACTGTCATCCCGGCCAAGCGCGCAGCGCGCCGAGCCGGGACCGCCGGAAATGTCTGCGCCTGCCGCGGTCCCGGGTCTTCGCCCGGGATGACAGGTATTTTCGCGACCTACTCGCCTCTCGCACGGTCACGCTTGTAAAAGTCTGGTTAACGGGGCGACAGTCACAATCTCGCCGGCCCGGGCTGCTATGCGCCGCCTCGGGGACCTGCCGGCCGCCAAGACTTGATGGGGAAGTTTCGAGAATGCGTTCCATTTCGCGTACGCGCGTCGTCCTGACGACGACCGTGGTGGCGCTGGCCGCCCTGGTGGCCGCCTGTAGCTCGCCGCCGCCCCCCGCCCCGCCGCCGGTCGTCCAGGCGCCGCCGCCGCCGCCGCCGATCACCCTGTCGTCCAGCCTGGTCGAGCGCGCCAGCGCCTTCCGCGGCTACATGGCGCGGGCCGGCCAGGTGTCGTCCAGCTTCCAGAACGGCGACCAGATCCAGGCCTCGCTGAAGGTCGGCGCCGCCTATGAAAGCAAGTCGTTCCTGAACGGCGCGGTGGCCTATGCCGCCGTCCTGGCCCTGCAGGACCCGACCTTCGTCGCCTCGGTGCGCGAAGTGGCGGCCAATCCGACCCAGCGCCAGGAGATGATCGCCAACATCATCTCCAACCCGTCCTACGCGGCCGTGTTCAAGGGCGCCGACAGCGCCGCGGGCCTGATCATCGACCAGATCGGCGGCGACGGCCTGAAGGTCTACATGGCCGGCAAGGCCGTGAAGCAGTCGGCCTATGACGTGCAGAAGGCCTCGTGGTCCAAGGCCTCGGTCGTCGATCGCGACGGTCGCCTGGCCTCGGCCAAGACGCTGTCGGCCACCCCGGCCCTGGCCGAGAGCGCCGACGTGGCCGTGCTGCAGCAGGCCTCGACCGGCGGCCAGCCGCTGGGCCTGACCCCGCGCGCGGCTCCCGCCCCCTACCAGCCGATCGTCATCCGCGGCCTGGCCGTGGCGGCCCTGGCGGCCCTGGGCGCGGCCGGCGACAACAACCTGCCGAACATCGACGCGCTCAGCACCGACTGGGCCACGGCCAACTGCCTGAACATGGCCAAGCTGAACCTCTACCAGTGCCTGGCCGTGTCCAAGCCGCACTACGAGGACATCTTCTGCCTGGGTCAGCACATCCTGATCGATACGGGCGCCTGCGTGGTCAAGGGCGCCGGCGCCAGCCTGCCGCCCGAGCCGCCGCGCGCCCTGCCGGTCAAGGAGTCGATCGCCGTGAAGGGCGCCGGTTCCAACTCGCGCAAGGCCAAGACGGCGGCCAAGAAGAAGGGCTGATTTCAGCCCTCAAAATCTAGCGAAAGGGCCGGGCGTTGCGTCGCCCGGCCCTTTTGTGTATGTAGCGCGACCCTAAAAAGACGCTGGCGAGCGTGGCAATACAGCCATAGGCGCTGGGTCGCAGCAGAGAGCGTTCGGCTCTCTAGAAAGACATGACCATGGTCGAGATCATTCTGAACGTTGAAGTCCGTGAAGGCGCCGGCACCGGCAACGCGCGCGCCGTGCGCCGCGAAGGCAAGGTCCCGGGCACCCTGTACGGCGGCGGCAAGGCGCCGGTGAACATCGCCGTGAAGGTCAACGAATTCCGCAAGTCGCTGTACACCGGCAAGCTGCTGGGCCACCTGGTGACCCTGCAACACGGCGACGAGAAGCAAGCCGTCATCGCCAAGAGCGTCCAGTTCCACCCGGTCACCGACGAGCCGATCCACTTCGACCTGTTCCGCGTCAGCGAGCACCAGCTGATCAAGATCGAAGTGCCGGTCCACTTCAAGAACCACGACATCTCGGTCGGCATGAAGAAGGGCGGCTCGCTGGAAGTGATCCGTCACACTGTCGAACTGGCCTGCCCGGCCGACAAGATCCCGGAAGAGCTGGTCATCGACCTGGCCTCGCACGACATCGGCGACACCATCCGCATCTCGGAAGTGAAGCTGCCGGAAGGCGTGAAGCCGGCCGTGGACCGCGACTTCGTGATCGCGACCCTGAAGGCCTCGTCGGCCGCCCAGTCGGACGCCGGCGACACCACCACCGAAGGCTAATCGCCTCTCGGTCGGGGAACCGAACCGATCTAAAGAGCGGGCGGGCCTTCGGGTCCGCCCGTTTTCGTTTGAGCTGCTGAGTACGAAGCGATGCTGATCCTCGCCGGCCTGGGCAATCCCGAGCCCAAGTACGAGAAGAACCGCCACAACGTCGGCTTCATGGCCGTCGACGCGCTGGCGCGGAAGTGGGGCACGGCCCCGTGGCGCGCACGCTTCCAGGGCCTGGCCTGCGAGGGGCAGGTCTCCACGCCCGACGGCCCGGTCAAGCTGCTGCTGCTCAAGCCCAAGACCTATTACAACGAGAGCGGCCGCGCCGTGGGCGAGGCCATGAAGTTCTTCAAGCTGGCGCCGTCGGACGTCATCGTCTTCCACGACGAGATCGACATGGCCCCGGGCCGTTTCCGCATGAAGGCCGGCGGCGGGGCTGCGGGGAATAACGGCATCCGCTCGGTGACCAGCCAGGTCGGCGACGCCTTCCGCCGGGGCCGTATCGGCGTGGGCCATCCGGGCCACAAGGACGCGGTCATGCACTACGTGCTGGGCGACTTCCACAAGGTCGAGCACCAGTGGTTGGACCCGATGCTGGACGCCCTGGCCGACGCCCTGCCCTTCGCCGCCGTGGGCGACGACGAGCGTTACCAGGCCGAGGTGATGCGCCTGGCGCCCGCCCCGAAGGCGGATCCCAGGAAGCCTCCCGCCTAGAGCGCGTCAGGCGAAAGTGTATACGGTTTCGCCGCCAGACGCGCTCAAGACAAAAAGACACGAAGCCTGCTCAGGCAGGCTTCGGGGACGATTGACGACCGGCCCAGGTCGAGAGAAACAGCCAAGCATGTTCTCGCTCCCGCTGCCCCTGCTGGGCCTGTCGATGCTGTTCTCGATCGCGCTGTGCGTTCACGCCGTGCGCACGGGCCAGCAGATGTATTGGCTGTGGATCATCCTGGCGTTCCAGCCCGTGGGCGGGGTCGTCTATCTGGTCGCCGTGCTGGGGCCGCAGTTCTGGGGCGGAAAGACCGCGCGCAATGTCGGCGCCGCCGCTCGCAAGGCCTTGGATCCGCAGCGCGAGTATCGCGAAGCCGCCCAGGCCGTCGATGACGCCCCCACCGTCGCCAACCGCGTCCGCATGGCCGTGGCCGCCACCGAGCTTGGCAAGCACGCCGAGGCCGAACGCCTCTATGCCGACAGCCTGACGGGCATGTACGCCGACGACGCCCAGCTGTTGCTGGGCCGCGCCAACGCCCTGATCGAGCTGAACCGCCCGGCCGAGGCCCTGCCGCTGCTGGAAAAGCTGGGCGAGCAGCCCAATGCCGGCCGCACGCCCCACACCATGCTGGCCCTGGGCCGCGTCTACCACGCCCTGGGCCGCGAGGAGCAGGCCGAGACGGCGCTGAGCTGGGCCGCCGACCACTATCCGGGCTTCGAGGGCATCGCCCGCTACACCGTCTTCCTGGCCCGCATGGGCCGCAAGGACGAGGCCCGCGCCAAGCTGGCCGAGATCGACAAGCGCCTGTCCAAGACCCACAGCCACTTCCGCAAGGAAGCCAAGGGCTGGCGCGACCTGGCGGCCCAAGCGGTGGGATAAGTCGATGGGCTAGGCGACTTTCGCCTTGTCGCGCAGCGCCAGGCAGTACCCCAGCGTCACGGCGATCCCGACGATGATCGCGCCGCTACCGCCGACGACCGCGGTCTGCATCGGCGCGAACGCCCACAGGCCGGCATAGACCAGCCCACTCAGCACCAGCGACCAGCCCGCGATCCGCCGGGCTTGCCTGGCCCAGGCTTCCGGCACGAAGGTCTTGGGCATGCGATTGCCGTACCAGGCGATCATCAGGCCGTTGGCGCCAATGACCATCCGCATGACGGTCTCTTGATCCACATAGCCCAGCTTGCGCGCCAGGGTGGCGGCCAGCGCCAGGGCGACAATGCCGCCGCCCCAGGCGAAGCTGCCGACCAGTTCCTTGTTCATCGCACGATCTCCGGCTCTTGGGGCTCCGGCGCTTCCAACGGACCGCCGAAGGAGTTGACGAAGCCCAGCAGCGCCTCTTCCAGCACCGAGAGCTTCAGATGGTAGAGGACGGACTTGCCCGACTTCTCGGCATGGACCAGGTCGGCCTCCTTCAGCACCGCAAAGTGGGCCGACATGGTCGGCTTGGAGAACGCGAAGTGGTCGCACAGCTCTCCGGCGCTCAATGGTCCGCGCTGCAGCAGCTGCAGCACGCGCCGGCGAGTGGGATCGGAAAGGGCTTTGAAGACCTGACTCATAATTAGTCATTTAGCTAAATGTAGAATTGTTGGCAAGCCTGCATCGGAGGCGCTTGCCAGATCAGGGCGCGCGGGCCGAAAAGACTGTCGAGCTTCCCGAGGATGACATGACGGCTTTTCAAGACCTCTCGCGACGTGGCGTTCTCGCGGGCGTCGGCGCCCTCGCCGCTGCTCCGGCCTGGGCCCAGGACAAGAAACTGACCGACGGCATCGCCCTGATCGGCTCGGCCGAGCGCGCCTCGCGCCTGGCCCGCGCCCAGGCGCTGATGGTCCAGCTGGGCCTGTCGGCGATCGTCACCGAGGCCGGCTCGTCGCTGGACTACTTCACCGGCGTCCAGTGGAGCCGCAGCGAGCGCCCCTGCCTGGCGATCATCCCGCGCGAGGGCCAGGTCGGCATGGTGATGCCGAAATTCGAAGAACCCTCGATCCGCCAGAGCCTGGGCGTGCCGGCCGAGATCCGCCCCTGGGAAGAGGACGAGAACCCCTACGCCATCGCCGCCGGCCTGCTGGCCGACCGCAAGCTGGCTTCGGGCAAGATCGGCGTCGAGGAGACGACGCGCGTGTTCATCGTCGACGGCCTTAAGGCGGCGCTGCCGTCGGTGGAGATCGTCTCGGGCGCGGCGGTGTTCCGCGGCTGCCGGATGATCAAGTCGCCGGCCGAGATCGCCCTGATGCAGGTCGCCGCCGACATCACCGTCGCGGCCCTCAAGCACACCCACGCCAATGTCCGCGCCGGCATGGGCCCCAAGGACATCGCCGCCCTGATGGCCGCCTACACCACGGGCCAGGGCGCGCGGGTCAGCTTCAACCTGATCCTGATCGGCGAGGCGTCGGCCTACCCGCACGGCTCGCGCCAGCCGCAGGTGCTGTCAGAGGGCCAGGTCGTCTTGATGGACTGCGGCTGCAATGTCGGCGGCTACGAGTCGGACATCTCGCGCACCTTCGTGTTCGGCGAGCCCACCGCCCGCCAGCGCAAGGTCTGGAACGACGTGGCCAAGGGCCAGCAGGTGGCGTTCGAAGCCGCCAAGATCGGCGTCGAGGCCGGATCGGTCGATCGCGCCGTCCGCGCCTATTACGACAGCCTGGGCTGGGGTCCGCGCTACAAGCTGCCGGGCCTGTCGCACCGCACCGGCCACGGCATCGGCATGGACGGCCATGAGCCGGTGAACTTCGTGATGTCCGAGACCACCAAGCTGGCCCCCGGCATGTGCTTCTCGGACGAGCCCGGCCTCTACATCCCCGGCGAGTTCGGCGTGCGGCTGGAGGACTGCATCCACCTGACGCCGGACGGCCCGCGCTGGTTCAGCCAGCCGCCCAAGTCGCTCGACAAGCCAATGGGCTGACGCTCACTCAATATCGATTGACAGAAACTTTTTTGGAATCGACTGTGACGTCATGGAGGACGCCATGGCCACGGTTCTGCATCTGAAGCCGCTGTACCGCGCCCCGGCCGCGCCCGAGGAGAGCCCGGCCCAGCGCCGCGTGCGCCTGGGCAGCCGCGCGGCGGTCTGGCTGTTCACCGGCCTGTTCGCCCTGGCGGCGGCGATCCTCGTGACGGCCATCGCGACCATGCTGTTCTACAAGGGCGAGCTGGTCCGGATCGGGCCGGACAACTGCTACATCGGCGAAGGTCCGCCCAACTCTGTGGCGTTCGGCTCCCTGCCCCTGGTCCATCGCCTGGTCTATGTCGGCGTCGGCATAGCGCGCGCCACACCGATCCTGATGATGTTCTGGAGCCTGCGCGCCCTGTTCACCGGCTACGCCCGAGGCGAGGTGTTCTCAGGCGAGGCCGCCCGCCGCTTCGGACGGGTCGGGGCCTGGCTGTGCGCCTACGCCGTGTCGCCGTTCCTGTGCCACCTAGTGCTCTCGGCCACCGGCTACGAGATCGACAGGAACTGGGCGCACATGGCCAGCCTGCAGGCCTTCATCCTGGGCCTGCTGGTCTTCGTGATCGGTCAGGTCATGCAGGTGGGCCGCGAGATCGAGCAGGACCGGGAGGCCTTCGTCTGATGCCGATCGTCCTGCGCCTCGACGTCATGCTGGCCAAGCGCAAGGTGCGCTCCAACGTGCTGGCCCGCGCGATCGGGATCACCGACGCCAACCTCTCCCTGCTCAAGTCCGGCAAGGTGAAGGGCGTCAAGTTCGAGACCCTGGAAGCGATCTGCGACTTCCTGGACTGCCAGCCGGGCGACATCCTGGAATACCAGCCCGAGCAGCCGCCCGACGTCGAAACCGAGACCGTCAAACGCGCCGGCTGACGGCGCCCTTTTCCCGGAGACACGCCATGAGACTTTCAACGCCCGCTCGGGCGATCGCGGCCGGCTGCCTGTTGTTCTGGGCAAGCCTTACGAACGCCCAGACCTTCGCCGAGGCCGAAGGCGGCAAGGTCGCCTATGAGACCTGCGGATCCGGCGACAAGGCCATCGTGCTGCTGCACGACGGCATCCTGCACTCGGCCGCCTATGACGACGCCTGGCCGCTGCTGTGCCAGCGCTTCAAGGTCGTGCGCTACGACCGGCGCGGCTACGGCCAGACGCCGGCGGCGACCACGCCCTTCGCCTCGGTCGACGACCTCTCGGCGGTGATGAAGGCGGCCGGCGTCACCCACGCGACCCTGGTCGGCTCCTCGGCCGGCGGCGGCATCGCCGTGGACTTCGCCCTGGCCCATCCGGACGCTGTCGATGGCCTCGTTTTGGCCGGCCCGTGGATCAGCGGCTTCAGGCCCTCGGCCGGCTTCATCGCCCGCGGCCTGAAGCTGGCGGTGCAGATCAAGACCGGCAACCTCGAGGGCGCGGTGAAGGACCCCTACATCCTCTCGCCCACCGCCGACGCCGAACGCGCCCACGTCTTGGCCCTGCTCAAGGCCAATCCCCAGAACCTGGCCAACCCCAGCGGCAAGGTCGAACGCGCCGGCCCCAACGCCAAGGACCGCCTGGCCCAGATCCACGTCCCCACCCTGGTGCTGGTCGGCGAGGTCGATATCGGCGACGTCTTCGACCAGGCCCGCGCGGTCGCCGCCGCCGTTCCCGGCGCCAAGTTGGAGACCGTCCCGGCGACCGGGCACTTCATGTATCTGGAAAAGCCGCGGGACTTCGCCGAACGCGTGACGGCCTTCGTGGTCTCACCCTGACGCGACCGCCCTCGCCGCGCTCCGATAGGCGCGTGGCGAGCTGCCGGTCACCCGTTTGAAGGCGTTGCTGAAGGCGCTCTCCGAGGCATAGCCCAGGGCCAGGCCGATCCGGGCCACGGCGGTCGCCTCCTCGCGCAGGGTCCGCTCGGCCAGGCGCATCCGCCACTCGGTCAGGTAAGTCAGGGGCGCCTTGCCCGAGACCGTCTTGAAGTGCTCGGCAAACGAAGTCCGCGACATGGCGCAGGCCCGGGCCAGCTGGTCCAGGCGCCAGTCCCGGCCAGGATCGCCATGCATCAGCCGCAGGGCCGGCGCGGTGCGGGCATCCGCCAGGGCCCGCAGCCAGCCGGCGGGCAGCGAACCGCCCGCGCCCAGGTGCGAGCGCAGGATCTCGGTGAACAGCAGCTGGGCCAGATGCGACGAGGCCAGCTGGGCGCCTGGCAGATCGCCTCGCGCCTCCTCGACCAGCCGGCCCAGCAGCCAGCCGAAGGCGGCGGCTTGCGGCGAGCTCCCCGCGATGTGCAGCCAGGGCGGCAAAACATCCGCCAACAGTCCGCCGTTGAGCGGGTTGAGCAGGATGTGCCCGCCGATGAAGCCGAAGTCCGCGCCATCCCCCAGCACCGCCGAGGCCAGGCCCACGGGTGAGAACAGGCTGGTCGCCTCGACCGGCTCGACGTCCGGGTCGCTGGCCATGACGTAGTCGCGCTGGGCGGTGAGCAGGCCGATGTCGCCGGCCTCCAGCCGTACCTTGGTCTGCGGCTCGTCCTCGAACCAGAACCAGCACCCGCCATGCAGCACGGCCGACATCTTGATCCGATGGCGCGAGCGGAACCGGATCGCCCACGGCCCGCCGGCCTCGAACCCGCCGGCATGGACGGCCTGGGCCTGGGTCAGGCTCAGGATCTCGGAGAAGGGATCGACGACCATTCCCGGACTTTTGCGCAAGTATCACGAACCAACAAGCATTCTACGTCCGGCACCGGCTCGATAGGGTCCCGCCATCGATCAGGAGACATCCATGCGAGACGATCTGGTTCTGGTGACGGGCGGCACGGGCTTCATCGCCCAGCACTGCATCCTGGCGCTGCTGGCGCAGGGCTATCGGGTGCGGACCACGCTGCGGACGCCCGGCCGCGAGGCCGAGGTTCGCGCCTATCTGAAGGTCGGCGGGGCCGAGCCCGGCGATCGGCTGAGTTTCGTCACGGCCGACCTGAGCGACGACGCCGGCTGGGCTCAGGCCGCCGAGGGCTGCGCCTATGTGATGCACGGCGCCTCGCCCACCCCGTCCGGCGACTATGCCACCGAGGAAGAGTGGATCATCCCCGCGGTCGAGGGTAATTTCCGGGTCCTGCGCGCGGCGCGGGACGCGGGCGTCAAGCGAGTGGTGCTGACCTCGGCCTTTGGCGCGGTCGGCATGGGCCACAAGCCGATGAAGCGGCCGTTCGACGAGACCGACTGGACGCAGCTGAACGACCAGGTCGCGCCGTACCAGAAGTCCAAGACCCTGTCCGAACGCGCGGCCTGGAACTTCATCGCCGCCGAAGGGCGCGGATTGGAGCTGGCGGCCGTCAACCCGACCGCCGTGATGGGCCCGGCGCTGGGGGCCGACTATTCGCACTCCATCCGGCTGATCAAGCAGATGCTGGAGGGCATCCCCGGCTGCCCGAAGGTCAATTCCGGCTTTGTCGATGTGCGCGACGTCGCCGACCTGCACCTGCGCGCCATGACCGATCCGGCCGCCAACGGTCAGCGCTTCCTGGCCATAGCCGGCGAGAGCCTGTGGATGCGCGACGTGGCGACGATCCTGCGGCGACGGCTGGGGTCGGCGGCGGCCAAGGTCCCGACCAAGGAGATCCCCAACACCGTCGTGCGCATCGGCGCGGCCGCGGGCAATCCGGCGCTGAAAGCGCTGGTCCCGTTCCTGGGCGTGACCATGAACGCCACCAGCGAAAAGGCCAGCCGCCTGCTGGGCTGGTCGCCCCGCTCGGCCGAGGAGTCCATCGTCGCCGCCGCCGAGAGCCTGCTGCGCCTGGGCCTGATTGAGGGGGCCTGATCGAGGGCGCCTAGAACATCTCGCCCCGTCGCGCGTTAACACTTGGCCTCACCCAAGAACGCGGGACGTCGCCATGACCCTGACCCAGCGGATTGTCATCGCTCAAGACGACGGCCGCGGGGTCATGGCCGTGGCCCTGGCCGCCCTGCTGCTGTTCGGCGCGATCGCCATCCTGGTCTTTGTGGGTGTCCATCCCGCGCCCGCCGAGGCCTCGGCGCACCAGCCTGCTACCGCCGCCTCGCCGCTCACCAAGGCCGATGAACCTGCGTGCAAGGCGGCCCTGGCTCGGGCCCGCGACACGCGCGGCCTGCCCGCCGAAGAGGCCGTCGCCGCCTCCACGGCCATGCTTCGCGCCTGCGGCGTCCGCTAAACTTAAGGCTAAGCCTTTGGAACGTTTAGGCGATTCCGGGCCTTGTCTTTGCGGAAGCAACAGGGAGGCCGCCATGGCTTTGCAAACCGACACCCCGTCCAAGTCCAAGCGTGGCTTCGCCGCCATGTCGCCCGAGAAGCGGCGCGAGATCGCCGCCAAGGGCGGCGCCTCGGTGCCCGCCGAAAAGCGCAGCTTCTCGCAGAACCGCGACCTGGCCACCCGCGCCGGACGCGTGGGCGGTTCGGCGTCGCCCCGTCAGCGCGGCGACGCCTGAAGCGCGCGGGCGCGTGGAACCGACCACGCCCTGACGATTTATCCTAGCGTCCGGACAGCCCATCGTGGCCGCGGACGCCAGCGGCCCGGCAACACGCCCCCCCGACGAACGCCGGGCCGCGCCTTTCTCCACAGCTTTCGCTGCACCCGGCAGCGCGCTTCGCGCGTTGTATGCGTATGGCAAGACAACCCAAGCCGCCGCACACCGGCGCAGGCGAACTGACGATCGCGCGTCAGGTCCATCCCGTGACCTTCTCGCTGCACTATATGGACAACCGAGGCTTGCGTTCGGCCAAGGGCGGCCTGACCGGCGCGCCAGAGGCCATGCGCGAAGCTTTCCGGCAGGGCCGCGTGCACCTGGCGCTGGACGACGGCAAGGGCTTCGACATCTCGATCGTCGCCCATGCCGAAGGCAGCGCCACGGCCTATTTCGAGAGCGCGGTCGACATTCGCTAGAACCTAGAACCGTCCGCGCTGGAAGTCCTCGAACGCCTGAACGATCTCCTCGCGGGAGTTCATGACGAACGGGCCGTGCCAGAAGACCGGCTCCTGGATCGGGCGGCCGGCCAGCAGCAGCACGCGCGCGTCGGTGACGGCCTCGACGCGGACGGTGTCACCCGTGCCCAGGAACACGCCCGACAAGGCGTCGACCGTGTCGTGGGCGACGCGGACCTGACCTTCATAGACGGCCAGCATGGCGCTGCGGTCGTCGCCGACCGGCTCCTCGAACACGGTCCCGGCCGGCAGCACGACGTCGAAATAGAGGGCGTCCACCGCGCCGCCGCCGATCGGACCCGTCGTGCCGCCATCGGTCACGCCCGAGATCACCTTCACGGTGACGCCGCCGTCGCGCGCCTCGACCGGAATCGCGTCGCTCTCGAATTCAGAATAGCCCGGCTCGCTCATCTTCAGCTTGGCCGGCAGGTTCACCCACAGCTGGAAGCCGCGCATGCGGCCCTCGGCCTGCTCGGGCATCTCGGAGTGGACGATGCCCTTGCCGGCCCGCATCCACTGGATCCCGCCCGGCCCGATCACGCCCTCGCGGCCGGTGTTGTCCTTGTGACGCATCCGGCCTTCCAGCATGTAGGTCACGGTCTCGAAGCCGCGATGCGGGTGGTCGGGGAAGCCGCCCATGTAGTCGGACGCCTGGTCGTTGTCGAAACAGTCCAGCATCAGGAACGGGTCGAACATCTGGGCCTCGGCGGTGCCCAGCATGCGGGTCAGCCGCACGCCGTCGCCATCCGAGGCGGGCTGGCCTTTCACGATCTTCAGGACGGGACGAACGCTCATGGGGAGGCTCCTTTCGCGCATTGATATCAGGTCTGGTTGCAGTTCTTGCAAGTCCCCAACCGCCGCGATCACCCAGGGTTGAGAAAGCGCTTTACAGATCGCGATAGCGGTAACACTGTTCAGCCAACGATATTGGGGAGGGAACGCCATGATCCGCTTTCGCGCGCTGGCCGTTATCGCCGCCGTCGGTCTCCTGGGGAGCGCCTGCACGGCGACCGAGACCCGCACCCCGGCCCGCATCGTCATGAAGGGCCCGGCCGACAAGGTCGTGGCCCAGGCCGTTCCGGCGACCCAGGCCATGAAGGCCCAGTTGAACATCGCCCCGCGCGACGCCCAGGGCATGGTCGAGGCGACCATCACCCTCCCGGCTCGCGGCGGGGCTGACAAGGCGTTCGTGGCGATGAAAGACTGCATCGACGCCAAGCTCAGCTGCGCTTTCCATGGCGAGACGGTCGCGCGCGTCGCCCGTCTGGGCTGATTTTCCGGCCAAGCTCTCGGGACCGGCGCGTTCGCCTTTCACGGCCATCCGTGCTAAGCGCGCGCCAACGAAATTCACGAGAGTTCCATGGCCCTTAAAGTCGCCATCGTCGGCCTGCCCAACGTCGGCAAGTCCACCCTGTTCAACGCCCTGACCCAGACGGCGTCGGCCCAGGCCGCGAACTATCCGTTCTGCACGATCGAGCCCAACACCGGCGAAGTCGCCGTGCCCGAGCCGCGCCTGGACGCCCTGGCCAAGATCGCCGGCTCCAAGGAAATCATCCCGGCCCGGATCACCTTCGTCGACATCGCCGGCCTGGTGCGTGGCGCGTCGAAGGGCGAAGGCCTGGGCAACCAGTTCCTGGCCAATATCCGCGACTGCGACGCCGTGGCCTTCGTGGCCCGCTGCTTCGAGGACGGCGACATCGTCCACGTCGAAGGCCGCATCGACCCGATCAGCGATCTCGAGATCATCGAGATGGAGCTGATGCTGGCCGACCTGGAAAGCCTGGAAAAGCGCGTTCCCGCCCTTGAGAAGCGCGCCAAGGTCGGCGCCGACAAGGAAAGCGCCAACACCCTGCGCCTGGCCAATATCGCCCTGGCTCTGCTGCGCGAGGGCCGCCCGGCCCGCGCCGCCAAGATCGACGCCGACGACGAGAAGGCGTGGCACATGCTGCAGCTGCTGACCTCGCTGCCGGCCCTGTACGTCTGCAACGTCGACGAAGGCAGCGCCGACAAGGGCAACAAGTACAGCGACCTGGTCGCCGAACGCGCCGCCAAGGACAACGCCAAGAGCGTCGTCATCTCGGCCCAGATCGAGAGCGAGATCGCCCTGCTGGACGCCGAGGAACGCGCCGAGTTCCTCGAGACCCTGGGCCTGGAAGAGCCGGGCCTGAACCGCCTGATCCGTGAAGCCTACACGCTGCTGAACCTGCAGACCTACTTCACGGTCGGCCCCAAGGAAGCCCGCGCCTGGACCATCCACGTCGGCGACACCGGCCCGCAGGCGGCCGGCGTCATCCACACCGACTTCGAGAAGGGCTACATCCGCGCCGAAACCATCGCCTTCGACGACTTCGTCAAGCTGGGCGGCGAAGGCCCGGCCAAGGAAGCCGGCAAGATGCGCGCCGAAGGCAAGGAATACGTCGTCAAGGACGGCGACGTGATGCACTTCCGCTTCAACGTTTAAGACCATGCGGCGCCTCGGCCTGATCGGGGCGCTGCTGCTGACGGCCTGCGGTTCGCCGCAGGCCGCTAGGCCTGCTGGCCCGGACGCCAGCGTCGACCGCATCGTGGTCGAGAAGGCCGCCCACCGCATGACGCTGTACGCCGGCGAGCGCGCGGTGCGGATCTACAAGATCTCGCTGGGACGCGGCGGCCTGGCGCCCAAGACCCGCTCCGGCGACCGTCGCACGCCCGAGGGCGACTACCGCATCACCGGCCGCAATCCCGGCAGCGCCTATCACCGGTCCTTGCGGATCGGCTATCCAACGCCAGCTCAGATCCAGGCCGCCCGCGCCCGAGGCCTGGACCCCGGCGGCGACATCATGATCCACGGTCTGCCCAACGGCCGAGGCCATCTGGCCGCCGCGTTCAAGGGCCAGGACTGGACCGACGGCTGCATCGCCGTTACCGATCCCGAGATCGAGGAGATCTGGCGCCTGGTCCGCGATGGCGCCAGCGTGAGGATCAACCCGTGAGCGCCGACGCGCCGGTCGTTGTTCGGCCCTCGCGGCTGAAGGAAGCGAGCTGGCTCGCCATCTTCGTTCTGGTGATGGTTGGTTTCGGCGCCTTCGGCGATCCCACGAGCTGGAGGATCGGCCTCGTCTCGGCGGCGATCGTTTCCTTGCTGTCTCTCCCAGTCTTCTTCGACACCACCCCGCGCCTGATCATCGCCGCCGACGGCCTGAGCTGGCGCGAGAAGAAGAAGGATACTCTGTTCTTCCTGGCCTGGAGCGAGATCGTCACCGCCGATATCGAAGGCGGCGGCGAGGATGACCCCCGTCGCCTGCGCCTGAAGCTGGAGCGGCCATCCGCCCTGGAGCAGGTCGCGTCCACCCTCAAGGGCAGTCGCAAGGTCGACATCCCGATCGAGCGCCTGGACCTCTCCGAACGCCAGTTGATGGTGGCCATCCACCGGCGGGCGTCGCACCTCTTCACGCGCGTATCGTATCGGGCGACTTGACCCGAGCGGCCATGCGCCCCTTGGATGCCGCCAGTTTCCGAGGGAGTCGCCGCCATGGCCGAGACCATCACCCTGACCGCCGCCGTCGACGGCTTTGCCTTCACCGCCCTGCACGCCCAGCCGGAAGGCGCGCGAAAGGGCGGGGTGGTCGTGATCCAGGAGATCTTCGGCCTCGACCAGTACGTCCAGGCCGACGTGGCGCGTTGGGCCGCCCGGGGCTTCGAGGTGCTGGCCCCGTCGATCTTCGACCGCGCCGAGCCCGGCTTCGTGGCCGAGCACGATCCGCAAGGCTTCCAGACCGGCGTCAGCTACGTGCAGAAGGTCGGGATCGACGCCATGCTGTCGGACATCCAGGCCTGCATCGATGAGCTGGCCTCGCGTGGTCCGGTGTTCGCGGTCGGCTATTGCCTGGGCGGCTCGCTGGTGTGGCTGTCGGCCGCCCGGCTGAAGGGCCTGGCGGCGGGTTCGGCCTATTACGGCAGCATGATCGCCGCCAATGCCGCGCTTCCCTTGAACACGCCCGTGGTCGTGCACCTGGGCCGCAAGGACGGCCATATCCCCGCCGAGGACGTCAAGGCCGCCGTCTGGGCCGCGCATCCCGAGGTTCCGATCCACGTCTACGAGAACAGCGGCCACGGCTTCAACAATGACGGCCGGCCCGACAGCGATCTCGCCGACGCCGAGCTGGCCCGCCAGCGCACGGTCGAGTTCTTCGCCGAGCACTCTGCGTCGAAAGAGGGGGCCGGCGGCCATGGGTGAACGCATTGCCCTGGCGTGCCGCGAGACCGGCGCGCCATTCGCCGCCTACCACGCCCCGCCCCGGGAAGCCCGACGCGGCGGCATCGTCATGCTGCACGCCATCTGGGGCGTCACCCCGCACCTGCGCGCGCTGGCCGACAGCCTGGCCGAGCAGGGCTATGAGGTCATCGTCCCCAGCCTGATGGACGCGGCCGACGCCGACTTCCCGCTCGAGGACACCACGCCGGCGATCCTGGATGCGCGCATGGCCATGGGCAAGGCGACGGGCTGGGGCGTCTCGACCCTGCCCCGCGTCCAGGCCTGCATCGACGCCCTGGAGGGGCCGGTGTTCGCGATGGGCTTCTGCTATGGCGGCACCACGGCCTGGCTGGCGGCCTGCCGCTGCGAGGGGCTCAGCGCGGTCTCGGCCTTCTACGGCGGCGATATCGTCGCCTATCGGGACGAGACGCCCAGGGTCCCGACCATCCTGCACTTTGGCAAGACCGACAGCATGATCCCGCTGGCCGATGTCGAGGCGATCCGCGAGACGCATCCGGAGCTGCCGATCCATCTGTACGAGGCCGGCCACGCCTTCGTCGCGCCCAACGGCCATCATCCCGACAGCGCCCGCCTGTCGCTGCTGCGCACTTTGCAGCTGTTCCAGCGCTCAAGCGGCAGCAAGGCCGAAGCCTGACGCCGCGCATCAGTTGACCAGGCGCCGATAGCGGATCAATCTTCTCAACCTTAGGCATCGAGGGGGAGCAGACTCATGCGTCGGATTTTGTCTGGGATTGTTCTGAGCGTCGTCGCGGTTCTGGCGATCGGGGTCGCGCCCGCCATGGCGCAGTTCGGCGGTTACATGCCGCCGCCCCCGCCGCCGCGACAGGACATGAAGAACATCGACTTCCTGCGGACCCAGAAGTCGGGCCCGCGCATCAAGCCGCGCGAGTCGGGCAATCCGATGCAGGTCAAGATGGCTCGGGAGCTGGCGACCCAGCTGAAGATCCCGTGCGATGTGGTCGACGCCGCCGAGCTGTCGGACAAGCCGTCCAAGGTCCCCAGCTACGAGTTGGTGTGCCGCGACGCCATGGGCTGGATCATCAATCGCAAGTCCGCCGAGGACGTCCAGCCTCTGGACTGCCTGGCCGTGCAGGACTCGGCCGAAGCCGCCGGCAAGGCCTGGCCGCGCGGGCTGTATTGCCTGATGCGCGGCAACTTCCAGCCGGCCATGGGCCTGGCTCCGATCGCCGCCAAGATCGCGCCCGACTGCGAGGTCGCCGACGGCGCCTATCTGGGCTCGGGCGGGACGCCGCCGATCACCCGCTACGAGCTGAGCTGCAAGAACGGCAAGGGCTATGTCGTCGACAACCCCGCGCCCGGCTCGGCCGCGTCGCTGAGCTCCATGACCTGCGCCGAGGCAGCCCAGGCCGGCGCGCCGTGCAAGCTGCGCGATCGCAAGCAGGCGGGCTGACGCGGGCCCTTAGACGGGACGTCCGCGCCGCAGCAGGCGTCCCATCGGCGCGCGCAGGCCGATGACCAGCGGGATCAGCCAGTAGGCGAAGCCCGGCAGCCACGGCGCCCTGGCCATCGGACCGAAGGTGAGGGCCGCCGAGATCAGACCCGTGGCCGCCGCCAGGGCCCAGATCTCAAAGCTGAAGCGGATCTGGGTCAGGTTCGCAGGGTCCACGCCCAGGCGCTGGGGATGACGCATGGCCCGCCAGTACAGGACCGTGAACAGTCCGGCCAGGATCGCGAAACCCGCGCCGTAGATGCGGAAGAGATCGCGCAGGTCCGACAGGGTGCGGATGATCTTCTCGCCCGACAGCAGGCCGCGCGAGGCCCAGACGAAGCCGGACTCGACCAGCATCCGCAGCGGGAAGACATAGACCAGCACCGTGAACACGATGGCCAGGGCGTTCAGGGTCGACAGGGTGTCGCGACGTGGGACGAGGCGCCCGTACTCGCGATAGGCCAGCCAGAACATGGCGATCAGAGCGAAGGCCCCCAGCGAGGCGGGGATGCGGCCCAGGGCCTGCCACAGGGCGGCGATATTGGCCGCCGGCTCGGCGCTGGCGATGATCAACAGGGTGACGGCGAAGGCGAAGGCCGCGTCGACGAAGGCGTCCAGCCGCCGGCCCGACTCGCGCTCCGGATCGTGCTCTTCCGACATGTTCACGCTCCCCTGCCCGACGCCATGATGAACGCCGTTCGGTGAAGCTGTCGAGATCGTCGCGCAACCGTCACGGCTAGGCTAGGCTGCGCCGCATGCGTTGCCGCGTTCCCGTCCTGGCCCTGTCGCTCATGCTCGTCGCCAGTACGGTGCGCGCCGGCGAGACGGCGTGCTGGTTCGAGAACGGGGCTGTGATCGCCCCGGCGGTGATCGGCGACATGGCCGGCGACTACGTCATCGACCTGTCGGCCCCGCGCACCCTGCTGCACGAGACCAAGGCCCAGATGGCCGGGATCACCGAGCCTGAACTGCCGCTGTCGGTCGAGGTCGCGGGCTTGAAGACGCCGGCCGTGCCGATCAAGGTCGCCGACCTGGACGCGCGCGGCGCGGGCTTCATCACCCCGATCGCCGGCGTGATCGGCATGGACGTCCTGGCCGGCCACAGCGTCGAGATCGACTTCGCCGACTGTCGGGTGCGCATCGACAAGCCCTGGCGGGCGCGCCGCCAGGTCGTCCTGCCGGTCGAAGTGGTCGAGGGCCTGCCGACCATCGTCGCCAGCGTCAGCGACGGCCCTATGGCCCTGCAGGGAGCCTTCGCGATCGATACCGCCTCCAGGGCCATGGCGCGGCTGTCGACGCGCGGGGCGGCCGCGACGGGCAAGCTGGACATGACCGCCCGCCACAAGGCCCCGGCCCGCCTGCGCGCCCTGTCGATCGGCGGGGTGCTGGCCGAGAACGTGCCCGCCAGCCTGGCCGACGACCTGCCCGAGGGCGTGGCCGGGACCTTAGGCACGGGCCTGTGGGGCCGCCACCGGCTGCGCCTGGCCGCCGACGCCCGCACCTTGTCGGTCGCGCCCTGATGCTCATCGAAGCCAAGACCGAAGACTTCGCCGCCCTGCTGCGCGGCGAAGCGCCCGCGCCCTATCGCCTGTGCGACAGCCCGCTGGCCCCGCCGGAAGTGCTGGCCATGCTGGCGCAGCTGGCCGACGGCATCCGCCTGGTGTTCAGCCCGGCTGCCTGGATGATCGTCGAGGACGGCGAGATCGTCGGCCTGCTCTCGCCCACCCGGCCGCTGGACGCGGCCGACCGGTCCTTGCGCATCGGCTACGGCGTCGCGCCCACCCGCTGGGGCCAGGGCGTGGCCACCCGCGCGGTGGCCGACCTGGCCACCTGGGCCCGGGCGGACGAGCGCGTCCATGCCCTCACCGCCGAGACCTCGGTCGACAACCTGGCCTCGCAGGCGGTGCTGGCACGCAATGGCTTCCAGGTGGTGGGCGAGCGGGTGGACGACGAGGACGGACCGCTGATCTGCTGGCGGTTGCCTGTCTAGAACTTAAGCCTCCGTGTCATCCCGGACGGCCCGCAGGGCCGATCCGGGACCCAGGGGCCGGCGCAAAGCGGTTGCCCCTGGGTCCCGGCTCTCCGCGCTTGCGCGCTCCGGCCGGGATGACACCGGTTGGGATCAAAGAAAAAGGCCCGGTGTTTCCACCGGGCCTTTCCGTATCTCAGAGCCGGAGAACAGGTCAGTGCGACTCGTTCTTCCAGACCGTCTTGTAGCTCGCATACAGCAGGCCCGAGAGCAGGACGAGGTAGATCAGAACGGCGAAGCCGGTCTGCTTGCGCTCTTCCAGCTTGGGCTCGGCGGCCCACATCAGGAACGCCGAGACGTCCTTGGCTTGCTGGTCCAGGGTCGACTTGGTGCCGTCGTCGAACGTCACCAGGCCAGCCTTGAGCGGCGGGGCCATGGCGATGAAGCCGCCCGGCGGGACGTGCTTGTGGTCGCCGTGCCAGGCCGAGCTGAGGTCGCCCGGGAAGTACGGGTTGTAGTGACCGCCGGTCGGGACCGTCAGGCCCTTCGGCGGATCGACGTAGCTGGTCACGACCGAATAGATGTGGTCCGGACCTTCTTCGCGGGCCTTGGCCAGCAGCGACATGTCCGGCGGCAGGGCGCCGCCGTTCGAGGCGCGGGCCGCGGCTTCGTTGGCGAAGGGCGACGGGAAGTGGTCGGCGCTGGTGGCCGGACGCTTGATGGCGTCACCGGTTTCCGAATCGATGTCGGCGACCTCGTAGTCCTTGGCGATCGCCTTGACCCACGGGTTGTCGTTCGAGTTCGGATACTTCTCGCTGTAGAACGGGCCGCCCTTGTCACCGAGGTTGCGGAACGACACCAGCTTCAGCGAGTGGCAGGCCGAGCAGACTTCGCGATAGACCTTGAAGCCACGCTGCAGCTGGCCCTGGTCGAACTTGCCGAAGGGGCCTTCGAACGACCAGTGCACTTCCTTGGCCGGCAGGGCCCCGCCGTTGGCGAGGGCCGGACCGGCGAGGCCGACGACCAGGAGACCCGCCGCCGCCGCGATAACCGAGAGTTTGCGGAGCATCGGGATCAACCCTTGTGAGCGTCGGCCGAGAGGGCCGGCGAAGCGATCGAGTCCGGCACGGGCAGGGTCTTTTCGACCAGACCCAGGACCGGGAGAACGACCAGGAAGAAAGCGAAGTAGTAGAGCGAGGCCACGCGGCTGAGCCACACGAAGCTGTTCAGGTCCGAACCGCCCAGCTGGAACGTGGTCAGGTGCGGGATCACCGGATCGTCCGGCAGCTTGGCGCCGCAGAAGCCCAGGATGATGCAGGCCACCAGGAAGAACACGAAGTAGATCTTCGCGGTCGGGCGGTAGCGCATCGAGCGCACCTTCGAGGTGTCCAGCCACGGCAGGGCGAACAGGCAGGCGATGGCGCCGAACATGGCCAGCACGCCCATCAGCTTGTCCGGCACGGCGCGCAGGATCGCGTAGAACGGCAGGAAGTACCATTCCGGAACGATGTGCGACGGCGTCACCAGCGGGTTGGCCTCGACATAGTTGTCGGCGTGGCCAAGGGCGTTCGGCATGTAGAAGACGAAGAAGGCGAAGAGGATCAGGAAGACGCTCATCGCGAAGCCGTCCTTCACCGTCGCGTACGGCGTGAAGGGAACGGTGTCGGCCTTCGACTTGGGGTCCACGCCGGTCGGGTTGTTCTGGCCAACCACGTGCAGCGCCCAGATGTGCAGGATCACGACGCCCGCGATCATGAAGGGCAGCAGGTAGTGCAGCGAGAAGAAGCGGTTCAGGGTCGGGTTGTCGACCGCGAAGCCGCCCCACAGCCAGGTGGTGATGCTCTCGCCGACCAGCGGCAGGGCGCCGAACAGGTTGGTGATCACGACGGCGCCGTGGAACGACATCTGGCCCCAGGGCAGGACGTAGCCCATGAAGGCGGTGGCCATCATCAGCAGATAGATCACGCAGCCCAGCAGCCACAGCACTTCACGCGGCGCCTTGTAGGAGCCGTAGTACAGGCCGCGCAGCATGTGGATGTAGACGGCGATGAAGAACATCGACGCGCCGTTGGCGTGCATGTAGCGGATCAGCCAGCCGTAGTTCACGTCGCGCATGATGTGCTCGACGGAAGCAAAGGCGCCCTGAGCGCTCGGATTGTAGTGCATCACCAGGATGATGCCGGTGATCAGCTGGGAGGCCAGGCACAGCGACAGGATGCCGCCGAAGGTCCACCAGTAGTTCAGGTTGCGCGGGGTGGGGTAGTCGACGAACGAGTCGTAGCCCAGACGCACGATCGGCAGACGGGCGTCGAGCCAGCGCTCGATACCGGTCTTCGGTTGATAGGTCGAATGTCCGCTCATCTCGCTTAGCCGATCTTGACCTTGGTGTCGGTGAGGAAGGCGTATTCCGGAACCACCAGGTTCAGGGGCGCGGGGCCCTTACGGATACGACCCGAGGTGTCATAGACCGAGCCGTGGCACGGGCAGAACCAGCCGCCATACTCGCCACCGCCGAAGGTCGGCACGCAGCCCAGGTGGGTGCAGTTGCCGCCAACGATCAGCCAGTTGGACTTGCCCGGCTTCACGCGCGAGGCGTCCGTCGCCGGATCCTTCATCGACGCGCCGTCGTCGGCCACGGCCTTGGCGATTTCCGCCTTGGTGCGGTTACGCACGAAGAGCGGCTTGCCGCGCCACTTGATCGTGACCTGCTGGCCCTCGGCGACCTTGGTCAGGTCGAACTCGGTCGAGGCCAGGGCCCGCGTGTCGGCGGACGGGTTCATCTGGTCGATGAACGGCCACACCAGGGTCGCGGCGCCGCCAGCGGCGGCCGCGAGCGCGGCGATGTGAATAAAGTCGCGCCGGGAGGGATCGCTCCCGTGTTCCGGCTCGGTCGTTGCGCCCACGGCGGTGTCGGCCACCTAGTCACCCCTTAATTCCGCAGGTCGCGGAAGCGACCGGCTTGGAGAAGCGCCTTTCGACGCCATATCTTGCTCGACCCGCATGCGGATCTCCGCCACAAGGCAGCGGTCGGATCGTCGTATCGGACGCGCGGACGAAGTCCGCAAGCCCTTTCGATTCCCGGCAAAGCCCCTGCTGCCCTTGTGGTTGGTTCGCTTATTATGCGTATCGCACTTTTTCAACCAGGCATTCCCCAAAACGTCGGGGCGGCCATCCGGCTCTCCGCGTGTTTCGACGTCGGTCTGGACGTCATCGAGCCCTGCAGTTTTCCCTTGGACGACAAGAGTTTGAAGCGCGCGGCCCTGGATTACGGGCCTTTGGCGCACCTTCAGCGCCATGACAGCTGGGAAGCTTTCCTCGCCGCCCCGGAACGGGCGCAGGGCCGCCTGCTGCTTTTCACGACTCGCGGCGCGACGCCTTTCCACCGATTTTCGTTCGAACCCGGAGACACCCTGCTGTTCGGCAACGAGAGCAAGGGCGCCCCGGAAGAGGTCCACGCCGCCGTCCAGGGCCGCATCGTCATCCCGATCCGGCCCGAAACCCGCTCGATGAATCTGGCGACCACCGCCGCCATGGCTCTGGGCGAAGCCTTGAGGCAGACAGGCGGCTTCCCGGACGCCTGATCTTTTCTAAGATCAACCCATGATCGATTCTGAGCGCATCGGCGCCGACATCGCTTATCTGAGGTCGCGGCCGGACTGGATGCTGCTGGCGCCCGTGCGCATCGAGGCCATGCTGGACCCGATGCGCTTCCAGCTGCTGATGCAGGCCGCGCGGGATTTCTACTTCCAGCGCTTCCAGCGCATGAGCGAGACGGCCGCGGCCGCTCGGCGCGTGTTCGGGATCGAGGGCGACCAGGGCGTGACCCTGTCGATGGCCGGCCTGGCCGCCGCGGGCTCAGGCGACCTGACCGCGGCCTTCGACGCCTTCAAGCAGGCCCGCGACCAGCAGCCCGAGGTCGCCGAGCACCACTACAACTGCGGCGTCATGCTGCTGAAATACAGCCAGGACCTGGCCGTGGCCGAAGGCCTGTTCCAGAGCGGACTGGAGCGTTACGCCCACGGCCCGTCGTGGCTGGCGCTGGCGGTGATCCGGCTGGAGCGCGGCGATTTCGCGGGCTGCGCCGACGCCGCCCGCTGCGCCCTGGCCCTGGAGGCAGAATCAGACGGCGTCGCCGCGTTGTGCCTGGCGGCCGCGCTCGAGCGCCTGGGCCAGCCGGTCGAGTGGCCTCAGCAGCGGCCGGACGCGCGATTCTCCACGCCCGAGGCGTTCGACATCGTCGTGACCAAGGCCGCTCGGACCGTGGTCAGCGTCGCCCTGGGCGATCGCGAGGCGGTGGCGGCGGTGCGGCTGGCGCGATCGCTGGCGGGCGTCGCCCCGGACTGGAACGTCCACCTGCACCTGTGCAACGCCTCCGCCGACGTCACGCGCGCCATCACAGACTGGGTCGACGCGCGCGCCGATCGTGTGCGCGTCTCGACCGAGACCCTGGTCACCGACCCGGCCGACAGCCTGGCCGATCGTTTCGGCGTCGTCCGCCTGCGGACCTTCGCGGCGGCGGGCGCGGCGATCGGCGGCGACCTTATCCTGGCCCATCCTCGGACGTTGTTCTCGGCCGATCCCGCCGCCCTGCTGCCCGAGGCGGACCAGGGCGTGTCGCTGGCCCTCCGCGACGGCCTGCTATGGAACCAGGTCGGCCAGGACCTGATCGGCCTGCGCGCGGGTCCGGCGGCCAGCGCCTTCCTCGACACCATCCGCATGGCCGCCCTGCCCTGGTCGTGGCGCAAGAGCCCGATGACCGCCGGCGTCAGCCTGTGGCAAGCCCGCACGGCTTGCCCGGACGCGAGGATTCTGAGCCCGGACGACCTGGCCCTGGCGACCCTGCCCGATGCGCCACCCGAGCCGACCGCGCCGCCGCCGCGCGCCGAGTTCAACGAGGTCATACCCTCGCGCTACGGGCCGATGCTGCTCAATCGCAACGACCTCTACATCTTCAGCGGCATCCAGGAGACCGGCGTCTGGTCGGGCGACGAGCTGGACCTCCTGGGTCAGTTGATCCAACCGGGCCAGACGGTGCTGGACGTCGGCGCCAACATGGGCACCCACACCCTGGCCTTCTGCAACTTCGTGGGGCCGACCGGCCGGGTCTACGCCTTCGAGCCGCAGCGGATCATGTTCCAGGCCATGGTCGCCAGCGTGGCCCTGAACAGCTGGGCCAATGTCCATACCTACATGACCCTGGTCGGGGCCAAGAAGGGCGCCATGCGCCTGCCCGGCATCCACTACGAAGAGCCCGGCAATTTCGGGATGATGACCCTGGCGCCCGACCGCGGCCGCGCCGAGAGCCTCGTCTATCGCGACGACGAGGACGGCGAGGAGGTGGCGATGATCACCATCGACAGCCTGAATCTCTCCGCCTGCCACCTGATCAAGATCGATGTCGAGGGCATGGAGATCGACGTGCTGCGCGGCGCGGCGAAGACCATCAAGGCCCACCGCCCGCTGATCTACATGGAGTGCCAGCCCGACGAGCGCAGCAAGTCGGCGCTGAAGCTGCTGAAGTCGTTGGGCTACGCCACTTGGTGGCACGGCGACATCGGCTCGCCCAACATCCTGGGCGCGCCGCTGGAACGGTCGCTGTCGGCGATGGGGCTGAAGCTGGCCTAGTGGTCGCCGAAGTCCACGTCGCGACGCGCCGCCACGATCGTCACGATGAAGCCCGCCAGCACGTCCAGCAGCACCATCAGGGTGATCAGGAAGAAGGTCGAGGTCGCGAAGGCCGGGAACAGCAGGAACTCGACCAGGCACAGGATGAACAGCACCATCGACAGCGAGTGGTTGATGATGGCGATCCGGCGGCTGGTCGTGGACTTCAGCAGCTCGACGAACAGCACCACCAGCGAGGCGGCCAGCAGCAGGTCGCCCAGGCTGACGCCCCACTCGGCCCGCGAGGTCATGTGGATCGTGAACAGCTTGTCGCTCATGCGCACGCCGGCGTCGGCGGCCTTGAAGCCTCCGGCCAGGGTCAGCGCGACCAGATTGTAGATGATGACCGGCAGCGCCAGCAGCGGTATGGCTGCGAACATCGAGCTTCCCCCTTTGGCGCGAGCATTCAGTCTCATGCCATGGTTAAGGCCTAGCGGGAATTTTCGTTGCGGTGAAGGTGTCTCGCCCGTCAGGCGTTACGCTTCGTCCACGCCTTGGGGATTGCGCGACCGCGATTGCAGCCACATCACGCCCAGCAGGTCCGACACCGAGGCCTTCAGGCGGCCGAAGTTCGTATATTTCGACACCCCGCTCTCGCGGTGACGGTGGTTCACCGGCTCGAACGCCACCTCGTAGCCCTCGCGCAGCATCAGCGCCGGGATGTAGCGGTGGATGTGATCGAAGTACGGCAGGCGCAGGAACGCCTCGCGGCGGAAGGCCTTGAGCCCGCAGCCGGTGTCGTTGGCGGTGTCCTTCAAGAGACGCTTGCGCACCCCGTTGCCGAACTTGGAGGCGAAGCGCTTGGCGCTGCTATCCTGGCGCTTGACCCGCTCGCCGCCGACCAAGGCCAGCACGGCGGGGCCGGCCTGCAGGGTCTTGGCCAGGCGCGGGGCGTCGGCCGGGTCGTTCTGGCCGTCGCCGTCCAGGGTGACGATGATCGGCCCGCGCGCGGCCAGGATGCCGGTGCGCACGGCGCGGCTCTGGCCCGAGTTCTTGCGGTGGCCAAGCACGCGGAGCTGCGGGATCTCGGCCTTCAGGGCGATCAGGCGGGCCTTGGTGTCGTCGCGGCTGGCGTCGTCGACGAAGATCATCTCGTAATTGTCGCCGTTGAAGGCGGTCGCGATCTCGCGCGCCAGCTTCGGGGCGGCCTCGCCCTCGTCAAAGACGGGGACGACGACGGAAAAGTCGGGGGTGGCGTTCATCGGCTTCTAATAGCCGAAAAATTCCCACACGAAAGGATCGTGCTAAACGTGGCCGCATGACGCTTGAATCTCGCCTCGATGATTGGAGCCGCGGGTGGCGCGGCCCTCTGTTCGCCGCGCTCGTCGCCTTGATCGCCGGCCTGCCCGGCCTGTTCGCCATGCCGCCGCTGGACCGCGACGAGTCCCGCTTCGCCCAGGCCACATCGCAGATGCTGGAGACCGGCGACTACGTGGTCATCAAGTTCCAGGACCAGCCGCGCTTCAAGAAGCCGGTCGGCATCCACTGGCTGCAGGCCATGAGCGTCAAGGCGTTCTCCGACGCCGAGGACCGCCGGATCTGGGCCTATCGCATCCCGTCTCTGCTGGGCGCGATGCTGGCGGCGGCGGCCTGCGCCTGGGGCGCGGCGGCGCTGCTGGATCCGCGCACCGGCCTGCTGGCCGGCTCGATCCTGGGCGCGACCTTCCTGCTGTCGACCGAGGCCTTCATCGCCAAGACCGACGCGGCCCTGTGCGGCGGCACCACCCTGGCCATGGCGGCCCTCGCCCGCATCTACGCCGCCCACCTGAAGGGCGAGACCGTCAATAAATGGACCAAGCTGGCCTTCTGGCTGGGCCTATCGGTCGCCGCCCTGATCAAGGGTCCCGTCGGCCTGCTGGTCGCCTTCTTCGCCCTGGCCGCCCTGGCGATCTGGGACCGCAAGGCGGCGTGGATGAAGGACCTGGGCTGGACCTGGGGCCTGATCCTGTTCTGCGCCATCTGCCTGCCCTGGGCGATGATGATCACCGTCGCCACCGACGGCGCCTTCTGGGGCGCGGCCGTGGGCGGAGACCTGGCGCCCAAGCTGGCCGGCGGCCAGGAGGGTCACGCCGGGCCGTTCGGCTATCACACCTTGCTGGCCCCGCTGCTGGCGTTCCCGGCCACCCTGCTGCTGCCGGCGGGTCTGGTCCTGGGCTGGACCCGGCGCAAGGACCCCGGCGTGCGGTTCGCCCTGTGCTGGCTGGTCCCGACCTGGCTGATGTTCGAGATCCTGCCCACCAAGCTGGTGCACTACGAGCTGCCGGCCTATGGCGCCCTGGCCATGCTGATGGCGGCGGCCGTGCGTGAACCGCTGGCCAAGGGACCGCGCTGGATCGGCGCTGGCCTGTCGGTGCTGATGGCCGCCCTGCTGGCCGCCGTCGCGATCTATGGCCAGGTGAAGTTCGGCGCGAAGAACGACCTCGTCTGGACCGTCCTGGCCGCCGGCCTGGCCCTGGCCGCCGGGATCGCCGGAGCCGTCCTGCTGCTGCGCCATCACTCGGTGCGGGCCCTGGTCACGGCCGGGGTGCTGGGCGTCGGCGCCCACATCGCCCTGACCGCCGGCCTGATCCCGCGCCTGGAGCCTTTGTTCCTGTCCAAGGACATCGCCGACGCCCTGGACACGGCCCGCCTGTCGCCGCGCTCCGGCGCCGCCGGCCCCGTGGCCCTGACCGGCTATTCCGAGCCCAGCCTGATCTTCCAGCTGGGCACCGCCACCGAGCTGACCACCGGCGAAGGCGCGGCCGACGCGATCTCGGAAGGCCGCCCGGCCGTGGTCGAGGGCCGCGAGGAAAAGCCCTTCCGCGACGCCCTGACCGCCCTGGGCCTGACGCCGCGTCCAGTGGCCGTGATCCAGGGCCTGAACTATTCCGACGGCGACGACGAGAAGCTGACGATCTATCGCGGCGAGCCTCAGATCGAAGAAGAGGAGCCCGCCCGATGAGCCGCTTCATCCAGATCGTCGAGGTCGGCCCGCGCGACGGCCTGCAGAACGAAAAAACCATCCTGTCGGTCGCCGACAAGCTGGACCTGATCCGCAAGCTGGAAGCCGCCGGCGCCAAGCGCACCGAGGTCGTCTCGTTCGTGAACCCCAACCGCGTGCCGCAGATGGCCGGGGCAGAGGAGATCATGGACGCCTTGCCCTCCGACCGCGTCCACTCCCGCATCGGCCTCGTCTTGAACATGCGCGGCTGGGAGCGTTGCGTGTCGACCGGTTGCGACGAGGCCAATGTCGTGGTCTGCGCCTCGGACGGTTTCGGCGTCGCCAACCAGGGCGCCACGGTGCGCCAGCAGATCGACACCCTGGCCGCCATCGCCGAACGCCAGGCCGTGGACGGCGGCCCGCCGATCACCGCCACCATCTCGGTGGCCTTCGGCTGCCCGTTCGACGGCGAGGTCAGCGAAGACCAGGTCGTGGCTATCGCCCGTGAGGCCGCCAGCCTGGGCATCCCGGAGATCGCCATCGCCGACACCATCGGCGTCGCCGATCCGTGGGTCGTGACCAAACGCATCGAGGCCGTCCGAGCCGCCGCGCCGGACGCCCGCCTGCGCATGCACTTCCATGACACCCGCAACACGGGCCTGGCCAACGCCTATGCCAGCGTCGTAGCGGGCGTCGACGTGCTGGACGCCTCGGTCGGCGGCCTGGGCGGCTGCCCGTTCGCGCCGAACGCCACCGGCAATATCGGCACCGAGGATCTGGTCTACATGCTGGAACGGGCCGGCTTCGAGACGGGTTACGATCTGGCGGCCCTGATCGAGATCGGCCGCGATGTCAGCGCCAAGCTGGGCAAGGCCCCCGCCTCGTCCCTGGCCCGCGCCGGAGGTTTCCCCGCATGAGCCGCCTGCCTGTCCTGCTGCTGCCCCTGGCCGTGACCGCCTGCGCGACCGCGCCGATGGCGGAGACTCCCGCCGGGCGCTGCGACGTCACTATCAAGTTCGCCAGCTACGGCGCGGGCATCGATCGCGAGCTGTCGGAGAAGGTGGCTGCGGCCGTGAAGTCCGACCGCGACATCGCCAGCTCGCAGCGCCAGCCCTGGGGCCGCGAAGGCGAATACGACCTGTGCCTGACCGCCAAGGCCGGCAAGGGCGTAGCGGTCTACGAACGCTACAAGGCGATGCTGCCGGCCAAGAGCCTGAAGGCCCCGACCTCGATCGTCGGTCCGAACGGCGAGCGGTTCGAGTCGATCGGACCGATGTAGCCTGCCCTACTGGGCCAGCAGCTTGGCCAGGTCCGCCTTCCAGAACTTCGCCGAGGTGTGGGTGCCGTGGCCGCGCGTCTGGGTCGAGGCCGGGATCAGCACGAAGCGCGCCTTGGGCATGCGCTTGACCATCTGCTCGGCCAGGCCCAGCTCGGGCGGGTTGATGAAGTCGTCGGCCGAGTTCACCCACAGCACCGGCACGGTGATCTTCTCCAGGTTCGGCGAGGGGTCGTAGTTGCGCGAGGCGTCCAGCCAGTAGAGGGCGTTATTGGCCTCGTAGTTGGCGGTCATGCGCGCGTAGGCCTGGTCCAGCGCCTTCTCGGTCGCCTCGCGGGTCGGGAACTGGTCCTGCAGCGCCATCGGATTGGCGCCGGCGATGATCTGAAGGTCGGCGGCGGCGCGGATCCCCGCCATCGGCTGGGTGGTGTAGTCACCACCCATCCAAGCCGGGTCGGCCTTGATCGCGTCGATCGCCATCTTGCGCCACATGCGGTTGCGGCCAGCCAGGGCGACGGTGTTGCAGGCGAACGGCGCCAGGCGCTCGGCAAAGCCCGGATAGGTCTCGCCCCAGACGAAGGCGTGCATGCAGCCCATCGACGTGCCCAGGATCAGCTGCAGCTTGCTCACGCCCAGGCCATCAACCAGCAGCTTGTGCTGCAAGGCGACCATGTCGTCGTAGTCGTAATGCGGGAAGGCCATGCGCAGGCCGTCGCTGGGCTTGGACGAGGCGCCGTGGCCGATGTTGTCGGGCAGGATCACGAAGGTCTTGGTGATGTCCAGCGGCTGGCCAGGGCCATACAGTTCGTCGGCGAAGACCGACGTCAGGAAATTCTTCCCCGAGCCGCCGGTGCCGTGCAGCACCATCACCGCATTGTCGATCTGGCCCTTGGCGTCGCGATGCGGCGTGCCCAGGGTGGTGTAGTGCAGCCGGACCTCGGCCAGCTTCTCACCCGACTTGAAGGTGAAGTCGTGGACGCTGAAGTCGCCTTCCTTGGTCGGCCAGTCGGCCGCCTGGGCAAGGAGCGGGATCGTCAGGGCGAGCGCCGCCAGGGCGAGGATCGAGCGTTTCATGACGGGGAGCCTAGGCGCGGCTCCGGGCCGGTCAAGCTAGATCGGCCGTCCGGTCAGCTTCCACAGCAGCGGACGCGAAACGCTCATCAGCATGATGGCCGGCGCGAGCAGAACAGCGGCGGCGAACAGCTGCAGGCTGTCTGCGCGCTTGATGAAGTAGCGGGTCAGGCCCACGCCCTTGTGGAACTCGACCTTCAGCGGGTGTTCCTGGCTGGTGTGGCCCAGGTGGACGACCTCGGCCTTGGGCTGGAACAGCACCTGGCCGCCGGCGCGGCGGGCGCGCCAGCACAGGTCGATGTCCTCGACGTGCAGGAAATAACCCTCGTCGAAGCCGCTGAGGGCCTCGAAGTCGCGGCGGCGCATGGCGAAGCAGGCGCCGGAGATGGTCGGCATCGGCACGGGCTTGCCCGGCAGCGGCTCGTTCTCGCGATGGATCTCGAAGCTGGCCAGGTTGGGATGGCGGCGGGTGAACTGGCCGAAGCTGAGCACCGTGCTCATCGGCGTGACGTCGCCGCGACGACCGCCGCGCTGCTCGGTGCCGTCGATGTTCATGACCCGCGCGCCGACGATGGTCGGGGTCGGCTGGCCCTTGAAGGCCGTAACCAGCGAGGCCACGCAGTTGGTCTGCAGATTGGCGTCGGGATTGAGGAAGACGATGTACTCGCCGCCCGCCGTCGAGGCTCCCAGATTGGCGCCGCGCGCGAAGCCGATATTGCCGTGGCCCTGCTTGAGCACGACGCGCGGCTCGGTCAGGGCCAGCGAGCGCAGCATGTCCTCGTCGCGGCCGTCGGAGCCGTTGTCGACGATGACGAACTCATCGACCAGCGGCTCGGCCAGCACATGCTTGATGCTCTCGGCCAGCGCCTCTCCCGTCCGATAGACGACCATGACCACGGACACGTTCGGACGAGCCGGACGTGCGCCCACGGCGAGGGTCGAGGCGGACGGGAGGATGCTGTTCATCAGGCGGTCGCGGCCTCCGAAGCGAGTTCCGGCACAACACCCAGAGCGCGTTTGACGTCCGGCGGCGTGGCGTCGTTCTTCAGAACGCGCAGCGCCTCTTCCAGCGAGAGCACGCTTTGGCCCTCGCCGCCGAAACGACGCAGGGCCAATTGCCCCGTTTCCGCTTCCTTACGTCCGACCACCGCGATCACAGGCACCTTTGCGAGGCTGTGCTCGCGAATCTTGTAGTTGATCTTCTCATTACGCAGATCCACTTCCGCGCGCATCCCCATCTTCGTCAACTTCTCGACGACCTCCAGGGCGTACGGGTCGGCGTCGGACGTGATCGTGGCCACGACCACCTGCGTGGGCGCCAGCCAGACCGGCAGCGCGCCCGCGTAGTTTTCCAACAGGATGCCGATGAAACGCTCGAAGGACCCCAAGATCGCCCGGTGAAGCATCACCGGACGCTTCTTCGAACCATCCTCCGAAACGTACTCGGCGTCCAATCGTTCCGGCAAAACGAAATCAAGTTGCAGCGTGCCGCACTGCCAAACTCGACCAATGGCGTCTTTCAGCGAGAACTCTAGCTTCGGGCCGTAGAAGGCGCCTTCACCTTCCTGCAGCACCAAGGTCTCGCCGGCTGCCTCGGCAGCGGCGGAGAGAGCCGATTCTGCTTTATCCCAGACCTCATCCGTGCCGGCGCGCAAGTCCGGACGCGTGGAGAACTTGGTGTCGGCCAGCGTCATGCCCAGATCGCTATAGACGCTCCGCAACAGTTCGATGAACCGGGCGCTTTCCTCCGTGACCTGCTCTTCGCGGCAGAAGATGTGGGCGTCATCCTGCGTGAACGCGCGCACCCGCATGATGCCGTGCATGGCGCCCGAGGGCTCGTAACGGTGGCAGGCGCCGAACTCGGCCATGCGCAGCGGCAGCTCGCGATAGCTCTTCTGGCCGACATTGAAGATCTGGATGTGGCCGGGGCAGTTCATCGGCTTGACCGCCAGGATCTCGCCCTCGGCGCTCTCGCACATGAACATGGCGTGGCCGAACTTCTCGGCGTGGCCCGACTTCTCCCACAGGCTCTTGTCGAGGATCTGCGGCGTCTTCACTTCCTTGTAGCCGGCCGCGTCCAGGCGGCGGCGCATATAGTCCTCGAGCACGCGGTACAGGGCCCAGCCCTTGGCGTGCCAGAACACCATGCCCTTGCCCTCTTCCTGGATGTGGAAGAGGTCCATCGTCTTGCCCAGCTTGCGGTGATCGCGACGCTCGGCTTCCTCGATGCGCTTCAGGTGCGCTTCCAGGTCGGCGTCCGAGGCCCAGCTCGTGCCGTAGATGCGCTGCAGCTGGGCGTTGTTCTGGTCGCCGCGCCAGTAGGCGCCGGCCAGCTTCGTCAGCTTGAAGGCCTTGCCGACATGCTTGGTCGACGGCAGGTGGGGCCCCCGGCACAGGTCCTTCCAATTGCCCTGGCGATAGACCGTGATCGTGTCCGTGCCCGGCAGGTCACGGATGATCTGGGCCTTGTACTGTTCACCGATGCCGTCGAAGTGCTTGATGGCCTCTTCGCGGTCCCAGACCTCGCGCGTGATCTTCTCGTCGCGGTCGACGATCTCCTTCATGCGCTTTTCGATCGTTTCCAGATCGTCCAGGCTGAAGGGCTCCTCGCGGGCGAAGTCGTAATAGAAGCCGTCCTCGACGTTCGGGCCGATCGTGACCTGGGTGCCGGGGAACAGCTCCTGCACCGCCTCGGCCAGCACGTGGGCCGTGTCGTGGCGGATGGTCTCTAGGGCTTCCGGAGCCTCACGCGTCAGGATCTCGAACTTGCGCTCGCCGGCCAGCAGATCGGGCGTCAGGGCGCGGTCCAGGTCCAGCACCTGGCCGTCCAGCTTGATCAGCAGCGCCTTCTTTTCCAGCGACTTGGAGATGGCCGCGGCGACGTCGCGCCCCGTCGAGCCATCAGGATACTGACGGACGGAACCGTCGGGGAAAACCAGATCGATCATTCTTCACATATCCACTTGCGTGGCTGGCTTGCCGGCGGCGGGGGGTCGTAACCCGATCCACCTAACGGATTGCAGCGGCAAATCCGTCGCAACGCCAACCAGGAACCCTTGAGCGGGCCATGATCCTTGAGGGCGGCCGCCGCGTACTCCGAACAGCTCGGCGCGAAGCGGCACTGCCGCCCGATGAGGGGCGAGAGCGTCAACTTGTAGGCCCGAAGGCCCAAATCGACGGTGCGTTCGTAGAAGGTCATGCCTGCGCGCGACGCCTGTTAGTCCAGTAAAGTACTAACCCCCTTGGAGGGGCGATCAAGCCGCGCCGGCGGTGCTAGTTCGCGTTTCGCCGACGCCTGTGGCCTTACGGACAGCCTCCACCGTCGCCTCGAACGCCAGAAGCGTCGAGGCGTGACGGGCGGGATAGTCCTTGACCGGCTCCAGCACGGCGAGCTCCGCAAAGCGGCCCGCGGGAGGCGAACCGTTCGTCTTCAGCATAGCGCGCAGAGAGTCCCGCGCCAACTCGATGTCGGAAAGTTCCGCCCCGACCACGTTGGCGCCCAGGATCGCGGCGGCCGCCTGGCCAAGGGCGCAGGCCGAAACCTCCTGGGCGTAGTCGACGACCTTGCCGCCCTCGACCTTCACATCGACGACGATCCGGCTGCCGCACAGCTTGGCGGTCTTCTCGCTGCTGGCGTCGGGCGCAGGCAAGCGTCCGGCGCGCGGCATGTTGGCCACGAGCGTCAGGATCTTGGCGCTGTAGAGGTCGTCGATCATCGCTGGACTAAGATGGGGACTTCTGGCGTTCCGACCAGATGGCCTCGGCCCGATCACGCACCGCCTCGCCCATCTCGGTGAAGGCGGCCTTCAGTTTGCGGCGCTCGTCGCGGCTGACGAACCGCAGCAGCATGCCCATGAACAGCTCGCCGTTCGAGAAGGTCGAGTTGTTGGGCCCCATGCTCTCGATCTCGAGATAGCGGATCGCGGTGACGAAGCCGCCCAGGCGCGACGAGCGCCAGTGAAGCTGTTCGTAAGGCACCCAGTCCTGGACGATCGGCGTGATCACCGTGGCCGGCGCGCCGGGCAGGTGCTGCTCCAGCGTCAGGGCCGTGCCGATCTTCAGCTGCCCCTCGGCCTTGCGGTAGAGCGGGTTCCAGTCCTTCCAGGTCTCGAAGTCCGACACCAGGTCCCAGACGATCTCGGCGGGGGCCTGGACCCCGATACGGTGCTCGACGGCGCGTTTCATGCGCGGGCTTTATCACTACCGCTCACGACCGCTCAACTTCGCTCATTCCCTTATCCGCACATCCCCGCGAAAGCGGGGACCCAAGCGGCGCTTCCGCACCACTAATGTTCGCTATATGTTCCATAAATGGACCAGATGTTTGCAGCTTACATTCTGGCGAGCAGGCCCTATGGCACGCTCTATTGCGGCCATACGGACGACCTTGCCCGCCGCATCTGGGAGCACAAGGAGAAGCTGCGCAAAGGCTTCACCTCCAAGTACGGAGTCGACCGGCTGGTTTGGTACGAGATGATCGAAACACGCGAAGGCGCTCTTATCCGCGAACGTCAGATCAAGAAATGGAACCGCGCCTGGAAGATTCAGCTGATCGAGGCGTTGAACCCCACCTGGACCGACTTCTACGACACCTTGAACTGCTAACTCAGCTTGGGTCCCCGCTTTCGCGGGGATGATCGGATTTTGGGGGTTCGGAGCGTTCGAGTTCTAGTCGCGCACCAACCCACCATCCACCACCAGATTCTGGCCGGTCACGGCGCGGCTCCAGGGCGAGGCGAAGAACAGGACCGCGTCGGCGAACTGCGCCGGGGTCGTGACCTGGCGCAGCGGCGTGCTCTGGGCGATCAGGTCGAAGATCGCCTCCGGCGTCGCGGCGCTGGCGTCGGTCGTGCGCAGCAAACCGCCCGAGACCATGTTGACGGTGATCCCCGACGGGCCGAGGTCGCCGGCCGCTGTGCGGGTCAGCGACAGCAGCGCGGCCTTGGCGGCGGTGTAGTCGTGATACGGGACCACCGGGTTCTGGAAGAGGTTGGTGCCGACATTGATGATCCGGCCGAACCCCGCCAGTTCCATGGCCGGCGCCGTGGCCTGGATCAGGTTCAGCGAGCCCCGCAGCGCGACATCCAGCTGGCCCTGAAAATCCTCCCACGGGATCGTCTGCAGCGTGTGACGGCCATCGCCATTGAAGCTGAAGTCGCCCAAGGCGTTGTTGACCACCGTGGTCACGTGGTCGCCGAAGTGCTCGGCCGCCTCATTGACCATGCGGCGGGTCTCGTCGCGGTCGCTGACGTCGGCCTGGATCGCCACGGCGCGATCCCCGAGCTCCTCGGCGAGCGCGAGGGCGGCGGCTTCGCTGCGGCGATAGTTGATCACCACGGACGCGCCTTGACCGGCAAAGGCGCGGGCGATCGCGGCCCCCAGTCCCCGGCCCGCGCCGGAGACCAGGACCACCTGCTTTTCGAACGTCACGTCGTTTAGTCCTTCATGCGCCACGTTGCGCCCGACGGGCCGTCCATGACCACCACGCCCAGGGCGTCGAGTTCGGCGCGGATGGCGTCGGCGGCGGCCCAGTCCTTGGCGGCGCGAGCAGCCAGACGCTTGGCCAGCAGGTCCTCGACCTGGGCCTTCAGCTCGTCGGAGGCGTCGCCTTCGAACCAGCTGTCCGGGTCGGCCTGCAGGAAGCCCAGCAGGGCGCCGGCCTCGATCAGGCGGGCCTTGTTGGCGGCGATGGCGACAGTATCGCCAGCCGTCACGGCCTTCTCGATCAGGCTCGACACCTCGAACAGGGTCGAGGCGGCCAGCGGGGTGTTGAGATCGTCCATCAGGGCCGCGACCGTGTCGGCCGGAGCCTCCATGGCCTGGTCCATCGGCACGTCTTTGGCGCGGCGCAGGGCGCCGTACAGGCGGTCCAGCGACTTGCGCGACTGCTCGATCAGCTCGGGCGTCCAGTCCAGCGGCTGGCGGTAGTGGGCCGACAGCAGCGCCCAGCGGATCACCTCGCCCGGCGTGGTCTTGAGCAGCTCGTGCGGGATGATCACGTTGCCCAGGCTCTTGGACATCTTCTCCCCGGACATATCCAGGAAGCCGTTGTGCATCCAGTAGTTGGCCAGCACCGGCAGGTCGTGGGCGCAACGGCTCTGGGCCACTTCGTTCTCGTGGTGCGGGAAGGTCAGGTCGATGCCGCCGGCATGGATGTCGATGGTCTTGCCCAGCGACTTGTCGATCATGGCCGAGCACTCGATGTGCCAGCCCGGACGGCCCGCGCCCCAGGGGCTGTCCCACTCGGGCTCGTTTTCCTTCGACGGCTTCCACAGCACGAAGTCGGCGGCGTGGCGCTTGTAGGGGGCGACCTCGACGCGGGCGCCGGCGATCATCTCATCCAGCGGCCGACCGGAGAGCTGGCCGTAGTCGGCGAAGCTCTGGGTGTCGAACAGCACGTGCCCCTCGGCGGCGTAGGCGCTGCCGTTCTCCACGAGCTTGCCGATCATCTCGACGATCGCGCCGATATGGTCGGTGGCCTTGGGCTCGAGCGTGGGACGCAAAGCGCCCAGAGCGTCGGCGTCCTCGTGATAGGCGGCGAGATAGCGGTCGGTGATGACCTTGATCTCGACGCCCTCGTCGGTGGCCTTCTTGTTGATCTTGTCGTCCACGTCCGTGACGTTGCGGGCATAGACCACCGCGTCCTCGCCATAGAGGTGGCGCAGCACCCGGAACAGCACGTCGAACGCCACCACGGGCCGGAAATTGCCGATGTGGGCGTAGTTGTAGACCGTCGGACCGCAGACATACATCGTCACCCGCTGGGGATCGGCGGGAACGAAGTCGCGCTTCTCGCGCGCCATGGTGTCGTGGATCTTCAGGGTCATTGGGTCGCGGGAACCTAACGTAACGGAGGTGTTGCCCCGCGAAGGGGCCGGCCCCATATAGCTAGGACGCGCTCCGATCACCACGTCTGTTTGGTGTGGGAGGCGCGACGGGTGGCACGCGTAATTCCGGAGCGACAGGCGCTTCGGCGCAACTCAGCCCGGGAAGAACCCCTTCAAAACATGGACGCACTGACCCGCGAGCGAACCCTGATCGGCTCTGAGACCGGTCTTGATCTTGAACCCGCCCAGCGCCCCACCCGAGACGAGGCCATGGCCGCCGTCCGGACCCTGCTGGCCTGGGCCGGCGACAATCCTGACCGCGAAGGCCTGCTCGACACGCCCCAGCGCGTGGTCGACGCCTATGGCGAGTGGTTCGCCGGCTACAACGGCGACCCGGCCAAGGAGCTTTCGCGCACCTTCGAGGACGTGCAGGGCTATGACGACATGGTCATGCTGCGCGGCATCGACGTGCAGAGCCACTGCGAGCACCACATGGCGCCGTTCCTGGGCAAGGCCTGGATCGCCTACATGCCAACCGGCAAGGTCGTCGGCCTGTCCAAGCTGGCCCGCCTGACCGAGATCTTCGCCAAGCGTCTGCAGACGCAAGAAACCATGACCATGCAGATCGCCGACGCCATCGAGGACCACCTCTCGGCCGCCGGCGTCGCCGTGCTGATCGACGCCGAGCACCAATGCATGAGCACCCGAGGCGTCCACCACCACGACGTCTCGACGATCACCACCCAGTTCCGCGGCGTGTTCAAGACCGACAAGGTCCTGCAGCAGCGGTTCATGGACCTGGTGCGGAAGTAACTACGCGGCTGCGCGGATCCCTTCGCGGATCCGCGCGACGCAGGCATCCACCGGCCGGTGCACCAGCGTCACCAAGACAAAGCTGATCAGCATCAGCAGATACCAGGCGCCCATCTTCTCGAACGGCACCATGTGCCAGCCCTTGGCCTGGCTGGGATAGATCCAGGCCCCGGCGAAGGTGCCCAGGTTCTCGGCGAACCAGATGAACAGCGACACCAGCACCGCGCCCATCAGCATCGGCATGCGGCGCGCGGTCTGGTCGGGCGTGAACACGAACCAGGTCCGGCCGAACAGGATCGCCGACAGGGCGAACAGCCCGATCCGGAAGTCCATCATGTAGTGGTGGGTGAAGAAGTTGGCGTAGATCAGCACCGCCAGGATGTGCGTCGTCCAGAACGGCGGATAGCGCACGAAGGTGATGTCGAAGAGCCGCCAGATGCGGGCGATATAGCTGCCGACGCAGGCGTACATGAAGCCGGTGAACAGCGGCACGCCGCCGATCCGTAAGATGCTGGGCTCGGGATAGATCCACGAGCCATGGGCGGTCTTGAACAGTTCCATCACCGTGCCGACGGCGTGGAACATGAAGATGACCAGCGCCTCGTCCCAGCGCTCCAGCTTCAGGGCCAGCAACATGGCCTGGATGGCGACGGCGGCGATCACCAGGAAGTCGTAGCGCGCCAGCGGCGCGCCAGCCGGCCACAGCAAATGCGTGCCGACTAGCAGGACCAGCATCAGGCCGCCAAACAGGCAGGCCCAGGCTTGCTTCAGCCCAAACAGCAGGAACTCGTAGGCATAGCCGTTCCAGCGCGACTGGCGCGCCCACGGTCTTGCCCTCTCGTCCAGCGCCGCCACGCCGGCCTTGATGCGGTCTTTCAGGCTCATCGCTTCCCCTAAAGCGGGCGGGAAACTAGCGCAGGCTCGAACCCTGCGCCATATGTGGCGCCATGAGCACCGACCTGTTCCCCCAAGCCCACACCAAGCACGATCTGGAGCGTGGCTCTGCCCTCGCCCCGCGCTTCAACGCCGACGGCCTGGTCGTGGCGGTGGCTCAGCATGCCGACACCGGCGAGATCCTGATGCTGGCCTGGATGAACGACGAAGCCCTGAAGCTGACGGTCGAGACCAGCATCGCCCACTATTTCAGCCGCTCGCGCAACGAGCTCTGGAAGAAGGGCGAGACCAGCGGCCAGCTGCAGGACGTGGTCGAGCTGCGGGTGGACTGCGACCAGGACGCGGTGCTGCTGAAGGTGCGCCCGCGCGGCGACGGCGGCGCCTGCCACGTCGGCTTCCGCTCGTGCTTCTACCGCGTGCTGGAAGACGGGGCGCTGGTCGAAAAGCCCTGATCCTGGGTCTTGTGGGGCTTCCGGCGCAGCAACGCGGCCGTCCAAGGCTCGAACCACCGGTGTGCGGCCCACGCCGCCGCCAGGGCCAGCGGGATCGCCAGCAGCTTCAGGTTTCCGGGCGCGAACGCCGTCAGGATCGGGATGTGCAGGGCGTAGAGCGCGTAGGACATCCCCGCCAGGCCATCCAGGACCGAGCGCAGCCGCCCCGCCACCGAGGCCCGCGCCGCCGACCCGACCAGCAACGGCATCAGCGCCAGGGCGGCGACCAGGTCGAACGCTCCGCGCGCGGCCTCCGGAACCGGCGCCGCCAGGACCAGCACCACCGCCGCCAATAGAGCGCCGATCGGCAGGGCCGGAACCTTCAACCGCCCCGTCATCGCCAGCCGCGCCAGCAGCACGCCGGCGAAGAAGCCAAACACCACGCGCGGCGCACCAGCCCACCAGTTGAAGCCATAGGGCCCCAGCGAGCCCGTGCCATAGGCCAGGGTCAGGGCCGCGTGCGCCAGTCCGCCCAGGACGACCAGGGCCAGCAGCCGCCGCGTCGTCAGCCACGGCGCGATCAGGGCGTAGAGCAGGTTGGCCAGCAGCTCCCACATCAACGACCATTGCGGGCCGTTCAGCGGGAAGACGTCGTGGCCGGCCGCGAACGGGACAAAGACCGCGCCCAGGGCCATCAGCAACAGCGCGACGCCCGGTTCCTTGCCCTGGCCCAGCCAGATCGCCGCGCCGAGCAGCAGGCCCAGCAGCGCCATGGGATACAGCCGCTTGATCCGCCGGACCATGAACGCCCGCCCCTCGCCGGCCGCCAGGTCTTCGTCATAGGCGCGAGCCAGCACGAAGCCGCTGATCACGAAAAACAGGTCGACCGCCAGATAGCCGTGGCCCAGCACGGCGCCCGCCGGGAACAGCATCCGGGCGTGAAAGGCCAGCACCAGCAGGGCGGCGAGGCCTCGCAGGGCGTCCAGGCCGGGGATGCGGCTTGCGGTCATGCATCCAGCAGACCATGGATTGGTTGAAGAAACCGGAAGCCGTCGATGACCTCATCCGAAGCCCTGATCGCCTTCACCCTGGCCGCCGGCCTGCTGACCCTGACACCGGGCCTGGACACGGCGCTGGTCATCCGCACCGCCGCCGCCGAGGGTCCGCGTCGCGCGGTCGGGGCCGCGATCGGCATCGGCCTGGGCTGCCTGGTCTGGGGCGCGGCGGCGTCGTTCGGGGTCGGGGCGCTGCTGACGGCGTCGGAGCTGGCCTACACGGTGCTGAAGTGGGCCGGCGCGATCTACCTGGCCTGGACCGGGATCCGCATGGTCCTCAAACCCCGCGACCAGTTCGAGCCGGGCGAGATGAGGCCCGTCGACGCCGGGCCCATCGCGGCGATGCGTCGGGGCCTCTTGACCAACCTGCTCAATCCCAAGGTCGGGATCTTCTACGTCTCGTTCCTGCCCCAGTTCATGCCGGCCGGCGTCGATCCGGCGCGGTTCGGCCTGCTGCTGACCAGCATCCACGTGGTCGAGGGCCTGCTGTGGTTCGCCGCCCTGATCGCTGCAACCGTGCCGATTGCGGGGTTGCTGCGCGTGCCGGTGGTGGTCCAGTGGCTGGACCGCATCACCGGCAGCGTCTTCGTGGCGTTCGGGCTGAAGCTGGCGCTGGAGCGGCGCTAGCCTTCCTTCAGCGCCTCGACCCCGCCGCCGCTCGCCGGCGTCACGACAAACCGCTTCAGCACGCTGGTCTCGTACTTGGTGTCCACGATCGTCGACACCGCGATCAGCTCGCCGGTCGCCTTGCCGTGCTCCAGGGTCAGCAGCAGGTAGCCCTTGGCGCTGGGGTGGGCGTACTTCACTTCCTTGTTGCGCTGGACGAAGGCGTCGCCCAGCGGCACGCCGGGCAGGATGTCGCCATAGCCGGGCGAGGTCACCGACGTCGCGCCGAACTCGGCCGCCACCCGCTTGTCGCCGGCGTCGTTCCACAGCTCGTTGACCCAGAACATGTGGCTGTCGCCGGCCAGCACGATCGGCCGGGCCTTGGCGGCCGTGAGAATGTCGTACACGCGCTGGCGATCGGCCGGATAGCCGTCCCAGGCGTCCAGGTTCGAGGGGATGTCGTAGGCCGACATGGCGTCCGACAGGGCCACGCGCTTCTTGGCGTAGTCGGGCAGCTTGGCCAGCAGGCCCTGGAACGCTTCCTGGCCCATGGTCTTGGACAGGCTGGGCGGCGCGACGCGGGCCATGACCACCTGGTTGCCCAGCACCTGCCAGGCCGTCCCGGCCTTGGTCGAGGCGCCGACCTGGCCGGCCAGCCACTGCTCCTGCTTCTCGCCCATCATCCGGTGAGCGGGGTTCTTCCATTTGGCGGTGAAGGCGGCCAGGTCCGGCTTGCCGTCGACCATCGGCAGGTCGACGTCGTAGTCCAGCTCCTGGGTGCGGCCCGTCAGGCGGGTCTCGACCATCAGCAGGCTGGCCACGTCGCCGAACTGGAAGTCGCGCCAGGCGGCCTCGGGCAGCGTGCCGTGCGCGTCGCGGATCGGCATCCATTCGTAATAGGCCTTCAGCGCCGCGGCCTTGCGCGCGGCCCAGTCGCCCTCGGTCTTGGGATCGTGGTTCTCGGCCCCGCCGATCCAGCTGTCATTGGCGGTCTCGTGGTCGTCCCAGACCACGATCCACGGCGCGCGAGCGTGAGCGGCCTGCAGCGCCGGATCGGTCTTGTACTGGGCGTGACGGGCCCGGTAGTCGGCCAGGCTGACGATCTCGTGCGCCGGCTGCGGCATGCGCGTCTTGGCCACCGGCGAGTTCATGCCGTAGTCCTTGGGACCACCGCCGTACTCGTAGATGTAGTCGCCCAGGTGCAGCACCGCGTCGACGCGATCCAGCTTGGCGATGGCGTCATAGGCGTTGAAGTAGCCGTTCGGATGCAGGCTGCACGAGGTCACGGCCAGGACGACGTCCTGGGTCTTGCCGGCCGGCAGCGTGCGCGTGCGGCCGACCGGCGAGGTGACGCCGTTGGCCTTGAAACGGTAGTAGTACTCGGTCGCCGGCTTCAGGCCCTGACCGTCCAGGTCGTGCTTGACCGTCCAGTCGCGGCTGGCGCGGGCGCGCAGGCCGCTGGACTTGGTGACCATGGTCTTGAAGTCGGGATCGGCGGCGACTTCCAGGTCGACATCGATGTCGCCGGTGGTCGTGTCCTTGGGCGTCACGCGGGTCCAGAAGATCGCGTAGGTCGTTCCGGGATCGCCGCTGGCCACCCCGTGCTCGAAGGCCACCGCGCCCTTGTAGTAGTTGATGGGCTGAGCGACGGCCTCGCCAGCGGCGGCGCCCGACAGGCCCAGCAGGCCCAGAACCTTACGACGATCGATCTTCATGAGGCGGCCCTCCGGTAAGCGTACGAGACAATGGAAAGGGAATGGCTCGCGGACCATCCCCAAAGTCCGACTTCCCGGCGAAAGCCGGGACCCAGATCCCAAAGCGTCTGGGCTGATTGGAAGAGCGCTGAGCTGATGGCGTCAGACTCAGCGCTCCTCAATCTGGGCCCCGGCTTTCGCCGGGGAAACGGTAATGTTTTTAACGGCGGAACGTGACGCCCACGCCCATGAAGCGCGGCTTGCCGGCGATGAAGGTCGGGATGCCGAAGCTGTCGCCGGTGTTGCCGGCGTCCTTCAGGTAGCGCTCGTCGGCCAGGTTCTCGACGAAGGCTTCGATCTTCCAGCGGTCGTCCACGGCGCCGAAGCCGATGCGGACATTGGCCAGACCGTAGGCCGACTGGAACTCGTCGACCTTGGTGTCGGGGAACAGGCCGGCCGACTGCAGGTCCGAGCGATCGTTGTCGTCGTCGAAGAACATCTTCGAGCGCCAGGTGTAGGTCGGGGTGAAGGTCAGCTTGCCGCCCAGGGCCTCGCGGCTGAACGCGGCCCCGACCGAGAAGGTCTGGTCGGGCGACAGGCGGAAGTGGTTGCCCTCGCGCAGGCCGCTTTCCAGGCGGGCGTGGTTGTAGGCGTAGGTGCCGAACAGGGTCCAGAAGTCGCCGGCCTGGACGCGGGCCTCGCCCTCGAAGCCATAGGCCTTGGCCTTGCCGGCATTCAGGGTCACGACCTGTGCGCCTTGGCGGAAGCTGGTGGCGAAGTTGTCGTAGTCGTAGCGAAACACCGAGCCCGACAGGAACAGGCGGCCGTCCAGCAGCTTGCCCTTGGCGCCGGCCTCGTAGCTGTTGACCTCCTCGGCGTCGACAACGTTGAAGCGGGCCGGGCCCATCGACGTCGCCGGGGCGCTGGTCGAGATCACGTCCGGACGGCGGCCGCGGGCGTACGAGGCGTAGAAGCTGAGATCTTCCGAGGCCGCGTAACGACCGACCAGGCGCCAGGTCAGGCCGCTGTCGTCGATCTTCTTAGCGTAGGTGTCGCCGTTGTTGGCGGTCGGCTGGGCGATCAGGCCGACCTTCGGCGTGGCGGCGTTGTTCACGGCGTTCGGCTGGGCGGCCAGGAACAGGTTGGTCGGGGTCGGGGCGTTGATCAGGATGCCCAGGATCGAGCCGCCGTTGTCGACGCTCGAGCGGTAGGCCGCCTCACGGTCCTCGCTGGTGTAGCGCAGGCCGGCGGTGATCTCGAACTTGTCGGTCAGCTTGAACGTGCCGTCGGCATAGACGTCGTAGGCGGTGTTCTCGCTGGAGTTGGCGAAGGTCTCGCGGTGGATCGGCTTCAGGTTGGCGACCAGGCCCGGCGCCAAGCTGGACGGGATGCCAAAGCCCAGCTGCAGCACGGTGGCCAGGTAAGCCGGGTTGGTCAGCACGGCCAGCGGCTGCGGGTTCGGACGGCTGATGCCCAGCGGCGTGTTGCCGGCCAGCAGCGCGAGAACGAGGCGCTCGTCGAACTGGCCGGGGATGCGCCACGAGCCGGTCTCGTGGAAATAGTTGGCGCCGACGAAGCCCGAGAAGCGGCCGCCGTTGTCGTAGCGCAGGCGCAGTTCCTGGCTCTGCTGGCGACCTTGGGCGTCCTCGGCGAAGGTCAGGATCGGCAGGCTCGTGCCGTCCGGATCGAACACTTCCACCGAGTGGAAGGCGCGCGAGGCGGTGATCGACGACAGGGTCAGGCTGTCGTTCAGACGCCAGTCGACCAGGGCCGTGACGCCGTAAACCTTGCGGTCCAGACCCAGCGGCGTACCGCCTTCGAAGCCCGCGCCCGGCGACAGGGTCGCGGCCGAGCCGACGTCGGTATTGCCCAGCACCGCGCCCGTCACCGGGTTGGTCGGGTTGAAGGTGTGGCTCTTGAACGAGGTGCCGCTGGTGTCGTCTTCCTGATAGTTGCCGATCAGGTCGATCTTCAGCGGGCCCGGCTCCAGGTGATAGGCCAGGCGCACGGCCTGGGTGTCGGTCGAGTTGAAGGCGTCGCCGCCGGCCGCGTCCTTGACGTAGCCGTCGTTCTGGCGCGTGCGGGCGGCGATGCGCAGGGCGCTGCCATTGCCGAACGCGAAGTTCACCATGGCCTCGCCGACCGCGTAGCCGCCGGTGCCGCCCTCGGCCTTGGCGGCCCAGTCGAAGCTGGCCGGATTGGCCTTGTTCTGCACCAGGTTCACCGCGCCGATCAGGGCGCCGCGGCCGAACAGGGTCGATTGCGGACCCTTGGCGATTTCGACACGCTCCATGTCGAACAGCTCGACATACGAACCGCGCGAGCGCGAGATCGGCACGCCGTCCTGGAAGATCGAGACGCGGGTCTCGTCGGTGGCCGAGCCGCTATCCGAGGTGATGCCGCGCATCACGAAGCCGGAATTGTTGTTCGACTGGTTCTGGACCAGGAAGCCGGGGGTGAAGGCCGACAGCTCGTCGAACGCCTTGACGCCGATGGCCTCCAGGAACTTGCCCGAATAGGCGGTGACCGCGATCGGCACCTCGACCGGGTCCTGGGCGTGCTTCTGGGCGGTGATGACCAGTTCGCCGAGGTTGGTGGTCTGTTCGTTGTTGGCGGCCGGCGTCTCGTCAGCCGCGAAGGCCGGAGCGGCGGCGACCAGGGCCAGAAGGCTGGCGGTCAACAGGGCGGTGGTACGGAACGTGCGCATGGACTATCCCCCCAAAAACAAGAATGCGTACAAAAACTCGACCTCGGCCGTAGGCATGGCCGATGTCGACGACGCGACGAGAGTATGACGGAGCGATGAAACCCCCGGTGGATGGCGTGGACGACACACTGGATGACGAGGTCCTGGACGATGGCGCCTCGCCCGTAGGCGATGGACTGAGCCTGATCGCCGACCTGCCGGACGCCCTGGCCGGTCAGCGCCTGGACAAGGTTCTGGCCCCGCTGTTTCCCGACATCTCCCGCGCCCGCCTGCAGGCCCTGATCGGCGAGGGCCGCCTCAGCCTGGACGGCCAGCCGGTGACCGACGCCTCGCGCAAGGCCAAGGCCGGGACCTACCTGCTTTCCGTCCCGCCGCCGGCCCCGGCCGATCCGGAGCCCCAGGCCCTGCCGCTGACCATCCTCTACGAGGACGCGCACCTGATCGTGGTCGACAAGGCCGCCGGCATGGCCGTCCACCCCGGCCCCGGCACCCCGGACGGCACCCTGGTCAACGCCCTGCTGCATCACTGCGGCGACAGCCTGTCGGGCGTGGGCGGGGTGGCGCGGCCGGGCATCGTCCACCGCCTGGACAAGGACACCTCGGGCGTCATGGTCGCGGCCAAGAGCGACGTGGCTCACCAGGGCCTGTCCAAGCTGTTCTCGACCCACGACATCGACCGCCTGTACATCGCCCTGACGCGCGGCGCGCCCTCCCCGGCCAACGACACGATCGAGACCCAGATCGGCCGCTCGCCGGGCGATCGCAAGAAGATGGCCGTGCTGCGCTCGGGCGGCCGCACCGCCATCACCCACTACCGCGTCGAGGCGGTGTTCGGACCCCAGGACAAGCCGCTGGCCGCGCGCGTGGCCTGCCGCCTGGAGACCGGCCGCACCCACCAGATCCGCGTCCACATGGCCAGCAAGGGCTGCCCCTGCCTGGCCGACCCCGTCTACGGCGCCAGCCAGCCGGCCCAGGCCGTGCGCGAGATGATCGCGGCGGCGGGCCTCAAGCGCCAGGCGCTGCATGCGGCGGTGCTGGGCTTCGTCCATCCGGTGACCGGCGAGACCCTGCGGTTCGAGACCCCCCTGCCGGCCGACATGGCGACGCTGCAGGCCGACTTGGAAACCCTCTGACCACGGCCCATATCCTCAAGACGGGCCAAGCTTGCCAAGGCGGCAACAAAAGCGCCCTAATTGCGCTGGCTTGGCGCTCTAGGGTTTCGAGCCTGTCACTGTGGAGCGTACTCATGCGGCCCCTTCTCGCGATCATCGCCGTTAGCGCCGCGCTCTCGGGTACCGCCTTCGCGGCCACGCCGGACGACGAAGTGATCGCCACCGCCCAGGCCAAGCCCAGCGCCGAGGCCCTGGCCGCCCAGGCGCCGCCGGCTCCGGTCGCGACGGCCACGCCGGCCCCGCTGACCACCCAGCAGCAGATCGACAACTTCATCTACCACTCGCCGCCGATGGACGACGAGCACCGCGGCATCCTGCCCGCCGGCTTCTCGGATGACCGCGACGCGGACGGCAAGCGCAAGGTCCACGGCTCGATCGGCGTGTCGGTCGGCACCGGCGGCTATCGCAGCGTCTACGCCTCGGGCCTGTTCCCGGTCGGCGAGAACACCACGGTCGGCATCGCCGTCTCCAAGACCGACTTCGGCAAACACGGCGGCGGCTACTATGCCGATCCGTACTATGGCGGCGGTGGCTATGGCGGCGGCTACTATGGCGGCGGCTTTGGTACCGGATATGGGTACGGTCCGGGCTATGGTCGCACGCGTGGCGGTTCGCAGCAGTCGGTCGCCCTGTCGGTGATGACGGGCAACACCGGCCGTTCTGGCGACGCTCCGGACGGCTGCGCCCCCGGATTTCGCGACGGCGGCCGCTATGTCGAGCCCCTTTGGGTCGAAGGCATGCGCGAAGGCGCCCATCCGTGCTCGGCCGCCGGGACCCGCTGATCGGGCGCAAATTCATCAAAAGCTACGCCGCTGTTCGCGGATGTTTAACAGCTTGGCGGCCATGTTGCCGGCCTTGGGCGTCCGAGGCTTTTTGATGCAGCCGGAAATCACCGCATACCGCCATCCCGCGACCGGGACGGTGACCTATCTGATCGTCGATCCGGCCACCTTCCTCTGCGCCATCGTCGACCCCGTGCTGGATTTCGATCCGGCGACGGAAGCCGTCGACACCAGCTTCGTGGACGGCATCATCGCCGACATCCGCGCCAAGGATCTGGGTCCGACCTGGATCCTCGAGACCGGCCTGCACGCCAATCACGTCTCGGCCGCCGGCCATCTGAAATACGAGACCGGCGCCTCGGTCTGCATCGGCGCCAATGTCGTCGAGAGCCTCAAGCGCCTGGCCCCCAAGTTCAACGAACCCATGGTCGACGTCGAAGGCTGGGACTTCGACAAGCTGGCCCAGGACGGCGACAGCTTCCCGATGGGCGGCGTCGAGTTCACCCCGATCTTGCTCACCGGCCGCCTGCCCGGCGCCGTCGCCTATCGCATGGGCGACGTGCTGTTCACCGGCGACGTGATGCTCGCCCCCGGCGAAGGCGCGGGCCGCTGCGACATCCCCGGCGCCGACCCCGGCAAGGTCTGGGACGACGCCCGCAAGTTCCTCAAGCTGCCGCCCCAGACCCGCGTGCTGCCGGGCGTCTGCGCGGGCGAGACCTGCGAGTCGACCATCGCAGAGGAAAAGACCGCCAACATCCAGCTGAACGAGACGATCGACCGGCTGGACTTCATCGCCCTGCGCACCGCCGCCGACGCCTTCCTGCCCGACCCGGTGCTGGCTAGCGCGGCCCTGCGCGTGGCGATCCGCTCGGGCAAGCTGCCGTCCGAGCCGGAAAGCGGCCCGCGCTTCCCCGTCGTCGACATCACCAAGCTCTAAATTTCGTTTTCTTTAGAAACGGACTAGGCGCCGCCGCGCTCGCCGCATAAGTTTCGCATGCGAACTTAGTGGAGATGACGCGTGGCCGAGGATTTCAGCGAAGCCCTGACCGCCGGCCAGGCCGGCTCCCTGCCCGACCTCCTGGGCCTGCAGTGGCTGGAAGCCACACACGGCCTGGTGAAGGGCCGCTTCGACGTCGGCCCGCGGCACATGGCCCCCAACGGCTTCCTGCACGCCGCCAGCGTCATCGCCCTGGCCGACTCGGCCTGCGGCTATGGCTGCGTGGTCTCCCTGCCCGAGGGCGGGACCAGCTTCACCACCATCGAGCTGAAGTCGAACTTCTTAGGGACCGCCCGCGAAGGCGGCGTGGCGGTCGAGGCCAAGCTGGTGCACGGCGGCCGCAACACCCAGGTCTGGGACGCCGTGGTGACCAACGAAACCACCGGCAAGACCATCGCCCTTTTCCGCTGCACCCAGATGATTCTGCGACCAAAAGGCTGATCGCGAAAAAGCTTCATCGAGGGGGTTGCGTCCCGGCGGCGACGCCGTTAGACATCGCGCCCTCGACCTCGGGAGGCTCAAAAGCCTCCTGGACCGGCGGCCTGGAGAGGTGGCAGAGTGGTCGAATGTACCGCACTCGAAATGCGGCGTGCCTGGAAGGGCACCGTGGGTTCGAATCCCACCCTCTCCGCCACCACCCTTTACCTTTGAACATCGCCGACCGGCCCCACACACGGGACCGCGCATGAGCCTGGCCGCTGTTCCGTCGATCCTGAAATGGACCGGCAGCAAGCGCAGCCAGGCTGGCGAGATCGCCCGGCTGGTCCCGGCGCATGAGCGCTATTTCGAGCCGTTCGTGGGTGGCGGGGCGGTGCTCTACCACCTGGCCCGCGAGGGCGCGGCGGCCAGCGATCTCTACGCCCCGCTGATCGGCTTCTGGACGATGGTGCGCGACGCGCCGCAGGTGCTGATCACCGACTATGCCGACCAGTGGCGGCGGCTGCAGGACGACCTGCCCGGCTACTTCTACGCGGTGCGGACCCGGTTCAACGCCGAGCAGCGGCCGACCGACCTGAACTTCCTGATGCGCACCTGCGTCAACGGCATCGTCCGCTTCAGCCAGGCCGGCGAGTTCAACAACTCGTTCCACCTGTCGCGCAAGGGCATGCTGCCGGTGCGCTTCGAGAAGGCCGTGCGGACCTGGTCGGCGCGGATCCAGGGCGTGGACTTCTTGGTCCGCGACTATCGTGAGGCCTTGGCGCAGGCTCGCCCCGGCGACTTCGTCTATCTGGACCCGCCCTATGCCGGGAACCACCAGCGCTATATCGGCGGCATCGACGAGGCGGCTCTGTTCGCGGCGCTGGAGGACCTGAACCGGCGCGGCGTGACGTGGGCGCTGTCGTTCGACGGCCAGCGGGGCGAGACGGTCTATCGCGCAGCCGTGCCCGAGAGCCTCTATCAGCGCAGGCTGTCGCTGGTCAGCGGCAATTCCGCCGTCGCCAAGGTGCTGAACGGGCCGATCGAAAAGGTGTCCGAGGCGCTGTATCTCAGCTGGTAGTCAGTCCAGCTGGACGATCTGGCTGTCGTCGCCCTTGGAGGCGCTGCGGAACTTCTCGGGGTTCAGCATGGCCTCGACCCGCTTGAGCAGGTCCTGCGGGCCGAACGGCTTGACCAAGTAGCCGTCGGCGCCCTGGCTCATCGCCTCGCGCACCGTGGCCACGTCGCCGCGCGCGGTCATCATCATCACCGCCGCCTTGACCTTCTGGTACTTGCGCAGCAGGCGCAGCACCTCCAGCCCCGTCATGTCGGGCATGTTGATGTCGAGCAGAACGAGATCCCAGCGGGCGGTCTGCAGGGCCTTGATGCCCAGCTCGGCGGTCGCCACGGACGAGACGCTGTAGCCGGCCTGGGCCAGGACCAGCTCGACGAACTGGCGCACCACGGCGTCGTCATCGATCACCAGGACAGCGGCGGACGCGGGCACGGCGAAACTCCCTTAGTGCATCATCTGGCGCCGGGGCGCGGCGTCGGCGACGGCGAGCTCGGCTTCCCAACGTCGGGCGACGCCGATCGTTCGCGAGACGAGGCCCAGTGTCAAATCCAGAGCGGCGGCGTGGTCGCCCCCGGCCTCGATCAGCGCTTCCAGCTCGCGGCAGGTCTTGGACAGGTCCAGGAACCCCATCATGCCCGACGAGCCGGCCAGGGCGTGGGCGTCCTCGCGCACGGTCTGGGCGTCGCGCTGGGCGAAGCGGTTCTCCAGCTGGGCCACCAGGATGGCCAGCAGCGAACGCACGGCCGAGGCGCCCATCGACTCGACGAGGTAGCGGCGAGCTTCCTCGCCGGCGTCGGTTTCCGGTTTTGCCTGGACGGGCTGGTTAGACGCCCGGAAGACCATATCCAGCACCCGCTCCAGCGCGGCCAGGTTCAGCGGCTTGGTCAGGTGATCGTTCATGCCGGCCGCCTCGCAGCGGGCCAGGTGTTCGGGCTGGGCGCTGGCGGTCAGGGCCACGATCGGAATGTCGGCGAAGCTTTCACCAGATGCGCGGATCGCCTGGGTGGCCGCGAAGCCATCCATGACCGGCATCTGGCAGTCCATCAATACCAGTTCGAACGGCAGGGCGCGCAGGGCCTCGATGGCCTGGGCGCCGTCCTCGGCCAACCCGACCTCGCAGCCATACTTGCTGAGCAGGGCCAGCATCAACTCGCGGTTCAGCTCGACATCGTCGACAACCAGAATGCGGCGGCCGGGCAGGCGCAGCGGTTCGGGGGCCGAGGCGGTCTTGGTCCCGGTCTGGACATCGCCGGCCGGCAGGGCCAGCTCGAACCAGAAGGTCGAGCCCTGGCCCGCCGCGCTACGCAGGCCGATTTCGCCGCCCATCAGCTGGACCAGCTGGCGCGAGATGGCCAGGCCCAGGCCGGTGCCGCCGTAGTGGGCCGAGACCGACGAGCCGGCCTGGACAAAACGATTGAAGACGCCGTCCTGCTTGGCGGTGTCGATGCCCGAGCCGGTGTCGACGATCTCGACCCGCAGGCGCGGCGCGGCCGCGTCCCCGCCCAGGCAGGTGAGGGTCGCGGTGACCCCGCCCCTGGAGGTGAACTTCACGGCGTTGGACAAGAGGTTCAGCAGCACCTGGCGCACGCGGCCGGCGTCGCCGATCACGCAGGCCGGCGTGTCGGTGTCGATCATGGTCTTCAGGCGCAGGTCCTTGGCGGCCGCCTGCGGCTCCAGCATGGCCACGGTCTGGCGCAGCAGCTCGGCCGGGTCGAACGGAGCCTTGTGCAGCTCCAGGGCGGCGGCCTCCAGCTTGGAGAAGTCCAGGACGTTGTCGATCACCGCATGCAGGGCCTGGCCGGCGCCGTGCGCCAGCGCGACCCGCCGCTGGTCCTCGGCCGACAGGTCGCGGCTTTCGGTCAGCAGGCGCGTGAAGCCGATGATGCTGTTGAGCGGCGTGCGCAGCTCGTGGGACATGTTGGCCAGGAAGTCGGCCTTGGAGCGCATGGCCGTCTCGGCGTTCAGGCGCGCCTGGGCCAGGGCGTCTTCCTGGGCCTTCTGGGCGGTGACGTCGCGCAGCACGTCCAGATAGCCGGTCGGCCGGCGCGTGGTGTCATCGCGGATGAGGACCGGGTTGCTCTCCAGCCAGATCCACTCGCCCGTCAGCTTGTGGAGCACGCGCCAGCGCACCCGGTCGATCGGCTGGCCGGCGATCAGGCGGCCGAAGGCGTTGCTGACCAGCACCTGGTCGTCGGGATGGGTGATCTGTAGGGAAGAGCGGCCGACGATGTCCTCGGGCGCGTAGCCGGTCACCGCCTCGCAGGCCGGCGAGACGAAGGTCGCCAGGCCCTGCATGTCGCTGGTGACGATGATGTCGGTCGCGTTCTGGGCCATCAGCCGATAGCGGTTCTCGATGGCCCGCGCCTCGGTCAGGTCCTGGATCTGGGCGATGAAGTGCTTGGGCGCGCCGTCGTTCTCGCGCACCAGCGACACCGACAGCCGCACGGGGATGATCGCCCCGTCCTGGCGGATATAGCGCTTCTCCATCTGGTAGCCGGGGATCTGGTCGGCCAGCAGCTGGTTCAGCAGGGTCAGGTCGGCGTTCAGGTCATCGGGATGGGTGATGGCCTGGAAATCCAGCGCCAGGGCCCGGGCGACGTCGTAGCCGATGATGTCGCAATAGTGGGCGTTCAGCTTCAGGAAGCGGCCGTCCAGCCCGACCAGGGCCATGCCGATCGGGGCGTGGTGGAAGGCGGTTTCGAACAGCTCTTCCTGGGCCGTCTTCTCGGCCAGCAGGCGCTGGTTCTGCTCGAAGGCCAGCTGGCGCGACATGGCCGCGCCCAGCAGCGAGGCCAGCACGCGCAGGATCTCGATATCGTCGTCGTCGAAAGCGCTCTTGTGCTCGGAAAACACCTTCAGCACGCCCAGGGCCTCGGCCGCGTGCATCAGCGGAGCGCAGACCATCGAGCCCACGCCGACCCGCACGCAGGCCTCGCGGTCGACGCGACCATCGGTCAGGGCGTCGGCGCAGATCAGCACCTCGGCGGCGGCCACGCACAGGCCGGAGAAGCTGCCGTCCTGCTTCAGGCGCATGCCGATCAGGCTTTTGTCGGTGGCGGCGCGGTAAACGAGGTCGCCGCCGTCGACCAGCTCGACGATCGCGCCCTTGGCGCCGGTCAGTTCGGCCAGGTGCTCGACGATGGCCTGCATGAAGGCGTCGAGGTCGAGACCGGCTTCGGCCAGGGCCGTCTGGGCCGTGGCCAGGCGAGTCATGCGGTCGAGGCGCGCGCGCAGGGTCGCGACCTCAGTCCCACTGTTTCCAGTTAGGGCGTTTTCAACGGCCATCACGGACTTTCTGTCCCGCCCAAACGTGGGCTCAAGCCTTATCCGTCGCGCAAAAGCATGAAGGGCGGGTTAGTCACGATGCAACCTGCGGCCTCTTGATCCCGCCCCGTGGCGCGGCAAGGCTGGAGTCGCGCTGCGTTCGAGCGCCCTGGACAGGATGCCCCATGCCGTCAGTCGCCGTCGCGCCTACGATCTTCGTTGTCGATGATGACCCGTTGATCCTGGCGTTTCTCCAGACCGCGCTGGCCCCGCAAGGCTATTCCGTCGAGCTGTTCGAGACCGGGGAACGCATGCTGGGCAAGGTCCAGAGCGCCCCACCAGCCCTGTTCGTGCTCGACGTCCGCCTGCCCACTACCGACGGCATCGAGCTCGTCAGAACCTTGCGGTCGATCGCCGCATGCGCCGACATCCCGATCCTGATGCTGACCGGCGAAGGCCGCCTGGACCGGATCGTCATGGCCATGCAGGCGGGCGCGAACGGCTACCTGATGAAGCCGTTCGCGCCCGAGCAACTGAACGCCAAGATCCGGGATCTGCTGGCCGGCTAGAGCAGGCAGCGCATGGCTTCGCCGACGCGTTCGGCGGAGGGACCCAGCACCACGTGCACCGCGCGCTCGCCGACGCGGACGACGCCACGGACGCCGGCGGCGTTCAGGGCGGTTTCGTCGATGGCGGCCGCGTCGTTCACCACCACCCGCAGGCGGCTGGAGCACGTGCCGACGACTTTGAGGTTGCCGGCTCCGCCCAGGGCGGCGGCCAGGACCTGGGCCTTCTGGTCGTCCTCGACGGTGGGCAGCACCGACGGCGCGGCCTTGGCGGTCGTGACGGGTTTGGCGGGAGCCGGAGCCCCCATCGCCTCGCGGATCTCCCCGGCGACGGTGTCGGCGATCGGGCCCAGTACGACCTGCAACGCCTTGTCCGACGGTTTGACGATCCCCCGCGCGCCCAGGGCCTTCAGCGCCGACTCATTGACCGCGCCCTGGTCGGCGACGATCAGGCGAAGGCGGGTCGTGCAGGCGTCGACGCTGGTCAGGTTGCCCGCGCCGCCCAGGGCCTGGACGAAGTCGGCGCCGCGTCCGCTGCCGGTCGAGACGGTCTCGGCGGCAACGGTCTCTTCGTCTTCACGGCCGGGGGTCTTGAGGTTGAAGCGCTGGATGACGAAGCGGAAGACGCCGTAATACAGCGCGCCATAGGCCAGGCCGACCGGGATCAGCAGCACCGGGTTGGTGGCCTTGCCGAAGTTCAGCACGTAGTCGAACAGGCCCGCCGAGAAGGTGAAGCCCAGCTTGATGTTCAGGACGTTCATCAGCGCCATGGCCACGCCCGTCAGCACCGCGTGCACGGCGTAGAGGGCCGGGGCCAGGAACATGAAGGAAAACTCGATCGGCTCGGTGACGCCGGTCAGGAACGAGGTCAGGGCCAGCGAGAACAGCATGCCGCCGACGGCCTTTTTCTTCTCGGGCTTGGCGGTGTGGTACATGGCCAGGCACGCGGCCGGCAAACCGAACATCATGACCGGGAAGAAGCCGCTCATGAACGCCCCGGCGCTGGGGTCGTCGGCGAAGAAGCGGCGCAGGTCGCCGGTCGCGCCGTGATAGTCGCCGACCACGAACCAGGCGATGTTGTTCAGTACGTGGTGCAGGCCGGTGACGATCAGGATCCGGTTCAGGAAGCCGAAGACCAGCAGGCCCAACTCGCCCGAGCCGACGATGGCCCGGCTGGCGGTGTCGACCGCGCCGTTGATGCCGTCGTAGCCGACGCCGATCAGCAGGGCCATGACCAGGCCCGCCAGGCCCGCGATCATCGGCACGAAGCGCCGGCCGCTGAAGAAGGCCAGGTATTCCGGCAGCTTGAAGGTCGAGAAGCGGTTGTAGAACAGCCCGCCGATCACGCCTGAAATGATGCCGATCGGCGCGCTCAGCTTGGCCAGGGCTTTCGCCTTGTAGGCCGCGCCCGCCAGGTCGGCGTGGGCCGTGACCAGGCCGGCGGTGATCTCGGCCGGCACATGCAGCAGGGTCTTGGCGCCCTCGGTGGCGATCAGGAAGCAGACGACGCCGGCCAGACCGGCCGCGCCGTTGTTTTCCTTGGCCAGGCCGACGGCGACGCCGATGGCGAAGAGGAGGCCAAGGTTCGAGAAGATGGCGTCGCCGGCCGCGGCCATGAAGCCGATGTTCAACAGGTCGGGCTGGCCCAGGCGCAGCAGCAGGCCGGCCACCGGCAGCACCGCGATCGGCAGCATCAGGGCCCGGCCCAGAGGCTGGAGGATCTCGAGCGGAGACTTCATCCGAGACTTCATGGGGGATCAGGCTCCGAAGCTCTTGACCAAGGCGCGGACGGCCTCGGGGGAAGTCTGATTGAGCGCCTGAGTCGCAAGCTCGCGACAGGCGTCCAGGGACAGGGCGCGGACCTTGGCCTTCACCTCGGGCGCGATGGACGCCGTGGTGGAGAGCTCGGTGACCCCAAGGCCCAGCAGGATGGCGGTGGCGGCGACGTCGGAGGCCAGGCCGCCGCAGACGCCGACCCAGCGATGGTGCTTCTCGGCCCCGCGACAGGTCTGGTCGATCATCCGCAGCACGGCCGGGTGCAGGGCGTCGATGCGGGCGGCCAGCTCAGGATTGCCCCGGTCCATGGCCAGCACATACTGGGTCAGGTCGTTGGTGCCGATCGACAGGAAGTCGGCCTCGGCGGCGATCAGGTCGGCGGTGACGGCGGCGGCGGGCGTCTCGATCATCACGCCCAGCTCGATGCGCTCGACCACGCCCATCTCGCGCTTGGCCTCGTCCAGCACGGCGCGGACGGCGCGCAGCTCGTCCAGGCTGGCAATCATCGGGACCATGATCTTGCACTGGCCCAGCGGCTTCACGCGCAGGATGGCCCGCAGCTGGGTCTTGAGCAGGTGCGGCCGCCACAGCGACACGCGCACGCCGCGCAGGCCCAGGGCCGGGTTCTCCTCGGCCGGGATCGGCAGGTACGGCGCGGCCTTGTCGCCGCCGACGTCCAGGGTACGGATGATCAGCGGCTTGCCGTCCAGGGCCGAGGCGATGGCTTGGTACTGGCGGGCCTGTTCGTCCTCGTCCGGCGGGGTCTCGCGGTCCAGGAACAGGAATTCGGTGCGCAGCAGGCCAGAGCCCTCGGCGCCATTGGCCACGGCCGCCAGGGCGTCATTGACCGAGCCGGTATTGGCGAAGACCTCGATACGGACGCCGTCCTTGGTCACGCACGGATCGTGGGCGGCGGCCTTGGCGGCGGCGCGGCGCTCCTGGCGTTGGGCCAGAGCGGTCTGGGCCGCTTCCAGCGCGGGAGCGTCCGGCGCCACGCGCAGCGTGCCGCTGTCGGCGTCCAGGATCAGGGCCGCGCCGTCCTTGACGCCCAACAACGCGCCGCCCAGCGCAACGAGCGCCGGGATGCCCATGGCCGCGGCCAGGATGGCGACGTGCGAGGTCGGGCCGCCGCGCGCGGTGGCGAAGCCGGCGACGGCGGCGGGATCCACGCCCATCAGCTGCGAGGGCAGCAGTTCGTCGGCCAGCAGGATCGAACCCGACGGCAAGACCGTGGCGTCGTCTTCCTCGCCGGCCAGGGCCTTCAGCACCTGGCGCTCCAGGTCGACCAGGTCGTCGACGCGCTCGGCCAGGCGACGGTCGCCCAGGCCGCGCAGGGCGTCGACATAACCGCCGACCGCCTTGCGCCAGGCATAGCCCGCGCTCTTGCCCTCGCCGATCAGGCGGCGCGCGCCGGCCGACAGTTCGGGGTCTTCCAGGAAGGCCAGGTGGGCGCCCAGAATGGCCTTGCGGGCCTTGTCGCCCTTGGCGGCATTGGCCTCGATCTTGGCGCGGACCTTGTCGAGGGCGGCGGCGAGCGCCACTTCCTCGTGGGCGACGCCCTCGCCGGCTTCACGCACGACGATGTCGCTCGAAGCCAAGCGCACGGCCTTGCCGATCGCCAGGCCCGGCGCGGCCAGCACGCCCCTCAGCACGCCGTCGCGGGGGAGTTCGGCGGGACCGGTCGGCTCGGGGGTCACAATGGCTGGCGCTGCTTTCGCAGCGACCGGAGCCCCCTCGCCCATGCCGCCTTCGATCAGCTCGGCGATGGCCTGAATGGCCGCCTCGGCGTCCATGCCGGACGCCACCACCTGGATCGCATCGCCATGGCGGATGGCCAGGGACATCACGCCCACGGGGCTCTTGGCGCTGGCCCGGCGGTTGACGGCCACCAGCGCGACCTCGGCCACGAACTTGCGGGCGGTCTCGGCGATCCGCGCGGCCGGACGGGCGTGGATGCCGTGCATCAGCGGCACGACCACGTCACGGGCAACCTCGCCTGCGGCCACCTGGCTCGCGGCCACGGCGCCGCCCACCGGCGACAGCTCCATCAGGAAGTCGCCGACCGAGATCGCCCGATCCTGGTCGCGGCGCACGATCTCGAAGGCGTCCAGATTGGTGATCACCACCGGGGTGATCAGGCTGCGAGCGCGCTGGGCCAGCAGGTCCAGGTCAAAGCCCAGCAGCTTATCGCCGGCCTTCACGCTCTGGCCTTCCTTGACGAAGACGGTGAAGCCCTCGCCGTTCAGGGCCACGGTCTCCAGGCCCACATGCATCAGGATCTCGACGCCGTTGGCGGCCCGCAGGGTCACGGCGTGGCGGGCGCGGTGCACGGTGGTGACCACCGCGTCGCACGGCGCGTGCAGGGTCGAGTCCAGCGGGTCGATCGCCAGGCCGTCGCCCAGCATCCGCTCGGCGAACACCGCGTCCGGCGTCTCGTCCAACGCCGCGAGCCAGCCCTTCATCGGGGCGGAAAGAACCAGATTGGACACGGTCGCTACTCTTCTTAGTTTGCGGGCTTCACGGTCACGCGCTCAAGGACCCAGAACGGATCGAGCGTCTTGCTCGTGAAGCTGAGGCAAAGATCGACCTTACCGGCCTGCGCCGGCAAGCGGCCGCTGACCGTCGACAGGGCCGGATTTTTCGCGGAGTCGCCCAGCGGGATGGCGGCGATGCGCTCGCCCGTGCAGCCCAGGCGCACTTCCAGCTCGCCGCCCGGCGTGGCGGGCGCGTGCAGCGGGATCTTCGCGCGGTCCTTGCCGACCTGGAAGTTGAACGGGATCTGGCCGATGCGGGCGGTCAGCAGCGCGCCCTTGGGCAGCTCCGCGCCTTCCCAGATCCAGCACGGGTTGAAGATGTCGACATCGAACATCGCCCGCTTGTCGAAGGCGGCCGGCGCGTCGTCGATCATCAGCAGCGGCACCTGGCTGGTGCAGCGCTTCAGCTGGCCGCTGACGCGGGTCTGCAAGCTGGCCGGGTCGACCTTGTAGACACGCTCGCGGCCGAGGGCCTGGCCGTCCACGAAGGTGCGGGCCTTGACCGTCGTGCCCGCCGCCAGTTCCAGGGCGCCGGCATAGGCTGTCGAGGCCGTGGTCGGGGTCTTGCCATCGGTGGTGTAGCGCACCTCGCCCACGCCCAGCGGCGCGGAGATGTCGAGCTTGGTCTTGCCGCCCTCGCCGGCCGACAGCTTGGGGCTGGGCTCGAACGGGATGGTGTTGGCGGTGACGCCCAGCACCTTCAGCCGCGCCATCTCGGCGGGCAGGCGGCGGGCGAAGTCGTCCCAGTTGATTTCCGCCTCATGCGTCCAGCCGCGCTCGGCCAGGGCGATGGCGCGCGGGAAGGCCATCTGCTGCATGCGGACGTCGGTCTGCATGTGCTCGGTCCAGACATTGGCCTGGACGCCCAAGATGTGCTTGCGCTCGTCCGGCGTCAGCTGGGCCGGAGCCGGGTCGAAGGCGTAAACGTCCTTCAGGGTGATGATCTTGCCCCGCCCGGTCGGCTCTTCCCACGAGCCGCTCTGGCGGTGATCGAGATAGAGGGTCGGATGCGGCGACAGCACGGTGTCGTGGCCGGCCTTGGCGGCCGCGATGGCGCCGTCGATGCCGCGCCAGGACATGACCGTGGCGTTGGGGGCCAGACCCCCTTCGAGGATCTCGTCCCAGCCGATCAGGCGGCGACCGCGCTTGTCCAGGCTCTTGCCGACCCGCTGGATGAACCAGCTCTGCAGCTCGTGCTCGTCCTTGAGACCCAGTTCCTTGATCTTGGCCTGGATCTTGGGGCTGGCCTGCCACTGCTCCTTGGTGGCCTCGTCGCCGCCCACGTGAATGAAGGGCGACGGGAAGATGTCCATCACCTCGGTCAGCACGTCGTCCAGGAAGGCGAAGGTGGCGTCGTCGGTGTTGTAGAGCCACGGGAAAACGCCCCAGTCGCCCATGTGGCTGGCGTCCGGCGCGGCCGTGCCCAGCGCGGGATAGGCCACGATCGGCGCCAGGGCGTGGCCCGGGGTCTCGATCTCGGGCACCACGGTGATGTTGCGGGCGGCGGCGTAGGCGACCAGCTCGCGGGCCTGGTCCTGGGTGTAGAAGCCGCCGTACTTGGGATCCTTCACGGCCGCGCCGGGGTCGTGGCGCCAGCCGGCGACCTGCGTCAGCTTCGGATACTTCTTGATCTCCAGCCGCCAGCCCTGGTCGTCGACCAGGTGCCAGTGGAAGGTGTTCATCTTGTGCGCCGCCATGGTGTCGATGACCGCCTTCAGCGTGTCCAGCGACTGGAAGTGGCGGGCGCTGTCGATCATCAGGCCGCGCCAGGCGAAACGCGGGGCATCCTCGATCGACGCAGCGGGGATGGCGACCGCACTCTTGGTCGCGTCCGGCGTCGCCAGCTGCCACAGCGACATGGCGCCGTAGAACAGGCCCGCGCGCTTGGCGGCGGCGATGGTCACGCCGCTCGGGGCGATGTCGAGCTTATAGGCCTCGCCGGCCGGCCCTTCGCGGGTCAGGACGATGGCGCCGGCGGCGGGTCCTTCGACCACCACGGGACGGAAACCGCGCGAGCGCTGGATCAGATCGGCCAGCTGGTTGGCCACGCCCTTGGCCTCGACATCGCCCTTGGCGACGGAGATCCGGGTCGTGGCGGAAAGCTGGAAGGTCCCCTCGGCGCGGACGGCCTTGGCTGGCGCGGGGGTCAGGGTGAGGCCTGCGGACTCGGCGCTAGCGGCGGTGGCGACCAGAGCGGCTGCCAGGGCGATCGCCGAAACGGCGACAGTGCGGAGCGAAGTCATGTCACGCGGCCTCAAAACTAAGGTCAGTAGACAGCCGGCAAAAAGCGGGCGGGACAGCCAAGCCGTCCCGCCCCAGCTCCATGCTTGCAGTCAGGAGGGGATCGATCGCGAGGGGAGCCGGGCCGGTCATGGGCTGATCCTGACCAAGCTCCCCGCGCGAAGCAATTGCGCTGCGGCTGGAGGCCCCGGAAGACCCGGAACCTCCGCCGCCGAACATCAGAAGCTGACGTTCAGCGTGGCCTGCAGCTTGCGGCCCGTGCGGTAGACGCCGCGCGCGAGGGCCGTGGTGTTGGCATAGGCGTAGTACTCAGTGTCGAGCAGGTTCTGGCCCGAGACCGACAGCGTGATGTTCTGGTTCACGGCGTAACCAACCGTGGCGTCCAGGCTCTTCTGGGCGCGGACGAACATGTTGTCGCCGCGGTCCACGCCGGTGAAGTACTTCGAGCGCCAGTTGAACGTCGCCCGGGCCGAGAATGGACCCATTTCATAGAAGGGGCTGATGTTGATCTGGTTCTTCGAGCTGTACGGCAGCGGCGCGCCGGCCTTACCGGAAGCGTCAGCGTAGGTGTAGTTGGCCAGCAGGCCGAAGCCGTGGGCGAAGTTCTGCTGGTAGGCGACCGCCAGACCCTTCACCTCGGCCGAACCCGCATTGAACGGACGGCTGATCTGATAGGTCGTGACCCGGTTCTGCGACTGGTTGAAGTACGATTCCGGCTGGGTCTGCGTCAGGATGTAGTTGTTGATATCCTTGTAGAAGACTTCGGCCGACAGGATGGCTTGCGGCTGGAAGTACCACTCGGCCGAGGCGTTGAAGTTGCTCGACTTGTAGGGATCCAGGTTCGGGTTGCCGCCGCCGCCGGTCAGGATGCCGTCCGACAGCCAGAAGTAGTTGGTCATGTCGGCATAGTTCGGGCGGGCGATTACCTGGGCGGCCGCGAAGCGGAACACCAGGTCCTCACGCGCGTCGACGATGATGTTCACGCTGGGCAGGACGTTGTCGTAGCTCTTCTTGGTCGTCTGCCAGGTCCAGTCGGCGGCGGCGTTGCAGGCCGCGCCGGGCTTGCAGACGTAGCCGGCGCTGTTGACCGAGGTCTTCACGTAGCGGACGCCGAAGTTACCGCGAATGTTGTCGGCCTTGAAATTGGCCTGGGCATAGGCGGCGTCGATGTTTTCTTCGATGTTCCAGTTGCCGGCCGTGAACTCGGCGGCGGCGAAGATCGAGGGCTTGGGCATCGAAGCGCCGGCCGCCAGCCACTTGCCGCTCTGGACGTAGTCGACCATCGACTGGCCGCTGATCCGGAAGCGATCCTGCATCTGACTGTTAACGCCGTCGAAGCCCTTCAGGTAGTTGCCGGGGACCTGGGTGGCGCTGAACAGCGAGGCCGGGGCGGCGACGCCGGTGATGGCGATACCGGCATATTGCTGGCCGGTCTCGTGCTCACGACGCTTGTAGCCGACCTGGACGCGCTGGATCACGCCGTCGAAGTCCTTGCCCAGGTCGATCTGGGCGTACTTCTCTTCGTCGGTCGTCGGCTTGGAAACGAGGTTGCCGCTCCAGCCCGGATCGGTCGCGAAGGCGGCCGGGTTGCCCAGCACGTTGGTCGTGTAGGACAGGTTGCCCGGGGTCTTCGGCGCGCCCGACAGGTCGACGGTGTAGTCGGCCCAGTTCAGGAACTCGAGGAAGACCTGACGCTTGGTGCCGCCGTCGGCGGTCGACTTGCCGATCTCGCCGTTCAGGTCCCAGCTGTCGCCCTTGTACCCGCCCTTCAGGTGGTAGGTGTCGGAGGTCAGGCCGGCTTCGCGGTACTGCACGTCCAGGACGCTGAGGGCGTTCTTGAACGAGGCCTTGGTCACGACGCCGTCCTTGACGGTGAGGTCGGTCAGGGCGCCCAGGCTGTTCCAGGTGTTGCCCTGGAAGGCGTACATCGACTGGTTGGTGTTGTCGTAGGTGGCGTCGATCTTCAGCCAGTTGAACTCGAACGACAGGGCGTCGGTCGGCTTCCACTGCAGGGCCGTGGTGTAGGTGGTGCGCTTGCGGCCTTGCTCGAAGTACGAGGCGCCGAAGGCGTTCGGGCTGCGGGCGTTCAGGTTGGACGTCAGGGTCGTGGCGCACGAACCGGTGCAGCCGCGGGTCCGCGAGTCCACCGGGTTGTCCGGGTTGCCGCCGGCCCACTGGTTGGCGGCGATGGTGCCGTAGCTTTCGACGCCGTCACGACGCAGTTGGTCTTCGGCGCGCTGCACCGAGAAGCTGGCGCCGAAGGTCTGGGCTTCGTTCTTCCAGCTGACCAGCAGCGAGCCCTGGGCGTCGCCCTTCTTGGAGCGGTCATTGTACAGATAGCTCACCGCGCCGGCGATCAGACCCGACTTCAGGTCCAGCGGCTTGCGGGTGTTGACGATGACCGTACCGCCGATGCTGCCTTCGTCGATGCGCGGCTCGGGCGACTTGAACACCTCGACCTTGCCGACGATCTGCGGGGCCAGCAGGGCGTAGTTGAAGGTGCGGCCCGGCGAGTCGAGAATGAACCAGTCGGCGGACGCGACGGTCTGGCCGTTCAGCAGGGTGCGGTTCAGCGCCGGGTCGGTGCCCAGGATGCTGACCTTTTCACCTTGGCCGAAGGCGCGGTCGACGGTGACGCCCGGGACGATGGTCAGGGCTTCAGCGACGTTGGTGCTCGGGAACTTGCCGACATCTTCGGCGGTGACGACGTCGACAATGGCGTCGGCGCGGCGCTTGGACTCGATGGATTGCAGAAGCGAGGCGCGGATGCCGGTGACGACCACTTCCTCGACGTTGTTGTCCTGGGCCAGGGCCGGCGCGGCGGCGAGAACCGCCATGGCGCTAGCGGAGGCGGCCAGGACGGCCTTGTGGAAATACTTCATCGTTCAATTCTCCCCATTTGCTCGGCTGCTCGGACCGCAAGCCAAACCCCAAAGACCAATTCGATACCAATCAACCCCGGAAACCCCGTGGAACCTGGTACTTCTCAAGCCTCGGACGCTGACTGTGACGGATTTTTTGCATCTGACAAGGCCAAAAAGAAACCAATTGCAGACCACGTTCTTATTGGTATGAAAATGGTCATATGCTATCGAAGCAGGCGCGAGGCGCTGCTGGATGCGCGCCGATCGCGCATCCGACTTGGGCGGCGCCTTGGGGGTGAAGGGAGGGCTGTGAATGACGTTTGCTGAACGGATCGGCCGGCTCGACGCCGCCGGCGACCATGCTCCGCTCTACAAGCAACTGCAGCGCGCGCTGCGTGAGGCCATCCAGAAGAAGGTGCTGTCGCCCGACGACGCCCTGCCCGCCGAGCGGGACCTGGCCGAGGAATTCAGCATCTCGCGCATCACCGTCCGCAAGGCGCTGGACGGCCTGGTCAGTGAGGGCCTGCTGACGCGCCGCCAGGGCGCGGGCACGTTCGTCGCCGCGCGCGTGGAAAAGAGTTTCTCCAAGCTGTCGTCCTTCACCGAGGACATGATCTCGCGCGGTCGCGTGCCGCGCAGCGAATGGATCAGCCGCAGCGAAGGCCAGGTGAACCCGGAAGAGTCGCTGACCCTGGGCCTGTCGCCCGGCACGTCGGTCTTCCGCTTCGCCCGCATCCGTTATGCCGACGGCGCGCCGATGGCCGTGGAATACACCACCATCGCCGCCTTCGCCCTGCCCTCGACCGAGGCCGTGGGCACGTCGCTCTATGAGGCCCTCGAGGCCACCGGCCACCGGCCCGTGCGCGCCCTGCAGCGGCTGCGCGCGGTGCTGTTCCAGGCTGAACAGGCCGACCTGCTGGGCGTTCCCGTCAAGGACGCCGGCCTGCTGATCGAGCGCCGCGGCTTCCTGCGCGACGGCCGGGCGGTGGAAGTCACACAATCCTATTATCGCGGCGATGCGTACGATTTCGTCGCCGAATTGAACTCTCTGTCCTGAGTTAGGAGTTGAGCTTGGAGGCGACTGTCATGACCCGTCCTGAGAGCCCCGCACAGCGGTTGTCGCCGGAATCGACGCGCATGTTCCTGGAGGCCGGCGAGGCCGCCTCGGTCGCCGCGACCCAGCTGACCGCCAACGCCCGCAAGATCGAGGCCCTGGCGCAGCGCCTGCGGGCCAACCCGCCGCGCGTGGTCGTCACCATCGCCCGCGGCAGCAGCGACCACGCCGCCACCTTCGCCCGCTACCTGATCGAGACCAAGGCCGGGGTGCTGACCTCGTCGGCCGGCCTGTCGGTCAGCTCGGTCTATGACGCCTCGCCCAACCTGGAAGGCGCGGTGGTGCTGGCCATCTCGCAGTCGGGCAAGAGCCCCGACCTGCTGGCCTCGGTAAAAGCCGCCAAGGCCGCCGGCGCCTATGCCGTGGCCCTGGTCAACGTGACCGACTCGCCGCTCGCCGAGCTGGCCGACGAGGTCATCCCGCTGCACGCTGGTCCCGAGCTGTCGGTGGCCGCCACCAAGTCCTATATCGCCGCCCTGGTCGCCATCACCCAACTGATCGCCGCCTGGACGGAAGACCAGGAGCTGACCTCGGCCCTGTCGTCGCTGCCCAAGGCCCTGGCGGAAGCCTGGACCCTGGACTGGAACCCGGCCGTCGAGAGCCTGAAGCTGGCCCGCAACCTCTATGTCCTGGGGCGCGGGGTCGGTTTCGGCGTGGCCCTGGAAGCGGCCCTGAAGTTCAAGGAGACCTGCGGCCTGCACGCCGAGGCCTTCAGCGCCGCCGAGGTGCTGCATGGTCCCATGGCCCTGGTGAAGGACGGCTTCCCGGCCCTCGTCTTCGCCCAGAACGATGAGAGCCGCGCCAGCGTCGACGACATGGCCAAGGGCCTGCGCGAACGCGGCGCCACGGTGCTGATCGCCGCGCCGGGTGAAACGGGCGACGGCGTGCTGCCGACGGTTTCGGCCCATCCGGTGCTGGAGCCGATCCTGATGATCCAGAGCTTCTACCGCATGGCCAACGCCCTGTCGGTCGCGCGCGGCTACAATCCCGACAGCCCGCCCCACCTCAACAAGGTCACCGAAACCGTCTGATGCTGGCTGCTCTCGTCAATGGCCGCGTCCTGACGGCCACCGGTGTCGAAACCGGCAAGGCCGTACTGATCCAAGACGGCAAGATCATCGGCGTCGTCGCCACGTCCGAGGTTCCGGCTTCGGCCGAGCGCACCGACCTGGACGGCGGCCTGCTGGTCCCCGGCTATATCGACACCCAGGTCAATGGCGGCGGCGGCGTGCTCTTCAACGACTCGCCCACGCCCGAGGCCATCGCCGCGATCGGCGCGGCCCACCGCGCCTATGGCACGACGGGCTTCCTGCCGACCCTGATCAGCGACGACCTCTCGGTCGTCGACCAGGCGATGCGCGCCACGGAAGCAGCCATCGAGCAGGGCGTGCCCGGCGTGCTGGGCGTGCACATCGAGGGCCCGTTCCTCAATCCCAAGCGCAAGGGCATCCACGACGAGGGCAAGTTCCGGGTCATCGACGAGGAGGCGCTTGAGCTCCTCTCGTCGCTGAAGGTCGGCAAGACCCTGGTGACCCTGGCCCCCGAGCGCACCACGCCGGACATGATCCAGCGCTTGGCCGACGCTGGGGTGCATGTCGCCGCCGGCCACACCAACGCCCTCTACGGCACGATGCGCCAGGCGCTGGACCACGGCCTGACCGGCTTCACACACCTGTTCAACGCCATGTCGCCCCTGACCAGCCGCGAGCCCGGCGCGGTCGGCGCGGCGCTGGAGAGCCTGACCGCCTGGTGCGGCCTGATCGTCGATGGCCGCCACGTCGATCCGGTGACCCTGAAGCTGGCCCTGCGCACCCGGCCGTTGGACCGCTTCATGCTGGTGACCGACGCCATGCCGACGGTGGGCATGGCCGACAAGCGCTTCACCCTGCAGGGCCGCCAGATCGTGGTCCGCGACGGCGTCTGCGTCGGCGACGACGGCACCCTGGCCGGCTCGGATCTCGACATGGCCGGCGCGGTCCGCAACACGGTCCAGATGCTGGACGTGCGCCTGGAAGACGCGGTGATGATGGCCTCGGCCGCCCCCGCCGCGTTCCTGGGCCTGGAAGGCGAGCGCGGCCGGATCGCGCCGGGCTATGCGGCGGACTTCTGCCTGCTGGACGACGATCTGTCGGTCCGACGAACCTGGATCGATGGAAGCCCCTCCCCCTAGCGGGGGAGGTGTCGGCTCGAAGAGACGACGGAGGGGGAAGAGGCAAGGCATCAAGCACTTCCCCCTCCGGCCTTCGGCCACCTCCCCCTTTGGGAGAGGGTCTTGAACGAAAAAGGGCGCTGACCTCGCGGTCAGCGCCCTTCTCGTTTCAGGCTAAGCCCGATGGAAGCTTAGTACTTCCACTTGAAGCCCAGATAGAACTGACGACCGTAGTGCACGTACTCTTCCGAGATCATGCGGGTCGAGTCGTCGACCTTGCTGTCTTCCTGGTCGGTCAGGTTGATGCCTTCCAGGGTGATGGTGAAGTTGCCGATGTTGTAGCTGACCTGGGTATCGATGTTCATGGTCTTTTCCTTGATCCGAACATCGTTGTTGTTGGTGGCCGACGGGGCCACCTGGATCAGGTACGGGTCGCGATACGAGGCCGAGACGCGGGCCTTGAACGGACCCTTTTCGTAATAAAGCGTCGCGTTGTAGGCCTCGGGCGACAGGTTCAGCAGCGGCTGGGTGATCAGCAGCGCGGGCGAGGTCATGACCTTGGCCGCGTTGTAGACCGGGTTGCGGATCACGTAGTCGATGTCGCTCTTGACGTGCGTGTAGTTCACGATGCCGCCGAAACCGTCGAACGGCGCCGGTAGGAACGTGAACGGACGCTGCAGCGAGATCTCATAGCCCTTCAGCTTGCCGCCGGGGCTGTTGATCTGGGTCGTGACCGTGAATTCCGTGCTGGCGGTGTTGCCGTTCGACAGCAGGTTGTCCGGCAGGCCGGTCTCGGTCCACGGCATGTTGATCGCCGAGGTCTGGATGTAGGACTTGATGTCCTTCTGGAAGAGCCCGATCGAGAACAGGGTTTCCTTGTCCGGATACCACTCGAAGCCGAGGTCCAGATTGTTGGACAGCATCGGGTTCAGGTCCGGATTGCCCCGCGTGATCGTCTGGGCCTGCTGGTTGATCGCCGTATAGCCCGGCGTCAGGTTCTGCAGCTGCGGACGCGTCATCGTCTTGGCGGCGGCGAAGCGGACGTAGAAGTTTTCGAACGGCTGGGCCGAGACGTTCAGCGACGGCAGCGTGTTGTGGTACTGGCGCGAAGTGGACTGAACGGCGTCGATCGGGGTGCGCTGCGAAAAGGTCCCGCCCAGGGTCGTCACCGTCAGCGGGGTGTTACCCGTGCTGTAGTGGCCCGTGGCGGCCTGCTCGGTCTTCACATACCGCACGCCGATATTGCCGCGCACCGGGATGTTGAAGATGTCGTAGTCGAAGTCGCCTTGCAGATAGAGGGCAGTGTCCTTCTCGCTGATGCTGCGCACCGCGCCCAGCTGGTTCAGGACGCTCAGGCGGAAGTCGCCGTTGGCGTTGACGCAGTCACAGTCGTAACCGAGCTTTTGCTTCAGCTTCTCGAGGTCCGGCGCCAGCCACGAGGTCGGCACGCCCGACGGCAGGTCCAGACCACGGCCAAAGCCCGAGATCACGCGCGAGACGTCGGCGACCGACACGCCCGCGGGCAGGCCGAAGGCGGCTTCGTTGGTGAAGGTGGTGGCCGTGTTGCCCGCCAGGACGCGCGAGTTGAGGCGCTTTTCCCACGAGCTGAAGCCGTACTCCTTGTAGGCGCCGCCGTAGCGCAGCTTGAAGCCGTCCAGGATCTGGTAGTCGATGTCGGCCCGGATGGTCTTGAAGGTGTTGACCGCCTTGCTGGGACGCAGGCGCAGCAGCGAGGCGTCGCCCAGGGCGTTGCTGGCGCTGTACTGGTAGTTGGCGGGATTGGTCGGATCGAAGCCGTAGTTGAAGTTCGGCAGCTTGTCGTTCTGCGAATAGTCGTAGCTGTAGCCGTCGCTGTCGTAGCGATCGAACGAGAAGGTCGTCTGGACCGGGTTGTCCTGGATCGAGCGCGACTGGCCGTACGTCACCTTCAGATTGCCGGCTTCGCCGAACTTGGTGTCGTAGGTCAGGACCAGCTGGTTGAACTCGGTCTTCAGGTCGTCGTGGCGATATTCGACCCGGGCGTCGACGTCGTCGAACGTGCCCTTGATCAGGGTGCCCTTGCTGTCGGCCGTGAAGTTCACGACGTCCGTCTGGGGCAAGCCCGCGCCGCTGCGGCTGAACGAGATGATTTCCAGATAGGTCTCGTCGCGGTTGTTGGTGAACTTGGCCAGCATCCCGTCGAGGGTCAGGGTCGAGCGGTCGTTCGGACGCCATTGCAGCGAACCGGTCACGCCCAGGCGCTTCTGGTCGTAGTCCAGGCGGCCGTAGCGCGGGATCCGCGGGTGCCAAAGGGCGTTGGCGGCGCCGGCTTTGGCAGGCGTCGTGCCGGTGACCGGCACGCGGGCGCCGGTGACCGGGTCATAGCCGTAGCCGATGCTGCTGTCGGCGCAGGCCGCCGAGTTCGAGAAGGTCGTGCCGCCGGGCGTATAGCCTGCGGTCTGCGGATTGTAGGCCGCGCCGAAGCACGGGAAGGCCGTCGACGAATTGTTGGCGACCGACGGGTTTTCCCAACGGCCGGTCGAGGAGCCCTCTTCGCGCTGGGCGCGGGTGGCGTAGGCGACCGACAGCAGCGCGCCGAATTCACCGATCCCGGTGTCCCAGCGGTCGCTGATCAGGAAGGTGTAGCGCGGGTCGCTCTTTCGCGAGAGATCGTTCCAGCCGATCTTGCCCGACGCGCTCATCGTGAACTTGCTGAAGTCGAACGGGCGCGAGGCCTGCAGGTCGACGATCGCGCCCAGCGAGCCTTCTTCGTTGCTGGCCGAGGTCGACTTGCGCACGGTGACGCTGTTGAACAGCTCCGAGGCGAAGATCGAGAAGTCGAACTGACGGCTGCGGTTGGCGCCGCCCGAACCGTCCTTGCCGCCGGTGGTGGCCAGGGCTTCCAGGCCGTTCAGGCGCACGACGGTGAAGTCGGCGTTCAGACCGCGGACGGTGATGGTGCGGCCTTCGCCGCCGTCACGGTCGATCGACACGCCCGGCACGCGCTGCAGCGATTCCGCCAGGTTCAGGTCGGGGAAATCGGCGATGTCCTGGGCTTTGATGACGTCGACGAGGTCGTTTTCACGACGCTTCACGTCCAGGGCGTTGGCCAGCGAGGCGCGGAAGCCCGTAACGACGACGGCTTCGACTTCTTCGCTTGCGGCGGCTGGGGCTGGTGCGGTTTGAGCGGCTGCGGCGCCGGCGTACATCGCCAGGGCCAGCGCGCCAACGGACACGCCGTAGTGCAGGACGCGCACGCGTCCCGTGAACTTCTTGGACATAGAACCTCCTCCCGTGTCGACCATTTGGTCGGTGCGAGGCGACGTCACCGCCGCCTTCGGCCTTCTTTCCGGCCTCGCGTCCTTCCCACGAGACCGGCGTCCAGCCTTATTTGATCTTCATTTTTGCCACCGGTGTCAGAACCGAACTATGGTTTTTGACACCGGTATCAGACTGCTAACAAAGCCCGATGCGGCCGACAAGGCCACAAAGCGGTCACAACCTGCGGAGTTTGTAACTCCGTTGCGGTTTCGACACATAGCGGCGTTCTGTCACACGGCCGCCGGTGAGGGCTTCAGCCCTCTTCCGGCTTGTAGTGGCTGACCTGGTACAGGCCCTGCAGCATGGCGTCGCGATGCTCGACCGGCAGCTCGGCGCCGTGGGCCCGCAGCAGCTTCATGGCGTTGAGGTGCACGTCCACGGCGTCCCAGCGCCAGGCGCCGGCGGAGGCGCAGCTATCAGCCAGGCCGCACAGCGACATCGCCGCCTTGTCGATCCCGGCGTCCGCGACGAACAGGCTGACGTCGATGACGCGCGAGGCCAGCAGGTACAGCACCTCGGCGTTCTCGCTCGCGCGATCGGGCGCGGCCTTGCCGAAACGGCGCTCGATCTCGCCCAGGGCCTCGTCCAGCGCGGCCATCGACGACTCGCGCAGGGTCTCGACCCCGGCCTCGGCGGCGGCGACGGCGTCCTTGGCCAGGATGCCGCCCTTGTCCTTGATCAGGGAGGCGAGGCGGTTGGGGGGACGGAACTTGCGGACGGTCATATCTGCACCTTGGCTGGGCGCATCAGGTTGGCGATTTCGTCGTCCGACATGTTGGGCGTCTGCGCATCGCCCACCTCTGCCGGGAGGTCATCCTTCCGCCGTCCGTCCGTCCCCGGCGGGGGTCCCTCGTGCTTGAATCGCCTGTCTGGCCCAATGAAACTATCACATTCGATAAATTGTCGCTCCTCGCGCGCCACCCAGAAGATGCGCTCCAGCAGCACCTTGGGCGTGATCGGCTTGGCCACGACGTAGTTGGAGCCCGCGTCGCGCAGCTTGAAGATCTGCGAGGTGCGGGTGTGACCGGTGACCAGGATCACCGGGATATAACGATTGGTCTCGCCGCCCTCGCGACGCAGCCACTCGATGAATTCGATGCCATCGGTGACGGGCATCTGCACGTCGCTGATGATCAGGTCGAAGGTCTTGGTGCGGATCAAGGCCTGGGCGTCGGCGACGGTCTCGGCGCGATACAGTTGCTTGACGCCGAAGCCCGAGACGACCTGCGACAAAATGTCCAGCGAGGCGCCGTTGTCGTCCAGTACGAGCACCGTGGCTCGTTCGAGATTGATCCGTGCCGAGGGGAGGAGCGCTTCCGGCATCGGCCGCTAGAAGAAGTCCAGCTCGCCGGCCTCGGCGCGTTCGCCCAGTTCCTCGGCGCGCAGACGCATGGCCATGTCGGACAGGCCCAGGCCGTTCAGGACCGGCGCGATCGACATCGCCCATTCACCGGAGGCGTGCAGGCCGACGCGCTCGAGCACCTCGGACAGGCCGTGCAGTCGCTGGCTCAGCTCGTCCAGGGCCTGCAGGCGCGCGAGGTTCTCGACCGTGGCCCCGCCTTCCTTGGCCAGGTCGCCGACCAGGTGCTCGCAGTCGCGGCAGATGGCGGCGGCCGAGGCCAGCTCCGCCGCCAGACGACGCGACAACTCCTGGACCGGGAGGTGATCCTCGGTCGGGGCGATCGGCGTCAACGGCAGCGGCGATGAGCTCATGGGCGCTAGAACAGATCCACATCGCCGCTGGAAGCGGCAGGCATCGGGGCGGGCGCGGGACGACGGACGTCCTGCGGAGCGTTGTCGACGGCCACCAGGCGCTGGCGGACGCGGCCAGAGGTCGGCCAGAACTCGACGCGACGGGCCGAGACCCCGCCGGTGCTGGACGAGACGATCGGGATGCCTTCGTCGCGCAGGAAGCGTTCCGCAAACGCGGAGTTGCTGGCGCCGACGTCCGACAGGCCGTCGAACAGCTTGGCGCCGCCGAAGATCTTGGCTTCCAGCCGCTCGCGGCGCGCGCCGCGCTTCAGCAGGTCGTTGATCAGCAGTTCCATGGCGTAGGCGCCGTAGCGGACGGCGTCGCCGCCCCCGCGTCCGTCGCCTTCCGGCAGCAGGAAGTGGTTCATGCCGCCGACGCCGGCTTGCGGGTCGCGGATGCAGGCGGCGATGCACGAGCCCAGCACGGTGGTCATGACGACCTGCGGGTCGGTCGTCACATGGCTTTCGCCTTGGGTCACGTGAACCTTGATCGCCCGTTCCGGGTCGTCGTTATGTGCGAACTGCATCAGGTCAATGCTCCGAAGACCTGTTCGATCTTCTCTCGCAACCCCTGCACCGTGAACGGCTTGACGCAGTAGTTGTTGACGCCGAACTGCACGGCGCGCTGGACCAGTTCACGGTCGGCGCGGCCCGTCAGCATGACGAAGGCCGTTTGGCGGATCGGCGGGTGCGAGCGCACCGCGCGCAGCAGGGCCAGGCCATCCATCTTCGGCATGTTGAAGTCCGAGATGACGAGGTTGGCCGGCTTGGCCAGGAGGTTCTTGAGAGCCTCCTCGCCATCGGGCGCCTCACGGATGTCCTTGAAGCCGATCTGCTGCAACGCATTGCGGATCAGAGCCCGCATGGTGAGCTGGTCGTCGACCACGAGTACGGAGATGGAGCTAGCTTGCGGCATGGTTCATCGCCTCGCGGAGGCCAGATCGAGAATGGATTGGCCCATGTGGGACAGGGAAACCTGCTTCTCCACAGCGCCAAGTTCGAAAGCAGAGCGCGGCATGCCGTAGACGACGCACGAGGCTTCGTCCTGGCCCAGCGTCTTGGCGCCGGCCTTGCGCATGGCCAGAAGGCCTTGAGCGCCGTCGCGGCCCATGCCGGTCAGGATGGCCCCGACCGCCTTGTCGCCGACAGCGGCGGCCACCGAGTTGAACAGCACGTCCACCGACGGGCGGTGGCCGCTGACCGGGTCGCCCTGGACCAGGCGGCAACGCAGGCCGGCCGAGCGGACGACCTCCAGGTGCGTGGCGCCGCCGGGCGCGACATAGACCTTGCCGGGCTCCAGCAGGGCGCCGTCCGTGGCTTCCTGCACCTTGGCCCCGCTGGCGCGATCCAGGCGCGCGGCGAAGCTGGCGGTGAAGGTGGCCGGCATGTGCTGGGTGATGACCGTCGGCGGGCAGGTCTCGGGGAACAGGGTTAGGATCGACAGCAGGGCTTCCACCCCGCCGGTCGACGACCCGATCGCCACGATGTCGCCCGAGGGCATGAAGTCCTTGCGGCGCGTCGGCGCGGACGCCGGCGCGGCGCCGGCGTTGGTGCGGACCGAGGCGCGCGCCGCGATCTTCACCTTGGCGACGATCTCGGCCAGGGCTTCCTGGGTGCCGGTGGCGTCGGCGGGCTTGCCCACGCAATCCACCGCGCCCAGTTCCAGGGCTCGCAGCGTCATTTCGGCGCCGGCCTGGGTCAGGGTCGAGACCATGACCACCGGCATCGGCCGCAGGCGCATGATCTTCTCGAGGAACTCGATGCCGTTCATGTTCGGCATCTCGATGTCGAGCGTGACGACGTCGGGGTTCAGGGCCTTGATCATGCCCCGCGCCTCGAACGGGTCGCCGGCGCCGCCGACCACCTCGATGTCCGGGTCACGGTTGAGGGCCGCCGTGATCAGGCTCCGCATGGTGGCGGAGTCGTCGACGACCAGAACGCGAATCTTAGGCATCAGCGACCCACCTTTCGATAGGCGGTCAGGCCGCAGCTCTCGAACGCGGTGACCGAGGCCCCGACGCGCTCGGAGTGACCGACATACAGACGGCCGCCGGGCGCGATGAGCGGGGCGAACCGGCTCCAAACACGTTCCTGGGTGGGTTCATCGAAATAGATCACGACATTCCGGCAGAAGATTGCGTCGAACGGGCCCTTCATAGGCCAGGACGGACCGTTGAGATTTAGTTCCCGGAACGCGACCAGGCTGCGAGCAGCCTCGCTGACGCGCCAGCTGCGGCGGTCGGCGTCACGTTCGAAGTACTGACCGCGCACATTGGCGGGGATGCCTTCCAGCAGGCTCTCGTCGTAGACGGCCTCACGACCGGTCGCGAGCACGTTGGTGTCGATGTCCGTGCCCAGGATCCGGATGTCCAGATCCGCGGCGTTCGGCCAAACCGACAGCACCGTGAAGGCCATCGAATAGGGCTCCTGGCCCGACGAGCTGGCGGCCGACCACAGGCGCAGGCGGCCCCCGGCGCGAACCTTGTCGGCGACCGGCTCCAGGATGTTGGCGCGCAGGTCGTCGAAGTGGTGCGGCTCGCGGAAGAAGCGCGTGACGTTGGTGGTCAGAGCCCGGAGCATCTCCTGGCTCTCGTCGCCGCCCTTGTCGCTGGAGACGAAGGCGCAGTAGTCGGTGAAGGTGCGCAGACCCAGGGTGCGCAGGCGCTTGGCCAGGCGCGAATAGACCAGCGTCGCCTTGCTGTCGGGCAGGCTGATGCCGGCCAGGTCGTACAGCAGCGCGGCGATGCGCTTGAAGTCGGCGGTCGTGAACGCGAACTCGCCATCGACGAGGGCTTCACGGGTAGAGGCGGAAGCAGTGCTCATCAGGCGGCCAGAGCCTCGCGTTCGGGAAGGATGCGGTCCAGCGAGATCTCGCTGATCATGCGGCCTTCGATCGAGATGATGCCGCGCACGAAGTTGCGGACGGTGTCGCAGGCCATGTCCGGCGTCGGCTGCACCATGTCGTCATTGATCGACAGGATGTCCGAGACCGCGTCGACCAGCAGGCCGACGGTGCGGTCGCCCGCCTTGACCACGATGAAGACGCTGCGAACGGTCGGCTCGATCACCGGCATGCCCAGGCGGCAGGCCAGGTCCATGATCGGCAGGACCGCGCCGCGCAGGTTGATGACGCCGCGCATGAAGCCGGGCGATTGCGGGAGCACGGTGGCCGGGCTCCAGCCGCGGATCTCGCGAACCGCCATGATGTCGACGCAGTATTCCTGGTCGCCGACACGGAAGGAAATCAGTTCCCGGCGGTCAGCGCCGGAGGCGGTGGCAAGGTCGGTCATGACTTACTCCGCGGCGATGAGGGTGGGTTCGGTGGGACGCGGCGTACCGCCTTCCCGGCGGCGCATCGCGATGGTGGCGTCGACGTCGAGGATCAGCGCGACGCGGCCGTCGCCCAGGATGGTCGCGGCGGCGACGCCCTCGACCTGCTGGTAGTTCTGTTCCAGCGACTTGATGACGACCTGGCGCTGACCATGGATGGCGTCGGCCACCAGGGCGGCGCGCGAGCCGTCTTCGCCTTCGACCAGCAGCACGACGCCGTCGGTCGGGGCGGGCGAGTGGTCGCGGTAGCCCAGGGCCTGGCCGACGTCGATCAGCGGCACGAAGCTGTCGCGGACGGCCAGCACCGAGCCGACGGGGCCCAGCGGGCGAACTTCTTCGGGCTTCGGACGCAGGCTCTCGACGATGGCGGCCAGCGGCACGACCAGGGTCTCGCCGGCGACGTCGACCACCATGCCGTCCAGGACGGCCAGGGTCAGCGGCAGGCTGAGCGTGAAGGTCGAGCCCAGACCGGGACGCGAGGTGATCGAGATGCGGCCGCCCAGAGCCTGAACCGAGCGCTTGACCACGTCCATGCCGACGCCACGGCCCGACACGTCCGAGATCTTCTCGGCGGTCGAGAAGCCCGGCAGGAAGATCAGGTTGTCGATCTCTTCGTCGGTCAGGGTCAGGTCGGGGGCGATCAGCCCCTTCTTGACCGCGATGCCGAAGACGCGCTCGCGGTTGATGCCCTTGCCGTCGTCCGAGACCTCGATGACGATCCGGCCGCTGCGGTGCAGGGCGGCCAAGCGTACGACGCCTTCGGGATTCTTGCCGGCCGCCTTGCGTTCCTCGGGGCTTTCCAGCCCGTGGTCGATGGCGTTGCGCAGCATGTGGGTGATCGGGTCGGACAGACGCTCGATGACCGTCTTGTCGACCTCGGTGTTCTCGCCTTCCATCACCAGGCGAGCCTGCTTGCTCGTCATGTTGGCGACTTCGCGGACCAGGCGCGGCATGCGCTGGAACACCGACTTCACCGGCTGGGCGCGGATGGCCATGACGCTGTCCTGGATCTCGCGGGTGAGCTGTTCCAGCTCATCCAGACCCATGGCCAGGTTCGAGGACGGGGCGATGCCATATTCGCCGACGCGCTGCGCCAGCATGGCCTGGTTGATGACCAGCTCGCCGACCAGGTCGATCAGGCGATCGATGCGTTCCGGGTCGACGCGGATGACCGATTGGCCGGGACCCGGGACTTCGACCGGGGTGGCCTTGGGCGTGGCGGCGGCCGGCGCGGCAGCGGCGGGCTTGGCGGCCTCGATGACCGGCGCGGGGGCCGGGGCGACGGGCTCGGCAACCTCGGCGACGGGCGCCGGGGCAATGATTTCGATGGGCTCGGGAGCCGGAGCCGGAGCGAGCTCGACGGCTTCGACGACAGCCGGGGCTTCAGCGACCGTCAGCAGCGCGGCCATGGCGTCTTGGACGCCGCCTTCGCCACGGGTGATTTCCAGGTCGCAGTCGCCGTCGACGAACTCGAAGACTTCGCGGATCGCGCTTTCGTCTTCCTCGGTCTCCAGGCGCACGCTCCAGGTGACGAACGCGGCTTCCGGATCCAGGTCTTCCAGGGCCGGCAGGGCGCTGTCGTCCAGGGTCGCCTTGATCGGACCCAGGCGATTCAGCTCGCGCAGCAGCAGCGCCGTCTCGTTGGCCTTGCGATACAGGTCCGACTTCGGACGGATCGACACCGTCCAGACATTGCTGGGCTCGGAATCGGCGGCCTGCGCCTCGACCGTGATGGTCTGGGGCACGAAGACGAAGCCGAGGTCGTCGTCATCCATCGCGTCGTCGTCAGCCGCGGCGGTAACGCTAACGGCGGCCGGAGCGGCCTCTTCGACCACGGGGGCGTGAGCCAAAGCCGCCACGGGGGCCGCGTTCGGATCGGTCCAGGTTTCCAGCTCGGCGGCCATGGCGGCCGAAGCCCCCATGTCGACATCGCCCAGGCCGCGCGCGGCGCTGACGTGGTCGGCCAGGATGTCGGAAGCGCGCAGCAGGACGGCGGCCAGCTCGACCGTGTTGGGCACGGAGCCCGACCGCACGGCGTCCAGCAGGGTCTCGAACACGTGGGCGAAACGCACCAGCGGCTCGAGGCCGAAAGCGCCCGCGCCACCCTTGATCGAGTGGACGGCGCGGAACACGGCGTTGACCGTTTCGAGGTCGCCGGCCCCTTCCTGCATAGCCAGGAGACCGCCCTCGAGGTCGGCGAGGAGCTCCTCGCATTCCTGGAAGAAGGTGACCTTGATGGCCTCTAGCTCGTCCATATCCCGTACGTCCTAATTCGCGTCTAGCAACGGGTACTCAGTGAAACTCGGTACTGTCGTCTTGCCGGTTTAGGCGGCGACGCGACGGATCGCGTCGACCAGCTTTTCCGGGTTGAACGGCTTGACGATCCAGCCCGTCGCGCCGGCTTCGCGAGCCCGCTGCTTCTTGGCCGGGTCGCTTTCCGTGGTCAGCACCAGGATCGGGATGGCGCGATAGTCGTCGTCGACCCGCACCGCCTCGATGAAGCCGAAGCCGTCCAGCTTGGGCATGTTGATGTCGGTGATGATGATGTCGGGGCGATGGGCGGAGAGAACCTCCAGGCCATGCTCGCCGTCGACAGCCTCGACCACGTTGAAACCGGCGCCGACCAGAGCCATGCGCAGCATGTCCCTCATGGTGCGGGAATCATCGACCGTGAGAACCGTACGCGTCACGATTCAGCTCCTTGGAATTCCGCCGAGAGGAGCGCCCTTTCGGCGCCGAAAAGACGGGTGGTTTCGACAAAGGCCTCGGAAGGCCCCTTGATGGAAAAGACTTGGCCGTCCTGGTCCCACGCCTTGCGGGCGGCCAGCAGAACCTGCAGGCACAGACCGCCGAGGCGACGGACCTGATCGGCTTCGACCGTGATCGCCGCGCCGCGGCGTTCCAGGAAGGCGGCCTTGAGAGGGGCCGCGGCCTTCAGGTCCAGGGTTTCAGGCAGCGCGATCGCAGCGGCCATTCTTAGAACTCCTCCCAACCGTCCGTGGCGGGGGCCTGGGCGACAGCCGCCGAACCACTGCTCCGGCCCGGACGGGCGAAGGTGTTCAGGCGAGCCTGCTGCTCGGCCACCGGGTTGCGCGCCGGGGCGTGCTGAGCCGTGTCGGCCACAGCCGGACGGCTGTAGGTCGAGGCGCCGTTGCCCACTTGGAAGCGGGCCATCAGGCGCACCAGTTCACCGGTTTCACCCTTCAGCGAGTGCGTCGCGGCGGTCGATTCCTCGACCATGGCGGCGTTCTGCTGGGTCACCTGATCCATCTGGTTCACGGCGGTGTTGACTTCGTTCAGACCAGTCGCCTGCTCCGCGGCCGAGGCCGCGATCTCGGTGACCAGCGCGTCGATCTCGCCGACCTTCGCCACGATCCGTTGCAGCGCCTCGCCCGTCTGGCCGACCAGGCTGACGCCTTGGCTGACCTGCTGGGTCGAGCTGGAGATCAGAGCCTTGATCTCCTTGGCCGCTTCGGCCGAACGCTGAGCCAGGGCGCGAACTTCCTGGGCGACGACCGCGAAGCCGCGGCCCGCTTCACCCGCACGCGCGGCTTCGACGCCGGCGTTCAGGGCCAGGAGGTTGGTCTGGAAGGCGATTTCGTCGATCACGCCGATAATCTGGCTGATCTGCTTGGACGAGTTTTCGATCTCGCCCATGGCCGACACTGCCTGATGCACGACCTGGCCGCTATGCGTCGCTTCGCCACGCGTCGTCGAGACCACGTCCGAGGCTTGGCGAGCACCCGAGGCCGTGCGGCGCACGGTGGCGGTCAGCTCGTCCAGGGCGGCGGCGGTTTCTTCCAGGCTGGCGGCCTGTTGCTCCGTACGGCGCGACAGGTCGTCCGAGGCGTGAGCGATCTCGTCAGCGCCGGTGCGCAGGCCGTCGGTCGAGGCGGCGATGACCTTCATCGTCTCCTGCAGCGAGCCCATGGCGCCGTTGAAGTCGGTCTTCAGCTTGGCGTAGTCGCCCGGGAAGTCGGCGGTGACGCGGAATGTCAGGTCGCCCTGGGCCAGCTTCTCCAGGCCTTCGGCCAGGCTGCTGACCACGGTCGAAGCTTCCTTGGCGGCCGAGGCGGCTGCAGCTTCCTTGGCGCGGCGTTCGTCGGCCGTGAGGGCGGCTGACTTTTCCTGCTCGGCGCGCAGCGTATCCAGGTGCAGCTGATTGTCGCGGAAGACCTTCAGAGCCGAGACGATGGCGCCCAGCTCGTCGCCGCGCGTCAGCTTCTCGAGGTCAATCGTGTTGTCGCCCTTCGACAGCTTGTCGGTGGCGCCGGCGATGTCGGCGATCGACTTGCGGGTCGTCATGACCGTGAACCACGCCAGGGCGGCGACGGCGGCCAGGGTGACCAGCGACATGATGATGGTGATCGTCATCGCGGCCTTGGCTTCAGCCTCGCGCTTGACGGTCTCGGCCTTGATGCGGGCGTTGGCGGCGGCGACCACCTGGTCCAGCTGCCCGCTCATCTTGGCGTATTGTTCTTCGAACGGCGCGACGAAGCCGACGGCCATGCCGAAGTCGACGCCGATCATGCCCGACACGGTGTCGATGGCGCTGCGGCATTCTTCGAGCGACTTGATCAGCTCGGCGATCTTGGCCTGTTCGCTGACCGGCAGGTGGCTCTTCAGGGCCGTCAGGTCCTTCTTGACCGCGTCCGTTTCCTTGAGCACGGCGGCCATGCGCGCGTCGTTCTTGTCGACGTCGATGTTGCCGGCCTTGTGCGTGAGAACGGTGTAGAGCTCACCGTTGATGTTGGAGATGCGCTTGGACAGCGCCTGAATCTCCATGTTCTCGCGCATGTCGGTCTGCACGACGTCTTGCAGAGCAGCCGACTGGCTTTTCTGAACGACGATCGCTCCGGCGGCCATCAGGGCCAGCATGAGCAGTGCGAAAGCCGGCGCGATGCCGATCTTGATGATCAACGGCAGATCGACGAGACGAATTCGTTTCATCGCTAGGTTCCCTCCAACCAGCGATCCGTGCCCACGGCTCGCCAACATGAGAGGGGATAATCCCCATAGATTCCTAACAACCTCTGACTTGGTAAACGCCAATTCGACATAATAATTCGAGGTCGTGTGCGAATGGGCAGTTTGTCGCAGGCGCCCACGCGGGGAATCTATAAAGCGAAGACGCCCACGCGGGAGTCGCGTGGCGATTCCGGGATGGTTACCCGACAGTAAACCTTCAATATTCTTCGCCGACTCAGATTCTCTTAACTTGAACCTGCGACAAGGCTCCTGCGTCCGATTGGCGCGTCGTCCGTCGGACGTGACACTTTTACTAGGAGCAGCGGGATGAAATATCCGATCGCTATTGCCGCGGGAATCGCTGGCAGCTTTTTCGTCGCTCAGGCCGCTTCGGCCGCCGGCGGTTTCGAAGACCAAATGGGCCGTTGCCTGCAGCAGTTCGCGAACACCCGCGACGCCGCGCAAGTGATGCTCGAGTGCAACGCCGCTGACGGCAAGCTGTCGGACTGCAAGGTCGTCGACAACAGCGCCGCCGGTAAGGGCTTCGACAAGGCCGCGATGTGCATCGCCGAAAAGCTCCCGATGGGCGCCAAGACCGGCACCGTGAAGGTTCCGTTCCGCTTCCCGGGCGGCGCGTAAGCTACGCGCCCTCCTTTCGGGGGAAACAAAACGCCCTCGCCGACTGGTTCGGCGGGGGCGTTCTGCTGTTTGGGCGCTACAGAACACGTCGGCGCTCTAATCTATGCCTCAGAACTCTTCCCACTCGTCCTTGATCGCCACGGCGGCATTGCCACGAGCGACCGGGGCCGAGGCGCCCGGACGAACAGCGGGACGGGCGACAGGACGCGCAGGCAGCGGCGCGGCGCGCGTGGGCTCGGGCTTGCTCACGGCGACGGGCTGGCTGGCCCCCGACACACGGAAAGTGGCCACCTGCTTGATCAGTTCGGCGGTCTGACCCTTGAGGGAATGGGTCGCGGCCGTCGTCTGCTCCACCATGGCGGCGTTCTGCTGGGTGACCTGGTCCATCTGATTGACGGCCGTGTTCACCTCGTTCAGGCCTTGGGCCTGTTCCTGGGCCGAGGACGAGATCTGGACGATCAGGTCATCGATCTCGGCGACCTTGGCGACGATCCCGCGCAGGGCCTCGCCGGTCTGGCCCACCAGCCCCACGCCGCGATCGACCTGGGCGGTCGAGTTGGCGATCAGGGTCTTGATCTCCTTGGCCGCGTCGGCCGAACGCTGGGCGAGAGCCCGCACTTCTTGCGCCACGACCGCGAAGCCGCGACCAGCTTCACCCGCGCGCGCGGCTTCAACGCCGGCGTTCAGGGCCAGAAGGTTGGTCTGGAAGGCGATCTCGTCGATCACCCCGATGATGTTGCCGATCGAGCGCGAGCTGGTTTCGATCTCACCCATGGCCGAGACGGCCTGGTCGACGACGGCGCCCGACTTCTCGGCCTCGGCCTTGGCGCCGGCGACCACGTCCTGGGCCTGCTTGGCGCCCGACGCGGTGCGGCGGACGGTCGAGGTGATCTCGTCCAAGGCGGCGGCGGTCTCTTCCAGGCTGGCGGCCTGCTGCTCGGTGCGGCGCGACAGGTCGTCGGCGGCGGCGCCGATCTCGTCCGTGCCCGAGCGGATGCCGTTGGTGGCTTCCGAGACGCGGCTCATCGCGCCCTCAAGAATGCCGACGGCGTTGTTGAAGTCATCCTTCAGCTTCTGGAATTCGGGCGTGACCTCGGTGTTGAGGCGACCGACCAGATCGCCGTGAGCCAGACGGTCGAGGGCCTCACCCAGCGCCTGGACGACGGCCTTCTGGCTGGCCTCGTTGGCCAGGCGCACGCTTTCCAGGCGCACGCGCTCGGCCTCGATGGTCTCCAGATAGATCGAGATGGCGAAGTCCATGTCCAACATGACCGCCTTCATCAGGGCGCTGACGGCGTCGCCGGCCTTGGCGGGATCGCCCTTGGCCATGAAGCCCTTGGGCCATTGCTCGTCGATCACGGCGCGGATCAGGTGCTCGCTGACCACCGCGTAGCCGCCGATGTACCAGCGCGGCTCCAGGCCGATGCGGGCGTGGGTCTGGCCGATGGTGCGCACGGCGTTGACATAGGTGTCGTCGAACTCGGCGCGCGAGATCACGTCCCAGTGGGTCTGCTGGCGGCCCGAGGCGGCCTGCATGTGCTTTTCGTCGCCGAAGAACTTGCGGGTCTCGGGGGTCGAGCGGACCTTGGCGTAGAAGGCGTCCAGCGCCGGGCCGATATTCTTGCGGATGACGGGCTGCAGATCACGCAGGGCGCCGCGCGCCTTGGCGTCCAGGCCCATGAACGCCACTCGTTCGTTGATCGCGTGATCCTGGCTCAAAGCCGCCCCCGTTTCAAAATGCGGGAGCAGGCTCGTCTGGCATGCTTAATGCCAACTTAAATATTCGCGCCGGCCGGGCGGCAAGGTGACGCACACCGCGCAACCGAGAGTGCGCACAGCCGGATAGCGATGTTCTTGAAAACCTTTGCAGGGACTGAGGAATTCACCCCCCATGCGGCATTCGCGCACGGCTAGACTTGCGACATCCTGCCGCAGTTTCGAGGCCCCCTAGCCTCCCCGTTTCAGGGTTTCGCGGGCGATGACCAGCTGCTGGATCTGGCTGGTGCCCTCGTAGATCCGGAAGATCCGCACATCGCGGTACAGCCGCTCGATTCCATAGTCGGCGACATAGCCGGCCCCGCCGAACACCTGCACCGCACGATCGGCGACCCGGCCGACCATCTCCGAGGCGAACAGCTTGGACGCCGCCGCCTCAAGGGTGACCCCCACGCCAGCGTCGCGCTTGCGGGCGGTGTCGAGCACCAAAGCCTTGGCCGCCAGCGCCTCGGTCTTGCTGTCGGCGATCATCGCCTGGATCAGCTGGAAGCTGGCGATCGGCTGGCCGAACTGCTTGCGCTCGCTGGCATAGGCCACGCAGTCGGCGATCAGCCGCTCGGCCACGCCCACGCAGACGGCGGCGATGTGCAGCCGGCCGCGGTCCAGCACCTGCATGGCGACCTTGAAGCCCTCGCCCTCCTCGCCCAGGCGGTTCTCGACCGGCACGCGGACATTGTCGAAGGTGACGTCGTGAATGTGGGCGCCCTGCTGGCCCATCTTCTTCTCGGGCTTGCTGACCGAGAGGCCGGGCAAGCCACTGGGCACCAGGAAGGCCGAGACCCCGCCCCCGCCCTTCACGTCGGGATTGGTGCGGGCCATCACCGTGAACAGCGACGCCTTGCCGGCATTGGTGATGAAGCGCTTGCCGCCGTTCAGGACGTAGTGGTCGCCGTCCAGCGTGGCGCGGGTCTGCACCGCGGCGCTGTCGGAGCCGGCTTCCGGCTCGGTCAGGGCGAAGGAGGTGATGGTCTCGCCGGACGCGATGCCTTCCAGCCACTTGGCCTTCTGGGTGTCGTTGCCGAACATCACCAGGCCCTGGCTGCCGATGCCGACATTGGTGCCGAACACCGAGCGGAAGGCCGGCGAGGCGCGGCCCAGCTCGATGGCCACCAGCGCCTCTTCCTCCATGTTGAGGCCGAGGCCGCCGTATTCTTCGGGGATGGAGAGGCCGAAGAGGCCGAGGGCCTTCATCTCCTCGATCACGTCGGCCGGAACGGCGTCGTCCTCGGCGACCTTGGCCTCGATGGGACGCAGGCGCTCGGCCACGAAGCGCGCCACCGTCTCGAGCAGCTGCTCGCGGGTTTCCAGATCGAGGGCCATGCGCTTCTTCTCCCGACTTCAAACGCTTGTTTTGAAGCCGACTGTAGCGATGGCCCCCGAGAATGGAAGCCTAGGCTTTCTCCTGCTGAGCCAGCACGCTCTTGCGCATGCCGTAGGCGACATAGACCACCGCCCCGATGATGTGGGCGAACAGGAAGTAGATCTGGGTCTTGGCCGGCAGGCTGTAGAACAGATACAGGCACCCCAGGATGCCGGCCGGGGCCACGATCTGCCACGCGGGCGTCGAGAACACCCGCGGACGGTTGGGCTCGCGCCGGCGCAGCACGATCACCGAGGCGCCCACGGCGATGAACGCCGCCAGCGTGCCGGCATTGGCCAGCTCGGCGATGTCCTTCAACGACAGGAAGCCCGACAGCACCGCCGACAGGGCGCCGGTCAGCAGGGTCATGACCACCGGCGTGCCGGTCTTGGCGTTGACCCGCGACAGGGCGCGCGGCAGCAGGCCGTCGCGGGCCATGACGAAGAAGATCCGGCTCTGGCCGTACATGAAGGCCAGGATCACGGTCGGCAGGGCGATGACGGCGGCCAGGGCCACCAGCTGAGCGACGCGGGGCTGCTGCAAGCTCTCCAGGATGAAGACCAGCGGCGCCTCGCTCTTGGAGAACACCTCGGCGCGCGAGGCCCCGATCGCGACGGCGGCGACGATCATGTAGATCGCCGTGCAGGCGGCCATCGAGCCGACGATGCCGATGGTCAGGTCGCGCTTGGGGTTCTTGGTCTCCTCGGCGGCGGTCGAGACCGCGTCGAAGCCGTAGAAGGCGAAGAAGATCAGGCTGGCGGCGGCCATGACGCCGATCTTGGCGGCCTCGGGACCTGCGCCGGCGGGCGTGTGGGCCTGGAAGCCGTTGGGCATGAACGGCGTGAAATGGCTGGCGTCGAAGGCCGGCAGGCACAGGGCCACGAACACGGCCAGGGCGATGATCTTCACGAACACCAGGATCATGTTGACCGTGGCGCTCTCGCGGGTGCCCAAGGCCAGCAGCCCGGCCACCGCCATCGAGATGATCACGGCCGGCAGGTTGACGACGCCACCCTGGTGCGGGCCGGCCAGCAGATATTCCGGAAAGCCCGCCGCCGCGAACAGACCGTGGGCGTGAGCCGACCAGCCCACCGCCACGGCCGCGCAGACCAGGGTGTATTCCAGGATCAGGCTCCAGCCGACGAACCAGGCGACCGGCTCGCCCATGGCCGCGTAGCTGTAGGTGTAGGCGCTGCCCGCCGCCGGCATCATGGTCGACAGCTCGGCGTAGCAGAGCGCGGCGCAGGCGCAGACCGCGCCGGCGATCAGGAACGACAGGATGACGCCCGGCCCGGCCAGGCCCGCGCCCACGCCGGTCAGGGTGTAGATGCCGGTGCCGACGATGGCCCCGACGCCCAGGGCGACCAGGTGGTACCAGCTCAGGGTCTTTTTCAGCTGATGGCTGTCCGCGTGTCCGGCGGTGATGGTGTCGATCGCCTTGCGGCGCGTCCAGAAGCTCACTTGGGGGTCCCTCCGACTCGTATCGGGGACCATGGAGCGGCTTTCCTGCCCAGCCAAGCCTTGATTGTTAGAAGAAAATTCTCGTCAGGGCGTAGGCCAGCACGGCGACGGCGACTGTGACCGTTCCCAACATCAGAGCCAGCTTCGGCTTGACTTCCAGCAGGGCCTTGGGACCGAGCTTGGCCGAGATGGCGCCGACGCCGGCCAGCAGCAGGAAGCTGGAGCAGGCCATCAGGGTCGAAACCATCGCCGCCGGGATCAGGTTCAGCGCCCGCGCGCCGGCCAGCGCGAAGAAGCCCAGCACGAACAGCGGCGGAGCCTTGAGGCCCGAGACGACGCCGCCGCCTTCCTTGCTGCGCATCAGCATGAAGCCGATCAGCATCACCGCCGGGCCTAGCCAGACGATGCGGGCCAGCTTGGCCAGCGCCGCCGTGCTGGCGGTCTCGGGCGAGACCGAGGCGCCGGCGCCGGCCACCTGGGCGACGTCATGGATGGAGAGGCCGAAGAACACCCCGGCCTGGTGGGCGGTCAGGCCCAGGGCGTGGGCCAGCGGCGGATAGGCCAGCATGGCCACGGTGGAGAGCAGGTTCACCCCGACGATGACCAGCGCCGTCGTGCGCTGATTGGCGGGGCTGGCCGGCGCGGCTTGTGAGGCGGCCAAGGCGGCGGAGGCGCCGCAGATCGAGCAGGCGGCGGCCGCGATCAGGGCCTCGGCGAACGGCAGGCCCAGGGCCACGCCGGCGGCCGCGCCGATGGCCAGGCCGCCCAGCACCACGACGCCGCTGGCCAGGATGGCCGGACCGCCCAGGGCGGCGAACTCGGCCCAGCTGATCTGGGCGCCCATCATGGCCACACCGAGACGGAGACCCGGCTTGGCGAAAACGTCGAGGCCCGCGCCCAGCTGCGCCTGCAGGCCCAGCGCGCCCAGCATCATGCCCAGCACCACCGCGATCAGCGGGGCGGGGGCGTGCAGGCTGGTGGCCAGCAGCTTGGCCAGCACCGCCAGCAGCACGCCGGCCACGAGGCCGGGGCCGAGACGGCCAGCACTCAGCTTGAGCGTGGCGGCGGTCATCCCCGGACGGTTTCGCCGCGGGGGAAGTGGGCGTCGGCCGAATGGGAATCGGCCTGCGCGCAGCGGTTCGACAGGCGCTCGTTCAGGCGGCGGACCGTCTGGCTGCCGGTGCGCTCGAAGGCGAAGGGCAGGATGCCGTGGACGATGCAGGCCAGGCCCGCGCCCAGCAGAGTGAAGCCAAAGCTCCAGGCCACGCCCATGTGCTCGCCGTAGCTTTCGCCGACCGACTTCGGATGACGGGTGAACGACAGGTCCATGGACGCCTCGCGGGGTTACCGAGGCTCCCTAGGATGGCGAGGATTCGGAGAAAGGCATTACTGGATTGCGCGCCGATCCGAGCGTAGAGAGAATTCTATTCTTCGATTGCGGGGCTTTGGAGATGATCGATCTCGACCAAATCGACCGGCGCATCTTGGCCATTCTCCAGGACGACGCCACGGTAGCGATCGCCGACATGGCCGAGCGGGTCGGCCTGACCCAGACGCCGTGCTGGAAACGGGTCAAGCGCCTGCAGGACGCCGGGGTGATCACCGCTCGTGTCGCGCTGCTGGACCGCGAGGCGCTGGACCTGGGCCTGACCGTCTTCGTGGCCGTGAAGACCGGCCGTCACGACGAGGACTGGCTGACGACCTTCGCGGCCGGCGCCAAGGCCCTGCCCGAGGTGGTCGAGTTCTATCGGATGAGCGGCGACGTCGACTACCTGCTCAAGGTCGTGGTCCGCGACATCGCCGCCTATGACCGCTTCTACAAGCGCCTGATCGCTACCGCCCCGCTCACCGACGTGTCGTCCAGCTTCGCGATGGAGCAGATCAAGTTCACGACCGCCCTGCCGATCTGTCCGACCTAAACCTTGTCGTGAGCGTGTCACCGATCGCGTCCAACTAGGCGCGGCTTTGGTGGAGTGACGGCTCATGGATGCGACCCGGCGTGGACTTCTGATCGGCGGCGCGGCGCTCGCGCCCTCTCTGGCGATGGCTGAGACCTCGGTCGACCCGACCGCCCCGCCGGCCATCCGCGCCCACCTGGGCGTCACCGAGAACCCGTTCGGCCCCGCCCCGGCCGCCCGCAAGGCCGCCGCCGACGCCCTGCTGGAAACGCCCTACTACGCCTGGGCGCTGGAACCGCCGCTGGTCAAGCTGATCGCCCAGCACGATGGCCTGAAGCCCGAGCAGGTCGGCCTGTGCAACGGCTCGCTAGAGGCCCTGTCGCTGCTGTCGACGGCGTTCGGCAAGACCGGCCCGGTCGTCTCGGCCCAGCCCAGCTACGCCACGCCCCTGCTCTATGCCGAGCGCCAGGGCGCCAAGCTGGAATGGGTCCCGCTGGCCGCCGACCAGCAGATCGACCTGCCCGCCCTGGCCGCCCGCGCCCAGGCCACCAACGCCGGCGCGGTCTATGTCTGCAATCCCAACAATCCGACCGGCCTGCTGCTGGACGCCGACGCGCTGCGGGCCTTCTGCATCGAGGTCGCCAAGACCCGGCCGGTGATCGTCGACGAGGCCTATATCGAGATCAGCCCCGACCCGGTGCGCAACTCGATGATGGACCTGGTCCGCGAAGGCCACGACGTGATCGTCGCCCGCACCTTCTCCAAGGTCTACGGCATGGCCGGCCTGCGCGTGGGCTTCATCGCCGCGCGCGCCGACCGGGTGAAGACGCTCAAGAGCATGATCCCGACCCACAAGGGCCGCCCAGGCCTGGCGGCCGCCGCGGCCTGCTATGGCGACCAGCCCTATCTGGCCGGCGCGAAGGCCTATCTCGAAGGCTGCCGCAAGAAGATCTACGCCATCTGCGACGCCAATGGCCTGAAGTACCTGCCCTCGCACGGCACCTATGTCTTCGTCGACTGCGGCAAGCCGAACCTGGCCTTCCAGAAGACCCTGGCGGCCATGGGCGTCGAGGTGCGGGTGTTCGACAGCCCGGCCCACCCGACCTGGATACGCGTCGGCACCGCCAGCCCCGCCGAGCTGGACTACTTCGCGACGGTCCTGCCCAAGGCCCTCAAGGCCTAGGCGGGCTGGCGGGAACGCCCTATTGGTCAGACCTCGTCTGATCAGTGACCTGTCATGCCTGTAGTCGAAATGAACGCGGTCGACGCCGATCGCTTCCACGCGGAGATCGTGCCGGCGGCCCGGCCGGTGGTGTTCCGAGGCCTGGTCAGCCACTGGCCGGCCGTCGCCGCCGCGCGCCAGAGCGACGAGGCCCTGTTCGACTACCTGGCCCGCTTCGACCGCCAGGAGCCGGTCGGCACGCTGATCGTCCCGCCCGAGGCCGGCGGCCGGTTCTTCTATAACGACGACCTCTCGGGCTTTAACTTCCAGGGCGGCCGGGCGCGGCTGGCCAAGAGCTTCGAGTTCCTGCTGGCCAATCGTGAGGCCGAGAAACCCGCGACCCTGGCCGCCCAGTCGATCTCGACCCGCGCCCACCTGCCCGGCTTCGCCGCCGAGAACGTCTCGCCGCTGCTGGCGTCCGACGTCGAGCCGCTGCTGTGGCTGGGCAACCGGGTGATCGTCGCCGCCCACCAGGATCCGTATGAGAACCTGGCCTGCGTGGTCGCCGGCCGCCGCCGTTTCACCCTGTTCCCGCCGGAAGCCGTCGCCGACCTCTATATCGGTCCGTTCGAAAAGACCCCGGGCGGCCCGCCGATCAGCATGGTCTCGTTCGACGACCCGGACCTGGAGCGCTACCCCAATTTCGCCAAGGCGCTGGAGGTCTCCGAAGTCGTCGAGCTGGAGCCCGGCGACGCGCTCTACATCCCGTACCTGTGGTGGCACCACGTCCGCTCGCTGGAGCCGGTGAACCTGCTGACCAACTACTGGTGGGCCAGCGCACCGGCCGGACGCGGCCAGGCCATGGACGCCTTCCTGCACGCGGTGCTGGCCCTGCGCGCCTTGCCGCCGCATCAGCGCGCGGCGTGGAAGAGCACCTTCGACCACTATGTGTTCGGCGATCCCGACACGGCGACGGCGCACCTGCCAGGCAACGTCCACGGCATGCTGGGCGAGCTTTCCGAGGAAGACGCCAAACGCATCCGCCAGGTGCTGGGTAAGAAGCTCTCCGGTTGACGGCGAGCCAACGCCGTGGCTCAACTTTCGGTTATGAAAACCGATCGTCGCACGCTGTCACTCCTGGGCGCCGCCATCGCCGTGGCGGCGGTGGGCGTCCTCCAGCTGAACCACGTCCGCGCCGCCGCCACGACGGTCGCGGCCGACTATTACAGCCCGCTGGAAGCCTTCGGCGACATCTGCATCAAGTCGGCCGATCATCGCGAGATGCTGCGCAAGGTCCGGATCGAGGGCTGGGAGCGCCTGCAGGGCGACGCCGTCCCGACGCTGCTTCGCGGCAAGAAACTGATCCAATACGCCGATGTGCGTCGCGGCCAGATCGAAGGAAAGCCGGTCATCCTGGCGGTCGGGGAATATACGGGCACGTCGTTCTGCCGGGTATATTTCCAGTCGGTCGATCAGGCCGCGATGGAAAAGCAGCTGCGCTATGTGAAGGTGCTGGGCTCACCGCTAAGCCTGCCCGACTTTCGGGGTCCGCTGAACTTCCCCGAAGGCTGGAGCGCCGTCGGCTGGCATCGCGTGGTCGGCCAGGACTGGCGCGCCTTGCACTACAGCTTCGATCCCGACGGCCACGGTCCCAACGCCGCCTGGCAGGCGATCGAGATCACCCGGAAGAGCTAGGGCTCCTATTCCGGCCAGAGGTCCTGGATGTCGCCCTTGCGGTTCAGCATGTGGGTGGCGCGCTTGATGACCTGCAGCAGGCGCTCTTTCCGGCCGTCCTTGTCGTAGGTCAGCGTCGAGCGGGCCAGGCCTTCCAGCATGAAGCGGGCCAGGTCGCGGCTGGCCTGGAAACGCGGGCCGGCGCCGGCGTGCAGGATCTTCACCAGGTCGTCGCCCGCCTGGGCCCGGTCGAACTCGGCCTGGGCCGGGGCCAGCAGGGCGTGGATGGCTGGATCGGTGCGACCGGCGGCCTCCAGCTCGGCGAACGCCACGAACGGCGCCGAGTGCAGCAGGTCCCAATAGCTGTCGATCGCGTGCTCGGTGACGTCGGCGCCGCTGGGCAGGCTGCCGGCGGCGGTGCGGAACAGGGTCGAGCGCTCGGCCTGGATATGGGCCACGGCGGCCTCGACCAGGGCCTCGCGGGTCGGGAAGTGATAGAGCATCGCCCCGCGCGTCAGGCCGGCGGCGTCGGCGATCGCCGGGTTGGTGGCGGCGTGATAGCCGATCTCGGCGATCAGACGCATGGCCTGGTCCAGAATCCGCGCACGGGTCTTCTGCGACTTCGGGGTGTCCTTGGCGAGGCGGGCGGCGTCCATCGGGGTGACTTAGTGCGATGGATGCTGCACCGCAACAGCTAGCCCAACCCCAAGCGGCAAAAGGGGTTGCTATTGCGTCCAGTTTTTTGACGAGTGCGCTGAAATTGAGCAGTTCACGGGCAGACGCAACAGAAGCTTCGCCGCGACAACGGCAAATCGGCCGCACGCCCATTTCATTAAAGCGACACGCAATCAGCTTAATCGCCAGCCGTTGGCCGCTATCTTCCGATCCGGGGACGGAACGATCTGACGGCATCTCAACGGGGGTTCGACCATGAGCGCCGACGTCGCCGTTCGCCGCTACCGTTCCGTCTTCATCAGCGACCTGCACCTGGGTACGCGCGGCTGCCAGGCCGAGCTGCTGCTGGACTTCATCCGGCATATCGAGTGCGAAAAGCTGTATCTGGTCGGCGACATCATCGACGGCTGGAAACTGCGCAGCGGCTGGTTCTGGCCCCAGGCCCACAACGACGTGGTCCAGAAGATCCTGCGCATGGCCCGCAAAGGCACCGAGGTGATCTACGTCCCCGGCAATCACGACGACCGCATCCGTGACTTCTGCGGCGTCCACTTCGGCGGCGTCATCGTCGCCCGCGACGTGATCCACGAGACGGCCGACGGCAAGCGCTACCTGGTTGTCCACGGCGACGAGTTCGACGGCGTCGTCCAGCACGCCAAGTGGCTCGCCTTCCTCGGGGATTGGTCCTATAGAACCATCCTCATGCTGAACACTGTGGTGAACCGCCTGCGGCGTCGCCTGGGGTTCGGTTACTGGAGTCTGTCGGCCTATCTGAAGGTCAAGGTGAAGAACGCGTTGCATTTCATCGAGAACTTCGAGGCCGCCGTGGCCGACGAAGCTCGGCGTCGGGGGGTGGACGGCGTGATCTGTGGTCACATCCACAAGGCCGAGATGCGTGACATCGACGGCATCCGCTACATCAACGACGGCGACTGGGTCGAAAGCTGCACGGCCCTGGCCGAGCACGCCGACGGCCATCTCGAGATCCTGGAATGGGCCAAGCTGCGGTCATGGTCGGTGATCGACCGCGCGCGTTCAACCACCGCTTCAACCGCTGACGGGATCGAAGAGCCGTTGCCGGAGCCCGCCGCCGCCTGATGCGAATTCTGCTTGCTACCGACGCCTGGGAACCTCAAGTCAACGGGGTGGTGCGCACCCTGAGCCGCGTGACGCAGGAACTGCGCGCGATGGGCCACGTCGTCGACATCGTCAGCCCGGAACAGTTTCCGACCTTCCCGCTGCCGACCTATCCCGAGATCAAGCTGGCCATCGGCGCCTATGAGCCGGTGCAGGAGCGCTTCAAGCTGTTCGAGCCCGAGGCGATCCACATCGCCACCGAGGGCCCGATCGGCCTGGCCGCGCGCCGGATCTGCCTGGAATGGAAGCTGCCGTTCACGACCAGCTACCACACCAAGTTCCCGGAATACGTCTCGGCCCGGCTGCCGCTGCCGTTGGCGGCCGGCTACACCTACATGCGCTGGTTCCACAAGCCGTCGGGCCGCCTGATGGTGGCCACGCCGACCATGCGCGACGAGCTGGCCAAGCACGGCTTCCGCAACCTCTCGCCCTGGTCGCGGGGCGTGGACACCGACATCTTCAAGCCGCGCGAAGAGGGCGCCCCCGATCCGTTCGAGGGCCTGGCCCGTCCGATCTTCCTCAATGTCGGCCGCGTGGCCGTCGAGAAGAACATCGAGGCCTTCGCCAGCCTGGACCTGCCCGGCACCAAGGTGGTGATCGGCGCCGGCCCCCAGCTTGAAGAGCTGGCCGAGAAATATCCCGAGGTGAAGTTCCTGGGCGCCAAGTTCGGCGACGAGCTGGCTCGTTACTTCGGCGGCGCGGACGTCTTCTGCTTCCCGTCGCTGACCGACACCTTCGGCCTCGTGATCCTGGAGGCCATGGCCGCCGGCGTGCCCGTGGCGGCGTTCTCGGCTCCGGGTCCGGTGGACATCATCCCCGGCTCGAACGCCGGCGTCCTGGCTCCGGGCCAGACCGACGGCCTCAAGGAAGCCTGCCTGGCGTGCCTGGACCTGGACCGCGTCGTGGTCCGCAAGTTCGCCGAGAAGTTCTCCTGGCGCTCCTGCGCCGAGGAATTCTACCGCAACCTCCAGCCCTATCCGGAGCCGGAGAAGACGCGCTTCTGGCGTCGCCTGCGCCGCCTGGCGCGCCTGCGGAAGAAGACGGCGGCCTAAGCTCGCCGCCTCAGCAGGCGCACCCAGCACGGCAGGTGGAACACCGCCATCAGCAGGTACATCGGGACCATGCCCGTCAGCGGCGCGGGCGCGACCACGGAGCAGATCATCCGTGGCGCGCCCGCTTCGGCGATGACGGTCCAGAGCGCCATCGCCGTGAAGGTCGGCGTCGCCGCCAAGGCCAGCCAGCGCGACAGCCGGACAAGACGGCGCGCCATGATCAGTCTTCCTTCCAGGTCTGGCCGGCGTCGGAGATCTCGACCCAGCGCTGGTCGGGCGCCGCGCCCTCGACGTAGCTGTCGTGCCAGTTCCACCACTGGTACGGCGCGGTCTGGGGATAGCCCTCGGGCGAGTCCTCCCAGATCTCCTGGCGGCCCAGCGGAGTGATGTCGAGATAGCTCCAGACCGTGCCCAGCGCCTCGTCGCCGCGGACATTCACGAAGTAGGTGCGGAAGATCCGATCGCCGTCGCGGATGAAGACGTTGTGGCCGTGCCATTCGTCGACCCCGAAATCGGCGTCGAAGCTGTCGGTCAGGGCGTACCAAGGCATCTTCCAGCCCATCCGGGCCTTCAGCGCCGCGATGTCGGCCTGGGGCGCGCGCGAGACATAGGCCAGGGTCGTGTCGCGGGCGTCGAGGTGAGCCAGGTGGCTGACCTGATCGGCGCCCAGCGAGCAGCCTCGGCAGGCATGCTCGGGCCAGCCGTGCACACCCGGCTCGAAGAAGGCGCGGTAGACGATCAGCTGGCGACGGCCCTCGAACAGGTCCAGCAGACTGACCTTGCCGTTCGGGCCGTCGAACACATAGTCCTTCTCCACCGCCATCCACGGCATGCGGCGGCGCTCGGCAGCCAAGGCGTCGCGGGCGCGAGTCTGGGCCTTCTCCTTGACCAGCATGGCCGTCCAGGCCGCCTCCCAGTCCTTGGGCGAGACGATGGCCGGCTTATGTATCGCCGACGCGCCGGTCTTGTGGTCGTCTTGGGTCGATGTCGTCATGGCTTCTGCAATCCCTGTGCTGCACGCGAACGCGGACGAGTCCGACAAGGACGGTCCTGCCCTCGCCGATCCGACAGGCTTGGCGTGGGATCGTGTTGCGGTGGGAGTGACAAGTGTGACGGGATTTCGATGGACTCGCTGATCACGGCCGCCGCGCGAGCTCTGGCGGCCGGCGATCCGCTGGGCGCGCTCAAGCGCGTGGCCCTGCGCGATGATCCTCCCGCCCTGGCCCTGCGCGGCATCGCCATGGCCCAACTGGGCGACTTCCCGCGCGCCAAGATCCTGCTGCGCGACGCCGAGCGCGCCTTCTCGCCCGCCGAGACCGTAGCCCGCGCCCGCTGCGTCGTGGCCCGCGCGGAGATCGCCCTGGCCTCGCGCGACCTGGCCTGGCCGGCGAAGGCGCTGGAGGCCGCGGCGGGCGCTCTAGCGGCGCACGGCGACCGGGCCAATGCGGCGCACGCCCGTTATCTCGACATCCGTCGCCTAGTGCTGATCGGCCGGTTCGACGAGGCCGAGCAACGGCTGGCGACGCAAGATCCCGACGCCCTGCCGCCGGCGCTGCGGGCCATCCATGCCCTCACCCAAGCCGGGATCGCGATGCGTCGCCAGCAAGCCGGCGTCGCGCGGGCGACACTGGACCGGGCGGAGGCCAGCGCGTGGCGGGCCGGCATCCCCGACCTGATGGCCGAGGTCGCCGCCGCCCGCCGGATGCTGGACGCCCCAGCCGCCCGGCTGATCGAAGCTGGCGCGGAACGATCGCTGTCTTTAGCCGAGGTCGAGGCGCTGTACGCCGCCGACGCTCTGCTGGTCGATGCGCGCCGCAGCGTGTTGCGTGCGCCAGGCGGCGAGGTCTCGCTGGCCCGCCGCCCGGTGCTGTTCGCCTTGGCCCGCGCTCTGGCTGAAGCCTGGCCCGGCGACGTCTCGCGCGAGCTCCTCGCCGCTCGCGCCTTCGGCGCACGGCAAGTCGACGAGAGCCATCGCGCCCGACTGCGGGTCGAGATCGGCCGGCTGCGGGCGACGGCGCGCGGCCTGCTGGGCCTGTCGGCCACCCCGCGCGGCTTCGTCCTGAAACCGGAAGCCTCCACGCGGGTCGTGGTGCTGGCCAGCCCCGTCGATGAACGGCACGCGGCCGTCCTGGCCCTGTTGTCCGATGGCGAGGCCTGGTCCAGCTCGGCCCTGGCCCTGGCGCTCGACACCGGCCAGCGCACGGTGCAGCGGGCCCTGGACGCCCTGGCGGCCGCCGACAAGGCCCGCGCGGTCGGCCACGGACGCGCCCGGCGCTGGACGATCCCGCCCTTGCCCGGAATCACGACGCCCTTGTTACTCCCCACCGGTCTCGCCGGCCCCTAGGGTGACGACATGCAAAATTCAGCCGCCCAGATCATTCGCGAATACGGCCCCTTCCCCGGCGTCGACCACGTCCATGGCGTGACCTTCGATGGTCGCCACGTGTGGGTGGCCGCCGGCGACAGCCTGAAGGCCGTGGACCCCGACACGGGCGAGGTCGTGCGCACGATCGACATCGCCGCCCACGCCGGCTCGGCCTTCGACGGCCGCCACCTGTTCCAGCTGTCCGAGGACCGGATCGTCAAGATCGACCCGACGAACGGGGAGGTGCTCGCCTCGATCCCCGCGCCCGGCGGCGGCAAGGACTCAGGGCTGGCGTGGGCCGAGGGCTCGCTGTGGGTGGGCCAGTATCGCGACCGCAAGATCTATCAGGTCGATCCCGAGACCGGAGCCATCCAGCGCACCATCCAGTCCAACCGGTTCGTGACCGGCGTCACCTGGACGGGCAACGCGCTATGGCACGGCGCGCACGAAGAGGACGCCATGGACGTGCGGCGGGTCGATCCCGCGACCGGCGAGGTGCTGGAAACCCTGGACATGCCGCAAGGCGTCTTCGTCTCTGGCCTGGAGGCCGACGGCGAAGGCGGGTTCTTCTGTGGCGGCGGCTCCAGCGGCCGGCTGCGGCGGGTGCGTCGGGCCTAGCCCTCGGCCTCGCCCTTGCCGCGCTTGCAGTGCTTGAGGATGACCTTGTCGATCCGCGAGCCGTCCATGTCGACGATCTCCAGATCGAAGGCGCCGATGGAGACGTGTTCGCCTTCGGAGGGGATACGGCCCAGGCGGTCCAGGATCAGGCCGGCCACCGTGTGGTAGCCGCCGTCGGCCTCGAAGTTCTCGCCCAGGTGATCGTTCAGTTCCTGGATGTCGAGGCGGGCGTCGATCAGCCAGCTGCCGTCCTCGCGACGGATGAAGCGCTTTTCGTCGTCGTCGTGATCCTCGGGGAAGTCGCCGGCGATCATTTCCAGCAGGTCCAGGGGCGTGATCGCGCCCTGCAGCGAGCCGAATTCGTCGACGACCAGGGCCATGTGCAGACTAGTCTGCTTGAAGACCGCCAGGGCCTTCAGCAACGACATGGTCTCGGGGATGGCCACGGGCTGCTGCACGTGGGCCTTCAGGTCCAGGGGCTGGTCCGACAGGCAGGCGTCCAGCAGGTCCTTCTTGAGGACGACGCCGATGTCGCCGTCCAGGTCGTCCTCGGTGGCCACCAGGATGCGCGAATGGGCGCTAGCGCGGATTTCGGACAGGATCGTCTCGGGACTGTCGGCCAGCGACACCCAGAAGAGGTCGCGGCGCGGGGTCATGGCCACGCGCACCGGGCGATCGCCCAGGCGCAGCACCTCGTTGATCATCGCCCGCTCCTCGGGCTCGATCAGGCCGGCGTCGGCCCCTTCGGCCAGGACGGCTTCCATCTCTTCGGTGGTGACGCCGTTGTTGCGCTCGTCGCGCACGCCCAGCAGCTTCAGCACGGCAGCGGTCGAGACGGTCAGCAGGGTCACGAACGGGCGCAGCACCATGGCCACGATCGCCAGGAACGGGGCCATCCTGCGGGCGATGACGTCCGGGAACATCAGGGCCAGGCGCTTGGGCACCAGCTCGCCCAGGATCACCGAGACATAGGTCAGGCCGACGACGACGACGCCGGTGGCGATGGCTTCGGAATATTTGGCCAGGGCCGGGACGCTGGCTTCCAGCCACGCATCTAGCGCCGCGGCGATGGTGGCCTGGCCGTAGGCGCCGGCGAAGATGCCGATCAGGGTGATGCCCACCTGCACGGCCGACAGGAACCGCGTCGGATGCTCGGCCATGTCGAGGGCGAGCTTGGCCCCCTTGTCCCCCCGTTCGGCGAAGCCTTGCAGGCGAGCCTTGCGGGCCGAGACGACGGCCAGTTCGGACATGGAGAAAACCCCGTTCAGAAGAACGAGGAGGAAGACGACGGCGAGCGCGACGAGAATCATGGCCCTGCAGGGTCAAGGACGCGGGCCCGGACGGCGACCGCGGCGCGGGCATGGGGGAGGCCCGGCCCTGCCACTATACAAAGAAAAACGCCGTGGCCCATAGGACCACGGCGTTCGTCATATTTTGAGACGCTTCAGATCGCCGAGCCTGCCCGTTTCGGATGTCCGAAACGGACAACCAGGCTCGGTTCTAAGCATTGGAGCTTGGCGGGCGCCGAAACCGCTTACACTTTCGGCTGCCAAGCTCCAGTTAGGCGGCCGGACGCGGCATCGTGGTCTTCTTGGCGACCACGTCCTTCTGGGCGGCGTGCTGGCCGGGGGGCAGCGGGATCAGGCCACGGCCTTGCAGGTAACCACCGCGGCCCGTCGCGGCGTCCGAGGTGAATTCCTTCAGGAAGTCTTCCAGGCCCGGGGTCACGCCGATGTTGGCCTTCTTCACATAGATGAAGAGGGTGCGCGACAGCGGGTAGGAACCGTCTGAGATCGTCTGGGCCGACGGCTTCACGCCGTTGACCGAGGCGCCCTTGATCTTGTCCATGTTCTCCTCGAGGTACGACCAGCCGAAGACGCCGACCGAACCCGGGGTCTTGGTCAGGGTGCCGACGATGGCGTTGTCGTTTTCACCGGCGTCGATCCAGCCGTCGCCGCGCAGCGGGTCGACCAGGCCCTTGAACTTCTTTTCGTTGTCCGAACGGATGGCGTCCAGGGTCGGATACTTGCGGGCGCCGGCCTCGATGGCCAGTTCCACGAAGGCGTCGCGGGTGCCCGACGTGGGCGGCGGGCCGTAAACCTGGATGCGGTTGCCCGGCAGGCCGCCGGCGACGTCGTCCCAGTTCTTGTTCGGGTTGGCGATGAACTGGCCACCCTTCAGGACCGTCTTCGAGAGACCCATGTACAGGTTCTCGGTCTTGAAGTTGTAGTCGGCGCCGTCCTTGTCGGTGGCGATGACGATGCCGTCGAAGCCGATGCGGATGGCGATGATGTCCTTGATGCCCTTCGACGCGCAGGCGTCGAATTCGGCCTTCTTCATCGGACGCGAGGCGTTGGCGATGTCGGGGAAGCCTTCGCCATTACCAGAGCAGAACAGCTTGATGCCGCCGCCGGTGCCGAGGCTTTCGACCTTCGGAGCCTTCTTGCCCGACTTCTTGGCGTAGTTTTCGGCGGTGCGGGTGGCGAACGGGAACACGGTCGAGGAGCCGGCGGCCCAGACATAGTCGCGGGCGGCGTGGGCGGGGACGGCGGCCAGGCCCGACAGGGCGACGGCGGCGGCCGCGCAGGACAGGAGCTTCTTCATGGTCAGTTCCTAAGGACAAAAGAGGGATCGGGCGGGCCGTGATCGGCCCACCCGAAGAACTTGGCGTGTCTTAGAAATCCAGCTGGGCGCGCAGCTGGAACTGCTTGATGTCGTAGTCCTGGTTCAGGCCGATGTTGTCCGACTTGCCGTCGGTGTAGTTGGCCTGGAAGCGGACATAGGAGACCGGGTAGTAGTTCAGGCCCAGGGTCCAGCCGGTGTACTTGCCAGCCTGCGAGGTCGCCGGCTTGACGTTCAGGGTGTCGTAGGCGTCGCCCAGGTCGACATAGTCGTAGCGGAGGGCCAGCTCGACGCCGCCCATGCCGCCGGCCGTGACCGGGTTCAGGATCTTGGGACGCTTGATCTCGCCGGCGGCGGGATCGTAGTTGCGCATCTCGCCGGTCGGCCAGAACGACACGAAGGCGTAGCCCACCTTGACCTTCGGATCCTTGCCGGTGGCGGCGCCGCCGACGCGGGTCACGTCGATGTTCGAGTATTCACCTTGGACCGAGAACGGACCGTGGATGTACATGGCCTCGGCGGCCAGGGTCTTGTCACGGTTGCCGATGGCGCCCGTGGTGTAGAACGTGGTGCCGTTCGTATAGGCGGTCGTCGTGCGGCCGGTATAGGCGAAGGCGCTTTCGTCACCGCGGTTGCGGTAGCGGTACGACAGGGCGACGTGAAGCTTGTCGGTGTCGGTGTTGATCGGGGCGAAGTGGCCGCGCGCGGTCAGGCCGAAGCGCTCCTTGCTGTCGGCGCCGGCATTGGCGACGTCAGCGGTGTTGATGCTGTTGCCCTGGACGGCGAACGTGGCCGAGTAGTTGAAGCCCTGATACTTGGCGACCGCGCTGACCAGATAGCTGTCGACGCCGAAGTCACCGTACGGACCACGGTCCATGAAGGTGATGAAGCGGGTCGAGGTCAGGTTTTCCAGGCCGGCGGCCTTGATGTTCCCGAACAGCAGCGAGACTTGTTCGTTCGGCTTGTACTCGATGACGACGTCGTCCCACGAGGCCGCGCCGCCGTTCACCCAACCGCCTTCGGCCTTATAGGCGAAGTAGTTGTTCAGCTTGCCTTCGACGCCCAGGAACACCTGGCGACCGCGCCAGTTGCTGGTCTTGAAATCGCCGCCGGGGCCATCGCGGGTCACGTCCTGATTGACGTAGTCCACGAGAATCCGTCCACGGAACTTGAACATGACGTCGTCGTTGCTGAACTGCGGCGCGCCGGCCCAGCGATAAGACATGTCCTGGGCTTGGGCCGCGACGCCCAGGCCAAGGGCCAGCGCAACGCCCAGCGCCGAACCGGCGACCAGCGAGGTCTTGCTGCTCATTTGAGTATCCCCTTGAGTGCCCCTGCCTCTCTCACCCGTGCTGGGCGGGATCAGGATGTTTGCGGGATAACGGCGGTACGTGACGGTTCAGCCACCAATTTATGACAGCCAAACGACAAGTGTTTTCAGCCGGTTAATCTGTGTCGTTCCAGCAACAAGACCATTGCCAAACGTCACAAAGAAAATCCGTCTACCGACGAGTGCCGGACGCTTTACTCAAGGGTCGGAAGGGCGGCTCACCGAGCCGCCCTTCGTCAGGTATCCTAGTACTTCACGCGCAGTTCGATGCCGTAGGTGCGCGGCGGGTTGAAGTTCGCATAGTCACCGATCGTGCCGCGGTTGGCGGCCGAGATGCGGTAGATGTGCGACTCGTTCAGCAGGTTGCGAGCCCACAGCGACAGGCTGGCCGAACCGGCGTCGCCCATGGCGATGTCGCCCAGGGTCAGGTTGCCGTTGACGATGAAGCTGCTGTCGCCCTTCACGGCCACGTTCTGGACCAGCTTGCCGGTCGGCGAGACGTCGGCGAACTCGGTCTGGAACGAGTACTGGGCGTCGGCGTAGTTGGCGTCCAGGTGAGCCTTGAACGTCATCGAGCCGACCGGCTGCTTGAAGTCGATATAGGCCGAGGCGGCGTTCGGCGGCGTGTAGACCACGTTGACCGGGAACGGCGTGCCTTGCGGGACGTCGGCGTTGCCGGTGAACGGGAACGGCGCGGCCGGCACCTTCACGTCGGTGTAGGCGTACGAGACGCCGACCACGATCTGGTCGGTCACCTGGGCGGTCAGGTCCGCTTCGAAGCCCTTGATCTTCGACGTACCCGGCGCGTTGCGGGTTTCCTCGGTGTGCGCGCCTTGCGTCGGGCTGCCGGGGGTGGTGTCGACGTTGTCGAAGTCGATCTGGGTGCCGGTGCGATCCATGGCGTAGGCCGCCAGGTTCAGACGGACGCGGTTTTGCAGGAAGTCCATCTTGGCGCCGACTTCGTACGCCTTGACCTTTTCGGCGTCGAACGCCTGGAAGGTCTGCGAGCGGTCGTTGGCGCCGCCGGCGCGGTAGCCGGTCGAGAACTTGGCGTACAGGTTGACGCCTTCAGCCGCGTCGTAGGCCAGGTTCACCAGCGGGTCGAAGCGGCCCTTGTCGTAGGTGAAGGTGAAGTTCGTGGCCTTGCCGTTGACGATGTAGAGCGTGCCGTCGCGCTTGTCCTTGGTGTAGCGACCGCCGACCGTCAGGTGCAGCTTTTCCATCGTCGCCGGGGTGTAGGTGCCCTGGCCGTAGATGGCGTAGCTCTCGGCGTCGGCTTGCGAGGCGCGGGTCAGGAAGCGCGTGCCGCGTTCCCAGCCGGCGGTGCCGGCGGCGGCCTTCGAGGTGCCGGCCGACGAACGGATCGTGTAGGCGGTGCCGTCGGCGTTCCACTGGTTGGTGAACGGCGTGGCGGCCGATTCCTTGGCGTGTTCCTTGAAGTAGTACAGGCCCGCGACGTACTCGAAGGTGTCGCCGAAGTCGCCGACAGCCTGGAATTCCTGGCTGTACTGGTTCTGATACAGGTCCGACAGGCTGTAGCGGCCGAAGGTGGCGTTCGGGGCGAAGACGTTACGCGCTTCGACGCCCGAGTTGTCCCACTGGTTCGTCGCGACGGCGCGGGCCGCCGTGATCGAGCGCAGCTGCAGGTTCGGGGCGACGTTGTACTTCAGCGTCATCATGGCGCCGCCCGTCTCGTCGACGCTGGGCTGCTGCACGGTGCCGATGTCCGAGACCTTCTGGCGGTCGGTGTGGATCTTCACCAGCGGGGCCAGCGGGTTGATCGTGCCGGCCGGAGCGCTGGCCGTGGCCGTGACTTCAGCCAGGGTGCGGACGCGCTTGCCATAGGGGTTGTAGTTGATCAGCTGGCTGAAGAACGGGGTGTTCTCGTCCTTGGCGTAGTCGACGGCGATCAGGGCGCTGAACTTGTCGTTCGGCTTGTACTGGGCCTGGATGCGGCCGCCCTTGCGGTCGTACTGGTTCCAGCCCGCTTGGCCCGCCATCGGGTTCTTGATGGTCGGGTCCTGGTGTTGCAGCAGACCGTCGACCTTGAACGACAGACCGTTGAACTCCTGGAAGTCCTGGTGCAGCTCGGCGGTGTAGGCGCCGTAGTTGCCGACGCCGGCGACGATGCGGCCACCGGCCACGCCCGACGGGCCCTTCGAGACGATGCTGACCGCGCCGCCTTCGGTGTTACGGCCGAACAGCGTGCCTTGCGGGCCGCGCAGCACTTCGACGCGCTCCAGGTCCAGCAGGGCGACGTTCAGGCCTTGTTGGCGGCCCAGATAGACGCCGTCGATATAGACGCCGACGCCTTGGTCGCGGGCGGTCTGGTTGGCGTCGAACGGCACGATGCCGCGGATGCCGACCGTCAGGGCCGACTGGCGCGCTTCGAAGGTGGCGACGCGCAGCGACGGGATAGCGCCGTCCATCAGGCTGATCAGGCTTTCGGCGTGGCGGTCGGCCATGGCCGTGGCGCTCAGGACCGAGACGGCGATCGGCGTGTTTTGAAGGTTGGTCTCACGCTTGGTGGCGGTGATGACGACCTGCTCGAGGGACGTGCCGTCATCGGCCGGCGTCGCGTCGGCGGCATAGGCGCTCTGGGCCATCGCCATCATGAGAACGGCGGTCGCCGCTCCACCGAAATAGTTCCGCATAGGAAACACCCCTGTTTTGGTTGGCCGGGGGGATAGTCCCTATGCAGTGATGGTTCAGTGACGCGGATGTGTACGTTTTAAGACGTGATAAATATGCGGCATTTGCAGCTGTCGACGAATATCCGGAATGAGTTCGCCCATGGCGCGAGCAGCCGCCAAAAATGTTTCCAGGCTGAAATGCCGGCGCAACTCCCAATTAGACTCCGATGTCGCGATAACATCGTTACCAGATACACGTAAGGACATGGAATTCATGCACTTATCGTCGATAACATTGTTCGATGACTACGGTCGGGAGTGACACTTTTTCGCCTCATTTTCGGGACGAAGCACACCTGAGACGAGAAGGGCGCGCCGACGGTTGGTCGGCGCGCCCTGGATATTTCGGACGGTTCCGGACGTTTGCGGCGTCCCCATTGCGGGGCGTCTACAGCAGTCGGGTCCGGATGATCTGCGACAGCAGGTCGATCAGCGACACGGCCACCACGATGACCAGCACGATGCAGCCGGTCTGGTCGTACTGGAACGCGTTGACGCTATCGAGCAGCACCTGGCCGACGCCGCCGGCGCCGATCAGACCCAGCACCGTCGCGGCGCGGCTGGACGATTCGAAGCGATACAGCGCGTAGCTGGTCCACAGCGGAGCCACCTGCGGGATCACGCCCCAGACGATCTCCTGCAGCTTGACCGCCCCGGTGGCGCGCACGCCCTCGACCGGGCCCTTGTCGATCGACTCGACGGCTTCGGCGAACAGCTTGGCCAGCACGCCGCCGGTGTTGAACATCAGCGCCATGACGCCGGCGAACGGCCCCAGGCCCACGGCGGTGATGAAGATCAGCGCCACCACCAGGTCGGGGATCGAGCGGATCAGGTCCAGCACGCGGCGCACCGGCTGCTGGATCCACACGGGCGTGATGTTGCCCGCGCCCAGCAGGCCCAGCGGAATGGCGACGATGATGGCCAGGAAGGTGCCCCACAGCGCCATCTGGATCGTCTGCCACATCTTGCCGACGTACAGGCCCCAGTCGGCGGCCATGAACGCCTTGGGATCGGTGAACGGCGAGAAGAAGCCCCGCGCGAACTCCTGCATCCTTCCGGCTTCGGTGAACAGCTGCGGGAACTTGTCGATCTCGGCCGGCTTGAAGCTGATGATCAGCAGCATGGCCACGCCGCCCCAGATCAGGGCGTCGAAGGCCATGGCCGTCGTCGAGCGTTTAGGCGGAGCCAGAGAGGGCGGGGCCGGAATGGTCTCGCGCATGAAAAGGCTCAGTTAGCCGGCGGCGCGGCCGGCACGGCGCCGGCCTTGCCTTCGGCGGCGACCCGCTCGGCCTTGATGCCGTCCAGGTTCTTCTGGGCCGCGGCGATCTTGGCCTGGTCGCCGGTTTCCTTGGCAAGGCCCAGCTGCTCCAGGGCTTCCATCTCACGCACCACCAGCAGGTGGCTGTCGTCGGCCGGCTTGAAGCCGCCCATCGACAGCTTGGCCAGGTTGGCGCGCTGCGTGGCCGCCTCGGGCGTGTCGCCCTGGCCATAGGTCAGGAAGAACTGGCGCAGCTTTTCCTTCACGACCGGATCCAGGTCCTTGCGCCAGACGATCGGGTCTTCCGGCAGGGTCGGCGATTCCCAGATCACCTTGACCTTGCCGGTCTTGTTGTCCGAGCGGACGGCGTTCAGGCGCAGGGCCGTGGTGTTGTTGGTCGAGGCGTCCAGCTTGTGGTTGGCCACGGCCGCCAGGTTAGCGTCATGGCTGGCGCTGAGCACGGTCTTGAAGCAGTTCTCGGGCTTCACGCCGGCCGGGATGAACACGTAGGTCATCGGGGCCAGGGTGCCCGAGGTCGACTTCTTGTCGCCGATGCCGAAGTTCAGCGTCTTGTCGCACTTCAGAAGGTCCTGAAGGGTCAGCTTGCTGTCAGCCGGGACGATGATCACCGACTTGTAGCCGTCGGTGCCCGACGGATCGAAGGTGCGGGCGAAGACTTCACCGCCCGAGCGGCGCACGGCTTCCAGGCCCGACTGGTTCGAGAACCAGCCCAGGTCGGTCTGCTTGGCGCCCATGGCGACGATCAGCGACGAGTAGTTGGACGAGAAGAACGGCTTCACCTTGAGGCCGGTCTGCTTTTCCATGTCGGCCAGGATGGGCTTCCAGTAGCCCTCCATGTTCTGGGCCGACTCGGTCGACAGGATCGAGAAGGTGACCGTGTCCTTGGCGCCCGCGGCGGCCTCGGGCTTCTTGCCGCACGAGGCGAGGGCCAGGGCAGACAGGCTGGCGGCGATTACGATGGCCGAGCGACGGCTGATCATTGCGGGGCTCCTTCCCAGAACACGTCCTCGAATTCCGGGCCGTAGATATCGATGAGTTTGTCGCGCTTCAGGCCGGCGGCGGGGCCGTCATAGACCTTCTGGCCGGCTTTCAGGGCCACGACCCGGTCGCAGTAGCGCAGGGCGTAGTCGACCTGGTGCAGGGTGACGACGACCGTCAGGCCGTCGGTCTTGTTCAGGTCGCGCAGGATTTCCATGACCTTGCGGGCCGAGACCGGGTCCAGCGAGGCCACCGGCTCGTCGGCCAGGATGATCTTGGCTTTCTGGACCAGCGCGCGGGCGATCGCGCCGCGTTGCTGCTGGCCGCCTGACAGGGTGTTGGCGCGCTGGGCGGCGTAGTCGGCCACGCCGACGCGGGCCAGGGCCGCCATGGCCGCCTCGCGGGTTTCTTTCGGCCAGCGGCCGAACAGCCCAGACAAGAAAGGAATCCGGCCCAGCGAGCCGAGCGCCACGTTGCTGAACAACGACAGCCGGCCGACCAGGTTGAACTGTTGAGCGATGAAGCCGATGCGGATGCGCGCCTTGCGCACATCGCTGGACACCTTGCCCTTGGCCTGCACCGGCCCGCCGAAGGCGGTGATCACACCGCCGCCCTCATCAATGGTCTGCAGACCGTCGATCGAGCGCAGAAGCGTGGATTTCCCGGAGCCCGAAGGGCCAATGAGCGCGATCATCTCGCCCCGCGCAACGTCGAGGGAGACTTGGTCCAGCGCGCGCCTAGACCCGAAAGTCTTGGACGCAGCGCGGATCGAGAGAACTGGGTCCGACGTCATGGTCGGGGCGAATCCTTAACGTGGTTTCGGTGCTTGGGAAATGCGATCTCCGGTTTGGGGAAGGTTCGCAATGGATTTGTGACGACCAGTGGATCAATTCGCCCCAAACCGGGGCTGCAAAAGGGTCTTTACATCCCGGAACAATGACCCTATTTCGCTCGCTCCGGCGGACCCGAAGTCCTCTAAAACGCTGCTAACGCCGGCCTGGGTTTAACTTCCAACAGGGGGTTACGTGAATTGCGCACGTACCAATCTCCCCTGGACCTGGTCCGTGAGCGGTCACCGGAACGTCCCGTCGCACTCGTGCGGCCTGACGCGGTTTCCGTAGCTGCGCGCTGGTTCCAGTCCGAATTTAAAGGCGACGTCTTTTATGCGGTGAAGGCCAATCCTTCGCCGTGGGTGATCCGTGACCTGGCTGCGGCCGGTGTCCGGTCCTTCGACGTCGCATCGCTGAACGAGATCGAGACGGTGGCGGAACACGCCCCGGGCTCGCGCATGGCCTTCATGCACCCGGTCAAGAGCCGCGTCGCCATCTCGGCCGCGTACTTCGACCACGGCGTGAAGACCTTCTCGTTCGACACCCACGAAGAACTGGCCAAGATCCTGGACGCCACCGGCCAGGCCAAGGACCTCAACCTGATCGTCCGCATGGGCGTGCAGGCCGAGGGCGCGGCCTACAGCCTGTCGGGCAAGTTCGGCGTCGAGCCGCACAACGCCCCTGCCCTGCTGCTGGCCGCCCGTCGCGCCACCCAGGACCTGATGGGCGTGTCCTTCCACGTCGGCAGCCAGTGCATGCGCCCGACGGCGTACCAGGCGGCGATGGCCCAGGCCTCGCGTGCTCTGGTCCGCGCCGGCGTGCTGGCCGATGTCGTCGACGTCGGCGGCGGCTTCCCGTCGATCTATCCGGGCATGGTCCCGCCGGATCTCTCCGAGTATCTGGCCGCCATCGACCGTGGCTTCGCCGAGATGATGGTCCACGAGACCACCGAGCTGTGGTGCGAGCCGGGCCGCGCCCTGGTCGCCGAGGCTTCCTCGCTGCTGGTCAAGGTCGAGCTGAAGAAGGGCGATGCGCTGTATCTGAACGACGGGTCGTACGGCTCGCTGTTCGACGCCGCGCACATGAAGTGGCCGTTCCCGGTGAAGCTGTTCCGCAAGAACGGCGAAGTCGTGGAAGAAGGCCTCAAGCCCTTCCGCTTCTACGGCCCGACCTGCGACAGCGTCGACCACATGCCCGGCCCGTTCTATCTGCCGGAAAGCGTCGACGAGGGCGACTATATCGAGATCGGCATGCTGGGCGCCTATGGCGTCGCCATGTCGACCCGCTTCAACGGCTTCGGCGAGACCGACACCGCGGAAGTGCAGGACGCCCCGATGGCCTCGATGTACGGCCTGGCCAAGCGCTCGATCCCGGCGGTCCGCCAGGAGAATGAAGAGCGCAAGATCGTTCGCTTCTCGCGTCCCAAGGGCGCGGCGGGCAAGCGCAAGCGCCGTCGCTAAGACGACCGAAATGACGAAGGCGGGGTCTTAAAAGCCCCGCCTTTTTTCGAGTAGCCCGATGTCGAAACTGACGCTGCGCTGGCCGGTCGTCCTGCTGGTCCTGGCCTTCCAGAGCTTCTGCCTGCTGCGTCACGACCTGGGCCACGGCGCGGGCTTCACCCACAGCTACGTGTTCAACGCCGTCTGGGTGCAGGAATTCAACAACACCCTGGCCCAGGGCCACTTCCCGCCGCGCTGGCTGCACGGGGCCTGGGACGGCATGGGCGCGTCGTCGTTCTATTTCTATCCGCCGCTGGCCTTCTACGTCGCCGCCTTCGTCCGCTATGCCTTCGGGACCATCGACCACCCCATGATCCTGGCCTGGGCCAGCTATCTGATGGTGCTGGGCTCGGGCGCGGCGATGTACGCCTGGCTGCGGTCGCGGGCCGGCGACGCCTGGGCCCTGGTCGGCGCGCTGATCTATGTCGCCGCGCCGTATCACCTGGTCAGCGTCTATGTCCGAGGCTCGATCGGCGAGACGATGGCCTACGCCACCTTGCCCCTGTTGGCTCTGTGCCTGGAGCGCGCGGCGCGGTCGTGGGCCTGGATCCCCGGCGCCGCCCTGGCCTTCGCCGCTCTGGTCATGTCGCACCTGGCCATCGCCATGCTGATCTGCGTGACGGTGCTGCCGGCCTATGTCGCCTACCAGTTGCTGGACGCGCCGAAGGACCAGCGCCGCGCCGTCCTGCTGCGCTGCGCCACCGCCGGTCTGCTGGGCCTGGCGGCCGCCGCCAGCTATCTGGGCCCGGCCCTCGCGATGCAGAAGCTGGCCTTGATGCGGACGATGTGGACCGGCACAGATCCCTATGACTGGGCGCTGATCACCCCGCATCGCTGGCCTCAGCAACCGTTCTCGACGTCGATGGCCTGGCTGGCCTACGGCGTCGCGGGCGCGGCCCTGGCGGCAATCGTCGCCGCAGCCGGCCGCAAGCTCTCCTCGCCCCGGCGCGAGGCCCTGGCCTGGGGCGCCGGTGTGCTGATCGCCTTTACCCTCTACGCCCTGCCCTGGCCCTGGCACGGCCTGACCGGCCAGGTCCTGGCCAAGGCCCAGTTCCCCTACCGCCTGCTGCTGGGCATGGAGTTCGCCGCCGTCACCGCCATCGTCCTGGCCGCCGCCCAAGGTGGTCGGCGCTGGCTGCTGGTGGTGCTACTGATCGCAGCCGCCGTCCCGACTGCGCGCGGCTTTGCGATGCAGAAGGAGGCCATCGCCTTCCATCTGCTGCAGGTCGGCGACAAGGCCACGCCCCAGACCACGCGCGAGATCGCCTGCCACCGCGCGCCCGAGGAGCACCTGCCGGCCAGCTTCGGCGGCGGCCCCCGCTATATGGCCGATCCGTTCTGCATGAGCGGCTTTTCCGGGCTGCCGCTGGCCGCCGCAGAGACCGACGGCGCCAAGGTCACGGCTGCCAATCTGTTCCCGGACGGCAGTCTCGCTGTCGCCGTCGAGGCCGCCCGCCCGACCCGCATCGTGCTGCGCCGCTACCACTTCCCGACCTGGCGGGTCACCCGCGTCGAGGCCGGCCGCGATCCGGTCGTCGAGGCCCAGCCCAGCGGAGGCGAGAGCCTGTTGTCCTTCGTCGCCGAACCTGGCGTCCATACCTACCGGGCCCGGATCATCCGCTCACCGCTGGAGACGGTCTGCGACGCCCTGACCCTGGCCGCCCTGACGCTGATCGCGGCCTGGCTGGGCCTGTCGCTGTACCGCCGCCTCGACGCCGCCGGGCTCCAGACTTCAATCCGTGCGTTTATGCGGATCAGGACTCGATAATCGTCACAAAGGCTCTATATAGCGCCACCTTCAGTCCCCTCGCCGGTCGCTCCGTCCCGGCGACTTAAGCGGGGTCACGACGGGCGCTCACCTTCAGAGGAACCTCTGTCATGAACGCTCCCGTTCCGAACAATCAAAAGGCCGAACTGCTGCAGAAGGTCGTCGAGCACGTCGACATCGCCAGCTATGACGCCCGTCCGATCATCGACTCGATGCGCAAGATGTCGTTCAGCTCGCGCGACACCGCCCGCGCGGCCGACATCTTCAACATGGCCCTGGCCGACAAGGGCTGCTCGACCTGGCTGATCCTGGCCGGTTCGACCTCGGCCGGCGGCTGCATGCACGTGTACCGCGACATGGTGAAGAACGGCATGATCGACGCCGTGGTCGCCACCGGCGCCAGCATCGTCGACATGGACTTCTTCGAAGCCCTCGGCTTCAAGCACTATCAGGCCGCCGGCCCGGTCGACGACAACGTCCTGCGCGACAACTACATCGACCGCATCTACGACACCTATATCGACGAAGAAGAGCTGCAGGCCTGCGATCACACGATCCTGGAGCTGTGCAACCAGCTTGAGCCGCGCGGCTATTCCTCGCGCGAGTTCATCTGGGAGATGGGCAAGTGGCTGGCCGAAGGCAACGCCAAGAAGGAAGGCTCGCTGATCCAGACCTGCTACGAAGAAGGCGTGCCGATCTTCTGCCCGGCCTTCGTCGACAGCTCGGCCGGCTTCGGTCTGGTCAAGCACCAGAAGGAAAAGATCGCCGAGAAGAAGCCCTACCTGATGATCGACGCGGTCGCCGACTTCCGTGAGCTGACGGACGTCAAGATCGCGGCCGGCACCACGGGCCTGTTCATGGTCGGCGGCGGCGTTCCCAAGAACTTCGCTCAAGACACCGTCGTCTGCGCCGAGATCCTCGGCGTCGAGGCCGACATGCACAAGTACGCCATCCAGATCACGGTCGCCGACGTGCGCGACGGCGCCTGCTCGTCGTCGACGCTGAAGGAAGCCGCTTCGTGGGGCAAGGTCTCGACCACCTACGAACAGATGGTCTTCGCCGAAGCCACCACCGTCGTTCCGCTGATCGCCTCGGACGCCTACTGGCGCAAGGCCTGGGAAGGCCGTGAAAAGCCGCGCTGGAACAAGCTGTTCGGCAAGTAAGCTTGATCCGACTCTACTGAAAATGCAGGGTCCCCGGAGTTTTCTCCGGGGGCCCTTTTTCTATGCGTGTTCTGGCCCTTGCCGCCGTCCTGACCCTGACGGGCTGCGCCACGCTGAGCGGCGACGCCGCCAGCCCGAACCGCTATCTGGCCAAGGGCGCTTTCGACGCGCGCGATCACCTCGCCCCGCCGCCCGCCAAGGGCTCTCCGGAAGCCGAGAAGGACCGCCAGATCTTCCGCGCCACCCGCGCCCTGCAGGGCACGCCGCGCTGGACCCTGGCCCAGGCCGACAATGTCGAGGAGAACGTCATGGACGGCTTCTCCTGCGCGCTGGGCTTCACCCCGACGAAAGACAGCAATCCCAAGCTGGCCGCCATGCTGCTGCGGGTCAGCGGCGACGTTCGTTCGGCGGTGTCGGGGCCGAAGATGAAGTACCTGCGCCCGCGTCCGTTCCGGTCCGAGAAGGGCGCCCTGTGCATCAAGCCGGGCCTGGGCTTCTCGATGTCGCCCGACTACCCGTCCGGCCATTCGACCTGGGGCTGGACCGTGGGCCTGATCCTGGCCGAAGCCGCCCCCGACCGCGCCGAGGCGATCCTGGCCCGCGCCCGGGGCTTTGGCGAAAGCCGCATCGTCTGCGGCGTGCATAACGCCAGCTCGGTCGAGGCCGGCAAACGCAACGCCGAGAACCTGTTCGCCGCCCTGTGGGCCTCGGACGCCTTCAAGGCCGACCTGGCCGGCGTCCGCGCCGAGCTGGACGCGGCCCGCGCCAAGGCGACCCCACCCGATCCGGCCCGCTGCACGGCCCAGGCCAACCTGCTCGGCGCTCCTCTGCTCTAACCTGTCTTGCGGGCGCCACATCGCGGAGGCAGGTTGCCCGCTCGACTTTCGGGGATCGTCTTCATGCGTATCAAGCTCGCTTTGGCCGCCGGCGCGGCCATCGTTCTGGCCGCCTCGGGCCTGGCCTTCGCCCGCCAGGACGCTCCCGCGCAGAAGGGCTACCTGCCCGCCGGCGCCATCGACACCGCCCAAGTCCTGCCGCCCGCGCCCAAGGAAGGCGAGCCGCGCTACGAGGCCGACCGCAAGGTGTTCCTGGCGACCCGCGCCCTGAAGGACAGCCCGCGCTGGAGCCTGGCCCAGAACGATGTCGACGAGCGCAAGATCGTCGCCGACTTCAGCTGCGCCATGGGCTTCACGCCCGATCCGCAGAAGCTGCCCAAGCTGACCGCGCTTCTGATGAAGATCCGCTTCGACGTCGGCGACGCGGTCAACAAGCCCAAGGACCTCTACCAGCGCAAGCGGCCCTACCTGATCGACGAGGGTCCGATCTGCGTCGACAAGACCGACGGCCTGGCCAAGAGCCCGGACTATCCATCGGGCCACACCACCTGGGGCTGGACCGTGGGCCTGATCCTGGCCGAGGCCGATCCGGCCCACGCCACCGCCATCCTGACCCGGGCCCGCGCCTTCGGCGAAAGCCGCGTGGTCTGCGGCGTGCACAACGCCAGCGCCATCGAGGCCGGCCGCACCAACGCCTCGGCCCTGGTCGCGGCGCTGCATGGCTCCAAGGCCTTCCGCGACGACGTCGACGCCGTGCGCGCCGAGCTGGCCGAGGTCCGCAAGAGCGCTGCCCAGTGCTCGGTCGAGCAGGCTCTGACCGCCAAAACCCCCTGGTAGTTGCGAACATGTGCGCGGCCCTCTACCTCTAGGCCATGGCTCACGGCGCGACCTCCTGCGGACACGATCATCACAATCACGGCGTCGGCGGCGCCGCGCTCGCCGCTGAGCTGGACGCGGCCGAGGCCCGTTGCTCGGCCGCCGAGCAACGCCTGACCGCCCCGCGCCGCCGGGTGCTGGAGCTGCTGCTGCAGGCCGGCCAGCCGGTGAAGGCCTATGACCTGATCTCGACCTTCGGGGGCGACGGCCCGCCGGCCAAGCCGCCGACCGTCTATCGCGCCCTCGACTTCCTGGAGAAGCAGGGCTTTGCCCACCGGATCGAGAGCCTCAACGCCTATGTCGCCTGCCGCAAGGAGGCCGACGGCCACGCCGCCGCCTTCCTGATCTGCGACTGCTGCGGCGCGACCCGCGAGATCGAGCCCAGGGCCAGCGCCGAGATCATCGCCGCCGGCGCCGCGGCCGGCTACGCCCTGACCGCCGTGACGATCGAGGCCCACGGCCTCTGCGCCGATTGCCGAAGCTGAGCAAAGCCCGCTAGACTCGAACGACCGTTCACCCTCGTTCGAGACGCCGCATGACCGCTGAAGTCCTTCCCGGCGTCGAGATCTGGCGCGGTGGCGTCAATACCTGGGACTGCGACGAGATGGGGCACATGAACGTGCGCCACTACGTCGTGCGCGCAATGGAGGGCTTGATCGGCATGGCCGCCGAGCTGGGCCTGGCCAACGCCTTCTCACCCCACGCCAACGCCACGCTCCTCGTGAAGGAACACCACATCCGCTTCCTGCGCGAGGCCCATGCCGGCGCGCCGCTCACCATGCTGGGCGGGGTGATCGAGATGGGCGAGACGGATGCGAAGATCCTGCAACTGCTGATCCACCCAGCCTCGGGCGAGTTGGCGGCGACCTTCCAGACCACCGTCGTCCACGCCACCCCGCGTGAAGGCCAGCCGTTCCCCTGGCCCCAGGTCGCCCGCGACCGCGCGCAGGCCCTGAAGGTCGAGGCGCCCGAGAAGGCCCGGGCCCGCAGCATCAACCTGTCGCCCTTCGAGCCCACCGCCAGCCTGGAGCGCGCCGACCAGCTGAACCTCCCGCGCATCGGTCTCGGCGGCCTGCTGCCGTCAGATTGCGACGTGTACGGACGGATGCGCGCCGAGCAGTTCATCGGCCGGGTCTCGGACGGCATCGGCGCCTTCATCCACCCCTTCCGCGACGTCGTGGTCGAGCACGCCGAGCACAAGCCGGCCCGCATGGGCGGCGCGGTCCTCGAATACCGCATCGCCTACTTGGCCTGGCCCCGCGCCGGCGACCGCGTCGACATCCGCTCGGGCCTGATGGGCACGGACGCCCGCACCATGCGCGTCGTCCACTGGATGCTGGACCCGGCGACGGGCCAGCCCTGGGGCACCTCCGAAGCGGTGGCCATCACCTTCGACCTCGACGCCCGCAAGGTGGTGCCGGTCACCGACGCGGCGCGGACGGCGTTGGCGAAGCACGAGGTGGAGGGGTTGGCGCTCTAGGCCGTCGCCATGTCGAACAGCGCGTCCCGCACCACGTCCGGCCGTTCCATCGGCAGGAAGTGGCTCGTGCCATCCACCACCTCGATCCGCACATCCTTGCCGCGTCGCGCGAAGCCGTCGCTGGCGTGGCAGGTCGAGTGCTTTTCGGCCTTCAGGATCCGCACCGGCGCCTTGACCTGGCGCACGGCGCGCCACGGATCGTGGGCCTGGGCGGCGTAGTTGGAGGCTTCCCAGGCCGGGGCGCAGGCCAGCTCGACCTTGCCGTCGTCACGCCCGTGGAAGCCGCCGGCGACATAGTCGGCCAGCATGGTCTCGGGCCAGGTCTTGAAGGCCCCGCGGCCCTTGTAGCCGGCGAACACCTGCTCGCGGGTGTCGAACACCGCCCGGCGGCGCAGGGCCGACTGGACCAGCGGCATGTGCTTCCACAGCCGGCCCGAGGTCCACGGCGCCTTGGCGTACAGGGTGGCCAGCCACGGCATGATCACCGGGTCCAGCAGAACGAGGCCCTTCACGCGGTCGGGGCGTTCGGCGGCCGCGAGGAGACTGACCGTGCCGCCCATCGAGTGGCCGGCCAGGACCAGCGGCGGACCGTCCAGGGCGTCCAGCAGGCCGACCAGATCGTCCTTCAGGTCGCGCCACGACCGGCGGCCGTCGGGATTGGCCGACAGGGTCGTCTCGCCGTGGCCGCGCTGGTCGATAGCCAGGACCCGCAGGCCCGCCGCCAGCGGCGACAGCAGCACGCGGTAGGTCTGGGCGTTGAAGCCGTTGGCGTGGACGAAGACGACGTCGATCGGCCGATCCGTCGGCCCGAACTCCAGGGCCGCGATCTCGCCCCCGGCCACAGCCACGGCGCGCTTGCGAGGTTCGCGAAAGACGGCCGCGTCCATTGGCGTGGCTCCCAAAGAGTTATCAGGCTTAAGGTAGGCTTCCCGACCCTCGCCGTCCATGGAGCCTCTCGTGAATAAGCTCGCCACCATCGGCTACGAGACCGACACGCAGGGCGGCATGATCGATCGGCTGAAGGCGGCCGATGTCGAGCTCGTGCTCGACGTCCGCGCCGTGGCCAGCTCGCGCAAGGCCGGGTTCTCCAAGACTCTGCTGGGAAACAGCCTCAAGGACCAGGGCATCGACTATCTGCACCTTAGGCCCCTGGGCACGCCCAAGCCGGGCCGCGAGGCCGCCCGCGCCGGCCGCACCGACGAGATGCGCCAGATCTTCAACGCCCATCTGGAAGAGCCCGAGGCGGTGCTGGCCTTGGCCCAGGCGACAGAACTGGCCAAAACAAAAAGGGTCGCCCTCCTTTGCTACGAGGACGACCCCAATTGCTGTCACCGCAGGATCGTGGCGGACCGTATCCGCCAGACCCTGAAGTGCGAGGTGGTGGACCTTTAGGCCTTAGGCCCCCAAACCTTAGGCTTGCGTCACCTGCCACTCACCACGGTTGTCCTTGCAGGCGCTGTAGCGCTGGCTGGACGCACCCTGGCCGCCACCGGCGACCGAGGCGGTGATCACGCGGCAGCTGGCGACCTGCTGGCCGGTCGGGCGGATCAGCGACGAGGCGGCGTAGCCGACGCCGTAGCCGCTGCGGCCCACCAGAACCCACTTGCCCGTCGGGACCACGCCCAACACGTCGAAGGTTTCGCCCGTGGTGACCTTGCCGACCACCTTGGCGCTGGTCGACGGACCGGCGCGCAGGTTGGCGTTCGCGTTGGAGACATAGGCGCCGCCCGAGGCTTCATAGCTGGGCAGGCTCTGCACGCCCTGGGCGTAGCGCAGGTTACGGCCGTCGATCGGCGGGCCGTAGCTGGACGAGACCACGTCGATGCGGCCCGAATTGCCGGTGCGGCTGTTGGACCAGGTCTGGGCGACGCCGGTTTCCAGGGCCTTCTTGGTGGCCTGCTCAGCCATGTTGGCGTCGGTCGACTGCATGCGGCAGCCGATATAGCCGCCCGCCGCCGCGCCGGCGGCCGCGCCGACCAGGGTGCCGATGGTCTTGTTCTTCTTCGAGACCTTGTTGCCCAGCAGGGCGCCGGCGGCCGCGCCGATCAGGGCGCCGCCCTCCTGCTTGCCGCCCGAGCCTTCGCAGGCGAACAGGCCGCCCAGGCCACGCGACTGGGCCAGCGCCGGAGCGGGCGCGGCGGCCAGCCCACCAACCGTGGCGGCAATCGCGAGAGCGGCGGAGATTTTACGGGTGGTCATGGCGGAGTTCCTCTTCCGTCAGGTCAATGTTGTCCCCGCCCTCGCCCCGGTCGATAGTCCGTTATCAATGATAAGGGAGCGCCAGGACATGAGCGGTCAAGATCAGGCGGACTATAGCTGTTTCAAGGTCGAGATCGAAGCCGGTGTCGCGCATATCCAGTTGAAACGGCCCGACGCCATGAACACCATGACACGGCCGTTCTGGAACGAGCTTCCCGCAATTGTAAAACATATTGACGACAACGCCCTGGCCCGCTGCATCGTGATCTCCTCGACCGGCAAGCACTTCAGCGCCGGCATGGATCTTTCGGTGTTCACCGACGACGAGGGCGTTACCGCTAACCGAGATGGCGACCGCCACGTCGCCGGCGAGAGCTTCCGTCGTTTCGTGCACGTGCTGCAGGACAGCTTCAGCTGCCTGGACAAGGCGCGCATGCCGGTGATCATCGCCATCCAGGGCGGCTGCATCGGCGGGGCCGTCGACTTCATCAGCGCCTGCGACATCCGCTACGCCAGCGCCGACGCCTTCTTCCAGATCCAGGAGATCAACATCGGCATGACCGCCGATGTCGGCACCTTCCCGCGCCTGTGCAAACTGATCCCCGAGGGCTGGGTGCGCGAGCTGGCCTATACCGGCCGCCGCCTGCCGGCCCAGCGCGCCAAGGAGATCGGCCTGGTCAACGAGGTGTTCGACACCCACGAGGCCCTGGTCGATCACGCCCTGGCGACCGCCCGCGAGATCGCCCAGAAGTCGCCGCTGGCCGTGGCCGGCAGCAAGGTGATGATCAACTACGCCCGCGACCACACCATCGCCGACGCCCTGGACTACATCGCCACCTGGCAGACCGGCATGTTCTCAGGCCCGCACATGGCCGAGGCCTTCACGGCCAAGGCCCAGAAGCGCGACGCGGTCTATCCGGACCTGCTGCCCCTCAAGAAGAAGATGTGAGGCCTCAGGCGGTCTCGTAGCCCAGGCCGGCCGGCAGGGGCAGCGAGATCGCCGGCGCGTTGGACGACGCCAGGCTGGCCACCGTGGCGGCCGAGCGCAGCTTCAGCGCCCGGTCCAGCAGGCGCGGCGGCCGGCGGGTCTCGGGCGTCTCCAGCAGGATGAGGTCGTCGGCGTCCTCGGCGGTCCAGGCCGACAGCAGGAAGGCGAAGGTCAGGGCCAGGGCCGGGATCGCGATCCAGATGAAGGCCTCCGGCGCGAAGATCAGGCCGACCAGCACCAGGACCAGGCCGAACACCGCCTCCTGCCGGTGGGCGCGGAAGGTGTCCGACAAGGTCACGCGGTCCATGTCGCGGCGCTGGGTCGCCCAGCCGCAGTCGCGGCCGGTCAGGATCTCGATCACCGAGCGGGTCTGGGCGAACAGCACGATCGGCGCGATCATCGTCGAGACGGCGGTCTCGAAACAGACGCTGAAGAAGGCTCGCGTCCCGCCGCCGAAGCCCGACGCCTGGCCGGTGCGCAGCAAGAGCGCCCAGGCCATCAGCTTGGGGGCCAGCAGCAGGGCCAGGGACACCGTCAGCACCAGCCCGGTCGGCGTCTGTTCAAACGCGGAAATGGTCGCCGCCTCCGCCCCCGCCAACGACGGGAAGGCCGAGAGCAGCAGGCCCACGATCAGCAGGCCCAGCCACAGCGGCGCGGTCAGGTAGGTCGAGAAGCCCCGCAGCAGGTGGAAACGGCTCAGGGGGTGCAGGCCGCGCGCGGCGATGACGGCGATGTGCTGCAGGTTGCCCTGGCACCAGCGGCGGTCGCGGACGATCTGGTCGATCAGGCTGGGCGGGCTTTCCTCGTAACTGCCGCCCAGGCGCGAGGCTAGGCGCACTTCCCAGCCGGCGCGGCGCATCAGGGCGGCCTCGACGAAGTCGTGGCTCATGATCGCCCCGCCGAACGGACGCGGCCCGCGCAGGTGCGGCAGGCCGGCCTGCTCGGCGAACGCCTTCACCCGGATGATGGCGTTGTGACCCCAGTAGCTGGACTCCGCCCCGCTCCACCATTCCAGGCCGCGCGCGAACATCGGGCCGTACAGGCGGCTGGCGAACTGTTCCAGCCGCGCGAACAGGGTGCGGGCGTTGATGATCATCGGCACGGTCTGCAGCAAACCGAGGTCCGGCTCGGCCTCCATGGCTCCGGCCAGGCGCACCAGGGTGTCGCCGGTCATCAGGCTGTCGGCGTCCAGCACCACCATGTGGTCATAGGCCCCGCCCCAGCGACGGACCCACTCGGCGATATTGCCGGCCTTGCGGTCGGTGTTTTCAACGCGGCGGCGATAGTGGATGCGGGCCTGGCCGGCGAAGCGGGCGCACAGCTGGTCGTAGGCCTCGCGTTCCTCGACCGCGACCGCGTGCTGGCGGGTGTCGCTGAGCACGAAGACGTCGAAGTTTTCCAGCGCGCCGGCCGTGCGCAGCGATTCCAGCATGGCGGCCAGGCGCGCGAAGACCGGCCCCGGGGCCTCGTTATAGACCGGCAATAGCACCGCGTTGCGGCTGGTCAGGCGCGGCGCGGCGCCCTCGCGGGTCGTATCCTCGCGCCACATCGCCACGAAGCCGGCGACGGCCGAGGCGCAGGAGAAGGCGGTCCAGGCAAACAGGCTGGCAAATAGCGGCAGGGCCACCAGCTCCAGCAGCGTGAAGCGGTCGGCCGCGAAGGCCATGGCCATGACCACGCTGGCGGCCAGGCTCAGCACGATGGTGAAGACCAGCAAGATCGCGCGACGACGACGCAGATCCAGCGTCTGGATCGGACGCTGCTCGGGGGCCGCGCTCAGGCACTGGGTCGGCATGGCCAGGGGCGCTTCCGTCGGAACCGCGTCGGCCGGCCACATTACGCTTTGCATCAACAGAAAGCCCGTTCACTCGATGGCCCCCCGGCCCCCGGCTTCCCTGCAATCAACGCGGCGGAAGCGAGGCCGAAAGGTTTCAGGCGGCGTTTAGTTCCCGGCCGGGGCCGGAAAAACCAAGGCGGTCCAGGTTTCGCTCAGGGCGCGACCATTCTGCCGCAGCACCACGCGGACATCGGCCGGTTCCGCGCCATCGGGCGCGACGTCGAACACCACCCGCCACAAGGCGTCGGTCTCGTCCTCGCGGCGGTCGGCCGGATAGTGCGACAGCAGGCGGATCTGGCCGCCTCGCGCGGTGACGTCGGCCTGGATGTCGATGGCCGTGCGCAGGGCCAGGAGGTTCTCGCCCCGGAACTCGACGGCGATCTTGCGGCCCGTCGCTTCCCCGTCCTTGCCCGGCTCACCCGGCCGGCCCGTACGGGTGGCGACGACGCGGGCCAGGTCGCTGGACGACGAGGGAACGTCGCCGGTCCAGTGCAGGCGGTAGGCCAGGTTGATCCTGCTGCCGGCCTTCACCAGCGCCTCGGGCGTCCAGAAGGCGACGATGTTGTCGTTGGTCTCGTTGTCGGTCGGGATCTCGACCAGGCGGACGGTGCCCCGCCCCCACTTGCCGATCGGCTCGACCCAGACGCTGGGCCGGCGCTCGGAGCGGGCCTGGTCGTCGTGATAGTGCTCGAAGTCGCGGTCGCGCTGGATCAGGCCAAAGCCCTTGGGGTTCTCGTCGCTGAAGGTGCTGGTCACCACCCGCGTCGGATTGGACAGCGGCCGCCAGATACGCTCGCCCGAGCCGGTCCAGATCGCCAGGCCGTCGCTGTCGTGGATTTCGGGGCGCCAGTCGGGACCGCCGCGATCCTCGCCGAACCAGAACATGCTGGTCAGCGGCGCCACGCCCATCTGATCGAAGGCGCGGCGGAAATGGACGCTGGCCTCGACCGTCTGGGTCAGGGCCAGGCCGTTGCGGTCGTTGACGAACCGGTACGCCCCGACGATGCCGGGGCTCTCCATCAGGGCGTGGATGACCAAGCGGCCCTGGGCGTCCTTCTCCAGCCAGACCTCGCGCCAGTCGGGGAATTCCTCGGGCTGGACGGCGTAGGTGTCGGCGGCAATGGCGCGGGCCGACAGGCCGTACTGGCCGAACGGCGCGGGCGAGCGGAAATAGGACGCGCCGTGGAACACCAGCCACTCGCCCCGGTCGTCGCGGCTCATGGCCCGGAAGCCGGCGAAGCCCGCCGTCGCCGGCAACTTGCGAAACGGGCTGTCCTCGCGCGACGAGAACATCGCCGGGTCATAGGCCAACGGTCGGGCGCGGCCGCTCTCGACCAGGTTGATGGCCACGGCCTTGGAGACGCCCCGGCTCAAGGGGAACAGCTCGATCCCCCAGTCGCCGCCCCACAGCGGGATCTTCTCGCGATAGAAGCCGACGCCTTGCGCGGCGTCGTAGTCCATCGCCTGGACTTCTGGCGGCGGCGCGGGCGGCGGGACATAGGGCTTGGCCGCCAGCGCCTTGGCGCGGGCCTTCACCCGGTCGAACGAGAAAGGCGCGGCGGCGGACGCCAGCCCCGGCGCCAGGGCGCCGCTGGCCAGCAACGCCAAGGCGGCGCGGCGATCAAGCGTCGTCGTCAAGAAGTCCTCACAGCGGCGTCGGCGGAGCGCGGCGCTGCTAAAAGGGATTCAAGGCGAAAATGGTTCGGCTTTGTTTCTGGAAGCCTACTCGTACGTAAAGCTCATCGGCGTATCGGCCGCCGGCAGGCAGCTGCGATCGACCGGCTTGGTCGGGTTCTGGAAGAAGTTCCGGATCGCCTTGCGGGCGCACGGGCTGTTGCGCGACACGCCGTGGGTGGCGTTGGTGACGATCACCACCTGCGAGCCCTGATAGCCCTTGGACGCGGCCTTGGTCAGCTCGGGCGGGCAGCCCGGATCGATCTCGGCGGCCAGGAACAGGGTCGGGATGGCGGTCTTCACCGGCTGCTGCTCGACCGGCGAGATCGTACCGACGTCGATCGCCTTGCAGACATCGTGGATGCGCTGCATCGACACCACCATCAGGCGGGCGACCGGGTCGTTCTCGGTCCCTTTGGCGACGTCCGCGCGGGCCTCGAACGGGATCTCTTCCTTGCACAGGTGGGTCATGAACTGGCCCTCGCTGTAGTAGTCGCGGCTCTCGACGAAGCCCTCGACCGGCGAGACGTCGCCCTGGATGATCTTCCACAGGTCGCGCGGCAGCACCCCGGCGGTGAAGTAGCTGGCGTCCATCAGATAGCCGCCCAGATCGTCGGCGTTATAGGTCTTGCCGTCGATGGTCTGCGGGCCGGCCAGCCAGCGCTCGGCGACCACGGCCAGCTTGGCCTTCAGGTCGGGATAACGCTTGGCGCACTCGGCCACGACCGCGCACTTGGCCATGACGATGTCGATCGAGCTGGAGACCATGGCCGGGCCGCCGACGGTCCAGTCGGCCTCGGGCGGCCAGGGCGAGTCCTGGACCACCGCCCGCACGCCCTGCGGCGCGTGGGTCTGGATCGCCGCCTCGATGCGGGTGCCGTACGAACCGCCATAGAGGTCGATCAGCGGCAGCTTCAGCACCTGGCGCAGGTCCTGGACGTCCTTGGCCACCTCGACGGCGTTGTAGCGCGACAGGTTCACGCCCTTGGCCTGGAAGGCCTTGAGGCAGGCGACGATGCCGTCGGCGTCCTTTTGCGAGGGCGGGCCGGCGTCGGTCAGGTTCGTACCGGGGCAGTCCAGGTTCGGGTCCGACAGGCCGCCGCCGCGCTGGTCGAGGAAGATCCAGTCCTGGTCGGCCGCCACGAACTCGCGCGAGGTCTTGCTCTTGAGCATGCGCGGCACGCCCTTCAGGGCCGAGCCGCCCGGACCGCCGTGCAGATAGACCACCGGCGGCAGGCCGGCCTTGGGCTGGGCCGCCTTGACGATGGCGACGGCCACCTTGATGCGGCGGGTCTTGGGATCGCCGCGCGTCTCGTCGACGATCAGATTGCCGCATTGGACCTTGAGATCGACGCCCTTGTAGTCGCCGGCACAGGCCGTCTTCTCGAAGCGCGGCGCGGCCGCCTGGGCGCTCCCGGCCAAGGCGGTGAGGGTCAGCGCGCCAGCGGCGGCGGCGATCCAGGACAGACGCGACATCGAAGACTCCAGAGGTTCGCGTGCATCAACACCAAGGTTAACGCCCACCGCAAGGCTTCAGTGCACGGAGATCCGCTAGAACCGATAGGTCATCGAGACGACGCCGGAGGTCTGGGTTCGGTCTCGGACGATGGGGCTGTCCTTGACGTCGCCGACCATGTTGGCCAGCGCCCCGGTGGCGATCAGGCTGATCCGATCGTTGACGCGGTAGACGGCCGCCAGACTGGCCGTCACGTCCTTGACCCCGCCGCCCGGATGGAAGACCGGCAGGCCCGAGGCCGCGGACTGGACCCCGGTCACGCCGAAATAGCGGTCGTTGTAGCGGCGATCGGCCCAGGTCGCCGAGACGCCCGGCATCAGGGCCAGGCGCCGAGAGAGCGGGACGGAGACCGAGACGCCGCCATCGACCAGGGCGCCGTCAACGCCGCCGGACAGGATCTTGGTCGTCCCCAGGGTGAGGCGCACGCCGTGGGTCTTGTAATCGACGGCCAGCCGCGCGCCCGCGCCGCTGGCCAGGCGCCCGATCCCGACCGGCGCATCCGCCGGGCGATAGCCGCGCACATAGGTCGCGGCCGCCGACACGGTCAGCTTGTGGGTCTTGACCAGCTGATAGCCGACCCCCTTGCGCGGATTGGCGAAGAAACGACCGTACCGCAGCTCGATCACCGGCACGGCGACGAGGCGGTAGCGGTCCGATCCCTGGTAGCGAGGCGCGCTGAGAACCGCCACGCCGACCACCGTTCGATCCTGGGTCAGGGTCGGGGCCGTGAACGCCGGCGTCGCCGATGCGGCGCTCGCCGCGAGCATAAGGATCATGTCTTGTCTCCTCGCCCAATGACGCCACCGCGGGCGTCATCCCCCATCGGGCAGCGTGGCGAGGTCAGTTGTCGGGAGCGTGTCACTCCGCACACGGCGGGATGACGAAAAACTCAGACGCCGCGGGCGGGCATCTCGGCGCCGGTCAGGTCGGCGCCGTCCAGCTTGGCGCTGGAGAGGTCCGCCTCGATGAAGCGGGCGCGCGGGGCGCTGACGCCCCGCATATTGGCGCCGCGCAGCACGGCGCGGGTCAGGTCGGTGCGGATCACCCGGTCCTCGGCGATCTTCAGCGGACCGAGCTTGGCGTTGGTCAGGTCGGCGCGCGACATCTGCGCGCCCATCAGGCGGGCGCCCCGCAGGTCGGCCCCCTTCAGCTTGGCGCCGCGCAAATCGGCCCCGGCCAGGTTCGCGCCCTGCAGCTGGGCGTTTTCCAGGTCCATGCCGAAGAACACGGCCTTGGGCGCGTAGAGGCCCGACAGCTTGCGGTCCTTCAGGCGCTTGAGCGGGCGGAAGTCGACGTCGGTCAGCACCCCGACCTTGCCCTCGCGGCCGTCGGTCTTGCAGAACAGCTCGTGGGCCTCCAGCACCTCGTGCAGGGGCTGGTCGTCGACATAGATGATCGGCGGCGGCGCACGCAGCACCTCGGTCAGGTCGGCGTCGCGCAGGTCCGCGCCGCTGACGTCGACGCCCACCATCACCGCGCGGCGCAGCGACACCTGGGACATCTCGGCATTGTGCAGGTTGGCGCCCGACAGGTTCGCCCCGTCCATGCAGGCCTTGGTCAGCTTGGCGCCTTGCAGGGTGACGTTCGACAGATCGGCGTCGGTGAAGTCGGCCTGGCGCGCGAACGCCCCCGACATCTGCGCGCCGTTCAGGTTGGCGCCCTGCAGCATGGCGTAGTCCAGTTCGCCCGGCCGCGTGGAGTGCTGCAGGATCCGCAGGCCCTTCTCGTCGTCCTGCACGGCGGTGACGCCCTCGCGCAGGTCGCAATTGGCCAGGTTCGCCCCGCCCAGATTGGCCCCGCGCAGGCAGGCCCCGCGCATGTCGCAGCGGGAAAGATCGGCGTCGCGCAGGTCGCTGTCGCGCAGATCCGTGCCGTACAGCGTGGCCCGCGCCAGCTTGGCGCCGCGCAGCGAGGCTCCGCCCAGCAGGGCGCCGGTCAGGTCGGCTTCGGAAAGATCGACCCCGTCCAGCTCGTAGTTGTTGAGGTTCACATACTGCAGCACCGCCCGGCGCCCCTTGGGCAGCCCCTTGATGTAGCGCCCATGCGCCTCCAGCACCTCGCGCACCACGGAAGCGTGGAGGTTGCGGATCAAGCTGGGGCGTGAGGACGCGGCGGTCGACATCGTGCGGTCTGGGAACGCTCGGATAAGGCTGATGGGATACGCGGGAAACGGCGTCCACCGTGTCACATCGTCTTTAAGCAATGGTTCAGAGCGCGACGGAAAGTCGCGGTTTTCGCGCCACACTCGGGTTAGGCTCGAGTCATGTCGTCACGCCCTTCCCAGCCTGGGTCCGATCCAGCCACCGAGCGTACGTTCGCGGAGATCGCGCGGCCCTATCAAGTGCGAACGAAGGGGCGACGGACTTTCGAGACCATCCATAGTCGCGACAACGGCCCCAACGATGGCGACACCCTTCTGCACAAGGCGGCGGGAAGCGGCGCGATCGATGATGTCCGGGACCTTCTGAGGTTAAAGGCGGAAATCAACGCGCTTGGCGATATGGGCGACATACCGCTGCACGCCGCCGGCCGTGGCGGTCACGCTCACGTTGTCGAGATCCTGCTGAAGGCCGGCGCGGACGGTACGATGCTCAATGCGTTTGGCGAGACGCCGATCGAGACGGCCGAAAGAAATGGCCATGAAGACTTGGCCCGCGAAATGCGCCGGCTCATCAAACTGGGCGGCCGAAGCCTCTAGAGCCAGCCCTTCTTGCGGAAATAGAGCACCGGCGCGGCGGCGGCCATGATCATCATGCCCAGCGCCATGGGATAGCCCTCGAGCCACTGCAGCTCGGGCATGTGCACGAAGTTCATCCCGTAGATGCCGGCGATCAGGGTCGGGGGCATCAGGACCACCGAGAACACCGAGAACACCTTGAAGATCGAATTCTGCTCGATGTTGATCAGGCCGAGCGCCGCGTCGAGCAGGAAGGTGATGTTGCCGGCCAGGTAGCTGGAGTGGTCGGTGATCGACTGGACGTCGCGTTGCAGCGATTTGAGGTGATCGCGCAGGTCCTTGGAGCCGTCGAACTGCTCGGCCAGGGCCGCGAAGCTGATCAGGCGGGCCAGGCTGACCAGGCTGTCACGGGCCTTGGAGTTGATGTTCTGGGCCTTGCCCAGGCGGTTGAGGATCTGCTCGAAGGCCGCGCCGCGCGGGCGGCCGAAGATGGCGCGCGACTGCACCTCGACCTCGGCGGCGGTGCGCTCGAGGATGTCGGCGGTGCGGTCGACGATGGCGTCCAGCAGACCCAGGAAGGTTTGAAGGCCGTTGGGGCACAGGCTGGGCTGGCGCTCGGCCTGGGCGGCGAACACCGAGAAGGCGCGCGGCTCGACATAGCGGATGGTGACCAGGCGGTTGCCGGCCAGGACGAAGGTCACGGGCGCGGCGGTCGGCAGGTCACCGTCGGCATTGACCAGCACCGTGGCGGTCATGAACGTGCCGCCGTCCTCCTGGTACAGGCGCGACGAGGCCTCGATCTCGGCCATCTCTTCACGGGTGGGCAGCAAGAGGCCGATCGACTGCTCGACGGCGACTTCCTCGGCGCGGGTGGGGTCGACCAGCTCGATCCAGACGGCGTCGGCCGGCACGCGCCAGTCAGGCGACAAGCCGCCGGCTTCGAAGCCCGGAGCGCCGTGACGGAGGATTCTGAGCATGGTCGCGCGTCCTAGCTACAGGCCGGGTGTGCCCCGGCCCGTGCTTAAGGTCAACGCGCTCAAATTAGCGAGGAGCGTTCTGCTTGTTGCTGCTGTCGTTGGACGACGAACCACCATTGGCGGCGGCGTCCAGCAGGGCGGCGATACGATCGGTCGAGTCGGCGGCCTGGCCGATGATGTCCAGCGGCGAGGAACGGACCGAGTTGGCGACCTGGTTGGCGGCCGACTTGGCGGCCGAGACCACGGCGTTCTGGGCCATGGCGATCTTGCTAGTCGCGACGGCGATCTTGGTCGCCTGGGCGTCCTGGTAGATGAAGCCGTTGGTCGGATAGACGCTGGTGCCGAGGTCGCGGATCGGATCGTACCAGACCTTGACCTGCGTCCAGTCGCCGTTGGGCGAGACGTCGACGACAGTGACGTCCTTTTCGATCTGGCCGCGATCGCCTTCGATGATCGACCAGTTGGCGTGCGTAACTTGGATGACCCGATCGGTCAGCACCTGGCTGACGAAGGCCACGTGACCAAGGTTCATGCGGGCGGTAGGCTTGAACGAGAGAACGGAGCCGATCTTCGGGGTCGAACCGGTGTCGTACTTGCCGGCGGCCTGGGTCCACCAGGTGCGAGCGTCGCCAAAGATCTGGATGCCCGACATCAGACGGGCAAACGGCACGCACTGCCAATAGCCGTCAGCATTGGCCGTCACCGGCGCAAAGCTGATCATGGCGGCAGCGGCCAGGGAACCCAGCAGGGCCCTTGTCCGTTTCGTCATGCTGTGGGTACTCCCCCGCGTCACTGGGTTAAGGGATAACCTTCCCAGGAAGACGTGAAAAGAGTGTTTATGCCGCACCCGCGAGCGCCAAGCGGCGCTGTTTCCAGCCGGCAGCCCAGGTCTTCATGCGCTCTCGGCACGGATTTTCTATGAAATGATAGGAGATCGCCGACAGCGGGACCAGCGCGGACACAATCGCGATCCAGACCAGCAGCGGCAACTTGTCACCCTCGATATTGAGGACCTTGGTCGCGGCATTAATGGCTAGGATCTTCCACGGGATGCAGATCATATAAGTCGAGTAGCTGATCTCGCCGAGATAGACGAACACTGACTGTCCAGCAAACTCGAAACCGTCCTTGGCGAGGCTCGCGAGGGTGAAAATCAGGCCGCCCAAAAGCATCACGATCACCAGATCGGGGGCGGAAAACTGAACGGCGCCAAGCGTGGCCATGCCCAATAAAGCGGCGCCGTAGCCGCTGAGTCGGGTCGGGAATCGGTCCGAGCGCCACAGGGCGTGCAGGGCGCAGCCGAAGGCGAAGCACGGCACGATGCGCAGCGCGCCCCACTGGATCGTGGCCTCCGTCAGCGGGAAACCGGCCAGCGCCTGGAAGGTCGGGTAGATCACGGCGATGAAGGCCAGCGCGCCCAGCACGGCGGCGATCGGGCGCGCCCGCAGCTTCCAGGCGGCGAAGGCGAAGGCCGGGAAGGTCAGGTAGGCGAACCACTCGGCCGAGATCGACCACGAGGCGTGGTTCCAGCCCGCCACGGGCGCGAAGCCCCAAGCATGGACCAGCAGCAGGTTCGACGGCAGGGCCTTCCACGACAGGATGTTGGGATCGACGTTCAGGCCCGCGATCGTGCCGGCGAACGCCATGGCCCCGACGCCGACCAGGGTGGCCAGGTGCAGCGGATAGACCCGCGCCAGCCGGTTCCACAGGAAGTCGCCGTAGCGGAACCGCCCCTCCCCGAACCCGCTCAGATAGACGTGGCACAGGATGAAGCCCGACAGCACGAAGAAGGCCTCGACGCCCAGATAGCCCTTGGCGGCGATCGCCGGCGTGAAGCCGACGTCCAGCTTGGGCCAGTAGTGGAACAGCACCACCCAGAAGGCGGCGAAGAACCGGAGGGCGGTCAGGGGCTTGATATGCGCGCCGTCTTGCATTGACGTCGGTCCTTAAGGGTCCGCCTTCCCATCCCCCACGGTGGAAAGATCAACGTTACCCGCCTATCTCGCTGTGTTACATGTACGCATACGCGAACGACGGCTTAGCCGATAACCATAGAGAGGACCGATGAACGAACTCCTTAGCCTGGCCACAGACCCGGCCGCCTGGGCCGCCTTGGTGACCCTGGTGGTGATGGAAGTGGTCCTGGGGATCGACAACCTGGTCTTCATTTCGATCCTGTCGAACAAGCTGCCGCCCGAGCATCGTCAACGGGTTCGTCGCATCGGCATCTCGTTGGCGCTGATCATGCGCCTGGTCCTTTTGTCGACCATCGCCTTCATCGTCGGCATGACCGCGCCGGTCTTCAACCTGGGCATCACCGGCCCGGTGGGCGCGCATGGCGAGCCGGGCTTCGAGACCGCCTTCTCGTGGCGCGACCTGATCCTGATCGCCGGCGGCGTCTTCCTGATCTGGAAGGCGACCAAGGAGATCCACCACACGGTCGACCCGGGCAAGAGCGACGACGTGCTGGAGAAGGACAAGGCCACCCAGGTCATCTCCAACGTCGGCGCGGCGATCTTCCAGATCATCCTGCTGGACCTGGTGTTCTCGATCGACTCGATCCTGACCGCCGTCGGCATGACCGATCACCTGCCGATCATGGTCATCGCCGTGATCGTCGCCGTCACCGTGATGCTGCTGGCCGCCGACCCGCTGGCCAACTTCATCAACAACAACCCGACCGTGGTGATGCTGGCCCTGGGCTTCCTGCTGATGATCGGCACCGTGCTGATCGCCGAGGGTTTCGGCGCCCATGTGCCCAAGGGCTACATCTATACGGCCATGGCCTTCTCGGCCGGCGTCGAGGGCCTGAACATGCTGGCGCGCAAGCGCGGGACCAAGAAAGAGCACTAACCCCTACATCCCGTCTTGGGGGCGTGATAGGTCGGCGACCCCGGCTATCATGCTCCCAAGGCCCTGATGACCTCCCAGACCTCCACTGGCCAAACCTTCACCGACGCCGAGCGCCGCCTGACCCTGACGGCGCTGATGATCGTGTTCCTGCTCAGCGCGCTGGATCAGACGATCGTCTCGACCGCGATGCCGCGGATCATTTCCGAGCTGAACGGCCTCAATCTGTATTCGTGGGTGACCACGGCCTATCTGCTGACCTCGACGGTGATGGTGCCGATCTGGGGCAAGCTGGGCGACATCTTCGGGCGCAAGCCCGTGCTGATCACCGGCATCTCGATCTTTCTCGCGGGCTCCTGGCTGTCGGGTCTAGCGGGCGAGTTCGGCACGGTGCTGGGCATGCCCGGCATGGTCCAGCTGATCGTGTTCCGCGCCTTGCAAGGCATCGGCGGCGGCGCTCTCTTCACCACCGCTTTCGCCATCATCGCCGACCTCTATCCACCGCGCGAGCGGGGCAAGTTCGCCGGCATCTTCGGTTCGGTGTTCGGCCTGGCCAGCGTGCTGGGGCCCATCATCGGCGGCTATTTCACCGACCACGGCACGGTGCAGATCGGGACCCACCTGGTCGCCGGCTGGCGCTGGGTGTTCTACGTCAACCTGCCCCTGTCCTTGCTGTCACTGTTCATGGTCATCGTGAAGATGCCCAAGCTGGAGCATCGCCGCTCGGGCAAGATCGACTTCCTGGGCGCGGGCCTGCTGATCGCCGCCTTCGTGCCGCTGCTGCTGGCGCTCAGCCTGGGCGGCCACAACTTCGCCTGGGGCTCGCCGCAGAGCCTGGGGCTCTTCGCCCTAGCCGCCGTGTCGCTGGCCGCCTTCGTCTTCGTGGAGATGAAGGTCAGCAACCCGATCCTGCCGATGCACCTGTTCCAGAACAAGGTGTTCACCACGGCCAATACGGCGGGCTTCCTGATCTCGATGGCCTTCATGGGCGTGGTGATGTTCCTGCCGCTGTTCCTGCAGCTGGGCCGGGGCGTGCCGGCCACGATCAGCGGCATGACAATGCTGCCCCTGATGGCCGGCCTGATCATCTCGAGCACGGTCGCTGGCCAGCTCGTCTCGAAGACCGGGAAGTACAAGCCCTACATGATCGGCGGCGCGGTAATCCTGCTGGTCGCGGTGTTCCTGCTGCACGACCTGTCCAAGATCCACAGCCTGACCTTGCTCTGCGCCCTGCTGGCCTTCGTCGGTCTGGGCCTTGGCCCCGGCCAGAGCCTGTTCAACATCGCCACCCAGAACGCCGTCGATCCGCGCGACATCGGGGTGGCGACCAGCTCCAACCAGTTCTTCCGCCAGATCGGCTCGACCGTCGGCGCGGCCCTGGCCGGGACCATGCTGACCGCGCGCCTGGCCAGCCTGCCTGGCGGTGGCCTGGATCTCGGCAAGCTGGAAGGCATGGCCGTCCAGGCGGCCGCGCAAGGCAAGGCCGCCCACGCTGATCCGGTGCTGCAAGGCGCGCTGATCAATGCGGTCAGCGGCGTGATGGTCGCGGCCCTGTTCGTGATCGCCGCGGGCCTGGCGGTGATCCTGATGATCCCCGCCCTGCCCCTGCGCTCGCACCAGCCCGCCGCCGGCGCGCCGGTGCTGGAGAAAGACGAGCCGACGAACTGATTACTTCCAGCGGGCCTGTACGGCGGTCTTCACCGAGCTCGGCACGGGCGCATAGCCCAGGGCCGTGATGTCGGCGTCGCCGCTCGTATAGCCCCAGGTGAAGAAGTCGCGCACCCGCTTGGCGCGGTCGGGCGCGGCGTCGTCGCGCAGCAGGCCGTAGCTGACCAAAACGAGCGGCCAGGTCGCCTTGCCCGGCCGGTCCAGGGTCTGGACGCCGAAGCCCTGGCTGGCCGTCCACGGCGCGCCGCTGGCGAAGGACGAGAACGCGGCCGGCGACGGCGTGACGAACGCCCCGTCGTGGTTCTTCAGCGCCACCAAATCGAGCTTGTGGTCCAGGGCGTAGGCGTATTCGACATAGCTGATCGTGCCCATGGTGCCGGACATGATCTCGCTGATCCCGGCATTGCCCTTGCCGCCCAGGCCGATCGGCCAGGCCACGGTCTCACCGGCCCCGGGACCGGCCTTCCACTCGGGACTGACCGACGACAGGTAGCTGGTCAGCAGCAGGCTCATGCTGGCCGGATCGGCGCGGTGAGCCACGGTAATCGGCCAGTCGGGCAGGTCCAGGCCCGGATTGAGGGCCTTCAGCGCCGGGTCGTTCCACTTGGTGACCTTGCCCAGGAAGATCGCCGCCACGGCCGGGGCGTCCAGCTTCAGCTTGCCGCTCTCCAGGCCGGGAACGTTGGTGACCAGCACCGTGCCGCTGATCACGAACGGGAATTGGCTGAGGCCCTTGGCCTTCAGGTCGGCGTCCGACAGCGGCATGGCAGTGACGCCGAAGTCGGCCGCCTTGCTCTCGATCTGGCTGATGCCGAAGGCCGAGTTCTGGCCGGTATAGGCGATCGGCTCGCCGCCGGCCTTCTGGTAGTCGGCGATCCAGGCCTTGAAGAGCGGGGATTGGATGGAGCCCCCGGAGCCGGTGAGCGGCGCGGTCTGGGCGGATGCGGAGCCGACAACGGCCAAACTCAACGCGAACGCCACTGACGCAAGAACCGACTTCATGGGCTTTCCTCCGGCCGCGACGGGTTCATCCCATCGTCAGGGGGCGGACAGTGGGCGCAGGGCGCAGCTCAGGGGAATGTGGCGCGAGGCCGCATGATCACAGGAAGCTGTAGGGATCCACGTCAATCACAACGCGAACCGAGTTCGGGACCTTGGCCCGCGCCCGCCAGGCGGCCATGAACCCTTGCAGGTCGACATTGCGCTCGGCCCGAACCAGGAACCGCTTGCGGCGGCGGCCGCGCACCAGGGCCAGCGGCGCGTCCGCAGGGCCGAACACCTCGACCCCCTCGGCATTGGGGATCACCGCGGCCAGGGCCTCGACATAGGCGTCCAAGGCCGCGCTGTCGGGCCCCGAGGCGATCACCGCCGCCAGGCGGCCGAACGGCGGCAGGCCGGCGTCCTGGCGCATGCCCATCTCGGCCTCGATGAAGGCGTCGCGGTCCTGGGCGGCCAGGGCCTGCATCACCGCGTGGTCGGGGGAGTAGGTCTGCAGCAGCGCCCGGCCGGGCTTCTCGTGACGCCCGGCGCGGCCGGCGGCCTGGGCCAGCAGCTGGAACGTCCGCTCGCCGGCCCGCAGGTCACCGCCCCGCAAGCTGAGGTCGGCGTCGACCACGCCCACAAGGGTCAGGTTCGGGAAGTTGTGGCCCTTGGCCGCCGCCTGGGTGGCGACCAGAATATCGATCTCGCCGGCCGCCATGGTCGCCACCAGGGTCTTGGCCGCTTCCGCATCCATCACCGTGTCGGACGAGAACACCGCCACCCGCGCGTCGGGGAAGATGTGCCGCGCCTCCTCCTCGACTCGCTCGACGCCGGGGCCGATCGAGACCAGTGAGTCCTTGGCCCCGCAGTGCGGACAGGCATCGGGCTTCTTCATCGAGAAGCCGGTCAGGTGACAGACCAGACGCCCGGTATAGCGGTGCTCGACCAGCCAGCTGTCGGTGTCGGGCGACTTCATCTTCTCGCCGCAGGCCTTGCACAAAACGAGCGGCGCATAGCCCCGGCGGTTCAGGAACAGCATGGCCTGCTCGCCGCGCTGCAGGGTCACGGCCATGGCCTTGATCAGCGGCGGCGACAGCCAGCGGCCGGGCTCGGGCGGCGTCTGGCGCATGTCGACCAGGCCGATGTCGGGCAGCTGCGCCGCGCCGTGGCGGGCCGACAGGCGCAGCCAGCGATAACGGCCGATCTGAGCGTTGTAGAGGCTCTCCAGCGACGGCGTGGCCGAGGCCAGCAGCACGGTCGCGCCTTCGATCTTGGCGCGTGCCACGGCCAGGTCGCGGGCCTGGTAGATGAAGCCCTCTTCCTGCTTGAACGAGCTGTCGTGCTCCTCGTCGACCACGATCAGGCGCAGCTTCTTGAACGGCAGGAACAGGGCCGAGCGGGCGCCGACCACGATCCGGGCATTGCCGCTGGCCACGGCTTCCCAGACCTGCCGGCGGCGCGGCGGCGAGACGCCGGAGTGCCACTCGGCCGGCAGGGCGCCGAAGCGCTGCTCGAAGCGGGCCAGCACGGCCTGGGTCAAGGCGATCTCGGGCAGCAGGATCAGGACCTGGGCCTCGGGATCCTGGAGCGCGGCCGCGACGCTCTCCAGATAGACCTCGGTCTTGCCCGAACCGGTCACCCCGTCCAGCAGCGCCGCCTGGAAGCCGCCGGCGTCCAGCATCTCGGTCAGCACCTCGACGCAAGCGGCCTGGCCGGGGTTCAACGTCCGGGGCGGCAGCGACAGGTCGGGCTGCGGCAGGCCCCGATCGGGCTCCACGAAGTCGGCGGCCAGCACGCCTTCGTCGACCAGGCCCTTCACGACGCCGGCCGAGACGCCGGCGGCCGACGCGAGCGCGGCGCCCGACAGCTTCACGCCCTCGGCGGCGGCCAGCACCTTCAGGCGCGCGGGGGTCATGCGAGTCGGTTGGGTTCCGGTCAGGACCAGCACCTTGTCGGGCTTGGGCGGCGGATGGCGCAGGCCGCGCAGGGCCATGGCCAGCGGCCAGCCGGGCAGGTCGACGGAGTAACGCGCCGCCCACTCGACGAAAGCCAGCACGCCGGGCGGCAGCGGCGGATCGTCGACCTTCTCGATGATGACTTTCAGCGGCCGGTTGCCGCCGGTCCCGTCACGCAGGCCAGTGACCACGCCGCGAATCACGCGCGGCCCCAAGGGCACGGTCACGTGGTCGCCGAGGCTAAGCTCCAGGCCTTCCGGCTCGGCGTAGTCGAAAGCCTCCGGCAACGGCATCGGCAGCAGGACAGAGGCTATACGAGGCATGGCGGGATGCTTTTGCCGTCAAACCGTCCCCAGGTCGAGAGGACGTTCGAAGTCGTCATCAAGCGGACATTAACCGTCTTGCCCGCTTCATCCGGAGGGAGTGCTTTTTACCGTGGGGACGACGATGAGCGACGCGACGAACGCGAGCCGGAAACCTGTCGACGCCGAGAGCGTCCGCGACTTCCTGCGCGTCCAGCCTGAGTTCCTGCGCCAGGACGAGAACCTGCTGGGCGAGCTGGGCCTGCGGGTCGACGCCGCCAATGTCGTCGACTTCGGCCCCCGCGCCCTGGCCCGCGCCGCCGCCGCCCACAAGCGCGAAGCCAGCGTCCGCCAGGCCATCGAGGCCAATGCCCGCGCCAACTATTCGGCCCAGGCCCAGACCCACGCCGCGGTCATCGACCTGCTGGACGCGCGGAACCACTCGGACCTGGCCCGCCGCGTCGACGAGATGGCCCGCGGTCGTTTCGGCCTGGCCGCCGGGGTCGTCGCCCTGGAAGGCCCCACCCGCGTCCCGGCCGGCTGGTACATTCTCGCCGAAGGCCAGGTCGACATGATCCTGGGCGAGGCGCCGATCGCCCGCATGGGCTTCTTCGCCCCCGCCCTGCCGCTGTTTGGCGAGCAGGCCGAGACCATCCGCAGCATGGCCCTGGTCCGCATGGCCATCTGGGAGCCGCGCCGCGAAGCCCTGATCGCCTTCGGTTCGACCGATCCGGAAGGCTTCACGCCCGACATGGGCACCGAGCTGGTCAACTTCCTGGCCCGCGTGGTCGAGCGCACCGCCGAACGCTGGCCGGTCCTGTGAGTGCTCGCCAGGCCTACACCGCCTGGCTGGACTACCTGACGCTGGAGCGCCGGGCCTCGCCGCGCACGGTACGGGCCTATGGCGACAACGTCCTGGCCTATCTGAATTTCCTGGAACGCCATCGCGGCGAAACTGTCAGCCTGGCCGCCATGGGCGAGGTCTCGGCCGCCGACCTGCGCGGCTACCTGGCCTTCCGCCGGCAGGGCGAAGACGCCCTGGCCCCGCGCTCGATCAGCCAGGCCCTGTCGTCGATCCGCGCCTTTCACAAGTATCTGGACCAGCGCCACGGCGTGGCCAACGCCGCCGTCGAACTGGTGCGCGGTCCGCGCCTGAAGATCGGCCTGCCGCGCCCCGTCTCCGAGGACCAGGCCCGCGACCTGATCACCGAGGCCTCGGGCGACACCGAGCGCGATCCCTGGGAAACCGCCCGCGACGAGGCGGTGCTGACCTTGCTCTGGGGCTGCGGCCTGCGGATCAGCGAAGCCCTGTCCCTGACCTGGTCGGACGCGCCGCTGGGCGTCTCGATGCGCATCACCGGCAAGGGCGGCAAGACCCGCATCGTGCCGGTGCTGGACGCCGTGCGCGACGCGGTCGCCGTCTATGTCGACGAGCTGCCCTTCGTGCTGGGTCCCGATGAGCCACTGTTTCGCGCCAAGCGCGGCGGACCGCTGTCACCGCGCCATGTCCAGGGCCTGGTGCAGCTGCTGCGCGGCCGCTTGGGGCTGTCCGACCGCGTGACGCCGCACGCCTTCCGCCATGCCTTCGCCACCCACCTGCTGGGCGCCGGCGCCGACCTGCGCGCGATCCAGGACCTGTTGGGCCACGCTTCGCTGTCGACGACCCAGCGCTACACCCAGGTCGACGCGGCGGGTCTGCTGGCCGCCTACCAGGCCGCCCACCCAAAGGCCTGACCCGGTATCGACTAAAGGATGCGGCGGAACGTCGCGATGCTTAACGCAAGCCTGAGCATTAACCGCGATTTCACTGCCTTCGCGTCTACTGGCTCCGAAACGTGTGTTTTTGCCGGACGACCTCCCCTCGTCCGCGCCGCATGAGGCTCCGATGAAGTTCGACGACCTGAAGATTTCGACCAAGGTGATGATGCCGGCGATCGTCCTCGCCGTCGTGGCCCTGGCCTGCGTTGGCGCGGGCGTGTGGCAGGTGAAGAAGGTCGAGAAAGCCGCCCAGGTCCTGGTCGACCAGCGCGCGCCCACCGAGCTGAACGCCGCCCGCTTCAACCGCCAGGTCGCCACCGTCGGTTACGCCGCGTATCGCACCGTGGCCAATGACGGCACATCGGAAGCCGCCAAGTCGGGCTCGGAAGACATCGAAAAGGCCTTCACGGCCGGCAACGCGTTCCTGGACAAGGCCGCCAAGGCCGACCCGGCCGCGGTCAAGGACATCGAAGGCTTCCGCAAGCGCTTCAAGTCCGTGCACGACAACGCCCGCGCGGGCGCCGACATGGGTCTGCAGAACCTCAACGAAGCCGCCGTCATGATGATGGGCGGCATCGACGCCGACATCGCCAAGCTGACCAAGGACACGGCGACCTGGATCGACCACCACAGCGAAGAAACCCAGGCCATGGTGGCCAAGGCCAAGAAGGACGCCGCCGCTGGCGCGATCGTCCTGCTGCTGTTCGGCCTGGCCTCGGCCGGCGCGGCCCTGGCCTACGCCATGTGGGTCGGGTCTTCCAAGATCGCCAAGCCGCTGATCAACCTGTCCAAGACCATGGAAGTCCTCGCTCAAGGCAGC
>NZ_JBWKNY010000008.1:0-337271 GCF_059415805.1 Caulobacter sp. GW821-FHT10A06
GAGGGGGAAGTAGCCGGAGCCAGGACTTGTTCCCCCTCCGGCGCTTCGCGCCACCTCCCCCGCTAGGGGGAGGATCTAGTTGACCTGCCGCTCCCTGCCCTCCCAGTACGGTGCCCTCAACTCCCGCCGCAGGATTTTCCCCGACGCATTCCTCGGCAACGCCTCCACGAAATCCACCGACTTCGGAACCTTGAACCCCGCGATCCGCGTCCGCGCGAACGCGATGATATCCGCCGCATCCGGCGTCACCCCCGGCTTGGCCGCGACCACCGCCTTCACCGCCTCGCCCCACTTCTCGTCGGGGACGCCGATCACCGCCACCTCGGCCACGTGCGGGTGGCCGTACACCGCGCTCTCGACCTCGGCGGGATAGATGTTCTCGCCACCCGAGATGATCATGTCCTTCACCCGGTCGTGGATGAACAGGTAGCCGTCCTCGTCCAGGTAGCCGGCGTCACCGGTGCGCAGCCAGCCGTCGGCGTCGACCGTCTTCCTCGTGGCGTCGTCCAGCTTCCAGTAGCCGGCCATGTTCGAGCCCGAGCGGATGGCGATCTCGCCCACGGCGCCCGTGGCCACGCTGTTCCCCGCGTCGTCCATGACCTTGATCTCGACGCCCGGCATCGGCAGGCCCGCCGCGCGCATGCGCTTGTTGCCGGCCGGGTCGTGGTCCTCGGGCGGCAGATAGACCACCGTGCCGGTCGTCTCGGTCATGCCGTACTGCTGGACGAAGCCGCAGCCGAACACCTCCATGCATTCGCGCAGCAGATCCAGCGGGATGGGCGCGGCGCCGTACAGGATGTGGCTCAGCCGCGAATAGTCGATCTCGCGGGCCCTCGGCTGGCGCACCACGATCTGCAGCGCCGCCGGCACCATGAACATCTTGGAGACGCGGTCCTTCTCGATGAAATCCAGCACCTTGAAGGGATCGAACTCGCGCGCCACCACGCCCTTGGCGCCGTTCATCAGGCCCACCAGCCCCCAGCCGGTGCCACCGATATGGGCGACCGGCATGGCCACCAAGCTGACGTCCTCCGGCCCCCACTGGTTCCAGGCCATCGGGTTCTTGGAGGCCTCGCGCCGCATGCCCAGCAGGTTGTCGTGGGTCAGCATCGCGCCCTTGGGCCGCCCCGTGGTGCCCGAGGTGTAGAGCTGGATGGCGATGTCCGAGGTCTCGATCGGCTTGTGCGGATCGGCGCCCGGCTGCGCATCACGCCAGGCCTCGAAGGTCGGGTGCTCGCCCGCCCCCTCGGCTTCCATGGCGATCACCACCGGACGCTGGGCCAGCGCCGCGCCGACCGCATCGACGTGGGTGATCAGCTCGGGACCGACGAAGACCATCCGGGCCTCGCTGTCGGCGACGATATAGGCGACCTCGGCCGACGCCAGCCGCCAGCCGATCGGCGTCGTCACCACCCCAGCCTTGGCCGCGCCCAGCAGCAGCTGGAAATAATGGTCGCTGTTCTTGCCGACATAGGCGACGCGGTCGCCGGTCCCCAGGCCCGCCGCGATCAGGGCGTTGGCCACCTGGTTCGCATGGCGGTCGAATTGCTCGAAGCTGGTCTCTCGCCCCTCGAACACGAACGCCACGTCGCCGGGCCGCACCTCCGCATGATAGCGGGCGACGTCGCCCAGCGTATGCATGCGGTCGAAATCGATCGCGCTCGACATCAGGCCTGGCTCCCTCGGTTTGCCCACTCTGATGGCGGGTCAAACGGATGTTGGGCCAGGCTTACGCAACCGGCAAGCTATCCGTATCGATAGGGCGTCAGCGCCAGGCCCGGACGCCGACTACCACCGCCGTGCTGCCCGCCCGCTCGCCCAGCGGCGTCAGAGGCCCGAAGGTCCGTTCCCGGACGACCCCGACATAGGGCGCGAACTCGCGGGTGATCTCGTAGCGCAGCCGCAGGCCGCCCTCGAGCCGCCCCGCCCCGGCCTCGGCCAGGTCGCCCTCGAGACGCGGCTGCAGGATCAGCCGCTGGCTCAGGCGCAGGTCGTAGGACGCCTCGCCCCGCGCCGAGACCTTGCCCTGGTCGGACAGATAGGCCGCGCCCTGGAGTTCGAACCAGTAGGGCGCCAGACCCTCGAAGCCGACGGCGGCGTAGCTGCGGCCCTTCGGGGCCAGGTCGTAGCGGACGCCTGCTTGCAGGTCGAAATAGGGGCCGACCGGCCAGGCCTTCAGCAGCTCGGCCTCGCCGGTTTCCCAGCCTTCGCCGTCAGTGCGTTCGCCTCGCGCCTTCACGACCCACTTGGAGGCGTCATTGCCCCACCATGCCTCGCCTTCGAACGCCTGGCCATCGGCGCCTTTGCGCGAACGGTATTCCAGGACATAGGCGCGGACGGTCCAGAAGCTGCCGCCGCCATGCTCCTTCATCAGCTGGGCGCGCGCGGCGGCCATCTGCTGCGGCGTGTAGAATCGCTCGGCGGCGTGGTCGCCCGCAACGGCCGGCGCAGGTTGCTCGATCGCCGGCGGCGGCGCGTGGTGATGCTCATGCTGGACCATCACAGCGGCCGCACCGTCACGACATTGAACATCCCCGCATGCATGTGCAGCAGCAGGTGGCAGTGGAAGGCCCAGTCGCCGGGCTCGTCGGCCGTCAGATCGAAGGCGACCTTACCGCCGGGCGCGACATTGACCGTGTGCTTCAGCGGCTGATGCGCCTGGCCGTTGACCAGTTCGAAGAAGTGGCCGTGCAGGTGGATCGGGTGGGCCATCATGGTGTCGTTGATCAGCACCACGCGCACCCGCTCGTCGCGCTGGAAGGCGATCGGCTTCTTGATCGGCCCGAACGCCTCGCCGTCGAACGCCCACATGAAGCGCTCCATGTTGCCGGTCAGGTGGATCTCCATCTCCCGGCCCGGCGGCCGCGTGTCCTTGGCTGGAACGAGGTTGGCCAGGTCGACGTAGCGCAGCACCTTGTGCCCGACATCCTCCAACCCCTGAGGCGGCTGGCCCATACGATCCATCGGCATCGGCGAGATGGTCTGGACGCCCGGCGTCAGCGGCACGTTCGGGGCGTTGCTCTGCGAGCGCATCGACATGTCCATGCCCGGCATGTCCATCCCATGGTGCATGTTCCCCATGCCCATGTCCTTCATGGTCGCCAGCGGACGCTTGCGCAGCGGCGGCACGGCGGCGGTCATGCCCAGGCGCGGCGCCAGGGTCCCACGCGCCAGCCCCGAGCGGTCGGACGCTTCGGCGACCAGGGTGAAGGCCTTGTCCTCCGAAGGCCGCACGATGACGTCATAGGTCTCGGCCGGCGCGATCTGGAACTCGTCTGCCGCCACCGGAACGACCGGCTGGCCGTCAGTCGCCACGACCTCCAGGCCAAGGCCCGGAATACGGACGTTGAAGATCGTCATGGCCGCTGAATTGATGAACCGCAGCCGCACCCGCTCACCCGGCTTGAACAGCCCGGTCCAGTTGTCGCCCGGCCCCTGGCCGTTGATCAGATAGGTGTAGGTCGAGCCGGTGACGTCGGCGATGTCGGTGGGGTCCATCCGCATCTTGCCCCACTCGACGCGGTCCTTCAGCGACTGGTCCTGGCCCGCCAACAGGCCACTGAGCGTCTGCTTCTGCATGTTGAAGTGACCGGCATTGACCTTCAGCTTCCGGAACAGGTCGTGCGGATGCAGGAAGCTCCAGTCCGACAGCACCACCACGTGCTCGCGGTCGTAACCGATCGGGTCCTCGCCGGCCGGATCGATGATCATCGGGCCGTAGTGGCCGACCTGCTCCTGCAAGCCCGAATGGCTGTGCCACCAGTAGGTGCCCGCCTGCCGCACCGGGAACTCGTAGGTGAAGGTCTCCCCCGGCTTGATGCCCGGAAAACTGACGCCCGGCACCCCGTCCATCTGGAACGGCACCAGCAGGCCGTGCCAGTGGATCGAGGTGTCTTCATCCAGGGTGTTCGTAACCGACAGCCGAACGTTTTGGCCTTCCTTCAGCCGGATCAGCGGGCCGGGGATCGTGCCGTTGACGGTCACCGCATGGCCGGCCTTGCCGTCGATCTTCGCCATCGTGTGGCCGACGGTCAGCTTGATCTCGTCGCCCGACAGCGCCGCCGGTCGCGCGCCCTCGCTGGCCATCGCCCATTCGGGCAGCAGGCCGGCCGCGCCCAGTCCGAAAGCGCCGCGCAGCAAGGTCCTTCGATCGATCATCCGCTATCCGTATTCCAACCTGAACCGCACTTGGGTATCACCCGAAGCATGTCCAAGAGCACCCCCGCCACGATCGCATTGAGCAAGGCCGGCGTCGCGTTCGACCTGCATACGTACGACTACGACCCTGGATCCGAGCGCGTCGGTCTCCAAGCGGCCGAGGCCCTGGGCGAAGACCCCAGCCGGGTGCTCAAGACCCTGGTGGTGATGCTGGACGGCAAGCCCGCCTGCGCCATCCTGCCCTCGGACAAGGAGGTCAGCATGAAGAAGCTGGCCGCCGCCCTGAAGGGCAAGTCGGCCGCCATGGCCCCCGTCCCCGACGCCGAACGCATCACCGGCTACAAGGTCGGCGGCGTCAGCCCCTTCGGCCAGAAGAAGCGCCTGCCGACGGTGATGGAGGAAGCCGCCCTCGCCGAACCGTACGTCTTCATCAACGGGGGCCAGCGGGGCCTGCAGGTCAAGCTGGCCCCGGCCGATGCGGTGAAGGCCCTGGGCGCGGTGACGGCCGCGATCGTTTCGGAGTAGCCCCGTGTCCTGGCTCCAGATCGTCGCGCTGGTCGTCCTCCTCGTCGCCGCCATCGTGGGCGAGGCCTCCCGGCTGGCCGCGAGGCAGGAGGCCAAGTCCCTCAAGGACAAGCGGCCCGACGACCCACGCCTGAAGACCTCCGAAGCGACCCTTCACCCAGCGCCGGACCTCGACCTAATGTGGGGCTCGAACAAGGGTCTGCCGCCCACGCTGGGGACCATGACCCGCCTGCATCGCGCCGCCATGGCGGTCGCCCTCGTCGCCGGCGCGGTCCTGCTGCTGACCCTGGTCTTTCGGAAGTGACGCCGCCCGCTTGATATCCCGCGCGGTTCTCGCCTATAAGCCGCGCCTCCTGGCTTGGTTGGGTAGCTCAGATGGTTAGAGCGGTGGATTCATAACCCACAGGTCGGCGGTTCGATCCCGCCTCCAACCACCAGGACTGACCTCTTTCTCCCTGAAAATACAACGCGATGTCACCCCGGCGGGTGAGGCGGATGCTTGGCCAGGTGCAGCGCCATGCCGATGCCGTTCCACACCGCGTGCGACAGGATCGCTAGGCCATAGGCGAAGCGCCCGGCTTGCCTGGACCAGTCCCAGGACATGTAGGCCATCAGCAGGAAAGCGAAGGCCTGGCCCAGCGTCCCCGGGCTGGCGCCGTGCAGCAACCAGGCTCCACCGAAGATGATCGCCAGCATGATCCACAGCGCCAGCGACATCCGCTCGCGGTTCGTGCGCCGCACCAGATAGGTGACGAACGGCGTCTCGATCAGCGCTGGCAGCAGGACCCACTCCACGGCCACCAACCAGGTCTCGGTGTCGAGCGGTGGCGGCGCGGGTCCCTTGGTGGGACCGCCGACGATCGTATTGGCTGCGGCCCGCACCAGCAGCGAGATCGTAAACAGCGCCACGCCCACCAGCACGGCCTGACCGATCAGCTTTCCCAACTTCCTGTTGCCCGCGCCCATCGCCGACCCATGCCACAGATTGCAGCTCGGCAACCACTACCCTTGAGCGCGAACACAGTTTGACCACCGCTCAACCCAGCCCCTACTCTGCCGACATGACCGAAATGGCCTTCAAAGGCGGATGCCTGTGCGGCGCGCTGCGCTGGGAGGCTGATCGCGCCCCGAACTTCATGGGCGTGTGCTGCTGCGCCGACTGCCGCAAGGCGTCAGGGAGCGGCTTCATCCCGTTCATGGGCTTTCCGGCCTCGGCCCTGACCATCACGGGGCCGGCGCGGCAGTATCGCAGCCGCGCGTTCCGAGGCGGCGAGGCCACCCGCAATTCCTGCCCGAACTGCGGGGGCCTCGTCTTTGGCGGGGAGCATGGCTTGCATGACTCCCACACCATCTATGCCGGGTCGCTGGACGACCCGGGTCTCTTCAAGCCCGCCATGGCCTTGTTCGGCCGCGACAAGCCCGACTGGGTGGTCCTGCCCGAGGGCGTGACCGTGTTCGAGACGATGCCGGACTAGGGCCGGATTAAGCCATCGCGCCGGCGTCGTGGGTGTCGACAGCCTGCCCCACCAGCGCCACGGCCTTGGCCGCGCCCACCAGCTCGGTTCCGTAGGTCGCCGTGCCGTCATAGGCCTTGGTCAGGAACGCCTTCACCGCCTCGGCATAGGCGCCGACGCCGGCCTCCAGCCCCTTGGACATCAGGAAGCCCGCCACCGCCGCCTTGGCCCCCAGGGCGTCGTGGCCATAGGCCTCGAAGTACTTCTGCTGGGACACGATGTAGTCCAGCGCGGCGCCGACATTGACGCCCGCCGCCTGGGCCTTGGTATTGCCGATGATGGCGTCATAGATCTTGGCCGCCGCGTCGCGGAAGGTCAGCGTGTCGTAGGCTGTCTTGAAGGTCACCGCCCCCGTGCCGCTCATGGCTTGGTTGACCGCGAACTCGATGTATTTGTTCTCGGTGTTGTAGATCGCATAGGCGAAGTCGGTCAGGTCGCTGGTGTTGGTGGCGCTGTCGATCAGTTCGTTCAGCGCCGCCTGGGTCGGGGTCTTGCCGGTGAAGAAGTTCATCGCCTGCAGCGCCAGCGCCGAGGTGTCGGCCGAGAAGCTGATCAGCTTGTCCAGGAACACGGCCTTGGTGATCTTGCCGGCCGTGACGTCGACCTGCAGCTGGGCCAGCAGCTTCATCTCGGCATAGAAGGCGTTGACCACCTTCTCGCCGTTGGGGCCGGTCAGATATTCCGACAGCGCCTTGGACGAGGTCGAGGCGATGCCGGCCAGGGCCTTGTAAGCGTCCTTGATCTGGGCGTCGGTCAGCACGATCGGATTGGAGACCGCGCCGCCGCCCGTCCCGCCGCCGCCGCCCGTGCCGAAGGCGACACTGAGCGGCGTATCCAGCGGCCACTTGGTCAGGGCCTCCTTCAGCGTCTGGACGCCGATATTGACCAGGGCCGGATTGGCCTCGACCAGAGCCAGGGCCGCGTCGACATCGGGCGTCAGCACGCCGAAGCTCTTCAGCAGCGGCCGCAGGTCGAGGAACTTGAAGGTCGCCTGGATCAGGCCGCTGTCGACCAGCTGGATCAGGAACTGGAAGTCGCGAAGCGTCGGTTCGGCCATGGCGGGTCCCTTGCGGGACCCTCGTCGCACCACGCGTCGCTCACTGTCCCCGAACGCCGTTCTACGGGCCAGGACGCCCTGGCCGACATCCCCAGGTCAGGGGGTTGCGAGCCGACTCAACCTCCAGCCAGCCTTACCCTCCAGGCAGCGTGCCCGGACGGATGTAGGCGAACATGTGCGAGACCCAGTCGGGCTTGCCCAGGGCCACGCCCTTGTGGCGCAGGATCGCGTAAGCCGTGGTCAGGTGGAAGTAGAACTGGGCCAGCGCCCAGTCGCGCAGGAACTGCTCGCCGGTCATGTCGAAGACGATGCCGTTGGGCATCTTCAGCTCGATCGTCTTCTCGGCCGCGCCGTCGAAGGCCGAGGCCGGCGTCGCCTGCACCTTGGCTGCGGCCTCGGCCAGCTGGGCGCGCAGGCCGTCGAAGTCGGCCGCGTCCTCGGCCGGGGTGAACGAGTCCGAGCCGGTCAGCTGCCGCAGCATGTCGCTGGCCTGGGTGCAGACGAACCGCACCTGGGTCGACAGCGGGAACATGTCCGGCGCCAGTCGGGCGGTGATCAGGTCCTCGGGCGACAGGCCGTTGTCGGCGACGAAGGCCTCGGCCTTGGTCAGCTGGTTCGACAGGCCCTTGAGCATCTGGGCGTAGGTGGGGACGGCGATCGCGTGCAGGTCCATGGGGGCTCTCCGGTTTGGGGCGGAGCTAAGCTGACGGAGACGCCCAACGCCAGAGGGGCCGGGCCCTTAGGCGCCAGGCCCGAACCGCGCGACCAGGTCGTAGGCCTCGCCGGGGAAGATCTGGCGCACGCGGGTGACGTGCTGGCCTTCGCGCCAGGTGCGACGGTCGACGACCAGGCAGGCCGCGCCTTCGTCCAGGGCCAGCAGGCGGGCGTCGTCGGCGTCGGCGTTGATGGCGCCGATGCGGCTCTCGGCCTCGGTCCAGGTCACGTGTTCCAGCAGCCAGGCGCCGGGCGGATGCGCGTTGAAGTCGGCGATCTCGATCTCGGGCGCGGCCTTTAGCGAGACCAGCCGCCGCTCCAGGGCGAAGGGCCGGCCGCCAGCGTCGTGCACGCCGTCCAGTTCCAGCAGCTTGCCGCCGGCCGCCAGTTCGACCTCCTCGGGATTGTCGCGGTCGGCCGCCCGCACCGTGCGCGACAGCAGGCGGAAGGCGTAGGCCTCGCCGCGCGCGACGATCTCGGACTGGATGTCGGGGATGTTCAGCACCGGCGCATGGACCTTGGGCCGGGCCACGAACGAGCCGGCGCGCTTGCGGCGCACGATCAGCCCGGCCTCGACCAGAGCGGCCATGGCCTTGCTGACCGTCATGCGGGCGCAGCCGTACTGGGTCATCAGCTCGGTCTCGAACGGCACCCGGTGGCCCGGCTCCCACTCGCCCGAGCGGATGCGAGCCTCGATGTCGGCGCGGATGCGCTGGTGCAGCGGTCCGGTCACGCTAGCAGAGCCTTCAGGGTCTGGACGTAGCGCGCCTGGATGGTCTCGCGGGCGTGGTGGCGACCGCCGGAGACCAGCTGCTTGCCGTGCCGCCAGACGGTGTCGATGCCGCCGCCGGCGAAGACCAGGCTGTCGATCAGCGTGTCGCCCGAGCGGCCAATCAGGTTCGGATGGTTGGCGTCGAGCGTGATGAAGTCGGCCGGCGCCCCGCGACGCAGGCCGCCGCGTCCGACGCCAAGCGCCTGAGCCCCGCCGACCGTCGCCCCGCGCCAAAGGTCGCCGCCGGTCGAGCGCTTGGGACCGCCCGCCAGCACGTTACGGGCCCGGCGGGTCAGGCGCTGGGCGTATTCCATGGTCCGCAGTTCCTGGGCCGCATCGATCACGATGTTGGAGTCGGTGCCGATTCCGAAAGCTCCGCCAGCCGACAGATAGTCCGGGGTCGGGAAGACGCCGTCGCCCAGATTGGCCTCGGTCACCGGACACAGGCCGGCGGTCGCGCCGCTCTTGGCCAGGCGCTCGGTCTCGGTGGCGTTGATGTGGGTGGCGTGGATCAGGCACCACTGCTTGCCGACCTCGGTGTGGTTCATCAGCCAGCGGACAGGACGCTGGCCGGTGGCGGCTAGGCAGTCGTCGACCTCCTTGGTCTGCTCGGCCACATGCATGTGGATCGGCCCGCCAGCGGCCAGGGGCAGGATGGCGGTCAACTCCTCGCCGGTCACCGCGCGCAGGCTGTGGGGCGCGATCCCGACCACCGCCTCGGGCAGGGGCGCGACGATCTCGCGGCAGGCTTCGACCAGCCGGGCGAAGCCGTCGACGTTGTGGATGAAGCGCTTTTGGCCATCGGTGGGCGGCAGGCCGCCGAAGTTGCTGTGGGCGTAGAACACCGGCAGCAGGGTCAGGCCGATGCCGGTCTCCTGCGCCGCCGCCGCCATGCTCACCGCCATCTCGGCCGGGTTGTCATAGAAGCCGCCGTCTGGCGCGTGATGCAGATAGTGGAACTCGCCCACCCGCGTGAAGCCGCCCTCCAGCATCTCGACCTGGCCCATGGCGGCGATGGCCTGGGCCATGTCGGGGTCCAGCCGCTCCAGGAAGCGGTACATGACCTCGCGCCAGGTCCAGAAGTTGTCGCCGGTCTCGCCGCGCGTCTCGGCCAGGCCCGCCATGGCGCGCTGGAAGGCGTGGCTGTGGACGTTGCCCAGGCCCGGCAGGGCGGGACCCAGGCGTTGGGTGTCGCCGGCAGAGGTGTCGGTGTCGATCCGCCCGATGCGGCCATCGGTGATGGTGAACTTCACGCCGCGCGCCCAGCCGTCCGCCAGCAGGGCGCTCTCGCACCAGACCACCGTCGAGGAGTCGGAATTCTGCGCGTCGGTCACTGGACAAGCCTCATCGTTCGCAAATATGTCTATACATATTGAAGCCGACTGCAAGCGAGGGAGACGGACCGGATGCGTTGCGACACCCTGTGGATAACTTGCCGTCTGGCCACCCTCGCCCCCACACAGCCGGGCCTCGGAATCATCGAGGATGGCGTGATCGCCGCCCGCGACGGCCGCATCGTCTATGCTGGTTCGGCCGATGACGCGCCTGCCTTCGAGACCGACCACACGATCGATTGCGAAGGCCGTTGGGTCACCCCTGGCCTAGTCGACCCGCACACCCACCTGGTCTTCGCCGGCGACCGCGCCCACGAGTTCGAGCTGCGCCTGGCCGGCGCCTCCTACGAGGAGATCGCGCTGGCCGGCGGCGGCATCGTCTCGACCATGCGGGCCACCCGCGCGGCGTCCGAGGACGAGCTGGTGCAAGCCGCCCTGCCCCGCCTGGACGCCCTGATCGCCGAGGGCGTCACCACCGTCGAGATCAAGTCCGGCTACGGCCTGTCGCTGGACGACGAGATCAAGAGCCTGCGCGCCGCCCGCACGCTGGGCGACATCCGCCGGATCGGGGTCAGCACGACCTTCCTGGGCGCCCACGCCCTGCCGCCCGAGTACCGCGACGACAAGGACGGCTACATCGCCCTGGTCAGCGAGAAGATGATCCCGGCCATCGCCGCGCGCGGCCTGGCCGACGCGGTCGACGGCTTCTGCGAGGGCATCGGCTTCTCGCCCGACCAGATCCGCCGTGTGTTCGAGACCGCCCGCAGCCACGGCCTGCCGGTCAAGCTGCACGCCGAGCAGCTGTCGAACCTGAACGGCGCGGCGCTGGCCGCCGAGTTCGACGCCCTGTCGGCCGATCACCTGGAACACCTCGACGAAGCCGGGATCGCCGCCATGGCCGCCTCGGGCACGGTCGCGACCTTGCTCCCTGGCGCCTACTACTTCACCCGCGAACACAAGGCGCCGCCGATCGCGGCGCTGCGCAAAGCCGGCGTGCCGATGGCCCTGGCCACCGACTGCAACCCCGGCACCTCGCCCCTGACCTCGCCGCTGCTGGTCATGAACATGGCCGCCACGCTCTTCCGGATGACCGTCGAGGAGTGCCTGGCGGGCGTCACGCGCGAGGCCGCGCGGGCGCTGGGGCTGCTGCACGATCGTGGGACGCTGGAGGCCGGCAAGGCCTGCGATCTCGCCATCTGGGACGTCGAGCGTCCCGCCGAACTTGTCTATCGCATGGGCTTCAACCCGCTCCATGCGCGCGTGTGGAGAGGCCTGTGACCAAGCTCGTTCTGAACCCCGGCGACGTGCCGCTGGCCGACTGGAAGGCGATCTATCGCGGCGCGACCGCGACCCTGGCCGAGACCGCCTGGCCGGTGATCGCCGAAAGCGCGGCGGCGGTCGAACGCATCCTGGCCAAGGGCGAGCCGGTCTACGGCATCAATACGGGCTTTGGGAAACTGGCCAGCGTCCGCATCGGCGACGCAGACCTCGAGACCCTGCAGCGCAATATCGTCCTGTCGCACGCCGCCGGCGTCGGCGAGCCCTCCCCCGTGCCGGTCATCCGCCTGATGATGGCCCTGAAGCTGGCCAGCCTGGCGCAAGGCGCCTCGGGCGTGCGGGTCGAGACCGTGCGCATGCTGGAGGAGATGCTGCGGCAGGACCTGATCCCGGTGATCCCGTGCCAGGGCTCGGTCGGCGCCTCTGGCGACCTGGCGCCGCTGTCGCACATGGCCGCGACCATGATCGGGGTCGGCGAGATCTTCGTCGACGGCGAGCGCAAGCCGGCCGCCAAGGCGCTGAAGAAGGCCGGCCTGGAGCCGCTGACCTTGGGCCCGAAGGAAGGCCTGGCCCTGCTGAACGGCACCCAGTTCTCGACCGCCAACGCCCTGGCCGCCCTGTTCGACGCCGAGCGCCTGTTCCAGTCGGCTCTGGTCACCGGCGCACTGTCCACCGAAGCCGCCAAGGGCTCGGACACGCCGTTCGACCCGCGCATCCATACCCTGCGCCGCCATGCCGGCCAGATCGAGACCGCCGCCGCCCTGCGCGGCCTGATGGCCACGTCCGAAATCCGCGCCTCGCACCTGAAGGAGGACGAGCGGGTCCAGGACCCCTACTGCCTGCGCTGCCAGCCGCAGGTGATGGGCGCGGCGCTGGACGTGCTGCGCCAGGCGGCGACCACCCTGGCGACCGAGGCCAACGGCGTCTCGGACAACCCCCTCATCTTCCCGGAAGCCGACGAGGCGCTGTCGGGCGGCAACTTCCACGCCGAGCCGGTGGCCTTCGCCGCCGACATGATCGCCCTGGCCGTCTGCGAGATCGGCTCGATCGCCGAGCGCCGCATCGCCATGCTGGTCGACCCGGCGCTGTCGGGGCTACCGGCGTTCCTGACGCCCAAGCCCGGCCTGAACTCCGGCTTCATGATCCCGCAGGTCACCGCCGCCGCCTTGGTCTCGGAGAACAAGCAGAAGGCCTATCCGGCCAGCGTCGACTCGATCCCGACATCGGCCAACCAGGAGGACCACGTCTCGATGGCCGCCCACGGCGCGCGTCGCTTGCTGGGCATGGTCGAGAACGCCATGGCGGTGCTGGGCATCGAACTGCTGGCGGCGGCGCAAGGCTGCGACTTCCACGCGCCGCTGCGGTCGAGCAAGGCGCTAGAAGCCGTGCGCAAGCTGACGCGGAGCCAGGTTCCGCAGCTGGACGATGACCGCCACTTCCACCCGGACATGGAGGCGGCGAACGCCTTGGTCCGTTCGGGCGCGGTGATCGAGGCGGCGGGTGAACTGCCGGGGCTCGTCGCATGAGCTGGCTGCAGGTCACGCGCGGCGACGCGCCGCTGATCGTCAGCCTGCCGCACACGGGGACGCAGATCCCGCCGGAGATCGAGGCCGGTCTCGCCTCGCCGTGGCTGGCCCGGAAGGACGCCGACTGGTGGGTCGATCGGCTGTATGCCTTCGCCGAGGGCATGCGCGCGACGATCGTGCGGACGGCGATCTCGCGGACGGTGATCGACGTCAATCGCGACCCGTCGGGCGCCTCGCTCTATCCGGGCCAGGCGACGACCGAGCTGTGCCCGACCACCACCTTCGACGGCGAGCCGCTGTATCGCGACGGCGGCCCTGACAAGGCCGAGATCGACCGGCGGCAGACGCTGTACTTCGAGCCCTACCACGCCGCTCTGCGCGCCGAGATCGATCGCCTGCGCAGAGCGCATCCGACCGTGGTGCTGTACGAGGCCCACTCGATCCGCTCACTGGTGCCACGCCTGTTCGAGGGCGAGCTGCCGCAGTTCAATCTCGGGACCAACAGCGGCCAAAGCTGCGATGACGCCCTGACCACCGCCGTCGAGGCCGCCTGCGACGCCTCGGGCCGCTCGCGCGTCACCAACGGCCGCTTCAAGGGCGGCTGGACCACGCGCCACTACGGCCAGCCCGCTACAGGCGTCCACGCCCTCCAGATGGAGCTGGCCTGCCGGGGCTACATGGACGACCCGGCCGAGCCGCCCGCCGAAGACACCTGGCCCACGCCCTTCCACGCCGACCGCGCCGAACCCCTGCGCCTGGTGCTCGAAGACGTCCTTTCCGCCTGCCTCCAGTTCGCGAGACCCTAATGACCCGCCGCGACAACACCCGCGTCATCCGCCCCGCCACCGGGACCGAGCTCACCGCCAAGTCGTGGCTGACCGAAGCCCCGCTACGGATGCTGATGAACAACCTGCACCCCGACGTCGCCGAGCGGCCCGAGGAACTCGTGGTCTACGGCGGCATCGGCCGCGCGGCCCGCGACTGGGAGAGCTTCGACAAGATCGTCGAGACCCTGCGCCGGCTCGAGGATGACCAGACCCTGCTCGTGCAGTCGGGCAAGCCCGTGGGCGTCTTCCGCACCCATGCCGACGCCCCGCGCGTGCTGATCGCCAACTCCAATCTGGTGCCGCGCTGGGCCAATTGGGAGCACTTCAATGCGCTCGATAAGAAGGGCCTGGCCATGTACGGCCAGATGACCGCCGGCTCGTGGATCTATATCGGCGCCCAGGGCATCGTGCAGGGCACCTACGAGACCTTCGTCGAGATGGGCCGCCAGCACTATGCCGGCGACCTGTCGGGCAAGTGGCTGCTGACGGCGGGCCTGGGCGGCATGGGCGGCGCGCAGCCCCTGGCGGCGGTGATGGCTGGCGCCTCGTGCCTGGCCATCGAGTGCCAGCCCTCGCGGATCGAGATGCGGCTGCGCACCGGCTATCTCGACAAGTCCACCGACAGCGTCGACGAAGCCCTGGCCTGGATCGCGGAAGCCTGCGCCGCCAAGACCCCGATCTCGGTCGGCCTGCTGGGCAATGCCGCCGAGCTCTTGCCGGCGCTCTACAAGCGCGGCGTCCGACCCGACCTGCTGACCGACCAAACCAGCGCCCACGACCCGATCAACGGCTACCTGCCGGCCGGCTGGACCCTGGACCAGTGGGCGGACGCCAAGGAACGCGACCCGGCCTCGGTCGACAAGGCCGCCCGCGCCTCGATGGCGGTCCACGTGCAGGCCATGCTGGACTTCCAGGCCGCTGGCGTCCCGACCGTCGACTACGGCAACAACATCCGCCAGATGGCGCTGGAGGAAGGCGTCGCCAACGCCTTCGACTTCCCGGGCTTCGTGCCGGCCTATATCCGCCCGCTGTTCTGCCGGGGGATCGGCCCGTTCCGCTGGGCGGCGCTCTCCGGAGACCCCGAGGACATCGCCAAGACCGACGCCAAGGTCAAAGAGCTAATCCCGGACAACCCGCACTTGCACAACTGGCTCGACATGGCGGGGCAGAAGATCAAATTCCAAGGCCTGCCGGCGCGCATCTGCTGGGTCGGTCTGGGCGACCGTCACCGCCTGGGCCTGGCCTTCAACGAAATGGTCGCCAGCGGCGAGTTGAAGGCCCCGATCGTCATCGGCCGCGATCACCTAGATAGCGGCTCGGTCGCCTCGCCCAACCGCGAAACCGAGGCCATGCAGGACGGCTCGGACGCGGTGTCGGACTGGCCGCTGCTGAACGCCCTGCTCAACACCGCCTCGGGCGCGACCTGGGTGTCGCTGCACCACGGCGGCGGGGTGGGCATGGGCTTCTCGCAGCATGCCGGCATGGTGATCGTCTGCGACGGCACCGAGGCCGCCGCCAAGCGCATCGCGCGGGTGCTGTGGAACGACCCGGCCAGCGGCGTCATGCGCCACGCCGACGCCGGCTACGACATCGCCCTCGACTGCGCGCGGGAGAAGGGCCTGGACCTGCCGGGGATCCTCTAGCGCGCCAGCAGCCCCGCCGCCTCGGTGGGGCTCTTCTTGCCCGTGTCGCGGTCGACCGCGTAGTTGGCCGCCTGCATCGCCTTGACGTCGATGCTGCCGGCCAGCGGCGTCAGGGCGTCCAGCAACCGCCGATCCCCCGCCCGCTTCGGCGAGACCAGGATCACCGCGTCGTAGGGCGGCAGAGCCCCCTTGGGATCGCCCAGCAGCACCAGGTCATCAGCCGCGATCCGGCCGTCCGACGAGAAGGCCGAGATCACGTCGGCCTCGCGGCTCTCCAGGGCGCGGTACATGAAGGTCGGCTGGAACTGGCGCTTGGACTTGAATTCCAGGCCGTAGGCTTTCACCACCGCCGCCCATTCCGGCCGCGAGAAGAACTCCAGGTCGCCGCCCATGGTCAGTTGCGGAGCCTTGGTCGCCAGGTCGGCCAGGGTCTTCACGCCCAGGGCCTCGGCGCGGTCGCGGCGCATGGCCAGGGCGTAGGCGTTCTCGAAGCCTAGCGGGGCCAGCAACACGACGCCATCACGGGCCTTCAGCTCGGTGCGAAGGCCGTCCAGCACCGCCTGTCGGCCAGGGTTGTCGGTGCGGTTCAGGACGTTGGCCCACAGGGTGCCGGAATAGTCGACATAGGCGTCGATCTCGCCGCTCGCGAGGGCGCGGTAGGCGACCGCCGAGCCCAGGTTCACGCGGCGCTGGACGCTGGCGCCCTGCCCCTCCAGCTTGCCGGCCATCAGCTCGGCCAGGATGTACTGCTCGGAGAAGTTCTTGGCCCCGATCACGTAGGCCGGCTTGTCATGCGGGACCACCAGCGGCCCCAGCGCGGCCAGGAGGCCGATAAGGAGCCCCACGCCGCCGGCCCATAGCCGCTTGCCGTCTCGTCGCGCCACGCCGCCCTCGATCAGGCCCAGCAGGCCGTCGACGATCAGCGCCAGGCCCGCCGAGGCCGCGCAGCCGACCAGCACCGCCACCCAGTCCTCGGTCTGGAGCCCTGAGAAGATGTAGTCGCCCAGCGAGGTTTGGCCGACGGGGGTCGACAGCGTCGCGGCCCCGATCGTCCAGACGGCGGCGGTGCGCACGCCCGCCATGATCACCGGCGCGGCCAGGGGCAGCTCCACCCGCCACAGCCGCTGGCGATCAGTCATGCCCACGCCCCGCGCGGCCTCGACCACGGCGGGATCGATCCCAGACACGCCCGCCGCCGCGTTCCGCAGGATCGGCAGCATCGAATAGAGGGTAAGGGCCAGCAACGACGGCAGGAAACCCAGGGCCGGGAAGCCGTGCCCCAGCACCTTCACCGCCAGCCCCGAGAGCAGCAGCAACACCGGGTAGAACAGCGCGAGCAGGGCCAAGCTCGGAATGGTCTGAACGAGGCCAGCCGCGCCCAGGGCGATCCATTTCAGACGCGGGTTACGCGCGGCGGCGATGCCCAGCGGCAAAGCGATGGCCAGGCCCAGCGTGAGCGCGGAGGCCGACAGCGTCACGTGCCAGCCCAGGCGTTCAGGCAAGACGGCGAGTGCAGAGGAAAGTCGATCAGCCACGGGCCAGCTCCGCCAGACGCTCGGCCTGCTTCTTCGGCGAGGCGATCAGGTCGGCGACCACCGGGTCGGGATGCCCCGCCAGCAGTTCCTGAGGCGGCGCGTAGGCCAGCGCCCAGCCATCGGCCATCACCACCACCTCGTCGGCCAGCAGCAGGGCCTCGCCGACGTCGTGGGTGACCATCACGGTGGTCAGACCCAGTTGGTCATGCAGCGCCCGGACATCGTCGGCCAGGGCCACGCGGGTCACCGGATCCAGCGCCCCGAACGGTTCGTCCATCAGCAGGATCGAGGGCCGCGCCGCCAGGGCCCGGGCCACACCGACCCGCTGGCGCTGACCGCCTGACAGCTGCGACGGCGCGCGGCCGGCGACCGCGCGCGGCAGGGCCACCAGGTCGAGCAGCTCGTCGACCCGCGCGGCGATCTCCCCCTCCGGCCAGCCCAGCAGGTCCGGCGTGACGCCGATGTTCTGGGCCACGGTCATGTGCGGGAAGAGGCCAATCTCCTGGAAGACGTAGCCGATCCCCCGCCGCAGCTCCGGCCCCGGCCGTTCGGCGATGTCCTCGCCGTCGATCAGCACCCGCCCGCGCGTCGGCGTCGACAGGCCGTTCATCAGTTTCAGCAGCGTGGTCTTGCCCGCGCCCGAGCCGCCGACCAGGGCGACGAAGCGACCCTTGGCGATCTCGAGCGACGTCTCGTGCAGCACCGTCTGGCCGCCGTACGTCTTGCTGACCTGGTCGAGGACGATGGCGCTCATGGGGGCTCCGGGCGGGGGAGAATCAACCTTTCGCCGTCTCCGAGCGTTGACTCGAATGAAGGGTGCGACAAGGCGGCGCGCGACAGGTCGTCAGGTTCGCACAGGCCGAGTCAATCTCGACCATGAGGAACAGGTTCAAGGAGCGTCTTCATGACCGTCGCCACGCAAGCCCGTACGTTCGATCCGCGCCCTGCTCGTCGCGCGCCCCGCCAATGGCCCCTGGGCTTCGCGGTGCTGCTGGCCTCGGTGCTGAACGCGATCGTCTGGGGCGGCCTGTTCGCGGTCGCCAAGACCTTCCTGCATTTGTAGGCGCCCGCGTATCTGAGCGCTCAGTTCTGTAAGCGTAGCGTTTTCTTTCTCCCCCTGAAGCGAACTGGGCCGCGTCCTCCCCCGAGGCGCGGCCTTTCTTTTTGCGCGCTCCATCCGCCGCCCGCGTGCTGGCGTACCTGTCCAGGAAGCCACCACAGGACGTTCCGCATGAGCCTTCTGACCGCATCGATAAACCGCCTGCAGGACGCGCCTTTTCCCGACTTCGTCGCCCGGCCGGCGATCGCCGCCCTGGTGGCCAACGCCCGCCGACAGCTGGCGTCGACGCCTACCGACGCCGAGGTGCGGTTCGCGGAGATGATGGCCCAACGCCCCGTGGCCGAGCATGTCGCGGCGGCCAACACCCAGCACTACGAACTGCCGCCGCGCTTTTTCGAGCGCGTCCTGGGTCCGCGGCTGAAATATTCGAGCGGCTACTACGAGACGCCCGACAGCACCCTGGCCGAGGCCGAGGACGCCGCCCTGGTTCGCACCTGCCAGAACGCCGGGCTGGCCGACGGCCAGTCGGTGCTTGAGCTGGGCTGCGGCTGGGGCTCGCTGTCGTTGTGGATGGCCTGCGCCTATCCCAACTCGCGGATCACGGCCGTGTCGAACTCAAGCGGCCAGAAGGCCTTCATCGATCGGGAGGCCAAGCTGATGGGGCTGGGCAATCTGACGGTCGTCACGGCCGACATGAACGCGTTCCAGGCCCCGTCGACCTACGACCGCATCGTCTCGGTCGAGATGTTCGAGCACATGGCCAACTGGCGCGCGCTGCTGACGCGAATGCGCGGCTGGCTGACGCCCGAGGGACGCGCCTTTATCCACGTCTTCGCCCATCGCTCGGCGCCCTATCGGTTCGAGGTCGAGGACCGCTCCGACTTCATCGCCCAGCACTTCTTCACGGGCGGCCTGATGCCTAGCCACGGCCTGATGCGCCAGTATCCGGACCTGTTCGAGGTGGAGGCCGACTGGCGGTGGAGCGGCGCCCACTATGCGCGGACGGCCAACGACTGGCTGGCCAATTTCGATCGGCACGAGGACGAGGTGATGGGCCTGATGCGGGAGGTCTACGGCGCCGAAGCCCGTCTGTGGGCGCGTCGCTGGCGGCGTTTCTTCCTGGCCACCGCGGGCCTGTTCGGCGATCGGGACGGGGCCGAGTGGGGCGTCAGCCACTACCGCCTGGCGCCGGTCCCTTAGATCGGCATCCGCATGATTTCTTGATAGGCCGAGATCACCTGATCCCGCACGGCCATCACCGTTTCCAGGCTGGCTTCCGCCGAGCTGATGGCCGTGACGACGTCGACCAGTTCGGCCTTGCCGGCCACCTGGTCGGCGATCTTGTGTTCGGCGACCTTGGAGGCCTTGGTCGCGCCGTCCATGGCCGACTTCAGCATGTCGCCGAAGTCCATGCCCTTGGCCTTGTCGGTCCCGCCCAGCGAGCCGATCGAGCCGACGCCCATGGCGCCTTGCGAAGCATAGGCCTTGGCGGCGGCGAGCGCGGTGATCATGGCCTAGCCTCTACTTCTTCAGGATGTCGAGGGTGCGCGCTTCCATGGAGCGCGCCGTCTCGATGACGTTGAGGTTGGCTTCGTAGGCGCGCTGCGCCTCCTTCATGTCCAGCGCCTCGACCAGCGTGTTGACGTTGGGCGTCTTGACGTAGCCCTTGGCGTCGGCGGCCGGATTGCCGGGATCGTATTCGCTCTTGAAGTCCGACTGGTCGGGATCGACGCGCAGCATCTGCACACCCTCGGCGCCCTGCACCTGGGTCGGCTTGAACACCGGGATCTGGCGACGATAGGGGTCGCCGCCGGCGGTGCGCGCGGTGGAGTTGGCGTTGGCGATGTTTTCCGCGATGACGCGCATGCGGCCCTGCTGGGCGCGCAGGGCCGACGAGGCCACGGCCATGGTCGCCAGCGAGTTGGATTTGATCTCGGGCATTGCTTAGTCCCCTAGCCGTTCGGCTTGCGCGCCGCCTGGCGCAGCATGTTCATGGACTTCTGGTAGAAGCTGATCGCCGCGTCGTAGTTCATGCGCGCGTCGGTCATCTTGAGCATCTGGTCTTCCAGCGAGACCGAGTTGCCGTCGAGGGTCGTTTCCGAGTCCGGGCCCGCCGTCTCGCGCCAGGCGCTGGGGGCCTTGGCCGGCGCCATGTGCGAGGCCGAGGTCGCCATCATGGCCACGCCGTTGGTCGGCGCGACCGGGCCGCCACGATAGGCCGAGCCGGCGCTCTGGTTCATCAGCGAGGCCTGGAAACTGAACGCCTTCAGGTCGCTGGGGCGGTACCCCGGCGTGTCGGCGTTGGCCACGTTCTGGGCGACAAGCTTCTGGCGCTCGGTCAGATAACCGAGGCGGCTCTTGAGCATGCCGAAAAGGGGAATGTCATCCGGACCCATGGCGATCATGGTGAAGAAACAGGGTTAATTCGGCATTAAGAACCCTCAGGCACACCAGGGTCGTAGGCACGATTTGCCTGCGCCAAGTTGTCTCGCTTTTGGGCGGCTCATGCTCGATATCGTCGAATTCATTCGCGCCCTGGCGGCGCTGGCGGTCACCCTGGGCCTGATCGGCCTGGCCGCGTGGGCGCTACGCAAGTACGGGCCCGACGCTATCGGCCGCGCGATCGCCGCGCGCCAGGAGCGCCGCCTGCGCATCGTCGAGAGCCTGGCCCTGGACCCCACCCGCCGCTTGGTCATCGTCAGCCTGGACGGCCAGGAGCGCATGGTCCTGCTGGGCGACGGCAAGCTGCTGGACTGGATCCCTTCTCCGCAACCGACAAAGCCCGCCGAAACCGTCCCCGCCCCGGAGCCCGTGGTCTGATGATCCGCGACCTGATCAAGTCCGTGACGGGCGCCAAGGCCGAGGACGTGCGGCGCGCCGCGGTCATCTCGGTGCTGGCCGCCATCGCCTGCGCGGTGATGCCGGCCGCGGCCCTGGCCCAGTCGGCGGTGAACATCAACCTGGGCTCGGGCGCGGGCCTGACCGACCGGGTCGTCCAGCTGGTCGGCTTGATGACGGTGCTGTCGCTGGCCCCGTCGATCGTGATCATGACCACCTCGTTCGTGCGGATCGTGGTGGTGCTGGGCCTACTGCGCACCGCCATCGGCATCCAGCAGAGCCCGCCCAACCCGGTGATCATCAGCCTGGCCTTGTTCCTGACCGCCATCGTCATGGGCCCGACCTTCGAGAAGTCCTATGACGCCGGCATCAAGCCGCTGCTGGACCACCAGATCGAACTGCCGGAAGCCTTCGACCAGGCCAGCGGGCCGGTGAAGCAGTTCATGCTGCGCCAGGTCGACCGCGAGGACCTGGCCCTGTTCGTCCGCCTGTCCAAGGCCCCCAAGACCCAGGCCGCCCAGGACCTGCCGATGCAGGTAGTGACGCCGGCCTTCATGATCTCGGAACTGAAGCGCGCCTTCGAGATCGGCTTCCTGCTGTTCATTCCGTTCCTGGTCATCGACCTGGTCGTGGCCAGCGTGCTGATGAGCATGGGCATGATGATGCTTCCGCCGGCGGCGATCAGCCTGCCGTTCAAATTGATCTTCTTCGTGCTAGTGGACGGCTGGCGACTCGTCGCAGGCAGCCTCGTCGAGAGCTTCCAGCGCGGCGGCGGCGGATAAACGTAGAAGACCTGCACCATGACTGTTTTCGTTCTCGGCTCGATCAACCTGGACGCCGTGGCGCGGGTCGATGACCTGCCTCGCCCGGGCGAGACGGTGGCCGGCACCTCGCTGGAGCTGTTCCTGGGCGGCAAGGGCGCCAACCAGGCGGTCGCGGCGGCCCGCATGGGCGCGGCCACCCGCCTGATGGGCGCGGTCGGGGGCGACGACTCTGGCAAGAGCCTCAAGGCCAGCCTGGCCGGCTATGGCGTGCAGGTCGCCGACGTGATGGAGCTGTCGGGCGTGCCGACCGGCCAGGCCCACGTCTGGGTGGCCAACAACGCCGAGAACATGATCGTCGTCACCGCCGGGGCCAACGCCCTGGTCACCCCGCAGCAGGTCGGCTCGACCCCGCTGGAGGGTCAGCGCGTGCTGCTGTGCCAGCTGGAGACCCCGGCCACCGCCATCGAGACCCTGTTTCGCACCGGCGCGGCCAAGGGCGCGCTGCGCGTGCTGAACGCCGCCCCGGCCCTGCCCCAGGGCGCGGCGCTGTTCCCGCTGACCGACATCCTGATCCTGAACCAGACCGAGCTGGCGACCTACGCCAAGCTGGACCGCGAACCGGTCCGGCTGGAGGACGTCTCGGTCGCCGCCCGCAAGCTGATGAGCCGGCCGGACCAGACGATCATCGTCACCCTGGGCTCGGCCGGCGTCGCCGCCGTGCGTCGCGACGAGGCTTTCCTGGTCGAGGGCAAGAAGGTCAAGGCGGTCGACACCGTCGGGGCCGGCGACTGCTTCTGCGGCAGCCTGGCCGCCGCCCTGGCTTCGGGCATGGACCTGCGCGAAGCTGTCGAGCTGGCCAATGGCGCCGCGGCCCTGTCGGTGCAGAAGGCCGGCGCCGCGCCGTCGATGCCCTCGCGCCGCGAAGCGGAAGCTTTCCTGGAGGGCTAGCCCTCCGGGTCGCGCTTCAGGTTCTTGGCCACCACCGCCACGATGATCAGCACGAAGGCCGCCAGGCGGATCAGATAGATCCCGCCGCGGTCCTCCTGCGGGATGTGCAGCACCACCGGCAGCGCCTGGTTCACCGCCATCAGCGCGAAGGCCGCCGAGAAGGCCAGGAACAGGCCGTCGCGCGTGCGCCCCCAGAAGCGCAGGAAGAACGCCGCCAGCACCAGGAAGCCGGCGCTCAAGCCGCCGGCGATCAGGCCCTCCTGGCCGCTCATTGGTCGACCTCCCAGATGAAGGCGTAGATCAGCACGCCGATCGCGACGGCCAGGGCGATCTGGCGCGGCCACCACAGCTGCACCTGGGTGGGCAGCAGCACGAGGTCGACGACCAGCAGCAGGTTGTTCAGCGCCATGAAGCCGAACGACACGGCGGTCCAGAGCAGCAGGCGCGTGCGAGCCTTGGCCCAGGCGCGAAACAACAGCCCCGCGCATAGCAGGCTGGCCAGCAGGCACAGGCCGTAGACGACCGCGGGTGTCATTTGCCCCCTCCCCGGAATTTAAACGCGTCGGCCAGCGACTGCAGCCGCTCGGCCGGCGCCGAGATCCAGCGGATCACGGTCACGGGACGAACGCGATAGGTCTCTTCCAGTTCGTCGCAGAGCTTGCCCAAGGCCGGCGCGGCCGGGCGATAGCGGAAGCAGCCGGCGTCGTCGGGAACCACCAGGCCGGCGCTCATCAGGGCGTCCAGATTGCCGTCGACCAGGGCATGGCTGGCGCGCATGGACTCGACCAGCTCGTCGGCCGTCCAGCACCGCTCGGGATCGGCCTTCAGCTTGAGCAACAGCTCCAGCGCCCACACCGACCGGATGTGTTCGCGGATGAAGCTCAGAACGTCCCGGTCCCCAGTCACGCCGTCTCGAAGTCTGCCCCTTGGAAGCGGCGGACCTTAAGGGGGTTCGCCCGAGGGGCAAGCTGAGCTGTAGGGATTTCTGGGATGGGGGCCTTAGGCCGCCCGGATGCCCGAGATGCCTTCGGCGGCGGCGCCGACCACGGCGTCGTAGCCGAGGATCATGTCGACGTCCTTGCCGTTGGTGGCCAGCGGCAGGCGCAGCCACAGGATCGACATGTGCGGCGAGCCGCGCCAGGCCAGGCTGTGGACACCGACGCCCGGACGGCGCTCGTCGACGACCTTGTCCAGTTCCTTGCGCCAGTAGTCGCCGGCGGCGGTGTTGTAGACGTCGTCCAGCTTGCGGCCGGTGATCTCGCGGCCATACACGCCGTACAGGCCGGTGCCGGCCAGACGCAGGCGGTAGTCGCGGGTCTCGCCCTTGACGACGTCGATCAACGACACCGTCGGCAGCAGCCGCTTCATGTTCGTAGGATGCAGGTCGACGCGCGCAGGGAGGCTCGCCCCCCGGCGGAGGGACGCCCAATAGGCGAACATCTCCTGATGAGCGCGGGCCGCCGTGGCGGATGCGCTCAATTGCGCGGACATCTTCAGAGTCCTTAACAAGCTATTGGAATCACTTCGATTCACTATCGCTTAAGGAACGAATCGGCGGCAAGTGAAAAACATGTCGCGCGACAAGATTCCCATATTGAGTCAACTGCCAAAGACAACGCCCGCCGTCCGGGTTCGGACGGCGGGCGCTGGGGTCTGGCGAGGCCGCTAACGGCCAAGCTTTTGTTCCGACTCGACTATTTCGCCTTGCGCGCCGGCTTACGGCCGCCCTGGCCCAGGCCCATCTGCTTGGCTAGGTTCGAACGCGCCTCAGCGTAGTTCGGGGCGACCATCGGGTAATCCTTGGGCAGGTTCCACTTGGCGCGGTAGTCCTCGGGGGTCATGTCGTACTTGGTGCGCAGGTGGCGCTTCAGCGACTTGAACTTGCGACCGTCTTCCAGGCACACGAGGAAGTCGGGCGTGATCGACTTCTTGACCGGAACCGCGGGCTCCTTGGGAGCCGGCGCCGGCTCGGCGGCCGGAGCGCCGACATTGGCCAGCGCGGCATGAACTTGCTTGATCAGAGCTGGCAGGTCGGCGGTCGAAACCACGTTGTTGCCGACATAGGCGGAGACGATGCCCGCCGTCATCTCGATCAGGTCGGATTGATCTTCCATAAGGCCTCGCCCGTAAGCCAATCTTTTTACACGACTGATTCACTAACCAGTCGAGGGCTGCATACAAAAGTTGCAAGCGGCGGGCAATACGGGGTTTGTAAGAGATTGTCCGTAATAATTCAGTGTTCGCCCAACCGACTCAACCAGCCAGGTGGCAAGTAAGTGAGGTTGAGTTCCTGAGCGGCCACAAGTAGCCGTCCCGAAAAACCAACGATATTCCGGATTTAGAGCGCGCTGGGCGAAAGTGTGCGCGGTTTCGCCCGCAAAGCGCGCTCCAAATATTGGGAGTTAGAGCCCCTCTCGGGCTCTAACGGCCGAAATCCCGAGACAGCGCTAGCATCGCGGCGCGCTGCGGGGCCGAGTATTCGTCGACGGCGGCCTCGTCGCCCTCGCGAATGGCCTTCAGCAGGGCAGGGGTCAGGGCCGAGGTCAGCGACCAGTTCCAGTAGCGCAGCACGGTCTGGGCGCGGTCGACGGCGACCATGTCATAGACGGTCAGCACCCGCTCCAGCGCGTGATCGATGGCGCCGCTGCGGTCGACGTCCTGGCGGCGCAGGCCGCGCCACAACAGGCGCACGTTGTTGCGCGGCAGGCCCGTGGCCTTGCACAGGATGGCCAGGGGCTCGCCGCCCGGATCGGTGAAGATCTTGGCGCCGGTCATCGGCTTCAGGCCCGACAGGTACGAGATCTCCTCGGCGATCTCGCGGGTGATCCCCGCCTCGCCGGCGGCGACCGCCTCGTCCAGGCTGCCATAGGGGCTCTTGGCGATGGCCGCGCGGTTGCGCTGGCGGCGCTCGATGAACTGCAGGGCCTTGCGCGATAGCGGGTCCTGCCAGCCCTCGGCCGAGGCCAGGGCGAAGACGTCGCCGACGGCGTCCTGCAGGATTTCGCGCGACACGGCGAAGCGCTGGAGGATGGTCTTGCGCGCCTCGGCGTCAGCCCACCAGAACATGACATAGGCGTGGCTGGGACGCAGCTCGGCGCGGCGCAGCAGCAGCGGGATCAGGTACTGGTTGTCACGCGTGGCGGCGACGATGTTCTCGACGCCCTGGTGGCTGAACTTGACCAGCTCGTTGCGCAGCAGGGTCTCGATGACCGGCGGCTCACCCATGTCGATCAGAGCGTCGGCGACGACCTCGCTGACGCCGCGCCGCTGAGCGATCAGCCGGCGGTGATCGGTGGTCGACTGGTACAGGCAGGCGATCAGGTCGGCGTCCGACAGCTTCTCGGCCTCGACCAGCAGGGCGCGGGCGACGGGCAGCTCGTCACGCAGCAGCAGGCGCGCCAGCACGCCCGGCATCTCGGTCAGCATGGCCAGGCGGCGGGCGACCTTCTCGCGCTCGGTGACATTGGCGTCGCGCAGCATCTCGACCAGCAGGTCGGCGGTCATCGAGCGCTCGAAGGCGTTGATCCGGCTGGTCGGCAGGCACACCACGTCGGCCAGGCGCTTGAGCAGGGCCGAGCGCGAGCGCGGCGCAGCCTTGGGGGCCTCCGGCTCTTCGAACGGCGATGTCCGCGCGGCGTCATTCATCCGATCGAAAAGAGCAGATCGTGCTTAACGAGCCGTGAGCGGCGCCCGCGACAAGTTCACCGGAATTCCGGCTCTTCCCACTCCGGCCAGATGTCCGGCACGTCGGTCGAGACCTTGTTCGGATAGACCGGATTGCGCTTCTCCAGGAACGAGGTCACGCCCTCCTTGGCGTCGCCGGATGCGCCGCGCGACTGGATGGCCCGGCTGTCGGCCTTGTGGGCTTCCATCGGGTGCGCGGCGCCGGCCATGCGCCACAGCAGCTGGCGGGTCAGGGCCACCGACACGGGCGCGGTGTTGTCGGCGATTTCACGGGCCAAAGCGCGGGCGGCGGGCAGCAGCTCGTCGGGCGCGTGCAGCGAGCGGACCAGCCCCTTCTCCAACGCTTCGGACGCCGGGAACACACGGCCGGTGTAGCACCACTCCAGCGCCGTCTGCAGGCCCACCAGGCGCGGCAGGAACCAGGACGAAGCCGCCTCGGGATTGATGCCCCGACGGGCGAAGACGAAGCCGAACTTGGCCTCGGTCGAGGCCATCCGGATGTCCATCGGCAGCTGCATGGTCACGCCCACGCCAACCGCCGCACCGTTGATGGCGCCGATGATGGGTTTCAGGCTGTCGTACATCCGCAAGGTCACGCGGCCGCCGCCGTCGCGATAGACGTCGCCGACCTTGCCCTCCTCGCGCTCCACGGCCTGGGGCGAGGAACGGTCGAACGTGCCGCCGCCGCCACCCAGGTCGGCCCCGGCGCAGAACGCCCGGCCCGCGCCCGTGATGATCACCGCCTTCACCGCGTCGTCGGCGTCGGTGATGTCGAACACCTCGATCATGTCCTTCATCATCCGGGCGGTGAAGGCGTTCATCCGCTCCGGACGGTTCAGAGTGATCGTCGCGATGCCGTCCTCGACGTCGTACAGGATGGTCTCGAAGGTGGGCTGCGACATGTGGGCTTCCTCGTGATTTGCAGGCAGTCAAACACGCGTATGAATACGCCGCAACCGCCCTACCCGCGCTTCACCCCCAGCTTGCTGATCGCGTGGACGAAGTTGTTCGGCGCGATCTCGATGTTCCCCGTCCACTTCATATCCGGGAACCGCGCCAGGATCTGGCGATAGGCCTCCTCCAGCTGGATCTGAGCCACGCGCTTGCCGATGCAGGTGTGGGGGCCATAGCCGAAGGCGATGTGCTTGCCGGCGTTGGCGCGGGTGACGTCCAGCGTGTCGGGCTCGGGGAACATCTCCGGATCGCGGTTGGCCGCGCCGTAGTACATCACGACCTTCTCGCCCTCGCGGATCAGCTGGCCGTCGACCTCGACATCGGCGGTGGCCGTGCGGCGCATGTAGATCACCGGGCTGACCATGCGGATGAACTCGTCGACCGCGCCGCCCAAGAGCGACGGGTCGTCGATCAGCTTCTGCTTCTGGTCGGGGAACTCGGTCAGCAGCTTCATCGCGCCCGACAGGGTGTTGCGGGTGGTGTCGTTGCCCGCGAACACGATCAGCAGCCAGGAGCCGTCGAGATATTCGTCAGCCAGCAGCGCCCCGTCGACCTGGGCCCGCGCGATGGCCGTCATCAGGTCTTCCTTCGGGTCCTCGCGACGCTTCAGCAGCATCCGGCGGCCGTACTCGAACATCTCCTCGACGCCGTTGTTGAAGTCCTGGACGAACTGCATCAGCTCCAGGGTCGGGGCGATCGGGGCGGCGGCGTTCTGGACGGCCAGGTCCTGGGCGCGCTCGAGGTAGTGCATCCAGCCGAGGAACTTCTGCCGGTCCTCGGGCGGCACGCCCAGGATCTCGCACAGGGTGAACAGCGGCAGGATCGAGCTGAAGTGCTCGACCATGTCGATCTCGGCGCCGCCCTCCAGCAGCGGCTCCATCGCGTCGAGAAGCCGGGTCACCTCGGCCCGCACCCGCTCGGTCAGGCCGCGCAAGTAAGCGGGCGTGAAGTACGGCATGTGCTCGCGACGCAGCTGCAGGTGATGCGGCGCGTCCAGATTGATCATGGTGTCCATCGACGCCCGGAACAGCAGGGCGTGGCGTTTGTCCGGCGGCCCCATCGACATCAGGATGCCGCCGCGCTGGGACGAGAAGGTCGCCGGATCGCCGTTCACGCGCTGGACGTCGTCGTACTTGGTCAGCGCCCAAAAGCCCGGACCGTTGAATGGCTCGCCGTGCCACATGACCGGCGCCTCGGTGCGCATCCGCGCGAAGTCGGCCCAGGGCTGGCCGCTGGTGAAGCGGAAGATGTCTGCGAGGTCGACGCCGCTCAGCGTCGGATAGGTCGGGGGCGCGCCGGGACCGGCAATGCCGTCCACTACCGTCTGGCTGATCAGGTCCATCGCGCGCATCTCCCAGAGCATCGTTCTTTGAAGCGACGATACCCCGGAAACGCGACGGAGGAACGGCGCCGCGACGGCAACTTGCGCGATCGGGAAAGGTGCGCGCATGCTCCAAACTGAACGGCGATCACGCGGGTCACACGCGGAGGCCGAAGGGAGAGAAACGATGACCGGGATCATCGAGGCCGACTACGTCATCGTGGGCGCGGGCTCCGCCGGCTGCGTGCTGGCGGCCAGGCTGTCCGAGGGCGGCAAGTTCAAGGTCGTGCTGCTGGAGGCCGGCGGCGACGACCGCCCGACCAAGAACCTTGGCCAATTCGCCTCGAACCTGATGATCCACATCCCGGTCGGCTACTCGTCGACGCTGAAGGATCCCAAGGTCAACTGGCTGTACCAGACCGAGCCGGACCCCGGCACGGGCGGCCGCACCCATGTCTGGCCGCGCGGCAAGGTGCTGGGCGGGTCGTCCTCGATCAACGGCCTGCTCTACATCCGCGGCCAGCACGCCGACTATGACGGCTGGCGGCAGCTGGGCTGCGAGGGCTGGGGCTGGGACGACGTGGCCCCCTATTTCCGCCGGGCCGAGCACCAGGAGCGCGGCGGCTGCGACTGGCACGCCACGGGCGGCCCGCTGAACGTCTCGGACGTCACCACCAAGCACCCGGTCTCGGACGCGGTGATCGAGGCCTGCGAGCAGGCCGGCATCCCGCGCAACGACGACGTCAATGGCTCGTCGCAAGAGGGCGTGAGCTACTACCAGCTGACGGTCAAGAATGGCCAGCGCTGCTCGGCGGCGGTGGCCTATCTGCACCCGGCCATGAACCGCCCGAACCTGACGGTCGAGACCAATGCCCTGGCCGGCAAGGTGCTGTTCGAGGGCAAGCGCGCCGTCGGCGTCGAGTTCACCCAGAACGGCGTCAAGCGCGTAGCCAAGGCACGCGGCGAGGTCATCCTGGCCGGCGGCGCGATCAACTCGCCGCAGCTGCTGCAGCTGTCGGGCGTGGGCCCCGCCGAGCTCCTGATCCGCAACGGTGTCCATGTGGTCCACGACCTGCCAGGCGTCGGCGAGAACCTGCAGGACCACTATGTGATGAGCGTGCGCTATCGGCTGAAAGCCGGCGTCGTCTCGGTCAACGAGCAGTCGAAGGGCGGCCGCCTGGCCGGCGAGGCGCTGCGGTATCTGTTCCAGCGCAAGGGCCTCTTGACCCTGTCGGCCGCGCACATCGCCGCTTTCTGTAAATCCCGTCCGGATCTCGCGGGACCGGACATCCAGTTCCACATCCTGCCCGCCACCATGGACCTGGATAAGTTGGTCAACGAGCAGAAGATGGAGCTGGAGGACGCTCCCGGCCTGACCATCGCCCCCTGCCAGCTGCGCCCCGAGAGCCGTGGCCACATCCGCATCAAGTCGGCCGATCCATCCGTCTATCCGACCATCTTCGCCAACTACCTGGCCGATCCGTTGGACCAGGAAGTCGCCGTCGCCGGCCTGAAGTGGGCCCGCAAGATCGGCCAGGCCCAGGCCCTGTCGCCCTATGTCGACAGCGAGATCAATCCGGGGGGCGAGTTCAGCACCGACGAGCAGCTGCTGGCCTATGCGCGCCTGTCGGGCTCGACGATCTACCACCCGGTCGGCACCTGCCAGATGGGCCACGGGCCGATGGCCGTGGTCGATCCGCAGCTGCGCGTGCGCGGGGTCAAAGCCTTAAGGGTCGTCGACGCCTCGATCATGCCGCGCCTGGTCTCGGGCAACACCAACGCCCCCACCATCATGATCGCCGAGAAGGCCAGCGACATGATCCGGCAAGCCGCCCGCGCGCCCGTCGCCGCCTAAGCCCCAGACGCAGAGGTATCGAGATGCACCCCTACCTTCACGCCCAATCCCAAGGCGACAAGCCGGCCTACATCATGGCCAGCTCGGGCGAGGTCGTGACCTATGCCCAGCTGGACGCGCGGTCGAACCAGGGGGCGCATCTCTTCCGCTCACTGGGCCTGGTTCAAGGCGACGTCATCGCCATCCTGATGGAGAACAACGCCCGCTTTTTCGAGGTCGCCTGGGCGGCGCAGCGCGCGGGGCTGTATTTCGTCTGCGTCTCGACCAAGCTGACGGCGGCCGAGGTCGAATACATCCTCAAGGACTGCGGGGCGAAGGTGTTCGTCACCTCCACCGCCATGGGGCCGCTGATCGACGAGGTGGCCCGGCTCGTGCCCGATCTGACCCTGTTCGCGGTCGGCGGCGCCCAGGGCGCCTATGCCGACTTCGAGGAGGCCCGCGCCCCCGAGCCGACCACGCCGATCGCCGACGAGACCGCCGGCTCGGACATGCTCTATTCGTCAGGCACCACCGGCCGACCCAAGGGTGTGAAGCCGGCCCTGAACGGCGGCCCGATCGACGCGCCCAATGCCTTGCAGATGATGGCCCAGGGCCTGTTCGGCTTCAGCGGCGACAGCGTCTACATCTCGCCCGCCCCGCTCTACCACGCCGCCCCGCTGCGCTGGTGCATGACCGTGCACAAGCTGGGCGGCACGGTCATCGTGATGGAGAAGTTCGAGCCCGAGGCGGCCCTGGCGCTCATCGAGAAGCACCAGGTCAATTGCGGCCAGTTCGTCCCGACCCACTTCGTGCGGATGCTGAAACTGCCCGAGGAAGTCCGAGCGAAGTACGACGTCTCGTCGATGAAGTCGGCGGTCCACGCCGCCGCCCCCTGCCCTGTCCCGGTCAAGGAGCAGATGATCGCCTGGTGGGGCCCGGTGATCTACGAGTACTACGCCGGCACCGAGGGCAACGGCTTCTGCTGGATCAATTCCGACAACTGGCTGGCCCACAAGGGCAGCGTCGGCCAGGCGGTATTGGGCGAGCTGCGCATCTGCGACGACGCCGGCGACCCCGTCCCGCCGCGCACCGAGGGCGCGGTCTACTTCGCCAACGGCCCGGCGGTGAACTACCACAACGCCCCCGACAAGACCGCCGAGAGCTACAACAAGCACGGCTGGACCACCCTGGGCGACGTCGGTTGGGCCGATGAAGAGGGCTACCTCTACCTGACCGACCGCAAGAGCTTCATGATCATCTCGGGCGGGGTGAACATCTATCCGCAGGAGATCGAAAACCTCCTGATCACCCACCCCAAGGTCGCCGACGCCGCCGTGGTCGGCGCACCCTGCGAGGAGATGGGCGAGAAGGTCGTGGCCGTCATCCAGCCCATGGACCAGGCCGAGGACCGCGACGCCCTGGCCGTCGAACTGATGGCCTTCGCCCGCGCCAATCTCAGCCACGTGAAGTCGCCAAGGCGCATCGACTTCATGGCGGAGCTGCCGAGGCATCCGACAGGCAAGCTCTACAAGCGGCTGATCCGGGATGCGTACTGGGGCAAGGGCGAGAGCCGGATCGTCTAGGCGAAGAAGTTATACGCAGATTTCGGATTTGCGTATAACTTGGCGCCATGATCGAGCGGCTGCCCCTTTCGGCGCACACCAGCTATGCCGAGCTGATGGAACGCCTGCGTCTTGGGCGCGTCGGCGACTATCCGCCGGGCTCGAGCTTCGTGTCGAAGACCGTGAAGGGCCGGCTCTACTGGTACGTCCAGATGCCGACCGGCGGCGCCGACAGCCGCCGCCAAGTCTATGTCGGCCCCGACAGCGAAGAGCTGCGCGAGACGATCGCGCGGCATGGCGAGCACCGCGCCGACTTGGACGACCGCCGCCGTCTGGTCGCCGCCATCATCGCCTCGGGCGCCCCGCGCCCTGACCGGACCAGCGGCGAGATCATCCTGGCGCTCGCGGCAGCAGGCGCCTTTCGCCTGCGCGCCTTATTGGTCGGCACCGTGGCCTTCCAGACCTATGCGGCGCACCTGGCCGTACGCCTGCCCGTCACCAGCCTGGCGACGCTCGACCTGGATGTCGCTCAGGACTTCGGCATCGCCTCGAACCTGGACGACACGCTCGACCGTCCTCTGCTCGAAATTCTGAGAGAACTGGATCCGCGCTTTGCGCCAGTGAGCTACGCCTTCGACGCCCGCCGCACGACCAGCTATTCGCTCGGCGAGCGCTATCGGCTGGACGTGCTGACCACCAATCGTGGCGCCCCGCGCGATAAGCCCTCGTACCTGCCGACGCTGAAGAGCGACGCGGTTCCGCTGCCATTCATGGATTTCCTGCTGCGTGATCCTATCCAGACCGCCGTCCTCCACGGCGGCGGCGCGCTGGTGAACGCGCCGGCACCGGCCCGCTACGCGATCCACAAACTGATCGTCAGCCGGGACCGCAAGGTGAACCCCGAGAAGGGCGTCAAGGATCGGCTGCAATCGGTCCAGCTGATCCACGCCCTCAGCCACGACGACCCCTTCGCCCTGCGCGACGCCTATGCCGAGGCCCGCGATCGCGGCGAGGCGTGGCGCGAACTGCTCGATCAGGCGGTCAGCCTCTTGCCCGCCGACGCCCGCGCCGTGCTGGAAAGCTGAGCTCCAGACGCCTATCTGCCGGCCATGACCAAGATCCTGTTCGTCCCCGCCGACGGCCCGCCGCTGGACGCGACCACCGTCAACGATCTGCTCAGCGACGCCTGGAGCGCCGAGGCCGACTTGGTCGCCGTGCCAGTCGAACGGCTGGCCGACGGGTTCCTGGAGCTCTCCACCCGCATCGCCGGCGAGGTGATCCAGAAGTTCACCAACTACCGCATGCGCCTGGCCTTCATCGGCGACATCTCGGCGCGCACCGAGGCCAGCCGCAGCCAGAACGACTTCGTCTACGAGTCGAACAAGGGCCAGCAAGTCTGGTTCTTGAACGATCACGCCGCATTGGACGCCCGACTGGCCGCCGAGGGCTGACAAGCTTGGCCGCGAGCGCCTAACTAGGCCCCATGTTCGCCAGCCTGCTCGCCCGCCTCCCCAAGACCGCCACCGCGCCGTTCTGTCCCGCCGAGGTGCGGGGCGCCGTCGTCGTGCCGGACGGGCTGCCGGCCTGGAAACGGATGCTGCGGGTCGCCGGCCCCGGCCTGCTGGTCAGCGTCGGCTACATGGACCCCGGCAACTGGGCCACCGACATCGAGGCCGGGTCGCGCTACGGCACGTCCCTGCTGTTCGTGGTGGTGCTGTCCAGCCTGGCGGCGATCGTGCTGCAGACCCTGTCGATGCGGCTGGGCTTGGTCACCGGCAAGGACCTGGCGCGGATGTCGCGCGAGCGGTTCGGGCCACGCACCGTCAAGGTCCAGTGGCTGCTGGCCGAGCTGGCCATCATCGCCTGCGACATCGCCGAGGTGCTGGGCAGCGCCCTGGCCTTCAAGCTGTTGCTGGGCATCCCGCTGTGGGCCGGGGTGCTGCTGACCGCGCTGGACACGGTCATCGTGCTGGGCCTGAAGGGCAAGGGTTTCCGGCAGCTGGAGGCGATCATCCTGGGCCTGATCTCGACGGTCGGGATCTGTTTCCTGGTGCAGCTGATCCTGGCCCCGCCGAACGGCGCCGACGTGGCGCGCGGGCTCGTGCCGTCGCTGGATGCGCTGAAGCAGGGCAACGCCCTGTACCTGGCGATCGGCATCCTGGGTGCGACGATCATGCCGCATAACCTCTACCTGCACTCGGCGATCGTACAGACGCGGGTAGTCCCGGCTGACGAGCCTGGCAAGCGCGCCGCCCTCCGCCTGTCGACCATCGATACCGTCGTGTCGCTTCTGCTGGCCCTGCTGATCAACGCCGCCATCCTGATCCTGGCGGCCTCGGCCTTCCACGGCACGGGTCTGACCGAAGTTGCCGGCATTGAGGAAGCCCACCAGCTGCTGGCCCCGGTCACCGGCGGCGTGCTGGCCGGCGTGCTGTTCGCCGTCGCCCTGTTCGCCTCGGGGCAGAGCTCGACCTTCACCGGCACCATCGCCGGCCAGGTGATCCTGGAGGGCTTCCTGGACCTGAAGATCCCCTGCTGGCAGCGGCGGCTGATCACCCGGGGCCTGGCCATCGTGCCGGCCCTGATCGGCGTGCTGACCCTGGGCGAGCACTCGGTCGGCAAGCTCCTGATCCTGACCCAGGTGGTGCTGTCGGCCCAGCTGCCGTTCGCCATCTGGCCGCTGCTGCGCTTCACCGACGACAAGGCGCTGATGGGGGCCTTCGCCAACGGCTGGACCACCAAGATCGTGGCCTGGTTCCTGTTCGTGGTGATCTCGGCGGCCAATGTCTGGCTGGTGGTTTCGACCTTCTCCGGTTGACCCGCGACGCCCGGACTGGTCTCTATCCGAACAACTGTTCGAGGGAGAAAATACCATGAAGGAAGTCGCCTACGCCGACGTCGCCAGCCTGGTCGGCCAGGAGATCGGGGTGTCCGACTGGGTCGAGGTCACCCAGGAGCGCGTCAACCTGTTCGCCGAGGCCACCGGCGACCACCAGTGGATCCATGTCGACGTCGAGCGCGCCACCCGCGAGATCGGCGGCCCGATCGCCCACGGCTATCTGACCCTCTCCCTGATCCCGATGCTGGGCGCCGACATCCTGCGCGTCACCGGCGTCACGCGCGGCATCAACTACGGCTGCGACAAGGTCCGCTTCACCGGCATGGTCCGGGTCGGAAAGCGCGTGCGCATGCGCCAGAAGCTGCTCTCGGCCGAGCCCAAGTCGGGCGGCCTGCAGATGAAGAACGAGTGCACCATCGAGATCGAGGGCGAAGAACGCCCGGCCTGCGTGGCCGAGACGATCTCGGTGATCTACGGCTGAAATCGAGGGATCCCTGTCATTTCCCCTGGCGGCCGCTTGCGATAGCGAGCGGACCTACCGCCAGGGGATTTGCATGCTCGAGCTCCGTCCCAACTGCGAACTGTGCGACGTCGATCTGGCGCCGGACGCGCTGAACGCCCGCATCTGCAGCTACGAGTGCACCTACTGCGCGACTTGCGCGGAGCAGACGCTCCAGAACGTCTGCCCCACCTGCGGCGGCGGCTTCGCGCTGCGGCCGATCCGACCGAAGCAGGCTTACCACCATCCGCATATTTCACTCGGCCTGGGCTTCCATCCGGCCGGCGTCGTCCGCAAGTACAGCCGCTGGAGCCGGGACCAGATCGCCGCCATGACCGCGCGGCTGAAGGACGTCCGACCGGAGGAGCGCTAGATGGCCAAGCAGCACGACTACACCTGCCTGATCGAATGGACCGGCGACCGGGGCGACGGCACGCGCACCTATCGCGGCTATGACCGCACCTGGAACATCGCCACGCCGGGCAAGCCGGTGGTGAACTGCTCCAACGACCCGCTGCTGGGCGGCGACCCGACGCTGCACAATCCCGAAGACCTGCTGCTGTCGTCGCTGAGCGCCTGCCACATGCTGTGGTACCTGCACCTGGCCTCGGTCGCCGGCGTGGTGGTCAAGGGCTACCGCGACCAGCCGATCGGCGTCGGCGAAAGCACGCCCGACGGCGCCGGCCGGTTCCTCAGCGCGACGCTGAAACCGCACATCCTGGTCGAGCGCGGCGCGGACCTGGCCAAGGCCGACGCCGTCCACCACGAGATCCACAAGGTCTGCTTCATCGCCCGCTCGGTGAACTTCCCGGTCGACTACGCGGCGACCTACGAAGAGGTCGACTGAAGCGCCTTGGCGGTCGCCGCGTCGGCCGGCAGGAAGGTCTCGATCGCCAGTTCCGAGACCATGACGTCCAGCGGCGAGCCGAAGGTCATGGTGGCCGACAGGAACGACAGCTCGCCGTGCGGTGTGTTCAGGCGCAGCGGGGCGGCAATCAGGCCTTCGCCGGCGCGGGGATGGGCCTCGCCGCCGGGATAGGCCGACAGCTCCTTGATCAGGTCGGCCAGCTCGGCGTCGCCGCTCTCGGCCAGCTGGCGGCGCAGGCGCGACAGGATATGGCCGCGCCATTCGGCCAGGTTGGCGATGCGCGGGGCGACGCCCTCGGGGTGCAGGCTGACCCGCAGCACATTGACCGGACCTTCCAGGAGCTTGGGCGACACACCCGCCAGCAGCGGCGCAAGGCCGGCGTTGCTGGCCAGCATGATCCAGCGGCGATCGATGGCCAAGGCCGGGAACGGCATGTGGGCGTGCAGCACCGCCTCGACCGCCACGCGGGCGGCGGCCAGGCCAGGGTCGTCATAGGACCGCTCGGGGAACACCGGCGCGAAGCCGGCGGCCAGCAGCAGGGCGTTGCGTTCGCGCAAGGGAACCTCCAGCTGCTCGGCCAAGCGCAGAACCATGTCCCGGCTGGGCGTCGCGCGGCCCGTCTCCAGGAACGACAGGTGCCGGGTCGAGATCTCGGCCTCCAGGGCCAGGTCCATCTGGCTCAGGCGCCGCTTCTGGCGCCAGTCGCGCAGGCGCTCGCCGATCGTCGGGGTGAGGGTCGCGGTGTTCATGTCCAGCAAGCTAGGGCGACCTGCGCGCCGCCGCCATTACCTGACGCGTAATCGACGATCCGCGTCGGCGGCGAAATCCTGGTCGGGCTCAAGAGGAGGAGCCCCCATGACCGCCCTGCCCCGCCGCCACGCCATCACCGTCATGACCGGCATCGGCGCCATCGTCGCCAGCCTACCGGCCCAGGCGACCGCCAAGCCCGCCGCCCCGGCCAAGCGCCCCGCCATGATCACCGCCCGCGACGGGACCCGGCTCTATTTCCGCGACTGGGGCGAGGGGCGACCGGTGGTGTTCCTGGCCGGCTGGGGCCTGCCGTCGGAGTGCTGGGCCTATCAGGCCGCCGAGCTGTCCGAGCAGGGCCTGCGCTGCATCGCCTATGACCGGCGCGGACATGGCCGTTCGGACGCGCCGTGGAAGGGCTACGACTACGACACCCTGGCCGACGACCTGGCCGCGGTGCTGGAGCAGCTGGACCTGCGCGACGTGGTGCTGGTGGCCCACTCGATGGCCGGCGGCGAGGTGGTGCGGTATTTCAGCCGTCACGGCGGGGCGCGGGTGGCCAAGGTGCTGCTGCTGGCCCCGCTGGATCCCTGCCCGGCCCACAAGGCCGACAACCCTACCGGCCTGCCGCCCGCGATGTTCGAGGCCTTCCGCACCCACGTGCTGATGCGCGACTATCCCCGCTGGCTGGAGGAGAACGCCCGGCCGTTCGTGACGCCGGACACCTCGCGAGAAATGATGGACTGGATCCGAGGCCTGATGCTGGAGACGCCGATCAAGGCCCTGGTCGAGTGCAACCGCGCCGCCACCACCGCCGACCTGCGGCCGGAGATCCCAAACATCAAGGTTCCGATGCTGGTGATCCAGGGCGACAAGGACGCCTCGACGCCGCTCGAGACCAGCGGCAAGCGCTATGCCGCGCTAGCCCCGAACGCCGAACTGGTCGTCTACGACGGCGCGCCGCACGGCCTGATGTTCACCCACATCGAGCGGCTGAACGCCGACATCCTGGCCTTCGCGAGGGCTTCCTAGACGGCGCGCGAGGGCGCACAAGACATCCCTTGTTTCAGGGATGATCCATGACCTTCCAAGCCCGTGGCCGCGCCGTTCTGCTGTCGCTCCTGCTGTGCGGCGCCGCCGTGCCCGCCTTCGCGCAAAGCCCGCCCGTCCCCGCTATCCTGAAGACGGCCGAAGCGCGCGACATCCACTCCTACGCCCAGCCGCTGGTGGCGCGGGTCACGCACATCGACCTGGACCTGACTGCCGACTTCGCCGGCCAGAAAATGACCGGCACCGCGGCCCTCGACATCGCCGCCGCGCCCGATGCGAAAGAGGTCGTGCTCGACACCAAGGGCCTGGTGATCCACGGCGTCACCGACGCCAAGGGTAACGCCCTGCCCTGGACCCTGGGCAAGGTCGACCCGATCCTGGGCGCGCCTTTGACGGTGCAGCTCAACGGCGCCAAGCGGATCATCGTCCGCTACGACAGCGCCCCGGGCGGCGCGGCCCTGCAATGGCTCACCCCCGCCCAGACCGCCGGCAAGAAGAGCCCGTACCTGTTCAGTCAGGGCGAGGCGATCCTGAACCGCAGCTGGATCCCCACCCAGGACAGCCCCGGCATCCGCCAGACCTGGACCGCCCGCATCGTCGCGCCCAAGGGCCTGAAGGCGGTGATGAGCGCCCAGATGCTCACCCCCAACGGCGAACCTCTGAAGGACGGCAGCCGCGCCTACCGCTTCAAGATGGACAAGCCGGTGGCCTCGTACCTGATCGCCATCGCGATCGGCGACCTGACCTTCACCCCGCTGGGCAAGCGAACCGGCGTCTATACCGAGCCGTCGGTGATGAAGAAGACGGCCAACGAGTTGGTCGATGTCGAGAAGATGGTCGCCGCCGCCGAGAGCCTCTACGGCCCCTATGCCTGGGGCCGCTACGACCTGTTGGTGCTGCCGCCGTCGTTCCCGTTCGGCGGCATGGAAAACCCGCGCCTGACCTTCGCCACCCCGACCATCATCGCCGGCGACCGCTCGCTGGTCAGCCTGGTGGCGCATGAGCTGGCGCACTCGTGGTCGGGCAACCTCGTCAACAACGCCACCTGGTCGGACTTCTGGCTGAACGAGGGCTTCACCGACTATTTCGAAAACCGGATCATGGAGAAGCTGTACGGCAAACCGCGCGCCGACATGCTGGCCGATCTGGGCTGGAGCGACCTGCAGGCCGCCATCGCCGACGCCGGCGGCCCGACCGGCGCCGACACCCGCCTGCACCTCGACCTGACCGGCCGTGACCCCGACGACGGCATGACGGACATCGCCTACCAGAAGGGCGCGACCTTCCTGCGCACCATCGAGAAGGCTGTCGGCCGGCCGCGCTGGGACGCCTATCTGAAGGCCTATTTCGCCCGCCACGCCTTCCAGAGCCAGACCACGGCCGGCTTCGTCGCCGACCTGCGCCAGAACCTGATCAAGGGCGATCCGAAGCTCGAAGCAGCGATCGGCATCGACAAGTGGGTCTACGAGGTGGGCTTGCCCGACAACGCCGTCCACGTGAAGTCGGTCGCCTTCCCGGCCGTGGACGCCTTGGCCGCCGAGTACGCCAAGGGCGGCCCCGCGCCGCTGGCCAAGTGGAAGGCCTGGAGCACGCCCGAACGCACCCGCTTCATCGCCAGCCTGCCGCGCAAGCTGTCGACCGAGCGTCTCAACACGCTGGATAAAGCCTTCGGCCTGGACGCCCAGGGCAACAGCGAGATCCGCTTCGTCTGGCTGGAGCTGGCCGTGGCCAACCGCTACCAGCCGGCCCTGCCGTCGCTGGAGGCCTTCCTGACCGACCAGGGCCGCCGCAAGTTCGTGGCCCCGCTGTTCAAGGACCTGATGGCCCAGGGCGACTGGGGCCAGCCGATCGCCAAGCGGATCTACGGCCAGACCCGGCCGCTCTATCACGCGGTGACGCGGCAGACGGTCGATACGATCGTGAAGTAGCCAAAACAAAACGGCCGCCGGATCGCTCCGGCGGCCGTTTTCTTTAGTCGTAGGCGGGTGTTCAGTGCTTGATCGCGTCGCCGATCTTGTCCTGCACCTGGCCGACCTTGTTCTGGATGTCGCCCTTGGCCTTTTGGGCGGCGCCCTCAGCTTCCAGACGTTCGTTGTCGGTAGCCTTGCCAACGCCTTCCTTGACCGCGCCTGCGGCCTTGTCTATGGCGCCTTCCACACGATTGGTGCTCATGAGCTCGCTCCTGCTGGTTCGCATTATTGCGTTGCAGAAGAAACGGGCGGGTCCCTCACCGGGTTCCGGGAATTTCCTAGTGTGAAGCGCCCATCGCCATGGCCGAGACGGCCACCGCGGGGATGGCGCCCGGCATGGGCTGTTCGGGCTTGGCCAGCCGCGCCTGGGTGACCGGCGCGCCGGGGATCTTGTCCAGGATGGCCAAGGTCTCGCGGATGAACTTGGCGTGGGTGACGATGCCGATCTCCAAGCGCTCGCCCGACAGCTCGACCTGCTGGGTCAGCAGGCCGGCCACGAACTGGACCTCCTGGCTCTCGCTGGCGCCCGGCCGGCGGCGCGCGCCCTCGGCCATGAACACCGGGCCGCCCGAATTGCCGGGGAACACCGAGAAGTCCATCAGGAAGGTCGGGAAGTTGGCGGCCGGGGCCAGCGGGTAGCTGGCCACGCGACCCGAACGCAGGATCGGGAAGCCAGCCGGGTTGGCCGACAGACCGCGCGGGAAGCCCAGCGCCATCATCTCGTCGCCCGGACCCAGATTGTACTGGTTGAAGGTGTCGTCCTGGGCCAGGTACTTGATCGGGATCGCCGCCTTGACGAACTCGGGCGGGGCCTCGACGACCATGGCCGCGACGTCGCGGGTCGGGTGCTTGGTCCACAGCGGGTGGTCGCCGTCGCGGATCTTCAGGGTCTCGGGATCGAAGCGCCAGACGCCGCCGTCGCCCTCGATGCGATAGCCGATCTTGGCCGACATCGACGGCATCTTTTCGAAGACGTGGGCGGCGGTGATCAGGATGACGCGCGGCTTGCCGTCCGGGGTCGGGTCCGAGATCAGAAAGCCCGTGCCGACGGTCCGCGAACCGTCGCCCAGCGGCTGTTCAAGCTGGACCGTCGCCTTGATCAGGTCGACGGACAGATCCCAGGCCATATCGCCCCCTTGTAGTAGTTACGCTTACTCGCCCGACTGCTGAGGGAATTTGACCACAGGATTCTCGCACCGCAAGTTGTCGTTCTGCCGCACTTGCGCGTTGTGTTGGGTTACGGGGGAATTTGCGCATGGATCGCCGACGCCTGATGACGAGCGCCGCCGCAGCGCTTACGTCATCCCCTGTAATCTTGTCTGGAACAGCTTTCGGGTCCCCCATGTCCGCGCAGAACGTCGTTCGCCCCACCCCGCCGGTCGCCAAGAAGATCCCCAAGACCATCGAGCAGCTGGGACGCAGCCGCACCGACGACTATGCCTGGATGAAGGACGACAACTGGCAGAAGGTCCTGCGCGACCCGGCCCTGATCAAGGCCGACGTCAAGGAGCACCTGACGGCCGAGAACGCCTACACCAAGGCCATGCTGGCCTCGACGGAAGGCCTTCAAGAAAAAATGTTCGCGGAGATGAAGGGGCGCATCAAGGAAGATGACGCCTCGGTGCCCGCAAAAGACGGTCCGTTTGATTATTACACGCGCTTTGAGAAGGGCGCGCAGCATCCGATCCACGCGCGGAAGCCTCACGGTGGAGGTTCCGAGGAGATCCTGCTGGACGAGGAGACTGAGTCGAAAGGCAAGGCCTTCTACCAGGTCGGCGCGGCCAGCCACTCGCCGGATCACAAGCTTTACGCCTTCGCCGTCGATGAGCAGGGCTCGGAAGTCTACCGCATCCACGTCAAGGACCTGGCGACCGGCAAGGTGCTGGAGAGCCCCGTCGAAAGCACCACGGGCGACTTCTGTTTCTCGCCCGACAGCCAGTGGCTGTACTGGACGTTCCGCGACGACAACGGCCGCCCGGCCAAGATCTATCGCCGCCCGACCAAGGGCGCGGCCAAGGACGACGTGCTGATCTATGACGAGCCTGACGAGGGCTTCTTCATCGGCGTTGGTCTCACGGCGTCGGAGAAGTACATCGTCATCTCGTGTGGCAACCAGGAGACCAGCGAGGCGCTGATCATCCCGGCCGCCACGCCGACCGCGACCCCGGTGGTCTTCCACCCGCGCGAGGTGGGTCTGCGTTACGAGCCCGAGCACTGGAACGACCACTGGGTGGTCCGCACCAATGCCGACGGCGCGGTCGACTGGAAGCTGGTCACGGCGCCGGAGGGCGCCACCGGCAAGGCCAACTGGAAGGACTGGATCGCTCACAAGCCGGGCCGCCTGATCTCCGGGACCATGGCCTTCAAGCGCTGGTTCGTGCGCCTGGAGAAGGTCGACGCCCTGAACCAGGTGGTGGTCACCGCTGCGAACGGCGACGCGCACACCATCGGCTTCGACGAGCAGGCCTACGCGCTGAGCCTCGAGGGCGGCTACGAGTACGACACCGACAACGTCCGCTTCGTCTACAACTCGATGACCACGCCCCGGCAGTGGTTCGACTACGACATGGCCTCGCGCCAGCGCACCCTGCGCAAGACGCAGGAGATCCCGTCGGGCCACGATCCGGCCCAGTACGAGACCCGCCGCCTGAACGCCAAGGCCAGCGACGGGACCGACGTGCCGATCTTCATCCTGATGAAGAAGGGGACAAAGCTGGACGGCTCGGCCCCGCTGCTGCTGTACGGCTACGGCAGCTACGGCATCGCCATGGAGCCCAGCTTCTCGATCCGAAACCTGTCCCTGGTCGATCGCGGCTGGATCTGGGCCACGGCCTGCCCGCGCGGCGGTTCGGAAAAGGGCTGGGGCTGGTTCCTGGACGGCAAGAAGTTCAAGAAGAAGAACACCTTCACCGACTTCATCGCCTGCGCCGAGCACCTGCACGGGGCCGGCTACGGCAAGCCCGCCAACACGGTGGCCTATGGCGGCTCGGCCGGCGGCCTGCTGATGGGCGCCATCACCAACATGCGGCCGGACCTGTTCGCCGGCATCATCGCCGCTGTGCCGTTCGTCGACGTGGTCAACACCATGAGCGACACCAGCCTGCCACTGACCCCGCCGGAATGGCCCGAATGGGGCAATCCGCTGGAGGACAAGGAGGCCTACGACTACATCGCCAGCTACTCGCCGTACGACAACGTCTCGGCCAAGCCCTATCCGGCCGTGCTGGCCACCGGCGGGCTGTCGGATCCTCGCGTCACCTACTGGGAGCCGGAGAAGTGGGTCGCCAAGCTGCGACCCGCCACCACCAGCGGCAATCCTGTGCTTCTGAAGATCAATATGGACGCCGGCCATGGCGGCGCATCGGGACGCTTTGACTTCCTGAAAGAGATCGCCTTGGACTACGCCTTCGCGGTGTGGGCGGTGGACAAGGGTTGGACCAAGGCGTGAGTTTAGTGATCAGGGCGTCGACTGACGCCGACCTGACGGCGATTACCGCCATCTATGCCTGGAACGTCTTGAACGGCCTGGGCACCTTCGAGGAAGTCCCGCCGGACCAGGCCGAGATGGGCCGCCGCCGCGCGGCCTTCCTCGACCGCGGCCTGCCCTATCTGGTCGCCGAACTGGACGGCGAGGTGCTGGGTTATTGCTACGCCGGCCCCTTCCGCCTGCGCGCTGCTTATCGCTTTACGGTCGAGGACAGCGTCTATATTTCGCCCGATGCAGTGGGAAAAGGCGTCGGCAAGGCCCTGCTTTCGGCCCTGATCGCGTCTTGTGAAGCTCTGGGCCTGCGACAAATGTGCGCAGTGATCGGCGACAGCGGCAACGACGCCTCGATCGGCCTGCACGCGGCGCTAGGCTTTGAAAAAATGGGCGTTTTCCCGAACATGGGCCACAAGTTCGGCCGCTGGGTCGACCTGGTCTGGATGCAGCGTTCGCTGAACGGCGGTGGCGACACCCCGCCCGACGCGCCGGGGATGCAACTCAGCGGCGTCTAGCAATTGTAAAACATCGTCATTCGAAACAAGGCTTAACCAGTCCGCCCTTAGTCTACTTGACGAGGGAAGGTTGGGGACAGGTCTTGAAGGGCTCGAAGACTGAGGAGAGGCAGCGGACCAAGGTCGCGCTGATGCAGGCCTACGTGCCGATCGTGCGCGGCTACCTGCTCGCGACCTCGGTCTACTATACGCTGATCAGCCTATCCCATCCCTTCTACGAGAAGGGCGCCGCCCTGGTGGTCCTGGAAGGGCTGGCGGTCGCTGCCTGCCTGTACGCGATCGGCGCCTGGGCTCTGCTGCGCAAGGGCAAGATCATGGGCCTGCCGCTGGAAGCGCTGGCCCTGGGCATGAACGCCCTGTTCTTCATCAACACCATCGCCTACCAGACCCTGCATTTCGAAGCGCAGAAGCTGGTCTATTTCGTGCTGATGGCCCTGGTCTTCGCGACCTCGGCGCCTAGCCGGCGCGTGGCCCTGATCAGCGCGACCACGGCCATCGCCGGCCTGATCATCATGACCCGCCAGGCGCCCAAGGACTTGGTCACCCAGTTCCTGTATGTCGGCGTGGCCGGCGCCTTCGCCGCCGCCGGCATGTCCGCCCTGATGCGCGGCGTCGTCGGCCGCGAGGTTCGCGCGCGCCTGGCCAGCGAGGCCCTGAACGTCGAGCTCGAGCGCGAGCTGACCGAGAACCGTCGCCTGCGCACCGAAGCCCAGGACCTGGCCCTGACCGCCGAGACGGCCAACCGCGCCAAGACCGAGTTCCTGGCCACCATGAGCCACGAGATCCGCACGCCCCTGAACGGCGTGCTGGGCATGGCCCAGATCATGGCCGCCGGGTCTCTCGAGCCCGACCAGCGCCGCCGCCTGGACACCATCAGCGCCTCGGGCCAGTCGCTGCTGGGCGTCATCAACGCCATCCTCGACATCTCCAAGATCGAGGCGGGCAAGATGGACATCAGCCCTGCCCCGTTCGACCTACCTATCCATCTTGACGCCCTGCGCCAGCTCTATGGCGGCCTGGCCCGCGACAAGGGCCTGGACTTCAGCCTGGAGGTCGCGCCCGGCGCGGCCGGCTGGCGTCTGGGCGACGCCGAGCGCCTGCGCCAGGTGCTGTCGAACCTGATCTCCAACGCCGTGAAGTTCACCGAGAGCGGCGGCGTGCGGGTGAGTGTCGAAGGCGACGCCGCCGGCATCACCGCGCGCGTCATCGACACCGGTGTCGGCATCCCCGAGGATCAGCGCGACCGCCTCTTCACCAAGTTCACCCAGCTGGACGGCTCCAGCACCCGCCGCGCCGGCGGCTCGGGCCTGGGCCTGGCGATCTGCAAGACCCTGGTCGAGCTGATGGGCGGGACCATCACCTATTCGCCTTCACCGCAAGGCGGGGCCCGCTTCTCGATCGCCGTGCCGATGCCGGAAGTCGTCGCCGACGTCCCCGCCCCGGCCCTGGACATCGCCGCCCCCGAGATGGACGACGCGGCCGCGCCCAAGATCCTGGTGGTCGACGACAACCAGACCAATCGCGCCGTGCTGCTGACCCTGCTGCATCACCTGGGCGTCGACGGCCATTTCGCCGTGGACGGCCGCGAGGCCGTGGCCATGTGGGAGAAGGACCGCTGGGACGCGATCCTGATGGACGTGCACATGCCGGTCATGGACGGCGTCCAGGCCAGCCAGGCCATCCGCGCCGGCGAGGCGCGCACCGGCCGCCCCCGCACCCCGATCATCGCCGTCACGGCCAGCGTGCTGACCCACGAGCGCTCGCTCTATGCCGAGGCCGGCATGGACGCCCTGGTGCCCAAGCCCGTCGAGATCCCGCGTCTGGTCGAGGCGCTGGCGAAGGTGCTTTCGCTGGACGCGGTTGCCGAGCAAGACACCCGGGGCGTGGCCTAGGTCTCCTTCTCCCCTTGCGGGAGAAGGTGTCAGCGAAGCTGACGGATGAGGGGTCGAAAGGCCTGTCCGGACAACGGAGCGCAACCCCTCACCCGACCTGCTTCGCAGGCCACCCTCTCCCGCAAGGGGAGAGGGATAAAAACAAAAAAGGGGACGCCCGCCGCGTCCCCTTTTCGCTTTTCAGCAGTCTTGTAAGAGCGATCAGCCCTTGCGGCCGCGCGTCGGGGCCTTGCCCTTGCGACCACCCTGGCCCAGGCCCAGGGCCTTGGCCATCTGCGAGCGCGCTTCGCTGTAGGCGGGCGCGGTCGTCGGATAGTCGTTGGGCAGGCCCCACTTGGCCTTGTACTCGGCCACGGTCATGCCGTGGGTGGTCAGGTGACGCTTCAGCGTCTTGTAGGGCTTGCCATCCTCGAAGCTGATCAGGGCTTCGGGGGTGATGCTCTTGCGAATTTGAGCCGGCGTGGCCTTGCTAACGGCTTCGACGGTCGGCGCGGGCGGCGCGCCAATACCAGCCAAAGCATCGTGCGTGGCACGGATAAGCGCCGGAAGTTCCGAAACTGGCGTGACGTTATTGGCCACGTAGTTGGCCACGATTTCGGCGGTCAGCTCGATCAGGGTAGCCTTGTCTTCCACGATAACACTCCATTCCCCTAGTGTTTTCGCAAATACACCCTCACCTCGAAAACACAAGTAGTTCACACCCAAATTCTGCTTTAATTCGTGACTTACCGTAACAATTGACTGTCGTTGAGCCCGTTCAACGAGGCGAATTTTCGTCAACTATATCGGTGACAACGCTGTTATCAGGCGCTGATTCAGCCGCTAAACCCTTACGGGTGAACATCTATCTCGCAGCTGCGAACTTGACTTGTGGTTTAGCGATCACAGAACCACAAATACCGCATGCCGAAGGATCGATGTGATCACGATCTGGCGGCCGACATACCGATCGACACTGCCATTGCTTATCTGCACCTGAGCGTGGAACGTTCGCTCTGGAAGATCACCCGCTGGGGGACCGTTCATGACCGTCTATGTCGTCGCGCAGCTAAGCTTCACCGACGAGCCGCGCTATCGCCTCTACCAGGCCCGCTTCGGAGAGGCCTTCGCCGGCCACGGCGGCAAGGTCCTGGCCGCCGATGAAGCGCCACAGGTGCTGGAGGGCGAATGGCCCTTCTCCAAGCTGGTCATGCTGGAGTTTCCGACGGAAGACGCCGCGCGCGGTTTTCTGGAAAGCCCGCTGTACCGGGAGATCTCCGTGGATCGAGACGCGGGCGCCAAGACGACGGCGGTGCTGGCAAAGGGCCTCTAGAGCAGGTCGCGTCGGCGACACTCTTTGAAGTCTTGGATCTCAGGAGGAAGTGGCTGGGGAACTAGGACTCGAACCTAGAATGACGGTACCAAAAACCGCAGTGTTACCATTACACCATTCCCCAGCAGGAACGGCGAAACCCGTCAGGGCTCGGCGAGGCGGTGGAGATAGCCCACGACTCGGATGGATGCAACATCCCATTTCAGAACTTTTTTCGGGCCGTCACACGAACCTCAAAAAAGGCGCTTGCGCCCTCCGAAACCGCCCCCTATAAGGCCGGCCTCCAAGTCGGAGTGTGGCTCAGTCTGGTAGAGCACTGCGTTCGGGACGCAGGGGTCGCAGGTTCAAATCCTGCCACTCCGACCATTTCCTCCCCGCCAACCAGAGGCGGGAAAAAAGCCTAAAATTCATAAGCTTGGGCGCCGCGAAAGCGGCGCCGAGGCTTTGTTTGCGTCTGCCGCGCGCTTACGCGAGATTCGTTGCGCGCTCTTCATTTGGTCGCAACACCAACACCGGTTAGCTTGTCGGCGGTTTCGCTAGCAGGACCTCCGATGAAGCAGTTCTTTCTGACCGTCGCCGGCGTTTTCGTCGGCCTTCTTCTGTTCGTGGTCGGAGTGCCCTTCCTGCTGATCGTGATGGCCGCCGGCGCCGCCCGGCCCGCGCCCGTCCCGACCCACACGGTGCTGCAACTGGACCTGCGCAACAGCCTGACCGACCAGGACGCCAAGAACCCCTTCGCGGCCTTCGGCGGCGGCGGCGGTTCGGTGATGTCGGTCATCGAGACGCTGCGTCGCGCCGAGAAAGACGACAAGGTCGAGAGCGTGCTGGTGCGCCTGCCGGAGGGCGGGCTGGCCCCTGCCACCGCCGACGAGCTGCGCCTGGCCTTCAAGCACTTCCGCGAGGTCGGCAAGAAGCCGATCTACGCCCACAGCCAGGGCCTTTACCCCTCCGGCATGGTCACCTCGACCTATATGCTAGGCGCGGCGACCAGCGAGTTCTGGATGCAGCCTGACAGCAGCTTCCAGGCGGTCGGCGTCTCGACGGAGTCGATGTTCTTCAAGCGCTTCTTCGACAAGTACGGCGTCAAGGCCGAGTACGAGCAGCGTTACGAATACAAGAACGCCGTGAACCCCTATCTCTATAGCGACTACACGCCGGCCCACCGGGAATCGACGCTGTCGTGGATGGGCTCGGTCTATCGCACCGCCCTGACCAGCGCCGCCGTCGATCGCAAGCGCGACCCGGCCCTGCTGATCAAGACGCTGGAAGACGGCCCCTACAGCGCCCAGGAAGCCCAACAGAAGGGCCTGATCGACAAGGTCGGCCAGGTCAGCGACATCCAGGCCTTCGCCCTGGACAAGGCCGGCAAGGGCGCCAAGCTGGTCGACTTCGACGACTATGCCAGCCGCTCCAAGCCGACGCCCGCCAAGACCGGCCCGGCCATCGCCGTGATCGGCGCCGAGGGCGCGATCGTCACCGGCGCGGGCGGCGGCGGCTCGCCGTTCGGCGGCGACAGCAACGTCTATTCCGACGAGGTGGCCAAGGCCTTCCGCGACGCGGCCGAGGACAAGGACGTCAAGGCGATCGTCTTCCGCGTCTCCTCGCCCGGCGGTTCGGACACGGCCTCGGAGCAGATCCTGGCGGCCATGAAGAGCGCCAAGGCGGCCGGCAAGCCCGTCGTGGTCAGCATGGGCACCTATGCGGCCTCGGGCGGCTACTGGATCTCCAGCCAGGCCGACTCGATCGTGGCCGAGCCCTCGACCCTGACCGGCTCGATCGGCGTCTATGGCGGCAAGTTCGCCGTGGGCGACGCCCTGGCCCGTTTCGGCGTCGACACCAAGGACCTGCATGTCGGCGGCGCCTATTCGGAAGCGTTCGGCTCGGCCGAGGGCTTCACGCCTGAACAGCGCGCCAAGTTCGCCGGCTGGATGGACCGCATCTATGCCGGCTTCATCAGCCGCGTGGCCGAGGGCCGCAAGCTGCCGCCCGAGCGCGTGCGCGAAATCGCCAAGGGCCGCGTCTGGACCGGCGAGCAGGCCAAGCAACTGGGCCTGGTGGACCAGCTGGGCGGCTTCTACGACGCCGTCGACAAGGCCCGGCAGCTGGCCAAGCTGAAGGACGACGTGCGCTTGAAGCGCATGGACGGCGCCAAGTCGCCGTTCGAGGCCTTCGAGCGCTTCCTGGGCGTCAGCGAGACCTCGGCCAAGACCCTGGCGGCCGCCGCCTGGGTGATGGGCGATCCGCGCTCGCAGGCGATCCTGGACGAGATGGCCCACGCCCGCCTGCGGGCGGCGCCCGGCGGGGCGTCGGTGCTGGCCGATACGCCGGTGCGATAGACGCTCTTGATATAGAGACGACGAGAAGGCCGCTCAGGGGCTCCCTGAGCGGCCTTTTTTGTTTGGCGCGAGGCAAAGGCCTGGAGCGCCCCCTCCGTCTCGCTGCGTATCCGCAGCGATCCACCTCCCCCGCTGCGCAAGGGAGGAGGATGCGGCCCTTCTCCTGCCCCGCTTGCGGGGGAGGTGGCGCGGCGCCGATAGGCGACGTGACGGAGGGGGCGCTTAGGTCGTCGCCCCCAAAAGAAAACGGCGGGCTCCTTTCGGAGCCCGCCGCCATTCTCAGAACCGTTAGGTCCGATCCGGGAATTAGAATTCCAGGTCGAAGCCCACGCGCACGTAGCGCGGCTCTTGGTAGGCGATCGGCTTGCGGTAGTTGGCCGAGTAGCCGCCGGTGCCGGTTTCGCGGCGCTCTTCGTAGGACGTGATGGCGTCCGAGTTGAACACGTTGAAGACGTCGGCGCGCAGGACCAGGTTGCCACCCAGAGCCATGATCTTTTCCGGCACGGTGTAACGGACCGACAGATCGAGGGTCGTCTGCCAATCGGTTTCCTGAGCCGAACCGCGCGGAACCGGAGCGCTCGGGGCCAGCAGGGCGCCCGTGTCGCTGAAGGTCTTACAGAAGCGCGAAGCCGCGCCGTAACCGCCAGAGTTACCATCGGTCGGGTGACGACCCAGGCAGCCCTGGTGCTTCGGCGAGATGACCGAAGCGTTGGCGCCGAACATCAGGTTGTCGGTGAGGGCGTAGGTGCCGAACACCTTGAACTGGTGAGCGTGGTGGTTCGGCAGCAGACCTTGCTGGTAGTCGGTCAGACCGACGAAGTCGTACAGCACGGTCGAACCGGCGTCGGCTTGGTTGTTGTCCGACAGAACGGTGCCTTCGTAGTTACCCTTGCTTTCCGACAGGGTGTACGAGCCTTGCAGGCCCCACTTGCCGTCGAAAGCGCGCTCGAAGGTGAACTCGAGGGCGATGTACTCACGCTTCGGCTTGGGGAAGCCCAGCTCTTGAGCGGTGAAGGTCAGTTCCTTCGGCAGGGCGGCGGCGGCGGCGATCGTCGCGGCGTCGTGCACCAGGGCGTTCGGCTGACGCAGCTTGATCGTCAGGTCTTCGCCCGGGTTGAAGACGATGTACTGCCACGAGTTGTTGAAGATCGTTTCGCAGGCGGCCAGCGTCGCGCCAGCGACGTGGGCGTTACACCACTTCACGACGAACGGGTCGAGGGTCGTGTCTTCCGAGATGCGGTTCAGCTTGCGGTACGTCAGGTTGACGCCGCCCTTCCACAGTTGGTTGAACTGACGCTCGTAGCCGATCGTGAATTCGTCTTCTTGCGAAGCCTTGATGCCTTGAGCGGCCTTCGAGTAGGCCGGCTCGGCGACACCCAGACCGAACGAAACCGTACAACCGATCACGTTCGGCGAACCGGCGACCACCGAGCTCGGGCAGGTCGTCAGCGTACCGTCCGGCAGGCCCGGGTTGGTCGTGGTGGTGATCTGCGTGCCCAGGGCCGTCGGGGCCAGGTTGGCGCCCTTGGTGAAGTCCGGGCCGTTCGTGGTGCCGTTGACATAGCCCGGCGCGTAGAAGAACGCGCTGTAGCCCAGGTCGGCGCCGCGATAGCTGAGGTTCGACGCCGGCGGGATGTAGTAGCGGCCGAACGAGAACGAGATCTTGTCCTTGCCTTCGCCGACCGGATCCCAGGTCACGCCAACGCGCGGGCCCCAGTTGTTCTTCAGGTTCAGGACCTGTTCGCCCAGCAGGTTGTCCAGGGTGAACTTGTCGTTACGGATGCCCAGCTGCAGGCTCAGGTCCGGGGTGATGTCCCAGGCGTCCTGCACGTACCAGGCTTCGTTGACGCCGTGCACCGGCGCGCCGCCGAAGCGGTTGGTCGACACTTCGACGTAGTTCACGCCGCCCAGAACGCCGTTGGCGTCGCGCGCGGTCGGCGCGGCCGGGTCGAACTTCGGACGGTGATAGATGTAGGCGATACCCGTGCCGCCCGGACCGGTGTCGATCGAGGCGTGGTTCAGGGTCGTCTTTTCGTGGTCGAAGCCGCCACGGACGTGGTGCTTGCCCAGGAAGTCGAAGTACAGGTCGCCGTCGATGCGATAGAATTCGCGCAGCGTCTTGCGGGTTTCGATCGTGGCCTGCTTCTGGGCCGAGACCGTCGTCAGGGCGCTGCCGTCGACGTCGCTTTGGACCAGCGGGTCAACGGTGTTGCCCGGCAGCACGCTGTTGGAGTCGCGGTTCTTGCCGTAGGCGGCCGACAGGGTGAACCAGTCGGTGAACGTGCCGGTGTAACGCGCCACGTAGTTCACGCCGCCCTGACGGTAGACGGTCGACGGCAGCTGAGCGCCGATGGTGTCCGCGGCCGCGGCGTAGGCGAAGGCCGAGCGGTTGATGGTCTTTTGCGTGTCGAAGTAGGTCAGTTCGACGCGCTGCTTGTCGGTGATGTAGCCGTCGATCTTGGCGCCCCAGAACGGGTCGTTCGACTTGTCGACGACGTACTGGCCGGTCGTCTTCTGGGCTTGCGCCGACTGCGTGTCGCGCTGGGCGTTCATCACGTAGAAGAACAGGTGGTCCTCGATGATCGGACCGCTGACTTCGAACGTGGCGTTCTTTTCAGTACGCTTCGAACGGTGGTTGGCGATGATGTAGGTGTCCGGCGCGTCTTCACGCCAGGCGTCCGACTCGTAGTTGCCGTGGACGCCGAAGTGGAAGGTGTTCGAACCCGACTTCGTGACGGCGTTGATGACACCGCCGGTGGCGCGACCGAACTCGGCGGGATAGCCGCCGGTCTTCACTTCGATCGACTTGTAGAAGTCGAACGGCACTTCGGCGGCGCCGATGTACGTGTCGAAGTTCGTGATGTTCAGGCCGTTCACGTAGAACGCGTTTTCAGCGACCGAACCGCCGCCGACCGACGGTTGACCGCCGAAGTTGGCGGCCGACGGAGCCGTGGTGACGCGCGACGAGCTGCCGGTGACGACACCGGGGGCCAGCTGCACGACGGCCGTCAGCGAGCGGCCGATCGGCGCTTGCTTGGTCAGGGTTTCGATGTCGACGGTCAGACCCTTGGTCGTCGCGGCGAAGTCGAGCTGCGGGTTGGCGGTGGCGGTGATCACCACTTCGCTGACCGTCTCGGTGGCGCCGGCCAGGGTGAAGGTATAGGCGGTCGAACCGCCCAGGCCGACGCGGACGTTGCCGTCGTTGGTCGGTTGGAAGCCGTCCTTGTTGATCGCGACCGAATAGCCGCCGATCGGGATCAGGGGGATCCGGAACTGGCCGGCGTCATCCGTGGTGACCGAACGGGTGAAGCCCTGGTCCAGCGACTTGACGGCGACGGAAGCGCCGGCGACCGGAACGCCGGAAGTGTCGCGCACGGTGCCGACGAGCGAGCCCGAGCTGTAGTCCTGAGCGCTGGCGATCGTGGGCGCCATGGCCGCGACGGTCGCGATCGCAACCGGCGTGGCGACGGTCGCCAGACCGGCGAGCAGCGTCGTCGTCAGTAGACGCGCGCGGGCGCTACCTTTGGTGGAAAGCATGCTGTTCAAATCCCCTCTGAGCATGGCGAGAGCGGCAGATCGGACGAGTCCCCCTCTAGAAACTTTGTCCGAACTGGAGCGGAAATCCGCGTAGTTCACGCCACGAGATCACTGGTGTCCCGGAAACATTTCCCCGGTTGCGGCGACGTTAGGGGCCGCTGCGGCCGAGGGTCAATTGTCATTGCAGAATTGTAATCCACATCGACAGCCCCTGTCGCAAAATCGCCACAGCCCTGCCACCATTCGGCAAACCGGCGCTCCATGTGGATACCTTGACCATGGAAACGACAGGCATGAGTTCATCATTGTCTTGTTTTAACGAGGTTATTTCGACCTCAAAGATCTTCGTTATCAATCTCGGCATTTCGAAGAATTTTTCGCGACAATCTTGCCCCTGGGAATTGACAGGCAACAAATCAACGTCGCGAACACGCCGTTTTAGGTAAAAGTTTTTTAATGAACAGGATGTGGGCGGCATGTTCTCCCCGCGCATGATCGTTCCACGTGCACGCTTGAGGGCGGCCGTGACCATTGCCTAGGCGCCCGCGGGTCGCGACAATGCGGAGCGGCGAAATTGCGTCGCGCCTTAAGTTGCGGCGAACCGATGAGCGATTTTCGACGAGTCACCGAATCCCTGTCCGTCAGCCCGCAGGTGACCGAGGCCGACATGGCCCGCGCCGCGGCCGAGGGGTTCGTGCTCGTGATCAACAACCGTCCCGATGGCGAGGATCCCAGCCAGCCTTCGGGCGCGACCATCGAGGCCGCCGCCCGCGCGGCGGGCCTGGACTATCTGCATGTGCCGGTGCGCGGCGGTCCGACCCAGGAGCAGGTGGACGCGGTGCGGGCCGCGGTCGAAGCGGCCGACGGGCCGGTGCTGGCCTTCTGTCGGTCGGGCACGCGCTCGATCGTCACCTGGTCGATCGGCCAGGCGCTGGCGGGCGAGGATCGCCAGACCCTGGTCAATCAGGGCCGCGAGGCGGGCTATGATCTGTCGGGCGTGCTGCCTTCTTAGGCAGATCAGGACTTAGAAGGCGGCCGACTCGCGAGCCACCATCGGGGTCGGTTCGGCCTGGCAGCTGGCCAGAACGAACTGGGCCAGGATGATACACACGATGGCGAAAGCCGCGCGCTGGAGCCGTTTTGAGACAAAAATCGCCGCGTCCGCCGCCATGGCCCGTCCTCCGAAGGTTACTGGAGGGCAAAAGCGCAAGACCGGCGCCGTTTCGGAGTGTCTCTCGATGATTCCTTTCGTTCGCGAGCTGGAGTTCGAATACGGCCGCTGCGACCAGGTCTCGCCGCTGATCCGGCGGGTCATCGCCCGCAATCCGGGGCCGTTCACCTTTACCGGCACCGGCGTCTACATCGTCGGCCAGGGCGAGGTGGCGGTGATCGATCCCGGCCCGGACCAGGAAGAGCATTTCGAGGCGCTAAAGGCTGCCCTGGACGGCGAGCGGGTGACCCACGTGTTGGTCACCCATCACCACCTGGACCACTCTCCCCTCGCCCACCCGCTGGCCCAGGCGTTCGGGGCCAAGGTCTATGGCCTGCCCGCCCCCGCGCCGCACGCCAGCGACGCTCCGGCGTTGGAAGAAGGCGGCGACGACCGCTTCCGTCCAGACGTGAGTCTGGTCGACGGCGACGTGCTGTCCGGTCCCGGCTGGACGCTGGAAGCAATCACCACGCCCGGCCACACCTCCAACCACGTCTGCTTCGCGCTGCGGGAAGAGAACGCCCTGTTCGCCGGCGACCACATCATGGGCTGGTCGACCACCGTGATCGCCCCGCCCGACGGCGACATGGGCGACTATTTCGCCAGCCTGGAAAAGGTGAAGGCGCGCGGCTTCAGCACGCTGTGGCCGACCCACGGCGCGCCGGTGCGCGAGGTCGGGCCGTTCATCGACGCCTATGTCGCCCACCGCCGCGCCCGCGAGGCCCAGATCGTCGAGGCTTTGGCCGCCGGCTTCACCACCATCAAGGCCATGGTCCCCAGCCTGTACGCCGCCGTGGACCCGCGCCTGCACCCGGCCGCCGCCCACTCGGTGCTGGCTCACATGCTGCAGCTGGTGAAGGAAGGCCGGGTCGCCGCGACCGGCGACGGCCTGGACGCGGAATACCGCCTGGCGTGAGGCGCCGAACCGCAAGATCGGTCGAGCAGCCCCTGTCCGTCAGCGCGTAACTGACGCCGCCACGGAAGAAGCGGGAGACGATGAAGGCGGCGCCCAAGACCTATCTCGACCACTATAACGCCCGAATGCAGCGGGTGCTGGACCATATCGACCAGCATCTGGACGGCGATCTGGACCTGGAGGCGCTGGCCCGCGTGGCCGCCTTCTCCAAGTTCCATTTCCACCGACAGTTCATGGCCACCTTCGGGGTGTCCGTGCACCGCTATGTCCAACTGGCCCGGCTAAAGCGCGCGTCGCACCGGCTGGCCAATACGGGCGATACGAGCGTCACGGAAATCGCGCTGGAGGCCGGCTATGACGCGCCGGACGCCTTCGCGCGCGCCTTCCGGCAGCGGTTCAGGCAGTCGCCCTCGTCGTTTCGCAAATCGCCCGACTGGGCGCCGTGGCTTGCGGCCTTCGGGCCCTTGGACAACGCCAGGAGCAAGCTGATGCAGATTACCTACGAAGCCGAAGACGTGATCATTCGTGACGTCGCCGCCACACCCGTGGCGATCATGGAACACCGCGGCGACCGCGCCGCGCTGCCGGCCACGATCGAGCGCTTCATCGCCTGGCGAAAGGCCGCCGGCCTGACGCCCGACAAGAACCCGACCTTCAACATCTTTCGGTCGGAGCGAACCCCTGAGAACCCGGCCGAGTACAGCATGGACCTGTGCATCGGCACCGACCGCCTGATCGCCTCCGACGATCCGGACATGAAGGCCGGCGAGATCCCCGGCGGTCGTTGCGCGGTGCTGCGGGTGGCCCAGAACACCCACAATCTGGAACCCGCCGCGCTGTATCTCTATCGCGAATGGCTGCCGGCCAGCGGCGAGGAAGCGCGGGACTTCCCGGTCTACGCCCAGCGGCACTTCTCGTTCTTCCCGGACCGGCCCGTGCACGAGGTGGTGTGCGAACTGTTCCTGCCGTTGAAATAGCGCCGCAACACACGCTCAGGCATAGTCGCCGGCATGCGCCGACATCTTGCCCTGATCGCTCTTTTCTCGAGCCTCTCCGGAGTCGCCGCCGCCGCGACTCCGGCCTTCGTCGACGTCTATCGGGTGCGGGTGGTGGCGGGGTTCTACTGGGGGACCCACGAGAGCCTGGCGCTGCGTCGGGTCGAGTCTCGCGCAGGCCCCTTCTGGATGGCCGAGCGCCGCACCCGCATCACCAACGGCCTCGCCGGCCCCACCAAGCACATCGACCGGCTGTGGATCGACGGGCGCAGCTGCCCGGCCTTGGGACAGTTCATCGAAGCCATCGGCAAGATCCCGGCCCCGCCCCGTTCCGGGCCCCCACCGCGGTTCCATGGCGCCCATACGACCCTGGCGACGCGAAAGGCGGACGGCAGTTACGCCGTCCGATCCGACTATGAAGGACCGATCACCGCCTGGTGGTGGACGGCCCAGGAAACCCTGAAGCCGTGCTGGGGCGCCGGGCTCACGATGGTGGACGACGACAGCCTGCTGCCGTTGACGCTGGAAACGGACGCCGACGAAGCGCCCTTCATCGCCCTCGAGCGCGCCGACTAGGCCCTACTGCCCCTTCACCGCCGTGATCAGCTCGCCGATGCGGGCGCAGTTGCGGCCCTGGTCGGGGCCGGCGTCGCGGCCGATCGAGCGCAGGTCCAGGCGCGAGCCACGGGCGTCGGGGCGCACGCGCACCACGACGTCATCGGTCAGGCCGTACCAGAAGCTGCGGGCCGTGGCCTCCAGGCGGCCGTCCACGGGGTCGTCGGTGACCAGGGTCATGCCCTGGGCCATGACGGCCGCCTTGATCGCCTCATAGGCGTCGCCAGGCGCGCGCTCGCTGACCAGAGGCCGGGCGGCAGGGCAGGTCTCGGCGTTGATCTCGGCCAGGCGGCGGCCGGCATAGGCGGCCGAGCCCACCGGCAGGGACGGATCGTCGTCCACGATCTCGGCCGAGCCGCCGCGCGCGGCCATGGCGGCGTCCGAGAAGCCCAGTGGCGTCTTCCAGTCGGTCGAGACGTCGTGGATCGGCGGCGACTGGCCCAGCAGCGCCTTGGCCCCGAACATCACCCCGAAGGTGACCGCCGTGATCAGCAAGGCCAGGATCGCCGCCCGGCCCAGGCGCTTGAAGCCGGCCATCAGGGCGATGACCAGGCCCAGCAGACCCGTGGCGACACTGACAAAGGCCAGGCGCGGCGCCCAGTCCAGAGTCATGGCGGTATAGCCCAGCGGCAGCGGGATCATGCCCAGCTTGACGCCCAGGGCGCCGCCGCCCGCCAGGATGGCCGGGGCCAGAGCGACCAGCAGAGCCAGGTCCAGATAGAACGAGGCCCAGGCCGGCGGCTTGCCTGAAGCCTTCTTCTCTTCGGTCTTCTTGGCGGCCTTGCCGCGCTTGCCCGGCGTGATCGGCATAGCGAACGGCAGGGCCTCGCCGGCGTCGGCCAGGACCGGGGTCGGCTTGGGGTCGTGCAGGCGTAGAGGCGCTTCCGGCGCGGGCTCCGGCGACGCAGCCTTCACGGGCGTGGCCTCCGCCTTGGGCTCCGGCGTGGGTTCCGGTTCCGCCACCGCCTCGGCGGCGGCTATCGCGGTGGCCTCGGCGATGATCGCATCGGTGGCCGATACGGTCTCGGGCTCGACGTGAGCGACGACCTCAGGCTCCGGCGGCGGCGCTTCAGGTTCGGGCTGTGGCTCGGCGAGGACGGCCTCGGGCTCGACCTCTTCCACCGGCTCGGGCGCATAGATCACCGAAGCCTGGGCGCCGTCGGCGGCCGCCAGGGTCTGAGTCGGAGGGGGCACGGGCGACGGCTGCAGCGGCGTTTCCGGCAGCTTGTAACCCTCGTCGGCCAGGCGCTTGCGGATCACCTTCTTGTCGATCTTGCCGGTCGCGCCCAGCGGGATGTCGTCGACGAACAGCACGTCGTCGGGCATCCACCACTTGGCGATCTTGCCGTGCAGGAAGTCGATGAACTCCTGCTTGGTCGCGGTCTCGCCCTCCTTCAGCTTGACCAGCAGCACCGGCCGCTCGTCCCACTTCGGGTGCGCCGCACCGACCACCGCCGCCAGGGCGGCCTTGGGATGGCCGACGGCGATGTTCTCGATCTCGATGGTGCTGATCCATTCGCCGCCGGACTTGATGACGTCCTTGGCGCGGTCGGTGATCTGCATGAAGCCGTGGTCGTCGATCGTGGCCACGTCGCCGGTGTCGAAGAAGCCTTCGTCGTCCAGGATCTTGCCGCCGGCGCCCCGGAAATATTCGGCGGCGATGATCGGGCCGCGGATCTTCAGGTGGCCGAAGGCCTTGCCGTCGTGCGGCAACGGATTGCCCTCGTCGTCGCGCAGACAGATCTCGACGCCCAGCGGCGGGCGGCCCTGCTTCAGGCGGTAAGGCATCTGCTCATCGTAGGGCAGCTTGGAGAGCTCATCGGTCATGACCGACAGCGTCCCGACCGGCGAGGTCTCGGTCATGCCCCAGGCGTGGACCACCTCGACGTCGTACTTTTCCTGGAAGGCGCGGATGATGCTCTCGGGACAGGCCGCCCCGCCGATCACCACCTTCTTCAGCACCGGCAGCTTGGCGCCGGTGGCCTCCAGGTGCTGCAGCAGCATCTGCCAGACGGTGGGCACGGCGGCCGAGAAGGTCACGCCTTCGGTGTCCAGCAGTTCGAAGATCGAGGCGCCGTCCATCTTGGCGCCCGGCATCACCATCTTGGCGCCCGTGCCCGGGGCCGAGAACGCCACGCCCCAGGCGTTGGCGTGGAACATCGGCACCACCGGCAGGATGGTGTCCTTCTGCGACAGCCCCATCACGTCGGGCTGCATGGTGATGAAGGTGTGCAGGAAGTTCGAGCGGTGCGAGTACAGCACCCCCTTGGGGTCGCCCGTGGTGCCCGAGGTGTAGCAGAGGCCCGCGGCCGTGCCCTCGTCGAACCCGCCCCAGGCGCAGTCGGCCGACTGCTCCGCCACCAGCTCCTCGTAGCAGAGCAGGCCCTTGAAGTGCGGAGCTTCCGCCGCCAGCGGGAACTCGGCTGGCATGTGGGCGCGGTCGGTGAAGACGATGACATGCTCGACATGCGGCAAGCGCGGCAGCACCGCCTGCAGGATCGGCAGGAAGGTCAGGTCGACGAAGATGGCGCGGTCGCCGGCGTGGTCGGCGATCCAGGCGATCTGCTCGGGGAACAGGCGCGGGTTCAGGGTGTGGCACACCGCGCCGATGCCCATGATGCCGTACCAGGCCTCCATGTGGCGGCCGGTGTTCCAGGCTAGGGTGCCGACGCGGTCGCCCGGCTTGATCCCCATGGCCAGCAGGGCGTTGGAGACTCGCTTGGCCCGATCGTGGATCTGGCCGTAGGTCGTGCGCACGATCGCGCCCTCGACCGAGCGGGTGACCACTTCACGATTGCCGTGCCACTTGGCGGCGTGGTCGATGATCTTGTCGAGGGTCAGCGCCCCATGCTGCATCAGCCCCTGCATCGACTCCCGCTCTCTCTCGGTTGCTTATCGTTGTTCAGGCGAGGCTATCGACGCGGCGCGCCCCGCGCAACGCGCGGCTCTTTAGAAGGGAAAGAAGGGGCAACGCGGGGCCTCTTCACAAGAGAAATCCAGGAAAAGTGATCGGTCGCCTAGTCGACGCACGCGCTGATCGGTCGCACGCGTGTTAAGGAGACTCTTGGTTGCTTGCGGGGGATAGTCGCAACGTAGGCGAACAATCGTCGTCGTCCGGAGAGGCGAGTCTTTGGGCTGGTGGGCCGATACATTAGCGGATGAGCGACTGGACGAGGTCGCGGCCGACATTCGACGGCTCGGTCCTTCGCGCATTATTTCCGGTTGTCTGGCGGCCGGCGTCATTGGCATCGGCCTGGGCTTTCGCACCGCTTTCGCCTGGCTGCTCAGCTTCCTGGTCGCCGAAGGCTTGGCCATGCTGGCCACCCGTAATTTCGGCAAGGGACGTCCGGGCAGCCGCGCCGACCGCGCCGCCTTCATGTTCGCCGCCATTCCCGTCAACGGCAGCTGGGCCGGGCTGGCAGCCCTGCTGTGGCTGCACGGCCCCGCGCAGCTGAAGGTCGCCGCCGTCGCCATCTGGTGCGGCCAGCTGGTCTTCATGCAGCAGTATCGCCACCAGCCGCTGGCCCTGCTGGTGCTGAGCGGCGTAGCCCCGATCGTCAGCCTGATCGTCTTCCCGTTCCTGTTCATGCCCGGCTCGGACCCGGCGACCCAGGCGATGCGCTGGTCGCTGGTGCTGCTGATCGGCATCACCATCAATGTCGCCCTGCGCAACCGCGCCGCCGCCCGGCGCATGGACGAGCTGACCCGCGGCCTGCGCGACGAGCGCGAGCGCGCCCTGGAGGCCGCCCGCGCCAAGTCGACCTTCATCGCCGTCACCAGCCACGAGCTGCGCACCCCGATGAACGGCCTGCTGGGCATGGCCCACGCCCTGGAGCGCTCCAAGCTGAGCACGGCCCAGCGCCAGCAGGTCGAGCTGATGATCAAGTCGGGCGACAGCCTGATGCAGCTGCTCAACGACGTCCTGGACCTCTCCCGCGTCGAGGCCGGCAAGGTCGAGCTGGCCCCCGAGATCGTCGACCCGCGCGCCATCGTCTCGGACGTGGTCGACGCCTGGCGCGACGCGGCCGAGGCCAAGGGCCTGCAACTGTTCGCCCGCTACGACACCGAGGTCCCCGCGTGGATTCGCGCCGACCCGCTGCGCATCCGCCAGGTGCTGACCAACCTGGTCTCCAACGCCGTCAAGTTCACCGCCCAGGGTCATGTCCGTGTCTCGGTCAGCGCCGAGGACGAGATGATCCGCTTCTCGGTCTGCGACACCGGTCCCGGCGTGCCGCCCGAGGCCGCCGACCGCGTGTTCGACAGCTTCACCCAGGCCGACGAGACGATCTCGCGCGGTTATGGCGGCGCGGGTCTTGGCCTGGCCATCTCGCGCTCGCTGGCCCGGCAGCTGGGCGGCGACCTGGTGCTGCGCCCCAGCACGGGCGGCGCCTGCTTCATGCTCAGCGTCCGCGCGCCGCTGGCTTCAGCGCCCGTCGCGCCCGAGCCGGAGCCGCAGGTCGATGACGAGAGCCTGGGCCAGATCCACGTGCTGATGGCCGAGGACAACGCAGTCAACCAGCTGGTCGTGCGCACCATGCTCGAGCCGGCCGGCGTCGCCTTGACCGTGGTCGAGAACGGCCAGGAAGCGCTCGAGGCCATGACCCAGCAGCACTACGACTGCGTGCTGATGGACATCAACATGCCGGTGATGGACGGCATCACCGCCCTGGAAGCCATCCGCGCCGGCCGCGCCGGCGACCCCGCCCTGCCCGTCATCGCCCTGACCGCCTCGGCCATGGCCGGCGACCGCGAGCGGTTCCTGGGGATGGGCTTCGACGACCACCTGGGCAAGCCGGTCAAGCCGATGGACCTGATCACGGCGATCATCCGCGCGGTGAACCCGGACCCGCCGGACGAGGGGCGGCAGGCGGCTTAAGCCCTACCCCATCGTCTCCGCCAGCGCCCGGGCTTCGTCCTCGAACGCGTTGACCGTATCCACCTTGCGCCAGGTGATCTCGCCGGCGTCGCGGGTCAGCTGGCTTTCCAGCACCGCCACGTCGGCGTCCGAGGCGTCGTTGACGCGGGCGGCGACGCGTTCGCGCAGCACTTCGGGCGGGGCCTCCAGCCAGACGCCCAGGAAGCCGACGTCGCAGGTCTTGGCCAGGGCCTCGGCGCGGGCGCGCTCTTCGGGCTTCAGGAACACCGCGTCCAGCACCACCGAACGGCCGGCCTTCAGGCACAGCTCGGCGTCGGAGAACAGCTGGTCATAGACCTTGGCGCTCATCTCCGGCGTATAGGCCTCGCGCGGCAGGCGCTCCAGCGACGGCACGCCCCACAGGCGCTTGCGGATCTCGTCGGTGCGCAAAACGACCGCGCCGGGGGCCGAGCCCAGGCCGGGGGCGCAGACGCGCGAGAAGGTCGACTTGCCCGAGCCCGACAGGCCGCCGGCCGCCACCAGGCTGACCGGCTTGGGCGCCAGGTGCTCCAGGGCGGTGTTCAGATAGGCCCGCGCGGCCTCGTCGTCGCCGGTATAGGCCCAGACGTGGGTGCGCACGGCGGCGCGGACGCTCAGCATCAGCGGCAGGGCCGCCAGACCGGTCCACAGGCCTTCGCCGAAGGTGCGGGCGGCCTCGTCCAGATAGGCGTTCAGCACCCGGCCGGCGGCGTCGCGGCGACGGCGGAAGTCCAGGTCCATCAGCAGGAAGGCTAGGTCGTACTGCACGTCGATGTCCGACAGGGTGTCGTTGAACTCGATGCAGTCGAACAGGATCGGCTGACCGTTCTCGATCAGGATGTTCCCCAGGTGCAGGTCGCCGTGGCAGTGGCGGGCAAAGCCCTCCTTGGCGCGGCCGTCCAGCAGCGGACCCAAACGCTCCAGCGCGATGTCGGTCTCGGTGACCAGGCGCTCGACCGCCTGCTTGCCCAGGCGCGCGGACAGGCCGCGCAGCAGGTTGGCGTTCGAACGGATCGTGTAGCCCAGGGCCGAAACACCACCGCCTTGCGGGCGCAGGCTCGAGCCGGCGTGGAAGCGGGCCACCGTGCGGCCCAGCGAATCCTCCAGCGCGTCGTCGATCGCCCAGGGCTGAGTGGCCAAGACGCCGTTCTGGTCGAAGCGGCGCATTTCCAGCAGGTACTCGACGATCTCGCCCTCGCCATTGATCTCCAGACCGCCGTCGGCGGTGCGCGTCAGGCAACGGACCTCACGATAGATGTCGGGCGCGGCGGCGCGGTTGAAGGTCAGTTCACGCTCGAGGGCCCAGCGGCGCAGCTCCAGCGTCGAATAGTCCAGGAAACCGAAGTCGACCGGGCGCTTCACCTTGAAGGCCGAGTCGTCGATCAGGAACACCCGGGCGCACGAGGTCTCGATCGTGCTTTCGGCCCGGCCTTCGAACCAGGCGGCCACTTCCTGCTCGCGCGCGGCTTCCGCGTCCTTGATCACGCCGAAAATCCCATCTGTCCGCGCACGAATTCGGCGCCGGGGCTGCATAGCCGAAAGCCGGGCCAGAGTCCTCTAACGTCAGCCTTGCTTACCCCTCGTTTTCGCGGCTAGATTGTATCGAAGGCATCAAGTGTGAGTACTCCTATGCTGGTCGGCGCGGGTTTGAAGCGGTCGGGTCACAAGCGCGAGGAGATCCTCGGCTCAGCCAGGGCGCTCTTCCTGCGCCAGGGCTACGCCGACGCCGGCATGGAGGTGGTGGCGCGCGCGGCGGGGGTCTCGACGGCCACGCTGTACGCCTACTTCCCCAGCAAGGCGGACCTGTTCAAGGCCATCGTCATGGAGACGGTCAGCGGCATCGCCGCCCCGGTCCGCGAGGCCGTCCGCACCAAGGGCGACGCCCGCGTCCGGCTGACCGCCCTGGCCGTGGCCTATGCCACCTTCTTCTCTCGCCCCGACACCCGGGCGATGTTCCGCATCGTCACCGCCGAGCGCCGCCGGTTCGAGGACGTCGCCGAATATTTCCTGCAGAGCGCTCGCGACGAACTGGGCGGGGCGGCGATCGCGGTCATCAACGACCTGGTCCGCTCTGGCGAGCTGAAGGTCGAGAAAGCCTCGTGGGCCGCCGGCCAGTTGATGGGCATGCTGGACCACGTGACCCTGGTGCTGGGCCTGTCGGCCGGCGACGAGGTCCAGCCGCGTCGTCCGATCAAGGCCATCGCCGAGGACGCCGTCGAGACGTTCCTCGCCCGCTACGGCGTCCGATAGTCGCAAGGCCCCTGCCCCGACTTGTAGCCGCGCTTCGCATCGGCTAGTCCTGCGCCTGCATCAAGAGTTGGGCCGCGCCCAACGCCAACCTGCCTTCCCGGGCAAGGTGGCGCTCTCTCCGGAGAGGATGTGGCCGAGACGGCAATCAAACGGGTCCCAACCCAGCTCGTCCCGCGTCGATTTTGTCGAAGTCCAGGGGCGAAGCCTTGCCGATCAAGATTCCGGATTCATTGCCTGCCCGCGCCACCCTCGAAGCCGAGGGCGTGGTCGTCATGCGCGAGACCGACGCCGCCCGCCAGGACATCCGTCCGCTGCGCATCGGCCTGCTGAACCTGATGCCCGACAAGCCCAAGACCGAGACCCAGTTCGCCCGCCTCCTGGGCGCCACGCCGCTGCAGGTCGAGCTGTCCCTGATGCAGCTGGCCAGCCACACGCCGCGCAACACCCCGGCCGAACACATGGCCGCCTTCTACCGCTCGTGGGACGAGATGCGCGACCAGCGCTTCGACGGCTTCATCGTCACCGGCGCGCCGGTCGAGACCATGGCCTTCGAGGACGTCGCCTACTGGGACGAGCTGCGGCGGATCCTGGACTGGACCCAAGCCCACGTGCACAGCTGCCTGACCATCTGCTGGGGCGCGCAAGCCGCCCTGCGCCACTTCCACGGCGTCGACAAGCAGGTGCTGCCGGCCAAGCGCTCGGGCGTCTATGCCCACCACCTGGTCGAGCCGACCTCGGCCTATCTGCGCGGCTTCGCCGATGAGGTCGACATCCCGGTCTCGCGCTGGACCGAGGTCAGCCGCGAGGCCGTCGACCAGGCCCCCGGCCTGAAGGTGCTGCTGGAATCGGACGAAGCGGGCCTGTGCCTGATCGAGGACGCCCAGCGCCGCTCGCTGCACATGTTCAACCACCTGGAATATGACGGCGAGACCCTGCGCGACGAATATGTCCGCGACAGCGCCAAAGACCCGACCACGCCGCAGCCGGCCCACTACTTCCCGCGCGGCGACGCCAGCGCGACGCCCCGCAACCGCTGGCGCGGCCACGCCCACCTGCTGTTCTCCAACTGGATCAACCAGATCTACCAGACCACGCCGTTCCGCCTGGACGACATCGGCCGCCTTACTTGACCGTATAGGCGACCGAGATCTTGAAGTTCGAGCCCGCCGCCATCGCCCCGCGCGGCTTCAGCCGGACGTGGGTCACCTGGGCTTGGGTCGCCACCGTTGGCAGGAACAGCCAGCTGGAGCCGCCGTCGGACGAGAACTCGACGTCGTCGCCCAGATTGTTCGACGCCACGTAGCTGAACGCCAGGCCCGAGGCCGGGCTGCCCTCGGTGAAGACCACGGAGGCCCCGCCCGCGCCATCGCCGTCCAGGGCGATCGTGGTGTTGGCCGGGGTCGCGATCTTCAGCTCCATCGTGTTGCTGGCCAGCGCCGAGGTGTCGGGATTGGTGACCGTGACGGTGGTGCGCTGCTTGGCGCCCGGAATGGACTTGGGGTTCGTCGTGCCGTTCTTGTCGTCATAGACCACGGTCGTCGTCGTCGTGACGGTCGCCGGCCTGCCGCCGCTGATCGTCAGATTGACCGTGACGATGCTCGACTTGGTGTCCTTGTCGGTCACGCCGATGCAGCTGCCCACGGCCAGCGAACACAGGCTCCAGTCCCACAGGATGGTGAACGAGCCGGTATAGACCCCCGACTTCACCGATCCCGAGACGCTGGGCTTGATGTAGACTGGCACGCTGGTCGGCGCGAAACCGACCAGTCCCGCCAAATCGACCGACGTGCCGTTGATGTAGTAGGTGGCCGAGCCCGACAGCGGCTTGGTCCCCGCCGCGTCGGCCGATAGCACGTAGTTGATGTCCGGCGCCCCGGCCTGGCTCAGCTTGTAGCCGTTCGACGCCGTGATCGTGGCCTTCACATAGTTGCCGGAGAACGAGATCCACAGCGGGCTGCCCGTCGCGCAGCCGAAGCCGGCCCCGATGCTGGGGGTCGCGGGCGTGACGGCGTTGGGCGAATAGGTGGCCGAGCTCGTTGCCGTGGCCGTGGCCGTACAGGCCGCCGACGCGCCGGTCGCGCAGGTCAGCAGCGTGAACGCCGCCGCCAGGGAGGTGAGGATCGAGCTCAGACGCATTGGCCAAAAGCCTAGGCGCCGGCGGTTAATCGCACCTCAAGGATGTTCCGCCGCCGGACACTCAACCCATAGACTTTGGTCTAGGGAAACAGGCGCTTGGTCGTCCAGCCGGCGTCCACGCGGTCGAAGACCAGCCGTTCGTGCAGGCGGAAGGGGCGGTCGCGCCAGAATTCGATGGTGACGGGCACGATACGGTAGCCCGACCAGTGCGGCGGGCGCGGCACCTTCCCGAGGCCGAACTTCAGGCCCATCTCGGCGACGCGCTTTTCCAGGGCCAAGCGGTCGGGCAGCGGCTGCGACTGGTCGCTGGCCCAGGCGCCGATCTGGCTGGCGCGCGCGCGGCTGGCGAAATAGGCGTCGGCCTCGGCCTCGGTGGTCGGCTCGACCGTCCCGCGGATCCGCACCTGGCGGCGCAGGGACTTCCAGTGGAACAGGATGGCGGCCTTGGGGTGGGCGTTCAGCTCCTGGCCCTTGGCGCTGTGGGTGTTGGTGTAGAAGACAAAGCCACGCGGATCGAAATCCTTCAGCAGCACCATGCGCGAGTCCGGCATGCCGTCGGCGTCGACGGTCGAGACGGTCATGGCGTTGGGGTCGTTGGGCTCTTTCTTGCCCGCCTCTTCCAGCCATTCGGCGAACAGGGCGAACGGATCCTCCTCCGACAGCAGGGCCGGCGGCGTAGCCTCGGTGACCTGGCGGACATAATCGTCTTCGCTGGGCGAGGCGGGGATCAAGGTCGGGTCGGCGCTCATGCCCTTGATATAGGCCCCAGCGCCGCGAGGGGCCACACCCGGACGAACCCCTAAAGTCTTAACTTAACCCGCCGTTGACCATCCCGGCGGCAGGGTCGCGCGAATGACCGCTCGTCCGTCCGCCCTGACGCTTGCCGCCGCCCGCGCCCTCCTGGGCGTGGCCGCGGACGCGGGCGAGCGCGAACTGCGCACCGCCTATCGCGAGGCGGCCAAGCGGGCCCACCCCGACCGTCCGACCGGCGACGCGGCCCTGTTCCGCGACGTGCTGGCCGCCTATCGCCTGCTGCAGGACCATCCTTATCAGCCGGCTGCCTTCCCGCCGGCCGTGACCAGCGCCCCGCCGATCGTCGACCGGGTCTATCTGGACATCGACATCGCCACGGCCGTCGCCGGCGGCGCCGAGGACCTGGCCATCGACAGCCGTCATCTGCGCCTGAAACTGCCCGCCGGCCTGCGCGAAGGCGACAAGGTCCGGGTCGAGGGCGTGATGTTCGAGGTGCGCTATCGCGCTCAGGACGGCGCCCTGGTGCGCGGCGACGACCTGTGGCTGACCGGCAAGGTCGATCCGCGCGTCCTGGCCGAGGGCGGCCGCGTCGACGCCGACACCCCGCTGGGCCGCCGCCCGGCCTGGATCTCGACCAAGGCCGCTGAACGCGGCCTGGTCCGCCTGCCTAATCAGGGTTTGCCGGCGCGGGCTCAGCATAAGGCGGGGGATCTGTTCCTGCGGCTGGAAGCCGCCGAAGCTGGCGCCGAGAGCCCGGCGCGGTCGCTGCTGAAGCGCTTCGCGGCGGCCTGGGCGGCTTAAATTTTCAGATCCTCCCCCTAGCGGGGGAGGTGTCGCCGTAGGCGACGGAGGGGGAAGAAGCGGGCTATCCGGCTACTTCCCCCTCCGGCCTTCGGCCGCCTCCCCCACGGGCGGAGGATCTCGCAATTTACATCGCGCACGATCTTTTTTCACGAACGACACTTGAACATCAATCGCGCACGATCAAATACCCCTGCATCGAACTCAAGCAAGGGAACTCCTCCAATGACCAGCCTCTACACCACCCGCGCCACCGTTGTCGGCGGCCGTGACGGCCACGCGCGCAGCGAAGACGGCCTGCTGGACGTGCAGCTGTCGATGCCCAAGGCCCTGGGCGGCAAGGAAACCGGGACGAACCCTGAGCAGCTGTTCGCGGCCGGCTATGCCGCCTGCTTCCAGAGCGCCATGGCCCACGTCGCCCGCACCCAGAAGATCGCCCTCACCGGCTCGACCGTGACCGGCCAGGTCGGCCTCGCCACGCAAGAAGTCGGCTTCAAGCTGGAAGTCGCCCTCGAAGTCGAGACCCAAGGCTTGAGCCAGGCTGACGCCGAAGCCCTCGTCGCCACCGCGCACCAGGTTTGTCCGTACTCGAACGCAACCCGCGGTAACGTGGACGTGGCTATTACCGTCAAGGCGGCTTAATCGTACACGATGAACAAGAAACCGACGCCGTCCGACCGTCCCGTAGAGTCCCTGCGCCTGGACAATCAGTTGTGCTTCGCCCTGTACGGCGCGGCCAATCGGATGACGCGGCTTTATCGACCCATGCTGGACGCGATGGGCATCACCTATCCGCAGTACCTGGCCATGCTGGTGCTGTGGGAGAAGAGCCCGCAGACGGTCGGGGCCCTGGGCGACGCCCTGGACCTCGACTCCAGCACCCTGACCCCGCTGCTCAAGCGCCTGGAAGCCGGTGGCCTCGTCGCACGCCACCGCGACCCGGAAGACGAGCGGCGGGTGATCGTGGGCCTGACCGACAAGGGCCGCGCCCTGCGGGATCAGGCCGAAGCCATCCCGGAACAGATGATCTGCGCGCTGGACATGCCCATGGACCTCATCGAGACCATGCGCGAGCGGCTGAAGGTTCTGGCTAGGTAATCAGACTTGCTGGCGCGGCGACTGCGCGGCCTGCTGGCGGGCGCGGTGCGCGGCGTGGTCGGCGTCGCTGGTCTGGCGCAGGGCCCGCAGGTCCTCGCTGATCCGGAAGATGGCGACATAGAACTCGCAGAAGGCGCGCCACAGCAGCACCAGGGCGCCGGCGACCAGCAGGCCGGCGATCAGCACCGGGAAGGCCAGTAGCAGCGAGCCCAGGCCCGGCTCCTTCAGCGCCAGGCCGACGGCGGCGCCGACGACCGAGAAGCCGAACAGGGCCACGACCCCCAGGCCAGCCCAATAGATGAAGTGAATCACTGGCCCGGTGACCAGGCGGTCAAAGGTCAGCAGATCCCACATCAGGGAGCCGGAACGCTTAGTCTTATTGGCCGGAGGCATACGGAACCCCAAGTCGGCGATTAACGCCTCTTTGAAGGCCATCGCTACCAGTGACGAGCCCGCTCGGCAATGCCGAGCGGGCTCGCGGTTGTATCAGTCCGGTTAGGGACCGTTATTGCTGCGGCTTGGCGCCCGCGACGGTGGCGTCGATCTGGGCCTTGGTGGCCGTGGTCGAGACGCTGCCGTCAGCGCCCGCGCTCAGGCTGTTGCCCGGCAGGGCGAACTTCACGCCGCCATTGGTGACGATGACGTTGGTCGAGCCGTCGGCGCCGGTGCTGGTGCCGGTGATCTGGCCGACCGAGACGCCGCCGGCGTCCTTCACGGCCGAACCGACCTTGAAGCTGGCCACGGTGGCCGAGCTGGGCGTGGCGGCCGCGTCAGCCGGGCTGGCCGAAGGCGTTGTGGTGCTCTGGGTGGTGGTCGAGCCGGCCGGCGTGGTCGTGGTCGTCGTCGACTGAGTCGGGGCGGCCGTGGTCGGCGACGTCGGCGCGGCCGGATCCGGCGCGGTCGTCGTGGTCGTCGTGCTTTGGGCCGGCGCCGTGCTGGTCGCCGGCGAGGTCGTGGTTTGGCTGGTGGTGGTGCTCTGGGCGAAAGCGGCGCCAGCGAACGTCAGGGTCGCGGCGGCGGCGAGCAGGGCGAGCTTGTTGGTCATGTCTTTACTCTCCGTCGGGAGCCCCTCCCGGCCAAAACAACGTCACCTTGTCGTGACGGTTCCGTCGGAAAGTCGACGTGAGGGTGAGGACTACGCGCTCCGCGCGACCAGAAGCGCCGAAATATAGGCCTCCATCAGCCGCACCAGTTCGTCCTCCAGCGCCTGCGGATCCAGGGCCAGGTCGCTCTCGATCGTGGCCGCGCGCAGCAGGCCGACCACCGCGTGAGTCAGGACGAAACCGGCCTCGGGCGACAGGTCGAACCCTAGCGCCGCCTTGCCGGCGATCATGTCGAAGAAGGTGACGTGGTTGCGCATGACCACGTCATCGCCGCCCTCGGCCGTCAGGGCGTCCAGCAGGGCGCGGCGGGTGGCGGGCGCGCCTTCGAAGGCCGTGGCCAGGGTGCGGACGATCAGGCGAACCGTGCCCAGTTCCGGCCCGGCGATGACGATCTCGGCGATGCGGTCGCGGGCCGCCGCCGCCCGGCGCTGGGCCAGGCCCGCCAGGATCGCCTGCTTGCCGCCGAAGTACTGATAGAGCGTGCCGACGCTGACCCCCGCCCGCTCGGCGATGTGGTTGGTGGTCAGGGCGTCGATCCCGTCGGCTTCCAAAAGTTGAAAGGCCGCCTCCAGAATCGCGTCCACGGTCGCCTCGGACCGCGGCTGGCGCGGCGTTCGCCTCGTCTTTTCAATCACTTGCGGCATGGCCTCCTGGATGCGGGGCAAGGCGAGTAGCGCGGGGGCGTCAGGGGCCTAACCTAGAACCCGAGACAGGGATCCGTCACGGCTCCCGCTAGGAAAGGATGACATGACCCCGCTGGAAAAGGTCCGGGCCAAGGTCGCCTCGCAGAAGACCGCCCTGCCCGCGCTGTATGGCGACGTCGATTTCGACGCCACGCCCGAGCGCTTCACCGACGATCCCAAGGCCAGCGTCGCGCCCCGCCTGCGCGACCTTGATCCCGACAAGGTCGCCCTGATCAAGGCCTACACCCTGCTGGGCGACGTGGTGGCCGACGCCTATGCGGCCCTGATGCCGAAGTACGGCTTCCGACCGCTGATCCAGATGCTGACCAAGGCCTGCGACGACGGGATCGCGGCCGTGCCCGACGCCCCACCGGAGCTGGCCGCTTTCATCGCCGACATGGAAGCCGCGCCCGACTGGCTGGACATGGACCTGGTCCGCGAAGGCCAGCGCCTGGACCGCAACGCCGCCGCCAATCTGGGCCCCTTCGCGATCCGGGGCGCGTTCATCGCCACCTTCATGAACAAGTACGCCGCCCTGCCGATGGCCCTGACCGGGACCCTGTCCAGCGACACGGCCGCCCGACGGGTCAACGAGACGGCGACCTTCTTCACCACCACCTTGCTGCCCGGCTCGCTGGAGCGCCACGGGGCGGGCTTCCGCGCAGCGGCCATGGTGCGGCTGATGCACTCGATGGTGCGGTTCAACGCCCTGAAGCGCTCGGACCGCTGGGACGTGGGCGTCTACGGCATCCCGATCCCGCAGGTCGACCAGATGCCTGCCGGCCTGATCCCGATCTTCCTGATGAGCTACAAGATCGTCGGCCAGGGCCGGAAGACCTTCACCGCCGACGAGCGCGCCCGGGTCGAGCTGGCCCGCTATCGCTGCTTCCTGCTGGGCCTACCCGAGGACCTCTTGGCCGACACCCCGCAGGGCGTGGTCGACACCATGAACGCCCGCAGCGGCACCCTGCGCGCCGGCTTCGACGACGCCACCTGCGGCGAGCTGGTCCGCGCCACGCTGAACGCCTACCTGCCGCCCGACGAACGCCCGGAGAACAAGCTGTTCGACAAGGTCGAGCGGCGGTTCTCCAAGGTGTTCTTCCTGCGCAACTTCATGAACGGCGACGTCTCCGCCGCCCGCCGCATGGGCGTCGAGATCGGCCCGCGCGACTTCATGATGTTCGGCTTGGTGGCCCTGCTGGTGACCAGCCAGCTGATGGCCTACCGCCTGGCGCGCAATGTCCCGGGCGTGGCCGATCTGGCCGACGCCCACCTGGTCGCCAAGCTGAAGAAGCAGCTGGCGCGGTACGGCCACGCGGAGTTCACCTCCGACGCGGAGAAGTACCGCCCGGCTGGCAAACCCGTAGCCGCCTAGAAGTCCAGCTCCATCCGCGCCCCGGCGACCTTGGCGGTGTAGTCACGGTCGCCGTTGGGCAGCGGCGTGGCGTCCGTATAGCTCAAGACCCCGCCGTTGAGGTTGAAGCGCAGATATTCGACCGGCTGCCAGATCAGCGCCGCCAGCCAGGCGTTCTGCGTGCCGCCGACGATGCTGCGGTCGTTCAAGTCCAGATAGTCGTAGCGGACATTGACCTGCAGCGTCCCCAGACCGCCGCCGCCCAGCGGTTTCCTGGGCTTGGCGCGATCGAAGATGCCGCTCTTGTAGCCGCGCGTGTCGTCGGTGAGGTAGTAGCCCAGCTCGGCATAGCCGCCGAAGAACCGTGCGTCCGGCCCGGTCTTCAGTTGCGCGTCCAGCCAGTGGGTCTCGGCCGCCCCGTGCCAGCGGCCGCGCACGAACGCCGCCTCCAGGCCGTAGTGGATCTCTTCGCGCACCGGCAAGGCGGCCGTGCCAATCAGCCGGCTGTTGCTGGTGTGGACATAGGGCCGCTGGCGATAGCGGGTGGCGGTGTCGGACACCCGCTTCAGCTGCCGCTGGTGGGCCGAACCGCCGAAGTGCCACTGGGTCTTGCCGATCTTGGGCGCATAGACCACCCGTCCGTCCAGGCCGTAGCTGTTGTTCTCGTCGCCGCCCGCCGGGCCGTCGCTGGCGTTGGCCAGGGCGGTGATGTCGTCGGCGAACAGGCCCGCCTGAACCAGCCACGGCCCCTTCTCGTACTGGGCCGACAGCCCCAGCCGCCGCTCGAAATTGAAGGCGTCGGTGAAGGCCGCCCGCTCCATCAGCGCGCCGGAGGTGTCGCCGGTCAGTTCGTCCAGCGACTGGAACTGGTTCTGGTTGCCCAGCGCCAGCAGCCAGGGCCCGGCCTTGTAGGTGACGAAGGTGTCGACCAGGTCGACGGCGTTGTCCGACAGCTCAAGCTCCAGCTTGTAGCCGATGCCCGCGCCTAAGCTGCCCTCCCCGCCCAGGCGGATCCGGCGCATCTCGGCGGCATAACCCAGGCCCCGGTCGGCCAGGGCCTTTGGCGCGTCGACATACCCCACGTCGGTCTGGATCCGTCCCTTGGCCTTGAAGCTGCGCCCGCCGCTGGCGGAGATCACCGGCGAGCCCTTCCAGGTGATCTCGGCGCTGACGGGCTTGGCGGGAACCGGTGCGGGGACCGCCGCCGTCGGCGCGGTGCGCTGGATCCCGCTGGCCGCGTCCAGGCGGCTCTCCATGCGCTGCACCTGCGCCTTCAGCCCCGCGATCTCGGCGCGCAGGGCGGCGATCTCTTCGGGGCTCAGCGTATCTTGCGCGAAAACAGGCGACGACAGCAGGCAGGCGCCCGCCGCGCTAAGCGCGACGAGGGACGTAAACTTGGGATGCAAAACAGCACCATGGAAAAGAGCAACCTGCCCGTTCCTAATGCCACACCTTGGTGAAGATTTGCGACTGTCGAAGCGCCAATAACGGATCAGGCGGTCTTCAGCGGCCACACCTCGACCACGCCGTGGCACACCGCGCAGGGGGCCTTGGAGACCAGCGCGATGGCTTCTTCCAGGCTGGCGGCCTCGATGATGGCGAAGCCGGCGATGGGCAGCGAGGACGACAGGAACGGGCCCTCGGTGGTCTGGACGCCGGCGGCTTCGGGGTTGCGGACCTGGACGGCCTGGCCGGCGACGCCGATCAGCGCGCCATGGCGCTTCAGTTCGGCATCCTGGGCATGGGCGGCGTCGCGGAGCGGCTGGGGCGTACGCTCGTAGCCTTCGCGGTCGCCGTAGCCGATGGTGACGAAGTGGGGCATGGGAGCCTCCTTTCAAACCGATTGCAAAACGCAATCAGTCTGGAGAAGGTTCCGCCGCCTGCCTAGACCATGCCCACCGTGCGCAGACGCGCGCGCGGGTGGATCTCGTTCTGGCTCATCACGACGGTCTGGCCGCGGAAGCGCTCGATGATCGAGCGGACGTAGGGGCGAACGCCGGGGCTGGTCAGCAGGACCGGAGCCTCGCCGGCCAGGGCGGCGCGCTCGAAGCTGTCACGGACGCCACGGATGAAGTCCTGCAGGCGCGAGGGCGGCAGGGCCAGCTGCTTGTCGTCGCCGGGGCCGATCAGGGCTTCGGCGAATGCCTGCTCCCAGTCGGCCGACAGGGTGATGATGGGCAGGGCGCCGTCGTCGCCGCGATTGGCCCAGCACAGCTGGCGGGCCAGACGCGCGCGGACCTGCTCGACCAGCTGGGTGACCGAAGCGGTGTGCGGAGCGGCCTCGCCGATGCCTTCCAGGATCTGCGGCAGGTCGCGGACCGAGACGCGCTCCTTCAGCAGCGACTGCAGCACGCGCTGGACGGTGGTGGCGGTGACCGTGCCCGGGATCAGGTCGGCGACAAGCTTCTGCTGCGCCTCGGGCATCTCCTTCAGGAGCTTCTGCACCTCGGAATAGGACAGCAGGTCGGCCATGTTCTCCTTGAGGATCTCGGTCAGGTGCGTGGTCAGCACCGTGGCCGGGTCGACGACCGTGTAGCCGCGGAAGGTGGCTTCCTCGCGCAGGTCGTCGGCGATCCAGGTGGCCGGCAGGCCGAAGGCGGGCTCGCGCACGTGCTCGCCGGGCAGTTCGACCTGGCCGCCGCGCGGGTCCATGGCCATCAGGCTGCCCAGGCGCACTTCGCCGGCGCCGGCTTCCATTTCCTTGATGCGGATGGCGTAGCCCTGGTTGGCCAGGCGCATGTTGTCCAGGATCCGCACCGGCGGCATGACGAAGCCGAACTCGCCGGCCAGGGTCTTGCGCAGGGCGCGGATCTGGTCGGTCAGCTTGCGGCCGTCCAGGTCGTTGATCAGGGTCAGCAGGCCGTAGCCCAGCTCGATCTTGACGTCGTCGATGGCCAGCGAGGCGCTGATCGGCTCTTCCTCGGCCTCGGCCGGCGCGGCGTTGGCGGCCTCGAGCGCGGCGGGGTCGAGCGGCTTGGGTTTCTTGGCGTCCTGAATGCGCTTGTAGGCCAGGGCCCCGGCGCCCAGCGACAGGGCCGCGAACGGGATGATCGGCATGCCCGGGATCAGGGCGATGACGCCCGACGAGGCCGAGACCATGCCCAGGGCGACCGGGTTCATGGCCAGCTGGGTCGTCAGGGCCTTGTCGGCCGAGCCTTCGACGCCGGCCTTGGACACGACCATACCGGCGGCGATCGAGATGATCAGGGCCGGGATCTGGCTGACCAGGCCGTCGCCGATCGTCATGATCGTGTAGGACGACGCGGCTTCGCCGATCGGGATCTTGTGCTGCACGACACCGATGATGATGCCGCCGACGATGTTGATGCCGGTGATGATCAGGCCGGCGATCGCGTCGCCCTTCACGAACTTGCTGGCGCCGTCCATGGCGCCGAAGAACGTGCTTTCCTGCTCCAGCTCCTTGCGGCGCAGCTTGGCCATTTCCTGGTCGATCAGGCCCGTCGACAGGTCGGCGTCGATGGCCATCTGCTTGCCGGGCATGGCGTCCAGGGTGAAGCGGGCCGCGACTTCGGCGATCCGGCCCGAACCCTTGGTGACGACCATGAAGTTCACCACCACCAGGATGATGAAGATGATCACCCCGATGACGAAGTTGCCCTGCATCATCAGGTGACCGAAGGCCTCGATGACCGCGCCGGCCCCGCCGCTGCCTTCCTGGCCGTGGCCCAGGATCAGGCGGGTCGAGGCGACGTTCAGGCCCAGCCGGTATAGGGTCGAGACCAGCAGGACGGTCGGGAACGAGGTGAATTCCAGCGGCCGCTTGATCAGGATCGCCGTCATCAGGATCAGCACGGATCCGGTCAGCGAGATCGACAGCAGCAGGTCCAGCAGGAAGGCCGGAACCGGCAGGATCAGCAGGACGATGATGCCCACGACGCCGACCGCCAGGCCCATTTCGCCGCGCAGGATGCCGTCGACCAGCGACCTGGCGCTGGGGACGGATCTCGCGGTCGGGGCGGCGGCGTCGGCCATGCTGAACCTTGAACCGTTGATGGATAAGCTAGACCAGCGCTTGAAGCGATTTGCGGTCCGCCGCCATCTCCTTAACCAAAATTAGCCATGTTCGGCGCCGCGCGGAGTGTCGCGGGCGCCGAGCCATGTGGTCGCACCCTAGGCGGCGGCGCCAACGCCACCTTGCGGCGGCGGAACGGGGACGCCGGCGTCGCCGTATTCCTTGAGCTTGTTGCGCAGGGTGCGGATCGAGATGCCCAGGATGTTGGCCGCGTGGGTGCGGTTGCCCAGGCAGTGTTCCAGGGTGTCGATGATCAGCTTCTGTTCGACTTCAGCCACGGTAGATCCCACGAAAGTGCGCGAAACGGCGTCGGCGGCCATCTGGGCGCCGCGAGCGACCTGAGCGTCCGGCGACGGCGCCGGAGCCAGTTGTTGGCCGTCCGGCAGGCGGATGGCGAATTCCTCGATCTCCGGACCGGTCGACAGCAGCACCGCGCGGTGCATGGCGTTTTCCAGCTCGCGGACGTTGCCCGGCCAGCGGTGGGCGATCAGGCGGCGCTTGGCCTCGGCCGAGATCGGCTTTTCGGCCACGCCGTTGGCGGCCGAGTACTTCTTCACGAAGAACTCGCACAGGCTGATGACGTCGGCCGGACGCTCGCGCAGCGGCGGCAGGCGCAGGTTCACGACGTTCAGGCGGTACAGCAGGTCTTCGCGGAAGACGCCGTCCTTCACCGACTGGGCCAGGTCGCGGTTGGACGTGGCCAGGATGCGGATGTTGACCTTGACCGGCTTGGAGCCGCCGACGCGATCGATCTCGCGCTCCTGGATGGCGCGCAGCAGCTTGGCCTGCAGGCGCACGTCCATTTCGCTGATTTCGTCCAGCAGCAGGGTGCCGCCGTCGGCTTCCTCGAACTTGCCGATGCGGCGGGCCATGGCGCCGGTGAAGGCGCCCTTCTCGTGGCCGAACAGCTCGCTTTCCAGCAGGTTCTCGGGGATGGCCGCGCAGTTGACGCTGATGAACGGCGCCTTGGCACGGCGGGACTTGCCGTGGACGTAGCGGGCCATGACCTCCTTACCCGAACCGCTTTCGCCGGTGATCAGGATGGAGGCTTCGGACGGCGCGACCTGGTCGGCCAGCTTGAGGACCTGTTCCATGGCCGGGTCGCGGACGACCATCGGCTTTTCGTCGTCGGTGACGGCGGCCAGGACGGCGGCGATCAGCTCGGCGTCCGGCGGCAGCGGGATGAATTCCTTGGCGCCGGCCTTGATGGCGGCGGCCGCGCGCATAGGATCGGCGTCGACGCCGCAGGCCACCACCGGCACCCGCATCCGCTCGGCCTCGTTGGCGGCGATCAGGCTGGCGATGTCCAGCGCGTAGTCGACCATCAGGAGGTCGGCGCCCTGCCCTGCTCTCAGAGCATTGGTCGCCTGCTCCGTCGACTCGACGTGCGAGACCTTGGCGCCCGCGTTCATCGCCATTTTCACGGCGACCGAGAGCTGTCCGTTCAGTTTTCCGACGACGAGAAGCCGCATGTTCTAACTCCTTACAACCGCAGGGCCTTAGCCCTGCTGGTCGCCGTCCTTGATGATTTCCGTCATGGTCACGCCCAGGCGTTCGTCGACGACGACGACCTCGCCCCGGGCGACCAGGCGGTTGTTGACGTAGATGTCGATCGCCTCGCCGACCTTGCGGTCCAGCTCCAGGATCGAGCCCTGGCCCAGCTGCAGCAGCTGCGCCACGGACATGTGGGCGCGGCCCAGCACGGCCGAGATGTTGACCGGCACGTCAAAGACGGGCGCCAGGTCGGAAGCGGTCTTGTCGCTGAGCTCGATCGGCATTTCCGAGGCGAGCATCGCGCCTCCGAACTCGTCGAGCGGGAGATTGTCTTCGGCCATCTCAGGTCAGCTTTCTCAAGAGAACATGGGTTCAGCGTGGAGGCCTTCGGCGGCGATCGCCGCCTCCAGCGCTTCGGTGACGCGCTGGGCGGCGCCATCCGGGTCAAAGGCCGCGCGGCCGTCGCCCCAATCAAAAGTGAAGGCCGCGGGGGCCATGCCGCCATCGGCGCGGGCGACGATCTGGCCCTGGTAGCCGATCTGGGTCGCCACGTGCTCCAGCGCGTTCTGGGTGCGCTCCTCAAGCTCGGGCGAGACCCGGACGAAGATGCGCGGCTGGGCCTCGACTTCGCGGGCCAGGGCTTCCAGCGCCGCGGCGATCGGGGCCTCGGGGAAATGGTGCAGGGCCGCGTCGGCGATCTTGCGGGCGCAGGCCAGGGCCAACATGGCCGAGCCTTCGCGGTGCTCGTGCGCCACGTGGGTCAGGGCCTCGAAGGCTTCGCGCACGGCGTTGGCCACGTCGCTCAGGGCATGGGCGGCTTCCTGCTCGGCGCGGGCCACGGCCGAACGCTCGCCGTCCTGGAAGCCCTGCTGGCGCGCGGCCTCGACCTCTTCGGCCGTCCAGGTCTTCTTGACCTTCGGCGGGGTGTAGGCGACGCCGCCGCGGTCGTCGAAGACCGTGTCGAAGCCGAATTTGCGAGGGGTGTCCATCATGTCGCCATCCTCCTCAGTAGATCAGCTCGTCGTCGCCGCCGCTGCCGGCCAGCATGATTTCGCCCTTGGCGGCCAGGTCCTTGGCGACCTGCACCATGCCCACCTGCGCGGCGTCGACGTCCTTCAGGCGCACGGGGCCCATGCTCTCCATGTCCTCGCGCATGATCTTGGCGGCCCGTTCCGACATGTTCGAGAAGAACAGGTCGCGCAGCTTGTCGGAGGCGCCCTTCAGGGCCAGGGCCAGCTGTTCCTTCGGCGTGCCGCGCAGCAGGGTCTGGATGCCGCCCGGGTCCAGCTTCGAAAGGTCTTCGAAGACGAACATCAGGGCGCGGATCCGCTCGGCGGCCTCGCGGTTGCGCTCTTCCAGGGCGGCGATGAAACGGGCTTCGGTCTGGCGATCGAAGTTGTTGAAGATCTCGGCCATCATCTCGTGGCTGTCGCGCTTGGACGTGCGCGCCAGGTTCGACATGAATTCGGTGCGCAGGGTCATCTCGATCTTGTCGAGGATCTCGCGCTGCACCGGCTCCATCCGCAGCATGCGGGTGACGCATTCCAGGGCGAAGTCTTCCGGCAGGCAGGCCAGCACGCGGGCGGCGTGGTCGGACTTCACCTTGGACAGCACGACGGCGACGGTCTGCGGGTATTCGTTCTTCAGATAGTTGGCGAGCACCGCCTCGTTCACGTTGCCCAGCTTGTCCCACATGGTTCGACCCGCGGGACCGCGGATCTCTTCCATCAGGGCGTCGACCTTCTCCTGAGGCATGAACGACATCAGCAGGCGCTGGGTCTGTTCGTACGAACCCATGATCGCGCCGGTCGAGCTCATGCCCGAGACGAACTCGACCAGCAGATCTTCGACGACGCTGGCCGAGATCGTGCCGAGGCCGGCCATGGCCTGGGAGACTTCCTTGATCTCCTCGTCGTCCAGGGCTTCCCAGATCTTGGTGTGTTCTTCACCGAGCGCGAGCAGAACGATCGCGGCCTTTTCCGGCCCCGAAAGGTTCTTGATATCGGTGACGGCGGCTTTCATGGCCATCAGTTCGACTCGTGCAGCCAGTTACGCAGGATGGCGACCGACTCGTCGGGGTGCTTTTCGACGAACTCGGAAACCCGCTTGATCGACGAGGCCTTAACCTGGCCCTCGATCTTGGCGATGTCGATGCGCGAGTCCATGTCGCTGCCGCCGACGGGGCCGGCGATGGCGATCGGCTCGCCCGACTGGTCGACCACGACCTGCTGCTGAGTGCCGTCCGACAGGGTGACCAGGCGGGTCACCGGCTGGCCGGGGCCGGCCAGCGCTATCTGGGCCGGCGCGGGGGTCGACAGGTTCTTGATGAACGGACGGACCGCGAACAGCAGGATCAGCATGGCCACGACGCCCAGGATGCCCAGTTCGGCGAAGCGCATGATGTCGTTCTTGTCGAAGCCGGCCAGCAGGCCTTGCTTCTCCAGGCCCTGGTCCTCGGGCTGCGGGAACTTGATGTTGGTGACCTTGACCTGGTCGCCGCGCTGGGCGTCGAAGGCCACGGCGGTCTTCACCAGTTCTTCGATCTGGGCGATCTCCTGGGCGGTGCGCGGGGTATAGGCGCCCGGCTTGCCGTCCTTGCCCGGAGGGGCGGTGATCCCATCGATGGCCACGGCCACGGCGACCTTCTTGATCGTGCCGGGCTCCTGGACCGTCGTCTTCACGGACTTGGAGATCTCGTAGTTGGTGACGGTGCCGGTCTCGTTCGAACGCGAGCCCAGCGGTTGGAAGCCACCGGCGCCGCCCTGACCGGGAACGTTCGAGGTCGCGGTGACGCCCGAATTGTCGTCGTTCTTGGTCTCGGAGCTGCCCGCCTCGTTGGAGCTTTCCGAGCGAACGACCTGGCCGTCCGGATCGAAACGCTCTTCTTGCGTGGTGACGCGGTCCAGATTGATGTCGGCGGTGACGTTGACGCGAGCCTTGCCCGGGCCGAGCACGCCTTCGATCATGTCCTTGACGGTCTTGGCGATGCGGGCCTCGGCTTCGGTGCGGCGGTCTTCGGCTTCCTTGCCGGCCAGGGTGTCGTCCGACGGGGCCGACAGGGTCTTGCCGTGCTGGTCGATGACCGCGACCTTCTCGGCCTTCATGTTCGGGACCGACGACGAGACCAGGTTCTGGATGGCGCGGACCATTTCCGACGAAGGTTCGCGAGCGCCGACGCCGATGGTCACGGCGGCCGACGGTTGCTCGGCGTCTTCCTCGAACAGCTGGCGCTTGGGCAGCACCAGGTGGACACGGACGCTGTTGACGCCCTGCATGGCCTTGATGGTGCGTTCCAGTTCGCCCTGCAGGGCGCGTTGACGGTTCAGCTGCTGGACGAAGTCGGTCTGACCCAGCGCGTTGTTGCCGTCGAAAATTTCGTAACCGATCGAGCCGGAGCTCACCAGGCCCTTGCCGGCGACCATCAGGCGGGCGCTGGCGACCTTGTCGCGCGGCACCATGATCGTCGAGCCGTCGCCCTTGGTCTCGTACTTGATGCCGGCCTGGTCCAGCGCCTGGGTGACGGTGGAGGCCTCTTTCAGGTCCAGGTTCGAATACAGCAGTTCACTGGGCTCCTTGCCCATGAACATGACGAGGGCCACCAGGACCGCGACGACGCCGGCGCCAACGCCCAGCATCGCGGCCAGACGGCCGACGCCAAACTGCTTGATTGAACCCAGAAAGCTTTCCACGAAGCCTCACCCTTGATCCCACGGCCCTCCCGCAAGGGAGGAACCGACAAGCGAACGAGAACCGCCGGTCGGTAGGCAGGATTTACCCAGTACAAGGTAAACGAGGCGTTTATATTTGGGTCCGGAAGGGGGCGTCCGAGGCGCCAAAACGTCGCGGCCGCCCCCTTTCGGGAGCGGCCGCTGAACGTCTTCAAACCCTTTTGGCGCAAGGCCTTGGGGATTATCAGGCCGGTAGGAGGGTGGTCACATTAACGCACCCCCTACTGGGTGTTAACGGTACTGCTGGATCCGCGTGGTCCGCAGGCCCGCCAGACCGTGCCGGTCAATCGACTGCTGCCAGCTGAGGAACTCATCGTTCGTCAGCTTGTAGCGATCACAAGCCTCGTCGAGCGAGAGCAGACCCCCGCGGACGGCGGCCACGACCTCGGCTTTACGACGGATCACCCAACGCTGGGTTTCCGGCGGCGGCAAGTCGGAGAGAGTCAGAGGCGCACCGGTCGGACCGATGACGTACTTTTCACCCCGGCTGTTCGTGCGCTGCTGTTGCAACATGGCTTTACGCCTTTCCCACAACCATCACTGTTGAGGCCTCACTATAGGCGCCGCCCAATAACAGCGGCTTAATTCCAACAGTAAAAAAAGGCCTAAACCAGATGGCTCTTAAGCAGTCCGTAGTGTCTCGATGTGAAACACAAGAATTAAAGAGCGTTAATCCCTATGATCAGCGCTTAATGTTCAGAAGTTCTTCCAGCATCTGATCGGCCGTCGTGATGATCTTCGACGAGGCCGAGTAAGCACGCTGGGTAGTGATCAGACCGGTGAACTCGGTCGACAGGTCGACCGTCGAAGCTTCCAGGGTCGAAGGCGCCAGCGAACCTGCGCCGCCCGAGCCTGGAGCCTTCAGGCTGTAGGTGCCGCTTTCATTGGTGACGCGGTAAGCGTTGCCGTTGACGCCCTTCAGGCCGTTCGGGTTCGAGAAGGTGGCCACGGCGACCTGGGCGATCCGGCGGGTGACGCCGTTGTCGAAGATCGCCGAGACGTAGCCGTCCTCGTCCACTTCGATGTTGGTCAGGTTACCGAAGGCCGTACCGTTGGTGTTGACCGACTGGACGACCGATTGGCTGTTGTACTGGGTCAGGCCGCCGGCGGCGCTGGCCAGGTCGATCTGGACGTCCTGGGTGTCGATGCCCAGGCTGTCGGCCCAGATCGGCGGCTGCGGCAGCTGGGCGGCCGGCGGGGTCGGCTGGACCACCAGCGGCGTGCCCGAGGCCTGGATCGAGATCGAGGTCGGGTTGGTGCCGCCGAACAGGTTGCCCGTGTCCTTCAGCTTGCCGTCGGTGGTGAATTCGACGATGCCCGAGCTGATCAGGCCATTGCCGTTGGTCGCCAGGTCGCCCGGCTTGGCGCGCAGTTCGGCGTACCACTGGTTCGGGCCCGGGGCCTTCAGCAGCGACAGGGTGACGGTGCGCTGGCCGCCCTTGGAGTCCGACAGCGGGATCTGGATCTCGAAGTCCGGCTTGACGCCCTTGGTGTTGTCCTTGGCGTAGTCCGACATCGACCAGCTGGCGGGATCGTACAGCTTGCCGGCCTTGGCGTCGGCGTCGTCGGCCGGCGTGCCGCCGATGATGCCCAGGTCGGCCAGGTCGACCGTGTCCGTACCGTTGATGCGCACGGTCGAGGTGCTGCCGACCACCGGCGAGGCGCCCTTGTAGTCCAGGGTCGAGCTGGCGATGGCGCCCGTGGAGTCGTAGCCGACGATGCCGGTGGCGACGATGACGCCGTTTTCCTTGATGTCGACCTGGTACTCGTAGTTACCGCCGACCGGGTTGGCCTTGCCCGTCGAGCTGTAGACGACGTCGTAGTTGTGGCTGACCGGCGGGGTGGCGGTGTCCATCACGCCCGTCTTCGACGGCGAGCCGGCGGTGCCGACCTTGTACGAGACGGCGGCGGCGACGGGCTGTTCCGAGCGCAGGTTGGCGTTGACGCCGACGCGGGTGGTCTTCTCGGCGGTGCCGCCGACGGTGCCCACGTTGATCGACGACAGCTGCATCAGGTCCGACGGGTCGGGCGTGATGGCGCCGGTGACCGGATCGGCCAGCCAGCCTTGCAGGTACAGGCCGGCGTCGTTGCGCAGGTAGCCCAGGCTGTCCAGCTGGAACGAGCCGGCGCGGGTGAACGAGCGGGTGTCGGTGGCGGTCAGGCCTTCCGGCTTCTCGGTGGCGACGAAGAAGCCCGAGCCCGAGATCGACAGGTCCAGGTTCGACGTCGTCGACTGGGTCAGGCCCTGCTGGCTGATGAACTGGTGCGTCTGGGCCTTCACGCCACCGGCGCTGTAGGTCTGGTTCTTCGAGCCCGAAGTGACCAGGGTCGAGAAGTTCGAGGTCGAACGCTTGTAGCCGACGGTGTTGACGTTGGCGATGTTGTCCGAGATCGCGGCCAGGGCCGACGAATTGGCGATCAGGCCGGAGACGCCGGCGAGCATGGCGCTGTTGATGCTCATGACTGAATTCCTACTTCTGAATGGGGTTCGAAGGGTTCAGCGCTGTTTGCGTTTGGGTCCGAGGGAAGACCGTCTTCCGGGGACCGCGTCGGCGTCATTCTGACGCCCGTTCGATAGGTGAATTGCGAGAGGTGGATCAGGCGGCTTCTTTGTCCGCGCCCTTGTCTGCCTCGGGATCGTTGTCGGCGGCGGCGGCGGCAGTGATGCCGATGACGCTGTCGACGGGGATGGATTTGCCGTTGACGATGACCATCGGCTGGCCGGTCGAGTTATCGACCGCCGTGACCAGGCCTTCGGTGCGGCCCTTGATGTTGGTGGCCTTGAGGTCCTTGCCGTCGGGGCCCTTGGCGATGACGTTGATCGTGTAGACGCCGCCATCTTCCAGCTGGACGCCCGCGTCGTCCTTGCCGTCCCAGGTCAGGGAGTGGGCGCCGCTCTTCTGGTCGTCCGGCTTCAGGGTGCGGACCACCTTGCCGGCGGCGTTCTTCACTTCGACGGTCAGCGAGGTCGAGGCGCCCGGCTGGCTCCAGGTGAAGGTGGCCTTCTTGTCCTTCAGGGTCGAGTTGTCGGTCGTCGCGGTGACCTGCTTGCCGATCATGTTGACGCCTTCCGACAGGCCCGTGCCGGTGTTCATGCCGACCAGGGCGGCCAGCAGGTCGTTGGTGACCAGCTGCTGCTCGACGCCCGTCATCGACGTGATCTGCTGGGTCATCTGGGTCGTGTCGGTCGGCGACAGCGGGTCCTGGTTCTTCAGCTGCGTGGTCAGCAGCTTCAGGAACGTGTCCTCGTTGTTGGCGAGCGACGTGCGCGAGTTGTTGATCTTGTCGAGAACCGAAGCGGTGTTCTGCGAGGAGACAGCGGTGGTCATGGCTCTTCCTTAGATCCGGATGTCCAGACCGCTGTCGGCGGTCGTCTTCAGACCGGGCAGCAGTTCGGGGGTGATGAGAATGTCTTCCTCGCCGGTCAGGGCGGACTGGAACGCACGGCCCGAGAAGGCGCGCTGGCCCTGGTCGCCGAAGTCCTGGAAAGCGAGGAAGGGATTGGCGTTCTGGCCGTTGTTCTGGCTGGAGACGTCGAACGACAGGCCGTTGTCCGAGACGGTGAAGCCGGCGTCGTTCAGGGCCTGGCGCAGTTCGTTGGCCTTGCCGCGCAGCTCTTGAGCGGCGTGCAGGGTGTCGAACTTCATCGTGGCGGTCATCGAGCCGTCGCGGGCGATCTCGATGCGCACGTCGACCTTGCCCAGGTTGTCCGGGGTCAGGGTGACGTCGAAACGGGTGGCCTTGTCGCCGGCCTTCTTGATGATCTCGGCCGACAGGGCCGCGACCGTCTCGGGCGAACCGCGCACCGGCGCCGCGGCGGGCGCGCTCGAGGTGTTGCTGACCGAGGTCGGGGCGGCCGGAGCCGGCGCGGCCAGGGCGTTGGCGTCGACCTTGGCGGCGGAGGCCGAGGCCGGGGCGTCAACCGAAGCGATCGCCGCGGTGTTGGCGTCAGCGCCCTTGGCGCCGGTGTTGGTTTCGCCGCCGGCGGCGCCCGCCGCGACAGCGGTCACGGCCTGGGCGGTCTCGACGGCCACGGCGTCGGCTGCCTGGGCCTGGGCGGCCATCACGGTCGGCGCGGTCTTGGGAGCCTCGGCGGTCTTGGTCGTGGTCTTGGCGGCTTCCGGCGCGACCGTCTCGACGGCGACGGCGTCAACGGCCTCGGCGACGGCTTCCGGCGCGACGACGTCAGCGGCGGCGACCGGGGCCTCTTCGGCGACGACCTGGGCCTGGATGACCGGCGCGGCGACCGGAGCGGCCGGCGCCGGGGTCGGAGCGGCTTGCGGGGCGACGGCGACCTTGGGGGCTTCGGTCGTCTTGGCCGCGTCGGCGGTCTTGGCGTCGGCGACCTTCGGCGCGGCGGCGTCTTCGGCGACGATCGGAGCGGTGCCCTCGGTCGACAGCTGGGCCAGGGCTTCCAGGGCGGCGGCGTCGACGGCCTGACCTTCCGGCGCGGCGGCGACCGGGGCGGTCGTCGCGGCCGTCTGGGCCTGAACTTGAGCCTGGACCGGCTGGGCCTGGGCCTGGACCTGGGCCGGCTGGGCGACGGTGGTTTGAGCGGCCTGGGCGGCGACCGGCTGGGCCTGGGCGGCGTCGACGGCGGCGGTGAAGGCCACGGCCTGATCGGCGGTCACGGCCGTGGCGTCGACGACCGGCTGGGCGTCGGTGGTCGGCTCGGTCTGGACCGTTGCTTGCACGGGAGCGGTCATCGCCGCGATCAGGGTGGCGGCGGCCTGGGCGGCGGCTTGCGTCGCGTCGACCTGGCCGGCGTCCTTGTCCGAGACCTCGACCGTGGCGTCCTTGGCGTCGCCCTTGTCGCCGGCGGCGTCGGCCTTGGCGTCCTTGGGGGCGTCGGTCTTGTCCGAGGCCTTGGCGTCAGCCTTGGCGGCGGCCTTCGCGTCAGCGGCGTCCGCCTTGGCGTTGGCGGCGTCGGCCTTGGCGTCCTGAGCGTTGTCGGCGGCGCGGTCGGCGCGATCAGCCCGGTCGGCGCGGTCCGCACGATCGGCGGCGCGGGTGTCGTTCTTGGAGTCGGCGCGAGCCGGCTTGTCGGCCTTCACGTCGCGGCGGTCATCGTTGACGTCACGGCGATCGTCGCGCCGGTCGTCGCGAACGTCGTTGTCGCGATCGTCGCGGGCGTCGCTCTTGAGTTCCGCACGCGAGAAACGCGGCGCGGGAGCCGAGGCCGGCGCCGAGGCCTCGTCGTCACGGCCGGCGATCGCCAGCAGAGCGTCGAAGCCGTCGTTCGACGACTTGGCGCTCACGGCCGGGGTCGGCGTGGCGGGAAGAGCGGCGGTGGGTGCGGCGATCGCGGTCATTCGCAGTCGTTGCTCGGGCTGGGCGGCGGTCCATGACGAACACGCCTTGTTCGGCCTTCCTCTGAGCAACGGTCGGGCCAACTCGGAAAAACGCACCCAAGCGCATGATTTCCTTGAGTTTAATCCCTTGTTTACGAAGCAAAATCCCTCCCCGTGCGGCGCTTTTTGCCGAGTCCTTCGGGTCATGAAGGACGTGAGTTGCCGCGTCGGCGCGTCGCAAGGGGTCTGACCGGGCAGTTGGCGCCGTAATTGCGCATGGTCCCTTGTCGAATTTCCGACCACCGGAACTTATCGCCTTGAATTTCAATGGCTTGGCACATCAACGGGGCCTGATCCCCACCGCGACCCGGCAAGTTTCGCCGGGCAATGACGCGTCGTGCGTTGCGCGGTTTGCCGAGTTGAAGGGGGTTACCGCATGTCGCTGAATGCGATCATGAGCACGGCGACGTCCGGCATGATGGCCGCGCAGACGGGTCTGCGCGTCACGTCGGACAACATCGCCAACGTCAATACCAATGGCTATGTCCGCAAGACGGTCAGCCAGTCGAACCTGTTGTCCAACGGTATGGGCGTGGGCGTCAGCATCGACGCCATCAAGCGCGCGACCGACCGCTTCCTGCAGTCGGCCAGCCTGAACGCCGCCTCGGACAGCGGTCGCGCCTCGGTCGTCGCCAGCACCCTGGACAGCGCCCAGCAGCTGTTCGGCGACCCCAGCGGCGACACCAGCTTCTTCACGACGCTGGACGACATCTTCTCGGCCTTCTCCTCGGCCCAGGACGATCCGTCCTCGTCCCTGCTGCGCACCCAGGCCCTGACCCGCGTGGACGACTTCCTCAGCGAGTCCAGCCGCATCACCTCGTCGCTGTCCAAGCTGGGCAAGGACGCCGACACCCGCATCTCGGCCGACACCAATCGCGTCAACGACCTGCTGAGCCAGATCGACGGCCTGAACACCGACATCACCCGCGCCAAGGTGGCCGGGGCCGACGCCACCGGCGCCGAGAACGTCCAGGGCGGCCTGATCGACGAACTGGCCAAGCTGATGAACGTCCAGATCACGCCCCGCACCCTGGGCGGCGTGTATGTGCGCTCGACCGAGGGCCTGCCCCTGGCCGGCGACGGCGCGGCCAAGATCAGCTACCAGACCTCGCCGACCGCGACGGGCTATCTGACGGTGCAGCTGGCCAACGGCTCGGTGCAGCCCACCCCGCTGAACATCACCAGCGGCGAGATCAAGGGCCTGCTGGACGTGCGCAACGTCGAGCTGGTCAACCTGTCCGACCAGCTGGGCGAGTTCACCTCGCGCGCGGCGGAAGAGATCAACCGCGCGTCCAACGCCGCCTCGTCGGTGCCGGCCCCGACCAGCCTGAACGGTCGCGACACGGGCCTGGACGCCCAGGCGGCGATCACCGGCATGACCGGCAAGACGACGATCGCCCTGACCGACTCCAGCAGCGTCATCCAGCGCCGCATCGACATCGACTTCGACGCCGGCACGATGAGCGTCAACGGCGCCGCCGGCACGCCCTTCACCACCGCCAACTTCATGACCCAGCTGAACGCGGCCCTGGGCGCCCAGGGCTCGGCCGGGTTCTCCGGCGGCGCGCTGAGCATCAGCGGCGCGGGCGGCCTGGGCGTGGCCATCCAGGACGACGCCACCAACCCGGCGACCAAGGCCGGCAAGGGCTTCAGCCACTATTTCGGCCTGAACGACATCATCCGCACCAACGGCTATTCGCCGTACGAGACGGGCCTGACCGCCAGCGATCAGCACGGCTTCACCTCGGGCGCGATGACCATCCGCCTGACCGACGTCGAAGGCGGCCGCATCCGCGACATCACCGTCGCCCCGCCGCCGGGCGGCACCATGCAGGACATGCTGGACGCGCTGAACTCCCGCGCCAACGGCACGGGCCTGTACGGCGTGTTCTCGATGAACGACAAGGGCCAGATCAACTTCGCGTCGAACTCGACGACGCCGGTGACCATGTCGGTCGTGGCCGACACCACCGAACGCGGCGTCGGCGGGCCCTCGGTCAGCCAGCTGTTCGGCATCGGCCCGGCCGAGCGCAGCACCCGCGGCGAAAAGTTCTTCGTCTCCAAGGAGATGGACGCCAACCCCAAGCTGGTGCCCTTCGCCCAGCTGGACCTGACCCAGATCGTCGGCGGCAGTCCCGCCCTGGCGATCGGCGACGGCCGCGGGGCCCTGGCCCTGGCCAAGGCCGGCGACAACAGCGCCGCCTTCGCCGCCGCCGGCGACGCCTCGGCCGTCAATATGAGCGTCAACCGCTACGCCTCGGACTTCAGCGGCTCGATCGCCCGCAAGGCCGGCACCGCCGAAAGCCGCAAGGACGCCGCCAACGCGGTGTCCAGCGAAGTCGACAGCCAGCGCCAGTCGGAAGAGGGCGTGAACCTCGACGAAGAACTGATCAACCTGACCACCTACCAGCAAGCCTTCAACGCCTCGGCCCGCCTTATCCAGGCGACCAAGGACATGTTCGACGTGCTCACCGGAATCCTGGGGTAAGCCATGACCCGCGTCTCGACCGTCCAAAACTACAACATCATGACGTCCAACCTGATGGCGGCTCAGATCCGCCAGAACGAGGTGGGCGCGCAGGTGTCCAGCCAGAAGGTCGCCAACGACCTGAAGGGCTATGCCAAGAACGCCGAAATGCTGACCGCCATGCGCAGCACCCAGACCAAGATCAACGGCCTGGTCGACCAGACCAAGATGGTCGGCAACCGGCTGGAGATGCAGGACACGGGTCTGGGCCGCATCGCCAACGCCACTCAGAGCGGACGCGAGGCCATCGCCAACGCCCTGGCCGCCGGCAGCGCCACCACCCTGATGCAGCAGATGACCGCCGCGTTCGGCGAGGTGGTCCAGGGCCTCAACGCCAAGTCGAACGGCCTCTACGTGTTCTCGGGCGCCAAGACCGACACGGCCACGACCACGGCCACCACCATGGCCGACCTGACCAGCGTGCCGATCACCTCGGACCTGTTCCAGAACGACCAGTACATCGCCACCAACCGGGTGGACGAGCAGACCAACGCCAAGACCGGCATCCTGGGCGACGCCGTCGGCACCGACGTGTTCGAGGCCTTCAAGCAGGTGCAGGCCTATATCGACGCCAATGGCCCGTTCACCGGCAATCTGGACGACGCGCAGGTCAACTTCCTCAAAGGCCTGCTGCCGGTGTTCGACGCCGCCCAGAAGGGCGTGGTCGACGCCCAGGGCAAGAACGGCGTGACCCAGAAGCGTTTCGAGAGCGCCCAAACGGATCTCTCCAACCAGGCCGACACCCTGACGGCCATGGTCGGCGGCATCACCGACGTCGACATGGCCGACGCCGTGACCCGCCTGGAAGCCGCCAAGCTGGCCGTCCAGGCCTCGGCCCAGGTGTTCACCAGCCTGCAGGCCTCGTCGCTGCTGAACGTGCTGAAGTAGGGAGCGGCGCGAAGACGCGCCCTCCCAACCTCGCAAAACCGACCTCCAGGCGCTATATGGCGGCGGATGAACGCCGACCTGCTGACCCCTGCCGCCACTTCCGACACCGACGCCCTCATCGCGCGCGCGGTCGAACAGGTGCGCGAGGCCGTCGGCCTGCCGGAAGGCACGCGGATCGTCGCGGCCATGTCCGGCGGCGTGGATTCCACCGTCACCGCCGCCCTGCTGGCCAAGGCAGGCTATGACGTGGTCGGCGTGACCCTGCAGCTCTACGACCATGGCGCGGCCATCACCAAGAAGGGCGCCTGCTGCGCCGGCCAGGACATCCTGGACGCCCGCATGGCCGCCGAGCGCATCGGCATCCCGCACTATGTGCTGGACTACGAAAGCCGCTTCCGCGAGCAGGTCATCGAGGACTTCGCCGACGCCTATCTGCGCGGCGAGACGCCGATCCCCTGCGTGCGCTGCAATCAGACCGTCAAGTTCCGCGACCTCTTGGACGTGGCCCGCGACCTGGGCGCCGAGGCCATGGCCACCGGGCATTATGTGCAGCGCGCCTTTGCGGGCGGCGGTAACCGCCCGCAGCTGCGTCGCGCCGCCGATCCCGCCAAGGACCAGAGCTACTTCCTGTTCGCCACCACGCGCGACCAGCTGGACTTCCTGCGCTTCCCGCTGGGCGGCATGGACAAGCCGACCGTGCGCGCCGTCGCCTTCGGCCTGGGGCTCGCCATCGCCGACAAGCCCGACAGCCAGGACATCTGCTTCGTGCCCGAGGGCAAGTACACGACCGTCATCGACCGCATCCGCCCACAAGGCGCCGAGGCCGGCGATGTCGTGCACCTGGACGGCCGCGTGCTGGGCCGCCACGAGGGCGTGACCCGCTACACCATCGGCCAGCGTCGCGGCCTGAACATCGCCGTCGGCGACCCGCTGTTCGTCGTCCGCATCGACGCCGACAAGCGCCACGTCATCGTCGGCCCGCGCGAGGCGCTCCTGACCGCCTCCCTCACCCTGAAGGAAGGCAGCTGGCTGGGCGGCCAGGACAGCCTGGAAGCCGCCGCGCAGGACGGCCAGCCGGTGCTGGCCCGCGTCCGCTCGACCCGCGAGCCTGTCGCCGGCCGCCTGGCGCTGACCGGCGACACGGTCTCGGTGGTGTTCGACGGCGCCGAGGAAGGCGTCGCGCCCGGCCAGGCCTGCGTGCTCTACGACCCCGCCGACCCCGAACGCGTGCTGGGCGGCGGCTTCATCGCCGCCACGGTCCGCCAGATGGACCTCGCCTAAGGAGCCCCTGATGTCCGAAGCCACGATCCGCCTCTTCTCCTACGGCACCTTGCAGCAGGAGAGCGTGCAGATCGAAACCTTCGGACGGCTCCTGAAAGGCCAGGCCGACACCCTGCCCGGCTTTGCCAAGACCATGGTGCGGATCACCGATCCGGCGGTGCTGGCGACCAGCGGCCAGGAATATCACCCGATCGTCACGCCCAGCGACGATCCGGCCGAGGCTATCCCCGGCGCGGTGTTCGAGATCACGCCCGAGGAGCTGGCGGCCGCCGACGACTACGAGGTCGCCGACTACAAGCGCATCGCCGTCGTCCTGGGCTCGGGTCTCCCCGCCTTCGTCTACGTCAAAGCCTGAGCGTCGGATCGAACCGGGTCTTGCGGGGTTCAGAAGAGGACCCTTTCACGGAAGATCCGCATGCTCCGATCCCTGCTCATCGGCCTGTCGGCCGGCTCTCGCTCCATGACCCCCCTGGCCGCCGTCAGCGAGGCCGCGCATGGCGGCCACCTGGACGCCAGCAATCCCTCCGCCCATCTGCTGGGCCATCCCCTGGTCGCCGCCGGGACCAAGGCCCTGGCCGCCGGCGAGCTGTGGGGCGACAAGCTGAAGTCGGCTCCGGACCGCATCGTACCGCTGGGCATCGCCGCCCGGGTCATCACGGCCGGCTTCACCGGCGCGGCCCTGGCCCCGCGCAAGAAGATGCTGCTAGGCGGCGCGCTCGCCGCCGGCGCGGCGGTGGCGGCGGCCTATGTCACCTTCCATTTCCGCATGAAGGCCATCAGTCGCTTCGGCCAGACCAACAGCGGCCTCGTCGAGGACGCCCTGACGGTGGGCGCCGCCCAACTGGTGACGCGGGCGCTGCGATGATCGAGCGCAAGGACAAGGAGTCGGTCGAGCCGGAGATGACGCCCACGCCGGAGGCCGACTCCACGGCCGAGGGCGTTCGCCGCCAGCGGCAGCACATCGAGGACCTGGACGGTGAAGACCCGCTGCGCGGCGGGGTCGCGGACTAGCTTCCTTCTCCCCTTGCGGGAGAAGGTGTCAGCGAAGCTGACGGTGAGGGGTCGCGCGGCGGATAGGGCTTTCAACCCCTCACCCGACCCGCTGCGCGGGCCACCCTCTCCCGCAAGGGGAGAGGGGGTAACTCTAAGCCGCCCGCCCCGGACGCGAGGCCGGCGCGGCCGCGCCCTCGTCGACCTTGAAGCGGCTCATCAGGCGGAAGAGTTCGCTGGTCTCGCGCGCCAAACCGTAGGCGGCCGCCGTAGACTCCTCGACCATGGCGGCGTTCTGCTGGGTCATCTGGTCCATCTGGTTCACCGCGACATTGACCTCGCCCAGCCCTGTGGACTGTTCCTTGGCGGCGGCGGCGATGCCGGCCACCACGCCGCTGATCTGGCCGACGCGTTCACCGATCCGGGTCAGGGCCTCGCCGGCCTGGGCGACCAGTTCGACGCCGCGCTCGACCTCGCCGCCCGACGCATGGATCAGCCGCTTGATGTCGCGCGCCGCCTCGGCCGAGCGCTGGGCCAAGGCCCGCACCTCCATGGCCACGACCGCGAAACCCTTGCCGCTCTCGCCGGCGCGGGCGGCCTCGACCCCGGCGTTCAAAGCCAGCAGGTTGGTCTGGAAGGCGATCTCGTCGATCACCCCGATGATCTGGTTGATCTCGCGCGAGCTGGCCTCGATCTGGCCCATGGCGGCGACGGCGTCCTCGACCACCCGGCGCGAGCCGTCGGCGTCGTGCTTGGCGTGGCCGACGATGTCGCGCGCCTGGTCGGCGCCCTCGGCCGTCCTTCGGACGGTTGCGGTGATCTGGTCCAGCGCGGCGGCGGTCTCTTCCAGGCTGGCGGCCTGGCGCTCGGTGCGCTGTGACAGTTCGCTGGAGGCCTGGCTGATCTCGTCGGTCCCCGAACGGATGCCGCGGCTAGCCTCGGACAACACGCCCATGGTCTCGCGCAGGCTCTCCATCGCCTGGTTGAAGTCGGCCCGCAGCTTTTCGTAGTCGGCGGCGAACGGGGTCTTGAGGCGGAACATCAGGTCGCCGGCCGACAGCTTCTCCAGCCCCTGGGCGATCGAGGTGACGACCTGTTCCTGCTCCTTCTGGGCCTGGGCCTTGGCGGCCTCGACGCGGGCGCGTTCGGCCTCGGCGGCGGCGCGCTGCTCGGCGGTCATGCCCTCGAGGCGCAGCTTCTCGATCGCCGCGTCCTTGAAGGCCTGGACCGCGCCGGCCATCTCGCCGATCTCGTCGCGGCGGCCCACGCCCGGAATGGCGATGGCGTTGTCCCCGGAGGCCAGACGGCGCATGGCCGAGGTCATGGCGCTGACCGGCGCGGCGACCAGGCGGGTGAGCGCCACGGCGAGGATCGTCGACAGCGCCAGAGCCAAGAGACAGCTGACGATCAGATAGACCTTGCCCATGAAGATGGCCGTGGACTGCGACTGCATCCGGTCGTCCTGCAGCAGGTGCTGGGCGTCGCTGATCTCGTCCAGGGTGGCCTGCATCTCGCGCAGGGTGTTGCGGCCCATCAGTTCGACGGCCTGGTCGTGGCCGCCCGGCTGCTTGGCCAGGGCCAGCGGCTTGTCGGCGAACTCGGCGCGCCAGCCGGCGATCATGCTCTTCAGTTTCTGGGCCCGCGCCCGCTGCCCCTCGCTGCTGGTGTCGGCTATGAAGCGGTCGATCGCGCCGTCTACCGCCTTCACATGCGCCTCATAGGCCTCCAGGTGCGAGGCATCGCTGGCCATGACGAAGCCGCGCACGGCGTTCTGCTGCTCGACCAGCCCTTGCGTGACCGCCTCAACGTCCAGCGACAGGTCGTAGGTCTTGTCGTTCTTCTGGGCGGCGTCGTGGATCTGGTCCAGCTTCAGGAAGACCAGGGCGTCGCCGATCAGCGACACGACGATCAGCACGGCGAAGGTCAGCGCCAGCTTGCGCGCGATCTTCAGGTCGTTGAGGAACATGGAAAGCCGTCCGGAACTGGGCCGGCAAACGTTTGCCGCGCGCGCAAACTTCGCGCCCCTCGTGCTTTCCGAAACCTTACCCGGCGAAAAGGCCGCACCCCTCGCGGGTCACTCGGCCGCGATCTTGATGGCTTCGAGGGCCTCGCCGACGGTCATCGGGTGCTGGTCCTGGGAGACGCGCTCCAGGTCGCGGCGCTGGACCACCTCGCCGCATTCCTCGCAGGCCAGGACGGGGTGGAAGGCGCAGCCACAGGTCTTGTGGCGGAACAAGACCGGCGAATTGTCACGACCATAGACGTGGCGGTCGCCCCATTCCGACATGGTCAGCAGCACCGGCGACAGGGCCAGGCCCTTCTGGGTCAGCCAGTATTCGTGGCGCGGCGGACGCTCGGAATAACGCCGGGTCTCCATGACGCCGTGGCCGACCAGGGTCTTCAAGCGCGCTGCCAGGACGTTGCGGGCCACGCCCAGCCGCTCCTGCCACTGCTCGAAGCGCTTCACCCCGGCAAAAGCGTCGCGGAGGATCAGCAGGGTCCACGGATCGCCCACGACCTCGAGGGTGGCGGCGACCGAGCAACGTTCGTTCGTATAGTCAGCTGTGCGGCCCATTTGGCGAGGTTGCGGCGTTCCGCGAGGGAAAGCAAGAGACCGTTGCGTTTGAAGATGAACCACAGTAGGTTTTTTATCGCAATTGACTCTCTCGGTTATTGCACGACTGGCGAGGAGGCGCGGTTTCGGCCAACACCTCCTCGCCCCTTTCCCATCACAATCTCGCAACCCACTTGCGCATGATCGGGTGATGAGGGCCTATCTCGCCTCAAAATCCGCCCAGGGAGCTTATTCATGTCCGTCGCCGATCCCGTCGTCATCGTCTCCTACGCCCGCACGCCGATGGGCGGTTTCCAGGGCGCTCTGAGCGGGGTGAAGGCCACGGACCTGGGGGCGGCGGCGGTCAAGGCGGCCATCGAACGCGCCGGCGTGACGGGCGACAAGGTCGAGCAGATCATCATGGGCTGCGTGCTCCCCGCCGGCCTCGGCCAGGCTCCGGCGCGCCAGGCGGCGCTGGGCGCGGGCCTGCCGCTGTCGGTCGAAGCGACCACCGTCAACAAGATGTGCGGCAGCGGCATGCAGGCGGCGATCATGGCGCATGACGCCCTGGCCGCGGGCTCGGTCGACGTCGTGGTGGCCGGCGGCATGGAGAGCATGACCGGCGCGCCCTACCTGATGTCCAAGCACCGCGCCGGCGCCCGCATCGGCCACGACCAGATGTGGGACTCCATGTACCTGGACGGCCTGGAGGACGCCTACACCCCCGGCAAGCTGATGGGCGCCTTCGCCGAAGAGACGGCGGCCCAGTACCAGTTCAGCCGCGAGGCCATGGACGACTACGCGACCAAGGGCCTGGCCAAGGCCAAGACGGCCATCGAGAGCGGCGCCTTCAAGGCCGAGATCACGCCGGTGACCGTCACCACCCGCAAGGGGACCGAGGTCGTCGACACCGACGAACAGCCGCTGAAGGCCGATCCGGCCAAGATCCCCACCCTGCGCCCGGCCTTCGCCCGCGACGGCGGCATCACGGCGGCCAACAGCAGCTCGATCAGCGACGGCGCCGCTGCCCTGGTCATGACCCGCGAGAGAGTGGCGAAAGCCTTGGGCCTGCCGATCGTCGCCCGCGTGGTCAGCCACGCCGCTCACGCCCACGAGCCGGGCCTGTTCACCACCGCCCCGGTGCCGGCCATGAAGAAGGCGCTGAAGAAGGCTGGCTGGGAGGTCGCTGACGTCGACCTGTTCGAGGTCAACGAGGCTTTCGCCGTCGTTGCCATGATCGCCCAGCAGGAGCTGGGCATCGATCCCGACAAGCTGAACGTCAATGGCGGCGCCTGCGCCCTGGGCCATCCGATCGGCGCCTCGGGCGCTCGGATCCTCTGCACCCTGATCAACGCCCTGCAGGCGCGCGGCGGCAAGAAGGGCCTGGCGTCCCTCTGCATCGGCGGCGGCGAGGCCACGGCCATGGCGGTGGAGCTGGTCTGATCCCATCTAGGGCGGATCAGATTGCCCGAGAGGCGCGTTTCCTCGTCATGGACACCTTCCGCCACAACCCCGAACGCAGCCGCTACGAGCTGGAGGTCGACGGCCTGCTGGCCGTGGCCGACTACCAGCGCGCCGGCCACCGGCTGGTGATCCCGCACGTCGAGGCCGACATGGCCCTGCGCGGCACCGGCGCGGCGGGACGGCTGATGACCAAGGTCGCCGAGACGGCGCGCGCCGAGGGCATGCGGATCACCCCGCTGTGCTCCTACGCGGCCGCCTGGCTGAAGCGGAACGACCCCGACCTGATCGCTTAGGCCTTCGCCGCCGCCTTCTCCGCCATGAAGGCCACCCGAGACAGCACTTCCGGGCCCGCCGCTGGGCCGGGCCTATAGGCGAAGCTCTCATTCGTGATCGGCTTGCCGCTGACCCGGTCGACCATGATCGGTTCGGCCGCCAGGCCCGTCTGCCGGTCGACCAGCTGGCCGGCCACGCCCTCGATCGCGAAGTGGCGGTTGCCGAAGGCCAGCAGCGCCGTCAGCACCGGCGCGAAGTCCCGCCCCAGATCCGTCAGCAGATATTCGTAGCGCGGCGGTCGCTCGCTATAGGCGCGCTTCTCCAGCATGCCATTCTCCACGAGGCCAGCCAGGCGCTTGGTCAGGATGTTCGGCGCCACGCCCAGGCTCTTCTCGAACTGGTCGAAGCGGGTCAGCCCCTGGGCGGCGTCGCGCAGGATCAGCAGGGTCCAGTGATCGCCCACCCGCTCCAGCGTGCGGCCGACCGGACATTGGGTGGGCAGGCGTTCAGATTTGCTCATGACAAAAGATTTGGGATGTCACTTGCGAAAAGCAAGTTACCCCATAGCTAAGCGTGGAGCCGGACCATCGAGGCCTCGGCGAGGGATACGAGGACTACCACGATGAGCACCACCAACAACCAAGGCACGGCCCTGATCACCGGCGCTTCGACCGGCATTGGCGCGACCTATGCCGACCGCCTGGCCAAGCGCGGCTACGACCTGATCCTGGTCGCCCGCGACGAAGCCCGCCTGAACGCCCTGGCCGATCGCCTGCGCGCCGAGGCCGGCGTCAAGGTCGAGGTCATCAAGGCCGACCTGACCGACAAGGCCCAGGTGGCCGCGCTGGAGCAGCGCCTGGCGACCGACACGGCCATCACCACCCTGGTCAACAACGCCGGCGTGGCGGGCGCGGGCGACTTCCTGGCCTCCGATCCGGAAGCCTTCGACAAGATGATCCAGCTGAACGTCACGACCGTGACCCGCCTGGCCTCGGCGGCGGCCCGCAACTTCGTGCCGCGCAACACCGGCGCGATCATCAACCTGGCCTCCGTGGTCGGTCTGATGCCCGAGCTGAACATGCCGGTCTATGGCGCGACCAAGGCCTTCGTGACCTATCTGACCCAAGGCCTGCGCGTGCAGTTCGCCGAGTCCGCCGTCCGCCTGCAGGCGGTGCTGCCGGGCGCCACGCGCACCGAGATCTGGGAGCGCTCGGGCTCGGACATCGATGCCCTGGACCCGAACATGGTCATGGGCGTCGACGACCTGGTCGACGCGGCGCTGGCCGGTTTCGACCAAGGCGAGCTGGTGACGATCCCCTCGCTGCCCGACGCGGCCGACTGGGACGGCGCCCTGGCCGCCAAGGCCAAGCTCTATCCGAACCTGTCGCGCAGCGAGCCAGCGGCTCGCCTCCGCTAAGTCTTAGAAAGCAGAAAGCTCGCCGGCGCGGCGCTCACTCCCGCGCCGGCGAGTCCGCCCTGATGGGCTTTCCCGGGTTGATGCGCACCGGGAAAACCCATCTGGAACGCGAATTCTACGAAAGCACCATCACGACCACGCGGCGGTTCTGAGCCCGGCCTTCGCGCGTTTCGTTCGCGGCGACGGGGGCGTCCTGGCCGTACGAGATCGTCGCCATGCGGTTCAGGGCGACGCCGTGCACGCTGAGGAACTTGCGCACGGTTTCCGCGCGCTTCTCGCCGAGCTCGTCGTTGTATTCCTTGGAGCCCGAGTTGTCGGTGTGACCCTGGATTTCCAGGTACACGTTCTTGTTGTCGGTCTTCAGCTTCTCGGTGAATTCCGACAGGCGCTGCTCGGCCTCCGGCGAGAGGTTCGCGGCGTTGACCGGGAACTTCACGGAGTCGTCGCTCAGCACCAGGGCGTACTGGAACTTGCCTTCAGCCAGCTTGCCGGCCGCGATGGCGCGGTCCAGGGCTTCCTTCGAGGTCTTGTCCAGTTCACCGATCTGGGTGTCATGAGTGCTGACCCGCTCATTGACCGCACCCACCTGGGTGTTCACGTACTTCTTGGTGGCGCAGCCGCTGACCGACAGGCCGCCCATCACCAGGGCGGCGGCGACCATCATCGTCTTCGTGCTTGCTATCATTGTTTCCATCTCATCCGTAGCTGGGGCGCAGCGTCCTGCAACGCTCGCAGGACCAAATCGGGCAGCCGAACTTGGCCAAAGATGGGCGTGATTCCGGCGCTTCCGGGCCAAGCTATGCCGTTGATATGGCAGCGATTTCAGAGCCAATAGAACCGCGCACGAGCGCCGTTTACGGACTTTGGTTCCGAAGATTCTTTATTGATTTTCCGTGCTGGAAAGCCACGCCTGAAAGGCCTTCAGGGCCGGAGTCGGGGCCCTGGATTTCAGCCAGGTCAGCCAGTAGCGACCGGCGCTGACCTGAGTCGGGAAGGGCCTGACGAGGCGTCCCTGCTGCAGATCGTGAGCAAACATCATCGGCGGGGCCAGCGCCACCCCAAATCCCTGGATGGCCGCCTCGACCATCACCCACGAGCTGTCGAACACCGGCCCGCGGATGGGCGGCGGCGACAGGCCGGCGGCGGCGAACCAGTCCGGCCAGTCGGCGGCGCGGTAGCTGCGCAGCAGGGTCTCACCGAAGAGATCGGTCGGCTCGGCGATGCGCTCGGCCAGGGCCGGGGCGCACAGCGGGCTCATCGGCGCCTCGAACAGCGGCGAAGCCTCGGTCCCATGCCAGGCCCCATCGCCAAACCGCACCGCGCAGTCCAGGCCCTCGCCCGCCAGGTCGGTGCGGTTGTTGTTGGTGAAGAGCCGCAGGTCGACGAACGGATGGGCCTCCCGGAACGCTGGCAGGCGCGGCAGCAGCCAGCCGACCGCGAAGGTGCCCACGACGCCGACGCTGAGCACCTCCAGCACCCGGCCGCCCTCGAACCGGGCCAGCACGTCGTCCAGCCGGTCGAAGGAGTCGCGCACGCTGGGCAGCAGGGCCAGCCCCTCGTCGGTCAGCGCCAGGCCGCGCGGCAGGCGGCGGAACAGGGCCGCGCCCAGACGGGCCTCCAGCCCCTTCACCTGGTGGCTGACGGCGGCCTGGGTCACGCACAGCTCGATCGCCGCTCGCGTGAACGACAGGTGCCGGGCCGAGGCCTCGAAGGCGCGCAGGGCGTTCAGGGGCAGTTGCGCGCGGCTCATTAAGGATGACCCTAGATCAGCTAATGGGTCCGCCAAGGTATCGTCGTTTGCGGCCGAGGCCAGCCCCCGGCAGGTTCCGCGGGCAAGGAGACCCCCACCCATGTTCCACCGTCGCAAGTTCTTAACGGCCCTGGCGGCCGCGCCCGTTGTCGTGCCTGCCTTCGCCAAGGCCGCCGTGTTCAGCAGCACGCCGCCTTCTGACCTTAGCTCACGTATTAACGAATTGGAGCAGCGCAGCAGCGGCCGCCTGGGCGTGGCGGTGCTGGACACCCAGACCGGCCGCCGCTTCGCCTGGCGCGGCGACGAGCGTTTCCGGATGTGCAGCACGATCAAGATGCCCTTGTCCGCCGCCATCCTGCGCCGCGTCGACCAGGGCCGCGAGCGCCTGGACCGCCGGATCACCTATGGCCGCGACGTGCTGATGGGCAATTCGCCGGTGGTCGAGAAACATGTGGCCGACGGCATGACCATCAGCGAGCTGTGCCATGCCACGATCACGGTCAGCGACAACGCCGCCGCCAACCTGCTGCTCGAGGCCCTGGGTCCGGGCGACGGCGGTCCGGCCGCCCTCACCCGCTTCCTGCGCGCCATCGGCGACCAGACCACCCGCAGCGACCGCCTGGAGCCCGAACTCAACACCGGCACGCCCGACGACCCGCGCGACACCACCACGCCCGTGGCCATCGCCGACACCTGGAAGACCCTGCTGCTGGGCGACGCCCTCTCGCCCGCCTCCCGCAAGCAGCTGACCGCCTGGGTCGTGGCCAACAGGACCGGCGACAAGCGCCTGCGGGCGGGCCTGCCCAAGGGTTGGCGGGTCGGCGACAAGACCGGCAACAACGGCAAGGACACCACGAATGACGTGGCCATCGCCTGGCCGCCGGGCAGGAAACCGCTGCTGATCGCGAGCTTCCATGATCGGGGGAGTTCGGATGATGACGTGCGCAACGCGGTGCTGGCCGATGTGGCGCGGGCGGTCGTGGCTGCGGGGTTCGGGCGGTAGAAAGTTATCCACAGGGGCGGAGGGAGACCGTGCTGGCGGCTTCCCTCTCTCCTCCCCCTCTTGGGGGAGGGGGACCGCCGAAGGCGGTGGAGGGGCCAGCGCGGCCGGCTCATGACTAGCCCCCTCCGTCACGCCACGCTGCGCGGGCGCGCCACCTCCCCCAGACGGGGGAGGAGAGGTGAAAGGCCGTCTGCACTCGTGCTTATCCCCACTCAGTAACCGGCGTTTCCGTGTCGCGGCGCGCACTTACCCAAAAACACCCGTTTCTTATCCCCGCCCCTCCCGACCGCCTCATGCTTCTCCCCATGAGCCAGACCCAATCCCCCGCCACCTGGTGCGCCGACCTGCAAGCCCGCCTGATGGCCGCCCTCGACGCCGCCTGGACCCTCGCCGAAACCAGCGACGACCCGGCCGTCATCGCCAAGGCCCGCGACAAGGCCAAGCTGTGCGGCCAGATGTCCGCCGAGGTCCGCAAGGTCGCCGCCATGGTCCCGCAACCGAAACCCCGCAGCCTCCCCGCCCACATCCACGAAGCCTTCGACCGCCTCGACACGGCCACCGCGCCGCTGATCGCCGAGGCGGCGCGCCAGGAGGCCCGCGACACGGGTAAGCCGCCGGCCGCCCAGTCGCTGGCGATGCTGGCCGCGCTGAAGAAGCTGAAGCGACGCTAAACTTTGATCCCGCCAGTCGCGAGCGCCACTTCAACACCCCTTAAAAATTGCAATTGCACGATCGACACGCGACATTCCTGTTGGCGTTAGCGCCAGGGGGATATCTTGACCGAAAAGAAAAAGACGGCCGAACCAGCCGCCAAACCCATTTGCTTCGTAATCACGCCGATCGGCGCTGCTGGCAGCCCGGAGCGAGAGCACGCCGACTTCGTCTTGAATGGCGCCCTTCGCCCGGTATTCGAAGCACGCGGTTATGAGGTGGTTCGCGCCGACACCATGGCCGATCCAGCCATGATCAACGACGGCATCTTCAACCACATCTTCGAGGCCAAGGTCTGTGTGGCGGACCTGACCTTCTCCAATCCAAACGTGTTCTACGAGCTAGGCGTGCGGCACGCTCAGCTTTTGCCAGTGATCCACATCGCCGACGAGGACACTCGCCTTCCCTTCGACACAGCACAGCATCGAGCGATCATGTTTCGCAGAACGAACTGGGCGTCATTCGAGGCCCTTCGAGATGGACTCGGCCGGCAACTCGACGCGATCGAGGGACGGGACTTCAAGGTCTCCAATCCGATCACCCATGCGCGCGGCCGTATCGAGATCGCCAAGCGCGGCGACGAGGAAAGCAAACTGGTGCTCGATACGCTGACACGAGTGGAGCGGCTCGAGCGGCGGGTACGACAAACGACCGGACCGGACACCATACAACGCGTCCGGTCGACGCCCTTTTCCTCAGCACCCAAGTCATACGATGACCTATCACTCAAGATAGTAGAATTTATCGAAGCAATAGATGATCTCCCCGAGAAGGAAAAGAAAATTTTATTCCAAGACGAATTCGGATATTTAATCTCCAACATGGAATCTTTCGAGAAGAACGCCCTCTTCAATCAGGTATTTGAAATGAGCAATATGAGCTTCGAAAATTTTCAGTGGGCAAGGAGGTTTTTCTAGCCTAGCCAATTCCCTCGAGATCTAAGCACCTCATTGCAGCCCCTCACTTGTTACCGCTACCTTTTCTGTTAGCTTCCCCGCGCTGACACCGGTGACCAAACCGGGACGGGGAGAGAAACGACCATGCTGAAGACCATCGCGCCCTCGCTGATCGCGCTCGCGATTGCAACGTCGGCTTCGGCCCAGACCCTCCCCTACCAGGACCCCAGCCTCCCCGCCGCCCAGCGCGCCGCCGATCTGGTCAGCCGCATGACGCTGGAGGAAAAGGCCGCCCAGCTACGCCACGCCGCCCCGGCGATCCCGCGCCTCAAGGTCCCCGCCTACAACTGGTGGAACGAAGGCCTGCACGGCGTCGCGCGGGCCGGCGAGGCCACCGTCTTCCCGCAAGCCATCGGCCTGGCCGCCACCTGGGACGAGCCGTTCATCCATGAGGTGGCCGACACGATCGCCACCGAGTTCCGCGCCAAATATGTGGAGAAGGTCGCGCCCGACGGCAGCACCGCCCAGTATCGCGGCCTGACGGTCTGGTCGCCCAACATCAACATCTTCCGCGACCCACGCTGGGGCCGGGGCCAGGAAACCTGGGGCGAGGATCCCAAGCTGACCGCGACCCTGGGCTCGGCCTTCGTCGAGGGGCTGCAAGGTCCCGACCTGAACCACTTGAAGACCCTGGCCATGGCCAAGCACTTCGCCGTGCACAGCGGCCCCGAGGCCGACCGCCATCGCGACGACATCCACCCGTCGCGCCACGACCTGGAAGACACCTACCTGCCGGCCTTCGAGGTGCTGGTGACCCAGGCCAAGGCCCAGTCGGTGATGTGCGCCTACAACGCCGTCGACGGCCAGCCGGCCTGCGCCAGCGACATGCTGCTGAAGGACAAGCTGCGCGGCCAGTGGAAGTTCGACGGCCACGTGGTCTCGGACTGCGCCGCCATCGCCGACGTCTGGCTGCCGACCTCGCACGCCTATCGCAAGACCCCGGCCGAGGCCTTCGCGGTGACGGTCAAGGCCGGCACCGACCTGCTGTGCGATTTCGGCGGTCCCAACGGCGTCGAGGCGCCGGCCATCGTCGAGGCCGTGCGCACGGGCCTGGCCACCGAAGCCGAGGTCGACCAGGCCGCCCGCCGCCTGTTCGAGGGCCGCATGCGCCTTGGCCTGTTCGATCCGCCCGGCTCGGGCCCCTGGGGCAAGATCACCGCCGCCGACAACGACACGCCGGCCCACCGCGCCCTGGCCCTGAAGGCCGCGCAAAAGGCCATGGTGCTGCTGAAGAACGACGGCCTGCTGCCGCTGAAGACCGCGCCCAAGTCGATCGCCGTGATCGGTCCCAACGCCGACAGTGTCGACGCTTTGGTCGGCAACTATAACGGCACGCCGTCCAAGCCGATCACCGTGCTGGCCGGCATCCGTGAGCGCTTCCCCGACGCCAAGGTCACCTATGTCGCGGGCACGGGCCTGATCGGTCCGCCCAGCGCGCCGACGCCGGAGGCGATCTTCTGCCAGGACGCCGCCTGCGCGACCAAGGGCCTGAAGGTCGAGGAATTTGCCGGGCTGGAACTGGCCGGCGCCCCGACCGCGACGCGCGTCGACGCCAACGTCAATTTCCGCTGGGGCTGGCCGACGCGGACGCCGCGGCAGGCCTCGGTCCGCTGGAGCGGCTTCGTCACGCCGACGCAAAGCGGTCCGCACAGCTTCGCCATCGACGGCGAGCGCGGCTGGCGCATCCTGATCGACGGCAAGGCCGTCGCCGAAGCCTGGGACACGATCCAGGATCCGGGCCAGGCCCAGACCATCATGCTGACCGCCGGCAAGGCCTATGCGATCACGATCGAGGCCCGCCAGGACAGCAGTCGCGGCAGCCAGCGCCTGACCTGGAGCCAGCCGGCCGACAACGCCGACACCGCCATCGCCGCGACCAAGGACGCCGAGCTGATCGTCTTCGTCGGTGGCTTGTCGGCCCGGATCGAGGGTGAAGAGATGCCGGTCCACGCCCCGGGCTTCGCCGGCGGCGACCGCACCAGCCTGGACTTGCCCGGTCCGCAGGCCAAGCTGCTGGAAGGCCTGCAGGCCACCGGCAAGCCCGTGGTCATGGTGCTGGTCAACGGCTCGGCCATGGCGGTGAACCAGGCCGACAAGACCGTGCCGGCCATCATCGAGGCCTGGTATCCCGGCGGCGAAGGCGGCAAGGCCGTCGCGGGTCTGCTGGCCGGCGACTTCAGCCCGGCCGGCCGCCTACCGGTGACCTTCTACCGCTCGGCCGACCAGCTGCCGCCGTTCAAGGACTACACGATGGCGGGCCGCACCTATCGCTACTTCACGGGCGAGGCGCTGTACCCGTTCGGCTACGGCCTGTCCTACACGACCTTCAAGTACGGCAAGCCGGTGCTCAGCAAGGCCAGCGTGAAGGCCGGCCAGACGCTGACCGTCAGCGTCGATGTCACCAACACCGGCGGCCGCGACGGCGACGAGGTGGCCCAGCTGTACGTCACCCGTCCGGACGTGGCCGGCGCCCCGATCCGCGCCCTGAAGGGCTTCCAGCGCGTCACGCTGAAAAAGGGCGAGACCCGCAAGCTGACCTTCGCCCTGGACCCCGCCGCCTTCGCCACGGTCGACGCGGACGGCAAGAAGAGCGTCGTCCCCGGCGCCGCCGACCTGTGGATCGGCGGCGGCCAGCCCGTCAGCCGCCCGGGCCTGGCCCAGGCGGCTGGGGTCGCGGCGAAGGTGACCGTGACGCCTTAAGGCAGCGGGTCCGTCCTCGCCCTTCGACAAGCTCAGGGTGAGGACTACTTTTGAGCCCCAGCAGTAGAAAACCTCATCCTGAGCTTGTCGAAGGACGAGGCTTTCGGCTCCTCCGACTTAGAACGTCTCGCCGACCATCTTCTCGCTCAGCGCCCACAAGGCCTGGGCGTTGGCCGGGTCGAGGGCGTACGACCGCACGCCGTACCGGACTTCGGAGGCGTCCTCGACCGGCGGGGCCAGGTGACAGTCCTCGCAATAGCGGCCGGCGACCTCGTCGATCGGGGCCACGACGCCGGCCCAGACGCTGGTCGCCGCGCCCTGCGGGATGGTCTTCCACTCGAAGGCCTTCTCGCCCTTGGCTTCGGCCTCGGCGTTCAGCTGGTCCAGCATGCCCTGGATGAAGGACGGGTCCAGGTGGCGGGCCAGCTCGGTCTGGATGCCGCCCGGATGCACGGCCACGGCCCGCACGCCGCGATCCTTGTGGCGACGGTCGAACTCGACGGCGAACAGGATGTTGGCGGTCTTGGAGCGGCCATAGGCGGCGAACGGGATGTACTCGGTGGTCTCGAAGTTCGGATCCTCGAGATTGACGTCCGAGAAGCGGTGGCCCGACGAGGCCAGCGACACCACGCGCGACCCGGCCTTCAGCAGGCTGGCGATGCGGTTGATGAACGTGAAGTGGCCCAGGTGGTTAGTGCCGAACTGGGTCTCGAAGCCGTCGACGGTCTTGCCCAGCGGCGTGGCCATGACGCCGGCATTGGCGATCACCAGGTCGAAGCTTCGGCCGTCCTTGACCAGGGCGTCGGCGGCGGCGCGCACGCTCGCCAGGCTGGCCAGGTCCAGTTCGATCAGCGACAGCGAGCCGCCGCTCGTCGCGGCCGCCTCGCGCACGACGGCGGTCGCGCCTTCGGCCTTTTGAAGATCGCGGGCCGCGCCCACGACGTCGGCGCCGTGCGCGGCCAGGGCGCGGGCGGTCTCGACGCCCAGGCCGGCCGAGACGCCGGTGACCAGCACGCGCTTGCCCTTGAGATCGACGCCGGCCAGGACGTCGTCGGTGGTGGATTTGGCGCCGAATGGATTGCTCATGACTCTCTCGCTCTCTTGTTGTCAGAGCCAATCCGGAGGATAAGTGGAGGAAGGCTCCGGATACATATTCGGAGGTATCCTCCGTTTTTCAAGATCGATGTCCGAAGATTCTGAGATCAAGACGCGGAAACCCCGCGCCGACAGCCTGCGCAATCGCGAACTGCTGCTGACGACGGCCAAGACGGCCTTCGCCGAAACGGGCGCCGACGCGCCGCTAGAAGAGATCGCCCGCCGCGCCGGCGTGGGCATCGGCACGCTGTACCGCCACTTCCCCACCCGCGAGGCCCTGGTGGCGGCGGTCTATGCGCGGGCGTTGGAACAGCTGACGCAGGCCGCCGACGACCTCCTGGCCACACGCCCGGCCGGCGAGGCGCTGGCGGCCTGGCTGGAGCTGCTGATCGACTACATGGCCACCAAGCGCGTCGTGGCCCCCGCCCTGCAAGCCGACCCCGGCGAAGGCTCCCGCGTCTACGCCAGCGCCGGCGCGACCATCCTGCCGGCCCTGCAGAAACTCACCGACACCGCTCACGCCGCCGGGGAGATCCGGGGCGACATCGGCTTCGAGGACATCCTGCGGATGATGGCCGGCCTCAGCCAGGGGTACGAGAAGCCGGGCTGGGAGGTCGGCGCCCGGCGCCTGCTGGGGGTGATGATGGACGGGTTGCGGGCGCGCTAGGCTAGGCCGGCGCGTCCGCCTCTTGGTGCCAGGAACGCGTCGTCGCGAAACCGATCCAGAGCGCCGCCAGGATCGCCGTGACGACGAGCACGGCGTTGAAGCCACGCTCGAAGACCAGGCGCGAGTCCACCGCCGTCGTGGCAGGCCCGACAAGGCAGTTTTCGGGCCCACGCGCCGGCGCTGGACGCCGCAGCACCGCCTGGCGGGCCAGGCGTTCGCTGGTGGCGCGGATTTCCACGCACCGCGTCCAGTCGCCGCCCGGAACGATGACGTAGCTCTTCAACGGAGGATCGCGCAGGAGATCGACCATGGAAAAGCCGACGGCGCCCACATACGCCGTCGCGCACAGCGCCATCACAAGATTGCGGCTGGCCACACTAGGCCACCAACATCGCGCGCGGATCGGCGACCGCCGGTGCGCGCTCGCTGGCGACGACCTGGGTCCGCAGATGGGCTTCCAGGATATCGAGGATCTCCGCATCGACCTCGGCGTCGAACTTGCGCGCGAAGAGGTCCCCGCTGGACGTCAGCAGGTCCGCGTCGGCCTTGGTGAAGGTGCGGGGGCGCAGCTTGATGTCCCCGTCGGGCACCCAGTCGATCATCCGCTTGTCGTCGTTGACGATCTCGCCGTGCGCGGCGGTGTTCATCATCACGGTCTGGAAGAAGCCCTCATCGGCGATGAAGGTGTTGCGGTAGAAGGCCTTGTAGCGATCGACCGACGGATCGTGACAGACGAACTCGCAGAACGCCCGGCTGACGATCTTCCACTGATTGCCGATGTAGGGCGTGGCGTCCTTCAGGAAGAGACGGGTCATCAGGCTGTCGATGATGCGGCCGCCCTGCTCGACCACGTGCTGGAGGATCCGCCCCATGGTTTCGGGCCGACTCTGGGCCTGGTCCAAGACCCGGATGAACTCACGCCCCCGATTGGCGTCCAGGAAGGCCCGGATGCGGCCCTGCGTCGCCAGGGGAAAGTCCTGGCCGCTGAGATTGATGAAATAGTCCCACCGGGCGTCCATCTCGAGCAGCCTGGCCATACCTCGCAGCTCGGCGTCGACCAGACTGTAGCCGCCCCACAGGGCGCGCTGGCCCTCGAGAATGGCGGCGTTGGGATAGGCCGCGAGGAATGCCCGCAGCTCGTCCTCCAGGCCTGGGCCGGCGTTCTTGTCGACATGGACCAGGTAGTGGTTGGCCGGATCATGGATCGCCTTGAACAGCCGCTTGAACTGTTCGGGATAGCGGTGGACCAGGACCAGATAGGCGATGGTTGGCGGCGCGTGGCGCTTGATCAAGACTTGGTCCCTCGCAGGGCGTCCGGGTCGATCGGCCTGGGCCTGGAAGGCTGCCCACCGGTCGACCGGGAATCGTTCAGGCCCTTGGGAGCCGAGGGGCGGGTTCCGGGATAGGTTTTCATCGTGCGGTCTTTCGTCGAGCGCGCCGATCCGCGGCGCTCGGTCTTCTCGCTGCGCCCGGCGGCTACTTCTTGCGCGGCGCCAGGGTCTGCGAGAGCGCGGCCGACGGCGCGGCGGCGATCACCTTGGGCTTGATCGCCTTGGGTTTGCGGACTTCACGATTGCCTTTGGACATGGCGTTCCTTTTGAGGGCGGCGGACGTCGGCCATGGGCGCGGCACGGGCCAAGCCCGATCCGTTGTGGTCGACTCTCGCGATAAGGGGTGTCCCGGCTTCGGGACCTAGGGACCTTCCGCCTGGCGGACCGGTCCGAATGGCGTGACTGCGCGCCTCAAGGGAACCTTAGCACGGAGAACCATGCGACAGGGAAATGATTGCGCCGACTGGGGAGCCATCGCCCTCGGATCGCGCTATCATCCCTGCGCCACGGATTACCCCGCGCCATGCGGACTCGTCGGCCTGAAAGGACGTCATGTCCTCCCCCTCGAACACGCCAGTCCGCACGCCGACGCGCGCGGTGTTTCAATGAGCCCGTGGAGCGCCGTGCTGGCGATCTTCGGCGTGCGCCAGGTCTCGATCCGGGAGGTGCGGGCCGAGGCCTTTTTCCTGGGCGGCCGGCACAAGGGCGAGATCCGGGAAGGCGCGCAGAAGGAGTTGCTGGCGCCGGGTCTCGATCCCGAGCGCGCCGCCCTCCTGAGGGCGGTCATTCGCACGACGCCGCCGTCCACGGTCGAGGGCGCGCGCCCATGACCGACGAAGACGCCCAGGCGATGCGCCGCGAGAACGATTATCTCAAGCGCCGGAACGCCCAATTGCAGAACGACGTCACCAGTCTCGGCAGCCAGGTCCTGCGCATGCAGCAGGAAATGGAGCGCCTGGGCGGTCGCCATCCCGGTCAGGCGCCAAACCCGCTGGCGAGCGGACAATCATGACCCTGACACCCGGCCAACGCGCGGCCCTGCAGAACCTGGCGCGGAAAAAGTCGGGCGAGGCGGTCGACTGGATCAACATCGGCGACGCGCGCGCGCTGACCGAGCAGGGCCTGGCCGAGAGGACCGGCGGCGGCTGGGTCATCACCCCGGCCGGAGCGGCCGCGCTCGCCGCGTCGGGGGAGCCTTAACGGAAGGCCTTAGTTCCCTTCCTCGTCCACATAGATCACCACCGGCTTGCCGCGCGACAGCGGCTCCCAACCGGCTTCGATGGCCGAGGTGATGGCCTTGGCGATGATGCGCACGGGAATCTGCGAGGGCTTGAGCGGCGGCGCGCTGAACTTGGGTTTGGGGCCGGGCGGGAACTCGATCAGCGCCTCGCGCTGGCCTTCCTTGTGGCGCGCGGCGATCACCTTGCCGTGGCGCTCCGACGGGTCGTAGTTCCACTGCGGCAGGCGGTGCAGGCGCCAGACATAGGGGTGGCCGTCGACATCGATGTCGAACTCGACGGTGAGTTTGGTGGTTTTGGCCATGCGGGGGAATAACCCGACAAGCGCCCAAGAAAAAGGGCCGCCCTCCTATCACCCTCTCTCATGGAGAGAGGGAGGGGCCCGCCGCCGCAGGCGGTGGGAGGGTGAGTGGGTTCGCCGGTCCAAGCAAACCCACCACCGTCATCCCGCGCTTTATGCGCGGGACCCATCGTTCAGCTTCTACGTGAGAGTTTAGGCCCGCACTTCACTTGCGGCGGACAAATGGGTCCCGCGCATAAAGCGCGGGATGACGGCCTAGATCCGGGTTTCTCCGGCCGCCTTTGTAACCACTCACCCTCCCACCGCTACGCGGCGGGCCCCTCCCTCTCTCCAAGAGAGAGGGAGTTCTTACCCTTACTGCAGCGTCGCCTTGCCGAACGACAGCAGGCCGCCCTCGACCCCGACGGCGATCACCCCGCCGTCCTCGATCTCGCCGGCCAGCAGCTTTCTGGCGATCGGGTCGATCAGTTCCTTCTGGATCACGCGCTTCAGGGGACGCGCGCCGTAGACCGGGTCGTAGCCCTTGTCGGCGATCCAGTTCAGGGCCTCGGCGTTGATCGACAGCGTCATGCGGCGGTCGGTCAGCAGCTTCTCGACCCGTTGCAGCTGGATCTTGACGATGTCGCCCATGTGCGCGCGGCTGAGGCGCTTGAACAGGATGATCTCGTCGATCCGGTTGAGGAACTCGGGGCGGAAGTGGCCGCGCACCATGTTCATCACCATCGGCCGGACGGCTTCGACGTCTTCACCCTCTTCCTGGTTGGCCAGGAATTCGGCGCCGAGGTTGCTGGTCATGATGATCAGCGTGTTGCGGAAGTCGACCGTGCGGCCCTGACCATCGGTCAGGCGACCATCGTCCAGCACCTGCAGCAGCACGTTGAAGACGTCCGGGTGGGCCTTCTCGATCTCGTCGAACAGCACGACCTGGTACGGACGCCGGCGCACGGCTTCCGTCAGCGCCCCGCCCTCGTCGTAACCGACATAGCCGGGAGGCGCGCCGATCAGGCGGCTGACCGAGTGCTTTTCCATATATTCGGACATGTCCATCCGGGTGATGGCGTGCTCGTCGGCGAACAGGAACTCGGCCAGGCTCTTGGTCAGCTCGGTCTTGCCCACGCCCGTCGGGCCCAGGAACAGGAACGAGCCGATCGGTTTGGTCGGGTCGTGCAGGCCGGCCCGCGCGCGGCGGACGGCGTCGGACACGGCGGTCAGCGCCTCGTCCTGGCCGACCACGCGACCGCGCAGTTCGTCCTCCATCTTGAGCAGCTTCTCGCGCTCGCCTTCCAGCATCTTCTCGACCGGCACCCCGGTCCAGCGGCTGACCACGGCGGCGATCTGCTCGGCGTCGACGACTTCCGGCGTCAGGGCCTGGGTGTCGCCCTGCTCGGCCTCGGCCAGGCGGCGCTCCAGGGCCGGGATCTCGCCGTACTGGATCTGGCCGGCGCGGGCGAAGTCGCCGGCGCGCTGGGCGTTGGCGAGGTCGGCGCGCAGGCGGTCCAGGGCTTCACGGGCTTGCGCGGCGCCGCCGACCTTGTCCTTCTCGGCCTTCCAGCGGGCAGTCATCTCGTCGCTGCGGAACTGCAGATCGTCGACCTCGACTTCCAGGTTCTCCAGGCGGTGCTTGGAGGCGGCGTCGGTTTCCTTGCTGAGGGCCTCGCGCTCGATCTTCAGCTGCACCAGGCGGCGGTCGATCTCGTCCAGCTCCTCGGGCTTGCTGTCGATCGCCATGCGCACGCGGCTGGAGGCTTCGTCCATCAGGTCGATCGCCTTGTCCGGCAGGAAACGGTCGGCGATGTAGCGGTTGCTGAGCGTAGCGGCGGCGACCAGGGCCGAGTCCGAGATGCGCACCCCGTGGTGGACCTCGTACTTCTCCTTCAGGCCGCGCAGGATCGAGATGGTGTCCTCGACCGTGGGCTCGCCGACAAAGACCGGCTGGAAGCGACGGGCCAGGGCCGCGTCCTTCTCGACGTGCTTGCGGTACTCGTCCAGCGTGGTGGCGCCGACGCAGTGCAGCTCGCCGCGCGCCAGGGCGGGCTTCAAGAGGTTGGAGGCGTCCATCGCCCCGTCGCCCTTGCCGGCGCCGACCAGGGTGTGCATCTCGTCGATGAACAGGATGATCGAGCCCTCGGCGGCCGTGGTCTCCGCCAGAACCGCCTTCAGGCGCTCCTCGAACTCGCCGCGATATTTCGCACCAGCGATCAGGCTGCCCATGTCCAGCGACAGCAGCCTCTTGTCCTTCAGGCTTTCGGGCACGTCGCCATTGATGATGCGCAGGGCCAGGCCCTCGACGATGGCGGTCTTGCCAACGCCGGGTTCGCCGATCAGGACGGGGTTGTTCTTGGTGCGGCGCGACAGGACCTGGATGGTGCGGCGGATTTCTTCGTCGCGGCCGATCACCGGGTCGAGCTTGCCGTCACGAGCGGCCGCCGTCAGGTCGCGGGCGTAGCGCTTGAGCGCCTCATAGCCTTCCTCGGCGTTGGCGCTGTCGGCGGTGCGGCCCTTGCGGATGGCGTTGGCGGCGGTCTCCAGGGCCTGGGCGCTGACGCCGGCTTCCTTGAAGAGCTTGGCCGCGTCCGCGCCTTCCTTGGCGATGGCGATCAGCAGGCGCTCGGTGGTGACGAACGCGTCGCCGGCCGCCTTGGCGCTTTTCTCGGCCTCGGCGAAGACGCGGGCCGTGTCGGGCTTCATGTAGAGCTGGCCGCCGGCGCCGTCGACGCGCGGGGTCTTGGCCAGCAGGGTCTCGACGCCGCCGTCCAGCTGGTCGGGGCGGCCGCCGGCGCTCTGGATCAGGGCGCGGCCCAGGCCGTCCTTCTCCTCGAGCAGGACTTTCAGGATGTGTTCGGGCGCGAACTGCTGGTGGCCACGGGCCAGGGCCAGGCTCTGCGCCGACTGGACGGCCTGCTTGGCGCGGTCCGAATAGAGATCGATATTCATGTGTCTAAGGTGTCCCCTTCCTAGGCGGATCTGGACCGGCCGCCTCTTCTGAGCACGGCCCGTCCCGATGGGGCATTTAGGTGTGGCTCCCTAGCCACACAAGGCTCACCAGCCCCGGCTAGCCAGATAACGTTCGAGCTCGGAAATTCGCACCGCGTCCGACGGGTGGGTCGAGCCCAGATCGCCGCCGCCAGACTGGCCAGCCTGAGCGTCATGGGCCTGCATGTTGCGCCACAGCGCCACGGCCTCGCGCGGGCGGTAGCCGGCCCGCTGCATGAAGTCGACGCCCAGCTTGTCGGCCTCCAGCTCCTGCTTGCGCGAGAACGGCAGCAGCACGCCGAACTTGGCCGCGTCGTCGCCGTGGTCCTTGAGCAGCTTGCCAAAATCGGTGCCGCCGGCGGCCGCGCCGGCGATGCCCAGCAGGATCTTCGAGGTCCGCTCCTGCGAGACGCGCTCGGCCGCGTGGCGGGCGACGACGTGGCCGGCTTCGTGACCGATCACGGCGGCCAGCTGGTCGTCGTTCTCGACAATGGCCAGGAGGCCCACGGTCACCCCGACATGGCCGCCGGGCAGCACGAAGGCGTTCGGCGCTTCGTCCAGGAACACCGCATAGTCCCACGGCCGGGCGCCCAGACCCGCCGCATTGATGACCCGCTGGCCCACGGCCTGGACGCGGGCGTTCTTGCGCGGCTCCTTGGAGATGTAGCTGGTGCGCAGCGTATCGGCCCAGGCCTTCTCGCCCTCGCCGACCAGGCTGTCGTCATTGACGATCAGCAGCTGGTCGCGGCCGAGGTCGGCATTGTAGGCGCAGCCGCCCAGCAGGGTGGCGGCGACTATCAAGAGCGGCAGGGCCAGACGGGCGAGGTTTGGGCGGCGCAAGGTTGCCATGAAGCTCGACTGTGTTTCCAACACGACACAAGCCTTATCCCTGGCCGGCTTGCCGGACGCAACCGGCGAAGCTTCCAGGACCTAGTCCTCGTCCAGCGGCCGGCCGCCCCGGGCCCGCAGGTCGGCGATCAGGGTGCGCATGGCCCAGCCCGTGGCCTTGGCCATCTGCTCGCCGGTCAGGTTCCAGTGGTCGCGCATCTCCAGCCAGGGCGTGGTGTGCAGCACCTGCAGCATGGCGGTGGCCAGCACCTGGTCCTGCGCCGGCAAGTCCTTGACCAGATCGGCGGTCGCGGCGCTGTAGCGGGCCAGGCGCTCGTCATTGGTCGACAGCCGCATGACCCGGCCCTGGGGCGTGGATCGCACCAGGGTGGCGATCGGGGCGATGCTGTCGAAGCCGGTATAGATGTCGTGCAGGTCGCCCGTCAGGTCGGCCTCGCTGGACGGATAGGTGACGCGCGGCCCGGCCAGCTCCTGCACCCGCGCATGCGCCGCCGCCATCAGCGCCTCGCGGTCGGGGAAGTAACGATAGACCGTCCGCCGCGCCACGCCGGTGCGCTCGGCGATCAGGTCGTGATTGATGTCCATCCGCCCCTCGGCCAGCAGGTCGATCAGGGCGTCGGCGATGCGCGTACGCATCTCCAGCTTCTGGGTTTCGCGGGCGCCGGCCGCTTTGCCTTCGGGGGGGGGAATCTCACCATCCATGGCGGACGGATTTAGAGCGCGGCACATTTTGTGTCAAATTCTGATTGACACTTTTTGTGCCACATAGCATTCAGCGCTACCTCAAACGAAGGGGATAACGATGCTATTTCACATGTCGATCGCGGCGCGGGACCCGCAACACGTGGCCGAGGTCTTCGCCGAACTGTGGGGCGGCGAGGCGTTTCCGTTCCCGCCGGTGTCCGACAACGGCTGGATCGCCGTGGCCGGTGACGATCGCGGCACGGCGCTGGAGGTCTATCCGGCCGATGTCGTGCTGCGCGAAGCCGACGGCGACGCGGACGCTTACGGACAAGCCACCGGCCAGGTCGTCTACAGCGCCAGCCACGGCGCGATCGCCACGGCGCTGGACCTGGACGCGGTCATGGCGATCTGCGCCCGCGAGGGCTGGCCGGCCAAGTACCGCAAGCGCGGCGGCATGTTCGGCGTGGTCGAGGTCTGGATCGAGGGTCGCCAGATGATGGAGATCCTCACCCCCGAGATGCAGGGCGAATACCTGGCCTGCATGAGCTTCGCCACCTGGCGGGCCATCCGCGACGCGGTGGCGGCCGGCCAGGCCATGCCGGCCTAACGGCGCAGCTCGAGGAGATCCAGCTTCGACTCCTGCTTGGGCCACGGCAGGGCCAGGCGGTACTGGCCCGCGCCGATGCGCTCCAGCACCCCGACTTGGTCGCGCTCGGGATCGCGGCCATAGCGGGCGCGGCCCTCCCCCGTGCCCCAGGCCACCGCGCCCAGGAACACCAGGCGCCGGTTGGTCTCGGGATAGAGATTGCCGGCCTGGCGTTGGCTGCCGGTGGTCTTCTCCAGGATCAGGTCGCCGCCCGGCGTCAGCGCGACCCGGCAGCGGAACCAGCCATAGGCCACATAGGACGGCCCGCTGCTGGGCGAGCCCAGCTTGATGGTGCGGCAGCGGTAATTGCCCGGCGTCGGCTGCGGGCGAGCCAGGGAGACGCGGGGGTCGACCAGCGCGCCCAGGCTGCGCAGTTCGCGCCCGTGACCGTCGGCGCGGGCCTGCGACAGCGCCGCGTCCCAGGCCTCGTCCAGCTGCTCCAGCCGGCGGACATCCGATCCCTTGGCATCGGCGCGCCAGTCGCCGGAGGCGGCGTGGGCCGTGCCGGCGGCGAGGAGGGACAGGGCGAAGACGGCGGGCAAACGCATGGCGGCTCCTGAGCTTTGCAGTCAGGGGTAACGCGGGGGTGCGGCGGGAGTTCGGCTAACGGCAGCCCTGCTTCAGCAATCCGTCCATCGCCACCGCCAACCTCCCGCCCAGCACCCGCTGCCCGGCCGTGGTCAGGTGCAGGGTGTCGGCCTTCAGCGGCAGGCCGCCGGCCGGGACCATGGCCACGCACTTGGGCATCGGCCCGGCCTGGACCGCCTGGATCGCCGACCACGACGGATAGGTCTTGGGCGCGGACACCTCCGGCGATGGTGGGTCGGCCAGTTGGACCAGGACCAGCGGCAGGTTCTTGCCGCCGAGGTCGGCTCGGAACCGGGCGACCAGGGCCTCGAAGCTCTCGCGCCAGCCGGCGGCGGAGTCGGGGCGGCCGGCGTCGGTTTCGCCCTGGTACCAGAGAATCCCCCGCACCTTGCCCACGGCGCGAGCGCGGGCCAGGCACGAGCCGTAGAGGGTGTCCCTCCCCTCCCCCGGCGTCCACTGCGCCATGGACGAGCCCCCCTTGGCGCAGGGGACCAGCAGGATCGGCCAGCCGTTCAGGCCGTGCAGGGTCCGGGCGAAGAACAGGCCCGGCCCGACGGCGGCGATCGTGTCGGTCGAGATCGCGTCGACCTGGCCGACGGCGGTGTCCAGCGGCTCGACGGCGGGCCGGATCGTCTCCTCGTTGCCGTAGAGCGTGATGGCTGGGTCGGCGACACGCTCGGCCGCCGTCAGCTCCTCGACCAGCCCCCGGCCCGACATGTTGGACTGGCCCGTCAGCAGATAGACATCGGGCTTTTGCGCCATCAACGCCAAGGCCAGCAGCAGGCCGCTCACTTGAGCACCGCCAGCGGGATGGCCGCCGCCATGGCGCGGTAGCCGGCCGGCGAGGGATGCAGCAGGTCGCCGCTGTCGTACTCGGCCTTCAGGCGCGCGGGGTTGGCCGGATCGCGCGTGACGGCGTCCAGGTCGACCACGGCGTCGAACGCGCCCGAGGTGCGGATCCACTGGTTCACCGCCTGGCGATCGGCGTCGGCGTCCGCGTCCGCGTCGGAGCGGTAGGTCTTGGTCCCGCCGAACGGCAGGATGGTCGCGCCGACGACGCGGATCCCCTGGCCGTGGGCGCGGTCGATCAGCTGGCGATAGCCGGCCTTCAGCCCCTCGACCACCGCCTGGCGGCCTTCCGGCGTCACCGGGCCTTCGCGCGAGAGCATGCCGATGTCGTTGACGCCGATCAGCACGATCAGGGTCTTCACGCCCGGATGCGAGAACACGTCGCGATCCAGCCGCGCCAGGCCGCTGACGCTGGTCCCGTCCTTGAGCAGCCGGTTGGCGCCGATGCCGGCGTTGATCACCGCCAGGTTCCGGGTCTTGGGGTCGGCCTGCAGCCGCTCGGCCAGCACGTCGGGCCAGCGCTCGTAGCGGTTCACGCCCGCGCCGCTGCCGTCGGTGATCGAGTCGCCGAAGGTCGCCACCGCCGCGACCTTGGCGTTGTCGACCTCGACCCCGGCCAGTTGCAGCCATTGCAGGTTGGTGACCGCGCCCGGCAGGTCGGCGGCGTCCGGCGTCGCGCCGGTGGCAAGATAGGTCGTGGTGCGGCCCGAGCGGTGCTGGGTCGCCACGCTCGGCGCGGTCGGCATAGCGAGGCTGACGGCCAGGCGGTCCAGCGCCTTCACGGGCAAGGCGACGGGATCGGACAGCCACACCGCGCCGGCCGGAATGACCACGGCCTCGCGCCCATCGAAGGTCACCTTGCGGTCGCTGCCGGCGACGATGGCGGCGCTGGCCGGCGCCGCCGACAGCGCCACATGGACGGCGTCGATGCGCAGCGGCGCGGTCCCGAAGGCGTTGGAGAGCCGCAACCGCACGCGCGGCCCGCCGGCGGTCAGGCGCACCACCTCCCGGACCACGAACGGCCCTTCCGGCCAGGTCGGGGGTTTCTCGGTCTCGGACGACACCAGCCCGGTCGACCAGGCGCTGACCCAGGGCGAAAGCCGTTCCGCCGCGTGGCCACTGGTCGCCAGCAGCAAGGCGCCCGCCAGCGCCAGCATCGTACGCTTCATGGAAACTCCCCGATCATTGGCGGGGACCTTAGCGAGTCCCACAAATGGGGCAATCGCTCCACGATATGGATGTCAGGAGTCGGCGGCGGCAAGTCCCGGCTCCATTCGCAACTTGCCTAACGAAATTCGAACTTGCACAACCGCGGCGGTCGCGAATGATTGTAACGCTAGTGGGATTCAGTAATAGGCGAGTGCGTGCGCGCCGGTGCGCAGATTTCCGTGGGGGGAACCAAGATGACTCTGGATCAGCTGATCAAAGCGTATACAGCCGTTCACGACGGGAAAGCGCCGGACGCCGCGACCCAGGCCCGGCTTCAGTATTTCGTGCAGCTGTCCGAGCAGCGGCCCACCGATGCGGCGGCGATGAGCTACATCGTCAACAGCGCCGACAGCACCACGGCCCTGGCGGTGCTCAGCTACCAGTTCTTCACGGGCAAGAGCCCGACGGCGGCCGGCCTCGACTTCCTGGTCAATTCGTCGAGCAACACGAACGACCTGAACGACGCGTACTATCGCCAGTTCAGCCTCGAGAACCGCTACATCAACTTCGCCGCCAACCTCGGCGTGTGGGGCGAAGGCGCCAGCGTCTTCGCCAACAAGTACGGCGCGCTGAGCTTCGCCGACTATGTGGCCTCGATCTACCAGACGATCATCGGTTCCAACTATGCGGCGGCGGCGGGCATCAATCCCGCCCAGGCCATCGCCGACATCATCTCTCGCAAGGACGCCCTGCTGGCCACGGCGACCGGCGCCGGCATGATCAATTCCAACATGACGGCCGCCCAAATCGACATCGCCCTGAAGGCCGCGACCGCGGGCTATCTGCTGGGCGAAGCGATCAAGGCCGACGTAGGCCTCTACGCCTCGGCCGCCAACAACTTCATGGTCGCGGTGGCCACCGGCACGGCCGTCTACAACACCGACATCACGCGGACCTATGCTAGCCCGGCCAACCTGACCGGCGGGAGCGGCCAGGCGGTGTCGCCGGGCTTCAACTTCCCACCACCGGTCGTCACCCCGCCCGAGCAATCCGTCAGCCGCGCCTTCACCCTGACCACAGGCCGCGACATCTTCACCGGCGCCGATCTTGCCGACACCTTCACCGGCCAGATCGGCGCCGGCGCGACGCTGAACGCCACCGACGTGCTGAACGGGGCCGGCGGCACGGACACGCTGCTGCTGACCAGCGATGCGGCGTCGTTCGCCCTGGACCCCGGCAAGATCACCAGTATCGAAGTCCTGCGCATCAAGGCCCAGACCCAGGCCCTGAACATCGACGTGGGCGGGATCGCCTTCACCGAGGTCAACAACAACGGCTCCACCCAGGCCCTGACCTTCGACAACGCCGCGCCGACCAGCACGCTGTCGATCAACAACACCACCTCCGACACCACCTTCGTCACGCCGAACACGGGGCTGGGCGGCAATGCCGACGCGATCACTCTGAAGCTGGAGGACGTGACCTCGGCCGCCGGCGTCACCATTACCGCCGACATCTCCCGCCCCAACGAGTTCGAGACGCTGAATATCGTCTCGAACGGGTCCGGGACCAACGCGATCACCCTGGCCACCGACGCCGACCAGACCAGCCTGTCGACGATCAACATCCGCGGCGCGGCCGGCCTGACCCTGCGGTTCGCCGCCGGCGGCGGCGACCACACCGCGCAATATGCGACGACCATCAACGCCCACAACCTGACCGGCGCCCTGGACATCATCACCGGCGTGGTGGCCAACACCATCACCGGCGGCTCGGGCAATGACGTGATCCAGCTGGGCGCTCAGGGCGTCAACGCCGTGTCGGGCGCCGACGCGATCGCGACGGGAGCCGGCAACGACATTATCCGCTTCGTCGGCAACAACCCGGCGGGCACGGGCGGCGCGACCGACCTGACCGCTTTCGCCACCATCACCGACTTCTCACTCGCCAACGACAAGCTGGCCTTCAGCGCCAACGACGCCGACTTCAGCCTGACGGCCGATAACGGCGGGCCTTTCACCGTGACCGGTCTGTCCAAGATGAATAGCGCCGGTGGCCTCGATCCCAACGATCCGATGGTGGTCCAGGAGATCGAGCAGAATGGCCCGCCCAGGGATAGAATCTCCGGCGTCACCTTCTTCAAGCTGACGGAAGCCGTTGCGTTCACCACGGACGTGAAGGGCACGTTCAGCGCCGCGCTCGGCGGGTCAGTGCTCAATCTATTGGCGAGCGACGCCAACTATCTGATCTCGGTCTATGACACGACCCACAGTCAGATGATTATCGGCGTCGTGAACATCAGCCGCGGCGGCTTCAATTCCTTTAGTGGGCAAGATTTGACCGATGACGCCGGCGTCGCCGTCATCGGGGTCGTCAACATGTCGCAGACAGATTACGGCCTCTTCGGCGCGACCCACCTGGGCACGGCGTTCTAAGCCAGCCATCGTCACTGGACACCTGAGACAGGGCGATCCTCAAGGTCGCCCTGCGGGTGTTCGTGGGGGCGAGCGAACGACCCAAATCGTCAGTCCAATCTGACATTTTTGGTCAGGCCAGTTTGACAAAGTCAAAAAACATGGTCATGCCAATCGCGCGACAGTCATTCGTGTACGTCGCGGCAGGAGGCGACCGTAACGGCGGCGCGCTCCGGGGAAACGAAAGGTCTTTTCTCGGACAGCGCAGGTCCGTTCGACGCTCTCAAAAACATCAAAATAACAAAGCGTAATGCCGGGTAACCGGTCACCTCGATGAGCAGGAGGGGAAAACTTGCTCATGCAAAAAGGGGTGGAATACCAATGTCTCGATATAACAACGGGCTCGTGCGTCGCGCGGGTCTGCTGGTCAGCGTCTCGACAGCCGTGCTGTTGAGCGGCGGCTACGCCATGGCCCAAGACAAGACGGCGGCAGACGAGTCTCAGGTCGTCGAAGCCGTCACCGTGACCGGCTCGCGGATCACCGCGATCGCCACCAATGCGCCGACGCCGGTGACGGCCGTCTCGACCGAACAGCTGACCCAGACCACGCCCAGCGCCCTGCCGGACGGTCTGAACAAGCTGCCGGTCTTCCAGGGCTCGTCGATCCCGACCCGCTCGGGCGACGGCGCCGGCAACCAGGCCCAGAACGTGCTGGCCCTGCGCGGCTTCGGCGCCCAGCGCACGCTGGTGCTGATCGACGGCCATCGCCAGACGCCGTCCAACGCCAACGGCACGGTCGATGTCGACTCGGTGCCCCAGATGCTGATCAGCCGCGTCGACGTCGTCACCGGCGGCGCCTCGGCCGTCTATGGCTCGGACGCCGTGACGGGGGTGGTCAACTTCATCCTCGACAAGAAGTTCACCGGCCTGAAGATCGAGGCCAACGCCGGGATCTCCACCTACGGCGACGGCCAGAGCTACAAGTTCGGCATCGCCGGCGGGGCCAAGGTCCTGGGCGGTCGCGGCCACGTGATCGGCTCGTACCAGCGTCGCGAGACCGATGACGTCGACAACTTCGACCGCGCCTACGGCCGGGGCGTCTACACCCTGACCGGCAGCGGCACGGCGGCGGCGCCCTTCACCACCTCGGCCAATGTCCGCCGGGGCGACAGCGCGTTCGGCGGCAAGATCACCGCCTGCACCAATTCCTGCTCGGCCCTGAACCAGCAGTTCATCAGCAACGGGGTGCTGGGTCCGTTCCTGCCCGGCCAGACCACCGGCACCGGCAACCAGAACGTCGGCGGCGACGGCGCCTATGCCCGCTACACCACCGCCCTGGTGGCCATGCGCCAGGACGAGCTGTTCGGTCGTTTCGACTTCGACCTGACCGACAACGTCCAGTTCTACGCCCAGGCCTCGTACGCCAACGCCTATTCCGGCGGCTGGCACTTCCCGGTCAAGCTGACCCCCGGCAACGGCCAGGCCAGCACCTTCTACAAGAACAACCCCTTCCTGAACGCGGCCACGCGCGCGGCCCTGGGCGACAACGGCGCCTCGGACGCGACCAACACCTTCCAGATGGGGACCTACATCATCAGCACGGGCCCCAAGGGCCTGACTGGCACGCGCAACGTCAACGAATATACGAACTTCAACACCGGCCTGTCGGGCACGGTGGGCGACTATCGCTGGGACCTGTTCTTCACCCACGGTCGCAACGACCTGATGGTCGAGAGCCGCAACAACTCCAACTACCAGAAGCAGTTCGCCGCCCTGGACGCGGTGACCGTCGGCGGGACGGTGCAGTGCTACGCCGCCACCCAGGCCGCCACGGCCGCCGCCTACAAGGGCTGCGTGCCGCTGAACGCCTTCGGTCCGACGGCGATCACCCAGGACGCCTTCGACTGGTTCACCGACAACACCCACCAGAACGTCATCAACACGATGGACAATGTGGGCGGCAGCTTCACCGGCACCGCCTTCGACAACTGGGCCGGCCCGATCAACTTCGCCGTCTCGGCCGAAGCGCGCTGGAACAAGTACACGGTGTGGAGCGACGCCAGCCCGACCGCCACGGTCGACTGCACCGGCCTGCGCATCTGTAACGCCGCCCTGCCGCTGTGGGCCCAGCCGGTCTCGGCCAATGTCACGGCCAAGAACAACGTCTGGGAAGTCGCCGGCGAGCTGGCCATTCCGCTGCTCAAGGACCTGCCGTTCGTCAGCAGCCTGGATGCGAACCTGGCCGGTCGCTACACCGACTACAGCACCTCGGGCAGCGTCCAGACCTGGAAGGTCGGCCTGGACTATCGCGTCAACAACAGCCTGCGGTTCCGGGCGACCACGTCGCGCGACATCCGCGCGCCGACCTTGAACGACCTGTTCCAGCCGATCCAGGCCTCGGTCAGCGGCTTCGTCGACCTGCATACCTCGACCAGCAGCACGGTGTTCATCTCGACCCAGGGCAACGCCAACCTGGTGCCGGAAGTGGCCCGCACCTACACGGTCGGCGCGGTGTTCACGCCCAGCTTCCTGCCCGGCTTCAACGCCTCGGTGGACTGGTACAAGATCAGCATGGACAACGCGATCGGCTCGATCGCGGCCAGCAACACCAGCATCCAGCAGCTGTGCGAGGCCTCCGGCGGCAGCTCGCCCTACTGCGCGCTGTTCGAGCGTCCGCTGCCGTTCAGCAACACGACCCCGGCCAACTTCCCGACCAAGGTCTATAACCAGAGCCTCAACACCGCCTATACCGAGATCAAGGGCTTCGACTTCGAGGCCAACTACCGGTTCGAGGCCCTGGGCGGGTCGTGGTCGGCGCGTCTGTTCGCCAACCACCAGCCGACCAACATCTCGCAAGCCTTCCCCAACGCCCAGTTCAGCAAGGTCTCGGCGCCCAAGACCCGGGTGACCACCTTCCTGCGCTACGAGCGGGGCGACCTGGCGATCGGCGTGCAGGACCGCTGGCTGAGCGGCTTCAGCAAGATCACCAACATTCCGCGCACGCCGGCCGAGAAGCAGTACTGGGTCGATCCGGACGTGCGCGCCTTCAACAGCGCCGACGTCAATGTCGAGTACAAGTTCGGCGGCAACACCACCGCCTATGTCACGGTGCAGAACGTGGGCAACGCCAAGCCCGAGATCGTGCCGCTGGCCGGCTCGATCGGCCTGACCTTCCCGGTCCCCGCAGGCCAGGACATCATGGGCCGCTACTACACCGTGGGCGTTCGCGCGCGGTTCTAAGGACAAAGAAAAAGGGAGCCGCTGGTGCGGCTCCCTTTGACTTTCTACCGATCGCTAGCGGATCAGGCGTCTTCGGATTCCGAACCGGCCGGAGCGCCCTCGCCCGCTTCGAAGCTGCGCGGCGCGCGGCGACGACGGGGCTTCTTCACCTCTTCACCACCGTCGGCGGCGGGAGCCTCCACAGGGGCTTCAGCGGCCGGGGCTTCGGCCTTCGGCGCGCGGGTCGACTTGCGGCCGAGGAAGGCCGGAGCCTCGCTGATGGCGCCGTCCTGGCCGCGCAGCACGGGCGAGCTTTCGCTGGCCGAGGCCTTCGAGGTCGGCAGCGGCGAGGCTTCCGGCTCGATCACGGCCAGCGGGTCACGCTCGCCGCGCGGCTGCCAGTCACGGTCGCGGTTGCGATCGCGGTCACGGCCCCGACGACGGCCTTCGCGGCCCTCGCCCTCACCGCCCTGCGGCTGCTCGCCCTCGGCGGCGACCGGACGGTCTTCACGCGGACGATCATCCCGGGGGCGATCGTCGCGGTCACGGAAGCGGTCTTCGCGAGGACGGTCGTCGCGCGGGCGATCGTCACGGGGACGGTCGTCCCTGGGGCGGTCATCACGAGGACGGTCGTCACGGGGACGATCATCGCGCGGCCGGTCGTCACGCGGGCGGTCATCCCGGTTGCGGTCGCGGTCGTCGCGGTCACGCCAACGGTCGCGGCGACCTTCGCCCTGGCCCTGGTTGTCGCGCGGACGATCGTCGCGGTTCCGGTCGCGATCGCGGCCTTCGCGGTTGTTGTCGAAGTTGCGGTCACGGTCGCGGTTGCGATCGCGGTCACGGTTTTCGAAGCGGTCACGGCGCTGTTCGCCGCCTTCACCGTTCTCGCCGCCTTCGCCCTGGCCTTCCGGCTGGGCGGGGGTCTCGGCGACTTCCGGCTCTTCGGGCGGCTCGGCCTCGAAGTCGATCTCGTACGCCGCGTAGACGTCCTTGCCGACGATGTCGGACACGGGACGATTCGGCTGGATGGCGCGCAGGACGCGGAAATAGTGTTCGGCGTGCTGCAGATAGTTCTCGGCCAGAACCCGGTCGCCGGACGACGTCGCGTCGCGGGCCAGCTGCTGGTACTTTTCATAGACGCTCTGGGCCGCGCCGCGAACCTTGACCCCTTCGGGCCCGTTCGAGTCGAAAGCGCGGTTGGCGTTGTGCTGTTGAGGCTTGCCGCCGCTGCCACCGCGATTGTTGCGGCCGCGCTGGCGCTTCATGCCTTTGAAATCTCTCATGGTCTCTCTGAACCTGTCCGGAGGTCAGTCTTGCGCTGGCGCGTCCGGCCTTGCTGGTCTCTGAGCGGGTCGAACCCTGTTGAGTTTCAGAGACACTGGTTTCCGTAGAGCCCCCGCCCTGTCTTTGGGCGCGGCGACCGGCGAACCGGGCGCGCCTGCCAGGGGAGCCTCACAGACGTTGTAGACGTCTGCTTTTCCCGTCACCTGGCGATCTGGAAGGGGACATGACTCGTCTAACGGTTCACGCCCCGGTTTCCAAGGGGTTTTTCACCCCCGTGACAACACGGTCGTGCGTCGACAGGTCTTTGATGGTCTTGACCTGCTGCGCGCCCGCCTCACGGAACAGCGCTTCGACGGCTTCGGACTGGTCGAAGCCGATCTCGACGGCGAACATCCCGGCCGGTTTCAGCACCCGCAGGATCTCCGGCGCCAGCAAGCGATAGGCGTCCAGGCCGTCGGTCCCGCCGTCCAAAGCCAGGCGCGGCTCGTGGTCGCGAACCTCCGGCTCCAGCGTGTCGATGACGGCCGTCGGGATGTAGGGCGGGTTGGAGACCACCAGGTCGAAGCTGGCGTCGCCCAGGCCCGCCGTCCAGTCGCCGTGCATGAAGGCCGCGCGGGTGTTGAGGTCCAGGCTAGCGGCGTTGTCGCGCGCCACGGCCAGCGCCTCGGCCGAGGCGTCGATACCCAAGCCCTTGGCGGCCGGACGCTCGGCCAGCACCGCCAGCAGGATGGTGCCCGAGCCGACGCCCAGGTCCAGCATCGAGAACCCCATCTGCTCGGGGAAGGCCTTCAGCACCTCGTCGACGATGACCTCGGTCTCGGGACGCGGCGTCAGGACGTTCTTGTTCACCTGCAGCAGGATCTTCCAGAAGCCCTTGCGGCCGATGATGTGGCTGACCGGCTCACGGCGCGCGCGGCGGCTCAGGTAGTCCTCGAGGGTCGCCTCCTGCTCGGCCGTCAGCTCGCGATAAGGATCGGTGACGATTTCGGTGCGGCTGACATTGGCGGCCACCTCCAGCATCAGGCGCGCGTCGATCGACGGCTGATCGATGCCGGCGTCCTTCAGACGATCCTTGGCGGCGGTCCAGGCTTTGACGAGGGTCAGGGTCATGGGCGGGGTTTAGCGTGTTGGATTGGCGGAGGCGAGATTGAATGGGGTACCAGATTTTGGTATCATGACGACATGGCCAGCAAGAACACTTCCGTGAGCCTGGGCGATCACTTCCAGGAATTCATCGACACCCAAGTTGCCGAGGGTCGCTACGGCTCGGCCAGCGAGGTCATCCGGGCGGGGCTTCGGCTGCTGGAGGACAACGAAACCAAGCTTGTCGCCTTGCGAGCAGCCCTAAAGGCGGGTGAAGAGAGCGGCTTCATCGAAGACTTCGACTTCGACGCATTCATTGAGGAAAGGCTGCGGGAACCCCAGCCGCATGGATTCCACGAGGAATGAAGGCTTACCGCCTCTCGTCTCTCGCCAGGCTCGATCTCATCGAGATCTGGAGCTACTCGCGCGGCCAATGGGGCAACGTCCGCGCCGAGGCCTATCTCAGAAGCATCCAGTCCACAGTCGAAATGATCGCCGAGCGTCCTGACGTCGGCTGGACTGACGAAACGATAGGCGAAGGCTACCGCCGTCGCGCCATCGGATCGCATGTCATTTTCTACCGCGTTGATGAGGGCGTGGAGATCGTCCGCATTCTGCATCAAAGCATGGACGCGAAATCCCGCCTGGGCTGACGGTCAACCGACCGAGAGCAAATCCCCCTCGGCCACCGCCCCGCCCTGCGTCACGTTCACATAGATCCCGCAGAACATGTGCTCGTAGTTGTCGAACAGGGCCTTCACCAGCTCGACATCCCGTTCGGCCGTCGTGGGATCGACGTGAGTCGCCGCGCAGCGGACGATGGGTTTGAGGACCGCTGCGGTCGCGCCGCCGACGGTCAGGGTCTTGCCGGTCCAGGCGTTTTCGACCCAGGCCGGCCAGCCTTCGACATAGAGGTTGGCGCGGAAGCGCAGCGGATCCAGGTCCATGCCCAGGCGCTGCCCAAGATCGCGTACGCTGGCCAGGTTGACGATCGAGACGTAGCCGGACTTGCTGTCCATGAAGCGGTGCGCGCCCGGGCCTTCGATCACCTTCAGCGGCCCGGTGATCTCGCCGTCCAGCAGGTCGGCCAGCCAGCCCTCCAGCCCCTCCCGTCCCGCATCCGTGCGCAGGTCGCCGGCGAAGTCGGGGCGGCCTTCCGCGCGGGCGGAGAAGACGCCGGAGGCCTCGTCATAGGCCGTGCGAGCCTTGGCGACGGCCGGGATCTTGGCCAGCACCGTGAACTTCATCTTCGAGATGTGGCCGGGCGCGGCGGGGTCAAAACCACTCGGCCCGTCCTCGACCGCGTACAGACGGTCGCACGGAAAGCACGCCCCGGCCTCCAGCGTCGCGGCGGTCAGCCGCTCGGGCGTGAAGCCCTTCACCGGGTGGCGGTAGATCGAGGCGATGCGGGCGTCCATGGCGCGGAAGATTGTGGACGACTCAGGTCCTGGCAAGGCTTGCGCGGAACAGAGCGCCGCCGTCCGGGTTTTGCAGGCCTGGAGGGCGTTTCATGGCCGACGCAGCAAAGCGTCCGATCCTCAAGTACCTGAAGTCGCGTCCGTACCACCTGGCGCCCTGGATCGTGCTGCTGGCTGTCGCCCCGTTCGCCTTTCCGAAGAAGCCCCCAAAGAACCCTGGCGAAGAACACATCGAAGCGCCGCCCGGCCTGTCGGAAGACCGCGCCATGCCGCCGGCCGACTTCGACCAGGCCGAGCCCAAGCGCGGCCGCGCCGCCCGTCATCCCGGCCACATCCCGCTCTTGGGCTGGCGCGACATCCTGTGGCGCACCTGGCGCGAGATCACCGTCGATCGCCTGCCCGCCGTAGCAGGAGGCGTGACCTTCTACACCCTGCTGGCCCTGTTCCCGGCCATCGGCGCCTTCGTGTCGCTGTATGGCCTGTTCGCCGACGTGCGCACGGTCGAGGCGCAGCTGCGCGAGATGCGCGGCGTCTTCCCGCCCAGCGTGGTCCAGATCGTCGGCGAGCAGATGCTGCGACTGGCCAGCCAGGGCCAGGCCAAGCTGGGCGTGGCCTTCGGCTTCTCGCTGCTGCTGTCGATCTGGAGCGCCAACGCCAGCATGCGGGCGCTCTTCGACGGGCTGAACATCGCCTATGACGAGGACGAGAAGCGTCACCTCGTGCCGCGCACCCTGCTCAGCTACCTCTTCACCTTCTGCGCCCTGCTGTACGCGGCGGTCGCCTCGAGCGTGCTGATCGCGACGCCGCTGTTCCTGAAGGCTGCACGCCTCTCGGCGTTGGACGAGATCATCGCCCCGATCCGCTGGCTGCTGGTGCTGGCTATGACGGCCTTCGCCTTCGCCGTGCTGTACCGCTTCACCCCCAGCCGGGCCCAGGCTCGCTGGCGCTGGGTGTGGATCGGGGCGGCGGCGGCCTCGGCAGGCTGGCTGTTCGGCTCGCTGGGCTTTTCGTTCTACCTGGCCAACATCGCCCACTACGACGCCACCTACGGCACGCTGGGGGCGGTGATCGCCTTCATGGTCTGGGTGTGGTTCTCGATCATGGCCATCCTGGTCGGGGCCGAGCTGAACGCCGAGATCGAGCACCAGACCGCCGTCGACTCCACCACCGGCCCCGAGCGCCCGATGGGCGCGCGCGGCGCGGCCATGGCCGACACGGTGGGGCTGGCCTTCCATCCCTGGGAGATGATCAAGCGCGAGGCGGGCATGGTCCGCCGCGTGACCGGCGGGGCCTGGAACAAGGTGCGAGGGCGCTGATTGTTCGGCTTGACCCCGGGAATCGGCTTGTTGCGACCGAGCGGCGTTCCTAGCTTCCGACCTTGACCGTCGGGGAGCCTTCCATGTCGCTGCTTCGCCCATACCAGGATCACGAACTGGCCGACCTGGCCCTGCTGGTGAACTCGGCCTATCGCGGCGAACTGGCCGAGAAGGGCTGGACCAGCGAGAGCTACCTGCTGGGCGGCCAGCGCACCGACGAGGACAGCCTACGGGCCGACCTGGCCGCCAGTCCGGGCTCCACCCTGCTGACCCTGCGCGACGGGGAACGTGACAAGGCGCACGCCTGCGTCTGGCTCCAACCTGGCGAGGACGACGCCTGGTACGTCGGCATGGTCACCGTCTCGCCCCTGCGCCAGGCCGGCGGCATCGGCCGCACCATGCTGGAGGCCGCCGAGGCCTACGCGAAAGAGCGCGGCGCCAAGCGCATGACGATGACCGTCGTGTCGGTGCGCGACACTCTGATCGCCTGGTACGAACGCCGCGGCTACCGCCTGACCGGCGAGACCGAGCCCTTCCCGTATGGCGACGAACGCTTCGGCGTGCCCAAGCGGGACGACCTGCACTTCGTGATCATGGAAAAGGCGCTTTAAACGCGCTAAGCCTTGGGGGCCTCGACGAGGAACTCCCATGCATCGCTACATCCTGACCGGCGCCCCGGGCGCTGGCAAAACCGTGCTGCTGCGCGCCCTCGAACGCGCGGGGCATGGCGTGGTCGAAGAGGCCGCGACGGACGTCATCGCCTTGGCCCAGGCCGAGGGCGTCGCCGAGCCGTGGACCTCCCCTGACTTCATCGACGCGATCGTCGCGCTGCAAAGGCAGCGGGAAGCGCGGGCGGTCGGCGACGTCGTGTTCTTCGACCGCTCGCCGGTCTGCGCCCTGGCTCTGGCGCGGTTCCTGGGCCACCCGGTTTCGCCGTTGCTGCGGGAGGCGCTGGACCGGATCGCGGGTGTGTACCAGCGGCGGGTGTTCCTGGTGCGGGGGCTGGGGTTTGTCACGCCGACGGCCGCGCGGCGGATCAGCCTGGAGGAGGCGCGGGCGTTCGAGGCGGTGCATGAGGCGGCTTATGGAGAGCTGGGGTACGAGCTGGTTTCGGTGGAGCGGGCGTCGGTGGCGGAACGGGTGGCGGCAGTGTTGACGCGCCTCTAAGCAGCGCCCTCCTCCGTCTCGTCGCCTATCGGCGCCGATCCACCTCCCCCGCAAGCGGGGCAGGAAGGTGAAGCTGCCTCCTCCCTCGTGAAACGGGGGAGGTGGATCGATGCGGATACGCATCGAGACGGAGGGGGCGCTCAGCGGATTACTGAAGCTTAATTGGCGCAGACTCCCCGCCTCCCCTCACATGCCCCGATCCAAACTCAGGGGCTCCCATGTCGCTCACCCTCCGCGCGGCGCTCGCCGTGCTCGCCCTGTCCGTCGCGGTCTCGGCCCAGGCCGCCGTGACGCCCGTGCCCGTCGGCCAGCCTCTCGCCCGGTTCGACAAGCTCAAGCCCGCCACCCACCGCTACCTGCGCTACAAGCAGGTCGGCGACACGATCCAGCCGCTGGACGTCTGGACCCGCGAGATCCGCATCGAGCCCGACAAGGCCGGCGTCAAACGCCTGCACATCGTCCAGCACTGGGACGGCGCGACGCCGGGCGCGGTGAAGACCCTGGACAGCTGGTTCGAGCTGAACACCTTCCGCCCGTTCACCCACGAGCGTCGCACCACCAAGGATGGCCAGACCAAGGTCGAGGGCTTCGACTTCAAGCCCGACCGCGTGGTCGGCTTGAAGGATCTGCCGGACAACGCCCAGGCCGCCTATGACGTGGCCTCGCCGCAGCCGACCTTCAATTTCGAGACCGACATGGAGTTCCTCCAGGCCCTGCCGCTGGCGGCCGGCTATGAGGCCCAGATCGTCTTCCACCATCCGGGCGGCGGCGCGCCCGCGCCCTATGTCTTCAAGGTGACGGGCAGCGCGGTCCTGACCAGCTCGGCCGGCGGCAAGGTCGACTGCTGGGTGGTGACCACCGACTACAACCGCCCGGAGATGAAGCCCACGACCTTCTGGATCGCCAAGGACAGCCAGGTGGTGATCAAGAACGTCGCGACCGCGCCAGACGGGGCGGTGTGGGTCAAAACGCTGATCTGGTAGCCGCTATTTGCTGGTGAAGACCTTGCGGCACAGCTGGTCGGCGAAGTCGCGGGACATCTGGGCCTCGACGTCGGCGAGGGTCTCGAACTGGTACTTCATGTTCGTCCAGCCGGCGCCGCTGGTGCGCACCGAATGCGTGGCCAGCACCGAATGCGTGGCCGGGTCGTACAGGCGGACCTCGCCCTGCAGAGTGCTGCCCGGCCCCATGTTGTCGCGCAGGCTGGGGTTGGAGCGGTGATACTTGGTGATGTCGACCTGCAGGGTCACCGGATAGGTCCCCTTCACGCAACGCGCCAGCTTGGCCGACACCTCGCGGGTGAAGACCGTCTGGAATTCGTCGGTGGAGTCGGGCGGGCTGTTCACCTGCACGGCCGTGACGGTCACGCGCGGCGCGGTCGGCGCGGCGGCCTGGGCCATGGCGGACGTAGCGAAGAGCGCGCCGCATAGGGCGGCCAGGACGGACTTGAGCATGACGGTTCCCCTCGAACCCTCGCCTCATAGCAAAGCTTGAGGTCGCCCGCCTAGATCACCGCCCGCGAACGCTCGGCGACCTCGCTGAACAGCGCGCTGGCGACGATCTCCAGCCCGCGCCGCAGGGTCTCGCGGTCCGGCACCGCGCCCAGGCAGACGCGGACGCCGCTTTCGAAGCCGGCCTCGACCACGGGGGCGGTCGGCGGGGTGACCTCGGCGCCGCCGCGCAAGGCGCGGCCAGCCAGGCGCTCGGCGTCCAGCTCGCTCATCGGCAGCCAGACGTGGGGGGCGGTCTCGGACTGCGGGGCCTCGATCGCCGGACCCAGCAGGTCGCGGACCAGGCTCATGCGGATGCGGGCCTCGTCGCGGGTCTCGGCCAGGATGGCGTCGGCGCTGCCGTCCTCGATCCATTGGGTGGCGATCAACCCGCCGAAGGCCGGCGGGGCGTAGGTGGCCACGCGCACCGCGTCCAGCACCCGCTCGAACATCTCGCTGGCCGGAGCCACCAGGAAGCCGGCGCGCAGGCCCGGGGCCAGGGTCTTGGAAACGCCCGAGACGTGGAACGTCCGCTCCGGGGCCAGCATGGCGAACGGCGGCGGCGAGCCCTCGGCATAGGCGCCGTAGATGTCGTCCTCGACGATGGTCAGGTCGTACTTGCGGGCGATGCGGACGATGTCGTCGCGGCGGGCGCGGCTCATGATCCGGCCGGTGGGGTTCTGCAAGGTCGGCAGCACGGCCAGCACCTTGGCGCCGGTCTCGACGATCGCCTGTTCCAGCGCGTCGGGGCGCAGGCCCTCGTGATCCATGGCCAGGCCGCGCACGCGCCAGCCGCTGTGTTGGCCCAGGGTCTTGAGGCCGTGATAGGCCAGGCACTCGGTCAGCAGCGTCTCGCCCGGCCGCATCACCGCGCCCAGGGCCAGGGAGAGGCCCTGCTGAGCGCCGGCGCAGCAGATCAGCCGCCGCCAGTCGACGCTCTCATAGCTGCTGGTCCGCGCCAGCCAGGCCGCGCCGGCCCGCCGCTGGGCGTCGTGGCCGGTGGGCGGGGCGTAGGCCAGGTGCTCCAGGAGGTCGGCGCGCTTGCGCAGGCGCGCCAGGGCCTCGGGCAAGCGGGCGCCGGCCGGGGCCTGGGGGGCGATGTTCTGGGCCAGGTTGATCGGCCCGGCCCGCTCGTAGGGACGATGCTCGGCGGGCGCGTTGACGAAGCTGCCCCGGCCCACATGGGCGCTGACCAGGCCCGCTTTCTCGGCCTCGACATAGGCCCGCGTCACGGTCCCCAGCCCCACGCCCAGGCGGTAGGCCAGGTCGCGCTGCGGCGGCAGGCGCACGCCGGCGGCCAGGGCGCCCGAGGCGATGTCGGCGCGCAGCACCGCCACCAGCCGCTCGTAGAGCGGGGCGTCTCCGTCGGGAATGACGGGCGTCCAGATGGCGGCCACGGCAAGCGCTCCTTTATTGTCACGATGACAATATGCAATTTGACTCACGATACAATGGAAATCATCACCATGACACTCCTGACCAATGGAGGTCGTGATGACTCCGGAACTGCTGCTCGCCTACGTTCTCTTTTGCTTCGCCACCGCCGGTACGCCGGGGCCGAACAACATGATGCTGCTGGCGTCGGGAGCAAATTTCGGGCTCCGGCGGACCGTACTGCACATCCTGGGGATCAGCTGCGGCCTGGGCTTCATGGTGCTGTGCATGGGGTTGGGCCTGGGTGGCGTGTTCCGGACCTACCCCGTGCTGCACGAGATCCTGCGCTGGGTCGGGGCGGCCTACATGCTGTGGCTGGCCTGGAAGATCGGGACCTCCAGCACCGTCAGTGACAAGTCGCTGGCCAAGCCCATGACATTCCTGCAGGCGGCGGCGTTCCAATGGGTCAATCCCAAGGCCTGGGCCATGGCCCTGGGCGCCGTGACGACCTATGCGCCCGAAGGCAGCGGCTGGACGATCGTGCCGCTGCTGGCCGGGACCTTCATGCTGGTCGGCGCGCCGTGCAGCGCCGCCTGGGCGGGGTTCGGGCAGGGTCTGCGGCCGTTCCTGGACCGGCCGGCGGTGCTGCGGACGTTCAATGTGACGATGGCGGTGCTGCTGGTGGTGTCGCTGTATCCGCTGGTGTTCGAACATCGGAAGCCGAACCTCAGCCTGGAGGCGCTGGCGAGCGTGCCAGCCCCGCCGGCGATGCAGTCGCGGGGGTGAACGCGGAGCCGGAAACCTCGTCCTTCGACAAGCTCAGGATGAGGTTTCCTACTGGCGCGGGGTAGCAATAGTCCTCACCCTGAGCCTGTCGAAGGGCGAGGACGGCCCCACGGAGATTTCCATGCGCCTGCTGCTCGCCGCCATCGCCGCTCTCGCCCTGCATGGCGCGGCCTTCGCCCAGGACCTGAAGGTCACCGTCGCCGGTCGCGACACCGTCACCCTCAGCGCCAAGGACCTCGCCGCCCTGCCCCGCGCCAAGGCGACGATCAAGGTCAAGGGCGCGGACGTCACCTATGAGGGCGTGCGCCTGGACGCCGTGCTGGCCCAGGCCGGCGTGGTGCATGGCGAGCGGCTGATGGGGCGGTATCTGAACCAGGTGGTGATCGCCCGCGCGGCGGACGGCTTCTTCAGCGTGCTGTCGCTGGCCGAGACGGATCCGGTCTATCGGGCCAATCCGGTGGTGGTCGCCGACACCGTCAACGGCCACAAGCTGGACGAACGCGAAGGCCCCTATCGCCTGGTGGTCGATGGCGACCTGAGGCCCTCGCGCGCGCCGCGCCAGCTGACCTCGATCGAGGTCAAGCCGGCCTTCTAGGCCTTAGGCCGCGACCGCCTTCACCCGCTCCGGCCCGATCCCCAGGAAGTCCCGCTTGCCCAGCGGCACCCCGTTGTGGCGCAGGATGTCGTAGGCCGTCACCACGTGGAAATTGAAGTTCGGGATCGCGAACTCCAGCAGATATTCCAGGCCCGTGAAGCCCAGGGTCAGGCTCGGACCGGCCGGCACCGTGACTTCACGATCGGCCGCGCCCTCGAAAGCCGAGGCCGGGACGCTTTCGACGAAGGCCAGGGTCTTGGCCACGCGGTCCTGCAGCTGGGCGAAGGTCGTCTCGTCATCGGCCATGGCCGGGGCGTCGACGCCGGTCAGGCGGGCGATCGTGCCCTTGGCAGTGTCGGAGGCGCGCTGGATCTGGCCGCTCAGCGGCAGCATGTCCTCGAACAGGCGGGCGGTGACATAGTCGTCCGGGTTCGCGCCGGTCGCCTCGGCATGGGCCTTGGCCTTGTCGAGCAGGGCCGACAGCGTCTTGAGGCCGCGCGCGGTGGTGGTCACGGCGACGTGCTGGATGGAAACGGACATGGGAGATCCTCGCTGAGCCCAGACCCCTCCGGCCTAAGCTGCACAACGAGTTAGACACGCTTATGAGCGTTTTCAATAAAGACTGATGACAATTCCTGTCAGCAGTTACGCATCTGCCGTCAGACGCACCCGCCCGCCGCCCTCAACCAGCGCGTCGATCTGATCCGCCGGCACCGCGGCGCTGAACAGGAAGCCTTGCGCCTGGGCGCAGCCGATCTCCTTGAGCTGCTGGCGCTGCGCGTCGGTCTCGACGCCCTCGGCGATCACCGACAGGCGCAAAGCCTTGGCCAGGCGGACGATGGCGTGGACCACCGCGCCGGCTTCCTTGTCCTCGCCCAGCGGGGTGATGAAGCTGCGGTCGATCTTGATCTTGTCGATCGGGTAGCGCCGCAGATAGCTGAGCGAGCTGTAGCCGGTGCCGAAGTCGTCCAGGGCCAGCGAGAAGCCCATCTCGCGCAGGCGCTCGATGGCCCGGTGGGTGGTCTCGTCGTCGCCCAGCAGCGCGCCCTCGGTGATCTCCAGCTCGATCTTGTCGGCCACGGCGCCGGTCTCGTGCAGCAGCAGGGCGACTTGGTCGGGGAAGTCGGCCTGCTTCATCTGCAGGGCCGAGACGTTGACGGCGACTTTCAGGTCTTTCCAGCGGCGGCTGTCGGTGAAGGCGCGGCGCATGACGAGATGCCCCAGCGCGTCGATCAGGCCGCAGTCCTCGGCCAGGGGCACGAAGGCGGCGGGCGAGATGGCGCCCTTGGTCGGATGGGTCCAGCGGGCCAGGGCCTCGACCCCGACCACCTGGCCCACCGCGTCGACCTGCGGCTGGTAGGCCAGCCACACGCCGCCATCCTCCATGGCCTGGCGCAGATCGGCCTCCAGCCCGCGCCGGGCCTTCAGCGCCGCGTCCATCTCGGCCTCGAAGAAGCAGTAGCGGCCACGGCCCTCTTCCTTGGCGCGGTACATGGCGACGTCGGCGCGGCGGGCGGCCTCGACGGCGCCGGCATGGGCCTCGGCCTGGTCGATCAGGGCGACCCCGATCGAGCCGCCGACGAAGACCGTGCCGCACGACAGCTCGACCGGCGCGGCCAGGGCCGCCACCAGGCGCTCGGCCAGGGCGGCGGCGCCCTTGGGCTCCAGGTCGACGGCCACCACGCCGAACTCGTCGCCGCCCAGGCGGGCCACGGTCTCGCCGACCCGGCACAGGGTGGACAGGCGCTTGGCCATGGCCTGGATCAGCTCGTCCCCGGCCGCGTGGCCGTGAGTGTCGTTGACGGCCTTGAAGCGGTCCAGGTCGATGGCCAGCACGGCGGCCGCCCCGCGACGGCGCGACAGGCCGTCGATCGCCTGGCGCAGGCGCTCCTCGAACAGCACGCGGTTGGGGAGCCCCGTGAGGGCGTCGTGCAGGGCCATGTGCTTGGCCCGCGCCTCGCTGGCGACCAGGCCCTCGGCGATCTTGCGGCTGCGACGGGCGAAGACCAGTACGGCCACGGCCAGGCCGCCGACCACGATCAGGATCGGCAGCACCGCCTTGCGCAGCAGGCGCTGGCCCGGATGCGGCGGCTCCCAGTCCAGGGTGGCGACCACTTGGCCGCTCAGGTTCTTCAGGGGCACATGGGCGTCGTCCCTGTCGGCGGTGGAGTCGCCCGGATGCAGGTGGATGCCGGCCAGCAGGAACCGGTTGGCGAAGCCCTCCAGGAAGGCCGCGTCCAGCTTCAGCGCCGTCAGCACCACCGGCGCGCGGTCGTGCCGGATCAGGGCCTTGCCGAAGTCGGGCTGCACCAGGCTGGCGGTGACGAGGTAGGCCTCGCCGTCAATGCGCTCGATGGCGCTGACCTGGACGGGCTGGGAGACCATGTCGCCGTCGGGACGCGGCCCGGTCGGGCGCGGGGTCATCGCCTCGCGCTGGCGCAGGCGGTCCATCACCGGCGCGAAGCCCGGCGCATGCCGTTCGTACCAGGCGTCGGTGATCGGCTGGCCCAGGCGCTCGTTGAAGATCGCCTGGCCCTGGGGATCGACCACGAAGATGTAGTCGAAGCCCGCCTGGGTCATCAGATAGGCGCCGATATTCTCGTGCGCCCACTTGGGATCGTACTGGTTGTCCAGCGCCTTGACCGCGTCGTCCCAGCCGACCTCGGGCCAGATGGTGCGTTCGATGTCGACCATCTTGGACTGAATGCCGCGCTCGACCAGGGCCTGTTCGTGCAGCAGGGCGTCGCGGTCCACGCGGGCGGCGATCATGAACAGCACGGCGACCAGGACGCCGACCGTCAGCAAGGCCATGCCCGCCAGGGGGGCCGAAAGGCGGGTCTCGATACGCTTCATGGTCGTGGGAAGGCCCAGGCCGGCGACGGGAAGCCGACACACTCGCCCTGAATGGCTAAGTCTCGGCTAACAGCGCGAGCATTGCTCTCCGAAACGGGTTTGCTCCCCCATCCATTCCCTTCGGCCGCTAAAAGCACTAGAGAAGCCGACCCGATCCTTCAGACATTGCGACATCCCCCTTGCGACTGCCCCAGGCCCGTCTCGACCAGGTTCTCGACCGTTTCCGCGAAGTGGAGGCGCGCATGGGCGCGGCCACCGACGGAACCGAGATCGTCAAGCTCTCCAAGGAGCACGCCGAGCTGCGCCCGGTCGCCGAGGCCGTCGAGCGCCTGGCCAAGCTCAGCGCCGAGCGCGCCGAGCTGGACGTCATGGCCGCCGATCCCGAGATGGCCGACATGGTCAAGGACGAGATCCAGGCCCTGGACGAGAAGCTGCCGATCCTCGAGCACGACCTCGCTTTGATGCTGGCCCCCAAGGACAAGGACGAGAACGCCTCGGCCATCCTGGAAGTCCGCGCCGGCACCGGCGGCGACGAAGCGGCTCTCTTCGCCGGCGACCTCTTCCGCATGTACCAGCGCTACGCCACCCTGCAGGGCTGGCGCGTCGAGATCGACAGCATCTCGGAAGGCGAAATGGGCGGCTTCAAGGAAATCGTCGCCTCGATCACCGGCGACGGCGTGTTCGGACGCCTGAAATTCGAAAGCGGCGTGCACCGCGTGCAGCGCGTGCCGGCCACCGAGGCCCAAGGCCGCATCCACACCTCGGCCGCCACGGTCGCGGTGCTGCCGGAAGCCGAAGACGTCGAGATCGAGATCAAGGAAAGCGACCTGCGGATCGACACCTACCGCTCGTCGGGCGCGGGCGGTCAGCACGTCAACAAGACCGACTCGGCCGTGCGCATCACCCACTTGCCCACCGGCGTGGTCGTGACCTCCTCGGAAAAGTCGCAGCACCAGAACCGCGCCCGGGCCATGAAGAACCTGAAGGCGCGCCTCTACGACATGCAGCGCGAAGCTCTCGACAGCGCCCGCTCCGAAGCCCGCAAGAGCCAGGTCGGCAGCGGCGATCGCTCGGAACGCATCCGCACCTACAACTTCCCGCAGGGCCGGGTGACCGACCACCGGATCAACCTGACCCTCTACAACCTGGCCCGGATCATCGAGGGCGACAGCCTGGACGACGTGATCAACCCGCTGATCGCCGAGGACCAGGCCGAGCGCCTGGCCAGCCTGGAAGAGAGCTTCAGCTAGTGGCCTTCACCCGGACCTATGACGAGGGCGAGCCCCAGCGGGTCAACAAGTGGCTGGCCCAGAGCGGCGTGTGCTCGCGCCGCGAGGCCGAGCAGTTGATCAGCGACGGCCTGGTCTCGATCGACGGCGAAGTGGTCGAGGACGTGGGTCGCAAGATCCTGCCCGGCCAGACCCTGGTGCTGGCCGACCGCGCCACCGCCAAGCTGGACGCCGCCGTCACCTACATGATCCACAAGCCGGTCGGCATCGTCTCGGCCCAGCCCGACCCCGGCCAGGTGCCCGCCGCCCGCCTGCTGACCCGTCAGAACCAGTGGGGCAACGCCCCTGCCCCGATCCCGCAATCGGGCGACCTGCTGCCGCCGGTGGGCCGCCTGGACAAGGACTCGCGCGGGCTGCTCCTGCTGTCGAGCGACGGCGTCGTGGCCAAGGCCGTGATCGGCCCGCAGTCGGACCTCGAGAAAGAATACCGGGTCGCGGTCATGGGCGACCTGACCGAAGAGAAGATCGAGCTCCTGCGTTTCGGCCTGGAGCTGGACGGGAGAGAGCTCCGCCCGGCCGAGGTCGAGGTCATCTCCGACCAGCGCCTGCGCATCGTCCTGCGCGAAGGCCGCAACCGCCAGATCCGCCGCATGTGCGAGTTGGTCGAGCTGAAGGTCGTGGACCTGTTCCGGGTGAGGATCGGGCCGCTGGACATGGACGATATGCCCGAGGGCCGTTGGCGTCCGCTGACGGCGGCGGAGCGCGCGGCGTTGATCGCGGGGTAGACTTGCCTAGGCCCAGGGCAGGTTGAATTCAGCCGCCAGCGTCGGCGCGTTAAGCCGTTCCGCGGACCGCCGCTCGACCGCTTGCGCCTCGTCGCTATCGGAGATCGTCACGAACAACGTCACGCCTTCAAGCGCCTGCGCCCGCTCGGCCCGCAGATGGGCCAGCGCATCGATCATCGCGTCGATCAGGCGGTCGAAGTAGGCGCTGAAGTCCGCGCCAGAGTCGCCGCTCGCCGCGGTGAACTCGCGATTGATGTCCGCGAAATGGCCATTGCCGGAACTCTCGTACCGCCACTCGGCCGGAGCCCAGCGCAGATAGGCCGCGTAATCCGACGTCATGTCCTCGACTTCGGCCTCTGCGGCGTGTTTCGCGGCATAACCCTCCTCGGTATTGGCGCAGAACCCGACGCTCATGCCGTCATCCGCCGTCTGCAGACAGATCGCGTAGAGGCGCTGCTCGTCGCGCAAGGACGCCAACCCGTCGAACGCCGCGATCGTCGCCACGCGAAGCTTCTCTGCTCTGACGCTCCAGTCCACGCCGGCTCCCTTTCGATCCTGACCAAGCTAGCACCCAGACCCCGCCCAGCAAGCGGACCTTGGCGGCATCCGCTATGGGGGGTGAGCGGACGGCGTCGCCGTCGACGCGCTATTGAGACGGCTGGCGCGCGCCAGATTTGGCGTTACATTATAACAATGAGCCAATCCCAGCCCCCCGCCCCGACCAACTTCTTCAACCAAGAGATGGCCGACGCCTATGATCGGCGGAACAGCGCCCTCGCCCCCATCTCCGACAATCTGCATTTCCTGATGCGCCTGGTCCTGGCGGACTTGCCCGCCGAGGCGCGGGTGCTGTGCGTCGGCGTGGGAACCGGCGCCGAGATCCTGTCCTTGGCCAAGGCCTATCCGGGCTGGTCGTTCGTCGGCGTCGATCCGTCCGAGGAGATGCTGGCCGTCGGGCGACACCGGCTCGAACAGGCCGGGGTGCTGGAGCGTTGCGAGCTGCTTCAGGGCTACGTCCAGGATGCTCCCAGCGACGGCTTCGACGCCGTGGTCAGCCTTCTGGTCGCGCACTTCATCAAACGCGAGGACCGAGCCGCCTTCTACACCGCCATCCATGATCGCCTGAAACCCGACGGCCGCTTCGTCAGCGCCGAGATCAGCGGCGACCTGGACGCGCCGGAATTCCCGCGGATGCTGGAGGACTGGAAACAGGTCCAAACCCTGATGGGCGCGACGCCAGAGTCGCTGGCCAAGCTGGGCGGCATGATGCGGGACGTGTTGGGGGTGCTGCCCCCGGCGGAAACGGAAGCTCTGTGGCAGACCGCCGGCTTCCGGACGCCGATCCCCTTCTTCCAGGCCTTCATGATCCGCGGCTGGCACGCGGCGAAGGCTTGATGGGCGGTCTTGGCATGGCCACGTTTTAATTGGCCGTCCCAACCGAGCCCCGATAGACCACGAACAGTTGAGTCGGTTGGGGAGAGACGCGTGCCGAGAGTTTATTGGGGTCTGTCAGGTGTGCTTCTCGCCGCGCTCAGCGCGTTTGCGACCAGCACGGTCGCCCAGGAGGCGACGCCCTCGCCCTTCCCTTCACGCCTCGCCCAGGCGATCACCCCTCTGGACGTCAAGCCGGAGGGTCTGTCGGGCGCGGGCGCGCTCGTCCTGTCCAAGGCCATAGCCGACAGCCGCTACGTCCTGATCGGCGAGAGTCACCACAGCCGCGAGATCCCGGCCCTCACCACCCAGATCTGCCGCCTGATGGCGCCCTCCGGCCTGACCGCCATGGCCATCGAGACCGGCCCCGAAGCGGCGCGCGTCGTCGATTCCGTCATGCGATCGAAAGACCCCGAAGCTCGGATCGACGATTTCGTACGCGCGCATCCGGACAGCATCGCCTTCTTCAACGGACGCGATGAAGTCCGGATGGCCGGCGATTGCGCCGCCGCCGCCGGACCGAAGTTCAAGCTCTGGGGCCTGGACCAGGAGTTCCTGGGATCCAGCGGCCATCTGCTTGAGGCAATGCTAGCCTCGAAGCCAGGGCCCCTCGCCCGGGCCGCCCTGACCGGTCTGGCCGCGCAGGACAAGAAGGCGACCGCCGCCGCGCTCGCATCGAGCTCGCCTTTCGACCTCTTCTTGCTCTCGGTCCCGCAGGATGATCTTGATAAAGCCGCCGCCGCGGTCGCGCGGGATGGCGGCGCGCGCGTCCGCCATCTGTTTGGCCTGCTGACGGAAAGCCGCGCCATCTATCAGGCGTCGAAGTCGGGCCAGGGCGACGCCAACGGACGCCGCGCGCGGCTGATGAAGCGCACCTTCGCCGCCCATCTCGCCGAAAATCCCGACGCGAGAGTCCTGATGAAGTTCGGCGCCTACCATGTCTACAAGTCGATTAATCCGCTCAATCAGCGCGACCTCGGCGCCTATGTGGCCGAGCGCGCCGAAGGCGAAGGCGTCTCGGCGTTGCACATCATGGTGCTCGGGGCCAAGGGCTCGGAGGGGGGTTATGGCGGCGTCGGGCGGCCCTCCGTCGTGCGCGCCTTCGACATGAAGGACGACAAGGACCCGGACTGGCGCAAAGACGCCGCGCTCGCGAAAGCGGCTGAGGCCGCGCCGGGATCGTGGATGCTGGTGGATCTGCGGACGCTCCGGACCAAGAGCGTGTTGGCGTCGGCGCCGCCGGAATGGCGTGACCTGGCGCTGGGCTACGACATCGCCATTCTGGCTCCGACACTCACCGCGTCCAGCGTGCTCGGCGTCGAGAAAACCGCGGCGCGTTGATCTCGCACTGAAAAGGGCGGCCGCCTCACGGCAGCCGCCCTCAGCTTTCCTTCGGCCAGGGCCGAGGGCTAGTTCAGGTCGATACGGTCGGCGTTCATGACCTTGGTCCAGGCGGCCACGAAGTCCTTCACGAACTTGCCTTGCGCGTCGGACGAGCCGTAGACCTCGGCGAAGGCCCGCAGTTCGGCGTGGGAGCCGAAGATCAGGTCGACGCGGCTGGCGGTCCAGCGGGGCTCGCTGCTCTTGCGATCATGGCCGGCGAAGGCGTTGACCGCCGTCGGGCTCCAGACGGCGCCCATGTCCAGCAGGTTGACGAAGAAGTCTGTCGTCAGCACGCCCGGGCGATCGGTGAACACCCCGGTCTTGGAGCCGCCGGTATTGGCGCCCAGCACCCGCAGGCCGCCGACCAGCACGGTCAGTTCCGGGGCCGACAGACCGAGCAGCTGAGCCCGGTCGACCAGCGCCTCTTCGGGCGCCATGAACTGGGTCCCGTCCTTGCGGTAGTTGCGGAAGCCGTCCGAGATCGGCTCCAGCGGCTCGAACGACTCCGCGTCGGTTTGCTCGGCCGAGGCGTCGGTGCGGCCCGGCGCGAACGGCACCTCAATCGGCGTGCCGGCGTCCTTAGCCGCCTTCTCGACCGCGGCCGAGCCGCCCAGCACGATCAGGTCGGCCAGCGAGACCTTCTTGCCGAAGTCCTTCTGGATGCCTTCCAGCGTCGACAGCACCTTGGCCAGCACCGGCGGGTCATTGACGGCCCAGTCCTTCTGCGGCGCCAGGCGGACGCGGGCGCCATTGGCGCCGCCGCGCTTGTCGGACTTGCGCCAAGTCGAGGCCGAGGCCCAGGCCGCCGAGACCAGCTCGGAAACCGACAGGCCCGAGGCCAGGATCTGGTCCTTCAGCGCCTTGACGTCATTGGCGTCGACCAGCGGGTGGTCGACGGCCGGCACCGGGTCCTGCCAGATCAGCGTCTCGGCCGGGACCAGCTTGCCCAGGTAACGACGCTTGTCGCCCATGTCGCGGTGGGTCAGCTTGAACCAGGCGCGGGCGAAGGCGTCGGCGAACTGGTCGGGGTTCTCGTAGAACCGGCGCGAGATCTTCTCGTATTCGGGGTCGAAGCGCAGGGCCAGGTCCGAGGTCAGCATGCGCGGGCGCTGCTTCTTGGAGGCGTCGAAGGCGTGCGGAATGTCCTCCGGCGCGTCCTTGGCTTCCCACTGCTGGGCGCCGCCGGGGCTCTTGGTCAGCTCGTATTCGAACTTGAAGAGGTTGTCGAAGAAGTGGTTGCTCCACCGCGTCGGCGTCTGGGTCCAGGTGACTTCCAGGCCCGAGGTGATGGCGTCGGCGCCCAGGCCGGTGCCGTGCTTGCTGGCCCAGCCCAGGCCGGCGGCTTCGATCTCGCCGCCTTCCGGCTCGGGGCCGACGAACGAGGGATCGCCCGCGCCGTGGGTCTTGCCAAAGGTGTGGCCGCCGGCGATCAGGGCGACGGTTTCCTCGTCGTTCATGGCCATGCGGGCGAAGGTGGCGCGGATGTCATGCGCCGAGGCCAGCGGGTCGGGATTGGCGTTCGGGCCTTCCGGATTGACGTAGATCAGGCCCATCTGCACCGCGCCCAGGGCCGGATGCAGCTGGCGCTCGCCGCTGTAGCGCTCATCGCCCAGCCACGAGCCCTCGGGACCCCAGTACAGTTCCTCGGGCTCCCACTGGTCGACGCGGCCGCCGGCGAAACCGAACGTCTTGAAGCCCATCGACTCCAGCGCGACGTTGCCGACCAACACATAGAGGTCGGCCCACGACAGCTTGGCGCCGTACTTCTGCTTGATCGGCCACAGCAGGCGGCGGGCCTTGTCCAGGTTGGCGTTGTCCGGCCAGCTGTTCAGCGGCGCGAAACGTTGTTGACCGCCACCGGCGCCGCCACGGCCGTCCGAGGTGCGGTAGGTGCCGGCGCTGTGCCAGGCCAGGCGGATGAACAGGCCGCCATAGTGACCGAAGTCGGCGGGCCACCACTCCTGGCTGTCGGTCTGCAGGGCGTGCAGGTCGGCGATCACCGCGTCCAGGTCCAGGCTCTTGAAGGCCTCGGCGTAGTCGAATGCCTCGCCCATCGGGTTGGAGCGCGGCGAGTGCTGGTTCAGCCCCTCCAGCCGCAGGTTCTGGGGCCACCAGTCGCGGTTGCCATGGCCGCCACGGCCGCGTCCCATCGGGCACTGGCCCTGAACGCTGTCTTCGACTTTCTTGTCCACGTCGTTTCCTCCGCTTTGGCTTGGTTCAACCCGGCGCCGTCCCCGACACGGAAGCCATCAGGACGCCCCAACCGGCGATAGGTAAAATTGATTGTTCCTATCGTCAGGATAGACTGAGCCATTGGCGATCAGAGCGCGGACAATGGAACTATCCGTACAGCCCCGCATCGCGCGCCACGCGAACGTAGACACCTGCCTACAGCCGGCTGAAATAATTGTAGGTACGTACCTTCAAAATCAAAAATGACAACGTTGGACAAAATCGGCTTGCCAGCCCATTTTTTGCGTTGTTAGCGTCGCTCCAAGGGACGGAACGCGACCGCCAAAAAGGCGGCGCGGAAACCAGGGGGACGCCATGACGCCGGCTGAATTGAGCGTAGCCTTTTTCCTGCAGATGTTCGTGATCGTTGCCGCGTGCCGCGCGTCCGGCTGGGTCATGAAGCGCTTCTTCGACCAGCCGCAGGTCATCGGCGAGATGATCGCCGGCATCATCCTGGGCCCGTCGCTGCTGGGCCTGCTGGCGCCGGATCTCCAACATCACCTGTTCCCCAAGGAGACCAAGTCGGTCCTGTTCGTCGGCGCCCAGCTGGGCGTTGGCCTCTACATGTTCCTGGTGGGCGTCGGCTTCCGCGCCGACCACTTCAAGGCCAACGCCAGGAGCGCGGTGACCGTCTCGCTGTCGGGCATGATCGCGCCGTTCCTGGTCGCCATCGCCCTGACGCCGTGGCTGATGGGCCTGAACCTGTTCGGTCACGGCGTGAGCCACGTCCAGGCCATGCTGTTCATGGGCGCGGCCATCTCGATCACCGCCTTCCCGGTGCTGGCCCGCATCATCCAGGAGCGCGGCCTGACCAAGACCCCGCTGGGCTCGCTGGCCCTGTCATCGGGGGCCATCGACGACGCCGGCGCCTGGACGGTGCTGGCCATCGTGCTGGCTAGCTTCGGCGGCGGTCCGGCCGTGGCCCTGAAGGCCGTGATCGGCGGCGGCCTGTTCGCGCTCTTCATGCTGACCGTCGGCCCCAAGCTGCTGGCGCCGCTGGGCCGCTGGGCCGAGCGCGAGGGCAAGATCACGCCGCCCCTGCTGGGCGTGGTCGTCATGCTGTTCATGCTCAGCGCCTGGGCCATGGACGCGGCCGGCCTGCACTCGGTGTTCGGCGGCTTCCTGCTGGGCGCGGCCATGCCGCGTGGCGTGCTGACCCGCGAACTGAAGAAGTCTCTCGAGCCGCTGACCGTGGCCCTGCTGGTGCCGATGTTCTTCACCTTCTCGGGCCTCAACACCCAGATGAACCTGCTCAACAGCTGGTCGCTGGCCGCCGTCGCCCTGGTCATCCTGGCCGGCTCGATCCTGGCCAAGGGCGGGGCCTGCTGGGCCGCCGCGCGCCTGACCGGCCAGGACAATGCCACGGCTCTCGGCATCGGCGCCCTGATGAACGCCCGCGGCCTGATGGAACTGATCATCATCAATATCGGCCTGCAGAAGGGCATCATCGGCCCGGCGCTGTTCTCGATGCTGGTGGTCATGGCCCTGGTCACGACGCTGATGACCTCGCCGCTGTTCGAGCAGGTCTATGGCAAGCAGGCCCGCGCGCGCGGCGAGCTGGGCGCGCTGAACGAAGACGAGGACGACGAGCTCGTCCCCGCCGGCGCCAAGGCATGATCCCCGCCCCGGCGCTGCCGCCCCTCGCGACCGACTTCCGGGACGTGCTGGCCCACCTCGCCAGCGGCGTCGCCATCGTCTCGTGCTGGGATGGCGACGCGCCTCGGGGCCTCTTGGTCAGCTCGATCACCGGGCTGTCGGTGGACCCGCCCCGCTTCCTGTTCTGCGTGCGCAAGGAAGCCGGCTGCCACGACATCTTCCTGCGCCGCCCTGCCCTGTCGATCGCCCTGCTGGGCGCGGCCGACAAGGACGAGGCGGTGCGGTTCGGCGGCCCGGTCCAGGCCCATGAGCGCTTCTGCCCCAGCCGCTGGGAGCTCAGAGCCGACGCACCGCCCACCTACCGCCAGGGCTTGGCCCAGGCCGCCTGCACGATCGACGAGATCGTCGAGGCCCAGACCCACTCGATCTTCATCGTCACGGCCAGCGACCATCGCCTGGACCCGGCCGCGCCGCTGATCGCCTGGAACCGCGCGCTGATCGCGGTCGACTAATCAAAACAAGAAAGTCCGCAGGGGAGTAACCGATGAGCGACAAGAACCCGAACGCCATCCAGAAGATCGTCATCGTCGGCGGCGGCTCGGCCGGCTGGATCTGCGCGGCCATGCTCAGCCACTTCTTCCGGGACGGGGACTGCGACATCGAGCTGATCGAGAGCGAGCAGATCGGCACGGTCGGCGTGGGCGAGTCGACCATCCCGCCCTTCCTGCAACTGATCTCCAGCCTGGGCCTGGACGAGCGCGAGTTCATCCAGGAGACGCAGGCCGCCTTCAAGCTGGCCATCCGCTTCGAGAACTGGCGCAAGAAGGACGAGGTCTATTACCACCCGTTCGGTCAGATCGGCGGCCCGATCGGCTCGCACGAGTTCTACCAGTGCTGGCTGCGGGCCAAGGCCAACGGCCACTCGTCGCAGCTGCAGGACTTCGCCCCGGCCACGGTGATGGCCGACCAGTGGAAGTTCATGCTGCCGGGTGCCCTGCAGGACACCATGCTGGCCGCCTCGCGCTACGCCCTGCACATCGACGCCAACCTGGTGGCCAAGTACCTGCGCAAGTTCTCCGAGGCGCGCGGCGTCAAGCGCGTCGAGGGCATTGTCGACCAGGTCGTCACCCGCAATGACGGCACGATCGAGAAGGTGATCCTGCAAAACGGCTACGAGGCCTCAGGCGAGCTGTTCATCGACTGCTCGGGCTTCCGCTCGATCCTGAACGGCAAGGCGATGGACACCCCGTTCCTGGACTGGTCCGACGTGCTGCTGAACGACCGCGCCATCACCGTCCAGACCGACAACATCCGCGAGCCGCATCCCTACACCCTGGCCGCGGCCCAGGACTTCGGCTGGCGCTGGCGCATCCCGCTGCAGCACCGGGCCGGCAACGGCTATGTCTTCTGCTCCAAATACATCAGCGACGACGAGGCCCGGCATGTGCTGCTGAGCCAGGTGGAAGGCGAGCCGATCACCGACACCTGGCTGGTGCCGTTCAAGACCGGCATGCGGACCAAACTTTGGAACAAGAACTGCGTGGCCATCGGCCTGGCCGGCGGCTTCATCGAGCCGCTAGAGTCGACGGCCCTGCACCTGATCTATCGCGGCATGGACTATCTGCTGCGGTTCTTCCCTGACCGGACCTTCGCCCCGGCCTTGCAGGCGGAATACAATCGCCGCATGGCCGCGGACTACGAAGAGATCCGCGACTTCATCGTGCTGCACTACCAGACCACCCAGCGCGACGACACGCCGTTCTGGCGCGAGTATCAGCAGGTCCAGCCGCCCCAGAGCCTGAAGGAGCGCATCGAGCTGTTCCGCGAGACCGGCACCCTGCGCGACGGCGTCGACGACATGTTCCGCGCCCCGTCGTGGCAGTCGGTGATGGAGGGCATGGGCATCCGGCCCAAGCGCTACCAGCAGCTGGTCGACACCACGCCCTATGAGGTGATCCGCCAGACCCTGGACCGCTCGGCTCCGATCGTGAAGGCCCAGGTGGCGACCCTGCCCGGCCATGGCGAGTTCCTGGCCCACCACTGCCCGGCCCCGCCGCCGCCTCCCCCGCCGGAGCACCGCCGGCCCAAGGTCGCGGCGACGGCCTAAGCTTTCAGATCGCGACAGGTCGGAAACGAACCCGGCCCTCGCGGCGCCACGAGCCAGCGGCATCCCTGTCGGACGACAACGACGGGGATGACCATGGCCGACCTTCATCGACGCGGACTGCTGGCCCTAGGCCTGGCGGCGGGGACGGGCGCTTCGGCGCAACCGAGCCTGCGGCCTGGTCCCAAGCTGACGCCGGCCGTCACCGAGGGTCCCTACTACCTGGCCGGCGCGCCGTTGCGGGCCGACATCGCCGAGGGCCTGCCCGGCGTGGCGGTCGAGCTGCGCTTCCACGTCTTCGACGAACTGGGCGCGCCGCTGCCGGGGGCGCGGGTCGATGTCTGGCACTGCGATGCGCAAGGCCGTTATTCCGGCGTGGACGCCCTACAGGCGCAGCGGTTCCTGCGTGGCGTGCAGCCGGTCGATGACGGCGGGGCGGCGACATTCCGGACGGTCTATCCGGGCTGGTACGAAGGCCGCACGACCCACATCCACTACAAGGTCTGGCTGGGCCAGCAGGCGCTGCTGACCTCGCAGGTCTTCCTGCCCGACGCCCTGAACGAGTTCCTTTATCTTCAGGCCGCCGACTATCGGCGCGGCCGCACGCGTGACACGCTCAACAGCACCGACGGCATCGCCCGGCAGGGCGGCGAGGCGACCTTCGCGGCTGTGGCCGAGGGCGAGGATCGCTACCGGGTCGATTTCGACGTCGTGGTCGACCGCAACGCCCGGCCGCGCGCGGAGGGGTTCATGGGACCGCCTCCGGGAGGCCCGCCGCCGGGCGATTTTGGCCGCCGTGAGAGCCTCACCGGCGAGGCGCGTGTAGCGGCGCTGTTACCTAAGACCTGACTCCCGCACAGCTTGATACATTGCCGTTACAGAGCCGCCCTAGTTGCACCGCAGCATTGGCGTTCTTTCCGACGGGTACGGAGAGACTGACATGCCTTACGACACCGCCAAGGATACCGAAGGCCGCCGCGCCAGCACGATCGACCTGCACGTCGGCACGCAGGTGCGGATGCGCCGCAAGGTGCTGGGCGTCACCCAGGACCAGCTGGCCGACAGCCTGGGCATCACCTTCCAGCAGGTGCAGAAATACGAGCGCGGCGAGAACCGGATTAGCGCGTCCAAGCTCTACCAGATCGCTGCGGTGCTGAAGACCGACATAGGCTTCTTCTTCGACGGCCTGCCCGATCCGGTCGAGACCGACGGCGAAGGCTGCGAGGCCGACCGCACGGTGCAGACCTTCCTGCACACATCGGAGGGGATGCAGCTGGCCGAACTGTTCCCGCGCATCGGCCCGAGCCGCGTGCGGCGACAGCTGGTGGATCTGGTGCGGGTGATGGCGGAGACTTAGCGGTCCGACACACTATCCGATCATCCCCGCGAAAGCGGGGACCCAAGCGGCATAAGCCACCAAACAACCGCCCCCCAAAGAATTCGCCTTCCTAGGCCTTGTGCCTAGGACCCATGGTTCGACCGGGCGCGGAACGCTTCGAGAAAGCGCTGCGACACAGCGGCGGCTGAACGCTGGGTCCTCGGCACAAGGCCTAGGAAGACAGGGTAGGTTTGAAACTCAGCTTGGATCCCCGCTTTCGCGGGGATGATCGGTGGGGGGTGTTACTCCGCCGCCAACGCCTTGGCGGCATCGGCCGCCTTCAGCTCAGCGGCCTTCTTCTCGACCAGCTCGACGATGTGGTCGACCATGCCGTCGTTGGACTGTTTGTGGTCGGGCTTGCCGGCCATGTAGACCATGCCGGCGCCGGCGCCGCCGCCGGTGAAGCCGATGTCCGTCATCAGGGCCTCGCCCGGGCCGTTGACGACGCAGCCGATGATCGACAGCGACATCGGCTGCGAGATATGGGCCAACCGCGCCTCGAGCGCTTCCACGGTCTTGATGACGTCATAGCCCTGCCGCGCGCACGACGGGCAGGCGATGATGTTGACGCCCCGGTGGCGCAGGCCCAGCGACTTGAGGATATCGAAGCCGACCTTGATCTCCTCGACGGGATCGGCGGCCAGCGACACGCGGATGGTGTCGCCGATGCCGGCCCACAGCATCGAGCCGATGCCGATCGAGGACTTCACCGTGCCGGTGCGCAGCGCCCCGGCCTCGGTCACGCCCAGGTGCAGCGGGCAGTCGATGGCCTCGGCCAGCTGGTAATAGGCCGCCACCGTCATGAACGGGTCGGACGCCTTCACCGAGATCTTGAACTCGTGGAAGTCGTGGTCCTGCAGGATGCGGGCGTGGTTGAGGGCGCTCTCGACCATCGCGTCGGGGCACGGCTCGCCGTACTTCTCCAGCAGTTCGCGCTCCAGCGAGCCGGCGTTCACGCCGATCCGCATCGAGCAGCCGTGGTCGCGGGCGGCCTGGATGACGTCACGCACGCGGTCGGGCGAACCGATATTGCCCGGATTGATCCGCAGGCAGGCCGCACCGGCCTGGGCTGCCTCGATGCCGCGCTTGTAGTGAAAGTGGATGTCGGCCACGAGCGGGACCTTGGCCTCGCGGGCGATGGTCTTGAACGCGGCCGTGCTGTCGACGTCGGGGCAGCTGACCCGGACGATGTCGGCGCCGGCCTCTTCCAGCTGACGGATCTGCTCCAGCGTCGCCTTGGCGTCGCTGGTCAGGGTGTTGGTCATCGACTGGACGGTGATCGGCGCGTCGCCGCCCACCTCGACATTGCCGACGCGGATCTTGCGCGATTGCCGGCGCGTGATCATGCGCCAGGGACGGACGTGCGTGTGGTCTGCGGCCATGGGGGTAATTTAGAGGGTGTTGAGGGCGGATAGAAGACCCGCCCTTCGCCCTTGCGAGAAAACTACTGCGGCCGAACCGGCGCAGCCGGCTTCGGCGCGACGGGAGCCGTCGCCACCGGGGCAGGCGCCGCCGGGACCAGCTTCGCCACCGCCGTCTGGTTCGAGGTCAGCCGCCCCGTCAGACGCCCGTTGAAATAGACGTCGAACAGGTTCGGCTCGACCACGTCCAGGATCAAACCCGGCGTGTTCGGGGCGCGATAGGCGTCGCCGGTCGAGAGCCAGCGGGTCATGTGGATCGTGCCGTCGGCGCGGCGCACGGTCAGGGCGCCGGCCTTGCGGGCCTGGATCAGGACGCCCGAGGCTTCGGCCGGCGAGGCGCCCAGCATCTGGCCCTTGGGCTTGAACTGCGAGCCGACCACGAACTGGTTGGCCGGATCCACGACACCGGCCTTGGCGTCGGCCTCGGCGCGGGCCTTGGCGGCGATCTTGGCGGCGTCGACCGAACCGCCGTTGGCGGCGGCGTCGTCCAGGCCGGGGGTCTTGTAGGGCTCGGGCGTGGTGCTTTCGACCGGGGCCGGCAGCGGCGCGCCCAGGGCGACCTGGTTGTTGCCGGCGTGGGCCTGGACCTGGGTCGAGGCGGCGGCCGGGGCCACCTGGGCCGGCGGCTCTTCCTTGGTGATGGCGCGCTGGGCGACATTCCACAGCAGGATGGCGCCGACCACCAGCAGGCCGCCGGCGAAGATCAGGGCCAGGCGCGGGTCACGCTCGCGGCGCACGCCGACGGGGGCGCGCAGCTCGGCGGCGTCGTTGTCGGGCGCATCGTTCTTGAAGCGGGCCACGGCGGCCTCGGCGTCCAGGCCCAACAGGCCGGCATAGGCGCGGACATAGCCGATGGTGAACGGGCGCGAGGGCAGGTCGTCGAAGCGCAGGTCTTCCAGCGCCTCGATATAGCTCTGGCGGATACGGGTGGCGTCGGCGACGTCCTGGGTGTTGAGGCCGCGGAACTCGCGCGCCGCCTTCAGGGCCATGCCCACGTCGGCGCCCTCATCGATCGACGGATGATGGACGGCGACCGGCGTATCATCCGCATCGGCGTCGGCGACAAGGTGCAGACGTCTCACGTTGCCCGTATCCAGCGGCATGACTTGACTATACGCCCCCAAAATCGCGCCGCGCGCGAAGCGCGACGCACTCCCCCACCCCGTATCGCACGGAGGTCTTAACAAGTGTTTGGGATAACAAACTAAGTAGCCGGATTCAATGGACTAAACGGTGACGCTTGGTTAACAGCCAAGCTTTTCTTCTAAACGGCGACGTAAAGCTTCCGGGCCAAGGTTTCGATTTCGCCGCGCAAGGATCCGCTGGTGCCCTTCAGCAGGGCCTCGACATTGCGCCGCGCGGCCTCGCGATCGCACGACAGGACCATCTGCTTGACCGGGCCGATGCCGGCCGGCGGCATGCTAAGCCCTTCAAATCCAAGGGCGACCAGCGCGAAGGCCTCCAGCGGACGGCCGGCCATTTCACCGCACACGGACACCGGCGTGCCGGTGTCGGCGCAAGCCTGCTGGATGGTCTTCAGCGCGCGCAGGGCGGCCGGCGACAGCGGGTCGTAGCGGTCCGAGACCTTCGGATTGCCCCGGTCGGCGGCGAACATGTACTGCATCAGGTCGTTGGTGCCGACCGAAACGAAGTCGGTCATCGGCAGCAGTGCGTCGAGATGCCACAGCAGCGACGGGGCCTCGATCATCGCCCCGACGTCCAGGCGGGCCGGCGCGGCGCGGCCACGCTTCAGGGCCCAGGCCACTTCCTGGTCGACGAAGGCGCGGGCGGCGCGGAACTCGTCGACATTGGCCACCAGCGGGAACATCACCTTCAGCGGCCGGCCGTTGGCGGCCTTGATCAGGGCGCGGATCTGCATGCGCAGCAGGGCCGGACGGTCCAGGCCCATGCGCACGGCGCGCCAACCCAGGGCCGGATTGTCCTCGCGCTCCAGCTCCATGTACGGCAGCAGCTTGTCGCCGCCGAGGTCCAGCGTGCGGAAGGTCACCGGCATGCCGTCGGCGGCGTCCAGCACCTTCTCGTAGAGCGCCGTCTGGGCCTCCAGGCGCGGCAGCTCCTCGGCGACCATGAACTGGAACTCGGTGCGGAACAGGCCGATGCCCTCCGCCCCGGTCTCGGCCAGGATGTCCAGGTCGACGGCCAGGCCGGCGTTCATCAGCAGCGTGATCTTCGCCCCGTCCTTGGTGATCGGCGGGGTGTCGCGCAGGCGGGCGAACTCGGCCTTGCGCTGGGCGCGGACCTCCATCCGGGTCTTCAGCGCCTTGACCACGTCCGGACGCGGCCGCAGCCAGGCTTCCTGCGTCTCGCCGTCGACGACCACGGGGTCGCCTTCGCTGACCCGGTCGCGCAGGCCGGCCAGGCGGCCGACGCAGGGGATGTCCAGGGCGCGGGCCACGATGCCGGCGTGGCTGGCGGCCGAACCTTCCTCGAGCAGGATGCCCTTCAGCTTGGTGCGGTCATATTCCAGCAGGTCGGCCGGCCCCAGGTTCCGGGCGATCAGGATGGCGTCGTCGGGCAGTACGCGCACGGCGTGGACGTCGCCCGACAGGTGGCGCAGCAGCCGGTCGTTCAGGTCTTCCAGGTCGTGCAGCCGCTCGCGCAGGTAAGGATCGCGGGCTTGGCCGAGGCGCGCGCGGTGCTCGGAGCGGACACGCTCGACGGCGGCCTCGGCGGTCAGGCCCGAACGCACGGCTTCGTTCAGGCTCCGGTTCCAGCCCCGGTCGTGAGCGAACAGGCGATAGGTCTCGAGAACCTCGTACGAGGCGCCGACCAGGCCGTGCTGGCCTTCCAGCATCTGGTCGATCTGGGTCTGCAGCGCCTCGATGGCGTAGGAGAGCCGCGCCTCCTCGGCCAGGGCGTCGTCCGACAGCAGGGTCTCGGGGACCACCGGCTGCTCGTGCAGCACCGCCACGCCATAGGCCAGACCTTCGGCGAAACGCGAGCCCTTCAGGCGCTCGGGCTTGTGCGGCGCCAGCTCGACGTCCTTGAGCTCGTCGGCGCCCAGCAGTTCGCTGGAGCTGACCATCTCGGCCAGCACCATGGCGATGATCTGGAGGTCCTCGACCTCCTCCTCGTCATAGACCCGCTCGGTGCGGTTCTGGACGACCAGCACGCCGATCGCCCGGCCACCGCGCAGCAGCGGCACGGCCAGGAAGGCGTGGTAGGGATCTTCGCCGGTTTCCGGACGATACGAGAACTGCGGGTGGCTGGCGGCGTCCGACAGGTTCAGCGGCCGGCCCAGACGCATGGTCTCGCCGACCAGGCCCTCGCCCGGTCCCAGCCGCGTGACGTGGACGGCCTCGCGGGCCAGACCCTCGGTGGCGAACAGTTCCAGATCGTTGGAGGCGCGGCGCAGATAGATCGAGCAGACTTCGGCCACCATCGAGATGGCGATGGTGCGCACCACCATGTCCAGCTTGGCCTGGGCGGGACCGCCGCCGGCCATGGCCTCGCGAATCTGCCGCAGCAGGCTGCGTGGTCCTCGAACGGCGATGCCGGATGCAGCCATCTCGTTCGCGTGCGCTCCCTAAGTGCCTGGAGGTACGATCTAGCCTAGCTTGAGCCGCCAGGGGTTAAAGACCGTCCGTCCTCTAGATGGGGGCTATAGCAGATTTCGCCCGCGCGAAAGCGGCCTAGGTCAACCGAACGTCGATTAGGTGTAGGGGCACGAAAAAGCGCCGCCCGGTTTTGCCGGACGGCGCAGTCTGCACGCTAGGGGAGGGATCGGAACTCTAGCGGCGATACTCGAAGCGAACGGGGGGACTAGCGGCGATAGCCGTAGTCGCGGGCGTCGTAGCGGTTGCCGTAACGGTCATAGGCGTAGCGGCTGTTCTGGTAGCCACGCTGATCGTAGCGGTTGTTGTAGTAGCCGCGGTTGTCGTAGCGCGGGGCCGTGCGATAGCCGTAGCCGTAGTTCTTCTTCTTGGCCGTCGTCGCGCCCAGGGCCGCGCCGGCGACCGCGCCGATGGCGACCGCTTCGGTCTTGCCGTCGCCGATGGCCGCGCCGGCCACGCCACCGATCACCGCGCCCAGAATGGCGCGCTCGGTCTTGCTGGCGGCGAAGGCCGACGAGGCGGGAGCAACCAGGGCGCCGGTGATGGCGACGGCGATCGCAGTCTTGGTGAAGGTCTTCATGACAAACTCCTTTTCCAGATGCGTCGCCCCCAAACCAATTCTGGGCGGCGCTGTTGATGTCTGTTGTAAGGGGGTCTGCCTGAACCTGATTTGAACCACGCCGTTCAGGTTCGCGTCATGTTGCGAAAAAGTTTTAGGCCGCCGCCAGGGCCGCTTTGGCCGGCCGATGCAGCCGCACCGACCACAGCACGCCGACCAGCATCAGCACGATCGCCGCCGTCTCCAGCCCGCGCGGCCAGCGGCCCTCATGCAGGAAGCCGTACAGCAGCGCGAACAGGGTCTCGAACACGATCAGCTGGCCCGACAGGCTGAGCGGCAGCAGGCGGCTGGCCGAATTCCACAGGCCGTTGCCGATCACCGAAGCCCCGATCGCCACCGCGAAACTGACCATCCAGAACCAGCGCCAGTCGGCCGCCGCATGCGATGCGCCGCCCATCATGAAGGCAGGGACCACCAGCAGCAGCGACAACAGCCCCGTGGCCAGGCCCGTCAGCAGCGACCACTCGTGGCTGGTGAATTTCGGCGTCGCGGCCAGGCGGCGGGCGTTCCAGACGGCGTAGGCGGTCCACATGGCCAGGGCCAAGGTCGCGCCCAGCAGGCCGACGACCTGCTTGCCTATCGAGGCGCCCTGCCCGTCCGTGAACACCGAGACGTTGATGCACACCCCACCGGCGACGATCAAAGCCAGCGGCGCGGCCAGGTGACGGAGCGCAACCCCCTCCCCCGGCTTGGCGCCCACAAGGGTCACCGTGACCGGCAACAGGCCAATGACCAGCGAGGCCAGGGCCACGCCAGAGCTCTGCACCGACACCGACAGGCCGACATAATAGATCAGGTTGCCCAGCAGGCTCAGCAGCACCAGGTCGCGCCAGTCACGGCCGTCCATCTTGGCCATCACCGTCCGCCAGCTCGGAACTAGCAGCACCGCCGACGCCAGGCCGTAGGCGATATAGCGCCCCGCCGTCATCTGCAGCGGCGTGAAGGCGTGGAGCAGCTTGGGCGCCAGGAACACCCCGCCCCAGAACGCGCCGGCGACCAGGCCGCACAGCAGGCCGAGGAGGAGATTGCGGGAGGTGCTCATGCGGCTGGGCTTAGCACCGCGCGCCAGGGGCGGCTTGGCGAAAGCTCTCGGAGGTTTGGCGTCTCCTCCCGGCGCGCTAGTTGGTCGCTTCGTAGCGACCTGGCCCGTGATCATCCTTCTTGGGCAAGGTGAGGAGCACGCCGGCCTTGGGTGAGATCACCTGAATGCGCTCGATCTTGGCCGACACGACACACCCCTTCCAATGCTGCTCGGAGGGATTGTCCAAGGTCGGAGTGGTTTTGCTTTCCCCGCAATCGACGATGGAGCCCGTCGACGACTTGCTGACGGTTCCTTCGATCAAGGCATACAGGTTGGCGGTTGCGGCGCGCGCGTCATCGGGCTTCATGGGAATGAGCTTGCTGGCCGCGTCATACACGCCGTACTTCGCCTTCGGCAGGGTTCCCATGTGGTCGTCGCCAATGCTTCCCACACCGAACTCGGTCCAGTAGGAGGACGTCACTTCTCGCTCCGCGCCGAACGCGTTGGACATCTTCCTCGGCTGACCGGTCGTATAGTCCGTGCTCAGCGCAAAGTAGCTGTAGTCGGGCCCGGGACCGCCCGCATCGCGATACTGAACCGTTGTGTCGGGATAGACGCGGATGTTCAGGACTTCCTTTTCCGCATCATATTCGTAACGGACACCCCCCACGTCACTGACGGGCAGACGAACCTGGAAACGACGTCCCTCCAAGGCGGAGTCGTCGAAGCCCTTGCTGAACTCGTCCTTCGGCGTGAACGTGAGCTTGGCCTTGCCATAGGCGATCATGTTCGCGGCCGTCACCGTGCCGTCGGACTTGAGCTGCAAATCAGCGGCGTTGGCCGCCGCCTTCGACGCCTCTTCGGTTCCGGACGACGACTCCCCGCAGCCGGCCAGCATCAGGGCCGCGGCGCCGGCCACCCAGAACATCTTCGAAAACCGCATAACGCCTCCCCAAGCGAATCCGGGGTCAAGGGACCATGCCGGACAGGGGAGATCAACCGCAGCGCTACTACCCTTTCCGCCACGCCCCCGGCGTAACGCCCATCACCGCCTTCCAGCCGGCGACCAGGCCGCACAGCAGGCCGAGAAGGAGATTGCGAGAGGTGCTCATGGGCCTGGGTTAGCAGGTCCCATTCCAGCGGGCTTGGCGAAAGCTCCCGCGGGTTTGGCGAGTGCTCTCAAGGGTTGACTCTTAAGTAGAGTAATGACGCAATCCAACCCTAGGTACAAGCAGGAGGGTTCGATGAAATCTCGTCGTGAAGTGATGTTCTCCGCCGCCGGCCTTGGCGTGGGCGCCCTGATGGTCGCCACCGCCGCCCAAGCCCGCACGCTATCGGCCAGCGCCTCGCCGTCGATCGTCGGCATGGACGACGACAACTGGTCCGATCCCGTCACCGTCAGCGTCAGCGGCGGCATCGGCCCCTACACCTATCAATGGGTGCGCACCTCGGGTTCGAGCGACATCTGGGCCACGGACGACACCAGCCCGGTGACCCAGTTCCGCTGGCTGGGGAACTTCAACGGTCCGCCGCGCCTGTCGGGCTGGGTGTGCCAGGTGACCGACAGCGCCAACGAGACCACCAGCACCGGCCTCATCCGCGCCGCCTACGCGTCGGACTGAGACCTAGCCGCGTCCCTTTCGCCAGGCGCCGGGGGTCACGCCCAGGCTGGCCTTCATGCGCTTGGTGAGACCGCTCTGATCGCCGTGCCCCGTACGCACGGCGATCTCGGCGATCGACAGGCTGGTGTCCGACAGCAGCCGCTGGGCCGCCCGCAGGCGCGCCTCCGACAGCGCTCCATGCGGCGTGGTCCCATAGGCGTCGGCGAACCGCGCGAAGAAGCGGCTCTGGCTCATGCCGGCCTCGGCGGCCAGGTCGCGGACAGTCAGGGCCTGGTCGAAGCGGGCCTCGATCATCGCGGCGGCGCGAGCCAGGCGCGGATCGACATTGATCGGCGCCGCCGACAGGCCGCGTAGCAAGAGCGGCGTCCACAGGCTGGCTACGCCGGTGTCGATCGCGCCGGGCGCCTCGCCGGCCAGATATTCCAGCAGGCCCCGCACCGCGCCGGTCACCGGAGCGAAGGGCCGCTCGCGCAGGGCCTCGAACGGCTTCATCAGCGCCCCGCCGATATCGGCCACCACGAACAGGTTCTCACCACAGGCGGCGAAGGCGTGGCGGGTTCCGGGCGGCACCACCGCCGCGCGGCCAGGATCCACGCGCCCGCCCTTGCCGTCGATCTCCATCTCCAGCACGCCCCGGCGCGGCAGCACGATCTGGTCGAAGGCGTGGGCGTGCGGCGGCGCGTCCTCGCCGTAGCGGCGGAACGACAGTTCGGCGGGGGCGGTCAGGTCGTGACCCATGCCCTCACTATAGCGGGATCAGCCGTGCCCCGGCAGGGCCAGGGCTTCGCTGGCGTCCTCGACCAGCTTGCGGGCCTGCTGCAGGGCCGCGTCGATGTCGGTCTCGATGAACTCGACCTCGAGGTCGGTCAGCGGGTGCGGGGCGGCGACGACATTGCGCAGATAGGCGCGCTTTTCGGCCTCGGTCATGGTCCACCAGCCGACGGTGTGGCCTTCCTCGATGACCGCGTCGCCCATGGCCAGCAGGTCGTCGGTGTCGAAGATCGGCTGGCCGGGCTTTTCCGGGAACCATTGGCCGTCGTCCGGCAGGGCCTGGTCCAGCTTGTTCAGCAGGGCCGCCAGCCACGGGCTGATCAGCAGCGGCTTCTCATAGCCGTCGCCGAACTTGGCGCGCAGCAAGAGGTCGTAGAGCAGGTCCAGGCCCGCGTCGCCGTGGAAGGTGACGGTCTTGGCGTCGGGGTCGAACTTGAAGACGTCGGACATGGGGATTCTCGGAGGCTGCAGCGCCTTCTTAACGTCAGAACACGACGTTTCGGCAACGGCGAAGCGCGATCGCGCTCCGCCTCAGCAATCCTACAGCTGGTCCAGCCCATACACCGCGTGCAGGGCGCGCACGGCCAGCTCGGTGTAGGCCGCGTCGATCAGGACCGAGATCTTGATCTCCGAGGTCGAGATGACCTGGATGTTGATGTTCTTCTCGGCCAGGGCCGCGAACATCGACTGGGCCACGCCGGCGTGGCTGCGCATGCCGACGCCGATGACCGACACCTTGGCGACGTCCTCGTTCACCGCGACGTCCTCGAAGCCGATCTCGGCGCGGGCGGCCTGGACGATCTCGACGGCGCGGGCGGCGTCACGCTTGCCGACCGTGAACTCCATGTTGGCGGTGTCGGCGCTGCGGGCGCGCGACTGCACGATCATGTCGACGTTCACATTGGCGTCGGCGAGGCGGCCGAAGATCTGCGAGGACACGCCCGGGTGATCGGGCAGGCCCAGCAGGGTGATCTTGGCTTCGTCGCGGCTGTAGGCGACGCCCGAGACGATGCGCTTTTCCATGATTTCTTCCTCGTCGCAGACGATCGTACCTTGGCCCGGGGCTTCGCCCGGTTCGACGAAACTCGACAGCACCCGCACCGGGACGCGATGGGCCATAGCCATCTCGACCGAACGGGTCTGCAGCACCTTGGCCCCCAGCGAGGCCATTTCAAGCATCTCTTCGTAGCTGATCTTGGCCAGGCGCTTGGCCTTGCTCTCGATCCGCGGGTCGGTGGTGTAGACCCCGTCCACGTCCGTATAGATGTCGCAAGCGCCCTTCACGGCGGCGGCGATCGCCACGGCCGAGGTGTCCGAGCCGCCACGGCCCAGGGTGGTGATGCGCTGCTTGGTCGTCACGCCCTGGAAGCCGGCGATGACGGCGATCTCGCCGTTCGCGAAGCATTCATCCAGGTTCTCGGACGGAATGTCCTCGATGCGGGCGCTGCCGTGGGCTTCGCTCGTGATGATCGGCACCTGCCAACCCAGGAACGAGCGAGCCTTGTGGCCCATGTTGCGCAGGGTCATGGCGAGGAGACCCGCGGTCACCTGCTCGCCCGACGCGACGACGGCGTCGTACTCGTCGTCCGACTCCGGAAGCCCTTGCGCGGCGCGGCCCGCGCCGTCCGTCCAGGCGACCAGTTCATTGGTCTTGCCCGACATGGCCGAGACGACCACCGCCACCTGCTTGCCCGTCGCCACCTCGGCCGCGACCAGGCGCGCCACCCGACGGATGCGCTCCAGGTCGGCCACCGAAGTGCCGCCGAACTTCATCACCAACCGAGACACGTGCCTGTCACCTCGAAAACCGGTCAATTCTTGCGCGGAACGCGGCGCAACGCCCCCGCTCGCGCAAGCCGCCGCCTTCTAGCGACCTTGATGCGGCGCCGCAATGCTCTCCCCGCTATTTTTGAGGGCCCGAAACGTCCGGAACCGGCGGAACCTTGAAGGCCACGACCTGCCGGCTGGCGCGATTGACGCCCCACAGCACGCGCTTGTCGTAGGGATCCCAAGCGATGGCCTGGCCCTCGACGGGGATCGCCAGCGTGGCGACATAGTCCAGGGTCGCCCCGCCCTCGGTGGGAATCTTCAGCGCGTACAGCTCGGGCCGGTCGTGGCCGGTGATGTAGAGCAGCCCGTCGTCGCCGAACCCGCCGCCCGAGCAGCTGTAGGGCGCCATTCGCGCCAGGACCTCTTCAGGCAGGGTCCAGGCGCCGACGCGCCGCCACTGGTCGTCGAACTTGACCAGGGTGGTCCAGCGGTGATCGCGGTTGGGCTCACCGCCCTTGGCGTCATAGTTGGCGAACATCGCGAACCAGAAGCCGTCGCGGCGGTCGACCCAGGTCAAGGAGCCGATGCCCGGTCCCAGCGGCACGGTCCGCACGTGGGTCATCTTCACCGGATCGAAAATCTCGACCGAGCTGTTCTGCGGCACGCTGGGATAGTTCGAGCCGGCGCAGACCAGGTCCTTGCCGACGATCAGGCAGGCGTTCAGGTGCTTGAAGCGCACCGGATCGCCGGTCCAGGTCGCCTGCTTGGCGCCGCTGGCCTTGTCGTAGCGGGCGATGCGGCCGTTATCGATGGCGTAGAGGTGGGTCTTGTCGGCCGCCACGCCCTGCTTGGCCTCCGGAGCGTCGAAGCGGCGCAGCTCGGTGGTCTGCAGGGTGGGTTCTTGGGCAAAGGCCGGCGAGGCCAAAGCCGCCAGGACAGCTGCGAGGATCAACGGCTTCATCGACTTGCTCCCGTACGCGCGACCGGACCCTAGCCCCGGCGCAAGGGTCGCTCTAGATAGGCTTTATGACGGATACTGCATCCCCCTCCTCTGGGCATCCCTCCTGGAGCATCGACCCCGCCGACGTGGCGCGGTTCTCGGCGATCGCCGCCGAGTGGTGGGATCCCAAGGGCAAGTTCGCGCCGCTGCACGTGTTCAACCCCTGCCGCCTGGCCTTCATCCGCGAGCAGGCGCTGGAGCGGTTCGGCCGCGACGGGACGCTGCGCCAGCCGTTCCAGGGCCTGTCCCTGCTCGACATCGGCTGCGGCGGCGGGCTGCTGTCCGAGCCGATGGCGCGGCTGGGATTTGACGTCACCGCCGTCGACGCCTCGGAAAAGAACATCAAGACCGCCGCGACCCACGCCGCCGAGCAGGGCCTGGCCATCGGTTATCGCCCCGCCACCGCCGAGCAGCTGCTGGCCGAGGGCGCGGGGCCGTTCGACGTGGTGCTGACCATGGAGGTCATCGAGCACGTCGCCGATCCGGGCGAGTTTCTGCGCACCTGCTCGCGGCTGCTCAAGCCCGGCGGCCTGATGATCGTCGCCACCCTGAACCGCACGCTGAAGGCTTTGGCGCTTGCGAAGATCGGCGCGGAATACATCCTGCGCTGGGTGCCGCCCGGCACCCACGAGTGGAAGCAGTTCCTGAAACCCGAAGAGCTGCGCGCCTTCATCGCCGGCGAGCCCGTCGAGATGCACGGCCCCTTCGGCGTGGCCTATAATCCGCTGACGGGCCGCTGGAGCCGCTCGGCCGATGTCGACATCAACTACATGATGACCGTCACCAAGGCCTGACCGTGAGTTGAAACGGCAGAGGTCCGGGAACCTCGATGTCACGCGGGCTTTTCCTCCCCGGGACATGAACCCGGATTGGCGACCCTGTCGGGGGTGGCCGTCGATCCGTTCGAGTGGGAACGGAGACACCTAATGACTCGCAAGACCTTGGCCGCCGTCCTGGCCGCCACCGTGGCGTGCGGCGCGATCGCCCCCGCCTTCGCGCAGGATTCGGCTTACCAGCAGAGCCTGCGCAACTACGACAACCAGCGCGCCAACTATTACGACAAGGTGGCCGAGTATCAGGACCGCCAGGCGGCCTATGAGCGCGACCGGGCCAACTACATCCGCAACCGCGACGACTATGACCGCCGTTACGGCCGCGGAGCCTATGACCGTCGCAACCCCAGCTTCGCCGAGCGCTACCGCGTCGCCCAGTATCGCGACAGCGCCGCCTACTATGCCGAGCAGGCCGAGTTCGAACGGTCGCGCGCCACCTACGAGCGCGCCCGCTACGACTATGACCGTCGTTACGGCCAAGGCAGCTATGACCGCCGCAACCCGCGCGAGGCCGACCGCTTCCGCACCGAAGGCGTCAGCTATACGTCCGGCTACAATGCCGACCGCGACCAGTGGGAGCGCGATCGCTCGCGTTATCTGAGCGCCCGTGACGACTATGACCGCCGTCGCGGCGCCGGGGCCTATGACCGTCGTTATCCCGGCGAGGCCAGCCGCTACAACGCGCCCTATGCCGGGGCCTACAGCATCGACACCAGCGCCAACGTCAACTACCGCGACGACTGTCGTCAGGACGCCAAGAAGAACGCCACCGTCGGCGGCGTGATCGGGGCCCTGGCCGGCGCGGCCCTGGGCTCGAACGTCGCCGCCCGCAACGCGCGTCCGGAAGGCACCGTCCTCGGGGCCCTGGTCGGCGCCGGCGTCGGGGCGGCCGTGGGCAACGCCTCGGCCAAGTGCGACACGCGCGGCAACTACTACAGCTATGACCAGACCCAGCCCTATCGCTACAGCGACGGCCGCTACGCCGAAGCCAGCGAACGCTGCCGCCTGGCCCCGGCCCCGACCGAGTACAACGGTCGCGTCGAGCAGCGCTATGTGCGGGTCTGCCCCGACGCCGACGGCCGTTATCGCGTCGACGGCTAAGCGCGATCGTAAGACCCAAGCTGGCGTCTGGTAGCCGACTTTCTCGGAAACCGGCCGTCAGCTTGGGCGTTTACGAAACGAGGGATCGTACAAGAAACAATATTGGAGAGCTCGCCATGCGCGCCCGCCTGAAGACCATCGTCCTGGCCACCGTCGTCGGTTTCACCGTCAGCAGCGTGGCCATCACCGCCGCAGAAGCCCAGCAGCGCCGTGAGCGCGTGCTGGTCTGCAACAAGTCCAAGGCCAAGAACGGCGCCATCATCGGCGGCCTGTCGGGCGCCCTGCTCGGCAACACCGTCGCGGGTCGCGGCAACAAGACCGAAGGCGCTCTGCTGGGCGCCGGCGTCGGCGCCGTCGCCGGTCACGAGATCGGCAAGGGCAAGAAGAAGTGCCACTACGAGTACCGTTATCGGTAACGCGTAGGGGTTCATCCAGAGCCAAAAGGGCGGCGGATCTCAGGGTCCGCCGCCTTTTGCATGTCGGGCTGCCTCCGGGGCTGATGGCAATCTTTGCCAAAACGTGCCAACTTTGGGGCTGGAGGCACATCATGGCTACGATGAACGTGTCCCTCCCCGACGCGATGAAAGCGTGGGTGGAAGGGCAGACCGAGACCGGCCGCTACAGCAATGCGAGCGACTATGTGCGCGACCTGATCCGGCGCGACCAGGAGCGCGCGGACAAGATCGCAGCCCTCCAAAAGCTCGTCGACGAAGCCGAAGAGAGCGGCGCAAGCCAGAACTCGATGACCGACATTCTCGCCATCGCGCGTCGCGGCCTCTGAAACCCTCTCTCATAGAGAGAGGGCGACTCTGCGACAGCCTCACCGACCTAGTTCACGTCCGTCTTCTTCGGCGCCGCCGGCGGCAACGCCGCGACCTTCACCCCGTCCTCGACCAGCGCCTTTACCTCGGTCGGCGAGGCCTCGCCGTAGATGCCGCGGTCTTCGGACTTGCCCTCGTGGATGGCGCGGGCCTCCTTGGCGAAGGCGTCGCCGACATAGTCGAAATTGTCCTCGACGTGCCGACGGACCTCGCCCATGGCCGTCATCATCATCTCGCGCATTTTCGGATCGACGGCGGGCGCCGCGCGCTGAGCTTTGGTCCCTGCCACGGCCGGGGCCATGATCTGCTTGGAGACGCCGTGCGAGCCGCAGACGGGGCACTCGACCAGCCCCCGCGCGGCCTGGTCGTCATAGTCCGACGACGACCCGAACCAGCCCTCGAACTCATGGGCGTGCTCGCACTGAAGCGCGTACTTGATCATAGGCGGAGGGTGCGCGCTTTCAGGGACCGACGAAAGGCCGGGCGTTCTTGAGGACCGGGATCGCCGCCCGCGCTGACAAGGCCGCAGGCAGATCCAGCTCGGCCAACAGCACGCCGGGCTCGTCGTGGTCAAGCTTACCGATCACCTCGCCCCAGGGGCCGATGGCGATCGAGCGGCCCCAGGTGCCGCGGCCGTCCTCGTGGAAGCCGCCTTGCGCCGCCGCGATCACGAACGAGCCGGTCTCGATGGCGCGGGCGCGCAGCAGCACGTCCCAGTGCGCCTCGCCCGTCGGACGGGTGAAGGCGGCCGGGGCGGTGATCACCGTCGCACCGGCCAGCGCCAGCGCGCGGTGCAGGGCCGGGAAACGCATGTCGTAGCAGATGGTCAGGCCGAACTTACCCAGCGGCGTGTCGACGACCACGGCCTTCTCGCCCGGCGTATAGGTGGCCGACTCCCGTGCCGTCTCGCCGGTGGGCAGGTCGACATCGAACATGTGCAGCTTGTCGTAGGTCGCGACGATCGCGCCCGTCGGGTCGATGACGGCCTGGCGGTTGGCCGCCTTGCCGTCCTCGCGCAGCACCAGGGCCGAGCCGATGTCGATCCAGGTCCCGGTCTCGGCCGCGATCTGGCGCAGGCCGTTGACGACCACGTCGTCCTCCAGCGCGACCAGGGTCGGCAGCAGCTTGGCGCGGTCCTTCTGCAGGACGTTGGTGCATTCGGGCGTCAGCACGAACTGCGCGCCGCCCGCGATCGCCTCGCGCACCAGCGGCGCGACATGGGCCAGCGCCGACGCGTGCGTCGCGGGCGTACGGGTCTGGATCAGACCGACCTTCAAGCTCATGCGGCCAGCATCGGGTCCAGCTTGCCCTCACGCTCGAGGGCCATCATGTCGTCGCAGCCGCCGATGTGCTGCTCGCCGACGAAGATCTGCGGGAAGGTGGTGCGGCCCGAGCGCTGCATCATTTCCTGGCGGAGCGCGGGATCCATGCCGGCCTCGACCTCGGTGAAGTCGGCGCCCTTCTCGTCCAGCAGGGCGAGGGCGCGGGCGCAATAGCCGCAGAACGGGCGGGTGTAGATAGTGACGTGAGCCATGGTGCAGTCGATACCCTGGTGTTGTGCGTCCTCATATAGGACGCGCCTGCATTTCTGTAACGCGGGCGACGACGGATAACGTCACCGACGCCGCGCCGGCGGCCAGAAGCGCTCGTGCGCAGCCCTCGGCCGTCGCGCCTGTGGTCAACACGTCATCAATGAGAACGATCCGCCGGCCCTCAATCCGCGCCCGCCGCGTTTCGGGGACGACAAAGGCGGCGGCGACGTTGCGACGGCGGCCCGTCGCCGACTTGCCGCCCTGGCTGGCGGTGTCGCGCTTTCTCACCAGGACGTCGGGCAGATAGGCCAGCCCCGCCGTCCGGGCCAGCGGCCGGGCGATCTCGGCGGCCTGGTTGTAGCGACGGCTGAACAGGCGCGATCGGTGGACAGGCACCGGGACCACCGCGTCGGCCTCGTCCAACAGCTCCACCGCCGCCCGCGACAGCCAGCGGGCGAACAGCCGCGCCAACTCCGGCTGGTCGGCGTGTTTCAGCTTCAGGATCAGGTCGCGCGAGTGTTCGTCATAGACGCAGGCCGCGCGGCAACGCTGGAAGGCCCTGGGCTTGGCCAGGCAAGCGGGACACCGCTCCAGCGCCATCTCGGCATAGGCCATGGCCAGACCGCAGCCGTCGCAGACCGGATCGTCCAGGAAGGTCACCTTCGAGAAGGCCCTGGCCGACAGGCCGCCGCTGAGGGCCGCCTCCCCGTCCAGGCTGGACGGCGGAAGGAGCAGATCGAGGACACCCCGACCCAATCCTACAAAGAAGGGACGCCCTTTCCAGAACGGTCCGGAATCGCCATGTTCCGCGCGCAATGACCGCCTCCCCCCTGCTCTTCGACCGCGCCCTGCATCGCGCCCGTCTCGACCGCGCCGCGCCCGACTTCGCGGCCGCCGATTTCCTGAAGGCCCGGGCGGCCCAGGACGTTGTCATGCGGCTGGAGACGATCCTGCGACGCTTTCCGGTCGCCGTCGACCTCGGAGCCAGAAACGGTCATTTTTTCAAGGCCTTGGCCGATAGCGACGCCCGCGCCAACATCGACACGCTGATCGAGGCCGACCTGTCGGGGCGGATGCTGGGCGGCCGCGACTCCCTGCGTGTTGTCGCCGACGAGGAGCGCCTGCCGTTCGGCGACGGGACCCTGGACCTGGTCACCTCGACCCTGTCGCTGCACTGGACCAATGACCTGGTCGGCGCGCTGATCCAGATCCGCCGCGCCCTCAAGCCCGACGGCCTGTTCGTCGGGGCGATCTTCGGCGGGGCCACCCTGACCGAGCTGCGCCAGTGCCTGCTGGCCGCCGAGGCCGAGCTATCGGACGGCGCATCGATGCGCGTCTCGCCGTTCGCCGACGCCATCGACGCGGCGGGCCTGCTGCAACGGGCCGGTTTCGCCCTGCCCGTCGCCGACGTGGATCGCGTGAAGGTCCGCTACAGCCACCCGATCAAGCTGCTGCAGGACCTGCGCCGCATGGGCGAGACCAGCGTGCTGGTCGACCGCTCGCGCAAGCCGCTGACCAAGAAGATCCTGTTCCGGGCGATGGAGCTTTATGCCGAGCGCTTCGCCGAGGCCGACGGCAAGGTCCCCGCGACCTTCGAGATCGTCTCGGTCACCGGCTGGGCGCCGCATGACAGCCAGCAGAAGCCGCTGCGGCCGGGTTCGGCCAAGATGCGGCTGGCCGATGCGCTGGGAACGACGGAAGAGTCCGCAGGCGATAGGGCCGGTTAGGAGCCGATCGCGTTCGCGGTCTTGGTGAAGGCCGCCTTGATGTTGCCGCCGATCGTGGTCAGGGCGGTGATCAGGATGACGGTGATCAGGCACATGAGTACGCCGATCTCGACGGCGGTGGCGCCGCTTTCGTCACGCCAGAAACGGTTCAGAGCAGATCGCGCAGCCAGGCGACCAGCGGCTCGTCCGCCGGGGGCATCGGATAGTCCGTGAGCTTGTCGGGCTTCACCCATGCCAGCGCCTCGTGCTCCTTGCGCGCCACTTGGCCTTCCCACCGACGCAGCAGGTACAGTGGCATCAGGAGGTGAAAAGACTCGTAAGAGTGTGACGCGAACACGAACGGCGCGAGACAGGCCTGGGCGACGGTGATGCCCAGCTCCTCGTTCAGCTCGCGGATCAGGCACTGCTCCGGCGTCTCGCCCGGCTCGACCTTGCCGCCCGGAAACTCCCACAGCCCGGCCAACTGCTTGCCCTGCGGCCGCTGACAGATCAGCACGCGCCCGTCGACATCGATCAGGGCGGCGGCGGCGACAAGGACGATCGGCTTGGTCATGAGGCCGGGTTTGGCGCGGCGCTTGGCCGCTGGCAAGGCCGGGAACTGGCCCTTCCTTGACTTTTGCACTGCAACAAGCGATATCCGCCTCGCGCCGACTTGGCGCTATCGGTGCTCCAGCCGCGTGAGGGTCCTTTTTGGACCAGCCTGTCGAGCGCCCTGAAGAGCTTCTCATTAGAGAGCCCGTGCACGCGGGGCGCTCCCCGACCGACTAGCCGAGGGGCCAGCCGTGCGAGGACGCATGGGCTGCATTCGGCGCATGATTAAGACAAACATCCGTGACTCAATTCGCTGACCTTGGCCTGGCCAAGCCGCTGCTGAAGGCCCTCGCTGAAAAGGGCTACAAGGAACCCACCCCGATCCAGGCCCAGGCCATTCCGGTGGTGTTGCAAGGCAAGGACCTGCTGGGCATCGCCCAGACCGGCACCGGCAAGACCGCCGCCTTCGCCCTGCCGATCCTGCAGCGCCTGGCCGAGGACCGTAAGCCGGCTCCCCGCCGTGGCTTCCGCTGCCTGGTCCTGTCCCCGACCCGCGAACTGGCGACCCAGATCGCCGAGAACTTCAAGGCCTACGCCGTCCACATGGGCCTGTCGGTCCACACCATCTATGGCGGCGTCAAGTACGGCCCGCAGATGAAGGCCCTGGCCGGCGGCATCGACGTTCTGGTCGCCACCCCGGGCCGCCTGATGGACCACATGGCCGAGAAGTCGGCCATCGTCTCGGGCACCGAGATCTTCGTCCTGGACGAAGCCGACCAGATGCTGGACCTGGGCTTCGTGGTGCCGATCCGCAAGATCGCCAGCCAGCTGACCAAGAACCGCCAGAACCTGTTCTTCTCGGCCACCATGCCGACGGAAATCGGCAAGCTGGCCGGTGAGCTGCTGAAGGATCCGGTGCAGGTCTCGGTGGCGCCGCAGGCGACCACCGTCGAGCGCATCGACCAGCGCGTGCTGTTCATCGAGGCGCAACGCAAGCGTCCGCTGCTGGCCGAGTTGTTCGCCGACAGCAACTTCTCGCGCACCATCGTCTTCACCCGCACCAAGCGCGGCGCCGACCGGGTGGCCAAGTATCTGAACGCCGCCGGCATCGAGGCCGCCTCGATCCACGGCGACAAGACGCAAGGCCAGCGTGAGCGCGCCCTGGCCGCCTTCAAGGCCGGTGAGATGCGGGCCCTGGTGGCGACCGACATCGCCGCGCGCGGCATCGACGTCAACGACGTCAGCCACGTCATCAACTACGAGCTGCCCAACGTGCCGGAGGCCTATGTCCACCGGATCGGCCGCACCGCCCGCAAGGGCAAGGACGGCATCGCCATCAGCTTCTGCGCCGATGACGAGCGTAACCTGCTGAAGGACATTCAGAAGGCCACCCGCCAGACGATCCCGACCTTCGACCGCCGCAACGACAAGAACCTCGCCGCCGCCGCGGCCGTCGCCGACAAGCTGGCGCCGCCGGAAAAGTACGTCGATCCCCGCAAGGCCGACCCGCGCAACGACGTGCCGTCGGAACTGCGCCGCAAGCGCAACCGCAACGGCAACCGCAATGGCGGTGGCGGCGGCAACGGTGGCGGCCGCTCCGAGGGCGGCCAGAAGGCCCAGGGCAAGGGTCCGCAGCGCCAAGGCCGCGGTCCGGGTCAGGGCCAGAAGGCCCAGGGTCCCCGGAACGAGTTCCGCGGTCCCAAGCGCGACGCCGCGCCGGCCGAGAAGCGCTGGTCGCCTATCGACTAAGTGGAAATAAAACAAAGGGTTGTAAAACGGGGCGGCGAAAGCTGCCCCGTTTGTATGTCTGCGTCCTTTCGTTACAGCGCAGCTTGTCTCTACGTCGTCTATGGGTTCACCTTAACGACGGGCCGGCCAAGTGAGGCCGGATGGGGGACCAACTGCGATGGGCGAGGGTGAACCACGCGCCACGCCTGTATTGACACGCATCGCGGGCGGCGAGATGGCTGCTCGCGTGAGCGCCTTCGATTGGTCGATGACGCCCCTGGGCCCGAGGGACGCCTGGTCCCCGGCCCTGCGCCTGTCGGTCGACATGATCCTGGCCGCCAACTTCCCGATGGCCCTGCGCTGGGGGCCTGAGCTGGTCCTTGTCTACAACGACGCCTACGCCCCTGCCCTGCACGAGAACCACCCGCAGGCCCTGGGCGTGCTGTTCACCCAGACCTCGCCCGAGTTCCAGGCCTCGATCCGCGCCCTGCACGACGACATCCTGGCCGGGACCAGCCCCGGCTTCGCCTTCGACAAGCTGCCGCTGCGGGTAACGCGGGGCGGCAAGCAGGAGCTGGGTTATTTCCGGGTCAGCTACAGCCCCGTGCCCGACCCCACGGGCGCCAACGGCGTCGGCGGGGTGCTGGTCACCGCCGTCGAGATCTCGCAATCGGTCGCCGACCAGAAGACCCTGCGCGCCACCCAGGAGCGCTACGCCATGGCCCGCGAGGCAGCCGGGGTGGTCGGGGCCTGGGAGTGGGACATCAAGGCCAACAAGGTCTATGCCGACGCCCGCTACGCCGAGCTGCACAATGTCTCGCCCGAGTTCGCCGAGGCCGGCCTGCCGGCCCAGAGCTACACGCCCGCCGTCCATCCCGAGGACGCCGACCGCATCCGCGACACCGCCCTGAAGGCCGCTCGCGAAGGCGGCGACTTCTCCGAGGAGTACCGGCTGGTCCAAGCCGACGGCTCGATCCGCTGGGTCTATACGCGCGGCCGCGCCTATCTGGACGACGCGGGCCAGCCGCACCGCAACACCGGCGTCATCGTCGACATCACCGAGCGCAAGACGGTCGAGGCCGAGCTGGCCGCCGCGCGCCTGGATCTGGACCTCGCCGCCCAGGCCGCCGGCATGGGCCGCTGGGACCACAAGCCCTCGCGGGGCGAGCGATACTGGGACGCCCGCGCCCGCAGCATCTTCGGCCTGGCGCCTGACGACGAGCCCACGCAAGAGCTCTTCGATCGCCTGCTGCATCCCGACGACCTGCCGGCGATCCGCGCGGCAGTGGCCGCCGCCGTGGACCCGGCCGGTCCCGGCGCGATCAACATGGAGTACCGCATCCGCCGCGCCGACGACGGCGCCGAACGCTGGGTCGAGACGTTCGGCCAGGCCTTCTTCGAGGGCGACCAGTGCGTGCGGTTCGTCGGCGTGGTCTCGGACGTCACCGAACGCCGCGAGGCGGTCGAGCGCACGCTGCGCCAGGAGGAGACCCTGCGCCAGGCCGTCGACGCCGCCGACGTCGGCACCTGGGACCTGGACATCGACAGCGGCGCCCTGACCTGGTCGGACCGCTGCTACCAGATGTTCGGCATGACGCCGGGCGATGCAGTCGACGTCGAGACGGCCTATGCGCTGATCCACCCGGGCGACGTGGCCCGCGTGCGCGACGCCACGATCCAGGCCATGGATCCGGCCATCCGCCCGGACTACGCGGTCGAGTACCGCGCCATAGGCCGCGACGACCATGTCGAGCGCTGGCTGGGCGTGAAGGGCAAGGTGTTCTTCGGCGACGACGGCAAGGCCCACCGCTTCGTCGGGGCCGTGGTCAACATCACCGACCGCAAGCGCTCGGAGTTGCATCTGCGGCTGCTGGTCAACGAGCTGAACCACCGCGTCAAGAACAGCCTGGCCACCATCCAGGCCATCGCCGCCCAGAGCTTCACCGGCGAGCGCGCCCTGCCCCAGGCGCAGGAAGCCTTCTCCAGCCGCATCGTCGCCCTGGCCGAGGCCCACGACCTGCTGACCCGCGAGAACTGGGAGGGCGCCGAGCTGCACGACGTCACCACGCGGCTGGCAGCCCTGCACGGCGGCGCGGCGCGGTTCGAGCTGTCGGGCCCGTCCATCCGCCTGTCGCCCAAGACGGCCCTGTCGCTGTCGATGGCCCTGCACGAACTGGCCACCAACGCCATGAAGTACGGCGCGCTGTCGACGCCCGACGGCCGCATCCGCGTGGTCTGGGACTTCGCGCCGGAGCCGGGCGCGGCGCGGCTCGATTTGACCTGGACCGAAAGCGGCGGGCCGCTGGTCAAGCCGCCGACGGATCGGGGTTTCGGCTCGCGGCTGATCGAGCGGGGTCTGGCGGCGGAGCTGTCGGGCTCGGCGGCGATCGACTTTCAGCCCGAGGGGGTGGTGTGCCGGATCCGGGCGTTGCTGGAGGCTTAGGCCGAAGCCGCCCTCAACGCCGCCCCGATCTGCTCGTCCGTCCGGCGCAGGGCCATCATCACCGCGCCCGCCACGATCAGCGGCAACAGCGCCCAGACGTACCAGCCGGCCACCGCCAACGCCGTCGCGCCGCCGAACAGGAAGGCGATCAGGAGCTCGGCCAGGGCGGACAGGAACGAGCCCGTACGCCGGCGGCGGAAGTCGGCGCGTTTGCCGGGCTTCTGATGCCAGATGCCGATCAGGCCCGAGCTCCAGGCGGTCAGGCCCGCGCCGATCGCGGTCCACAGGGCGGCCAGGGGCGCGAACCAGGCCAGCACGGCGATCGGGACCGCCAGCAGCACCGCCACCGGGATCAGGGCCGCCGTCAGCTTGGCCCGGCGCAGCACGCTCATGGGTGTCGGCGAGATGGCCAGCAGGTCGGGCGTGTCCTCGGCCGAGACGGTGATCCAGATCAGGCTGCCGGCCACCTGGCCCGCCAGGAAGGTCACGGCGGCGGCCGGGCCGGCCAGGGCCCAGACCGGCAGGTGCGCGGCGTTGCGGGCCATCAGGAAGGCCAGCGGCAGCATGTACAGCACCCGCAGCAGCACCTGCGACAGCAGAGCCGCGTCGCGGCTGACCAGGCGTAGCTCCTTGCGCACCGTGGCCCGGAAAGCGCCGGCGGCGAAGGCGCGGGTCGGGCCCTTCGCGGCCTTGCGGGTCTCGGCCCCTTGGGTGGCGGCGGCCGCGTCGGCGAAGCGGCGCCCCAGCACGCGGGCGGCGAACAGGAAGATGCCGAGACCGATCGCCGTGATGACCAACAGCGGGATCGGCTGACCCAGCGCCGCGCGCAAAGGCCAGTCGGCGAACGGCGGGAGGACGATCTTGCCGTCCCGGACGTCCAGGGCGATGCGGGCGAACAGGCTCTCGCTGGCCCGCTCGCCCATCAGGTTGCGGTACTGGCTGGCCAGGAAGAAGGCCGCGCCGATCAGGGCCGCCATCACCTGGGCCACGGTGCGCGTGCGGCGCGGGCCGATCAGGGCGAACAGCGCCATGGCCAGCAGCAGGCCCACACCGGAAGCGCCCAGGGCGGCGGCGCTCAGCACCACGAACACGCTGGCCCAAGCCCAGTGTCCCAGCAGGATCGACGGCGTCAGCAGCAGCACCGCCGGCGCCAGGAACCAGAGCCCCGCATTGACCGCCAGGCCCAGCGCCCGGACGAACAGCACCTTGCGCGGCGCCAGGGGTGACGAGAACAGCAGGTCGAGGTCGTTGCGCTCGTAGAGCGCGTCCGCCGAGGCCGCCAGGGTGGTCGACAGCATCAGGGTCAGGATCACCGCCAGGATCAGGTCGGCGATCACCGCCGACAGCGGCAGGATCGGAACCTCGTGTCCGCGCACGCCCAATCCTAAGAACACCCCGCCGACCAGGATCATAGCGCCCAGGATGCCGAACGCGATGAACGCGCCGGGCCCGCTGGCCTTGCGCCCGGCCTTGAAGCCGCGCCAGGTCAGCCGCAGCTCGTGGGCCAGCAGCCAGGGCGTGCTGGCGGGCTTGAACGGCAGGCTCACGCAGCGGCCTCGGCGTTCGTCAGCTGCAGGAAGACGTCCTCCAGCGTGCGGCCGCTGGCCTCGCCGGCCTTGGCGCGCAGCTCGTCCAGCGTGCCCTCGGCCATCAGGCGGCCGCCGGCGATGATGCCGATGCGGTCAGCCATGCGCTCGGCGACTTCCAGAATGTGAGTGGTCAGGATCACCGTGCCGCCGGCGTCGACGCGGGCCTGCAGCATGTCCTTGACCAGGCGCGCGGCGGCGGCGTCGAGGCCCGTCAGCGGCTCGTCCAAGATCAGCAGCTTGGGATCGTGGATCAAGGCGCCGGCCAGGGCGACCTTCTGTTTCATGCCGCGCGAGAAGCCCTCGCAACGGCGGCGGGCCTCGTCGGTCAGGCCCAGGGTGGCCAGGAGTTCTTCGGCCTTGGTCTTGGCGGCGCGCGGCTCGATGTTCCAGAGGCCGGCGACGAACTCCAGATATTCCAGCGGGGTGAGCTTGTCGTAGATCATCGCCTCGTCGGGCGCCCAGGCCAGCAGCGCCTTGGCGCCGGCGGGGTCCTTGCGGGCGTCGACGCCGTAGATCTCGACTTCGCCGCTGTCGGGCTGGGTCAGGCCCGCGACCATGCGCAGGGTGGTGGTCTTGCCCGCGCCGTTGGGACCCAGCAGGGCGTAGAGTTCGCCGGCATGGACCGTCAGGTCGAGGTCGGACACCGCGGGCTTGGCGAACGTCTTGTTCAACCCGCGAACGATCAAGGCTTCCGTCAAACCCGCCCCCAGCACTGCAACGGCGCGATGTGAGCCCGATGCGCGCGGCGAGGCAAGAAAAAGCGCCCGCCTCCGGAAGGAAGCGGGCGCCAGCCGTCTTAGAACGCGTACTTCAGAGCCACCGTGTAGTTGCGCGGCTCGCCATAGCGGTACTGGCTGTAGAAGCCGGTCTGCGCGTAATAGGTCTTGTCCGTCAGGTTCTCGATATTGGCCTGGACCGACAGCTGCTCGTTGATCTCGTAGCGGGCCATCAGGCTGACCAGCGTATAGGCCTTCTGCGTGAAGCTGAACGGCGCGCCCGTGACCGGGTTGGTCGAGGCCGAGTAGGCCTCGCTCTGCCAGTTGACGCCGCCGCCGACCGTCAGGCCGCTGAGCGCGCCCGGCAGCTGATAGGTCGTGAACAGCTTGAGCAGCTTGCGCGGGAAGGCGGTGTTGACCTTCACGTCGTTGACGTCGCGCATCTGGAACTGGCTGTAGCCCAGCGAGATGTTCCAGTTGTCGACCGGCTTGCCGATCACTTCCAGCTCGAAGCCCTTGCTGGTCGCGCCCTTGGCCGCGATCGAGGCGCGGGTCGGCGGGGACGAGCCGGGGATGATGTGCGTCAGGTCCGGATCGGTCTGGGCCAGGTTGTCCTGGACGATGCGGAACACCGCGACCGAGGTCTGCAGCTTGTCGCCGAAGAAGGCGCTCTTCAGACCGCCTTCCAGGCTCTCACCGGTGATCGGCTTCAGATAGTCGCCCCGGAAGTCCTGGGCGTTCTGCGGCTGGAAGATCTCGGTGTAGCTGGCGTACAGGCGATGGTTCGGCGTCAGGTCGTACAGGGCGCCCAGATACGGCACCAGCACGTTGTCGTCGCCGAAGTCGAAGGTCCCGTAGTTGAAGCCCTTCTGGCGCCAGCTGGACAGGCGCGCGCCGCCGATCACCTTGAAGGCGTCGGTGACGTTCAGGCGGGTGGCGACGTAGTAGCCGCTCTGCGTGATCGTCTGGTCGACGGTCGGCGACTTGGTCTTCGAGAAGGTCGGGTGCGGAATGGCCTGCCAGTCGAAGAAGCTGCCCGCCGTCGTCGCCGCCGAGGTCGCCGCGAAGGTGTCGGTGGTCAGGTGCTGCTTGCTGCCCAACGCGCCCAGCACCAGCTCGTGCTGGCGGCCGAACAGGGTGTAGTCGCCCTTGACCTGCACATCGATGCTGTTCTGGAGGCTCTCGCCCTTGTCCTTGTAGGGGAACGGCGCCCACTGCCAGGTCCCGGCGGTCTTGTCGATCAGGCCCGACATGTAGAGCAGCTCGGTGCTCTGGGCGTTGCGGATCCAGTTGTAGTTGACGCTCAGCGACCAGCCGTTGCCGAACTGGTGCTGCAGGTTGGCGAAGATGTTCTGGTTGGTGCTGTCCCAGTAGCTCCACTTGGCCGAGGCGGTCTTGGTGCGCGGCCAGATGGCGACGCTGCCGTCGCTGTAGAAGGTGGGCAGAGCGCCCCAGGCCGGGGCGTTCGGGGCGCCCTTCTGCTGGCTGGCGCCGACGCGCAGCAGGGTGGCGTCGTCCAGGTCGGCGTCGATGACCCCGTACAGCACCGACTTCTCGTTCTTGTACCAGTCGATGAAGTTCTCGGTCTTTTCGTACTTGGCGACGGCCCGGCCACGGATCTTGCCGCTGGACGTCAGGGCGCCGGCGACGTCGGCCTGGACCTGGCGGTTGTTCCAGCTGCCGACGCTGGCGTTGATGTAGCCGTTGAGCTCGGTGCTGGTGGCGTGCTTGCGCACCAGGTTGATCGAGGCCGACGGGTCGCCCGCGCCGGTCATCAGGCCGGTGGCGCCGCGCACGATCTCGACCCGGTCATAGATCGAGACGTCGGCGATGGTCTCGCCGGCGCCGCCCGCCAGGGTCCAGGCGGTTGGGACGCTGTCGATCTGGTAGTTCTTGATCTCGAAGCCACGCGCATTGAACGTGTTGCGCACGTCGTCGACCTGGTTGGTCGCGACACCGACCGTGTTGACCACGACATCGGCCACGGTGCGCATGTTCTGGTCCAGGATGCGCTGGGCGGTGATCACGGTCACCGACTGCGGCGTCTCGCGCAGGGTCAGGCCCAGGCCGGTGGCGGTGTCGATACGGTTGTTGATCGTATACGAGCCGGTGATGACCACTTGGTCGACTTCGCTCGCGTCGGTCTTGGCCTCTTGCGCCATGGCGGGCGCGGCGAATGCGAGAAGAGCGCCGCCCGCGAGCAGCGTGGTTTTGAAGTCCATGGAACTCACCCCTGATAGGACGCCTGCCGCACGGAGAGACGCGGCGGTCGCAGGCGTTGTCGGCTTGAGACGCCGTTGATCAGGAGCCTATAACGAGCGTCACCTGCAATTGCAAATGACTCTCATCAACTTTTGGGTAGCGGTCCCTTTTAGAACTTGGTCTTGCAGCCCTGCTTCAGGTGCACGCCGCGCAGGAAGCCGCGCCGGGCCAGACCGGCGTCGACAGCGGCGTTCATACGACGGTCGTTCGGCGCCGCGCCCGTCACTTCGCGAACCAGGCCGCGGAAGGGGATGATGCTGTTGATGATGGTCTTGCCGCCCGCCTCGGCCAGCTTGCCCGCGCGGTTCTCCTCGTAGGAGTTGCCGACAATGTAGTCGGGGCCCAGCACGCCGTTCAGATCCCGCACTTCGCGAGACAGGGACACGCACGTCTTCAGCCCCTTGAGGCTGTAGGGATCGGCATAGGCCTTTTCCAGGATCGGCGGGATCTCGCGCTTGGACATGCCGACGTCGCGGACCGGCTGGCTGCCGATCTCGGTGGCCTTTTTCTTGGCCTCGCCCCAGCGACCGCCCGGCTCGTCCGGCGTGGCCGGCGGCTTGACCTGGGCCAGAGCGGGCGCAGCCGAGGCCAGCATCGCGACCAACAGTCCGGTCATGACGGTTTGCTTCAGAGACATCTCAACGCCCTCCAACCCAGGTAAACACCGATCAGGAACGATGCTTCGGGCTTGCGGTTCCGCTTGCCCGGCAAGGATTTGAATAGCTTAGTTCGGCGGGGTCGCCGCTTCCAGTTCGAAGGCCGCGTCGAACGCGTCTTCGCTGGGGACGGTCCCTTCCAGGGCGCCGATGAACAGGTCCTCCAGCGCGTCCCAGATGAAGGTCATCTGCTCCAGCACGGCCGGCACGCGGGCAGACTCGAAGCCCGGATACAGGTCCTCGACCAGCCACAGGCCGGTCTGGCCGTCATAGCCGAAGCGGCAGCCGATTAGGCGGAACTGGGCCAGGGCCATGGTCTCGAACAGCGCCGTCAGGTCGCGGGCCTCGGCCAGGTCCTCGGGGTCCAGCACCAGGCACCGCACCTGCAGCCAACCGTGGTCGGGCAGCAGGTAATAGGCGCCCTCCTCCTCACCGCCGGAGACTTCCAGGCCGCGGTCGATGGCGTCGACGACGTAGCCGGCCTCGCGGCAGGCGGTCGTCAGTTCGGCCAGCAGGGCGGCTTCCTGGTCGGGGGTGAGGTCGGTCATGGCTTAGCTCCGGTAATCGCCGTTGATGGCCACGTACTGCTTGGTCAGGTCGCAGGTCCACACCGTGGAAGACCCCTTGCCCACGCCGACGTCGACGCTGACCTCGAACTCCTGGTTCTTCACATAGGCGCTCATCTTGGCCTCGTCGTATTCGGCCGAGATCAGGCCGTCACGGGCGGCGTACAGGTCGCCGAACTTGACGCTGATCTTCTCGCGAGCCACCGGCTCGTCGGCGCGGCCCACGGCCATGACGATGCGGCCCCAGTTGGCGTCCTCGCCGGCGAAGGCGGTCTTGACCAGCGGGCTCTCGGCGATGGTGCGGGCGATCTTGCGGGCGCTGGCCGGGCTCTCGGCGCCGTTGACGGTGATCTTGACGAACTTAGTGGCGCCTTCGCCGTCGCGGACCAGCTGCAGGGCCAGGTCCAGCAGCACGTGTTCCAGCTTCTCGCGGAAGTCGGCCAGGCGCTTGTCGCCCGGACGGCTGATCTTGGGCGCGCCCGACTGGCCGGTGGCGAACAGCAGCAGGGTGTCGTTGGTCGAGCGATCGCCGTCCACCGTCACGCAGTTGAAGGTCGTGCGGGTATAGAGCGAGACCAGGGTCTGCAGCGCCGCCGGGGCGATGGCCGCGTCGGTGGCCACGAAGGCCAGCATGGTGGCCATGTCGGGCGCGATCATGCCCGAGCCCTTGGCGATGCCGGCGATCTTCACTTCCACGCCGTCGATCAGGGCGGTGGCGTAGGCGCCCTTCGGGAAGGTGTCGGTGGTCATGATCGCGCGACCGGCCTGGGCCCAGGCGTCGGCGGTCAGGCGCGCTTCGACTTCCGGCAGGCGGGCGGTGATCTTGCTGTCGTCCAGGATGACACCGATGACGCCAGTCGAGGCCATCATCACGTCGCGCTGGCGGCAGTCCATGCGCTTGCCCACGGCCGTGGCCACGCGGCGCACCGCGTCGGCGCCGGGACGGCCGGTGAAGCTGTTGGCGCAGCCGGCATTGACCACCAGGGCGCGGACGTCCGCCCCGCCGGTGGCGGCCAGCTGGCGCTTGCACCAGTCCACAGGGGCCGAGCCGACGCCGTGACGGGTGAAGACGCCCGCCGCCGAGGTGCCCTCGGCGAAACGCATCAGCAGCAGGTCCTCGCGCTCGTGCTTGTAGAAGCCGGCGCGACCCGTGGCGATCTCCACGCCCGGGATCGGCGGGATATGCGGGAACGGCACGGCCAGGGGCGAGATGGCCAGGCCCGGCTTGCCCGCGCCGGTGGCGGCGGGCTTCGCGGGAGCAGGCGTGGCCGGAGCCGGCGTCGTCTCGCCGGCCGACTTCTGGGCGCGGCGCAGGCCGGCGCGCTTCAGGGCCGAGGTCAGGGGATCGACGATCGCGTCGATCACGCCGCTGGCGCGCTCGGCCGGCGTCGGCGCGGCTTCAGGAGCCTTCGCGGCCGTCTTCTTGCCGGAAGTCTTGGGAGTCTTGGTCATGAGCCGCTCTTATTTCTTAGCGGGTTGAGCAGGAGGCGGCGGAGCCGAGGCCGGCGCGCCGGCCGGCGGCTCGGGCGGCGCCGAAGCCGGTTCCTGGGCGCCGGCGGGGCCGGGCGCGTCGGCGGTCTTGCCGATCAGCATCTCGACCTTGGCCGAGCCGCGCAGCTTTTCGAGGATGTCGCGGACCTGATCATAGGTCAGGAAGCGCACGATCTGCGGCCGCGCGGACTCCAGGGTGATCGGCTCCTCGGTGCGCTTGTCCTCGACCTTGACCAGCACCCAGCCGCCCTCGGCCGCGAACGGACCGACCAGCGCGCCCTTGGCGGCGTCCTTCAGGGCCACGCCATAGGGCTCGGGCATCACGTCCAGGGTGAAGTAGCCCAGGTCGCCGCCGTTGAAGCGGGTGGCCTGGTCGGTCGAGCGCTCCATGGCCAGGGCGTCGAACGAGGCGCCGGAGGCCAAGAGCTTCTTGACGCTGTCGGCCTCGGCCTGGCTGCCGACGATGATCTGGCGGGCGCGGATCTCTTCCGAGCGCTTCGAAAGCTTCTGCTGCTCGGCATAGAGCTTGCGGATGGCGTCCTCGGTGACGGCCTTCTCGACCACGCCCTCGACCAGCATGTCGCCCAGGATGCGCTCGCGGGCGGCGGCCAGGCGGCGCTGGGCGATGGCTTCCTTGTCGATCTTGCGCTTGGTCGCCTCGGCGGCCAGCAGCTTCTGGTCGATCACCTCGTCCAGGCGCTGACGGAAGACCTCGCTGGAGATGTCCAGCGGCTCGCCTTCGCTGATCAGGCCTTGCGCCACGGCCTCGCGTTTGACGTCCGACGCCCAGATCACCTGGCCGTTGACGCGCGCCACGGCGGTGTCGCCGGGCTCGGGCGGACGCTCGGCGACCTTGTTCTGGCCGCACGAGGCCAGCACCAGGGCGCAGGCGACGGCGCCGATCAAACGAGAGAGGCGGAAAGTGGTCTTCAAGGCCAAGATCTCCGGCTTTGTTGCAGACGGCTCTAGCGTGCTTTTTCGCCGAGTGGAAACGGCTTCGCCATCGAAAGCGTTCGACCTAGCGAAAACTGAGGCGGGACGGCCACTAACGGCCCTTAAAGCCTTACTTACACCGGGGTCTTCGCGTTGACACCAAGATGACCGGTGCTTAAGTCTCCGGCCGCACCGGAAGAGTGGATTTTTCCGTTAATCCAGTGCGACTCCATATTCCGTAGTCGAGGCCGCACAGCCTTAGCGCCGGCCTCCTCGTCAAAACGTCCCTTTCGGATTCCCCCTGCATGCTTGGTCTCGCCAAAAAGCTCTTCGGCTCTTCGAACGAACGCAAGGTCAAGACCTTCCAGGCGCGGGTCGCCAAGATCAATGCGCTGGAGTCGGAATACGCCGCCCTGTCGGACGAGGCCCTGAAGGCCAAGACCGCCGAGTTCAAGGACCGCCTGGCCAAGGGCCAGACCCTGGACGACGTGCTGAACGAAGCCTTCGCCGTCGTGCGCGAGGCCGGCAAGCGCGTGCTGGGCATGCGCCACTTCGACGTCCAGCTGGTCGGCGGCATGGTGCTGCACTTCTCGGGCATCTCGGAAATGCGCACGGGTGAAGGCAAGACCCTGGTCGCCACCCTGCCCACCTATCTGAACGCCCTGGAAGGCAAGGGCGTCCACGTCATCACCGTCAACGACTACCTGGCCACCCGCGACGCCGACTGGATGGGCCAGATCTACAACTTCCTGGGCCTGAGCTATGGCGTCATCGTCAATGGCCTCTCGCAAGGTGAACGTCAGCGCGCGTACCGCAGCGACATCACCTACGGCACCAACAACGAATTCGGCTTCGACTACCTGCGCGACAACCTCGTCTACAGCGTCGAGGAAATGGTCCAGCGCGGCCACAACTTCGTCATCGTCGACGAAGTGGACTCGATCCTGATCGACGAAGCCCGCACCCCGCTGATCATCTCGGGCCCGACCGAGGACCGCAGCGAGTTCTACAAGACGATCGACGTGCTGGTGAAGCAGCTGATCCTCGACAAGGGCACCTACGACCACGACGAGAAGCAGAAGCAGGTCATCCTGACCGAGGACGGCCAGGAGAAGATCGAAGAGATCCTGATGTCGGGCGGCCACCTGGCCGAGGACTCGGCGGGTCTGTACGACGCCGCCAACGTCTCGGTGGTGCACCACGTCAACCAGGCCCTGCGCGCCAACATCCTGTACACGCGCGACAAGGACTACATCGTCAAGGGCGGCGAAGTCGTCCTGATCGACGAGTTCACCGGCCGCATGATGACCGGCCGCCGCCTGTCGGAAGGCCTGCACCAGGCCATCGAGGCCAAGGAAGGCGCCGACATCCAGCCCGAGAACCAGACCCTGGCCTCGGTGACCATCCAGAACTACTTCCGCCTCTACAAGAAGCTGTCGGGCATGACCGGCACGGCTTCGACCGAGGCCCAGGAATTCGACGACATCTACAAGATGGGCGTGTCGGAAATCCCGACCAACCGCACCATCCAGCGCATCGACGATGACGATGAGGTCTATCGCACCGAGCGCGAGAAGAACGAGGCCATCCTCAAGCAGATCGCCGACTGCCACATGCGCGGCCAGCCGATCCTGGTCGGCACCGTCTCGATCGAGAAGTCGGAAGAGCTGTCCAAGCTGCTGACCAGCTACTCGTTCGAGAACGACGGCAAGAAGCAGAAGGGCATCCCGCACCAGGTGCTGAACGCTCGCTTCCACGAGCAGGAAGCCGGCATCGTCGCCGACGCGGGCGTGCCCGGCGCGGTGACCATCGCCACCAACATGGCCGGCCGCGGCACCGACATCCAGCTGGGCGGCAATGTCGACATGCGCCTGGCCTCGTGGCGCCAGCAGCAGCGCGGCATGGGCCTGGAGATCGACCACCAGGACGAGCTGGCCCAGAAGGCCGCCCTGGAAGCCGAGATCGCCGGCGCCAAGGCCGCGGCGCTGGCCGCCGGCGGCCTGTTCGTGCTGGGCACCGAGCGCCACGAAAGCCGCCGCATCGACAACCAGCTGCGCGGTCGTACCGGCCGTCAGGGCGACCCGGGTCGTTCGAAGTTCTTCCTGTCGTGTGAAGACGATCTGCTGCGCATCTTCGCCGGCGAGCGCCTGGACGCGATCATGCGCACCTTCGGCGTCCAGGAAGGCGAGGCGATCACCCACAAGTGGCTGAACAACGCCATCGCCACGGCGCAAAAGCGCGTCGAGCAGCGCAACTACGAGATCCGCAAGAACCTCCTGAAGTACGACGACGTCGTCAACGACCAGCGCAAGGCCGTGTTCGAGCAGCGCCAGGAGTTCATGGAGTCGACCGACCTCTCGGACATCATCGCCGAGATGCGCCAGGACACGATCGACGACCTGGTCGCTCGCCACCTGCCGCCCAAGGCCTATGCCGAGCAGTGGGACATCGACGGCCTGAAGGAACGCGTTCAGTCGATCCTGGGCCTGGACCTGCCGATCGAAGCGTGGGCCGCCGAGGAAGGCATCGCCGACGAAGAGATCAAGGACCGCATCCAGAAGGCGGCCGACGCCTACGCCGCACAGCGCGAAGAGATCATCACGCCCGACCAGATGCGCTCGGTCGAGAAGAACTTCCTGCTGCAGATGATCGATCTGCAGTGGCGCGAACACCTGATGCACCTGGACCATCTGCGCAACGTCATCGGCCTGCGCGGCTACGGCCAGCGTGATCCGCTGAACGAGTACAAGACCGAAGCCTTCTCGCTGTTCGAGAAGCTGCTGGGCGACCTGCGCACCAACACCACCCGCTGGCTGATGACGGTCGAGATCGCCTATGCCGAGCCGGAAGTCCCGCACCAATCGCTGGACAACCTGGTCGAGGTCCACCTGGACCCGCTGACCGGCGAGAACGCCGCCGTCGCCGGCGCCATTCCCGACGGCCTGTCTCCGCAACAACGCGAAGCCCTGCCCGTCTCGGCCCTGCCGGAAGGCTGGGACCGCACCAACCGCAACAGCGCCTGCCCCTGCGGCTCGGGCAAGAAGTTCAAGCAGTGCCACGGCTCGCTGGTGAAGTGAGCCTCTAGGCCGCTCTGAGTTTAGGACGCCCGCCCCGGGAGACCGGGGCGGGCGTTTTCTATTTCCGGGTGGGCAGCCCCGCCACCGCCGCCGCGCCGACCAGCAGCACCGCCGCGCTCAGGCCCGAGACGTGCAGACCGGTCACCACGTCCGTCCCCGCCAGCGCGCCGAAGATCGCCACGCCCGCCGCGCCGCCGACCTGGCGGCAGGCGTTGAGGGCGCCCGAGGCCGCGCCGGCGTCGTGCTTGTCGACGCTGGCCAGCAGGCCGCTAGTCAGGGCGGGGATGGCCAGGCCCATGCCGCCTGGGATCAGGGCGAAACCGGGCAGCATCTCGAGCATGTCGCTGCCCGTCCCCAGCCGCGCCGTCAGGGCGTAGCCGCAGGCGGCCAGCAGTACGCCGCCCGTCGTCACCGTCCGCGCGCCGAAGCGAGCCACCAGGCCGCCGCTCAGCAGGTTGGAGACGATGAACGTCGCCGTCAGCGGCAGGAAGGCCAGGCCCGCCTTGGCCGGGGCCCAGTGCAGGGCGCGCAGCATGTAGAGGCCCAGCACGAAGATCAGGCCGTAATAGGTGAAGTTCAGCGCCGAGCCGACCACCACGGCCGTCCAGGCCGGGCGCTTGCGGAACACGCTGAGCGGCATGGCGGGATGGGCCGCGCGGCGCTCGAACAGCACGAAGGCGACGGCCAGCAGCACCCCGGCGACCAGGGCCAGCAGCGGCGCCCCGCCCCAGCCTCGGTGACCGCCCTCGATCAGGCCGCCGACCAGCAGCGACACCGCCGCCACCGCCAGGGCCTGGCCGGGAATGTCGAACGGGACCTTGGGCTTGGCCGGCGCGTCGGGCGCGACCAGCAGCGTCAGCACCGCGCCCAAAGCGCAGACCGGCAGGTTGACGAAGAACACCCAGCGCCAACCCAGGGTCTCGACCAGCAGGCCGCCCAGCACCGGTCCCAGCGCGATCGACACCCCGCCGGCGGCGGTCCACCAGCCGACGGCCGAAGCGCGCTTGGCGTTATCGCCGTGCGCGGCATGGGCGATCAGAGCCAGGGACGGCGGGATCAGCAGCGCCCCGGCCGCGCCCTGGGCCGCGCGGGCCAGGATCAACGCCAGCGGGCTCATGGCGAACCCGCAGGCCGCCGAGGTCAGGCCGAACAGGACGAGCCCCGCCACGAACGCCCGGCGTGGCCCCACCCGGTCGCCGATCGCGCCGGCCGACAGCAGCATGGCCGCCAGCGCCAGAATGTAGGCGTCGACCACCCATTGCAGCTGCGCCGTCGGGGCGTGGAACGCCGCGCCGATGGCGTCCAGCGCGACATTGACGATCGTGACATCCAGCTGGGTGACGAAGAAGCCGAAGCTGGCGGCGGCGGTGATCAGGGGCAGGCGTGCGTTACTCATGGTCCTGGACATGCCCCGATCCGCCGCCCGGATGCTACACGCGCCGATGAACCATTCCGCCGACGATCGTCCTATGATGCGAATATGGACGCCAATATCGCCACCCCCGCCGCCTTGATCGGCGACCCGACCCGCGCCGCCATGCTGCAGGCCCTGCAGGACGGCCGCGCCCAGCCCGCCAGCGCCCTGGCCTGGGCGGCCGGCGTCACGGCCCAGGCGGCCAGCAATCACCTCGCCAAGCTGGTCGACGGCGGCCTGCTGGCGGTCGAGCGCGAGGGGCGGCATCGCTATTACCGCCTGGCCTCGGCCGAGGTGGCGCACGCGATCGAGGCGCTGTCAGTGCTGGCCACGCCGGTGCGGTCGCTGGAGGTCCCGCGCTCGCCCAAGGCCCGGGCGTTGCGGGATGCGCGGTGCTGCTACGGGCACCTGGCGGGGCGACTGGGGGTGCGGGTGTGCGAGGCGCTGGTCGATCGGGACCTGATCCGACCGGCGGCGGAGAAGCTCTACGACGTGACGCCGGAAGGCCGCGTCTGGTTCGAGGACCTGGGTGTGGCGGTCGACAGCTTGCGCTCGCCGAGGGGCGTGGCGCGGCAGTGCCTGGACTGGACTGAGCGGCGGCATCACTTGGCCGGGCCGCTGGGGGTGAAGTTGCTGGAGGCGATGAGCGCGCGGGGGTGGTTGGCGTTGGAGGCGAAGGGCCGGGCGGTGCGGTTGACCACTGTTGGCGCCGAGGCCCTACGTGAGCGGCTAGGTGTCAGCCTGGACGAAGAAGGCCGCGTCGCCGCTTGAAAGGCTTTTCCCTCTCCTCCCCCTTTGGGGGAGGGGGACCGCCGAAGGCGGTGGAGGGGTCAGCGCGGCCGGCTCATGACTAGCCCCCTCCGTCACGCCACGCTTCGCGGGCGCGCCACCTCCCCCATACGGGGGAGGAGAGATGAAACGGGACGCCCTGCCGGCTAGGGCTTCAGGACGACCCCGACCTCGGGACTGGTCCCACCATCGACCTGCGCCAGATACGCCGCCTGCATCGCCTCGCGGCCTTCGCCGACCTCGACCTTCAACCACCGCGGCGCATCCGCGACGAACCCCGCCCAGGCCGCGCCGTAGCGCTGCTCGAACTCGCCCGGCGCCCAGTCCTTCTGCCGCTTGGCCACCCGATCCGGCGCGAAGAAGAACGCCGGCGTCGGACCCGGCAGGGCCCCGCCACCACTCGGCGCCTCCCAGTGGGTGCCACCCACCAGGATCGAGGCCTTCAAGTCGTCGGCGAACCGGTTATGCACCGCCGCCAACACCGCCGCATCGCCCGCGAAGTCCACGAACGCCGTCGGCCCTTCGATCGGCGCGCTGGCCAGGTCGTCGTACAGCACCACATGATCGTAGAACCCCAGCCCCTCGACGAACGCCTTGTTGCGCGGCGAGGTCAGGCCCACGACGGTCACCCCGCCCCGCTTCTTCAACAGCGCCGCCAGGCCGATCGCCGTCTTGGACGAGGCGCTGGACAGGATCACGCTCTCGGCGCCGTAGAAGCCGTGCTCGTCGAACTGGTCGTCGATCAGGAAGGCGGTGATGAACAGCGGTTGCAGCAGCGCCCGGTGCGCCTCCAGCGCATCCTCGGCGCCGACCGCCAGGTACTGGTTGTAGACCGGCGGCAAGGGCTGGCGATGGGCCGCCACGTCGGTGAAGCCGCTCTTGCCGGGCTTGGCCTGCACCGTCAGATGGGTCGACATCGGCCAGTAGCCGTAGAACCGCTGCCCCACCGCGATGTCCGGATGCGCCGAGGCCTCGACGCGTGCATGGCCCCACACCGGCACGCGGCCAAAGCCGTCGGGGCCGGGGAAGAAGTCCCAGTACTTCATCATCTCGCCGAACACGGCATAGGTGATGTTGTTGGCCGTCAGGGCGAAGCTCTCGATGGCCAGGCGGACCTGGCCATCGTCCAGCGGCGGCGGCTCGACGTCGCGGAATTCCGTGCGGCGCAGGTCGCTCTTGGCGACGACGAAATCCCAGGCCATGGCGGCCTCCCATGCTGTTTCGACGGAGTTAGCGGGAGGCCGCGCGGCAAGTCAAACGTGCGTTTGAGATCAGGCGCTGACCCACTGGCCGTGGAAGCCGAACGGCACGCGGCGCGGCAGCCTGGCGCCGGCGATCGGGCCGTTCTCCACCGCCTGGGCGTCGAAGACCACGAACTCGCTGACGTCCTCAGCCTGGCGATAAATCACCGCCGTCAACCAGCCCTCGCCCTCCGCAGCGTCCGGCCCGGCGTGGGTAAAGACGGCTTCGGAGATCGCGTCGCCTTGCGGCACGGTCCAGGTCTTCCGCGTCCCCGCGACCAGGTCGACATGGGCCACGATGTTGGAGCGGAAGTCGCCGGGCTTCAGGCTCTGGCCGACCAGCCAGCCGTGGCGATAGGCCATGCCGGCGAAGCGCTCGTCGAAGCGCGGGAATTCGCCGGCCGTGTCGTCGAGTTCGACCTCCGTCACCGCCCCGGCGGCCAGGTCGATCGTCCAGCGCGTCAGATAGGCGGCGGCGTTCTCGCCCTTGGTCCCGTCGGCATTGGGGAACAGCGGCGCGGAGGCGTAGCGCATGACGTCGGCGACGATCGTCTCACCCTGCTCAAACGCGTTCATGACGTGGAAGGCGTAGCAGGCCGGGATCTCGATCCAGCGCAGGCTGGCCACGCCCTCGTCCCGCCGGATCACCGCCAGATGGCCGCCGACCTCCGGCTCCCAGGCGAAGACCGGCTTGCCGCTCATGGCGCGCGGCAGGCTGCCGGTCAGGGGCAGCACCGGGATGACGATGTAGTGCTCGGTGACGATACAGTCGTGGACCATCGAGCAGTACGGCGCTTCGAAGGTCTCGCGCTTGAGCAGCTTGCCGTCCTTGTCGGCGACGCCCCAGCTGACCTTGTTCGACAGCGGCATCGGATCGTCGGCATAGGCGAAGAACACCAGCTCGCCGGTGATCGGGCAGGCCTTGGGGTGGGCGGTGACCTTGCCGCCCAGGTCGTAGGCGCCCAGCGTCTCCAGGTCCGGACCGCTCATCTCGAACGGCGCATGGGCCTCCTCTAGCGCCAGCAGATGGCCGCCATGCTGGATGATGTTGGTGTTCATCGCGCCTTCGGACGCGACACCCAGCACCGACGGGTCGGTGGTCATCGGGTTGCCCCAGCTGCCCCACAGCGCCTGGCCCGCGTCGCGCTCCATCCGCCACTTGTTGGTGCGGACCCAGCGGTTGCGGTAGCGGACCTGGCCGTCCTCCACCGTGAAGGCGTGCAGCATGCCGTCGCCGACGAACCAGTGATAGTTGGCGTCGCGCGGGTCGAACTGCGGGTTGGGACCGTTGCGATACAGCGTGCCCTTCAGGCTCGGCGGCAGGTCGCCCCAGACCTCCAGCGCGAAGTCGTCCTCGCTGCGCACGGGCGCGAAATTGCCTGAGAGGAAGGGATTGATACGCACGTCACCGTCCATGGCCGGACCTCCTGAATGACGATTGTTTACAATGTAAATTTATGTTGTAAGCGAATGAGTGAGTCAATCGGGATTCTCGAGTGCCCCGCGTCCTGTCGTCCGAAGACGTCGAAGCCTTCCGCGTCCGCCTGTGCGAGGCGGCCGAAACCCTCTTCGCCGAGCGCGGCATCGAGGCTGTGACCATGCGCGAGCTGGCCCAGGCCCTGGGCGTCAGCCCGATGACCCCCTACCGCTACTTCAAGGACAAGGACGCCATCCTGGCGGCCGTCCGTGCCGCCGCCTTCGCCCGCTTCGCCGTGCGGCTGGAAGCGGCCATGGCCGCGGCCGCCGATCCGCTGCGCCGCTCGCGCGACGCGGGCCAGGCCTATGTCGACTTCGCGCTGTCCGAGCCCCAGGCCTACCGCCTGATGTTCGACCTGAACCAGCCGACCGAGGGCGACTATCCCGAGCTGCAGGCCGCCATCGTCCGCGCCCGCCGCACCATGACCGTCCACATCGAGGCGATGATCCAGGCGGGCCAGTTGGAAGGCGACGCCGAGCTGATCGGGCATCTCTTCTGGTCGGTGCTGCACGGCATGCTGATGCTGCAGCTGACCGGCAAGCTGGCGCCGGCGATCGACCCGGTGAAGCTGCGAGCCCTGGCCTCTCAGACCCTGGTCAAAGGCCTGGGAATCTCCGCGCCCTGATTGTCACGGGGACAATGTTTCCGTTGCGACGCCCGGCCTGAAGGCCCAAGTCCAGGCTAGTCCAGCTTGCGATTGGAACCGCCATGCCGACCCACGCCCCCCTGCCCTTGCGCCACTTCCTGCTGGCCCTGGCCGTGGTGGCGGTGTGGGGCACCAACTTCGTGGTCATCCGCATCGGCCTGAATCACCTGCCGCCACTGCTGTTCGCGACCCTGCGATTCTGCATGGTGCTGGTCCCCATGGTGTTCTTCGTCAAGCGCCCGGCGGTGTCGTGGAGCAACCTGGCGGCCTATGGTCTGCTGATCGGGGCGGGGCAGTTTGGCCTGCTGTTCGTGGCCATGAAGGGCTCGATCTCGCCGGGCCTGGCCTCGCTCATTCTCCAGACCCAGGTGTTCTTCACCATCGGCATGGCGATGTGGATCAGCAAGGAGCGGATCCAAGGCTTCCAGATCGCCGCCCTGGTGCTGGCCGTCGCCGGCATCGTGGTCATCGCCGCCCACGGCGGCGGCGCGGCCACGCCGCTGGGCGTCGCGCTGGGCCTGCTGGCCGCGCTCAGCTGGTCAGGCGGCAACATCGTCGCGCGCCAGGCCGGACCGGTGAACATGCTGGGCTATGTGGTCTGGGCCAGCCTGTTCTCGATCCCGCCGCTGTTCGCCATGTCGCTGTGGCTGGAAGGCTGGCCGGCCATCGTCAAGGGCGTGACGGGCGCGGGCTTCACCACCTGGCTGGCCGTCGCCTGGCAGGCCGTGGGCAACACCATGTTCGGCTACGCCGCCTGGGGCTGGCTGCTGGCGCGGCACCCGGCCGCGACAGTGACCCCGATGGCCCTGCTGGTCCCGGTGTTCGGCATGAGCGCCTCGGCGCTGTTGCTGGGCGAGGGTTTGCCGGCGTGGAAGCTGATCGCGGCGGCCCTGGTGCTGACCGGCCTGGCGGTGAACATGCTGTGGCCGAAGGTGCGGATGAAGTTCCTGGCGGCGGCCTGAGATTCGCAGCCAAGGGTTGATTTCATTGCGAGCACACTCAAGCTCGCGACATGGTCCCGCGCGACGCCTCCATCGCTGTCTACATCATGACGAATAAACCTCACGGCACGCTGTACGTCGGTGTGACGAGCATGTTCGAGGCTCGGATCGTCCAGCATCGCGAGAAGCAGCTGAAAGGCTTCACCCAGAAGTATGGGCTGACGCGGCTCGTCTGGTACGAGACCCACGAGGACATGACCGTGGCCATTCATCGCGAGAAGCGGCTGAAGGAATGGCCACGGCAGTGGAAGATCAATTTGATCGAGCAGGATAATCCACGCTGGGATGATCTGTACGATCAGGTGATGAACTGGACGCCCGTGCCTCGGCAGGTTTAGCCGCCACCCCTCCCCCAACCCGTCATCCCGCGCTTTATGCGCGGGACCCATGGCTCAGCTTCCACGTGAGAGCGTGAGCCCGCACTGCACCTGCGGCGGACAAATGGGTCCCGCGCATAAAGCGCGGGATGACGGGTTGGGGGAGTTCGGAGCTCTATTGACGGCCGTCACGTAAGCGAGCGGAGGCTCCTCCGAAACAAGGGAGGCCCGTCATGACGCCGTTCGAGGTGAACTGGAGCCGCGAGGCTGTCGACATGGTCCTTACTCAGGTTCGCGCCTATGAGTTCCCGCCCGCGCCGGAGGGCGGTGGCTGGGCCTATGGGTGTGACGCCGACTTCCTGAAGGACCTCTGCGGCTACTGGAGCGACGGGTTCGACGTCGCGGCGGCGCAGGCCAACCTCAACCGCTTTCCGCAATTCAGGGCCAACATCGAAGGCCTCGACATCCACTTCGTTCACGTGGTCGGCGAGGCGCAGGGCAAACGGCCGCTGCTGATCAGCCACGGCTGGCCGGGCAGCCACTTCGAGTTCTGGGACGCCATCGAGCCCTTGGCCTTCCCGTCGCGCCACGGCGGGGACCCGGCCGACGCCTTCGACCTCGTCATCCCGTCGCTGCCGGGGTTCGGGTTCTCGGGTAAGCCCAAGCGGCCGCTGGGCCAGCGGGCGACGGCGCGGATCTTCGACACGCTGATGACCCGCGAGCTGGGCTACGAGACCTACCTCGCCCAGGGCGGCGACTGGGGCGGCCTCGTCACCTCGTGGCTGGGCCTGGACCACGCCGCGCATGTGAAGGCCATCCACCTCAACATGATCGGCCTGCGCCCGCACGGCCCGCCGACGACGCCAGAAGAGATCGCCTGGATCACCGGCTTCGGCGCCCAGATGGATCTGTGGGGCGCATACTTCCGGCTCCAGGCCAGCAAGCCGCAATCGGTGGCGTGGCTAGGGGCCAACAACCCCGTCGGCCAGGCCGCCTGGATCCTGGAGCGCTTCCACGACTGGGCCGACCTGTCGACCAGGCCCTTCGAGCAGGTGTTCACCCGCGACCAGCTGCTGACCAACATCATGCTCTATGTGATGACCGGCAGCTTCACGACCGGCGCCTGGTACTACCGCGCCCTGCTCGAAGAAGGCGGCCCGGTCCTGGCCCAGGGCCAGCGCTGCGAGACCCCAACCGCCTTCGCCAACTTCCCCGGCGAGAGCATCTACAGGCCCCCGCCCCGCTCGTGGGCCGACCGGGCCTACAACATCACCCGTTGGACCGACCAGCCACGCGGCGGCCACTTCGCGGCGATGGAGGAGCCGGGGCTGTTCGTTGACGACGTGCGGAGCTGGGCGCGGGACGTCTAGACGGCCCAGGCTTGGCCATGGCATGCCCGGCGGCAGTTCCTTCCAGGAGTTCGCCTGCCATGGCCCGCTACGATTTCGCTTCCGACAACGTCGCCGGGGCCATGCCCGAAGTGATGGAGGCGCTGGTCGCGGCCAATGCCGGCACGGCTTCCGGCTATGGCACCGACCACGTCAGCAAGGCCGCCGCCGACCGCATCCGCGCCTTGCTGGACGCCGACGCCCAGGTGCGGTTCACCGCCTCGGGCACGGCCGCCAACGCCTTCGCCCTGACCTTGCTCGCCCAGCCGCATGAGGCGGTGCTGGCCCACGAGCACGCCCACATCTGCACCGACGAGACCGGCGCTCCCGGCTTCTTCGGCCAGGGCGTGGGCCTGATCGGCCTGCCCGGCGCGTCGGGCAAGATCGAGCTGTCGGCGCTGGAGAGCGCCCTGGCCCGCCCCGAGGTCTCGTACAACCAGCCCGCCAACGCCTTGTCGCTGACCACCGCTACCGAATACGGCACGGTCTATTCCGAGGCCGAACTGCGCGCCCTGGTCGCCCCGGTGAAAGCCAAGGGCTACGGCGTCCACCTGGACGGCGCCCGCCTAGCCAATGCCGTGGCCGCCGGCTTCGATCTGAAGAGCGTCGCCAAGATGGGCGTCGACATCCTGGTCATGGGCGGCACCAAGGCCGGCTCGACCCCGACCGAGGCCGTGGTGTTCCTGAACCCCGACCACGCCCGCCGCCTGGACGCGCGCCTGAAGCACGCCGGCCAGCTGGTGTCGAAGGGCCGCTTCCTCGCCGCTCCGTGGCTGGGCCTGCTGGGCGAGGACGGCGGCACGGGTCCCTGGGCGGCCCGCGCGGCGCACGCCAACGCCATGGCGCAAAAACTGGCCGCTCGGATGCCCTTCGAGATCAAGCACCCCGTCGAGGCCAACGGCATCTTCGTCGAGATGGACGAACCGACCCTGGAGCGCCTGCGCGGCGAAGGCTGGTTCGTCTACCGCTTCCTGGACGGCACGGTGCGCTTCATGTGCTCGTGGGCGACCACGCCCGAGATGGTCGAGGACCTGGGCGCGGCGCTGAAGCGGGTAGCCTAGGAAGCCGCCCGCTTAGCTTCTTGCGTCTGCGGCGCGGGCTCTTCCTTCGGGGCGAACGCAATCACCGGCGCGGCGGCTTCGGCGGCCGAGGCGGCCGTGATGCCGAGCAGTTTGGCGATCTCGCTGGCCGGGGCCGGGCGGCTGATGAAGTAGCCCTGGATCTCGGCGCAGCCCTGGCCGCGCAGGGCGTTCAGCTGTTCCAGGGTCTCGACGCCCTCGGCCGTGGTGACGATGCCCATGGACGAGCCCAGGTCCAGCACGGCCTTGATGATGGCCATGGCGTCGCTGTCTTCCAGGATGTCGCGGACGAAGGTCTGGTCGATCTTGATCTTGTCGAACGGGAAGCTGCGCAGATAGCTCAGCGAGCTGTAGCCCGTGCCGAAGTCGTCCATCGAGATGCGCACGCCCAGGGCTTTCAGGTCATGCAGCATGGTCATGTTGGCCTGGCTGTCCTGCAGCAGCACCGACTCGGTGATCTCCAGCTCCAGGCGCTGGGCGGGCAGGCCGGACGCCGCCAGGGCCGAGACGACGGTGCGCACCAGGCCGCGATCGCGGAACTGGGCCGGCGACAGGTTGACCGCCAGGCGCACGTGGCCCGGCCACTTGGCGGCCTCGGCGCAGGCCGTGCGCAGCACCCACTCGCCCAGCTGGACAATCAGGCCGATTTCCTCGGCCAGCGGGATGAAGTCGGCCGGCGAGACCATGCCCCGCTCGGGGTGGCGCCAGCGCAGCAGGGCCTCGCAGCCCGTGACCTGCTCGGCGCCCAGATTGTAGAGCGGCTGGTAGAACAGCTCGAACTCGCCGGCCGTCAGGGCGCGGCGCAGGTCCAACTCCAGGGCGCGGCGGGCTTGCAGCTGCTCGTCCATGGCGCGTTCGAAGAAGTGGAAGGCGCCGCGGCCGTCGGCCTTGGCGCGGTACAGGGCCATGTCGGCCTTTTTCAGCAGTTCGTCGGCGTCCTCGCCGTCCGAGGGCGCGGCGGCGACGCCGACGCTGGCGCCGATCACCACGTGATGGCCTTGCAGGTCGAACGGCTGCGACATCGCCTCGACGATGCGGCCGGCCAGACGCGTGGCGCCCCCCATGTCCTTGAGACCGCTCTGGACCACGGCGAACTCGTCGCCGCCCAGGCGGGCCACGGTGTCGCCTTCGCGCACGCAGCCGCGCAGACGCTCGGCGGCCTCGCGCAGCAAAGCGTCGCCCAGCGGGTGGCCCAGGGTGTCGTTGACGGTCTTGAAGCGGTCCAGGTCGATGAAGTGCACGGCCAGCTGGTCGCCCTTGCGGGCGCGGCGGGCCAGGGCGTCGGACAGCGACTTCTGGAACAGCACGCGGTTGGGCAGCTCGGTCAGCGGATCGTAGTGGGCCAGGCGCGCGATCTGGGCCTCGGCCCGCTTGCGCTCGGCGATGTCTTCCGAGACGCCCAGCAGATATTCCGGCACGCCGTCGGCGTTGCACAGCGCGATCTTCTTGGTGCGCAGGATGGCCATGCCGCCGTCCTTGCGCGGCACGTGGTCTTCCTCGACGACGCGGACTTCGCCGGACTCCAGCACTTCGCGGTCGCGCTCGACATAGATCGCCGCCAGCTCGGCGTCGTGGATGTCGGCGTCGGTCTTGCCGATCACCTCATCGCGCTTGAAGCCCAGGGTCTTCTCGCCGGCGCGGTTCAGCAGCACGTAGCGATGATCGTCGGCGCGCTTGACGAACACCATGGCGGGCATGGCCTCGACGATAGCGGTCATGAAGGTCTGGGCGCGCTCGACATCGGCCTTGGCGGCGGCCAGGGCCTCGACGCCCCGACGGTTGGTCTCGTTGGCGGCCTGCAGCAGGCCCAGCACCGTGCCGACGCCCAGATAACGGCCGCCCTCGGTGACGATGAAGCCGCGCAGCAGGTCCGAGGCGCGATACGACAGGCTGTCGGTGGTGAAGGACGCCAGCTCGGTATTGGCGTCGACGACCAGCGGCTCGCGGTCCATCAGCGTCGAGATCGGACGATTGGCGTACAGGGCGCGGCCGTACTCGGCGGCCATGCGCAGGAAGAAGGCGTTGCGCTCGACAATGCCGATCGGCCGGTCCTCGGCGTCGAGCACGGGCACGATCAGGGTGTCGGGCTCCTCACGGAACCGCTCATACAGCGACTTGCCGAGATCATCCTGACGCGCCGGCGTCAGCGAAGAAACGGTGTCCCGCAGGGTGAACATGGTACGCCTCCACTTACGGGTGGCAGGGACCATTTCCTGACTAACGGGGCGCTAATGGCCCCGCTTGGAGCCCTTCATTTCGCCAAAACTTCATAGGGCTGTCACAGTGTTTGCCGCGCTATTTACAGTGCTTATCTACTTTTAAGAGTGACCCGAAACTAGCGCCCGGTATCCATGAAGTCTCGGGCCTTGAAGTCGTCGGGCGCGGCGACCTCGACGATGGGCTCCTCGCGGTCGTCGAACTCGGTGCGCAGGGCCCGGCTCATCACAGCGTGCATCTCGTAGAGACAGGTGATGTAGGTCAGCTCCAGGATCTGCTCGTCGGTCAGGAAGGCCTTGAGGCTGGCGAACACGCCGTCGGCGATACGCCCGCCATCCAGCACCAGGCCGTCGGCATAGGCCAGCACCGCCCGCTCGCGCGGTTCGAACACTTCCGAGATCTGCCAGTGCGGCACGGCGGCGATCTTGTCCTCGGGCACGCCCAGGCCGCGCAGCGACTTGCAGTGCTGGGAGAACACGAACTGGCTGCCCCGCGTCCAGCCGGCCCTCGTCTGGGCCAGCTCGCGCAGCACCGGGTCGATCTTGCGGGCCGGGTCGCGATAGAGCGCGAAACCCTGGGCGGCGTGGCGCAAGACGTCGGGGCTACCCGCGAAGACCGTCCACCAGTCGCCGCGCGTGCCCGTGGCCGTGCCGGGCTCGACGACGGGGTCGCGGTCGCCGAACAGCAGGTCGTAGAGCTTCAGCGTGCCTTTGTCGGTGACCTCGCCGCGAGGGATCTCGCGCAGGCGCGGCATCAGGCGTCCACCGTGGCTTTGGCGGGCTCGTGCTTCACGTCCTCCGGCCCGAAGTCGCGGGTGAAGGCGGCCAGCTCCATCATGATGCCGTTGGGATCGGTGAAATAGACCGAGCGGACGAAGACGCCGGGATGGAGCTTGCGCGCCACGCCCATCTCGCTGTCGTCGTGATTGACCACCATCGGGAAGGCCGGCACGCCCGCCGCTTGCAGGCGCTCCAAGCAGGCTTCCAGGTCGGCCTCGTCGACGGTGAAGGCCACGTGGTTCATCGAGCCCACGGCGGTCTTGGAGTCGGCCGGGAAGCTCTTCACCGACGCGATGCCCGGCGCGGCCGGCGGCGTTTCTGGCCACCAGAAGAAGGCCAGGCACGACCCGCCGCCGCAGTCGAAGAAGAAGTGCTGGCCGCCGTCGGGCAGAGCCACGGTCTTCACGAGGGGCATCTGCAGCACCTCGGAATAGAACCTGACGGTCTGCGCCATGTCGCGGCAGACCAGAGCCAGGTGATTGACGCCGGTGATCTTCATCTCGGCTTCCTCCCGGAGACCGAGGTTACGCCGATCGCGGTCGGCGTCGAGCGTGCCGCGACGTCGCTTCTATTCGCGCTCCCGCTTGGCGTCCCCCAGCAGCACCTGGCCGATCCAGCTGACGACGCCGGTCACCACCGCCGCCTGGACGCCCGCCCACAGGCCGTGGACCTGCATGCCGGGCACGATCAGGGACACCAGGCCGATCATCGCCGCATTCACCACCAGCAGGAACAGGCCCAGGGTCAGCAGCGTCAGCGGGAAGGTCAGCAGCGTCACGATCGGCCGGACGATGGCGTTGACGACGCCCAGCAGCAAGCCGGCCAGCAGCAGGGTGGTCACCCCCTGGACGACGACGCCGGTGATCAGGCGATCCGACAGCCACAGGCCGGCGGCGGCGATCAGGATGCGGAGAATGAAACGGATCATGGCGGTGCGACTCCCCTCGATTTCCGGAAGAGTGAACTACGGAAATCGGCTGAGCAAACTGTCGCCCGATTTGTACAATATCCCAGCCGTGAACTCGGACATTACAAATGCGTTACCGCCCTTCCAACCGCCGCCTTGCGAACTATCTATCCTCTCGTGTGGGGGATGATCGCGCGCGAACGGCGAGCGGATCCGCGCACCGCAAGGGGATATAAGAACTATGGCCGTGAATTCTCTATCGGTGATGTCGCCGGACGGCGGCTTGTCGCGTTACCTCACCGAGATCCGCAAGTTCCCGATGCTGCCCAAGGACGAGGAGTTCATGCTCGCCCAGCGTTGGAAAGAGCATCAGGACTCGGCCGCAGCCCATAAGATGGTCACCTCGCACCTGCGTCTCGTGGCCAAGATCGCCATGGGCTATCGCGGCTACGGCCTGCCGATCGGCGAAGTGATCTCGGAAGGCAATGTCGGCCTGATGCAGGCCGTCAAGAAGTTCGAGCCCGACAAGGGCTTCCGTCTGGCCACCTACGCCATGTGGTGGATCCGCGCCTCGATCCAGGAATACATCCTGCGCTCGTGGTCGCTGGTGAAGATGGGCACGACCGCCGCGCAGAAGAAGCTGTTCTTCAACCTGCGCAAGGCCAAGAGCCAGATCGCCGCCTTCCAGGAAGGCGACCTGCATCCTGACCAGGTCAGCCAGATCGCCACCAAGCTGGGCGTGCTGGACAGCGAAGTCATCTCGATGAACCGCCGCCTGTCGGGCCCCGACGCCTCGCTGAACGCGCCGCTGCGCGCCGACGGCGAAAGCGAGTGGCAGGACTGGCTGGCTGACGACGACCAAGTCAGCCAAGAGACCGTCGTCGCCGAGAACGAGGAAAAGTCGCTGCGGATGTCGCTTCTGGAAGAAGCGATGGTCGAACTGACCGACCGCGAACGTCACATCCTGACCGAGCGCCGGCTGAAGGACGACCCGACCACCCTGGAAGAACTGGCCGCCCAATACGGTGTCAGCCGTGAACGGGTCCGTCAGATCGAAGTCCGGGCGTTCGAAAAGCTGCAAAAGAACATGCGCGAGGCGGCCGTCGCCAAGAACATGGTCGATGCGTAACTGATATCTGCTCCCCCTCTGGGGGAGCTGTCGGTGAAGACGACTGAGGGGGCTACTCGGCCTAGGCCGCGCTGCCCCCTCCGGCCCTCTGGGCCACCTCCCCCAGAGGGGGAGGAGAAAGACGGAAAGGGGCGCTCTTCGGAGCGCCCCTTTTTCGTTTCGGGCCCGATGGTCTACAAGGCCTCCGCATGACCCTGACCTGCGCCCATACCGGTCAGCCGGCCGTCTACCAGCGCACGCCCGACGACTGCATGATCTGCGTCCTGGCGATGCTGACCGGCCGTTCGTACGAGGACGTGGTCGCCGCCGCGCTGGCCCACGATCCCGCGTTCCCGGTTCAGGGCCCGATGAGCCATTCGATCCTGCGCAGCGTGGCCCACGGCTGGGGCTTCATGCTGCTGAGCGGCATCTACATGCTGTGGGCGAGCCCCGGCATCGTCGGCGTGCTGTCGCCCACAATTCCGGGCACGGGCCACGCGGTGTTCTGGGACGGCGAGAAGATCATCGATCCCAAGCCGGGCGGCGAGGTCGACCGCGCCTATGTCGACGCCCACGGCCTGGAATTCACCCAGCGCGCCAGCGACCTGCTGCCCCTGGCCGACCACGAACTGGCCCTCGCCGCCGCGCGGACGACGGACGAACCGTTCTGAGTCTATAAGGCCCAGATGACCGACGCGACTCCCCTGCCCCAGCTGATCCTGCTGCCCGGCCTGCTCAACGACGCCGAGCTGTGGCGCGACCAGATCAGCGGCCTGGCCGACGTCGCCCGCATCTGGGTCCCCGACCTTGCCCCCTACGCCACCCTGCGCGAGATGGCGCAGAGCGTGCTGGAGAAGGCCGAGCCGACCTTCGCCCTGGCCGGGTTCTCGATGGGCGGCTACGTGGCCCAGGAGATCGCCCGGATCGCGCCGGAACGCATCGAGCGGCTGGCCCTGCTGGACACCTCGATCCGCGTCGACACGCCCGAACGCGCCGCCCAGCGCAAGGCGCTGAACAAGGCGGCCGCCAAGGGCCAGACCTTCATCGGCATCGGCCAGGCGATCATGAAGAGCTATGTCGACGCCTCGCGCCTGGACGACACCGACCTGACCGGCCGCATCGTCGACATGACCCAGCGCCTGGGCCGCGACGTCTTCCTGCGCCAGAACAGCCTGGAGCGCGAGGACGGCGAGGCGGCGCTGCGGGCCCTGCGTGTCCCTTTGGTCATCATCGTCGGGGAAAACGACCAGATCACCCCCGCGCCGGGCCACCACGAGATGGCCAAGGCGATCGGCTGCTCGCACCTGCTGGTGATCCCAAGCACCGGCCACATGACGCCGATGGAAGCCCCCGGGCCCGTCAACGGCGCCCTGCGCCACTGGCTGCAAAGACCCGCCGGAAAGCGCTGATCAACGGCTTATGGCCACGCTTTAGCCGCATTTGAGATCGAAGTAATAGTTATATCGTATCAGGCAAAGCCGACGATAAACGCTCCGGAAAACGAGTAATAAGCGCTTTACTTAAGCGGCGCTGGAGCCGTCGTTTCAAAAATCTGCAACAAAACCGTCAAGCAAACATCACTGGTCCACCTGGACCGTGAAATCTATCCCCTGCCCCGCATACGCGAACGCGCGCCTGCTCAAACAAGAGCGCGCAGACAAAGGGGATATTTCATGCGGAAGACCATGCTCTTCGCGCTGGCGGCGCTCGCGCCGCTGGCCATTGCCTCGGTGGCCACGGCCGCTCCGGAAGACGCGCCGATGGCCACGGCCGACGAGCCGACCCTGGCTTCGGCGGTCGTCGTCCAGGCCAAGATCGCCTACCGCAACCGCAGCGAGTCGACCGCCCCGGTCCTCGACTACGGTCTCGACTACTTCCAGCGCTTCGAGCCGCTGACCGTCGGCGACGCCCTGAAGCGCGTCCCCAGCGTCTCGTTCCTGTCGGACGTGCTGGAATCGGACGGCGTGCGCCTGCGCGGCCTGGATCCGGCCTACACCCAGATCCTGATCAACGGCGAAAAGGTCCCGGGCTCGGGCTCGTCGTCGGGCGCGTTCGGCAACGGCGCCGACCAGTCGTTCTTCGTCGACCGCATCCCGGCCGAACTGATCGACCACATCGAGATCTCGCGCGGCGCCTCGGCCAACCGCAGCGGCGACGCCGTCGCCGGCGCCCTGAACATCGTCCTGCGTGACGCCCTGGCCCTGGACGGCGGCTATGTCCGCGCCGGCGCCCTGATGTTCGACGACAAGCGCATCCGCGGCGCCTTCGGCGGCGTGTGGGGCGGTCAGGTCGGCCCCGGCCGCCTGCTGGTCGGCGCCAACGTCCAAGGCCGTCGCAACCCCAAGGAAAAGCTGAGCCTGCGCTATGACGAGCCCGGCGCGGCCCTGAACAATAACGAAGTCCAGACCGACAAGCGCAACGGCACCGACAGCTCGTTCAACATCGCCTACGACGTGCCGGTCGGCCCCGGCCAGCTGTCGATGAACGGCTTCTACGTCCACACCGACCGCTACCAGGACGAAGACTCGATCGAGTACAACACCGGCAACAACACCAACGCCAACCTGTCGACGATCAACAACAACGACGTCGACATCCAGCAGGACAGCTACTCGCTGAACGGCAAGTACAAGTTCCCGATGGCCGGCGGCACGACGACCGTGAAGCTGGGCTACGCGGCGTTCAAGAACGACGAGTACGAGTTCGAGTACGAAACCGAATATCTGCGCGACTCGACCCCGTTCCCGGACGGCGACCGCTTCACCGGCGACCGCGCCAAGACCCGCGTCACCGACGATGAAGCCTCGGCCAAGCTGGAGCACAAGCGCGAGCTGTCGCCCAGCACCGACCTGGAGTTCGGCGTCCAGTACGAAGGCAAGCGCCGCGACAGCCGCGTCAGCGAAGTGCCGCGCAACCGCTACAACCTGCCCTCGGCCAGCCCGCCCGCCTACGGCCCGTTCTTGGTCGTCGGCAAGGCCCGCCTGGAGCAGACCCGCATCGACCCGTACGTGATGCTGTCGGGCCGCTCGAACGGCTTCAAGTGGGAAGCCGGCCTGCGCTACGAAACGACGGACGTCACGATCAACGACTACGTCCTGCGTGAAGAGACCGAGAAGAAGTACGAGGTCCTGCTGCCCTCGGCCTCGATCCGCTACAACCTGACGGCCGCCGATCAGATCTACGCCTCGGTCGCCCGCACGCTGCGCCGCCCCAGCTTCCAGCACCTGTCGCCGGTGCTGCTGGAGGAAGAACTGGGCGCCAACGACTTCGTCGGCAACCCGGACCTGGAGCCGGAAAAGGCCTGGGGCCTGGACGCAGGCTACGAGCGCCGCATGGGTCGTGACGGCGTCTTCGGCGTCAACGTCTTCTACCGCGAGATCAAGGATCTGCTCGAGATCTACAACACCAACGTCCGCGGTTCGGCCGATGATCCGCCCAGCGACATCGCCTGGGTCTTCTCGGCTCGCAACACGGGCGACGGCAAGGTGTACGGCATCGAGTTCGACCTCTCGACCCCGCTGTCCTTCATCGGCATGGACAACACCGGCGTGTTCCTGAACTACTCGTACCTCGACTCCGAGGTCAGCGACGAGTTCGGCAAGCGCCGCTTTAACAGCCAGGCCGAGTCGGTGTTCAACGTCGGCTTCATCCAGGACATCCCGACGATCGCCGCCTCGTTCGGCATGACCTATCGCAAGCAGGGCGAGGCCTATAGCCGCGTCGTCGGCGAAGAGGTCACGACCACCTACGGCGCCGACCTGGAAGCCTTCATCGAAAAGCGGGTCGGCAAGAACATGGTCATCCGCCTGACCGGCTCGAACCTGCTGGACGCCAACAAGCGCGAGACGTTCAACAAGTTCACCACCATCGCCAGCCAGCAGACCCGCGACTTCGACGAGTACGAGCTGGAGCGCGAAAAGGCCGGCCCGGTGTTCCAACTGACCGCCCGCGTGGCGTTCTAAGGAACCCTAGGGTTTGAAATGACGAAGGCGGCGTCCACGAGGGCGCCGCCTTTCTTCTTGGTCCGTCCTCGTCCTTCGACAAGCTCAGGATGAGGACTACTTTTGACGCGGTATCCGTAGAAACCTCATCCTGAGCTTGTCGAAGGACGAGGTTTCGGCTCCGCCTTCGCTAAGCCGCCCGCCCCGTATCCTCGGACGACATAAAGCCCAGCAGGGCGTCGATGCGCTTGACCAGCTCGACCCGCGCGGCGCTGCCGGAGAGATCCGCGCCCATGACGGTTTCCAGCGCGCTGGCGGCTTCGACCAGGCGGCTGTCCTTGACGGCCTCGCCCACGCGCTTGAGCTCGACGGCCTGGGCGACCAGGGCGCGGCGGGCCTGGGCCGGATCGGTGTCCAGGGCGGTGGCGGCGGATTTGACGATGCGCAGGGCCTGGGAGAGGCGCGCGGCGGGCGTGCCGGCCGCGTCGGCCTTGCGCTTGCGCGGACCCTTGTAGTCGGCCGAGTTGAAGCGGCGGCGGTCGGGACCGACATAGGCCACGGCCTCGATCCAGTCGCGCGGCTTCAGGGTCACCGCCTCCAGGCGGCGCTCCAGGTCCTTCAGGTTGAAGGGCTTGCGCATGAATTCGTGCACGCCGGCGTCGCGGGCGCCGAAGATCGCCTCGGCGGTGGCTTCGGCCGTGCACATGATCACCGGGGCCTCGCGGCACAGCAGGTCGCTGCGGCGAATCTTGCGGGTGAAGGCCAGGCCGTCGACGCCGTTCTGGGCGTGCTCGACGAAGATCAGCTGCGGATCGGTGGCGCGGGCCATGGCGTAGCCCTTCTCCGCCGACGGCGCGGCGAAGATCTGCACGCCGCCCAGCGGACGTAGCTGTTCGGCCAATAGGCGCGCGGTCGCGGGGTTGGGGTCGACGACCATAACCCGTTGCACCTTGGCGGCGACACGCTGAATTGTGCGGACGTTCCCGTCGAACACGTGACCCGAGACTCCTCGAAACCAGACCCCTTCACTAGGCCTAGAATGTAAAAATCCGCTTATTGATCCAGAGGGGTTAACCGCGTCAGTTTGTCCGCCCCCACTAGAGGCTGAGCGGCACTGACAGGCCCGCCTCGAAGTCCATGAAGATGTCGATCGCCTCTTCGACATCGACCGTCAGCGGCTCGCCCTGCGGGAAGCGGTACCGCCAGTAGCTGGAGATATGCGAGATCACGCCCACCCGCTCGCCCAGCGACAGGAACATCTCCGGCGCGCGCAACAGGAAGTCGCGGAAGGCCGTCGGGCGACCGTTCTCGATCAGGTCCTCGAAGGCGTCGTCATAGACCTTCAGCGTGCGCAGGATCGCCGACCGCTCGACCAGCACCCCGCCCTGCAGGCGGCGGCGGCTGTCGTCGATGAACTTGGAAGTCTCGGCGTCCTTGTTGCCGGTGATCAGCAGACGGCCGATCTCCTGGCCCACCGTGGTCAGCTGCGGCCACAGCTTGGTCAGCATCCACTTGTAATAGAGGAAGCCCTTCCAGCTGAAGACGCCTTCCTTGAAGCTCTCGCCTTCCATGACCAGGGTGTCGCGCAGGGGCTCCAGGCGCTCGTCGACATCGGTCGACAGCAGGGCCTCGACCAGGCGCGCGGCATGGGCGCGACCGACGCCGCCGGACCCGCGATAGGCCAGCTCGATCAGCCGGGCGATCTCCATGGTCACGAAGCCCTGCATGTTCTCGTAGTCGGCCAGCGACAGGGCGAAATAGCAGTTGGCCACCAGCACGCCGTTGCGGCGCAGGTGTTCGCGCAGCAGGAACGGATCCAGCGACGGCAGCACGTCGATCAGCCGCAGGGTGGCCAGGTCGCGGCTCATGTCGCCCGAGGCGTTGCACGCCTCGACCACCAGGTCGGTCCAGCCCCGTTGCCCCACGAACACCGACTGGCCGCCCAGGCCCAGGTCGCCGCGGTCGAACGGAATGATGATCTTGGTCGCGGTCGGCCGGGCCTCGTCGAACAGGTACATGTCGTCGTTGCGCAGGCGGTGCTTGAGCAGGATGGCGGTGTTCAGGGTCCGGTTCCGGAACAGCGGCGCCTGCGCATATTCCGGCCGCCTGCCGCTCTCGGCCTCGACGGCCAGCAGGTTGAGGACGCGGCTGGTCGAGGCCGTGCGCTCCAGCGCGCGCAGGCTGCGCATCATCCGGTCGGCCTTATGGACCGGCTTCAGCTTGCGACGGCGCGCGAGTGCGGACACGAAACCCCCTTATGTGGACAAGCCGTCATAAGGGAAGCTGGCTAACAAACGCTAACCGAACCGCGCTCTGCGCAGGCCCCGCAACCGGAAGTGGGGAGGGTCAGCGCGAGGCCGTCGCCCGCACGAAATCGGTGATCAATCGCGCGGCCGGCTCGGCGTGGGTTTCCAGCAGCAGGTGGCCGGCGTCCAGGACGTGGGCCTGCGCGCGGGGCAGGTCCTCCAGCCACGACAGCACCTCGGCGGTCTCGAAATAGGGATCGTGGCGGCCCCAGAGGATCAGGCCAGGGGGCTGGTGCGCCTTCAGATAGGCCGCGATCTCGCCGAACCGGGCTACGTGGTTGCCGTAGTCGGCGATCATCGCGTGCTGGGTCTCCATGCGGCCCGGCAGGTTCATGACCCGCCAGTCCTCTTCCCAGCGCGCGTAATCCAGGCGCGCGACCAGGTCCTCCGGCACGTTGTCGGCGTACTGGCCGCGCGTGCCTTTCGCCGTGAGGTGAGCGGTGGCGGCGGCGGTGTTGCGGGCGTCCGGAGCGGACCAGAATTCGATGACGTCGGCCCAGCTGGGTCCCATGCCCGAGCGGTGGGCGTTGCCGTTCTGGACGATCAGGCCGCTGACCAGCTCCGGCGCGCGCATGGCCAGGTCCAGGGCGACCGGCGCGCCGAAGTCGTGGACGTACAGATAACGCTCACGCATGCCCAGACGGTCCAGCAGCTCCTCGAGACAGTCGGCGAAGGCCTTGAAGGTCGGCGCCTCCAGCGGGTCCGAAGCGCCGCTGCCCGGCAGATCCGGCGCGACGACGAACGCCACTTGCGACAACGGCTCCATCAGGCCTCGGAAATAGCCCGAGGCGTTGGGCACGCCGTGGATCAACACCACCGCCGGCCGCTGGTTCACATCGCCAGCGGTGCGGAACGCCAGGTCGACACCGCGCGCCAAGCGCATCGTCTGGATGGGAAGGTCGGAGGCCATAACCACCAAACGCGGCGCCCCCAGGCCAAGGTTCAGCGCCCGGTCGTGGCCCGCTGCATGACCTGCTGGAACGGTGCGACCCAGATCTCGGCCTCGTGGGCCTTCAGGTAGCGCAGCAGGCCTTGGTGAGCCTCCGACGAGACGGTCAGGTAGTCGCCGCCCACGCCGTGGAACATGAACACGCCCAGGCCGCCCGCGCGCTGCACATCCTTGACGTAGGCGATCAGGTCGTCGGCCGTGGCGGTCTCTGGAAACGAGCGACTGGGCACGCGGAAGGGATCCAGCTTGGCCGGGTCGCTGACCACCGCGTCACTGGGCACGCCGGTGCGGACATAGGCGATCGTCCCGGACGCCTTCAGCGCGTCGGTATAGTCGACGCCGCCGGCCAGGCTGATGCTGCAGGGCACCGAATAGGTCCGCGTCGTCTGGCCGTCGATCGCGGTCAGCAGGGTGTTCATCGCCCCGATCTCGCGCAGCATGCCGGGGACCGTGTAGCGCTCGGAGTTGAACTGGGCGTCCATCGGGAACGACGCGCGCGGGCACGGGTGGAACATCGAGTGGTTGCCCAGCTCGTGCCCGGCCTGGGCCAGCCGCCGCCAGCGCGGAATGTCTTTCGCCGCAAAGGTGCCGTTGAGGAAGAAGGTGCCGCGCAGGCCCGCCGCCTCCAGCTGCGGCGCGGCGACATCCAGGTGCGAGACCAAGGCGTCGTCATAGGTCAGGACGATCGCCGCCTTGCGCCCGCCCGGCCAATCGAAGGTCCCCGCCGCGACGGGCGAAGCCAGGACCAGGGCGACCAGCGCGGCGACGATCGCGCGCATCAGGCGACCGCCAGGCGAACCGTCGGCGCCGGCGCTCGCAGGCCCGCCACCGTCATCAGCAGCCCCGCAGGCTGGATCGGCTTGGGATGCGCGGCGTCGAAGCCCTGGGCCAGCAGGCGCTCGGCGTCGCCGGCCATGGCGTCGGCGGTCAGGGCCACCACCGGCATGTCCACCCGGCCGGCCTCTCCCGCGCGGATGCGGCGCACGGCCTCGCTGCCGTCCATCCCGGGCATGTGGACGTCCATCAGCACGACGTCGAAGTCCTCGACGCGCAGGCGGGCCAGGGCCGTGTGGCCGTTGTCGGCCGTGGCCACGGCGGCGCCGACCGCTTCCAGGATGGCGCGGGCGACGGTCTGGTTGATGCTGTTGTCGTCGACGACCAGCACCCGCGCGCCGGTCAGGTCCAGCGCCTCGTCGGCGCCGCCGGCGGCGTCCGGACGCTGCGAGGCGGCCAGCGGCAAGCGGGCGGTGAAGGTCGAGCCTTGGCCCGGCGCGCTCTCGACGCCGATCTCACCGTCCATCATGTCGACCAGCTGGCGGCAGATCGCCAGGCCCAGGCCGGTGCCGCCGAACCGGCGGGCAATGGTGCGATCGCCCTGCACGAACGGGGTGAACAGACGCTCCTGCTGCTCGTCGCCCATGCCGACGCCGGTGTCGGTCACGGCCAGCAGGACGCCGGCCTCGGTCGGGGCTATGCGCACGATGACGCGGCCGGTCTCGGTGAACTTCAGGGCGTTGGACACCAGGTTCATCAGCACCTGGCGCACGCGGGCGGCGTCGCCTGACAGCCATTCGGGGGTGGCCGGATCGATATCCAGGACCAAATCCACGCCCTTGAGCCGCGCGGTCTCGCTCCAGACCAGGCGGATCTGGGCGGCCAGCTTGCGGACGTCGAACGGCAGGGCCTCCAGCTCCAGCTTGCCGGCCTCGATCTTGGAGAGGTCCAGGATGTCGTTGAGGATGGTCATCAGGCCGTGGCCCGACTGCTCGATCATTTCGAGATATTCAGCCTGACGCTGGTCCAGCTTGGCGCCGCGCAGGGCGTAGGCCAGGCCGAGAATCCCGTTCATCGGCGTGCGCAGCTCGTGGCTCATCATCGCCAGGAAGGCCGACTTGGCGCGGCTGGCTTCCTGGGCCTCCTCCTGCGCCTGCTCCAGGGCCTGGTTGGTGCGGCGCATGACCCGCACCGCGTCGATGGCGTAGCCGACCAGGCCGGCGATCGTCACCAGGGCCACGGCCTTGTCCCAGGCATTGAAGCGTTGGGCCATCAACGGCGCCACGGTCAGCGCGATGAACGGGCCCGGCAGGATGGCCAGCATCGCCGTCCAGCTGATCGTCGCGTATTTCAGCCCTTCGATCACCAGGCCGAACAGGATCATCACGGCCGCGAACTTCATCGACATCGGGCCGTTGACGGCGGACCAGCCGGCCATCACCGACCAGGCCAGGGTGAAGGCCGCCGGCGGTCCCAGGCGGATGTACAGCGGCGTGCGCCCGCCCACCCGCGGCTTAAAGCTGAATTGCAGATAGAGCAGCCAGCCTTCGAGCAGGACATTGACGGCCGCCCACAAGAGCGGCGGCACGGGCCCGAAGTGGAACGCCAGCAGTCCGCCGACCAGGGTCGTGACCAGCAGGCGCGCCACCCGACTGCGCCGGCTCATGATGAGCGAGGCGCCTTCGCGTCCGTCATCGAGGAAGTCTCGGAGAGCCAAAACGCTCCTCCCGCACGGCTAAGGTGCGGGAGGTTAAGGTCAACTTGGTTCACCAAGCGTTTACCGTGCGACGGTCTGTCGCACCTTTTTTGTGCAGCTACCCTTGGAAGGGGTCGCGCATGAGGATGGTGTCGTCCCGCTCGGGGCTGGTCGACAGCAGGGCCACCGGGGCGCCGATCAGCTCCTCGACGCGGCGCACATACTTGATGGCGTTGGCGTTGAGGTCCTTGAACGAGCGGGCGCCAGCGGTGCTTTCGGTCCAGCCGGCGATCTCTTCGTACACCGGCGTGGCGGCGGCCTGATCGCGCAGGCCGGCCGGCAGGTAGTCGACGACCTTGTCGCCGATCTTGTAGCCGACGCAGATCTTCAGGGTCTCCAGGCCGTCCAGCACGTCCAGCTTGGTCAGGGCCACGCCGTGAATGCCGTTGATGGCCACCGACTGGCGCACCAGCACCGAGTCGAACCAGCCGCAGCGGCGGGCGCGGCCGGTGTTGACGCCGACCTCACGGCCGACCGTCGACAGGTGCTTGCCCACGTCGTCGAACAGCTCGGCCGGGAACGGGCCCTCGCCCACGCGGGTGGTGTAGGCCTTGACGATGCCCAGCACGAAGCCAGTCGCCGACGGGCCCATGCCCGAGCCGGCCGAGGCCTGGCCCGCGGCGGTGTTGGACGAGGTCACGAACGGATAGGTGCCGTGGTCGACGTCCAGCAGCGAGCCTTGCGCGCCTTCGAACAGGATGCGGCGGCCGGCCTTGTGGGCCTGGTCCAGCACCCGCCACGCCGGCTGGGCGTAAGGCAGGATGCGCGGGGCCAGCTCCATCAGGGCGTCAAACAGCTCCTGGGCCGACGCTTCCGGCAGGTTCAGGCCGCGACGCAGGGCGCCGTGGTGGCTGAGCAGGCGCTCGATCTTGGGCTTCAGGGCTTCCGGATCGGCCAGGTCGGCGACACGGATGGCGCGACGGCCGACCTTGTCCTCATAGGCCGGGCCGATGCCGCGGCCGGTGGTGCCGATCTTCTGGGTCGAGGCGGCCTCGCGGGCCTGGTCCAGGTCACGGTGCAGCGGCAGGATCAGGCAGGCGTTGTCGGCCAGGATCAGCAGCTCGGGCGTGATGGCCACGCCCTGGTCGGCGATCTTGTCGATCTCGCCCAGGAGGTGCCACGGGTCGACGACGACGCCGTTGCCGATCACCGACAGCTTGCCCTGGACCACGCCCGAGGGCAGCAGGGCCAGCTTGTAGACCTTGCCGTCCACCACCAGCGTATGGCCGGCGTTGTGGCCGCCCTGGAAGCGCACGACGACATCGGCTCGGTTGCTGAGCCAGTCGACGATCTTGCCCTTGCCTTCATCGCCCCACTGGGCGCCGACGACGGTTACGTTGGCCATGGTAGAGATATGCCTTGTCACCTGCCCGGTGACGTCCAGCGGCCCTTCGACAGGACTCGGCCGCAGACGTTTATTCAGTTTTGGGCGGCGACACGCAGCTCGTCAAATCGAGCCAGCGCGAAGTCAGAAGGCGTAAACCAGCCGGACCCCCGCGTCGTCAAGTCCCTGGTTCTTGCCTTGGTGGAAGATCTGGCCGTTCGACAGGTGGGTGTAGCTCAGTTCCACCGACACCTTGTCGCTGACCTGGTAGCCCAGGGCCAGCTCCGGCTCGAACAGCACCTTCGAGCCGAAATCGATGCGGTGATAGTAGAGATAGGTGCGGCGATCGCGCTCGGCCTGGGTCAGGCCCGGCGCGTTGGCGGGCGGCAGGCCGGCCTTGCCGTCGGTATAGGCCAGGCCGATGCCGGGGCGGAAATAGAAGCCGCCGGGCTGGCCCAGCTCGATCCGCCAGTCGAAGCCCGCGGCCACGAAGTTGGAGGTGTTCTTGCTGTTGATCGACACCATGGTGTGGACCTGCGGCTTGCCCAGCCAGCGCAGGTTCTCCAGACGGTTGGTGCGATAGCCCAGGTGGACGTCGAAGCCGTCCTCGCGACCCGCGGCGCCCAGGCCGACGGCGTTGCCGATGAAGGTCACGTCGTGCTTGTAGACACCGACAAAGGCTTCGCCGGCGCAAGCGGGCGCGGCGACGGCCAGCACGGCGGCAGCCGCAGTGGCGAACATGGCGGTCTTCATCGAGTCGTCCTGAGAAATCAGCCCGTTCCCTATATGGAGCCAACGGCGATTGTCGCAAAGTGTTTCAGGCGGGGTCTTTTGAACGTCCATGCCCCGATATCTTCAAAAGCGCGACCGCAACCCCTAAAGCTGGGGGCATGACCGTTTCCCTCGCCGACATCCAAGCCGCCGCCGTCCGCCTGAAGGGCCTGGCGGTCGAGACCCCGCTGATCGAGAGCCCCGCGCTGAATGAGCGGCTGGGCGGGCGGGTGTTCCTCAAGCCCGAGACCCTGCAGCGGGCCGGGGCCTTCAAGTTCCGGGGCGCCTATAACCGCCTCAGCCAACTGAGCGACGCGGAGAAGGCGCGCGGCGTCGTGGCCTTCTCGTCGGGCAACCACGCCCAGGGCGTGGCGTTGGCGGCCAAGCTGCTGGAGATCCCGGCGCTGATCGTCATGCCGTCGGACTCACCGGCCGTGAAGGTCGCGGGCACCAAGGGCTTCGGGGCCGAGATCCGCTTCTACGACCGCTTCACCGAGGACCGCGTCGCCATCGCCGACCAGATCGCCGCCGAGCGTGGGTGCACGGTGGTGCCGTCATACGACGATCCGCACATCATCGCGGGCCAGGGCACGCTGGGGATCGAGATCGTCGAGCAGGTGCGGGCGCTGGGCGTGGAGCTGGATCGCGTGCTGTCGCCCGTGGGCGGCGGCGGGCTGATCGCCGGGACCAGCACGGCGGTGAAGGGGCTTTCTCCGTCCACGGCAGTCTGGGGCGCCGAGCCGGCCGGTTTCGACGAGACCCGCCGCTCGCTGGAGAGCGGCCAGCGCGAGACCATCGACAAGGACGCCCGCTCGATCTGCGACGCCCTGCTGACGCCGGTGCCGGGCGAGCTGACCTGGCCGATCAATCAGCGGAACCTGTCGGGGATCGTGGCGGTGACCGACGCCGAGGTCGCCGAGGCGATGCGGTATGCGTTCTCGACGCTGAAACTGGTGGTCGAGCCGGGTGGGTGCGTGGCGCTGACGGCGGCTTTGACCGGCAAGGTGGATCTGAAGGGCAAGACGGCGGCGATCGTGCTGTCGGGCGGGAATGTGGATCCGGGGTTGTTCGCCAGCGTGCTCAAGGGCGAGATCTAACCCTCAACCCCTGCCGTCATCCCGCGCTTTATGCGCGGGACCCATGGCTCAGCTTGCATGTGAGGGCTAGCTTTTCTCCGCACCTGCGGCGGACAAATGGGTCCCGCGCATAAAGCGCGGGATGACGGTTGAGGGGATACGGACAAAGTGAATTTTCCAAGCGCTGAACACCTCCCCCAGACCCCCCTCCTCGTCGTCGACCGCGCCGCCCTCACCCGCAACCTCGCCCGCATGCAGGCGCTCTGCGACACCGCCGGCGTGCGCCTGCGCGCCCACGGCAAGACCCACAAAAGCTCCACGCTCGCCCGCCTCATCGTCGAAGGCGGCGCCGTGGGCCTGTGCTGCCAGACCGTCGGCGAGGCCGAGGCCTATGTCGCCGGCGGCATCAAGGACGTCCTGGTCACCGCCCCCGTCCCGCCCTGGGGCCCCGCGCGCCTCGCCGCCCTCGCCCGCACCGGCGCGACGATCGGCGCGGTCGCCGACGACGAGGGCCAGATCGACCGGCTCTCGGACGCGGCCGTCGCCGCCGGCGTCCGCCTCGACCTGATCGTCGACCTCGACCTCGGCACCCACCGCGCCGGCGCTTACCCCAAGGACGCCTTGCGCCTGGCCCGCGCCGCCGACGCCTCGCCCGGCCTGCGGTTCGCCGGTCTCCAGGCCTACCTCGGCCACCTGCAGCACATGGACGACCTGGCCCTACGCCAGAGCGCCGACGAGGCCGCCTTCGCCACGTTGAAGGCCCTGGTCGCCGAGCTGACCGCCGCCGGCTTGCCCCCGCCCGTCGTCACCGGCGGCGGCACCGGCACCCACGCCTACGACCTGGCGTCCGGCGTCTATACCGAGCTGCAAGCCGGCTCCTACGCGGTGATGGACGTCGAGTACGACGCCTGCGGCGCGCCGGGTGGCGGCGACTGGGCGTTCGAGCCGGCCCTGTTCGTGGCCGCCACCGTGGTCTCCGGCAACCACAAGAGCCACGTCACCTGCGACGCCGGTTTCAAGGCCATGTCGATGGACGGCCCGCCCGCCCGCGTGGTGGCCGGCGCCGCGCCGGGCTCGCTGTGGCGGCCGATGGGCGACGAGCACGGCATGATCGCTCACCCCGCGATGATCGACGTGCTGAAGGCCGGCGGCCGCGATCCCCTCGGCTTCGACCGCGCCGTGGCCGCCGCCGACGCCGATCCGGCTCGCGACTTCCCGGCAGACGCTCCGAAGGTCGGCGACCTCGTCTGGCTGCAACCGGGCCACTGCGACCCGACCATCAACCTCTATGACGCCCTGCACGTCTGGGACGGTGAAAAGCTGGAACGATGGCCGGTGGACGGCCGCCGGGTCACGCTCTAGGGTCCGCGCCAAGATTTCCCCCAAAGAGGGTTCCGGATGAAACGCCTGCTGCTCGCCACCGCCTTGATCGCCGCTCCCATGCTGGCGCAGGCCGCTGAAGCGCCCAAGATCGACCCCGCCAAGCTGTCGGCCCACATCAAGATCCTGTCGTCGGACGAATACGAAGGCCGCGGCCCCGGCACGGCCGGCGAGACCAAGGCCGTCGGCTACATCGTCGAGCAGATGAAGGCCATCGGCCTGACCCCCGCCGGCGACGTCCAGAAAGACGGCAAGCGCGCCTGGACCCAGAACGTACCGCTGGCCAAGTTCGAGATGGCCGGCCCGGTCGCCGCTTCGGTGGCCAAGGACGGCAAGAGCACCCCGCTGGCCCAGGGCGACCAGATCGCCATTCGCGCCTCGATGACCAATGTCGACGCCGTCTCGCTGAAGAACGCCCCGATCGTCTTCGCCGGCTATGGCGTCAAGGCTCCGGAACGTAACTGGGACGACTTCAAGGGCCTGGACGTGAAGGGCAAGATCCTGGTCGTGCTGATCAACGACCCGGACTTCGAGACCGGTTCCGGTGACTTCGGCGGCAAGGCCATGACCTATTACGGCCGCTGGACCTACAAGTACGAAGAGGCCGCCCGCCTGGGCGCCGCCGGCGTGCTGATCGTCCACGAAACCGCCCCGGCCTCGTACGGCTGGGCGACGGTCAAGAACTCCAACACCAACGTGATGTTCGACATCGTCCGCAAGGAGCCGGCCAAGTCGCATCCGGCGATCGAGGCCTGGATCCAGCGCGATACGGCCGTCGACCTCTTCAAGCAGGCGGGCCTGGATTTCGACGCCCTGAAGAAGCAGGCCCAGAGCCGCGACTTCAAGGCCGTGGAGCTGCCCGGCGTGACCTTCTCGGCCGACTTCAAGGTCAAGCACCAGGTGATCACGTCCAAGAACGTCGCCGGCCGCATCGTCGGCACGAAGTTCCCGAACGAGACCATCATCTACAGCGGCCACTGGGACCACCTGGGCGTCGGCGCCCCGGACGCCAAGGGCGACAAGATCTATAACGGCGCGATCGACAACGCCGACGGCATCGCCGCCTTGCTGGAGCTGGGCCGCGCCTTCAAGAGCCGCCCCGCGCCGCAACGCTCGATCCTGTTCCTGGCCGTGACCGCCGAGGAAAAGGGCCTGCTGGGCTCGGAATACTACAGCGCCAACCCGCTGTTCCCGATCGCCACCACGGTTGGCGACATCAATATCGACGCCCTGTCGGCGGCCGGTCCGGCCAAGGACATCGGCACGTCCGGCGACGGCAAGGTCGACCTCCAGGACATGCTGGTCGCCAAGGCCAAGCTGCACGGCCGCTACTTCACGCCCGACCCGTCGCCGCAGGCCGGCCACTTCTACCGCTCGGACCACTTCCCGTTCGCCAAGCGCGGCGTGCCGGCCATCTCGATCGGCTCGGGCAACGACCTGGTCGTCGGCGGCAAGGAAGCCGGCGAGAAGGCCGAGGCCGACTATACCGAAAACCGCTACCACCAGCCGGCCGACGAGTGGTCGGCCAGCTGGGATCTGTCGGGCCAGGCCATGGACCTGGGGCTGGTCTACGAGATCGGCGCGGATCTCGCGAACAGCCGCGTGTGGCCGCAGTGGCAGGCGGGGTCGGAGTTCAAGGCGCTGCGCGACAAGACCGCGGCGCAGCGGAAGTAACCTCGCTACCGACTATCCCCGCGACCCGAAAGGGCGGCGCAAGCCAAAGCGGGGATCCATTCTGACGTGCCGCTTGGGTCCCCGCTTTCGCGGGGATGGGCGGGAGTTTTTGCATGACCGCCTCCGTCTTCGACCTCTTTAAACTCGGCGTCGGCCCGTCGAGCAGCCACACCATGGGGCCGATGACGGCCGCCGGGCTGTTCATCGGCCGCCTGCGCGAGGCCGGCAGGCTCCCTGCCGTCGCCCGGGTCGAGACCCGCCTCTACGCCTCGCTGGCCCTGACCGGCAAAGGCCACGCCACCGACCGCGCGGTGATCCTGGGACTGATGGGCTTCGTGCCCGCCACGCTGGATCCCGACGCCGGCGAGGCCGCGCTGCTGGAGAGCCAGGCCACCCAGTCCCTGAACCTGGGCGGCGACCATTCCATCGCCTTCGACGAGGCCAAGGACATCGTCTGGCTGGGCCACGAGCGCCTGCCCCAGCACCCGAACGGGCTCACTTTTACGGCTTTCGACGCCGCTGGCGTCGTCCTGGCCGAGCGCACCTATTTCTCCATCGGCGGCGGCTTCGTGCGCGACGAGTTCGAGATGGGCAGCAACGCCCCGCCCGAGCCCGGCCCAGTCATCCCCCACCCGTTCGAGAGCGGCGCCGACCTCTTGCAACGCGCCGCCGACGCCGGCCTGTCGATTGCAGGGGTCATGGGCGCCAACGAGCTGGCGCGGATGTCGGAAGGCGACATGAACGCCGGCCTCGACCGCATCTTCGAGGCCATGGAGGCCTGCATCGATCGCGGCATGCGCCAGGACGGCGTCCTGCCCGGCGGCCTGACCGTCAAGCGCCGCGCCCGCCAGATCCACCAGACCATCCTGGGTCGGATGGAGCGCCAGATGAGCGACCCGCTGGCGGCCATGGACTTCGTCAACCTGTGGGCCATGGCGGTCAACGAGGAGAACGCCGCCGGCGGCCGCGTCGTCACCGCCCCGACCAATGGCGCGGCGGGCCTGGTGCCGGCCGTGCTGCGGTTCTTCGTGCGCTTCCACAAGGGCACGCCCGAACAGATCCGGGTGTTCCTACTGACCGCCGCCGCCATCGGCGCGCTCTACAAGCGCAACGCCTCGATCAGCGGCGCCGAGGTCGGCTGCCAGGGCGAGGTCGGCGTGGCCTGCTCGATGGCCGCCGCCGGTCTGGCCGCCGCCCTGGGCGGCACCAACGCCCAGATCGAGAACGCCGCCGAGATCGGCATGGAGCACAACCTCGGCCTCACCTGCGACCCCATCGGCGGCCTGGTCCAGATCCCCTGCATCGAACGCAACGCCATGGGCGCCATCAAGGCCATCGACGCCGCCCGCCTGGCCCTGCTGGGCGACGGCCAGCACTCGGTGTCGCTGGACAAGGTCATCGCGACGATGAAGCGCACCGGCGAGGACATGAACGAGATCTACAAGGAAACCTCGATGGGCGGCCTGGCGGTGGGCCTGTCGGTCAACCGGGTGGAGTGCTGACGGCAGGAGTCAGCAGGCTTGCCGCCCGCTCTTGCCGAACCGCGCGGCGATGCTAGGGTGCGCGCCGAGAACAGGAAGGGAACAAACATGGCCAAGGGCGTGATCCGGGCGGGCATCGGCGGTTGGACGTTCGAGCCTTGGCGCGGTCCCTTCTACGGCGCTGACGTCAAGCAGAAGGATGAGCTGAAATACGCCTCGTCCAAGCTGACCAGCATCGAGATCAACGGCACCTACTATTCGACCTTCAAGCCCAACAGCTGGCAGAAGTGGCGCGACGAGACGCCCGACGACTTCGTGTTCGCGGTCAAGGCCAGCCGCTACTGCACCAACCGCAAGGTGCTGAGCGAGAACAACGACTCCCTCGAGAAATTCCTGTCCCAGGGGCTGGAGGAGCTCGGGCCGAAGCTGGGTCCCATCAACTGGCAGTTCATGGGCACCAAGAAGTTCGATCCGGCTGATTTCGAGGGATTCCTGAAATTACTGCCAAAGGAGCGCGGCGGGGTGCGCCTGCGCCACGCGCTGGAGGTCCGCAATCCGACCTTCGCTTGCCAAGAGTTCTACGACCTGGCCGCCAAGTACGGCGCGGCCATCATCTACGCCGTCGACGACGAGGAGCCGACCTGGCCGTGCATCGACGAACCCACGGCCGACTTCACCTATGCGCGGCTGATGTCCAGCAAGGAGGATGAGCCGACCGGGATGAGCTCGGAGGAGCTGGACGGCGTAGTGAAGCAGACGCGGAAATGGGCCGAGCGCGGTGACGTGTTCGCCTACTTCATCGCCGGGGCGAAGGTGCGCAATCCGGCTGCGGCGATGGCGCTGATCGAGAAGCTGAAGGCGTAGCCCTCCACCGTCATCCCGCGCTTTATGCGCGGGACCCATTTGTCCGTCGCAAGTGAGGTGCGGGCCTAGGCTCTCACGTGCAAGCTGAACCATGGGTCCCGCGCATAAAGCGCGGGATGACGGGTTTGGGTTGAGGGCGCTTAGACCTTCTTCGGAAACCACGGCACGAACCCGCTCGTCCGCGCCACGTACTCCGCATAGCCCGGCTTGCTCTTCTTCATCCGCCCCTCGGTGGTCGGCACGCCGCTCCACCGCGTCAGCAGGAAGGTGATCAGCAGCGGCCCCGGCAGGCTCCAGACGCCCAGGCCGGTGTCGGCGGCGATCAGATAGAGGCCCCACCAGACGCAGGCGTCGCCGAAATAGTTCGGGTGGCGGGTGTAGCGCCACAGGCCGCGATCCATCACCTGGCCGGCGTTGGCCGGGTCGGCCTTGAAGCGGGTCAGCTGCCAATCGCCGATCGTCTCGAAGGCGATGCCGATCAGAGCCAGGACCGCGCCGGCGATGGCCAGCGGTCCCAGCGCTCCCGGCTGCTGGCCCAGCTGCACCGGCAGGGCGACGACGAAGCCCAACAGCATCTGCAAGCTGAACACGTAGATCAGCGCCGTCTTGGCGAAGCTCCAGCCGCGAGTCTTCTCGGCGTGGGCGATCATCGAGACATAGCGCCGATCCGCCCCGTGCTTGCGCCAACGCCAGAAGAGATACCCGCCCAACCGCGCCGCCCAAAGGGTGCAGAGGCCCGTCAGCAGTAGGGCGTGCGGAGTCGGCGGCGACTGCAGGAAGGTGCTCCAGGCCAGCAGCGCCATGCTGGGTCCCCACCAGGCGTCGATGAAGCTGACGTCCTTGATCCGTAGGCTGACGACCCACAGGAGCAGGAAGGCGACCAGCGAGACGGCGACGTTGGTGAGCAGGAGGGTGAGCAGCGGAGGCATGGACGACGGACCTTTGAAACGAAGATCCTCCCCCGCGATGCGGGGGAGGTGGCCCAGAGGGCCGGAGGGGGCTAGCTCGGCCTGAGCGGCGCTTGCCCCCTCAGTCGCTACGCGACAGCTCCCCCGCAGCGCGGGGGAGCATCTGCCTCAGACCCCTACGTCCCCACGACAAAACTCACCGTCGTCGTCGTGGACCCGCCGATGTTCAGCGTCTGCACTGTCTTCGCCCCCTCGACCTGATAGTCCCCGGCCTTGCCGGACGTCTGCTTCCACGCATCCAGCAGCATCCGAACGCCCGTAGCCCCCACCGGGTGCCCCGCGCCGATCAGCCCGCCGGACGGATTGATCGGCAGACGCCCGCCCATGGCGATGTCGCCCGCCTCGACCGCCTTCCAGCTTTCGCCGGGCGCGGTCAGGCCCAGGTGGTCGATGGCCATGTATTCGGTGGCGGTGAAGCAGTCGTGGGTCTCCACCGCGTCGATGCCGGAGACATCATCCGCGATGCCGGCTCGCGCACGCGCGTCCAGGATGGCCCGGCGCACCTGCGGGAAGACGTAGTCGCTGCCCCGCGACGCCTCGACCTTCCGCGCATAGCTGAGCGGCGCCGACCGATGCCCCCAGCCCTTGATGCGCGGAATGCTCTCCAGCGCGATCCCGCGCTTGTCGGCATACTCGCGAGCTCGCCGCTCCGACGCCAGGAACACCACGGCCGAGCCATCGGTGACCTGCCCGCAGTCCTGCTTGCGCGTCCGCCCCTCGACCACCGGATTGGCGACCTCGTCGGCGGTGAAGGCCTCGGGGCCGAAGTTCCAGCCGCGTGTCTGGGCGTTGGGATTGCGCTTGCCGTTGGCGAAATTCACCTCGGCGATGCCCATCAGGTGCTCGTACTTCAGCCCATAGCGCCGGTCGTACTCGTCGGCGAGATCGGAGAAGGCGTGCGGCCACAGGAAGCGGGCGTCCTGGAACTCGTGGCCGGCCCAGGCGGCGCTACCGAGGTTCTCGGCCGCCTTCTGGCCGGGGACGTTGCGCATCTGCTCGACGCCGACCACGCAGGCCAGGTCGTAGCGGCCCGCCTCGATCTCGGCCGTCGCCGCCAGGATCGCCACGCTGCCCGAGGCGCAGGCCGCCTCGTGGCGCGCGGTCGGCAGGCCGTCGAAGTCGGGATGGACCAGGCCGAACATGCCGCCCAACAGGCCCTGGCCCGCGAACAGCTCGGCGGCGAAGTTGCCGACATGACCGGTCTCGACGTCCCCCACGTCGAGACCGGCCGCCGCCAGGCCCTCCCCGACGGCCTGCGCGAAAGCGTCGGCCAGCTCGCGCCCCTCGCGGCTCCAGTTGGCGGCGAAGTCGCTCTGCCAACCGCCCAGCACATAGACCATGCGCCAGCTCCCTTCTTCTAGTTAGTTCGATTATACAAGCGACCATCGTCGAGTCCACGACTTAGACGAACAACAGTTTGAACCAGCGTTGACTTAGCCTCCCGAAGCGGCTCACCAACCGCCCATGGTCTCGCCTAAGGCCCCTGTCCTCGTCCGTCGCAGTTCAGCCGCCCGCGCGCTGAACCTGATCGGCGACCGCTGGACTCTCCTGGTTCTGTACGCCGCCTTCATGGGCGTGAAGCGCTTCGACGGCTTCGTGGAGATGACCGGCGTCGCCCGCTCGCTGCTGACCGATCGCCTCAAGCGCCTGGAGGCCGGCGGCGTCCTGGAGCGCCGCCTCTATCAGGACCGCCCGCCGCGCTTTGAGTACCGGCTGACGGCCATGGGCCGCGACCTCTACGACTCGGCGCTGATGCTGCTGGGCTGGGAGATGCGCTGGCGCTTCGATCCGGGCTGCCCGTCGCACCAGATCGTCCACGAACCCTGCGGCCAGGCGCTGAAGCCCATCCTGGCCTGCAAGGCCTGTGGCGAGGCGGTGAAGGTGCGCGACATCACCCTGTCGCCCGGTCCCGGCGCGGGCCTGGAGCCCGCCCCGCCGGCCCGTCACTCGCGCCGCGCCAGCTCCGACGACGTCGGCGGCGCGCCGCTGCATCCGATGCTGGAGCGCGGCATCGAGGTGCTGGGCGACCGCTGGACCGCCCATCTGGTGGCGGCGGCTTTCTACGGCCTGCGCCGGTTCAAGGATTTCCAGGCCGAGCTGAAGGTGGCCAGCAACATCCTGACCGACAGGCTCGAGCGGTTGGTGGCGCGAGGGATGCTGGAGCGCGTGCGGTATCAGGAGCGGCCTGAGCGGTGGGAGTATCGGCTGACACAGGAGGGCCGCGACCTGTTTCCGCTGATCGCGGCGCTGATGGCGTGGGGCGATCGGTGGTTGGCAGGGAGTGAGGGAAGTCCGGAAATCCTGACGCATCGGTGTGGGGTCAGGTTGGAACCTGTGGTGCGGTGTGAGGGGTGCAATGGCGCCGTGGACATCAGCAACACGCGGATCGCGGCGAGCGCTTGAAAGATGCTCCCCCGCGTTGCGGGGGAGCTGTCGCGGGAGCGACTGAGGGGGCTAACGCGGCATGCGTCCAGCTTGCCCCCTCCGGCCCTCTGGGCCACCTCCCCCGCATCGCGGGGGAGGATCTAGATCGGCGCTAAAGCCAGAGGTCGCGGGCCTCTTCTCCATCCCCCCAGAACCCCGGCTTCGGCGGCGCAATCCGCCCCCGCTCCACCCGCAGCCCGCCCGGGTGATCCACCGCCAGCCACCACGGCCCGTCCAGGTCCGCGAAGTCGCTCGCCCCGCCCAGATGCAGCGCCGGCGCGACACCCAGCGACGAGGCGACCATGCACCCCGTCATCACCTGGAAGCCCAACCCCCGCGCGGCCTTGAGCATCCCAACCGCCTCGGTCAGGCCGCCGGTCTTGTCGAGCTTCAGATTCACCGCCTGATATCGCCCGCGCAACGCCGCGAGGTCGCCGCCGACATGGACGCTCTCATCGGCGCAAACGGTGAACGGCGGATCCCAGCCCTCGAGCGCGTGATCGGCGTCGGCCGGCAGCGGCTGTTCCACCAGGGCGATCGGCAGGTCCGCCAGCAGGCTCTTCAGCCCGTCCAGGATCTGGAACGTCCAGCCCTCATTGGGATCGACGATGAACCGCGAATTCGGCGCCGCGGTCGCGACGGCGCGCAGGCGGGCGGCGGGGTCGTCGGCCGAGAGCTTGATCTTGATCAGCGGCGCGTCGGCGACGGCGCGGGCGGCCTTGGCCATGGCTTCGGGGCTGTCCAGGCTAACCGTCACGGCGGTGATCAGATCCGTCGGGATCGCCAGGCCGGTAGCCGCCGCCACGCTGACGCCGGTGCGCTTGGCCCGCAGGTCCCACAGCGCCAGATCGAGGGCGTTACGCGCCGCGCCGGGCGGCAGGGCGGCGCAGGCGGCTTCGACATCCGCCGAGGCCAGGGCCGGCGCGAGCCGGGTCAGCACGTTCTCGACCGTCTCGTCGTAACGGCCGTAGGGCACGCTCTCGCCGCGCCCGATATGGCCCTCGGCCGAGGCGATCACCTCGACCACGTCGGCCGCCGTCTTGACCCCGCGCGAGATGCGGAACGGGGCCTTCAGCAGGTGCGAAACCGGGCGGGCGGAAACGGCGATCGACATGTCCGAAGGCATGCCGCGTTTCGCGAAATCCTACCAGCCCCAGTGACGGGGGATCGGCGAGTCGGCGCGGCGCTCGGCCATCACCTTCAGGGCCAGCGGACGGTCGACGACGAACAGCACCGCCCAGACCAGCAGCACGCCGGCATAGTGGATGGCGCCCAGCAGGCCGCCAGGACGACCCGGACGCACGAAACGACGTTGGGCGGTGAACGGCTGGGTCATGGCGAAGTCGGTCATGTGGTCGTCCCTCATCTGATGAAGACGACCTTGGCTGTGCGCTGCGCCAGAATCGGACGTATTGAACTGGACCGCCACCGCCCGCATTTCAGCGGTGCGCCTTCACGAGGATTCCATGGCCAAGACCGTCAGCATCAACATCCCCCACCAGCTGGGCGCGGCCGAGGCCAAGCGCCGCCTGGAACAGGGCCTGTCGCAGCTGGCCGGCCAGATCCCCGGCGGCGACGCCAAGGGCTTCACCCAGAGCTGGGCCGGCGACGTGCTGAACTTCTCGGCCGTGGCCATGGGCTCGACCATCACCGGCGTCGTCCAGGTGCTGGAAGACCACGCCCGCCTCGACATCACCCTGCCCGGCCTGCTGGGCATGGCGGCCGGCAAGATCAAGGACGAGCTGACCCGCCGCGGCCAGCTGCTGCTGAAATAGCCCCATGAACACGCTCGGAACGTGGGCCACCGGCTATTGCCGGGCGCGGGGCTATGGCGATCCCGTACCTGGGCCGGCCGGACTGTGGTTCGAGATCGGCTTCCCCGACCAGGTCGGCCGGCACGTGATCACATCGGATTTCGAGCCAGAAGCTTATCGCCGCCTGGTCGCCGGGATCGTCGAGCCCTTCACCTATGTCGAGGCCCTGGGGCCGCGCGAGACGATCCTGTCCCACGTGCCGGCCGGCTGGACGGTGCGGGACCCGGCCTGGCTGATGGCTACCCGCCTGACCGCCCTCCCCGACGCTGAGCCGCCGTCCGGCTACACGCTTCGCCTGATCGAGACCGACAACAAGCTGCACATCGACATCGACGGCCCGGACGGCGACCCCGCCGCCACCGGGCGCTGCGGTCTGAACGGCGAGGCGGTCACCTTCGACCGCATCATCACCGAAGAAGCCCACCGCCGGCGCGGCCTGGGCGGCCTGATCATGCGCCGCCTGACCAACGCCGCGATCGAGCGCGGCGCCCGCGATGGCGTGCTGATCGCTACGCCGGACGGCCGGGCGCTCTACTCGACCTTGGGCTGGTCCACGGTCGACGAAGTGGTGTCCGTCATCAGCGGCTGATCGCGCGCCAGCAACTCCGCCGGCGTGATGGTCAGGAACTCCGGCGGGATCGGCCGGCGATTGGGGATGTTGTCGCGCCCCCAGACCGCGATGGCCTGCAGCACCGGCAACAGGTCGGCCCCTGCCTGAGTGAGCGCATAGCGCCCCCGCGCGCCCGAACCGGCGTCCGCGCGCTGCTCGATGATCAGCCCGGCCTCGACCAGGCGCTTGAGCCGCTCGGACAGGATGTTGGTGGCGATGCCCTCGGGCGCGGACTGGATCTGCCGGAAGCTGCGCGCGCCCAGCATCAGGTTGCGGATCACCAGCAGCGACCACTTGTCCCCCAGGATATCCAGGGTCGAGGCCATGGCGCAGTCGGAACGGAAGGTGCGGTCCATCACGGCGATCTCACGCTTGCAAAATGCAACCTAAGTCCGGATAGTCCGCGCAACAAGTGGGGGAAATCCAGATGATCGTCGCACCTATCACGTCCGCCCTGGCCGCGCTCGCCGCCGTCGCCCTGGTGGCCTTAAGCGTCCCGATCTCGGCCCAGCGGTTCAAGGCCAAGGTCTCGCTGGGCCACGGCCGCGACAAGGACCTGGAGTGCCGCGTCCGCGCCCAGGCCAACTTCGTCGAATATGTGCCGCTGACCCTGATCGTGCTGGGCCTGGCCGAGGTGGGCGGCGCGTCGACGACGGCGATCGCGATCATCGCCACCGCCGTCGTCCTGGGTCGCGTCACCCACGCCTGGGGCATGCTGGGCGGACCCTTGCGCGCGCGTCAGCTGGGCATCCTGCTGACCTGGGGTTCGCTGCTGGGCGCCGCCGTGACACTGGGCCTGCGCCTCCTCTAGACCACCGAGACCTCGGCCGAGGCCAGGCGGTCGGGATCGCCGGAGGCGAAGATCTCGACGACCTTGCCGTTCTCGATCTTGATATCGAGCACGACGTACAGCTTGCCCAGCGGGGCCACGACCGCGCCGATCGCGCCGTCGACCAGGGCCGTGCGGGCGGTCTGGGCCAGGCCGTTGTAGAAGTTCGCCACCGTCTCGGCGCCGCGCAGCTCGCGGGTCTGGCCGCCGCCGGCGAACACGTCGGCGCGCACCACGACGTTGGGATCCAGCACCGCCATCAGCCCGGCCATGTCACCGGTCCGTGAGGCCAGCAGGAAGGCGTCGACCACACTCTTCTGGGCCGTCTGGGCCGTATCCAGCACATCGCCGCCCCGCACCCGGCGACGGGCGCGGCTGGCCAGCTGGCGGGCGGCGTCGGGCGTGCGGTCGACGATCGGGGCGATCTGCTCAAACGGCATGTCGAACAGGTCGTGCAGCACGAAGGCGATGCGTTCGGCCGGATTCAGGGATTGCAGCACGACCAGCAAAGCCAAGCCGACGGAGTCGGCCAGGATGGTCTCGCGCTCGATGGCGTCCTCGCCACTGACCGAGGGCTCGGGACCGCCTTCCAGCAGGGCGTCCTCGCGACGCGACTTCTTGCTGCGCAGCATGTCCAGGCACACGCGCGAGGTCACCGTCGTCAACCAGGCCGACAGGTTGTCGACGCCGCTGGTGTCGGCGCGCGAGAGGCGTAGCCACGCCTCCTGCACGGCGTCCTCGGCCTCGTGCAGCGAGCCCAGCATGCGGTAGGCCACGCCGCGCAGACGGGTGCGGTCGGCTTCGAATTTCTGGGCCAGATAATTTTTTTCAGTCACGGCGGTCACATCGCTCCATCGGGGTCCGTCACCTCTTCGACGAACGCAAATCGCCGGATGTGACCGGCGCGTTGAAACGAACCGAAAGGATACCCCGATGCAAGCCCGTATGACCCAGCCCGCCTTCCTGCTGCCCGACGCCATGAAGGCCCTGATCGCCCTGTCCAAGTCCGCCCATGTCGAGGGCGTGCCGGAAACCCTGCACGAGCTGCTGCACCTGCGCGTCAGCCAGATCAACGGCTGCGGCGTCTGCCTGGAAATGCACGCCCGCGCGGCCGCCAAGTCGGGCGAGAGCCCCGAGCGCCTTGCCACCGTCGCCGGCTGGCGCGACACGCCTTACTTCACCGACGCCGAACGCGCCGCCCTGGCCCTGGCCGAGGCCGTGACCCGCGTGGCCGACAAGGCAGACCCCGTGCCGGACGACGTGTGGAACGAGGCCGCCAAGCACTATGACCAGAAGGCCCTGGCCGGCCTGCTGATCAGCATCTCGGCGATCAACGTCTGGAACCGCCTGAACGCGGCGACGCGCCAGGTGGCGGGTTCGCTGGGGGTCTAACCCCTCCTGAGGGTCTAGAGCCGCCGCGAGTCGTAGTCGTGGCGGCCCAGGCTCTCGAAGCGGCCCTCCTCGGCCTTGTTGATATATTGGGCGGCGACTAGCCAGCCTTTCACCGGACGCAAGGTCCCGAGACAGCCGACGATCAAGGCCGGGAACACCGTGGCGAAATGCACCCAGATCGGCGGGTGGAAGGCCACCTCGACCCAGGCAAAGATCGAGATGATCACGATGCCGACGCCGCTCATCACGAAGAAGGCCGGACCGTCCGCCGGGTCGGCGAAGCTGTAGTCCAGGCCGCAACGGTCGCACGACGGGGCCAGCTTCAGGAAGCCGCTATAGAGCTTGCCCTCGCCGCAGCGGGGGCAGCAGCACTTCAGGCCGGCCTCCACGGGCGTGGGGGAGTCGTAGAATTCATAGTCGGCCATCGGTGGCCCCTTCCTACAATCGCAGGATTGATCCATACATTGTGCGATCAATGTATGGATATTGTCGCGTGACCACAACTAAGGGATCACCGAATCTGGCGCCGGCCTGGCTGCGTCGGATCGACGCCCTGGACGGCCCCGCCTATCGCCGGATCGCCCAGGCCTTGGAAAACGCGGTGGCCGAGGGCGAGCTGCAGGCTGGCGACCAGATTCTGGCGCAGCGCGAAGTGGCCCGTCTTGTCGGGATCGACTTTACGACGGTCACCCGCGCTTACGCTCTGGCTCGCGAGCGCGGTTTGATCGAGGGCACGACCGGTCGCGGCACCTTCATCCGCTTACGGACGATCGAGGATGAAGCCGGTCTCGTCGACCTGTCGATGAACCTGCCGCCCCCGCCCGCGGGGTTGAACCTGGCGGCGCTGCTGCGCGAGACGACCGGCGCGATCCTGGCGCGGACCGATCCGGCGACCTTGATGGCCTACCACCCCGGCGCGGGATCGCTGGCCCAGCGGACGGCCGGCGCGGCCTGGCTTGTACCTGTGCTGGGCGAGGTCGCGCCCGAGCGCGTGGTGGCGGCCAGCGGGGCGCAGACGGCGCTGTCGGCGCTGTTGGACCACCTGACGGTTCCGGGTGACACGATCATCGCCGAGGCCTTCGCCTATCCGGGCCTGTTGGCCACCGCGACGCGGCGGGGCTTGCGGGTCGTGGCCTGCCCGCTAGACCGCGAGGGACTGGAGCCGGGAGCCCTGGCGCGACTGGTCACGCAGCACCACCCGCGCCTGATCTGCGCCACCCCGACCTTCCAGAACCCGACGGCGGCGACCATGAGCCTGGCGCGGCGAGAAGCCGTCGTCGACATCGCGCGAAAGGCAGCCGTGACGATCATCGAGGACGACGCCTACGGCCTGCTGCTCGCCGCGCCTCTGCCCGCCCTCGCCGCCCTGTGGCCCGAGGGCGTGTTCCACGTCGCCACCACCGCCAAGACCCTCTCGCCCGGCCTTCGCCTGGCCTATGTCGTCGCCCCGCCCGGACAGGCCGAGGACTTCGCGGGCGCCCTGCACGCCATCGCCCAGATGCCCGTGCCACTGATGGCGGCCGTGGTCACCAGCTGGATCCGCGATGGGGTCGCCGACCAGGTGCTGGTGGGCGTGCGAGAAGAGGCCGTGGCGCGGCGCGCCCTGGCGGCGGAACTGCTGCCGGCGGCTCTGGGCGGCGCGGAGAGCCTGCATGTCTGGCTGCCCGGCGCCGTGGCGACGCCGGCGGCGCGCGAGCGCGGCTTGGCGCTGGTCGGCGCGGAGGCCTTCCGTGCGCCGGGAGCCACGGGTGAGGGTTTGCGGATTTCGCTGGGCGCGGCGGGCAAGCGCGCGACCCTGGTGCGCGGCCTGAAAGAACTGGCCGCCCTGGCTAGTCGGTGAGCCCGCCCCGGCGAAACGCCTCGGCCAGCTGGTCGATCAGCGCCCGCACGGCCGGCGGCAAGCCGCGCCGGGTGGTGAAGACCACATGGACGATCCCCGGTCGGCTGCCCCAATCGGGAAACACCCGCACCAACCGGCCGGCCTCCAGCAGATCACGGCACGCATGGTCGGGCAGGAAGGCCACGCCCAGGCCGGCGGCAGCGGCCTCGCGCAAGGCTCCGAAGTCGCCGCAGGTCATGCGCGGCGTGTGCTTGACGCTCCGGGCCTCGCCCTCGGCGTTCAGCAGCTCCCATTCCAGCTCGCCGATCTGGTCGGTGGGGCTGAGGGTCGGCAGGTCCGCCAGCGCCGCCAAAGTCTGGCCGGCGCAGCGCATCGCCAGGCGCGGGTCGGCGACCAGGATGCGGCTCGATCGACCCAAGGTGCGCATGGTGAGCGCCGCGTCGGTGTCTAGGGTCAGGCGCACGCGGATGGCGACATCGATCCGCTCGGCGATCAGGTCCACCGGGCGGTCGACCGCCACCACTTGCAGCCGCACCTTGGGATAGCGCGCCATATAGGCCTGAAAGGTCGGCGACAGGGCCTCGATCAGCCCGACCGGACAGCTGCACCGCACCAGGCCGTGCGGCTCGCTCAGCGCCTCGGCCACCACGGCGTCGGCCTGCTGGGCGTCCAGCATCAGGAGGCGGCAGCGCTCGTGAAAGGCCTGGCCGACCTCGGTAACCCGGAACCGGCGGGTGGAGCGCTCGATCAGCCGCACGCCCAGCCGCGCCTCCAGGGCCGCGATCCGGCGGCTCAGGGTCGACTTCGGCTGGCGTAGCGCCCGGCCCGCCGCCGCGAAGCCGCCATGCGCCACCACCTCGGCGAACAGAACGTAGTCGTTGAGGTCGATCGCCACGATTGTCTCACTGGTGGAACGCTAAGAGCCAATTTACCCGTCTACTCCGCTTTCCGTCCCGAATGCATGTTGTTTTCACCGACGGACGCCCCGCCGGCGAAACCAAAGGACAAAGACGATGAGCAAGACTTTCGAAGGCAAGGTTGTGGTGGTGACCGGCGGAGCCAGCGGTATCGGCCTGGCCACGGCCAAGCGCTTCTCCGAACTGGGTGCCTCGGTCTACGTGACCGGCCGCCGCGAGGCCGAACTGGCCGCAGCCGTGAAGGCGATCGGCGGCGACGTGACCGGCGTCCAGGGCGACGCCTCCAAGCTGGCCGACCTGGACAAGCTGTACGACACCATCCAGCAGCGCCACGCCCATATCGACGTGCTGGTCCCCAACGCCGGCGGCGGCGACATGCTGCCGCTCGGCGCCATCACCGAGGCCCAGTACGAGGACATCTTCGGCCGCAACGTGAAGGGCGTGATCTTCACCGTGCAGAAGGCCCTGCCCCTGCTGCGCGACGGCGGCGCGATCGTGCTGATGGGCTCGACGGCGGCGGTGCAAGGCACGCCGGCCTTCAGCGTCTACAGCGCCAGCAAGGCCGCGGTGCGCAACCTGGCGCGCGGCTGGACCGCCGACCTCAAGGACCGCCAGATCCGCGTCAATGTCGTCTCGCCCGGACCGATCAAGACGCCGGGCCTGGTCGAGCTGGCCGGACCCGAGGCCGCCGCCCAGCAAGGCCTGCTGGACTTCATGGCCAGCCAGATCCCGCTGGGCCGCGTCGGCGACCCGTCAGAGATCGCCAAGGCCGTGACCTTCCTGGCGTCCAGCGACGCCAGCTTCATCGCCGGCGCCGAACTGGTCGTCGACGGCGGCATGACGCAAGTCTGAGGAGGATCGAGATGACCATACAGCAGCTGCTGACCCGCAATCTGCACGAGGTGTTCGGCGAGGGTGACGCCGACCGCCGCCGGGCGGTCGCCGACGAGATCTTCGCCGACGACATCGTCTTCCACGGCCCGAAGGGTTCGACCTATCGCGGTCGCGAGGCCATCGTCGAGATGGCCGGCGTGGTCCGGGCCTCGCACCCGACCTTCGCCTATACCGAGACCGCCCCGGCCCAGGCCAATGCCGACAGCGGCATGGTCGCCTGGGTCTCGGGCCCGCCTGGGGAGCCGCCGCGCTATGCGGGGGTGGACTTCATCCTGGTGCGGGATGGGAAGATCGCGGCGATCTACCTGTTCCTGGATGGCGAGGGGTAGCGGCCAACTAGGGCGGCGTCGGGTCTAGAACTCGACGTCGTCCTCGTTGATCTCTGCGTCACCCTCGCCGCCCATGGCGTTCTCGAGGCTGTCGATGATGTCGTCCATCTGGTCGGCGGTGATCGAGACGTAGATCGACTCGCCGCCGATGGCCGAGACCAGGAGGCGGTAGCCGTCCTCGGTTTCCTGCAGGCTGAACGATTGGAGCGGCAGGAGCTTGGCCATGGGGGATCCTTCCCGAAAGAGCGAGGGCGTCATCTAGAGGCGCGGAGCCTCTATTTCAACGCGCCTCGCCGCAGCATGGCCACATGGGTCGCGATTAGCGGCTCGCGGTCGACCCACGGGAACTCAGGCCGGGCGATCAGCAGCGAGACCAGGCCGTGCAGGCCGGCCCACAGCGACTGGGTCACGGCCATGACGTCACCGCCGGCCATCAGGCCCTTGGCGCGCAGCTCGCTCACCATCTCGACGAAGACGTGGAAGACTTCCTTGCCCGCGATCATCGGGCGGCCGCCGGTCTTCTCCAGGAACGAGCCGTCGACGCTCTTTTCCAGCATGAAGGCCACGCGGTAGGCGTCGGGGTGCTCCAGCCCGAAGTCGATATAGACCCGCAGGCAGCGCTCGAAGTTCTCCGGCGTCGGCGTGTAGTCGACCCGCGCGGCGGCCATCTTCTGCCCCAGGATCGCGAAGGCCCGCACGCACAGCTCGGCGGCGATGTCGTCCTTGGTGGCGAAGTAGGCGTACAGGGCCGGCTGCGAGATGCCGGCGATCTCGGCGATCTGGCGGGTCGAGACGGCGTGGACGCCCTTCTGGGCGAACAGGCTCTGGGCGGCGTCGAGGATCTCCTCGCGGCGCTCAGCGCCCTGGCCCTTGGGTTTACGCGGGGAACGGGTCTTCATCCGACGTCCTTGATCACCGGTCTGCAAGCTTGACAAGCAAGCATTATCGATCACTGATAACTTATCATCGATCGATGTGGAACAGCTTATGTGGCGGAACCGGTTTCTGGCTTCGACGGCCATGGTCATGACCGTGGCCTTGGCCGGCTGTGGCGACAAGCCCAAGACCGATGAACCGGTCGCGCCCACGCCCGTCGAGGCAGCTCGCGTCGCCGCCCCCGGAACCTCGGGCGCGGTCACCGGGGCCGGCACGCTGGAGCGCCGCCGCGAGATGGCGCTGTCGTTCCGCATCCCCGGCGTCCTGACCGCCCTGCGGGTCGAGGCCGGCGACCGTGTCCAGGCGGGCCAGGCCATCGCCGCCATCGATCCCGCCGGCGTCGACGCCCGCCAGCAGCAGACCTCCGCCGACCTGGAACGCGCCCGCCGCGACGTGGAACGTGACAAGGCCCTGTTCGACAAGGGCTATGTCAGCCGCCAGCGCATCGACGATCGGGCCAGCGCGCTGAAGGCCGCCCAGGCCGCCTATGACGCCGCCCGCTTCGACCGTCGCTGGGCCAGCCTGGTCTCGCCGGTCTCGGGCGTCGTTTTGGAACGCCGCGCCCAGGCGGGCGAGGTGGTGGCCGCCGGCCAGGTGGTGGCGCGGGTCGCCGACCTCGCCTCCCCGCTGGTTCTGCGCCTGCCCCTGGCCGCCCGTGACGCTGCCCGCATCCGGGTCGGCGACACCGCTCAGGTCACCGTCGAGAACCTGGGAGGTCAGCCCCTCAACGGCCGTGTCACCCGCGTCGGCGAGGCCGCCGACACCCGCACCGGCGCGATCAGCGTCGAGATCGAACTGTCGGCTCCGCCGGCCGATCTGCGCTCTGGCCAGGTGGCGCACGCGACCCTGCAGGTTCGCACCCCGACGGGCGCAACGACCGCCTATGCCCGCATCCCCGCCGAGGCGGTGCTGGAGGCGACCGGCCAGCGGGCCTTCGTCTATCGCTTCGACGGCGGCAAGGCCCGGCGCACGGCGGTGACCTTCGGCGGCTTCGACGGCGACGACGCTCTGGTCGCGGGCCTGCCGGGCGGGACCCAGGTGATCACCGCCGGGGCCGGCTTCGTCGCCGACGGCGAGGCCGTGCGGGTCATCGATCCCACCCATCTGGGTCGCTAGAGCCATGACCTTCGACCTGGCGACCTTCGCCGTCCGCCGCTGGCAGTTCACGCTGGTGGCCTTCGGCCTTCTGATCATGCTGGGCGTCAACGCCCTGAGCAGCGTGCCCCGCTCGGAAGACCCGCACTTCCCCACCCCGATCGTCATCGTCCGCGCGGTGCTGCCCGGCGCCGAGCCGTCCGAGATCGAGCAGCTGATCGTCGACCCGATCGAGGACGCCGTCGACGGCCTGGACGACATCGACAAGGTCGAGTCCACCGCCGTGGATGGGGCAGCGGTGATCCGCGTCCACTTCACCTGGGACGTCGACACCGAGCGCAAGTTCGACCAGGTCGTGCGCGAGGTGAACGCCATCCGCGGCGCCCTGCCGGCCGGCGTGCAGCGGCTGGAGATCGAGCGCATCCGCACCACCGAGGTGTCGATCGTCCAGGTCGCCCTGACCTCGGACATCATGCCGATGCGCCGCCTGGAAAAGACCGCCGACCGCCTGCGCGAACGGCTGGACCGGGTGCCGGGCGTGCGCGAGGCCAAGTACTGGGGCGCGCCGCCCTCGCAGGTGCAGGTGACCCTGGACCTCGCGCGCCTGTCGGCCCTGCGCCTGCCCGCCACCGCCGTCGCCGACGCCTTGCGCCAAGCCGGAGCCGAGGCGCCAATCGGCGCCGTGCAAGCCGGAGAGCGGCGTTTCAACGTCAAGTCCGGCGGGGCCTTCCACGACCTGGCGACCATCGCCGACACGCCAGTGCGCTCGATCGGCGGCCAGGTCACCCGCGTGCGTGACGTGGCCACCGTCGCCTGGGCCCAGGCCGAGCCCTCGCACCTGACCCGCTTCAACGGCAAGCGCGCCATCTTCCTGACCGTGAACCAGAAGGACGGCCAGGACGTCGCCAAGATCACCCAGGGCGTGCAGCAGGTGCTGGACGACTACGAAAAGACCCTGCCCGCCGGGGTGAAGATGGAGCGCGGCTTCGTCCAGGCCGAAAACGTCAAGCACCGCCTGAACAACCTGTTCCGCGACTTCGGCATCGCCCTGGCCCTGGTGCTGATCACCCTGCTGCCGCTGGGACCGCGCGCGGGCCTGGTGGTGATGGTCTCGATCCCGCTCAGTCTGCTGATCGGCCTGACCATGCTGCAGGCGTTCGGCTTCACCCTGAACCAGCTGTCGATCGCCGGCTTCGTGCTGGCCCTGGGCCTGCTGGTCGACGACAGCATCGTCATCACCGAGAACATCGCCCGCCGGGTGCGCGAGGGCGAGGACCGGGTCGAGGCGGCCATCAACGGCACGCGCCAGATCAGCCTGGCGGTGCTGGGCTGCACGGCCACCCTGATGCTGGCCTTCCTGCCGCTGATGGCCCTGCCGGCCGGCGCGGGGGCCTACATCAAGTCGCTACCGGTGACGGTGCTGTGCACCATCGCCGCCTCGCTGCTGGTCTCGATGACCATCATCCCGTTCCTGGCCAGCCGCCTGCTGGACAAGCACTCAGACCCCGAGGGCAACGCCCTGCTGCGGGCGGTCAATGACGGCATCCACCGCTTCTATCGGCCGGTGCTGCATCGGTCGCTGGCGCGGCCGTGGCTGACCCTGGTCATCCTGCTGGCCATCTGCCTGACCACCCTGCCGCTGGTGAAGCTGATCGGCTCGTCGCTGTTCCCGGCCGCCGAGACCCCGCAGTTCCTGATCCGCGTCGAAACCCCCGACGGGTCGTCCCTGGCCCGCACCGACCAGGCCCTGCGCTACGTCGAGGCGCGCCTGAAGAAGGAGCCCGACGTCGCGTGGGAGGCCGCCAACCTGGGCCGCGGCAATCCGCAGATCTTCTACAACCGCAGCCAACGGGAAAGCGCCACGACCTTCGCCGAGGTGTTCGTCAGCCTGAAGGCCTGGGAGCCGGGCAAGAGCGACAAGGTGCTGGACGGCCTGCGCAAGGACTTCGCCAACTATCCCGGCGCGCGGATCAGCGTCGTCACCTTCGAGAACGGCCCGCCGATCGACGCCCCGGTGGCCATCCGCCTGACCGGCCAGAACCTGGAGGTGCTCAAAGCCCTTGCCGCCCGCACCGAGGCGATCCTCAAGGCGACGCCCGGTACGCGCGACGTCACCAACCCGATCCGCCTGGACCGCACCGACCTCGATCTCGGCGTCGACGAGGCCAAGGCCGCCGCCCTGGGCGTGCCGGCCGGCGCGGCGCGCCGCGTCGCCCGCCTGGCCTTGTCCGGCGAAGAGACCGCCCGCTTCCGCGACCCGGACGGCGACGACTATGCCGTGACGGTGCGGCTGCCGATGGCGCAGGTGGACGGCGCGGCGCGCAATCCGCTGTCGGCGCTGAAAGGCGTCTATGTCCCGACCGCCGATGGCATGGCCGCGCCGCTGGACGCCATCGCCACGCCGAGGCTCAAGAGCAGCCCTTCGCGCATTGACCGTTTCGACCGCGAGCGGACCGTGACCATCAGCTCGTACGTCCGCACCGGTTTCCTGGCCTCGGCCGTGACGCAGGAGGCCCAGGCGCGGCTCGAGAAGCAGCTGCCCCTGCCGCCGGGCTATCGCCTGTCGCTGGGCGGCGAGGCCGAGGCCGCGTCGGAAAGCTTCGCGGGGCTGGGCGCGGCCGTGCTGGTCGCCGTATTCGGAATTCTCGCGGTGCTGGTCCTGGAGTTCCAGAAGTTCAAGACCGCCCTGGTCGTGGCCGGCATCATCCCGTTCGGCGTGTTCGGCGCGGTGCTGGCCCTGGCCCTGACCGGCTACTCGCTGTCGTTCACCGCCACGATCGGCGTGATCGCCCTCATCGGCATCGAGATCAAGAACTCGATCCTGCTGGTCGACTTCACCGAGCAGCTGCGCCGCGAGGGTATGAGCCTGCACGACGCCATCGAGAAGGCCGGCGAGGTGCGGTTCCTGCCGGTGCTGCTGACCTCGGTCACCGCGATCGGCGGCCTGCTGCCCCTGGCCGTGGAACGCTCAGGCCTCTACTCGCCCCTGGCCATCGCCATCATCGGCGGGCTGATCACCAGCACCCTGCTGAGCCGCGTGGCGACGCCGGTGATGTACTGGCTGACGGCGCGCGGGAAGGCGGAGGCGGCTTAAGTCAAACAGCACCAATCCGGTTGATCAAACTTGATTTTCGAACGAGAAGTATTTCACCCCGCCAACCAATAAATCCCTGACGAGATTTTCCAAATTCTCAAAATTTTCGTAGAATTTAATCTCACGAACGTTTGTCTGATGAATTTGCGATCCAAGGGCCGCGATGACTACAACAGGAATATGCAAAGCTTCCACGATGCCCAACTCGTAATAGCAGCTAGGGCGCTCTCCTGTTAGATCAGCCAGGATCATTTTAGCGTTGCGCAGACGCTCCACATCGTTGTGAAGCGAAGATGGCTCGCGCGTCGTCGGGTGACTTGGAAAGTTAACGTGAAATCCGGCCTGCTGAGCTCCGCGACGAATTGCACTTTGCCTCTCACGGTGACCTTGGTCAGATCCGATAGGCATAATGACTTCAAGCAGATTTGCACGATACATAGTCATTTCTATATAACTACTTCGAGACTGCCGATGGTGGTGTAGAGGAGATATGGAACGCCGACGCTAAAATCTCGGACCTGTTTGCGATTGCGAACGCGACAACGATGACGGCAATGCCAATAAAGATCGCGGAGAAGGATCTTGGAACAAGAAACTCAGCGTTAGACGCTTTAAGAGTGACGATGTTGATCGAATGAGTTTCGCTGGTTGCTTTGAGTCGCTCTAGCGCTTCCCATTCTTTCTCGAAAGGGCGAGCAGATATAGCGGCCTCATCTCCAGAAAATCGGACATTTGGAGCCATTTTGCTAAGCACATCAAACTTAGCATTGTTCAGCATTTTAAAATCTCGAATCTGACCGATCCATAGAGCACAAAGCATTGCCCCCATGACTGGTAGAGCGATGCCAAAAGCGACGAGGATTAGGTGAAACTCTGGCCTTGGCAAACTCCAAGCCGAGAAAGCACCAATCCCCCCAAGCAGCGCAATGCAAAGGCCGTAGTTCCAGCTGTTCAGTGACAAGCGACGATCGACGACCTTTTCGGTGCTCTCATAATAGAGCTTATATTCCTCAAATGAAAATCTGGCTGGTTGGGCAGGATCTGCATTCATCTTCCGTTTCCATAGGCGAGGATCGAGAATACCGCTTTAGCGGTGCAGACAGGCACGTCGATAGCGTCCAGCGGACGCAATATCAGACACATCCTCAACGAGATTAGCAATCCAAACACACGCGAAGCAGACGAATGCGGTCGCATTCGCCTGAGAAACGAGTGCCCCTCCGCTCGCCATAGCGGAATGCGCTCAGGGTCGATGATGGCTCATCCCCTTGCCTATTATACGATCGTATAGCAACCTCCCTTCCTGCTCTTGGGGAGAGACACGATGGCCGACACCATCAGCCGCGACGCGGTGATCATCGGCGGGGGCCATAACGGGCTCGTCTGCGCCTTCTACCTGGCCAAGGCGGGCTTGAAGGTCACGGTCTGCGAGGCACGGGGCGTGGTTGGCGGGGCGGCGGTGACCGAGGAGTTCTATCCGGGGTTCCGCAACTCGGTGGCCAGCTACACGGTCAGCCTGCTGAACCCGCGGGTGATCGCCGACATGGGCCTGCACGGCTATGGCCTGACGTTCCTGGAGCGGCCGATCTCGAACTTCCTGCCGATCAGCGACGACCAGTACATCAAGCTGGGCGGCGGGCTGGAGCGCACTCAGGAGCAGTTCCGCAAGTACAGCCGCCGTGACGCCGAGGTGCTGCCGGCCTACTACGCCATGCTGGACGAGATCGGCGACGTGCTGCGCGACTTCGCCCAGGAGACGCCGCCGAACCTGGGCGACGGCTTGCCGGGCGCCTTGCGCGCGCTGCGCCAGGGCGGTCGCCTGGCCTTCCTCTCCCGTGAGCGCAAGCGCGACCTCTTGGACCTGTTCACCAAGAGCGCCCGCGACGTGCTGGACGGCTGGTTCGAGAGCGATGCGGTCAAGGCCGCCTTCGGCTTCGACGCCGTGGTCGGCAACTTCGCCAGTCCCGATACGCCGGGGTCGGCCTATGTGCTGCTGCACCACACCTTCGGCGAAGTGAACGGCAAGAAGGGCGCCTGGGGTCACGCGGTCGGCGGCATGGGCTCGATCACCCAGGCCATGGCCAAGGCCTGCGAGGCGGCCGGCGTCGAGATCCTGCTGAACGCGCCGGTCGAGGCCGTCCACGTGGACGGGACCAAGGCCGTCGGCGTGCAGCTGGTCGACGGCCGCCAGATCATGGCCCCGATCGTCAGCGCCAACGTCAATCCGGCCCTGCTGTACAAGAAGCTGGTCCCGCCCTCGGCCCTGACCGCCGACTTCCGCAAGACGGTCGACGGCTACAAGAACGGCTCGGGCACCTTCCGCATGAACGTGGCGCTGTCGGAGCTGCCCAGCTTCACCTGCCTGCCGGGCCGCGAGACCGCCGAGCACCACCAGTCGGGCATCGTGATCGCCCCCAGCCTGGACTACATGGACGCCGCCTACCGGGACGCGAAGGCCGATGGGATCAGCAAGGCCCCGATCGTCGAGATCCTGATCCCCTCGACCATCGACACCAGCCTGGCCCCTCCAGGCCAGCACGTGGCCAGCCTGTTCTGCCAGCAGTTCGCGCCGACGCTACCGAACGGCCGCAGCTGGGACGACGAGCGCGAGGCGGCGGGCGACCTGATCATCGACACGGTCGACCAGTGGGCGCCGGGCTTCAAGGCCTCGGTGCTGGGCCGCACCCTGCTGTCGCCGCTGGACCTGGAGCGCAAGTTCGGCCTGATCGGCGGCGATATCATGCACGGCCACATGTCGCTGGATCAGCTGTGGGCCACCCGCCCCTTCCTGGGCCACGCCAGCCACCGCGCGCCGATCCACGGCCTGTACATGTGCGGGGCCGGCACGCATCCCGGCGGCGGTGTCTCGGGCAATCCGGGCCGCAACGCCGCCCGCGAGATCCTGCGCGACAAGGACTTCGCCACCGCCGTGAAGCTGTCGGTGGTCGGGCGATGACCGCGATCTCCAACGAGGACCCGCAGGCGGACTGGGGGCTGCCCGGCTGGATCTACGGCTCCGAGCGCTTCTTCAAGGAAGAGCAGGACAAGATCTTCCGCCCCTCGTGGCAGATCGTCTGCCACCTGAACGACATCCCCAAGCCCGGCGACTTCCACACCTTCGACTTCGTGGGCGAGAGCCTGGTCGTGGTGCGCGGCAAGGACGGCGGGGCGCGGGCCTTCGCCAATGTCTGCCGCCACCGGGGTGCGCGGTTGCTGGACGGGCCCGTCGGCCACTGCGGCCGGATCGTCTGCCCCTACCACGCCTGGACCTACGACCTGGAAGGCCGGCTGATCGGCGTGCCGATGCGCGACGACTACCCCGCCCTGCAGATGCACGAACAGGGCCTGGCCAAGGTCGAGACCGAGATCTGGCGCGGCTTCGTCTTCGTGCGGATCGAGGGGGAAGGCCCGTCGGTCGCCACGATGATGGCCCCCTACGAGGACGAGGTCGCCCACTACCGCTTCGAGGAGCTGCAGCCGTTCGGCCGCGTCACCCTGCGGCCGCGCGAGGTCAACTGGAAGAACATCAGCGACAACTATTCCGACGGCCTGCATATCCCGATCGCCCATCCGGGCCTGACGCGGCTGTTCGGCAAGGGCTACGGCGTCGAGGCCAAGACCTTCGTCGACAAGATGTGGGGCCAGTTGATCGACGAGCCGTCGCGCAATCCGTCCGAGCGACTGTACCAGGACCTGCTGCCCGACGTTCCGCACCTGCCCGATGATCGCAAGCGCCTGTGGACCTACTTCAAGCTCTGGCCGAACTTCGCCTTCGACATCTATCCGGATCAGGTGGACTTCATGCAGTTCATCCCGGTCTCGGCCACGAAGACCATGATCCGCGAGATCGCCTACGCCCTGCCCGACGAGCGCCGCGAGATGAAGGCGGCGCGATATCTGAACTGGCGCATCAACCGCCAGGTCAATGCCGAGGACACCGAGCTGGTGGCCCGCGTGCAGCAGGGCATGGCGTCACGGACCTTCACGGCGGGGCCACTGGCGACGAGCGAGGTGAGTTTGCGGAGCTTTGGCCGGAAGATGCGGGCATTGGTGCCGGAGAGCCGGCTGGAACGGCCGCCGGAGGGGTGGTGAGGATCGCAAGAAGCCCCCTTCCCCCTCGATGGGGGAAGGGTTGGGGATGGGGGTGCTCGCACGGCGACGGCCGCATCACCCCCACCCAACCCTCCCCCATCAAGGGGGAGGGCTAGGTCATGCGCGCCGCCTTCACCCGCGAGGCTCCAGACGTCCGCCGCCAGGCCCTGGTCGCCGCCGCCGAGACCGTCCTGGCCCGTGAAGGCGTCGGCGGAACCTCGGTCCGCGCCATCTGCGCCGAGGCCGGGGTCTCGCCGGGCCTGCTGCGGCACTATTTCGAGGGCGTCGACGAGCTGATCGCCGCGGCCTACGAGGCGGTCGGCCAACGGATCGATGCGGCGCTGGACGCGGCCTTGAACGCCGCCGGCCCCACGCCGCGCGAGCGCCTGCTGGCCTATCTGACCGCCAGCTTCGCGGCCCCGGTGCTGGATCCGCAGCTGCTGGCCGCCTGGATCGGCTTCTGGTCGCTGGTGAAGACCAAGCCGCGCATGGCCGCGATCCACGCCGCTTCGTACGCGGACTTCCGGGCGCGGCTGGAAGGCCTGCTCAAAGAGGCCGGCGCCCGCGACACACGGCTGGCGGCCATCGCCCTGACGGCGACCGTGGACGGACTATGGCTTGAGCTGTGTCTGGACCCGGCGACCTTCGCCCCCGAAGAGGCGGCGCGGATCATCGGTCGCGCGCTGGAAGGCTGGTTAGAGGGATAGAACTCCGGTCTTCCCGACAATGCCGGTTCAGGGAGACGTCGGGGCGCGCTGTCATTGCAGCGCCATTCCCACCACCCCAAACACCTCGGCGACCAGCTGTCACCGGGAAGACCGGATGCCCCCTATGGGGTGGAGCGCGGTAAACTTCGCGCTCCAGAACTCTGAACTTTAGGCCGCCGCGACCTGGTGGGCGGCGCGATTGCGGCCCCAGGCGGGCGTGCGCACTTCAGGCTCGTCGACATGGATCTGAGCCTTACGGCCCTGGGCGATCATGTGACGGGCCAGCAGCTGTGCCAAGCCCTCGGCCTCGTGTTGCGACGAGTACGAACCAATCAGCTCGGCCGAGTCGTTCCAGGTCACATGCCACACACCGGCGACCGGGCGGACGTAGTAGTGATTCTCGGTCATGAAGACCTCCTTGGACGTACTCAACGTGACGCTAACCACGCAGACATGACAGTTGTTTCGCTATCGCACAACAAAATTGCGCTGCGATGCACAATGCATGATCCGGACCAAGTCAGGCTGTGCAGTTATTCACCTCCGCTCAGGGTTCATTCTTAACCACGACGCCGCCCTTCATGACCTTGGGCACGCGGGTCAGGATCGAAACATCCGCCAGCGGATCGCCGGGCACGGCGATCAGGTCGGCGTAGCAGCCGGCGGCGTCGCAGCCGACCTGGCCAGTCTTGCTCATCAGCTCGGCCGCCACCGTGGTCGCCGACTGGATCGCCTGCATCGGCGTCATGCCGTACTTGACCATGTAGGGCAGCTGGCGGCCGTTCAGCCCGTGCGGATAGACGCCGGCGTCGGTGCCGTAGGCGATCTTGACCCCGACCTTCACGGCCTTGCGGAAGCCGTCGCGCTGGGCCTGCGTGGTCTCGTAGTTCTTGCGCAGCGTCTCGGCGGGCCAGCCGTGGGCCTTGCCGTATTCGTCGATCCAGTCGCCGTCATAGATGTCGGCGACCAGGAACACGCCCTTGGCCTTCATCATCGCGATGGCCTCGTCGTCCATCAGCGAGCCGTGCTCGATCGAGCGGACGCCGGCCTTCATCGCGACCTTCATGCCATTGGCCCCATGGGCGTGGGCGGTGGCGTAGGTCCCGCGCTTGGCGGCCTCCTCGACGGCGGCGCGGATCTCGTCTTCGCTGAGCTCCAGCTGGCCAGGCTCGGTGCCAACGGTCAGCACCGCGCCGGTGGCGATCAATTTCAAAAAGTCGGCCTTGTGCGCCAGGATGTTGGCGGCCTTGCGATGCGCATCCGCCGCGTCCTCGACCACGCCCACCCGCATCTCGGCCGGGATGCCGACGTCGGCGGCGATGCCGGTGACCTCCCCGCCCCCGCCGGGCACGGTGATGTAGGCGCCGGCCACCGACATGCGGGGACCAGGCACCAGGCCATTGTTGATCGCATCGCGCAGGGCCACATCGCCGAACGCCCGCCAGGTGCCGACGTCGCGCACGCTGGTGAAGCCGGCCATCAAGGTCTTGCGGGCGTGGTCGGCGGCGATGAACGACTGGTAGGCGGCCGTGGTCAGCAGCGGCTCGGCGATGTTCTCGGTCTGCTCCTGGTCGACCAGGTGGGTGTGCATGTCGATCAGGCCGGGCAGGACGGTCAGCTTGCTCCAGTCGGTGACCGGACCGTCCTTGGGCGCCGCCTTCCAGGGCGTGACCGCGGTGATCTTCTCGCCCTCGATGCGGATCAGCTGGTCGGTCAGCACCTTTCCGGCCTGCGGATCGACCAGCTTGCCGGCGTGGACGTAGGAGACCTGAGCCGCGAGCAGCAGGGCGACGATCATGCGGACATCTCCGGAGCGGGACGCGCCGCGCGGGCGGTCAGGAAGCGGACGGGCAGGCCGGCGATCAGCAGCACCAGACCCCACAGGGTGGCCTGGGCGCCGGCGCCGTAGAGGGTCCAGATCGAATAGAGCGCCGCCAGGATCGCGAGCACGGTCAGGCCCATCGTGGCCGTCATCCGCTTCTGCTGCTGCAGGCGCAGGGCCGCCAGGGCGCTGAACAGGTAGGTGAACAGGCTGGCCGATGTCGCCAAGAGGGCGATGAAGGTGAAGAGGTCGGCCATCGACTTGGCGTAGTTCATCAAGACGAGGCCGGTCAGCAGGGCGCTGGACAGCACATGGGCGCGCACCGGCGTCCCGCGCTTGCCGGCCTTGCCGAGCCAGGCGGGAAACACCCCGTCGCGGGCCATGGCGTAGGGCATCTCGCCTTGCAGCAGCACCCAGCCGTTCAAGGCCCCGAAGGCGCTGATCGCGGCGAAGGCGGCCAGCACCAGCCGCAGGTCGCCGCCGCCGTGATAGCCGACGAAGTCCGCGAACGGGGCGTTGGAGCCTTTCAGCAGGTCGGCCGGCGACAGCAGCACCACCGCCGAGCAGACGACCAGATAGATCAGGCCGGTGAAGGCCGTGCCGTACAGGGTTGCCTTGGGAATGGTCTTGGCCGGCTCATGCACCTTGTCGGCGGGCACGGTGGCCGACTCCAGGCCCAGCAGCGCCCACAGGGTCAGGGTCGCGGCGGCGGTGATGCCGCCGGCCGACAGCTGCGAGGGCTCGAACGGCGTCACCGCCGCCCCGCCCTTGCGCGCAAAGACGACGACGGCCAGGCCAGCCACGGCGATCAGCGGCAGCAGCTTCAGGATCGTGGCGACGACTTGCAGCCGCCCCGCCGACTTCGAGCCCCAGCAGTTCACCGCCGTCAGCCCCCAGACCAGGGCGACGGTGACCAGGGCGTGCAGGCCCGGCGCTGTGGCGATGGCCGGCGCGAATACCGACAGGTAGCTGACGCAGCCAACCGCGATCGCCGCGTTGCCGACCCACATCGAGATCCAATAGGCCCAGGCGACCATGAAGCCGGCCGTCGGCCCGAACGCTTCCTGGGTATAGGCCAGCGGCCCGCCGGCGCGCGGAAAGGCCTGCGCCAGCTTGGCGAAGACGAAGGCCAGGCACAGCGCCCCGCCGATCGTCAGCAGCCAGGCGATCACGGCGTTCCAGCCGTACGGCGCCAGCGAGGCCGGCAACATGAAGACGCCCGAGCCGATCATGTTGCCCACGACCAGGGCCGTGCACATCCACAGGCCCAACGGGCGGGCGCTCGACGACGCCATGTTTCCCCCTAACGCAACGAACTAGGGTGGGTCACGAAAAAGGGGCGGCCCTTTGCGGACCGCCCCCTCTCACTCCCCACCACGCACTAGAACTCTTTCCCCACCTTGATCCCGACGGTGCGGGGCTGGTTCGGGACGATATAGGCCTGGGTTCCGCAGACGCTCTCGGCGCATTCGGCATAGCGGTTCAGACTAGCCCGCTTGTCGAAGACGTTCTTGAGGTAGAGCTGCATCGACCAGCTGTCCTTGGACAGGCCGGTCGAGAAGTCGACCACCGAATAGCGGCCCTGCTTGCCGATGATCTCGCGCTCCTTGAGGCGCAGATCGGTCCAGTTCGAGGTTTGGCCCATGACCGACACCTGCCAGAAGCCGTCATAGTCGGCGACCTGGTACTGGTAGCGGGCCGTGATGTTGGCCTTGAACTTGGGCGTGATCGGCAGGCGCGTGCCGTCCGGGGCTTGCGGGCCGTCGGGGAACGCGGTCGAGCCGACCGGGCAGGTCGTGATCGGCGTGCCGGCGCTGTCGGTCGCGCCGCAGTAGTTGGCGGTCAGCTTGGCGTCGGTATAGGCGGCCGAGGCGTTCAGCGTGAAGCCGTTGACCGGCGCCCAGGTGATGTCGCTCTCGATGCCTTTGATGCGCGCCTGGTTGGCGTTCTTGATCTCGGTCAGGCCGTTGGCCCCCAGGATCGAGAACTGGAAGCCCGACCAGTCCTCCATGAAGATCGCGCCGTTCCAGCGGAACGCCCCGCCCCACGAGGTCTTCCAGCCGGCCTCGTAGTTCTTCAGATAGTCGGCCTGGTACGGCGGCAGCGTCGAACGGCGGTTGATGCCGCCCGGCCGGAAGCCCTTCGAGTAGGTGGCGTAGACCAGCTTGTCGCCGTCGATCTTGTAGGTCAGCGTCACCTTCGGCGAGTTGCCGCTCTCCTTGGTGCCCTTGTCCAGATTGGTGCAGGGCGAGCCCGCTACGACCGGCCCCTTGAAGCAGGCCCGCTCGCCGGTCGAGCCGTAGCCCGTGCCGTAGCCGTAGAAGCCGACCAGGGTGTTGTGCGCCTTGAAGAAGCGGATGCCGGCGGTCAGCATCAGCTTGTCGGTGATGTCGTACTCGGCCTGGCCGAAGATCGCCTTGTCGCGATCGATCCGCTGCTGGGCGGTAAGCCAGATCGTGCCCACATAGCCCGGCACCGACAGGGTGCTGCCCAGGCCGTCGATCTTGTAGTTCTGGAAGATGCCGTGCTTCTGCTTCTGGTAGAAGCCGCCGACCACGAACCGCAGCTTCTGGTCCTGCGGCGAGGCGATGCGGATCTCGTGGCTTTCCTTGCGATAGCGGTCGCGGCCCTGGATGTACTGCGACGGGTTCACCAGGTTGCCGGCGTTGTCGGTCCAGTAGAAGCCGTAGCCGACCTGGTCGTAGAAGTACGAGTAGTCGGTGTAGTCCTGGTTGGTCTCGTCGTTGCGCTTCAGGTACGAGCCGGCATAGGTGACGTCCAGATTGGCGACCTGGCCCTCGATGGTCAGGGCCGCCTGGACCCACTTGTCCTTGCTGCTTTCCGGATAGAAGTGCGTGACCTTCAGGTCGCCGACCTGCGGGTCATAGGCGAAAAGGCCGCCGACCTTCTGCACCTGGCCCATGACGCTGGGGGTGATCACCCAGTTGTCGTCCAGCTCGACCCGCAGGGCCGCGCGGCCGCCTTGGGTGTAGACGCTGTTGTAGTTCTTCCGCACCCGGTTCTTGTTGTTGATCGTGTAGTCGTTGGTCGGGTCGGTGTCGCCGCGATCATAGGTGCGCGTGCCCGCGACGTTGTCGATATAGCCGGCGTCGCGGACGTCCCAGCCGACCGCGCGGACGGCGATCTTGTCCGACAGCGGAATGTTGACGAAGCCTTCGACCGTGTGGCCAGTCCCGCCGTGATCGACCTTGTTGGCCTCGACATCGACGCCCGCCGAGAAGCCGGCCGTCGTGGGCTTGTTGGTGATGATCCGCAGGGTGCCGGCCTGCGAGCTGGCGCCGTACAGCGTGCCTTGCGGACCGGCCAGGGCCTCGACTCGGGCAATGTCATAGACGTGGATGTCCAGCGCGCCCTGGATGGTGGTGACCGGCTGCTCGTCCAGATAGGTCCCGACGCTGGGCAGCGAACCCGAGTGGTTGCCGTCGCCGCCGCTGGCGACGCCGCGCATATAGACCTGGCCAAAGCCCGGCCCGCTGGTCGTGAACGACACGCTGGGCAGGTACTTCACATAATCGACGAAGCTGGCGACCTGCAGCTGCTCCAGCTTCTCTCCGCCCAGCGCCTGGATGCTGACCGGAACGTCCTGCAGATTCTCGGACCGCTTCTGCGCGGTGACGACGACCTCTTCCAGGGCCGTGTTCTGATTATTGGATTGAGCGTGCGCGACGCCCGTAAGCATTGTGGTGGCGAACAAGGCGGCAGAGCAGACGCCGACCTTCTTCAAACGAACCGATCCCGACGACATACAGTCGCTCCCCTTGGCGGCTTTGATCGAACGAGGTTCGGCCTGCCTCAGGGCCTCGGCAAGATTGGAAATTTCAGTTTGGTGTCAATTCCTTGAAGTGTTGCACAAATGGCAAGGCGCGATGGAGGTCGCGTTGAGATGGTCAAATAACGGGCGGGTCGGGATAAGCGTCCAACACCGGGCCCAATGCCTGCTTGAGCGGGTCCAGATGCGATTCGAATTTCTGCCAGTGCTCGACGGCGTCCTTGAAGATTGGGCGGCGCACCTGCTCTGAACTGGCGGTGCGGACGGCGCGATCGTTCTCGTGCGGCGACAGGCAGGCTTCCTCGAACGGTAGCCCGCAGTGGGCCAGCAGCGCGCGGATTTCCGCCTCCGGGTCGGCGATCATGTGCTCGTAGATCACCCGGTGCACACGGCCGGGCAGCACCGCATCGAAATGCGTCATCAGGTCGACGTAGTCGGCGTAGTAACGGCCGATGTCGGTCAGGTCGTAGCTGAACGCCTGCCCCCGCGCGAAGTGCTGCTTGAAGCCCGAGAAGCAGCAGCCCAGCGGATGGCGGCGCGCGTCGATGATCTTCGCGTTCGGCAGGATCAGGTGGATCAGCCCGGCGTGCGCGAAGTTGTTGGGCATCTTGTCGATGAAGAACGGCTTGTCCGATTTCCGCTGGATGCGGGTGCGCTCGAGGAACTCCTCGCCCAGGGCCTTCAGGTCGTCGGGCGACAGGTCGGCCAGGCTTTCCGGATAGGTCGACTCGGCGCGGGTGGCGGTCTTGCCGCCTAAGCGTCGGGCCATGACGATCAGGTCGGGCAGCTCCATGGTGCCCTCGACCATCGAGTGGCTGGCCAGGATCTGCTCGACCAGGGTCGAGCCCGAGCGCGGCAGGCCGACGACGAAGATCGGATCGGGGGCCTGAGAGCCCTGCCCGGCACGCGCCGCCAGGAACGCCGGGGTGAACACCGCCTTGGTGCGGGCGGTATCGGAGGCGTTCTCTTCCGGATCGTAGTCGAGCTGCTTGCGCCGGATCGCGGCCCCGGCGGCGTAGTGCTCGAAGGCGGCGTCCCAGAGTTCGGCATCCTCGTGCGCCTTGCCCAGGGCGTAGCGCAAATGCAGACGGTCCTCGTCGGAGAGGTCAGGCGTTTCCAGCGCGGCGGTCATGGCCTCAAGGTCCGCGTCGGTGAACTTGACGGTCTTGAGGTTGGCCAGGCTCCACCAGGCCTCGCCCAGGGTCGGGGCCTGTTCCAGCGCCTGGCGATAGGCCGCGACGCAGTCGGCCTGCCGGCCCACCGTCTTCAGCGCGTGGCCATAGCTCATCCAACCCTTGGGCTGGTTGGGATAGTCGGCCAGCACCCGGTCATAGACGGCGATAGCTCGGTCGTATTCGCCCAAGCGCGCCAGGATGGCGGCGTGCAGGTTGGCGTAGCCGGGATGGCGAGCGTCCTTGGCGGTGAGCGTCTCGATCTGGCTCAGCGCCTCGGCGTTCTTGTTCTGGCGATAGAGCATGGTCGCCAGGTTGTGTCGGGCGGCGGTGAAGTTCGGGGCCAGCTCGACGCAGCGGGTCAGCAGGGCTTCGGCGTCGGCGTAACGACCCAGGCGCGCGCCGGTCTCGGCCAGCATGCGGATGGCGGCGACGTCGCCGGAGTCTGTCTTGAGCCGCTCGCGCAGGATCTGTTCGGCCTCGCCCAGGCGGTTGTCGGACAGGGCGGTGGCGGCCTCGACCAGGGCCGGGTCGCGGGTCGAGGCGCGCAGCTGGCGAGCCAGGGCCTTCTCGGCGCCGACGCTGTCGCCCAGCAGGTCGAGGTTTTCGGACAGCCCGCGCCAAGCTTCCGACAGGCGCGGCTCCAGGGCGCTGGCCCGATCGAAGGCGCGGACGGCCTCGGCGGTACGGCCCAGCTGCTCCAGGCTCAGGCCGAGTTCCAGCTGGGCCAGCGGCATGTTGGGCAAGGCGGCGGCCAGCGGGGCGACGGTGTCGAGCGCGGCTTGCGGATCGCCGGAGAGCCGCAGCGCGGCGGCCAGCAAACGGGTCGTATCGGCGTGGCGCGGAACCGCCTCCAGGATCGCCCGCGCCTGCTCGGCCGCCATCCGTGGGTCTGCCTCCAGCAGCCGCTCGGCGTGCTCGAACGCCTGGGCAAGGCTGAGGGCGGGCTGGGCGGTCGTGGACTCCATTCCATCAGGAGAGCGGAGCGTCGCGACGGGTGTCAATCCGGCCGCGTTACTTCGCGAACTTCTTCTTCAGCTCCGCCAGGGTGTACGCATTGCCCCACTCGAAGTGCCCGTACACCATCTTGGCCTCGGCGTTGTCGCCGTAGCCGGTGTTGGTCAGCCGCACCCGCGTACCCTCCGCGATCGGCGTGAACTCGATCACCGTCACGGTCTTCTGGAACTCGCCCTGGCCCGCGAAGCCCACCGGCGCCTGGATGTTGCGGATCACCAGCAGCTGATCGGGGATGAAGGTGACGATCTGGTTCTTGATGTTGCCCGCGTCGCCCGGCTTGGCCTTGGGGTCGTAGCTGGACTCGATCATGCCGCCGGTGCGCAGGTCGACCTGGGCCATCGGCACCGCCCAACTCTTGAAGCCGTCGGTCGTGGCGAAGGCCTCGAACACCGCTTTCGGCGGGGCCGGGATGTCCATCGACAGCTGCAGCGCCTTCTGGCCGGCGGCGTCGACATAGGAGGTGTTCGAGACGCCGGGAAAATCCTTCCAGCTGCGCGTCTGGGCGTTGGCCGCTCCTACGAAAGCCAGCAGCGCGGCGGCGGCGATCATCGTCGATCGGATCATGCTCTCCCCTCCCCAGGGTCGCTTGAATGACCATTCAAGTGAAGCACGACTTGATTGAACGTTCAAGCCCGGTGCAAACTGCGGCCATGGCTCCCCAGAACCCGCTCGACACCCGCAGACGCATCCTGCTGACGGCGATGGAGCTGTTCGCCGCCAAGGGCTACGGCTCGACCTCGGTGTCGGACATCCTCTCGCGGTCGCAGGCCAACAGCGGCAGCCTGTACCACTTCTTCCCCGGCAAGCAGGACGTGCTGGTCGGGGTGCTGGAGATGTACCGCGACGGCATCCAGGAGATGCTGCTGGACCCGGCCTGGCGCGGGGTCGAGGACCCGGTCGAGCGTATCTTCGCCCTGCTGGCGGCCTATCGCGGCATGCTGCTGGAGACCGAGTGCCTGTACGGCTGCCCGATCGGTTCGCTAGCCCTGGAGATCCATGAACCGGATCCGCCGGTGCGCGAGCTGCTGGCGCAGAATTTCATCAACTGGACGACGGCGATCGAAGGCTGCCTCAAGGACGCTGGCCTGCCGTCGGGCATGGACCTGCGCGGCCTGTCGGAGTTCATCCTGACGACGATGGAGGGCGCGGTCATGCAGGCCCGCACCCACCGCGACATCGGCTTCTTCGACCGCAGCATCGCCCAGCTGCGTCAGCATATGGCGCTGCTGACGGCGAAGGCGCTGGCCTAGAGCCGGTCCCGCAGCGCGTACCAGGAGAGGCCCGCTACCGTCAGCGGCCAGCGCAGCAGGCGACCGCCGGGGAACGGCGGGGTCGGCAGGCGCGAGAGCAGCTCGACCCCAGCGGTTTCGCCCAGCGCCGCATCGGCCAGCAGCTTGCCGACATAGGGCGCCAGCATCACGCCCTGGCCGGAATAACCGGAGGCCACGCGCACGCCCGGCGCCACGTCGCCGACGAACGGCATGCGGCTCATGGTGATGCCCAGCGTCCCGCCCCAAGCGTGGGTGATCGGGATGTCTTTGAGCCGCGGATAGACCTTGGCCAGGTTCTTCCGAACCATCCCCGCGATGTCGCTCGGGAAGCCCGGCCGATAGTTCTCGCCGCCGCCGAACAGCAGCCGGCCGTCGGCGGTCTTGCGGAAGTAGTTCACGACGAAGCGGCTGTCCGACACCGCCGCGTTCGAGCGGATGATCGCGTCGGCCTGCTCGCCCAGCGGCGCGGTGACGGCGATGAAGTTGTTGATCGGCATGACCCGCGCGCGGGCCTTGCCGGCCATGGCGTTCAACAGGCCATCGCCGCTGAGGATCAGCTGGTCGCAGGTCACCCGCCCCGTGGCGGTCTCGACCACGATCTTGCCGCCCTCCCGCCGCCAGCTTTCAGCGCGGGTGTTTTCGTGGACTGCCACTCCCGCCGCGACCATCCGCCTGGCCATGCCCAGCGCTAAGTTCAGCGGATGCACGTGCCCGCCGCCGCGATCGACCAGGCCGCCGTAATAGACATCCGTGCCCAGCTCATCGGCGAGCTCGACCTCGCCGATGAGCGCCAGCTGGTCGTAGCCGTAGCGGTCGGCCATCAGCGCGACATAGGCCGCGTCCTCGGCCTCGCCGTTCGGCTTGTGCCGAGCATGGATCATCCCCGGCCGCCAGTCGCAGGGGATCGTGTCGGTCAGGGTCTTGAAGTGCGTCCGCGCGTCCTCGGCCAGACGCCACAGAGCCAGGGCGTCATCACGACCGACGGCCTTCTCCAGCCACGCCTGATCGCGCCGCTGGCCGGTATGAACCTGCCCGCCGTTGCGCCCGCTGGCCGCGCAGCCGACCCGGCCGGCCTCGAGCACGATGACACTCGCTCGCCCCGCCAAGGCCATCGCCGCGCCAAGCCCCGTGAACCCCGCCCCGACGATACAGACATCGGCGCTGACGTCGCCGTCCAGCGGCGTAAGGTCGGGGTGATCGTGGGCCGTGGCCGCGTACCAGTTCCCGGCTCCGTAAACCTCAGACATTCAGCAGCAGGAACTCCCGCTCCCACGGGCTGATCGTGCGCATGAAGGTCTCGTACTCGGCCTGCTTCACGCGGTCATAGGCCTGGCTGAAGATCGGTCCCAGGATCTCGACCAGCGGCTCGCACTCGGTGAATAGCTTGAGCGACTCCGACAGGCTGCGCGGCAGCTGTACGCCCGCCACGCTGGCGTCGGTGTCGACCGGATCGCTGGGCTTCAGGCCCTGGGTCATGCCCAGATAGCCGGCCGCCAATGAGGCGGCGATGGCCAGATACGGATTGGCGTCCGACGAAGGAATCCGGTTCTCCAGACGCCGGTTGGCCGGGTCCGACGGCGGCACCCGCAGGCCGCAGGTGCGGTTGTCGTAACCCCACTGGGTGTTGACCGGCGCGCCGCTATCCCGCGCGATCCGGCGGTACGAATTCACGTACGGCGCCAGGATGGCCATGATCGCCGGCAGATAGGTCTGCTGGCCGGCGATGAAGCCGTGGAACAGCGCCGTCTCCTCGCCGGTCTTGCGGTGCGAGAACAGGTTGTCGCCGTCCTTGTCGACGATCGACTGGTGGATGTGCATGGCGCTGCCGGGCTCGGACGCCATCGGCTTGGCCATGAAGGTGGCGTAGATCTCGTGCTCCAGCGCCACCTCGCGGATGGTGCGCTTGAACATGAACACCTGGTCGGCCAGCTCCAGCGGATTACCGTGCCGCAGGTTGATCTCCATCTGCGCCACGCCGCTTTCGTGGATCAGGGTGTCGATCTCCAGGCCCTGGCGTTCGGAGTATTCGTACATGTCCTCGAACAGCGCATCGAACTCGTTGACCGCGCTGATCGAATAGCCCTGACGGCCCGTCTCCGGACGTCCCGAGCGGCCGATCGGCGGCTTGAGCGGGTAGTCCGGGTCGGTGTTCTTGTCGACGAGATAGAACTCGATCTCCGGCGCCACGATCGGCACCCAGCCCTTCTCGGCGTACAGCGCCAGCACCCGCCGCAGCACCTGGCGCGGGGCCTCCTCGACGGGACGGCCGTCGGGGTGGAAGGCGTCGTGGATCACCTGCGCCGTCGGGTCCTGCGCCCACGGCACGGCGGCCAGGGTCGCGAAGTCCGGGGTCAGGAAGATGTCGGTGTCGGACTGCACCGCCGTGACCACGCCCTCGAACTCGGGGAAGTCGCCGGTGATGGTCTGGTAGAACACCGCCAACGGCAGGTTCATCGACGGCGTCCCCAGGAACTTGCGCACCGGCATGATCTTGCCGCGCGCCACGCCGGCCAGATCGGGCACGACGCACTCGATCTCCTCGATGCTCTGCCGCGCGAACCAGGCCTGAGCCTCCTCCAGCGACGAGACGCCCCGGTTCAGCGTGGTCTCGCGCTTGGCCTTGTTGTGCTTCGGTTTCATGCCGCGGCCTCCGGTTTCAAGGCGCGCAGCACGGGCTCGGCCTCGTCCAGAGACTGGCGGATGATGGCGACAAGTTTGTCGATCTCGGCGTGGGTGATGATCAGCGGCGGGCAGCAGACGATGCTGTCGCGGATGGCGCGGACCATCAGGCCGTTCTTGATGCACAGGTCGCGGACGATCGGACCGGCCTCGCCTTCCTTGTCGAGGAAGCGATGGTTGGTCCCCTTCTCGCGGACGATCTCGACGGCGCCGATCAGGCCCAGCGAGCGGGTCTCACCGACCAGCGGGTGGTCGTTCAGGCTGGCAAGCACCTTGGCCAGATACGGCCCGGTGTCGTCGCGGGTGCGCTCGATCAGGCTCTCGCGCTCGAGGATCTCGATGTTCTTCAGCGCCACGGCCGCGCAGGTCGGGTGGCCGGAATAGGTGAAGCCGTGGATGAAGTCGCCGCCCTTCTCGCGCAGTTCGGCGACGATGTGGTCGGCCACGCCCACCGCCGAAATCGGCAGGTAGCCGGACGACAGGCCCTTGGCCATGGCGATCAGGTCCGGCTTGATGCCGTAGTGCTGATGGCCGAACCATTGGCCCAGCCGCCCGAAGCCGCAGATCACCTCGTCGCAGACCAGCAGGACACCATACTTGCGGCAGAGCGCTTCCACCGCCGGCCAGTAGCCATCCGGCGGAATGATCACCCCGCCCGCCCCTTGCACGGGCTCGCCGATGAAGGCCGCGACGTTCTCGGGGCCGACCTCGAGGATCTTGTCCTCGATCTCCTTGACCGCGCGGTCGCGGAAGGCGGCCGGGTCCTCGCCGAAGCCGTCGCCGAACGGATAGGGCTGCATGACGTGCTCGACCCCGGGGATCGGCAGGTCGCCCTGCTTGTGCATGTGCTTCATGCCGCCCAGCGAGACGCCGGCCACGGTCGAGCCGTGATAGGCGTTCCAGCGGCTGATGAAGACCGTCCGCGACGGCTGCTCCTTGAGCTTCCAGTAGTGGCGGACCAGGCGGAAGACCGTGTCGTTGGCCTCCGACCCCGACGAGTTGAAGAACACGTGGCTCAGCTGGCCGCCCATCTTCTCGGCGATCTTGGCCGCCAGGGTCACGGTCGGCGGCGTCGCGGTCTTGAAGAAGGTGTTGTAGTACGGCAGCTCCAGCATCTGCTCGTAGGCGGCGTCGGCCAACTCCTTGCGGCCGTAGCCGACATTGACGCACCACAGGCCGGCCATGCCGTCCAGGATCTGGTGACCCTCGCCATCGTGGATGTAGACGCCGTCGGCGCGGGTGATGATCCGGCTGCCGCCCAGCTCGGCGATGACCTTGTGGTCGGCCTGGGCCGGCAGGTGGTGGGCCAGATCGAGGCGCTTGAGCTCGGCGATGTCGTGGTTGCGGATCGGGACGGTCATCGGTGGCTCCTGACGATACTTTTCGTTTTCTCCCTTCCCCTTGGATGGGGAAGGGCGGGGATGGGGTGACCCCGGTTGACGGGGGTGCGCGGCCTCCACCGCCGCATCACCCCCACCCCAGCCCTCCCCCATCGAGGGGGAGGGAGAGTTCTCAGCTCAACAACACCGCCGGCGAGCAGGCGTGCCAGCACAGCCACACCGTCTCGCCCAGCTTGAAGTCTTCCTGGTCCCAGCGGGTCAGGTTCGAGCGCTGGACCTTGATCCGGCGGCCGCCCTTGATCTCGACCTCGTAGGTCGAGGAGCCGCCCAGATAGGCCTCGTGCTTGATGACACCGGCGATGGCGTTGGTGCCTTGCGGGCAGTCGCCGAGGTTGGGCGGGACATCGCCGTCCTTCTTGTGCAGCTCGATCTTCTCGGGCCGGATCGCCGCCCAGACCGTGCCGCCACGGGCGCCGGTGACGCCGTGGTCCAGGAAGATGTCGACCGGCAGGTCGGGCGAACGGATCACCGCGTGGCTGGGCTCGTCGACGGCCAGCACGCCTTCGAACAGGTTCACCTGGCCAATGAAGTCGGCCACGAACCGGCTGTTGGGGAACTCATAGAGGTCGTTGGGCGAGGCCACCTGCTGCAGCAGGCCCTTGCTCATCACCGCGCAGCGGGTGGCCAGCGCCAGGGCCTCGTCCTGGTCGTGGGTGACCATGATGAAGGTGATGCCGACCTTCTCCTGCAGGGTGCACAGCTCGGTGCGCATCTGCTCGCGCAGCTTGGCGTCCAGGGCCGACAGCGGCTCGTCCAGCAGCAGCACCCGCGGGCGTTTCACGAGGGCGCGAGCCAGGGCCACGCGCTGGCGCTGACCGCCCGACAGCTGGTCGGGCTTGCGGCCGCCATAGCCGCCCAGTTGGACCAGCTCCAGGGCCTCCTCGACGCGACGGTCGCGCTCGGCCTTGCCGACCTTGTCGACCACCAGGCCGTAGGCGACGTTGTCGGCCACGGTCATGTGCGGGAACACGGCGTAGGACTGGAACACCATGTTCACCGGCCGCTTGTTGGGCGGCACGTTGGAGATGTCCTCGCCGTCGATCAGGATGCGCCCCTCGGTGGGCGTCTCGAACCCGGCCAGCATCCTCAGCAGGGTGGTCTTGCCGCAGCCCGACGGGCCCAGCAGGGCGAAGAACTCGCCCTCGGTCACGGTCAGGGAGACGTTGTCGACGGCGGCCACCTTGCCGAAGCGTTTGGTGACGTTCTCGAAGGTGATGATCGGCTTGCTCATTTAGCGTCCCCCGCCCCGTGGCCAGCCGTGGCCGCCGGGTCCCCCTGCAGTTTCAGCGCCGCCGCGGTCAGCAGCACGGTCAGCACGATCAGCACCGTCGAGGCCGCGTTGACCTCCGGCGTCACCGAGAAGCGGACCATCGAATAGACCTTCACCGGGAAGGTCACCGTGTCGGGACCGGCGGTGAAGAAGGTGATGACGAAGTCGTCCAGGCTCAGCGTGAAGGCCAGCAGCGCCCCGGCCACCAGCGACGGGGCCATGTGCGGCAGGATCACGTCGCGGATGGTGCGGAACTCGCCGGCCCCCAGGTCGCGGGCCGCCTCCTCCATCTCGCGGTTGAAGCTGGCCATGCGGGCCCGCACCACCACCGCCACGAAGGGGAACGAGAACGACACGTGGGCGATGATGATCGCCCCCAGGTTCAGCGGCCACGGCAGGTCCTGCGGCCAGGGCATGACCCGCGCGAAGAACACCAGCATGGCCACGCCCATGCAGATCTCGGGCACCACGATCGGCAGGGCCAGCGCCCCGTCCAGGGCCGTCTTGCCGGGGAAGCGGAAGCGCCACAGCACCAGGGCCGCCGAGGCGCCGAGGATCAAGCTGATCACCGTCGAGACCGCCGCGATCGTCAGGCTGTTGCCAAACGCTTCCAAGAGGGCGGAGTCGTTGAACAGCTTGTCGTAATATTTGAGCGTGAAGCCCTTCCAGACGATGTTGCGCTTGCTGTCGTTGAAGCTGAACACCATCAGCGCGATCAGCGGCGCGTAGAGGAAGACCCCCACGGCGGCCAGCCAGGCCTGCATCTGCCAGCGGCGGAGGTACTCGAGAGGACCGGGAGCGGAGCGCTTGCTCATCCTTTGGCCTCCGGCGTGCGCTTGGCCAGCAGGGCCTGGATCGCGATGGCGATGAAGGTCAGGTACATCAGCACGAACGACATGGCCGCGCCGAAGGGCCAGTCATTGGCGCGCTTGAACTGGCGCTCGATGACGTTGGCGATCATCTGGCTGTCGGGACCGCCCAGCAGGTCAGGCGTCAGATAGGCGCCGAGCGCCGGAATGAAGGTGATCAGCACGCCCGAGGCGATGCCCGGCAGAGCCAGCGGCACGACCACCTTGAACAGGGTCCGCAGGTGCCCGGCGCCCAGGTCCAGGCTGGCCTCCAGCAGCGACTTGTCGAGCCTATCGAGGGCCGAATAGAGCGGCAGCACCATGAAGGGCAGGTGCACGTAGACGAGCCCCAGGATCACCGCGAAATTGTTGTGCAGCAGCTCCAGCGGCTGGAAGTCGCCCAGCGGCTGCAGGCCCACCAGCGCCGCGAACGTCCCGCCGCCCTTCCACAGCCATTCCAGGCCCTGGTTGACGTAGCCCTCGGTGCGCAGCACGGCGATCAGGGCGTAGGTGCGGATCAGCAGGTTCGTCCAGAACGGCAGCATGATCAGCAGCAAGAGCCAGGTCTTGGCCTTGTCGGACGCGAAGGTGATGGCCAGGGCGACCGGGAAGCCGATCACCAGGCACAGGCCCGTGGTCAGCCCGGCGACCCAAGCCGACTTCAGGAAGATCTTCAGGTACAGCGGCTCGATCGCCCGGGCGTAGTTGCTGAACGTGCCGCTGATGGCGATCTCGGTCAGGCCGGCGTTATGGCCGAAGCTGTAGGCCCAGACGATCGCCATCGGCGCGAGGAAGAACAGCGCCAGCCACACCAGCGGCGGTCCCAGCGCCGCGGCGAAGACGGCTTTCGCCTGTTTCCAGGATTGTTCCATCGTCAGCATCTCTCCCTTCCCCCTTTGACGGGGGAAGGGCGGGGTTGGGGGTGAAAGCGGTTCAGAACTTGGCGAGGCTGGAGTGACATCCACCGTGGGCGTCACCCCATCCCCAACCCTTCCCCATCAAGGGGAAGGGAGTCGGATCAAGCCGCCCGCACCCGCGTGATGACTTCCTCATACAGGCTGGCCTTCTCGGCCCCTTCGAACGCCCCGTACTCGCACTTGGCCATGACGTCGGCCGGCGGGAAGATCACCTTGTTCTCGCGGTACGCCTCCGGCATCAGCGCCTTGGCCGCAGCATTGGGGGTCGGGTAGAGGATCGTCTTGGTGATCTCGGCCCCGGCCTGGGCGTCCAACAGGTAGTTGATGAAGGCGTGGGCGTTGTTGGGACGCGGCGCGCCCTTGGGGATGCACAGGGTGTCGCTGTTGATCAGCGAGCCCTCCTTGGGCACCACGAAGTCGATGTCCGGGTCGTCCTTCATCACCTGGGCGATGTCGCCATTGTATTCGAGGACGAGGTCGACTTCCTTCGACACCAGCAGGTCCTGGCCGTTGTCGTCGTGGAAGGCCTTCACGAACGGCTTCTGCTTGATCAGCATCTGCTCGATCTTGGGGATCATGTCGGCCGGGATGTCGTTGACCGAGTGGCCCAGATACTTGGCCGACAGGCGCACCAGGTCGGCGCTTTCCGACAGCAGGGCGATGCGACCCTTGTACTTGTCGCTGTCGAACAGCCACTTCCAGCTGTCGGGCACGCCGTCGACCTTGCTCTTGCGATAGCCGATGCCCAGCAGCAGCCAGGTGTAGGGCATCGAGTACTTCCGGCCCGGGTCGAAGTCGGGATTGAGGAAGGACGGGTCGATGTTCTTCATGTTCGGGATCTTGGCGTGATCCAGCGGCTCAAGCATGCCGGCCTGGCCCATGCGGGTCACGAACTCGTTCGAGGGCACGATGACGTCGAAGCCCGGATTGCCCGCCTTGAGCTTGGCGAACAGTTCGTCGTTCGTCGCGAACAGGCTCATGTTCACGTCGACGCCGGTGGCCTTCTTGTAGTCGCCCAGCGTGGTCTCGCCGATATAGGTGTCCCAGTTGTAGAAGTTCAGCTTGGGCTCTTCGCCGTTCGCCCCGGTGGCCTTGGGTTTCTCACCGCAGGCCGTGAAGCTGAGGCCAATGGCCGCCGCCCCGAAGGCCGTCAGAAGCGAGCGCCGCGAGGCCCCGCCGTTCCTGTATCCGCTCATCCGAAACTCCCTCATGTTTCGTTGCAGTAGTTGTCAGGCGTTACGCAGGTACCAGTCGAAATCGAGCTCGGTGACCACCTCGAAGAACCGCGCCTGTTCGGTGCGCTTGACCGAGACGAACATGTCCACGAAGCGGTCGCCGAGGTAGTCGCGCAGCACGGCCGACTTCTCGAAAAGATCCACCGCCGCGAACCAGTTGGCCGGCAGCCGCGACTTCTCTTTGGCCGCCGCCGCATAACCGTCGCCGACCACCGCCGGGCCCGGATCGATCTTGTTCGTCAGGCCGTGGTGGGCGCTGGCCAGCAGCACGGCCATCACCAGATACGGATTGCCGTCGGCCCCGGCGACGCGGTGCTCGACGTGGCGCGTCGGGGCCGGACCGGCCGGGACACGTAAGCTGACGGTGCGGTTGTTGACGCCCCAGGTGGCCGCGACCGGTGCGTAGCTGTTGGCCTTGAAGCGGCGATAGCTGTTGGCGTTCGGCGCCAGGATCGCCATGCCCTCGCCCAGCAGCGCCTTCATGCCGCCGATGGCGTGCTTCAGCATCGCCGAGCCTTCGGTGTCCTCGGCCGCGCATAAGTTCGTCCCATCCGCGTCGTTGAAGCTGACATGGACGTGGAAGCCGTTGCCCGCCCGGTCGGCCCAGGGCTTGGCCATGAAGGTCGCTTCGCAGCCGTGGCGCAGGGCCACGCCCTTGGCCATACGCTTGTACAGCAGGGCGTCGTCGCAGGCGCGCAAGGCGTCCGGCTTGTGCTTCAGGGTTAGCTCGACCTGGCCCGGCGCGAACTCCGAGATCGCGCCCTCCAGCGGCACGCCGATCACGTCGGCGGTATCCCACAGCTCGCGCAGGAACGGGGCGTGCGCCTCCAGCTCGGGCAGGCCGTAGACCTGGATGCCGCTGGGGCGCAGGCCGGTCTGCATCGACTTGGCCGGCTGCAGCTCGCCGCCGGGGCCGCGCTCCAGGTCGACGAGGTAGTATTCCAGCTCGCAGGCGGCGACCGGCGTCAGGCCATCGGCGGCATAGCGGTCCAGCACCCGCTGCAGCACGTGGCGCGGGTCGAGATCGTTGGGCGTCCCGTCCAGCTCGTACAGCGACAGCATCACCTGGGCGACGTCGGGGCCCAGCCACGGCGCGAGGGTCAGGGTGCCCGGAACCGGCCGCGCGCGGCGGTCGGCGTCGCCGTCTTCCCAGACCAGGCCGGTGTCCTCGCAGTCGGCGCCCAAGGTGTCGACCACCAGGATCGAGCCCGGCAGGAAGCGGCCGTATTCGTAGATCGCTTCCAGCTCATGCACGCGCAGCCGCTTGCCGCGCGGCACGCCGGTCATGCTGGTGAAGAACACGTCGACGAACCGCACCTGCGGGTGGGCGGCCAGGAAGTCCCGGCATTCCTGGATGTCGGCTACAGCGCTCATGCGTCCCCCATCGCCGCCGCGAAGCCGTCCACGGCCGCGACCAGCCGATCGATCGCCGCGCCGTCGGTGACGGGCGAGACCAGCATCATGTTGTGGAAGGGCGCGATCAAAACGCCCCGGTTGATCAGCCACAAGTGCAGCGCTTCCACGGCCTCATGGTCCAGCACTTTCCGCATTTCAGCGGCATTCTTTGGCGGAGGATCGGCGAAGACCAGTTCAACGCGGGCGCCGACATGGGCGACGGACCACGGCAGCTTGCGGGCGGCGATCACGGCTTTCAGGCCCGCGACCAGGCGGTCCGCGCCGGTCAACATCCAGGTATAGGCCGCGTCGGTCATCACCTCGGACAGCATGGCCCGCATGGCGGCCATGGCCAGGGCGTTGCCCGACAGCGTGGTGCCGATGCCCGACTGGCCGGGACCGATCCGCGCCTGGGCCTCATCCATCCGCGCCGAGAGCTCAGCGGTCACGCCCCAGATGGCGGCCGGCACGCCGCCGGCGACGGCCTTGCCCAGGACGAAGACGTCGGGCTCCAGGTCGTAGGTGCGCGTGTAGCCGCCGGGACCGGTCGAGATGGTGTGGGTCTCGTCGATGATCAGCAGCGTCCCGGCGTCGCGGGTCAGCTTGCGCAACGCGTCGTGGAAGCCAGGCTCGGGCAGGATCATCCCGCAATTGGTCATCACCGGCTCGGCCAACACGGCGGCGACGTCGCCCGGCGCGAGCGCGGCTTCCAGGGCTTCGAGATCGTTGAACGGCACGACACGGGTGGTGGCCGTCAGGTCGTGAACCTGGCCCAGCAGGCCCGGCTTCATCACGCCCTGCCCGTCCTTCAGCACCACGAAGGCGTCATCGACCATGCCGTGGTAGCAGCCGTCGAACACCAGCACGACGGGCCGCTGCGTCACCGCCCGCGCCCAGCGGATCGCCGCGCGGTTGGCGTCGCTGGCCGTGGTCGCCGTCTGCCACAACGGCAGGCCAAAGCGCTCGGCCAAGAGCTTGCCGACGATCACTGCCGAGGCGGTCGGCAGCATGAACCCCGCCCCACGCTTGATCTGGTCGGCGACGGCGGCGGCCACCGAGGCGTCGCCATGCCCGAACATCGACGGCGTGTCGCCCAGGCAGAAGTCGTCATAGAGCTTGCCGTCGACATCGGTGACCTGCGCCCCGACGCCTTGCGCCGCAAAGATCGGCGACGGCGACGCCCAGTCGTTCATCCAGTGCATCGGCGCCCCACCGCGCCAGACGGCCGAGGCGGCCTTGGCCATGGCGACGGAGCGCGGATGCTCGGCCAGGAAGCGCGCGCGCTCGTCGGCCAGCAGGTCGGACAGAGGGCGGGCGAGCTGGGCGATCATCCGACCCCGCCGAAACAGAGGTACTTGGTCTCCAGATACTCATCGAGGCCCTCGGACGAGCCCTCGCGGCCCAGGCCGCTTTCCTTCACCCCGCCGAACGGCGCGACCTCGGTGGAGATCAGGCCTTCGTTGATGCCGACCATGCCGGCCTCGATCGCCTCGGCCACGCGCCAGCAGCGGGCGACGTCCTTGCTGTAGAAGTACGAGGCCAGGCCGAACGGCGTGGCGTTGGCCAGCTCAATCGCCTGCTCCTCGGTGTGGAACTTCACGATCGGCGCGACGGGGCCGAAGATCTCTTCCTGGAACAGGCGCATGTCCGGCGTCGCGCCGCTGAGCACCGTCGGCTGATAGAACAGCCCGCCCAGGTCGTGGCGGTCGCCGCCGGTCACCACCTTGGCCCCGCCCTCGACAGCCTCGCGCACCAGGCTCTCGACCTTGGCGATGGCCTTGTCGTTGATCAGCGGGCCGATCACCACACCCTCGCCCGTGCCGGGCCCGACCTTCATCGCCGCCACCTTCTCGGCCAGCCGCGCGACGAAGGCGTCATGGATGCCGGCCTGGACGATCAGGCGGTTGGCGCAGACGCAGGTCTGGCCGGTGTTGCGGTACTTGCTGGTGATGGCGCCATCGACGGCGGCCTCCAGGTCGGCGTCGTCAAAGATGATGAAGGGCGCATTGCCGCCCAGCTCCAGCGACAGCTTCTTCATCGTGCCGGCGCACTGCTGGTAGAGGATCTTGCCCACCGGCGTGGAGCCCGTGAACGACAGCTTCCGCACCCGGCTGTCATCGCACAGCGCCTTGCCGATGCCGGCCGAGTCCTTGCCGGTGACGACGTTGAGAACGCCCGCCGGCACGCCCGCCTCGACCGCCAGCCGGGCGATGGCCAGGGCGCACAGCGGCGTCTCGGCGGCCGGCTTGACCACCACCGTACAGCCGGCGGCCAGGGCCGGGCCGACCTTGCGGGTGATCATGGCGATCGGGAAGTTCCACGGCGCGATGGCCGCGCAGACCCCCACCGGCTGCTTGATCGAGACCAAACGCTTGCCCGACATCGGGGTCGGGATGGTGTGGCCGTAGGCGCGCTTGGCCTCGTCGGCGAACCAGTCGATGAACGCCGCCCCGTAAGCGACCTCACCCTTCGACTCCGCCAGCGGCTTGCCCTGCTCGGCGGTCATCAGGCGGGCCAGGTCGTCGGCGTGGGCGAGCATCAGGTCGCTCCACTTCCTCAGGATCGCGCCGCGCTCCTTGGCGGTCCTGGCGGCCCAGGTCGGGAAGGCCCGGTGCGCGGCCTCGATGGCCACCCGCGTCTCGCCGGCGCCCAGGTCGGCGACATTGGCGATCACCGTCCCGTCGGCCGGATTGAGCACCTCGAAGGTGGCGCCGCCCTCGATCCAGAGGCCGTCGATGAAGGCTTCGGTTTCAACGAGATTGAGTGTCATGGGGCTACCTCAGCGTCACGGACACCGACTTCAGGTCGGCGTACTTGTGCAACGCATGAAGGCTGCGGTCGCGGCCAAAGCCCGACTGCTTGAAGCCCCCGAACGGCATGGTGATGTCGCAGGCGTCCCAGCCATTGACCCAGACCAGCCCCGCCTTCAACCGCTTGGCCCCACGCAGGGCGCGGTTGATGTCGGACGTCCACAGGCCCGCGGCCAGGCCGTAGACCGTGTCGTTGGCCAGGCGCAGGGCCTCGTCCTCGGACTTGAAGGTCATCACGCCCAACACCGGGCCGAACACCTCCTCGCGAGCCAGGGTGTGGTCGGCTTCCAGACCGTCGAAGATTGTCGGCTCGACATAGAAGCCGCCGGTCTCCTGGCGCACGCGCTGGCCGCCCAGCACCCGCCGCGCGCCCTGGCTATCGGCGGTGGCGATGTAGTCCAGGGCGGTGTTCATCTGCCGCTCGCTGACCATCGCGCCGAACTGGGTCGAGGCGTCCAGCGGATCGCCGACGACCATGGCCTTGGCGACCGCCACGACCTTCTCAAGGAAGGCGTCCTTGATCGAGGCCTCGACCAGCAGGCGCGAGGCGGCGGTGCAGACCTCGCCCTGGTTATAGAACACGCCCCAGGCGGCGGCCTGGGCGGCGGCGTCGAGGTCCGGGCAGTCGGCGAAGACGATCTGGGGCGACTTGCCGCCTAGCTCCAGGCTGACCCGCTTGAGGTTCGAGCGCGCCGAATATTCCATCAGCTTGCGGCCCACGGGGCCCGAGCCGGTGAAGGCGATCATGTCGACGTCGTTTGACAGCGCCAGCGCCTCGCCGGCGACACCGCCCAGGCCAGGGATGACGTTCAAGACACCTGCCGGGAGACCCGCTTCCAGCGCCAACTCGCCCAACTTCAGCGCGGTCAGCGGCGACTGCTCGGCGGGCTTCAGGACGACGGAGTTGCCCATCGCGAGCGCCGGCGCGACCTTCCACATCGCCATGTGCAGCGGGAAGTTCCACGGCACGATCGCCCCGATTACGCCCAGCGGCTCGTGCACGGCGTAGCTCAGGCGATCGACCGGCGAGGCCCCGACCTCGCCATAGACCTTGTCCAGCGCCTCGGCGTACCAGCGGCAGGTGCCGATCGCGAGCGGCACGTCGACATTGCGGGCGTCGCTGATCGGCTTGCCGACGTCCAGGCTCTCCAGCAGGGCCAGCTCCTCGGCGTCGCGTTCCATCAGCTCGGCCAGGCGGAACAGCACCTTCTTCTTGGCGCGTGGGCCCTGGTCGCGCCAGCGGCCGTCCTCGAAGGCGGCGCGGGCGCTGGCGACGGCGCGGGCCACGTCCTCGCCCTGACAGGCCGTGACCTGGTTCAGCACCAGCCCGTCGCGCGGCGAGACATTGTGGAAGGTCGCGCCCGAGGCGGCCTCCTCATGCCGGCCGTCGATGATCGCCAGCCCCGGCAGGGCCAGGCGCGAGAGACGGTCGGTGATGTCGGCGGGCAGGGTCACGCGGGATAATCCGGACTAATTGTGATCACAGTTTTACGACGATGCGGAGGAGTCAAGCACCCGACTTTACGGTCCCGCCTCGACAGCGGCCCGCATCTTGTCCATGCCTTCGGAAAGGTCAGCGGCGATGGCGCGGCGGGCGCCGTCCGCGTCACCGTCCTTGAGAGCCGTGATCGCCTCGGCATGACGGTCGGCGGCCAGGTCGTTGGCGCCCACACGGCCGAACACCACCCGCATGAACGGCCCGACCTGCAGCCACAAGCCGCCGGCCATGGCCTCCAGCACCTCGGCCCCGGCCCGCTCGTAGATGGCAAAATGGAAGGCGTGGTTGGCGGTCATGTAGCGGTCGACATCACCCAGCCGCAGGGCCTCGTCGACATCGGCGTCGATGGCCTGGAGTTGGCGGATCAGTCCGGTGTCGGCGTTTTTCGCCGCGCGGGCGGCCAGCTCGGGCTCGACCCACAGGCGGGCCAAAGAGAGCTGCTCCAGCCGGTCGGCGGTCAGCGAGGGCACGGACAGCCGCTTGTTGGCCGGATTGATCGCCAGCGCCCGCTCGGCCACCAGGCGGCGGACGGCGTCGCGCACGGGCATCGGCGAGACGCTCAGCTCGGCGGCCAGGCTGCGCAAGCTCACGCCCTTGCCCGGTGCGATACGCCCGGTGATCAGCGCCTGGCGGATCGCCTCGTACACCTGGTCGTGGACGGCCGTCTGATCTGCGAGCGGTTTGCGCACTTTCCCCACTTCCGGATGGAGGTGACTTGCCAAGTCACACCCGATTGCGATCACAATGCAATCCCCAGAAGGAGTTCTCCCGCCATGCCTGACTTCGGCGCCAACGATCTCGACGCCTTCTGGATGCCGTTCACGCCGAACCGGCGGTTCAAGAGCAACCCGCGCATGCTCTCGTCGGCCAGCGGCATGCTCTACAAGACGCCCGAGGGCCGCGAGGTGCTGGACGCCACGTCCGGCCTCTGGTGCGTCAACGCCGGCCACGACCGTACGAAGATTCGCGAGGCCATCCAGCGCCAGGCGGCCGAGATGGACTACGCCCCCTGCTTCAACATGGGCCACCCGCTGGCCTTCCAGTTCGCCTCGCGCCTGGCCCAGGTGACGCCAGCGGGCCTGGACCGCATCTTCTTCACCAACAGCGGTTCGGAGTCGGTCGACACCGCCCTGAAGATCGCGCTCGCCTACCACCGCGCCCGCGGCAAGGGGACCAAGACCCGGCTGATCGGGCGCGAGCGCGGCTATCACGGGGTCGGCTTCGGCGGCATCTCGGTGGGCGGCATCCCGACCAACCGCAAGTACTTCGGATCCCTGCTCACCGGCGTCGACCACCTGCCTCACACCCACGGCGTGCCCGGCAACCTGTTCGCCAAGGGCCAGCCCGAGCACGGCGCCCATCTGGCCGACGACCTGGAACGGATCGTCGCCCTGCACGACGCCTCCAACATCGCCGCCGTGATCGTCGAGCCGGTGGCCGGCTCCACCGGCGTGCTGGTCCCGCCCAAGGGCTATCTCGAGCGCTTGCGGGCCATCTGCGACAAGCACGACATCCTGCTGATCTTCGACGAGGTGATCACCGGCTTCGGACGCCTGTCGACCCCGTTCGCCGCCGATCGCTTCGGCGTCACGCCCGACCTGATCTGCATGGCCAAGGGCCTGACCAACGCCGCCGTTCCGTGCGGCGCGGTGGCCGCCTCGACCAAGATCTATGACGCCATGCTCGAGGGCGCCGACGCCCCGATCGAGCTCTTCCACGGCTACACCTATTCGGCCCACCCGCTGGCCTGCGCGGCGGGCTTGGCCACCCTGGAAACCTACCAGGAGGACGACCTCTTCGCCCGCGCCGCCGGTATGGAAAGCTACTGGCAGGAGGCCATGCACAGCCTGGCTGACGCCCAGCACGTGGTCGACATCCGCAACCTGGGCCTCGTCGCTGGCATCGAACTCGCCCCCCGCCCCGGCGCTCCGACCGCCCGCGCCATGGAGGTCTTCGAGACTTGCTTCGACGAAGGCCTGCTGATCCGCGTCACCGGCGACATCATCGCCCTGTCGCCACCGCTGATCCTGGAGAAGAGCCACATCGACCGCATGGTCGAGACCCTGCGCAAGGTGCTGAGCAAGGTCGACTAGAACGGACGCGGCGCCCCGGCGTTGTCACCGGACGCATCCGGGAGCCCCGCCATGTCCGACTACACGCTGTACTACTGGTCCGCGCCCTTCCGGGGCCAGTTCGTGCGGGGCGTCCTGGCCTTCGCCGGCAAGACCTGGACCGAGGCCGGCGACGACGCGATCGGCGAGCTGATGGCCGGCTCGGTCAAGGACATGCCTGTCCCGTTCATGGGTCCGCCGCTGCTGGTCGACCACAAGGCCAGCGTCGCCATCGCCCAGATGCCGGCCATCGTCCTCTATCTGGGCGAGACCCTGGACCTGCTGTCGAAGGACCCGGCGTTGAAGGCCCTGACGCTGAAGATCGTTTGCGACGCCAATGACGTCATCGACGAACTCACCCTGGACGGCGGCCGCCAGATGTGGACCGACAAGCGCTGGGAAGAGTTCGAACCGCGCCTGGAAAAGTGGATGTCGTTCTGGGAGGAGACCGGCCGCCGCCATGGCCTGAAGAAGACCTCGGGCTTCCTGCTGGGCGGCGACGCGCCAGGCATCGCCGACGTGGTCACCGCCGTCCTGTGGTCGACCATAACCGAACGCTTCGAAAAGATCGGCCAGATCTTCGACAAGACCGCGCCGCACACCGCCGCCCTGGTCCGCCGCGTCGCCGACCTGCCGCCACTCAAAGCACTCGCCGCAAAGGCCCGCGACGACTACGGCGACACCTGGTCCGGCGGCCAGATCGAGGCCTCGCTGCGGAAGGTGCTAGGGGCCTAACCTCTCGGCTTGAACGACATCGCCACGTCGCACCGCTCATAGCGCGCCCCGAACAGCCGCATGATCTCGGCGTCGTGGACGAAGCCCAGCTTTTCGTAGAGGTGGATGGCCGGCGCGCACTTGGTGTTGGTCAGCAAGTAGACCTTGTCCATGCCCAGGCTGGCGGCGCGTTCCAGGGTCTTGGCCAGCAGGTATTCGCCGACCTTGCGGCCGCGCGCGTCGGGCGTCACGCCCATCTTGGTCAGCTCGACCCAGCCGTCCTTGGACACCATCAGGGCCGCCGTGCCGACCACGCCCAGGTCGGGCGTCTCGGCGAACAGCACCACCCCGCCCTTGTCGAGGATCAGCTCGCGCGGCCGCGACAGAAGGTCGATGTCGTTCTGCTCCAGCGAGAACATGTCGCTGATCCAGTCGGCGTTGATCCGATAGAACGCCTCGGCCAGGTCGTCGGAGAAGTCGCGGGCCCACATGGTCGGCGCGCCCGCCGCCTCGATGCGGGCCAGCAGCGACTTTTCCGTCAGCCGCGCCTCCACCTTGGAGAGCCCCTGCATGAAATCCCCCTGCAGGCCCTCGACCAGTTCGGCGGCGGCGCCCTCGATGCGCGGCAAGAGCTCGGTCTGGACCCGGGCCAGCAGCGCCTCGCCCTTCTCCGTCAGGGCCAGGCGCCTGGAGCGCCCGTCGCCCGGCACGGGTCGCGCCTCCACGAAGTCGCCGAGCGTGCCTAGCGCGCGCGTCACCGTCGGCTGGGCCAGTTGCAGGCGCTCGGCCAGCTCGCCGACCGCGATCGGGCCGTGCAGGCGGATGGTCATCAGCAGCGACATCTGCGCCGGCTGCACCGGCAGGTCGAGGAAACGCGCCACCTCGGCGGCGTCGGCCTGCATGCGTTCGGCCAGGCGTTTCAGCCGGCTGCCCAGGAACCCCACGCCAAACCCCGCCAGCAGATCGACGTCCATGTCGAACCTCCATTTCATAGCACGCTATATAGCTAGCTATGAAATGGCCGGATTGGCAAGAGGCCAACTACATCCTGAAGGGCGGAATGACGACGCAGCGCACCTGGTCCTTGATCACCGTGACCGCCGCCGATTTCCCGCCGGTGAGGTCGTAAAATTGGTCACGCCCGCCCAGCGACACACGCAGATAGTCCGGCGCGCCGAACTTGCAGACGGCGTAACGAACCTTCTCGCCCCCGACCCGGTCGACCAGGTGCGTGCAGCTCATCGTCCCGCCGGCCCGCTGGAACAGCGTCTCGTCATAGGGGGTGGCCTGCGGATAGCGGCGCAGGCTTCGGAAGATCGTGGGGTCAAGCGGCGCGCAGGCCGGGCCTGAGACGCGCCAGACCGCGTCCCGACGCACCGCCTCGGCGCGATCGTGGCGGGCCATCACCTCCGCGCCCACGCCGATCAGCGCCACGAACCCGACGACGACCGGCGCCCAGCGCCAGGGGCTCCGCGCACGGCCTTCCAGGGGCAATTTTCGGATACGGACCTGATCGGTCGCCATGAGGGAACTCACATTTGTAAGCCAGATGTACGTTCGTAAATCATGATCCCACGCCTGTCACTACCGAACGGCGTTCATCACACTTGACGCAGACGCGTTACATTTGTAGCGTACTCGCGACATCACAGAGATCCGCCGCCATGACCGAACCCTCCGACCTGGAACTGGAAGTGCTGAAGGCCTTCTGGCGCGGCGGCGCGATGAGCGCCCGCGAGGCGCAAGGCCTGATCGAGCCCGAGCTGGGCTGGAGCGCCTCGACCACCCGCACGGTGCTGGAGCGCATGGTGGCCAAGGGCCTGCTGGTCCGCCGCTCGGTGCACGGCCTGGCCGTCTATGAGGCCCACAAGGGCAAGGTCGACGTGATCGGCGGGGTGCTGAACCGCCTGCGCGGCCTGCTCGAGATCGACGGCCGCCTGCCCGCCTCGGCCTTCGCCGGCAGCCAGATCCTGTCCGCGACCGAGATCGCGGAACTGGAGACCCTGCTCAACACCGCCAAGGCTTCCGGGGAGGACAAGTGATGCATCCGCTGCTCGCCTCCACCACGCTTGGCCTGATCGCCGCCTGGCCGGTCGGCGTGCTGGGCCTTGGCCTGGGCCGCCTGGTCGAACGCGTGACCGACGATCCGCGTCCGCGCGCCGCCGCCTGGAGCCTGGCCTACACCCTGCCCGGCGCCGCCCTGGCCGCGACCGTGGCCCTGACCTTCGCGCCGAAGCCGCAAGCGCCGGTCGCTGAGGTCTCCGCCGTGGCCGCTCCGGTCGCGACCTCGACCTGGACGCCCGAAAGCGAACTGACGACCAACCTGGCCTGGAGCCTGGTCGGCCTGTCCGCCGCCGGCCTGCTGGCCCGCGGCCTTCGCTGGAACGGCGGCCGCCGTCGCCTGGCGGCGATCCGTAGCAGCGCCGAGCCCTGCCAGGACACCGCCCTGGTGGAAGCCATCCGTCGCCGCGCCGCCCTGCTGAGCGTGACCGCGCCACCCGTGCGGGTCAGCGACCAGATCAGCGAGCCGTTGCTAGCCGGCGCCCGTCGGCCCGTCATTCTGTTGCCCAAAGCCCTGGTCGAGACCACCGACGCCGCTCGCCTGGAACTGGTCTGCGGCCACGAACTGGCCCACCTGAAGCGCGGCGACAACTGGCGCATCCCGGCCGAGGAAGCCCTCGCCGGCCTCTTCTGGCTGGCCCCGCCGGTCGCCGCCCTGCGCGGCCGCATGCTGGCCGCTCGCGAGGCGGTTTGCGACAGCGCCGCCCTGGCCGACGCCGCACCCGAGGCTCGCCGCGACTATGCCCGCGTGCTGGTCGAGGCGTTGCGGATGAACGCCATGCCCTCTGCTCAATCGGCCTTCACCGGCCGCGAGCGCAAGCTGGCCCGCATGCGCCTGTCGGCGATCCTGCAGCCAACCAGCGGCGCCTCGGCCGGTCGCGTCGGCCTGGCCATCGTGCTGGGCGGCGTCCTGACGGCGGTCACCGGCGCGGGCTCGCTGGCCCTGGCCGACCAGGCCCGCCGCCTGGCCCCGCCCGCGCCCGTCGCCATGGCCGAGGAAGCCGCTCCGGCAGCAGAAGCCGCCCCCGCGGTCGAGGCCGCGCCGATGGCGATCCAGGCCGCGCCCGCCGCACCGGCGGCCCCTGCGGCGGAGGCCGCGCCCGCCGCGCCAATGGAGATCGCCGTCGCGCCCGATCCGCGCCCGGATCCGCGACCGAACCCGCAGCCCAACCCTCAGCCGAATCCGCAACCCAATCCTCAGCCGAACCCGCAGCCGCGTGTCGAGGCCAAGGTCGCGGTCGAGCCGTCCGTGTCGGTCCAGATCCAGGTCCAGCCGACCATCCGGCTGATCCTGCCCGACGACAAGGCGCAGGACCTGGGCCGGCAGATCAAGATCATCAATCCCGACGTCAGCACACGCACCTCGACCCAGTCCAAGGCCTCGGTCAGCGTCAACGTGCGCAGCGCCGAGTCTCCGTGGGAGCGCCGCTGATGAGCCCGCTGTTCGCCTCCGCCGCCCTGGGCCTGGTCGCCGCCTGGCCCGTCGCCGGCCTGGGCTGGCTGGCCGGCAAGGCCGCCGACCGCCTGACCGGCGATCCCGCGCCGCGCGCCGCCGCCTGGAACCGCGCCGTCGCCCTGCCGCCGACGGTGATGGCCCTGATGGTCGGCGTCTCCGCCTTGCCGGAAGAGGCCACGACGCCCGTCTACCAGGTCGTCATGGCCTCCCGCGCCGTCGCGACCGCCAGCTCCGTCGTCACCGACGCCTCGTCCCGGGCGCTGTCCGGCTTCAACGGCGTCGAAGTCCTGGGCGGCGTGCTGATCCTGGGCGCGCTGGGCGGCCTGGCCGTCACGGCCATCCGCCAGGCCATGGGCCGCGCCAAGCTGCGCCGCATCGTGACCAAGGCCCGCCCCGTGTCACAGGACCTGGCCCTGGCCGTCCGCGCCGCCGCCCGTCGCATGGACACCGGCCGCCCCGAGGTGAAGGTCAGCGACGACATCGACCAGCCCCTGCTGGCCGGCCTGTCGACGCCGGTCATCCTGCTGCCGTCGTCCATGGTCGCGCGGCTGGACATCGACCGCCTGGTCCCCGTCTGCGCCCACGAGCTGGCGCACCTCAAGCGCGGCGACAACTGGCGGCTGTTGTTCGAGCACCTGCTGGGCGGCCTGTTCTGGATGGTCGCGCCCTATGCCGCCCTGCGCACCCGCGCCGCCGCCACGCGTGAAGAACTGGCCGACGCCCTGGCGCTGGACGGCGCCGCCCCGGCCGTTCGCCGGTCGTATGCCGAGACCCTGATCGACGTGCTGCGCACCCGCGCCGCCCCCACCCTGCACCCGGCCTTCACCGGCAAGGGACGGAGACCCACCCACATGCGCCTGAAAGCCATCACCGAACCGCGCGCGCCGGCCAGCCTGGCCCACCGCGCCGTGCTCGCCCTGATCAGCCTGCTGGCTGTGAGCGCGGCGACCACCGGCTCGATCGCCCTGGCCCAACAGGGCGAAGGCGGCGGCCGCACCAGCAGCCGCAGCACCATCAGCGACGGTAAGGGTCAGTATATCGATATCCGCTCGGACTATGTCCGCGTCACCAATGCCGAGCTGATCGGCGGCCAACTGAAGCCTGAAGAGGGTCAAACCTGGACCTATCACGGCAATATCCGTGTGCGCGGCCGCCTGAACGGGCCGCAAACCCGGGTGCTGGTGAACGGCCAGGCCCCGCCGGCGGGCTTTGATCCCACCGCGTTGCCGAAGGGGTCGATCAACGAGCTGCAGGTCACCCACTATCAGCGCGACGCCGCGCCCAGCGTGATCCTGAACGTCATCATGTAGCTTATGACACCGGTGGACAAAGCCGGTTTCGCTCGGCATTTTCGCCCCTGACCAGACGGCGGGACCAAGCATCCCGTCGTCGCTTTCGGGGATGGACCATGCTCAGCCGCCACCTTCTCGCCGCCGCCGGCGCGCTCGCCCTGACCTTCGCGACGGGCTCGGCCCTGGCCGCTGACATGCTGGCCTTCCCCGGCGCCGAGGGCGCGGGCCGGTTCAGCACCGGCGGTCGCGGCGGGGCGGTGATCCACGTCACCAACCTGAACGACGACGGCCCCGGCAGCCTCCGGGCGGCGATCGCGGCCACCGGCCCGCGCACGGTGGTCTTCGACGTCGCCGGCACCATCCAGTTGAAGCGTGAGCTGAAGATCAGCAACGGCCAGATCACCATCGCCGGCCAAACCGCCCCGGGCGGCGGCATCACCCTGCGCGACCAGACCCTGGTGGTCAGCGCCGACGACGTGATCATCCGCTTCATCCGCTCGCGCCTGGGGGCCGAGAGCAAGGTCGAGGGCGACGCCATCTGGATCAGCGGCGGCCGGCGGATTATCCTGGACCACGTCTCGGCCAGTTGGTCGGTGGACGAGACCCTGTCGGCCTCGGCCCGCTACGATCGTCCGGATCAGGGCTTCTATGACCTGACCGTCCAGTGGTCGATCATCGCCGAGAGCCTGGCCCACTCGATCCACGTCAAGGGCGACCACGGCTATGGCAGCCTGATCCGCGGCGGCAATGGGTCGAAGATCAGCTTCCACCACAATCTGTGGGCCAACCACATGGCCCGCGCGCCGCGTCCGGGCAACTACGACGGGCCGGACAAGGATCCGATCGGCGCGTTCTTCGATTTCCGCTCGAACGTCTTCTACAACTGGGGGAGCGACAAGTCGGGCTACAACGCCGACAAGGCGACGCTGTCGGCCTACAACTTCGTCGACAACGCCTACATCCCCGGCCCCAGCTCGCAGAAGCCGATCGCCTTCAAGGAAAGCGACACCCTGGCCAAGGCCTATTTCGCCGGCAACAGCATGGACGGCGTCGTGCCGAGCGATCCGTGGAGCCTGGTGACCTTCACCATCCCCGAGCCCGCCGGCTATCGCCTGGCCGCGCCCGTCGACGTCGCCCCGGTGACGCCCGAGCCGGCCGACAAGGCCTATGCCCGAGTGCTGGCCGACGCCGGCGCTTCGGTGTGGCGCGACCCGGTCGACACGCGGATCCTGGAGGGTGTGAAGACCCGTACAGGCAAGGTGATCAACGTCCAGTCCGACGTTGGTGGTTGGCCGGCGCTGCCGGCGGGCAAGGCGGCCAAGGATACGGATGGGGATGGGATGCCCGACGCCTGGGAGAAGGCGCACGGGCTGGATCCGAAGAAGGCGGATGGCGCGATCGTCGGCAAGGACGGCTGGACGAACCTGGAGCTCTATCTGGCGGATGCGGCGAAGGTGCGGGGCTGAGCCTTAGATCCTCCCCCGCGATGCGGGGGAGGTGGCCCAGAGGGCCGGAGGGGGCTAGCTGGATCTATGCCGCATTAGCCCCCTCAGTCGCTACGCGACAGCTCCCCCGCATCGCGGGGGAGCATCTTTCTTCCCTGTTTTGCGACACGCTTCTGTTTCCGCTAAACCCCCCGGCATGTCGCACAACACCTTCGGTCACCTGTTCCGCGTCACCACCTGGGGCGAAAGCCACGGCCCGGCGCTCGGCTGCGTCGTGGACGGCGTGCCGCCCGGCATCGCGCTGACGGCCGAGATGATCCAGGGCTTCCTGGACAAGCGTCGTCCGGGCAACGGCAAGTTCGTCACCCAGCGCCAGGAGCCGGACGCCGTGCGCATCCTGTCGGGCGTGTTCGAGGACGAGCGGACCAACGGCCAGCGCACGACCGGCACGCCGATCAGCCTGATGATCGAGAACACCGACCAGCGCTCCAAGGACTATGGCGAGATCGCCCAGGCCTTCCGCCCCGGTCACGCCGACTATCCCTATTTCGCCAAGTACGGCGTGCGCGACTATCGCGGCGGCGGCCGCAGCTCGGCGCGCGAGACGGCGGCCCGCGTGGCGGCCGGCGCGGTGGCGCGGCTGGTGATCCCCGGCGTGACGATCCGCGCCGCCCTGGTGCAGATCGGCCCGCACGCCATCAACCGCGACAACTGGGACTGGGCCCAGACCGAACAGAACCCCTACTGGTCGCCCGACGCCGAGATCATCCCGGTGTGGGAAGAGCACCTGGAAAAGATCCGCAAGGCCGGCTCCTCGACCGGCGCTGTCGTGGAAGTGGAAGCCATCGGCGTCCCCGCCGGCTGGGGCGCGCCGCTCTATGGCAAGCTGGACGCCGAGCTGGCCGCCGCCCTGATGTCGATCAACGCCGCCAAGGGCGTGGAGATCGGCGAAGGCTTCGCCAGCGCCGCCCTGACCGGCGAGGACAATGCCGACGCCATGCGCCTGGGCGAGAACGGTGAGCCCGTGTTCCTGAGCAACCACGCCGGCGGCGTCCTGGGCGGCATCTCGACCGGCCAGCCGGTGGTGGCGCGGGTGGCCTTCAAGCCGACCTCGTCGATCCTGATCCCCCGCCAGACCCTCAACGAGGCCGGCGAGGAAGTCGACCTGCGCACCAAGGGCCGCCACGATCCGTGCGTCGGCATTCGCGGCGTGCCGGTGGTCGAGGCCATGACCGCCTGCGTGCTGGCGGACGCCTTCCTGCGCCACCGTGGGCAGACTGGCGGCCACGTGTTCGCCCCTGGCGCGAGCCGATGATAGCGTAAACAATGGTCAGTCGACGTGCCATTAACTGGTCTTACCACTGAATTAGTTCAGGTTTCGGGTTGACGTGCATACGTTTGCAGGCGTAAGCCTCACTTGAACGTATCCCCTGACGCGCGATCATCACGCGCCATGGTTGCGGTACGCGGCGCGAACCAGGGGGCTTGGCGCGTGCGTTTCGACCTCTTGAAGATCCTGCTGGTCGACGACAACCAGCATATGCGGCTGCTGCTGATCGAGATCCTGCGCGCCATCGGCGTACGCCAGGTCTACGAGGCCATGGACGGGTCCGAGGCCCTGGCGATCCTGCGCTCCACCGCGATCGACGTGGTGTTCACCGACCTGTCGATGAACGGGCTGGACGGCATCGACTTCGTCAATCTGGTCCGCAACTCGCCCGACAGCCCCAACCCGTTCGTGCCGATCGTGATGATCACCGGCCACTCGACCGAGCGCCGGGTGAACGAGGCGCGCGACGCCGGCGTCAACGAGTTCCTGGTCAAGCCGGTCACCGCGCGCGGCGTTATCCACCGCCTGACCCTGCTGATCGAGAACCCCCGCCCCTTCGTGCGGGCCGGCGACTATTTCGGTCCCGACCGCCGCCGCCGCGACGATCCCCGCTACCGGGGCGAGCGCCGCCGCGACGAGGACAGGGCGACCTATGTCGATGACCCCGTGATCGTGCGCGGCCATCCGACGCGGAGAATTTAAACCATTCGCCGGGTAGAACGTGGTGAACAGCGTTTTATGAGCTTCACCATGACCTTCCGTCGCCTTGCCCCTATCGCCGCCGTCCTGGCCCTGGTCGCCGTCTCGCAGACGGGCTGCCTGGCTGCCGCTGCCGTCGGCACCGTGGCCGGCACGGCCATCGGCGTCACCGGCGCGGTCGTCGGCGGGGCCGGCAAGGCTGTCGTGGCCACCGGCAAGGCGGTGATCCCCGGGGACGGGAAGAAAGACCGCGAGCGGGACGAGTACCGCCGCTAGCTAGAGACTAAGCGCGCACGTCTCGCCGATCGTCGGGCGCGACAGCACCACGCGCGACAGGCCGGGGAACTGGGCCTTCAGGCGCTCGGCGAAATACAGGCACAGCCGTTCCAGGGTCGGGACTTCCAGGCCCGGACGGTCGTTCAGCAGGCCGTGGTCCAGCTCGGCCGCGACGGCCTTCAGCGCGACGTCCAGGGTTTCCAGGTCGGCGACCCAGCCCTCTTCCCGCATCTCGCCCTTCACGCTGGCTTCCACCTTGAACGAGTGGCCGTGCAGCTTGCGATAGCGATGGTCCGTCGGACCTTGCTCGATGTAATGGGCGGCGTCGAAGAACGCAGCCTTCGTGATCTCGAAGACGTATCCAGACATGTGACTTCTTTTGACTAGGCCTGGGAGGCTCTAGCGCGTCGACCCTGTCACCAAGTCGAGCGCCTTATCCGTCAGGGCAGGCCGAGATATTTGTGCGTTTGGACGCTTAAACGCCATTGTGGGTGCGAAAGGCAATAGGCGACCGCCAATTGCGTGTTCCTGTCGCGGTCCGGACCGTCCATCGGTTGCAGGTAGAACCGCTCGAAATCCAGGTCCGCGAAGCGCTCGGGCATGGCCTTGTCCTGCGGGAAAACCAGCTTCAGCTCCTGGCCCGAGGTTTGGACCACGGGCGCGTCGGCCTTGGGGCTGATGCAGATCCAGTCGATCCCGGCGGGGGCCTCCAGCGTGCCGTTGCTCTCGACCGCGATCTGGAAGCCGCGCGCGTGCAGCGCCGCGATAGCGGCCTCGTCCAGTTGCAGGAAAGGCTCGCCGCCGGTGCAGACCACCAGGCGATCGTCCGGGCCGCCGGTCCACTGGGCCTCGACCGCCGCCGCCAGATCGTCGGCCGTGGCGAACTTGCCGCCGTTCTCGCCGTCGGCGCCGACGAAGTCGGTGTCGCAGAAGGTGCAGACGGCCTTGGCGCGGTCCTGCTCGCGGCCGGTCCACAGGTTGCAACCCGAGAAGCGGCAGAACACCGCCGCCTTGCCGGCCTGGCCGCCCTCGCCCTGCAGGGTCAGGAAGATCTCTTTGACGGAATAGGTCACGCGCTTACCGGCTCTTGGGCCAGCGCCTCACGCCCGGCCGCGTCCCACTCGACATAACCCTTCTCGCGCAACTCGCACGCCGGGCAGGTCCCGCAGCCGTGGCCCCAGCTGTGCAGCACGCCACGTTCACCCTGGTAGCAGGTGTGGCTCTCTTCGACGATCAGCTTGACCAAGTCCTCACCGCCCAACTGCTTGGACAGCGCCCAGGTCTGCGCCTTGGTCAGCCACATCAGCGGCGTCTCGATCCGGAAGCTGCGATCCATGCCCAGGTTCAAGGCGCTCTGCATGGCGTCCATCGTGTCGCGGCGGCAGTCGGGATAGCCCGAGAAGTCGGTCTCGCACATGCCGCCGACCAGGGCGTCGACGCCCCGGCGATCGGCCAAAGCCGCGGCATAGATCAGGAACACCAGGTTGCGGCCCGGCACGAAGGTCGAGGGCAGGCCGCGCTCGGTCATCTCGATGGCGCGGTCGGCGGTCAGGGCCGACTGGGCCACCTGGCCGAAGCTCTTGATGTCCAGCACATGGTCCTCGCCCAGGCGGTCAGCCCACTGCGGGAAGCGCGCGGCGATCTCGCGGCGCACGGTCTGGCGCGCCTCCATCTCGATGGAATGGCGCTGGCCATAGTCGAAGCCGACCGTCTCGACGCGCTCATAGCGCTCAAGGGCCCAGGCCAGGCAGACGCTGCTGTCCTGGCCGCCGGAGAATAGAACGAGTGCGGCTTCGCTCATGCGAGGCTCTCAAAGGAAAAGAAGGGGAACATGGCCCCTCCCCTACACGAAGCAAGGCCAGGCCGGAACAGCGCGGCCGATCAAGGCGCGACTCGCGCGATACTCCGATCACGAACTCGGACGAAGTCTTTCGCCAGCGAACTAAGCCATAGCGCCCGCTATCAAAGGCCATAGCCCACAAGCGCGCGCCGCACTTCCGCTACGTAAGCCACAAACCCGATCTTCTAATGTGTTGTAAGCTTACACCCATCAGGAGAACACCACCTCTCGGAAAGTGAAAAGCTGTAACCTATCGCTGTTCACTTACGATCAGGCCAGTTGACAGCTTTCAAACGCAAGTATGCAATCTGCGAATGCTGCGAGGGGCTCGCCGTACGCCCGCGTGGTGAAAACAGTACGGCGCCGAGGAAACACCGACCCTCGCAGGCTCCATCCATAAGGCGCCGCCCGGGTCCAGGGAGGGAATTCAATGTCGCAAACTCTGCGTATGCGGAGCCTTTTGGTCATGGGCGCTTCGGCGGTCGCGATCTCCGGCTTCGCCGTCCCCGCTTTCGCTCAAACGGCCAAGCCGGCCCAACAGAACACCACCGTCATCGAAGAGCTGGTGGTCACCGCTCAGAAGAAGGAAGAAGCGCTCCAGGACGTGCCGATCGCGGTGTCGGCCTTCAGCCAGGACAGCCTGGAAGCGCAGAAGATCGACGGCGGTCCCAATCTTCAGCTGGCGATCCCGAACGTCACCTTCGCCAAGAGCAACTTCACCAACAGCTTCAACTTCCAGATCCGCGGCATCGGCGCCAAGGCCGTCGGCGCGTCGGCCGACCAGGGCGTCGGCGTCCACATGAACAACGCCCCGATGCAGTCGGGCAACCTGTTCGAAGCCGAGTTCTACGACGTGGAGCGGGTGGAAGTGCTGCGCGGCCCGCAGGGCACGCTGTACGGCCGCAACGCCACCGGCGGCGTGGTCAACGTGATCACCGCCAAGCCGACCGACCAGTTCGAAGCCAACCTGCGCGCCGAGTACGGCAACTTCAACACCACCAAGTTCCGCGGCATGGTCAACGTGCCGATCTTCGGCGACAAGCTGGCCCTGCGCCTGTCGGGCACCTCGCTGAAACGGGACGGCTTCGTCACCAACACCTTCAACGGCCACAAGGTCGACGACCGGGACATGTACTCGACCCGCGTCCAGGTGATGTTCAATCCGACCGACAAGCTGCGCACCAACTTCCTGTGGGAACGCTTCCACGAGGACGACAACCGCGCGCGGACCGGCAAGCAGCTGTGCACCAAGGATCCCGGCCCGACCTCGGTCGGCGGCGTGCCCGTGCCCGCGGCCGTCCAGCGCTACCTGACTCAGGGCTGTCTGTCGGCCTCGCTGTACGCCCCCGCCGCCTACGGCACGGTCAACACGTCGGGCACCCTGACGGGCCTCTTGGGCAACATCTTCGGCTTCACCTCGGGCGACGCCAACGCCGGCGACACCACCTCGACCAACCTGCGCGAGATCGAGACGGCGCTGGATCCGCTCTACCAGTCGGGCTCCAACGTCTACCAGCTGACCCTGAACTACGACCTGACGGACTCGCTGACGGCCACCTCGATGACCGCCTACAGCAAGGGCAGCGTCTATACGAAGCAGGACTACAACCGGAACGTCTCGCCGGTCGCCTTCAACAGCACGCCCTTCACGCCGGGCGGCTTCTTCAACGACCCGCAGGTCGGCAACACCAACAAGTTCACGACGATCGACGTCTCGTCGGGCCGCTCGGAACAGTTCAGCCAGGAACTGCGCCTGCAGTCGGCCTTCTCCGGCCCGCTGAACTTCACGGTCGGCGCCATCCACTTCACCTATCGGACGCTGACCGACTACTACGTGATCGGCAACTCGCTGACCCTGTCGTCGATGGCGCTGAACGCATCGAAGGGCCTCTCACCGACCTGCAATCCGGCGACCACCGCCAACTGCATCGGCATCGACACGGCGGCCAATCCCACGGGCGACGGCCACAACTACTATGACAACCGCACGCCCTATACCCTGGTGTCGGACGCGGTCATGGGCGAGCTGTACTACCAGCTCAACGACGACCTGAAGTTCACCCTGGGCCTGCGCCAGACCCGCGACAAGAAGGCGGTCAAGAACTACTCGACCGTGCTGTTGGCGCCCGGCTACGGCCTGACCCTGAACCCGACCAACCCCGACCAGCGCGCTCGCTTCAACGAGACCACCGGCCGCGTCGGCGTGGACTACAAGGCCCATCTGGGCTTCACCGACGACACCCTGCTCTATGCCTTCTACTCGAAGGGCTACAAGGGCGGCGGCATCAATCCGGGCGTTCCGGCCGGCGCGATCGGCATAAGCCAGACCTTCGGCCCCGAGTTCGTCAACGCCATCGAGATCGGCACCAAGAACACCCTGATGGGCGGCAGCCTGCTCTTCAACGCGACGGGCTTCTCGTACGACTACAAGGGCTACCAGATCAGCAAGATCGTGAACCGCACCTCGGTGAACGAGAACGTCGACGCCAAGGTCTACGGCTTCGAACTGGAAAGCATCTGGTCGCCGGTCCGCAACCTGCGCCTGAACGCCAATCTCGGCTATCTGCACACCAAGATCGGTTCCGGCGTCACCTCGATCGACACCATGAACCGCACCCAGTCCAACGCGGCCTATACGGTCGTGAAGGTGGGTCCGCAGGCCTCGTCGGTCGGCGCCAACTGCGTGCTGGCCACCGCCGGCGTGGCCACCATCATCGCAGCGGGCGCCGGGGCCACCCTGCCCTGGGCCTGCACCGGCGCGGCGGCCTACCAGGCGTTCCTGTCGACCCCGGCCGCGGCCGGCGGCGCGGGTCTGCCCGCTCCCACGGCGGCGTTCCTGGCCAACGCCACCGGTCTCTTCACCTACGGCGCCGGCTATTCGATCGAAGGCACGGCCGCGGACCTGTCGGGCAACGAGCTGCCCAACTCGCCGCACTGGACCACCTCGGTCGGCGCCCAGTACACCTTCGAGCTGTCGGGCGGCTGGTCGGCCACCCTGCGCGGCGACTACTACCGCCAGAGCAAGCAGTACGCCCGCGTCTACAACACCGCCTACGACCAGCTGAAGTCGTGGGACAACGGCAACGTGACGCTCAAGGTGGAGAAGCCGGAGTGGGGCGTCTCGATCGACGCCTACGTCAAGAACATCGGCAACAAGACCCCGATCGTCGACGCCTACACCACCGACGACAGCTCGGGCCTGTTCACCAACGTGATCACCGCCGAGCCGCGCCTGTACGGCATCGCCATCACCAAGTCCTGGTAGAACCAGGCCAGCACCACACTTCGGAAGGGGCGGCGGTCACTCGCCGCCCCTTTTTCTTGTCCGGTTTTCGCCCAACATGTCGACAGCCCGACAGAAAACTCTGTGTATTCCGACATTACCGGTTTGGGAGCGCTCCCAACTTAACGACTCCGCAAGGGCGCCGAGGGCATGGTGCCCCTCCAAATCCCAGCGAAGCGCCGCATGGAAACGCTGACTCGTCTGATCGATACCCGCGCTCCGATCTCGCCTGACACGCCTTGCGGCGTGGTCACGGCGATGTTCGACGCCGATCCGGCCCTGGCCGCGCTCGGGGTCGTCGACCCGGACAACGCGCCCATCGGCCTCGTCTATCGCGACGTGCTGCAAGGCATGATGCGCGTCGCCGGCGAGCATCTGGCCGACAAGCCGATCGCCGACGTCATGGACGCCGAGCCGCGCAAGGTCATGGCGCAGACCGACTCCAACAGCTTCGTCAACGCCCTGGCCGATAGCCCGACCCCGGTGTTCCGCACCGCCTACGTCGCCGTCGACGCCGCCGGCCGTTTCGCCGGCGTAGGCGGCCTGGCCTCGCTGCTGGCCTCGCACCGCCGCCGCCAGGCCGACGCCCGTGACGCCATGGCCATGGTCGAGCGCATGGCCGTCGACATCGGCGCGCACCTGGATGGCGTCCTGGCGATCACCGAGCGCCTGGAACAGCAGCGCCTGACGCCCGACGCCTCGGCCTTCGTCCGCGCCATCGGCGAGACCAGCCGCGACATGGGCGCGACGGTCGCCCGCGCGATCGACCTGCACCGCTCGGCCCGTGGCCAGCTGACCATCAACGCCACCCCCACCCGCCTGCGCGACTTCGCCGACGCGGTCGAGGACCGCTGGGCCGCCCGCGCCCACGAAGGCGGCTCGACCCTGCTCGTCTCGTATGACGGCGATCCGGAATGCGGCGTCGAGGTGGACGGCGAGCGCTTGCTGCAGGTGCTCGACATCCTGATCGAGAACGCGCTCTCGGCCGGCCGCGGCGCCATCGAGGCCCGCCTGACCGCACGTGTCGAGGGCGACCACATCCGCCTGGAAGGCCAAGTCCGCGACAATACCGGCGGCCACGCCGACGAGCGCCTGGCCCGCGTCCACGATCCGCTGGGCGACGCCAGCCTGCAGGACCGCAACGAGATGGCCCTGGCCGTCGGCATGGCCCTGGCCCACCGCGTCCTGCGCGCCATGGGCGGCCCGCTGCACGCCGAGGCCAATCGCGGCGTCGGCCTGACCGTCGGCTTCGCCCTGCCCCTGCCCGCCGCCGTCGCCGAGGCCGAGGTCCACGAGACCCAGGAAGTCGCCGGCCGCGCCGCCCACATCCTGATCGTCGACGACAACGCCACCAACCGCATGGTCGCCGAGGCGCTGTGCGACATGTTCGAGTGCACCTCGGAGCAAGCCGTCGATGGCGTCGAGGCCGTGGATATGGCCAAGAGCGGCCGCTACGACCTGATCCTGATGGACATCAAGATGCCGCGCATGGACGGCATCGCCGCCACCCGCGCGATCCGCGAGATGGCCGGCCGCCCCGGCGCCGTGCCGATCGTGGCCCTGACCGCCAACGCCGACCCGGCCGACGTCCAGACCTACATCGCCGCCGGCATGCAGGACGTGGTCGAAAAGCCGATCAAGCCCGAGCGTCTGGCCGTCGTGCTGAGCGCCCTGCTGGCTGGCGAAGACGAGCAGGACGCGGAAGCCGCCGCCTAAGCTCCGCGACGCTTGGTCGCTCTACCCGAAAGCGTAGACGCTTGCGGTCGCCTCGCATCCGCGAATAGCCTGCGTTCCGCGAGTGCGGAGTAACCAGACGCGTGCTGAACACGGCTGAACAACAGGCCTGGGCCTTTTTGAGCCAAGCGCCTCACCTGGGCTCGGCCCAGGAGGTCGAGACGCATTTCGCGCAAGCGATCGCCGCCTTCGGCTACGACAAGTTCTGCGCCACCCTGGTCAATGCCGAGCACTACGGCAAGGAACCCCCGACGCTCAGCCGTCAGGACTTCGACGCCTGGGACGAGCGCTACTGGGGCGAGCGCTACGTGGTGCACGATCCGTGCGTCAAACTACTCTTGAAGTCGCCCCGCTCCTTCGCCTGGACCGACGCCAAGCCGCTAGGCGACGGCCGCGCCCAGTCGATGTGGGGCGAGGCCTCGGACCTCGGCATGAACGACGGCTATGTCGTGCGTGTCTTCGGCCCCGCCGGCCAGGAGGTGCTGATCCGCATGTCCACCGAGGCCCGCGACACCGACCCGACCTCGCGCGCGGTAATCGACAGCCTGGCCACGGTGTTTGGCACCATCATGCTCAAGCACTGGGAAATGCAGGACGACAATCCCGACTACGGGGTCGTCTCCGAGCGTCAGGCCCAGTGCCTGTACTGGGCCGGCCGCGGCAAGACCGACTGGGAGATCGGCGCGATCCTGGAACTGTCGCCCCGCACCGTCCACCACCACATCGAGGCCGCCAAGAAGCGCCTGGGCGTGGTCAAGCGCCAGGAAGCCGTGCTGAAGGCGGGTGAGCTGGGGCTGTTCTCGAAGCTGTAGGTCCGAAAACCTCGTCCTTCGACAGGCTCAGGATGAGGTTTTCTACTGAACCACCGTAGTCCTCATCCTGAGCTTGTCGAAGGACGAGGACGGCTCCTCAGAACTTCCGCCGCGCGGTCACCACCTCGAACCACAGCCGGAAATCCCCCATCAAGCTGTAGAGCGGATATTTGAACGTCGCGGGCCGGTTCTTCTCGAACACGAAGTGGCCGATCCAGGCGAAGCCGTAGCCGACCAGCGGCGCGGCCACGAAGAACCGCCAGTCCCTCACGACACCCAGCGCCAGGCAGACGATCACCAGGCTGGTGCCGATCACGTGCAGCCGCCGGCTGACCGTGTTGACGTGTTCGGTCAGATAGAACGGATAGAAGGCCGCGAAGGTGCGGTAGCGCTCTTCTGTAGCGGTGCTCATGCCTCCGATGCTGATCCCCAACCGTCGCCGTGGCAAGCTTCACGCGGGGGAATGAAGAAGACCATAGGCCGTTTGGCCTATCGCGCTTTCCCCGGATCATGTCCCTTAATCCAGGCCGTCCATTCCGCCTGCTGGGGGCCGGCCATGATCCACATCATCACTTCCGAGAACCGCCATCTGTACGGTCCGCAGCTGTGGGCCATGCACGAGGAACGTCGTCGCCAGTGCGTCGAGAAGAACGGCTGGGTCGACCTGGTCGTGCTCGATGGCGGCGAGGTCGACGACTATGACGACCACCGCGCCATCTACCTGTTGGGCTTCAACGACGACATGGAGCTGGAGGTCGGCCTGCGCCTGCGGCCCACCGACGACCGCTGCATGCTGGCCGACAAGTTCGCCCACCTGATCGCGCCCGGCGAAAGCCCCAAGAAGGGCCTCGACGTCTGGGAAGCCTCGCGCCTGTTCACCACCGAGGCCTATCGCAAACGCAAGGGTCCGGGTCGCGGCGAGCGGGTGTTCGAGTGCTGGGCCGCCGCCTTCGAGCTGGCCCTGCGCCACGGCGTGACCCGTTTCGTCGGCATGATCGACATGCAGCTTTATCCGGGCATCCTGAACTCGCCGATCGACACCCGCCTGGTCGGCATCCCGCGTCCCTACGAGTACGGCATCGTCGCCGGCTCGGAGATCGCGGTGAGCCAGCCGCTGCTGGACCGCGTGCTGGAAGCCATGGGTCGCGAGTCCCCGATCGGCTACGAGATCGACTCTCTGGACCTGATGGCGTTCGGCGACCTGGCCGCGGTGCAGCGCCAGGTGACCCGCGCCATGACGCCGCAGCTGACCGCCGGCCAGGAGCGCGACGAGACCCTGGCGGCCGAGACCCTGTTCCGGCTGCACGACAACACCGGTCAGGCCCGCCGCATCTGGGACGGCCGCGCCCGGATGCTCAACGCCTGACGACATAAGCCTTTGAGCACATTGGCCGGTTCGCTTCCGAGGCGGATCGGCCACACCTTCGCCGCCTCCCGACCGCGATACTCGCCTGACGAAAGTAGGTCGCGCATGGGTTGGCGGCGAATCGCCTTACGGGCGACTAGCCTCCTCGTTCCGGGGAAGGAAGCCGAACCATAGCGACAAGTCGCCGCGCATTGGGTTCGCTTGCTTCCACCGACGTCACGGTCGTGTCATCTTCCCCGAACAACCGTTGGAGGCGGAAAACTTATGAGCGAAGAAACCGAAGGCCGACGCCCCAACCCTGTCGACCTGCACGTCGGTGGCCGGGTCCGGATGCGTCGCAAGCTGCTTGGCGTCAGCCAGGAACAGCTCGCGGACTCCCTGGGTCTGACCTTCCAGCAGGTGCAGAAGTACGAACGCGGCGCCAACCGCGTCAGCGCTTCGAAGCTGTACGAGATCGCCAAGACCTTGCAGGTCCCGGTGTCGTTCTTCTTCGACGGCCTGGCTGACCCGATGAGCGGCGCTGAAGTCGACGACGCCACCCAGCACGCCGAGAAGGTGGTCCAGGAATTCCTGACCACACCGGAAGGTCTGGAGCTGGCCGAGGTGTTCCCGCGTATCGGCCGAGGCCGCGTCCGCCGTCAGGTCCTGGACCTGGTGCGCGCGATGGCCGACGAAGCCTCTCGCGAGACTGCCTGAGCAGGACATCACGCGGCCGCCGCGCCCCAGGCGCGGTTAGTACAACGAGTAGCAAAGACCTCGGTCGGCGGGCCGGGGTCTTTGTCGTTTCTGAATCCTGGTTAGCCGGTCGAGACGTCGGACTGCGAGTGCAGCCAGATGCGCTTGGCCGTGCCCGCGGCAGCGGACGTCAGGCCTCGCAGGTCATAGGTGCGGACGATCCGCATGCCGATCTCGCGGTCGCGCTGCCAGGCGATGGTGACGTCGTGGGCCAGGCCCGCGGCCAGATCCACCAGTTGCACCTGCCCCGGAGGCGTGGTGCTGGACAACATCTGCACGCGCGCCCCGCTGCTCGACAGGTCGCGGATCACGCAATCCCATGCGAAGGCGCCGCACAGGACCTTACCGGATCTCTGAGTTTGGATGCGGACGGCTGTCCGCCGATCCTCCACGCCTGACGCGTACTTCGCCATAGGGGGATAAACGCACGGCGCGGTTAATCGCCCGTGCAAATTTAAGATTTTTATAGTGAAGGTTAACGCGCCCCGGACCCGAAGCGGGTTTCCTGTTTCAGTCGTGACAACCTTGTCATAACGTTGTTCGTCGGTGATAGCTTCCGTTTACCGGTCGATGTTACCGGTACAACAACGATCATCCGAAGCCGGACCAAAAATAACCGGCCACGCGAGGAAACGACATGGCTAAGGGATCGGTCTTACTGGCCGACGTGAACGGGCGTGACCTGGCGGTAGCCGTCGTGCGTCCCGGCGATCCGCCCCGCGATCATCAGGAACTGGCCTGCGCCTCGCTGCGTGAGCTGGAACAGCATCTGACCAGGATGCTGACCGAGGGCGGCCATGGCGAACTGATCGGGGCGGCGATCTGCGGCGCGGGTCCCGAGATCGACGGCGCCATAGACCTCACCGCCGGCGACTTCACCGTCACCCAGTCGTGGCTGCGGGCGGTGCTGAAGACCCCGCGCGTCGCCCTGCTGAACGACTTCGCCGCCTGCGCCCTGGGCGCGCCACGTCTGGCGCCCTCGGCCATGACCGTGATCCACGACGGCAAGCCGGCCAAGAGCGCCCCGATCGCGGTGATTGGTCCCAACCTCGGCCTCGGTGTTGCCGGCCTGTCGCCGCATCGCAACGACGGCTGGGTGCCGGTGGTCAGCGAAGGCGGCCACATCGACTTCACCCCGGGCGAGACCCGCGAGGTCCCGGTGTTCTCGGCCCTGCAGATCAAGTACGGCCGGGTCTCGGCCGAGCATTTCCTGTCGCAGCAGGGCCTGGTCGATATCCACCTGGCGCTGGGCGGCGAGGGCGACAGCGACGACGTGATCCTGTCCCGCGTCCGTGACGGCGATGCGCGGGCCCGCGAGGCGGTGTCGATCTTCAGCGCCCTGCTCGGCGCCTTCGCCGGCGACGCGGCCCTGATGTTCGCCGCCCGCGGCGGGGTCTATATCAACAGCCCCCTGATGGAGCGGATCGACGGCCTGCTGGACCACGCGGCGTTTGCCCGGCGGTTCTCCGACAAGGGCCGGATGAGCGCGTACCTGGAGGGGGTGCCGGTTTATCTGACGGTCGGCCGGTGCACCCTGCTGGGGCTGTCGGGGCTGTTTAGCGCGAGTGACATGAAGTACTCGGCGGAAGAGGTGAAGTTCCTGGATTGCTGAGGCTGCCTGGGGGCAGAGCGCCAAAGATCCTCCCCCTAGCGGGGGAGGTGTCGCCGTAGGGCGACGGAGGGGGAAGAGGCCGGGCCAGGACAACTACCCCTCCGGCGCTTCGCGCCACCTCCCCCGTTAGGGGGAGGATCTATGATCTCAAGCCAACTCCGCCACCCGCTCCATCGCCCCCTTCAGATCCCCCAGAATATCCTCCACCTCCTCCAGCCCCACCGACAGCCGCACCAGCCCCTCGCCGATCCCCGCCGCCGCCCGTTCCTCCGGCGCATAGGTCGAGTGGGTCATGCTGGCCGGATGCTGGATCAGCGTCTCCGCATCGCCCAGCGACACGGCCCGGCGGATCATCGTCAGGCGATTCATCATCGCCACGCCCGCCGCGTGGCCGCCCTTCAGCTCGAAGGCGATCATGCCGCCGCCGCCAGCCATCTGCCGAGCCGCAAGCTCGCGCTGCGGGAAGCCGTCCAGGCCCGGATAATAGACCCGCTCGACGGCCGGATGAGCCTCCAGCCAACGCGCCACCGCCTCACCGTTCTGGCCATGACGCGCCATGCGCAGCGACAGGGTCTTCAGCCCCCGCAGCACCAGGAAGGCCGTGAACGGCGACATCACCGCGCCGGTCATGTCCTTGACGCCGACGAGGCGCACGCGGGCCATGTCCTCGACTCCGCCGACGGCGATACCGCCCACCAGGTCGCCATGGCCGCCCAGATACTTGGTCGCCGAGTGCACCACCATGTCCGCGCCCAGGGTGATCGGCCGGGTCAGCACCGGCGTGGCGTAGGTGTTGTCGACCACCACCTTGGCGCCGGCGTCGTGGGCGATCGCGCTGATCGCGGCGATGTCCGCCAGGCGCATGTTCGGATTGGCCGGGGTCTCGAAATAGACGATCCGGGTCTTGTCGGAGATGACCTCGGCCAGCAGCTCGGGCCGGGTCATGTCCACCTGCCGCACCGTGACGCCGAACCGGCTCAGACCATCGCGCAGGAAGGCGAAGGTGCAGCCGTACAGGGTCTGGTCGGTAATCACCTCGTCCCCGGCCTGCAGGAAGCTCCACAGCACCGCGGTGATCGCGCCCATGCCCGAGGCGGTGGCGACCGCGGCTTCCGCGCCCTCCAGGCTGGCCAGGCGGCGCTCCAGGAGGTCGGTCGTCGGGTTGGAGATCCGCGAATAGAAGTGCCCCGCCCGCTGCCCGGCGAACATCTCGCCGCCGGCCTCGGCGCTCTCGAAGGCGAAGGTCGAGGTCAGGTGCACCGGCGGCGTCAGCGCCCCGTGCTCGTCGGCCGGGTCGTAGCCCGCGTGAATCGCCCGGGTGGAGAAGCCGCCGTTGTCGCTACGCATGTGTCACTCCCTATTTGAGATGACAGTGGCGCAGGCCCGGACGTGGTAGATTGCGAAGTCTGCTACATAGAGCGCTCATATTGGCAGATCCTGCTCAAGGAGCTTCCGTGGACGCTAAAGACCGCCAGATCATCCGCGAGCTGCAGAAGGACGGCCGCCTGACCAACCAGGAGTTGGCCGAGCGGGTGAACCTGTCGCCCTCCCCCTGCCTGCGCCGGGTGCGCATCCTGGAGGCCGAGGGGGTGATCACCGGCTACACCGCCCTGGTCGACCAGAAGGCCTATGGCCTGCCGATCACGGTCTTCGTGCGGGTGCGCCTGAACAGCCCCAGCCAGGACCTGATCACCGGCTTCGAGGCGGCGGTGGCGCGCATCGACCAGATCCTGGACTGCTTTCTGCTGGCCGGGAGCGATGACTACCTGCTGCGTGTTATCGTCGACAGCCTCGAGGGCTACGAGGATTTCATGCGGCGCAGGCTTCATGCCATCCCCGGCATCGCCTCGATCGACACCAGTTTTGCCTATGGCGTCGTCAAGCAGACCCGCGTCTTTCCGGTCGCGGGTTGACCGTGACGTCACCCGAGTATCGCTCACGCGAAATTCAATCGAAGCCTGACCGTCTCGCCCGCTAGAAGCGTACCGATGATCGACGAAGCGCCGCCCCAATCTGCATCACCCATGGCTGCTTCCCCCAGCGTCACCACGGCGCTGAAGCATGCGCCGTTGGGCATCGCCATCTTTGACAGCCAGATGCGTTACCTGGCCGCCTCGCGGCAGTACCTGACCGACCAGCGCCTGCCCGCCGACATGCCGCTGATCGGCCGCCGGCACTACGACGCCTTTCCCGAGGTGCCGCAGAAGTGGCGCGACCTGCATGCCCGCGTGCTGACCGAGGGCGTCGAGCTGCGTCACGAAGGCGACCCCTATATCGACCGCGACGGCCGCACCCAGTGGATCCGCTGGTCGATGGCCCCCTGGCGCGATGATGGCGGCGAGATCGGCGGGCTGGTGCTCTACACCGAGGTGGTCACCGCCAATATCGAGGCCCGCCAGAAGCTGGAGGCCGCCGAAGCCCGCTATCGCGCTGTCTTCGATCAGGCCGCCATGGGCGTGGCCCGCCTGACCCCGACCGGTGAGATCCTGGAGGCCAACGACGCCTTCTGCGCCCTGCTGGGCCGTGACCGTGACGCCCTGCTGGGCGTATCGCTGCCCAACCTGGTGCACCCCGACTTTCTCGATCGCACCCTGCTGTCCAGCGAAGCCCTGCTGGCGGGCGAGGTCGAGACCTGCGCGGCCGAGCGCCGGTTCGTGATTCCCGGTGGCGATCTCTGGATCCACCTGACCGCCTCGATGGTGCGGGTCGACGACGAGCCGGCCTACATCCTGGCGATCATCTCCGACATCAGCGCCCGCAAGCAGGCCGAGACCGCCCAGGAGCAGCACCAGAGCCAGCTGCGCCTCTTGATCAACGAGTTGAACCACCGGGTGAAGAACACCCTGGCCACCGTCCAGTCGATGGCCGCCCAGACCCTGCGCAACGAGCCCGACCCGATCGTGGCCTTCGAGAAGTTCGAGGCCCGCCTGATGGGCCTGTCGCGGGTGCATGACATTCTCACGCGGGAAAGCTGGCACGGCGCCGAACTGCACGAGGTGGTCGAGCGGGCCCTGCGGCCGTTCGACGAGGCCGGCACGCGGTTCAGCATCCAGGGTCCGCCGGTGCGCCTGCAGCCAGGCGGCGCCCTGACCATGGCGCTGATCCTGCACGAGCTGGCCACCAACGCCCTGAAGTACGGCGCGCTGTCCAATCCCGACGGCCACGTGGACCTGTCCTGGACCTACGATCCACCCACCCGGATGCTGGAAGGCCGCTGGGTCGAGAGCGACGGTCCGACCGTCTCCGAACCCACCCGCAAGGGCTTCGGCTCACGCCTGATCGAGCGCAGCCTGCGCGGCGAACTGAAGGGTGCGGCGGTGATGGACTATCGCCCGGAAGGCCTGCTTTGCACGCTCAACGCGCGTTTGCCCGAGGCGCCACCGGAAAACTCTGACGGGAACCCGACACTACCGGCCACTTAAGGTCCCTAATGGGAAACTTAGTCGACCACCGCATGGCGGGTCGCCCTCGGTTGTGTCGTCTTAGGTAGGCAGATCCTTCGGCTCATCCCACCAGCCGGAGCGCCTTTAGTCGGCCGGGGTGTCGTGAATCCCGGCCGACCACTTTCCTCCCCTCGTTGAAATCCTCGACCGCCGGTAGGCTGGCGCCATGACGCTCGCCCGACTCACGCGCCGCTCCGCCCTGACCGCTCTCGCCGCCGCCGGCCTTTCGCCCGGCCTCGCCTTGGCGCGCTCGGAGGACTGGAAGGCCCTGGCCGCCGACGTACGGTCCGAGTTCCAGTGGGCATGGCAAGGCTATGTCGCCAAGGCGTGGGGCAAGGACGAGATCAATCCGGTCAGCGGAACCTCGCGCTCGTTCTTCATCGAAGGCCAGGACCTGGGCCTGTCGCTGGTCGAGGCGCTGGACACCCTGTGGATCATGGGCCTGGACGCCGAGTTCCAGGCCGGGGTCGACTGGGTGAAAACCAGCCTGTCGTTCGACGTCGACGGCGAGGCCCAGGTCTTCGAGACCAATATTCGCCTGGTCGGCGGCCTGATCTCGGCGCACCTGGCCTGCGGCGATCCCGTGCTACTGGCCAAGGCTAAGGACCTGGCCGATCGCCTGATGAAGGCCTTCGACGCCTCGCCGCACGGCCTGCCCTGGCGTTATGTGAACCTGAAGACCGGCGCGGTGCGCGATCCCGAGACCAACCTGGCCGAGATCGGCACCTACATCACCGAGTTCGGGGTGCTGAGCCAGCTGACCGGTGACGACCGCTATTTCAAGGCCGCCAAGCGGGCAATGAAGCACGCCCTGGACCGCCGCTCGAAGATCGGCCTGATGGCCGCCAATATCGACGCCCGCACCGGCGAGTACCTCAGCCGCAACGCCAGCATCGACGTCTATGCCGACAGTTTCTACGAGTACCTGTGGGACGCCTGGGAACTGTTCGGCGACACCGACTGCAAGCGTTGGGCGCAGGAGTGCACGGCCGCCCAGCTGGCCCACCAGGCCAAGCGTTATGACGGACGCCTGTGGTTCCCGATGGTGGACTACGAGACCGGCGCGGTGACCTCGACCGCCCAGAGCGAACTGGCCGCCTACTATGCCGGCCTGCTGGGTCAGGTCGGCCACAAGAAAGAAGGCGACGACTACCTGGCCACCTTCACCCACATGCAGGCGACCTTCGGGATCATCCCGGAGTCGATCGACGTCACGACCGCCCAGCCGCGCCGCAAGCACACCGGCCTGCGCCCCGAATATCCCGACGCCTGCCTGAACCTGTGGCTGATCGACCGAGACGAACGCTATCGGGCCCTGGCCGCCCTCCACTATCGCCAGATGAAGGCCACCAGCCGCGCCCCTTACGGCTACACGGCGCTGAAGGACATCACGACCAAGCCGATGACCCAGGGCGACAACTGCCCCGGTTACTGGTGGTCCGAGCAGATGAAATATTACTACCTGCTGTTTTCCGACACGCCGCGCATCGACTACGCCAAGCTGCAGCTCAGCACCGAGGCCAATGTGCTGCGGGGTTTCAAAAAGGTTTAGGGCCGCAAGCGCCAGACAAATTGTCGCACCTCAAAGCGTGGGGCGCGCACCGGCCGGCGACGTCATCCCATTGAGTCCGAACTGCCGCACGCCTGTTGCGTGAATCAGCGATGCAGCACTCGGCTCGGGGGAACTGGATCATGCGACTTCCCGCGTACTCGATCGCGTTAGCGCTGGCGGCTCTGTCGGGAGCGGCCCATGCCGCCGACTTGCGCGAACGCCTCTATGATCCGTCCGGTGGCGTCATGGTGGTGGCCCACCGCGCCTGCCACGCCGCCGCCCCGTCGCGCGGCCTGACGACCGCCGTCCCCGAAAATTCCCTGGCCGCCCTGGAGCGCTGCATCGCCCTGGGCGTCGACGTCGTCGAGATCGACGTGCGCCGCACCCAGGACGGCGCTCTGGTGCTGATGCACGACGCCAAGGTCGACCGCACCACCACCGGCAAGGGCAAGGTCGCCGACCTGACCCTGGGCGAGCTGCAGGACCTGCGCCTTAAGGTCGGCGGCGCCGAGACCGCGTCTTCGCCCCCCACCCTGAGCGCCTTCCTGCGCCTGGCGCGCGGGCGCATCCTGGTCAATCTCGACCTCAAGGGCGACGCCCAGCTGGCCGCCCAGGTCGCCCGCCTGGTGCACGATGTCGGCGCCGACGACTGGGTGTTGTTCAAGGCTCGCGCCGACCTGGGCGCCACGCCGATCGCCGACCAGCCGCTGTACAAGAACCTGGCCTTCATGCCGATCGTCGGCGGCAAGGGCGCTCGGCACGCCGACCAGTTGGGCGCGATCACCACCGCCCAGGCTTCCGGCGCGCAGGCGATCCCGGCCGTCGAGCTGGACGCGCTGAAGAAGGACGGCTTCGCCGCCGTACGCGACGCCGCCCGCGCCGCCCACGTCCGGGTCTGGACCAACAGCCTGGCCGGCAAGGGCGTCAGAGGGGTGCCAGACACGGCCGGCGACAGCCACGCCCTGACCGATCCCGATAAGGCCTGGGGCGGCCTGATCGCAGAGGGCGTCAATGTCGTCCAGACCGACTATCCGGCGGCGCTGCTCGACTATCTGAACGACCGCGACCTGCGCGGCCGGGCGTCCACCTCTATCGCGGTCGCAGACGCGCGATCGCCCGCTCCAGCCCTGATCGCCGCGTCGTCCAGGTCTCGCTAAGCGCGGTCGCCTCGGCCTCGAGGTCGCGGCGGCGGCGTTCCAGATCCGCTTCGGAGTCGCGCTGCTGCGCCTCGGCGAAGTCGAGGGCGTCCTCGGCTTCGGCGAGTTTCCGTTTGCGCTCGGCCTCGGCCTTGTCGTCTTTCTTCGGCTTGGGCTTGGCCTTGGCCTTGGCCAGCTTGGCGACCTCGGCCGGCAGCCCGCCCTCGGCCCGGCGGATCACCGCGCCCGGCGCGGCCAAGGCCGCCTTGGCGTCCGGCGCATCGGGCGCTTCCTGCGCGACGCCTTCCTTGAAGAGATCTCGATCCGTCTCCCAGGCCGCTAGCGCCTTGGCGCGCGACGTCGCCGCCACGGTGTAGCGGTGGAAGCCGTCCGACCAGGTGAAGACCTTGGGTGCGCGCGCCATGACGCGACAACGGCCAGCGCCGCGGCGCTGTTCCAAGTCGTGGAATTCTAAAGGAAAGTAGTCCGTCCTGGTGGCGGGGGGCGGGATCGAACCGCCGACCTGTGGGTTATGAATCCACCGCTCTAACCATCTGAGCTACCCAGCCATCGCCAGGACGGACGCGGGTCATACCTCCGAGTCCGCTTCGCATCAAGCCTTGGATGTCATTCCGTCCAGGGCTGCTTCCAGACGTCGCGCCAGCTCGCCGGGGCCGTATTCGTCCAGCACCAGCGTGCGAGCGGCCGCGCCCAGGCGCTTGGCGGTCTCGCGGTCGCTGATCAGTTCGCCCAGGGCCTCGCCCAGGCGATCGGGGTCGTCGTCGGGGACCAGGCGACCGTTGACGCCGTCCTTGAGGATCTCGTCCGGGCCGTCGATCTCGGTGGCCACCACCGGCAGGCCGACCGACATCGCCTCCAGCAGGGTCAGCGGGAAGCCCTCCTGGTGCGAGGGAAAAGCGAAGAGGTCGCCCTTGGCCAGGAAGCCGGCGACGTCGTCGGTCCAGCCGGTCAGCTTCACGCACGGGTCGAGGTCCAGCTCCTTGATCAGGGCCTCGAGGTCGGCGCGCTCGTCGCCCTCGCCGGCGATCTCGCAGGTGACGTCGAAGTCCCAGGATCGCAGCTTGCCCACCGCGCGGATCAGGACGTCGAAGCCCTTCTTCACGTGCAGACGGCCGGCGGCGACGATCTTCACCGTCGCCCCTTCGCCGCGCGAGAAGGGCTGGGCCTGGGCGCTGGGCGCCTTGACCGAGTTGGGGATGAACCAGACGTGGTCCTGTGGCGCGCCGCGCTCCACGGCCAGCTTCGCCAGGTGCCGGCCCACGCACAGATAGTGGACACCAGGCGCGACCTCGAACGAGGGCTTGTGCAGGCAGACCGCTTGGATCGCGCCAGCCGGAGCCACCTTGCCGAACACTCGCGCCGGCCGCTGGCCGTGGCTGAGGATCAGGTCCGGCGCGGCCGCGCGCACCACGCCCTTGGCGGCGGCCAGGGTCAGCGGGTCCCAGTCGGTGAAGGCGTCCATCGGGACGAAGGCCGGCGTGCGGGATGCCCCGCGCCGCGCCACCGCCCCGCCCTTGCGGACCACGCCCGTGCAGCGACCGCCGTGCCTGGCGGCCCACGTCTCCAGGATCGGCTGGTAGTCCAGGAACACCTGCTCCAGACCGCCCAAGCCCTTGCCCAGCATGGCGTGCAGGATGTTGGTCAAGGCAGGCTCCGGGGAGGCGTTTACGGGCCGGGACCATCGTGGGGTCCGGGCGTGGTGTCAACGCGGGAGCGGGACGGATAGATGCTCCCCCGCGATGCGGGGGAGCTGTCGCGGAGCGACTGAGGGGGCGAGCTGGAAGACCGCCGAGCTGGCCCCCTCCGGCCCTCTGGGCCACCTCCCCCGCATCGCGGGGGAGGATCACTTCCCCAGCAACACCTTCACCGCCACATCCAGCTGCGCATCCCCCGCCTCGCCCAGCGAACGATCGACATCCACGTCCACCGGACGCGGGTTCAGCTCCATGTTCTGGCCGCGCAGGTCCTCGATGCGGATGAACGGCAGGCGCACGGTCGAGCCGTCGATCAGCTGGCGGCCGCCGGTGAAGATGATCCAGCCGGCGGTCGGCTTGCCGACCACCTTGCCCAGGCCCAGCGAACGGTAGCCCTCGGTGAAGTCCTCGGCGTCCGACAGCGACGACTCGTTGGTGACGAGCACGGTCGGCAGGCCCAGAGCCCGTTGGCCCAGGTTCTGACGCGAGGGCACCGGGAAGCGGTCGCGGGCGGTCATCATCAGGTAGTTGCGCCGCGCGAACACATCCAGCGCATGGCCGTTGACGTAGCCGCCATTGTTGTTGCGCACGTCGATGACCACGCCCTGCTTGCCCTGGTTCTGGGCGTCCAGGTCGATATAGAGCTGGGCCAGCGAGGCGTCGGACATGTCGGCGATGTGGACATAACCCAGCTGGCCGCCGCTGACCTTGTCGACATAGGCGCGGCGGTCATTGACCCACTGGCGATAGAGCAGGCCCGTCGCCGTCGTGGTCGAGACCGGCCGCACCACCACGTCGCGGCGGCTCTTGCCGGCGGTGTCCGCCACCGTCAGCACGGTGCGCTTGCCGGCCTGGCCGCGCAGCAGCTTGTCCAGATTGACGCCGGCCGACAGCTGCTCGCCATTGACCGCCAGCAGGGCCTCGCCCGGCCGGATCGAGCCTTTCAGCGCTGCCGGTCCGAGCGCGATCACCTCGCTGACGACAAGACCCTTGCCGGCCTCATAGGCCTCGCGGTCGAAACGCAGGCCGAGGTTGGCGGCGCGCACCACCGGGGCGGCCGGATCGGCGGCCTTGTTGATGCCCGAGTGCGAGGCGTTCAGCTCGCCGATCATCAGGTTGATGTTGCGCCGCAGCTCGTCGCCCGTCCGCGACCCGGCGATGTAAGGCGCCCACTTTTGACGTAGGGCCTCCCAATTCGCGCCGTGGAACTTGGGATCATAGAAGCCGCGGTTCAGCACGCCCCAGGCCTGTTCGAACACCACGGTCTTCTCGACGTCGAAGTCGACGTCCAGCTCGGCATTGGCCGCCAGGGGCTTGGGCTTGGGCGTGTCGACCGGGGTCGAGACGATCGCGCCGCCCTCCAGGAACCAGACCTCCTTGCTGTCGGGCGAGAAAGCGATGTCGCCCTTGGGCTTGCGGGTCGAGGTCAGCTGCACCGGGACCGGCGGCTCCTTGGCCAGCTCGTCCAGATTATAGGTGTAGAAGTTGCTCTGGCCGGCCTGGCGGGCGCGGAAGACCAGGGTCTTGCCGTCGGGGCTGATCAGCGGGTCGCCGACATCCATGCCCAGCGGCAGGTACGCGGCGCGTTCGCGGATGCCCTCGAACACGATCCGGGTCGGCTCGACCTTCTTCTTCGGCGCGGCAGGCTTGGCGTCGGTGACGGGCTTAGCGGGCGCATCGGTCTTGGCCGGTTCGGCCTTGGGCTCGGCCGGCTTGTCGGGTGCGTCGGCGGGCTTGAAGAGGTCGCGGAAGGCGTCCTCCTTGAACTTCGGCACGTTGGGCAGCAGGTCGACGCGCAGGATCTTGGCGTCCTCGCTGCGCTGGCCCATGTCGACCAGCAGGTACTTGCCGTCGGGCGACCAGGCGACCTTGCCGACATTGCCGTTGGCCAGGAAGGTCACCGGCCGCGCCGCCCCGCCGTCCAGCGACACGACATTGACGTTGTCGAACGCCTTGCGGTCGGAGACGGTGAAGGCGATCCAGCGGCCGTCGGGCGACCAGGTCAGCGGGGTGTCGTCGAAGCCGCCCAGCGGTCCCTGGAACAGCACGCGGTCGGTGGCGACCTTGCCGGCCGGGTCGAAGGTCATCACCCGGACCTCCTTGCCGTCGCGCACATAGGCCAGACCCTTGCCGTCCGGCGACCAGGTCGGGACGGTGTTGCGGGCCGCACCGGTCGTCAGGGCCGTCTCCTGGCTGGTCGCGAAGTCCCAGGCATAGATGTTGGCCGCCCGGTCGCGTTCGGAGACATAGACCAGGCGCTTGCTGTCGGGCGACCAGGTCGGGTCGCGCTCCAGGATCGGGGTGCGGGTCACGCGCTGGGCCGCGCCGCCGTCCTTGGTCGACACCGCGAAGACCTCGCCATGAGCGATGATCGCGGCCTTCTTGCCGTCGGGCGACAGGGCCAGGCTGTCGAAGCTGGTCTCGTTCTTGTGGGTCTCGCCGGCGACAGCGGGCGCGCCGCGCAGGGCGATCGCGACCTTGCTCGCCTGACCGGTGGCCGTATCCAGCCGCCAGACGGCGAAGTCGCGCTCGAAGACGATCGTCTTGCCGTCATAGCCGATGGTCGGGAACAGCAGGCGGCCGTCGGTGAAGCGGGTCACCTGCTGCGGGGTCCCGCCGAGGGGCAGGCGCCACAGGTTCTCGGTCCCGCTCTCGTCGCTCATGTACCAGAGCGCCTTGCCGTCCGGGCTCCACATCGGCCAGTTGTGCTTGGATCCGGCCGGGAGAAGCTTCTGATAGCCCGCGCCGTCGATGGTCTTGAGCCACAGCTCGCTCTCGTCGATGTGCGAGTGGCCGTTGCGCCAGAACTGGGCGCTGGACATGCCCTTGGCCGCCAGGGCGACCGAACGGCCGTCCGGCGACGGCGCGCTCTGGAATTCGTTGAGGTAGCGCTCGCGGCTGACTTCCAGGGGCGTGCCGCCGGTCGCGGCCACGCGGTAGACATCGCCCAGCCGCGCCACGTCGTTGACGCCCGAGGTAAAGTAGATCCACTTCCCGTCCCGCGACCAGCCGTCCAGCGCCTCGGCGCTGTCGCCGAAGGTCAGGCGGCGCAGCTCGCCGGTGGCCAGGGTCAGCACATAGATGTTGGGCACGCCCGACCGCGTCGAGACGAAGGCCAGCGACTTGCCGTCGGGCGAATACAGCGGCCGGGACTCGGTGGCCTCGTCGGTGACCAGCAGGCGCGCCTGGCCGCCGGCGGCGGGCACGGTCCACAGGTCGCCCCCCGAGGCGAAGGCGATCTCACTCCCATCGGGCGAGAGCGCCGGCTCGGCGAACGACGGCAGGGCGTCGGCGGCCATGGCGGAAGAGGCGCTCAATGCGAGCGCCGACACAGCGCCCAGCAGCGCTTTCAGTTTGAGACCCATGGGGACGCCCCTCGCCCTAGAAACTCCGAAGTCGGAATTGCTAGCACGCGCGGAGGCGTGGCCAAGGGCTCAGCTGCATGAACGATTTGTCATGCGCCCAGCAGGCGGTCCGCGACTTCTTCGCCGATGGCCAGGCTGCTGGTCAGGCCGGGGCTCTCGATGCCGAACAGCGCCATCAGGCCTTCGAAGCCGTGATCCTCGACGCCGCGCAGCTGGAAGTCGGGCTGGGGCTCGTCGGGGCCATGCAGCTTGGGCCGCACGCCGGCATAGTCCGGGACCAGCTTGTCGTCGGGCAGGCCCGGCCAGAACTTGCGGATATAGGCGGCGAAGGCTTCGGCGCGGGCCGGGTCGACCGAATAGTCCGGCGCCGGCACATATTCCAGGTCCGGCCCGAACACCGCCTGGCCGCCCAGGTCGTTGCGGTAGTGGGTGCCCAGCGCCCCGTGGATCGGCGGCGGATAGATCAGCCGCTGGAACGGCGCCTTGCCGGCCAGGCGGAAATAGACGCCCTTGCCGTAGTGGGCCTTGGGGATGTGGTCGGCGGGATAGCCCTCGATGCGCCCGGCGACGTCCTGCGACGACAGGCCCGGCGCGGTGACCAGCAGCCGGCAGGTCAGGCTGGTCGGATCGGCGCCGCCGGCCCGAACCTTGAAACCGCCGCCCTTGAAGACCTCGGCCCCCTCGAACGGCGTGCCCAGCACCACCGCCCCGCCGGCCGCCTCGATCTCGCCGTGCAGGGCCAGCATGTAGTCGTGGCTGGCGAAGACGCCGCTCTCGGGCGACAGCAGGGCCGCATGGGCGTTGAGGCCGGGCTCCATCGCGCGGGCTTGCGCGCCGGTCAGCTTCTCCATGCCCTCGACGTCATTGGCCAGGGCCTGGTCCCAGATGGCGTCCAGGCGTGGGATCTCGTCGTCGGAGGTGGCCACCACCAGCTTGCCGCAGCGCTTGTAGGCGATGCCGTGGGTATCCAGGAATGCGTACAGCAAGCGCCGCCCCTGCACGCACAGCTTGGCCTTCAGCGACCCGGTCGGATAGTAGAGCCCGCCGTGAATGACCTCGGAATTGCGCGACGACACGCCCTGGCCGATGTGGGTCTGCTCTTCCAGCACCGCGACGACCAGGCCGCGCTTGGCAAGGGCGTAGCCACAGGCGAGGCCGACAGCGCCTGCGCCGACGACGACAGCGTCAAAATCGAATTCAGTGGTCATTTCAGCGTCGCCGAACGCGCGATCAAACCGGTGATCACGACTTCATTCCAGCCTTCAGGTCGGCCAGCATCTCGGACAGGGACGGTAGGCTGTCGCTGTCGTCAGGATCGACAACATCGGCTTCCAGGACGTCCAGCAGCGCTTCCAGTTCTTCCGAACCACCGACGATCTCCGCCGCGCGGCGATAGTTCAGCTCGGCCAGTTCCGCCGCCACGCCCTCGTCCAGCGAGGCGAACTCGCCGCGCTCGACCCGCGCCTGCAGGTCGGCGGCGTCCTCGGGGCTCAGCGTGACGGTCACGGGGTTCGCAGGCTTGTTCATGCCCGAAACCTAGCACGAACCACCGACCGCGCCAGCGCGTTGGCTTCTCATGACCAAGCCCGCCGCCCCTGAGAAGGAAGAGCTCCTCCGCGCTATCGGTCCCCTACAGCTGACGCTGTACGCGGCCGGCAGCATGATGGGCGCGGGGATCTACGGGCTGATCGGCAAGGCGGCCGGACAGGTGGGGTCCGCGGTCTGGGCCTCGTTCCTGGTGGCGCTGGTCGCGGCGTTGCTGACGGGTCTGTCCTATGCGTCCCTGGCTTCGCGTTATCCCAAGGCGGGCGGGGCGGCCTATGTCACCCAGCGGGCGTTCCGCAAGGGCCTGCTGACCCACGTCATCGGCCTGGCGACGGCCTGTTCGGGCCTGACCTCGATCGCCGCCGGGGCCTGGGTGATCGGCGAGAACCTCTCGACCTTCAAGGCGCTGGCAGCCGTCCCGCCCGTGGTCATCGCTTTGGCCTATGTGCTGCTGATGGCCGGCATCGTGTTCCGGGGCATCCGCGAGTCGATCTGGGCCAACCTGGTCTGCACCTTCATCGAGGCCGGCGGCCTGTTGCTGGTGATCCTGGTCGGCGCGCGGTTCTGGGGCGCGGCCGACCTGTTCGACATCCCCGCCCCCACCAACGGCGCGGCGACCGGCCTCGTGCCGCTGCTGATCGTGCAGGGCGCGGCCCTGACCTTCTTCGCCTTTGTCGGTTTCGAGGACACCATCAATGTCGGCGAGGAGGTCAAGGACCCGCGCCGCACCCTGCCGGTCGGCATCATCGTGGCCATGGGCCTGACCGCGCTGCTCTATGTCGGGGTGGCGATCACCGCCGTCTCGGCCATCCCCTGGCGCGACCTGGCCGAGGCCAAGGCCCCGCTGGCGGCGGTGATGGACAAGGCCGCGCCGTGGCTGCCGGGCTGGACCTTCGTGATCATCACCGTCTTCGCCGTCGCCAACAGCGCGCTCGTGAACTACGTCACCGCCTCGCGCCTGCTGTACGGCATGGCCCGAGACGGCCGCCTGCCCGGTCCGCTGTCCAAGGTCCACGCCAAGCGGCGCACCCCGCACGTGGCGATCGGCGTGCTGCTGGCCATCGTCGCGGCCCTGGTGCTGATGGGCAATGTCACCCAGCTGGGCGAGGCCACGGCCCTGCTGCTGCTGGCCGTGTTCAGCGTGGTCAACATCGCCCTGCTGGTCCTGCGCAAACGCCCCGGCGAGCCGCGCGGCGCGTTCGAGCCGCCGGCCGTGGTCCCGATCCTGGGCGCCGTGGTGTGCGTGGGCCTGATCGCCGTGCGTGTCGCCACGGGCGACCTGGCCGCGCCGCTGACGGCGGGCGGGCTGATCGCCGTGACGCTGGTGCTCTATGCGATCATGCACCGGAGTTCGTCCGACGCGCACGCGGCGCGCCGGACACCGGGTTAAGGTCTCGGGCTAGATCAGCTCACGCCCCACTGTTCCCACAACTTGGCCTCGGCCGCCTTGGCGGTGACCACCGAGGCGTCCTTCACGTGGCCGTAGCCGCGAATCTGCTGCGGGATCTCGGCGATCTTGACGGCCAAGGGCAGGCTCTCGGTCGAGAGGCCGGCGGCCAGGCGGTCCAGGGTGACCTCGTACGAAGCCATCAGGCCGCGCTCCATCTTGCGCTCCTCGGTGTGGCCGAAGATGTCGAAGGTCCCGCCGCGCAGGCCTTTCATCTTGGCCATCATCGGGAAGGCGACGTCGAGCATCCAGCCGCCGAAGGCGATCTTCTTGGGCTTGCCGTCCGGCCCCTTGGGGGCCAGCAGCGGCGGCGAGAGCCAGACCTTGGTCTTGCCGCCCTTGAAGGTCCCGGCCAGCTCGGCCGCGAACCGGCCGTCGGTATAGAGCCGGGCGACCTCGTACTCGTCCTTGTAGGCCATCAGCTTGTAGAGGTTGACCGCCGCCGCGCGGGTCAGGGCTTCACCGCCGATGGCGGCCTCGGCGGTACGGACCTTGGCCACCTTGTCGGCGTAGCGCTGGGCGTAGGCGGCGTTCTGATAGGCCGTCAGCTCGCGGATGCGATGGGCGATCAGCTCGTCCAGCGGCATGACCTCGGGCGTGGCGACCTTGTCCTCTTTCACGGCGATCGCCGACGGATCGTGGGCGATCCGGCGGCCCAGCTCGAAGGCCTGCAGGTTGGCCTCGGCGTCGACGCCGTTCAGCTTGATGGCGCGATAGAGGGCGCGGCTGGACAGCGGGATCACGCCGCGCTGCCAGGCGAAACCGACCATGATCATGTTGGCGTAGATCGCGTCGCCGAACTCGGTTTCCGCCAAGCGCTGGGCCGGACAGGCGTCGAAGGTCTGGGTCGCGCCCTTGATCCGGCGCGCCATGGCCCCGCTGTCGAAACGCACGTCGCGGCTGGTGACGAACTCGGCCGTCGGGGCGAAGTCACTGTTGCCGAAGGCCCGCGTGCGGTCCTTGGCATAGAGCGACAGGCCTTCCGGCGAGGCGGCCACCAAGAGGTCGCAGGCGATCAGCACGTCGGTGCTAGCCGCGGCGACGCGACCGCCGACGATGCTGTCCTCGGTCTCGCCGATCTTGACGTGGCTGAACACCGAGCCGCCCTTCTGGGCCAGGCCGGTCATGTCCACGACGCTGCCGGCGCGGCCGTCGATGTGGGCGGCCATGGCCAGGATCGAGGCCACGGTGGTGACGCCGGTGCCGCCCACGCCCGTGAACAGGATCTTGCGCACGCCGACCAGCGGCTCGAACTCGGGCAGCGGCGTCGACTCGGCGGTCAGGGCCGCCGGCAGCTTCTTGGACTGGGCGTTCTCCGCGCCCTCCAGCGTGATGAACGACGGGCAGAAGCCTTCGACGCAGCTGTAGTCCTGGTTACAGGACGACTGGTTGATCTTGCGCTTGCGCCCAAACTCGGTGGCCAGCGGCTCGACCGAGACGCAGTTGGACTTCACCGAGCAGTCGCCGCAGCCTTCACAGACCAGCGGGTTGATGAAGACGCGCTTGGTGGCCTTAGGCATGCTGCCGCGCTTGCGACGGCGCCGCTTTTCGGTCGCGCAGGTCTGGTCGTACAGCAGCACCGTGGTCCCGGGCGTGTCGCGCAGCATCTCCTGCACGCGCATCAGGTCCGAGCGCGGGAAGATCTCGACGCCGGGGGCCAGGTCGGTGACGCCCTGGTAGCGCTCCAGCTCGTCGACGACGATGACGGTCTTGGTCACGCCCTCGGCCGCCAGTTGGCGGGTGATCTGGGCAGGGGTGAAGCCGCTCTCGGCGCGCTGGCCGCCGGTCATGGCGACGGCGTCATTATAGAGCAGCTTGTAGGTGATGTTGGTCTTGGCCGCGACCGCGCCCCGGATCGCCAGCGAGCCGGAGTGATTGTAGGTGCCGTCGCCCAGGTTCTGGAAGACGTGCTTTTCGCTGGTGAACGGCGCCGCGCCCACCCAGGTCAGGCCTTCGCCGCCCATGTGGGTGTTGAGGTCGGTCATCGGGTCGTTGAACCCGGCCATGTAGTGGCAGCCGATGCCGGCCAGGGCGCGCGAACCGTCCGGCAGCTTGGTCGACGTATTGTGCGGGCAGCCCGAGCAGAAGAACGGCTTGCGGGCCTGGTCGGCGGCCAGGCTGACGGCGGCGACGCCGGCGGCCGAGACGCGGTTCAGATAGGCGCGGGCCCGCTCCATGTGCGGGCCGTCCGGCAGGCGGTCGTAGATGGCCAGCGCGATTTCGGCGACCGACAGCGAGCCCAGCTCCGACAGCAGCGGCGCGCCGCGTTCGTCGATCTTGCCGATGATGCGCGGGCGAGCTTGGGCCGGCAGGTCATAAAGCGCGGCGCGAGCCTGCGGTTCGATCAGGGCGCGCTTGTGCTCGATAACCATCAGGGTCTCGAGGCCGGCGGCGAAGGCGCGCAGGCCCAGCGGCTCCAGCGGCCACGGCATGCCGACCTTATAGATGGAGACACCCAGGTCGGCGGCTTCCTGCAGGGTCATGCCCATGGCCGTGAAGGCCTCCAGCACGTCCTTATAAGCTTGCCCTTGGCAGACGATGCCCAGGCGGGCCTTGCCGACGCGGACGTGCGAGGCGCCCAGCACCACGCGGTCGATATTGTTCGCGCGGGCGAAGGCCAGGGCCGCCGGGATCTTGTGGAGCCGCATGCGCCGCTCCTTCTCCATCGGCTGGTCCTTCAGGCGGATGCCCAGGCCGCCGGGGGGGAAGGCGAAGTCGGGGATCACCACCTTGTGGCGGTCCAGTGAGACGTCGATCGTCACGCCGCTATCCATGGTGTCGGCCAGGGCGATCATGCCGGTCCACAGGCCGCTGAAGCGCGACATGGAAATGCCCAGCAGGCCGTAGTCGAGGACCTCCTGGACGTCGGCCGGCGACAGCACCGGCATCTCGAAGTCCTGGAAGGCGAATTCCGATTGCGACGGCAGGGTCGAACTCTTGCAGCCGTGGTCGTCGCCGGCCACCGCCAGCACGCCGCCGGTCGGGAAGACGCCGGCGAAATTGGCATGCTTGAAGACGTCGCCGGTGCGGTCGACGCCGGGCGCCTTGCCGTACCACATGCCGAACACGCCATCATAAAGCGCGCCGGGGAAGAGGTTGGCCTGCTGGCTGCCCCACACGGCGGTGGCGGCCAGGTCCTCGTTGAGGCCTTCCTGGAAGACCACGTCATGCGCGGTCAGCAGCTTCTTGATGCGCGCGGCCTGCTGGTCGAGACCGCCCAGCGGCGAGCCGCGATAGCCCGACAGATAGCCGCCGGTATTCAGCCCCGCGAGGCGATCCAGGCGCTTTCGATCGAGCAAAACCCGGAGCAGAGCCTGCACGCCGGTGATGAATGCCCGACCATCTTCGAGCACATATTTGTCGTCGAGCGTGACTTCCGAGTGCCGCATAGCAAAAATTTTCCTCCTGGGTCTTCCCGCCCGTTACGCAATATCTTATAGAAGCGCGGAAATTGTTTGCCCAAGGCGTGCCCGACTCGCGGTCGTTTTGCGCAAGAAGTGAGCGTCAACGCCCGCTGGGGGGAGGAATTTCTTGTCCGAACAACTCGACGCCGTGGATGCCAAGATCCTGGATCTCATCCAACACGACGCCGGACTGTCCGTCGCGGAGATCGCCGAACGAGTCGGCCTCTCGTCCAGCCCGTGCTGGCGCCGGATCAAACGCCTGGAAGACGCCGGCGTCATCCAGCGTCGCGTCACGATCCTGGACCGCGAAAAGCTGGGCCTGGGCTTCGAAGTCTACTGCACCGTGAAGCTGTCCCTTCCGACCAAGGAAAATCTGGACACGTTCGAACAGGCGGTCGGCAAGTGGGCCGAGGTCGTGCAGTGCGCCACCGTGACCGGCGCCGCCGACTACGAGATGCGCATCGTCACCCGCGACATGCGCGCCTTCGACGAATTCCTGCGCGACAAGCTGCTGTCGCTGGGCCTGGTGTCAAACATCGAGAGCCGCATCGTGATCCGCGGCGTCAAGAACTCGACGGCCGTGCCGCTGGGCCTAATCAGCCCGTACGTGAGCCCGCTGGGCTAAAGACCACACACCGAGCATCCCCGCGAAAGCGGGGATCCAAGCTGACTTTCAAGGCTTGGCAGGACAGCGCATCATCGTCCAACTCGGCTTAGGTCCCCGCTTTCGCGGGGATGAGCGGGTTTAGGATTTCCGACATCGAGGGGAGGCCGTCATGGCCACATCGAGCACTGGTAGTGCGTCGACGCGACGCGTGCTGGCCGCCAGCCTGATCGGCACGGCGGTCGAGTTCTACGACTTCTATATCTATGCGACCGCCGCCTCGCTGGTGTTCGGGCCGCTGTTCTTCCCGGCTTCCTCGCCGTCGGTGCAGCTGCTGGCCTCGTACGCCAGCCTCAGCGTCGCCTTCATCGCCCGTCCGCTGGGCTCGATCGTGTTCGGTCACTTCGGCGATCGCATCGGCCGCAAATCGACCCTGGTGGCGTCGCTGATCATCATGGGCGGCTCGACCCTGCTGGTCGCCTTCCTGCCGACCTATCACCAGGCCGGCTGGATCGCGCCGTTCATGCTGTGCCTGCTGCGCTTTGGCCAAGGCTTTGGCCTGGGCGGCGAGTGGGGCGGCGCGGCGCTGCTGGCGGTCGAGAACGCCCCGCCTGGCTGGCGCGCGCGCTTTGGCATGTTCCCGCAGCTGGGCGCGCCAGTCGGTTTCATCGCCGCCAATGGCCTGTTCCTGCTGCTGGGCGCGGTGCTGACGCCCGAGCAGTTCCAGGCCTGGGGCTGGCGCCTGCCGTTCCTGGGCAGCATCCTGCTGGTCGGGGTCGGCCTGTGGATCCGCCTGAAGCTGACCGAGACGCCCGCCTTCGAAGCCGCAGCGCACGAAGCGCCGCCCGCCCACGTGCCGGTCGCCGAGCTGTTCCGCACCCATCCGCGCGAAGTCATCGGCGGCACCTTCGCCGTCGTCGCCTGCTTCGCCCTCTTCTACCTGACCACCGCCTTCTCGCTGGGCTATGGCGTCACGACCCTGGGCTATGGCCGCCAGGTGTTCCTGAGCGTCCTTCTGGTGGCGATCCTGTTCATGGCCGCCGGCATCATCTGGGCCGGCTACTGGTCGGATGCGACGAGCCCCCGCCGCGTGCTGATGGCCGGCTCGGCCCTGACCCTGGTCGCCGGCGCGGCCCTGGCTCCCATGATGGGCTCGGGCTCGCTGTGGGTGATCGGCGCGTTCCTATCACTGGCCCTGGTGGTCATGGGCCTGGTCTACGGACCGCTGGGGGCCTGGCTGCCCAGCCTGTTCCCGGCAAGGGTGCGCTACACCGGCTCGTCGATAGCCTTCAATGTCGGCGGCGTGATCGGCGGCGGCATGACCCCGGCCATCGCCCAGTTCCTGGCTGGCCACGGCGGCCTGAAGCTGGTCGGCGTCTATCTGGGCGCCGCCGGCCTGATCAGCCTGCTGGCGCTGCTGCCCCTGAAGCGCACCGACGCGCTGTAGGGTTCAAAAACGCGAACCTTGCATTGTAGCCTTTGAACAAGACGACGCGGGTCGGTCCCGGCTAAGTTCCGCTCATCTCTTCCCGGAGCCGACCCATGATCGACCTCGTCATCGAAGCCCGCCGCCACGACATCGGAAACTTCGAGGTCGGCCGCGTGCTGCCCTTCCACGCGCGGCGGATGGTCGGCCCGTTCACCTTCCTGGACCACATGGGGCCGGCCGAGTTCGCGCCGGGCTTTCCCAAGAGCGCCGACGTCCGCCCGCACCCGCACATCGGCCTCTCCACCCTGTCGTACCTGTTCCAGGGCGAGATCACCCACCGCGACAGCGTCGGCTCGCTGGCCGTGATCAAGCCGGGCGAGGTCAACTGGATGACCGCCGGCAGCGGCATCACCCACTCCGAGCGCTTCGAAACCCTGCGTCGCCAGGGCGGCCGCATGGACGGCATGCAGGCCTGGATCGCCCTGCCCAAGGAATATGAAGAGACCGACCCCGGCTTCAGCCACCACGAAGGCCCGGCCGAGCTGCCGTCCTATGAGAGCGGCGGGCTGAAGGCGCGGCTGATCGCCGGCGAGGCGTTCGGGGCCAAGGCCAGCGTGCCGGTCTTCTCGCCGCTGTTCTATGTCCACTGGGAGCTGGAGCCGGGCACGACCGCGGCCCTGCCGGCCGAATATTCCGAGCGCGCGGCCTATGTCGCCGACGGCCGGGTCGAGGTCGACGGTCGTGAACTGTCAGCCCTGCAGATGGCCGTGTTCGCCCCGGGCGAGACCGTGGTCTTCAAGGCCCTGGAGCGCTCGACCGTCATGCTGCTGGGCGGCGAGCCCATCGGCCCGCGCTTCATGGAGTGGAACTTCGTCTCCTCGTCCAAGGACCGCCTGGAGCAGGCCAAGGCCGACTGGAAGGCCGGCCGCATGAAGCTGCCCGACCTGGATCACGACGAGTTCATCCCGCTGCCGGAAGCCAAGCCCGCGCCGCCGCCACAACCGCTCTGAGGCAACCGAACCTCCGCATTGGGATTATCTCCCTCACCCGGCGCCAAGGCCGGATATGGGAGAAGATGCTCATGCGTATCGTGACGATCGCGGCCGTGGCCGCCCTGGGCCTGACGCTGATGGCCTGCGAGAACAAGGCCGAGAAGGCTCAGGAGGCGGCGACCCAGAGCAGCGCCGCCGCCGCCGACGCCCAGAACGCGGCCGCCGCCGCGACGGACGCGGCCAATGCCAGCGCTGACGCCGCCGCCACGGCGACGACCCAGCCGGCCAAGGAAGCCGCGGGCGACGCCGCTGCTGCTGCCGGTGATGCCGCCGAAAAGGCCGGCGACGCCGCCCAGAAGGCTGGCGACAAGGCCAAGGACGCCGCGCACTAGTCTTAGCGCGCGTCTCCAGACAAGAACGCCGGCCGCTCACGCGCGGCCGGCGTTTTTCGTTCTAGCCGTCGATGTCCCAGCCCAGCGCCACCCGGCCGGTTAGCACGGTCTGCGGCTTTTCCTGCAGCGGGTGATACCGCGCGCCCTGCACGTCGCGGAACGCGCGCTCCAGGCCGGCTTGGCGATAGAACGCCTGTCCGCCTGCCGCCTCCATGGCCCGCTCCACCGTCTCGATGGCCGAGCGGCCGACCATTGTGCGCAAGGTCATGGCCAGGCTGGTGCTCTCGACGCCAGGCGTCCCGGTCTCGGCCAGGTCGATCATCCGCGCCATCGCCAGGTCGAGCGCGGCGTAGCTGTTCTCCATCTCACCCACCAGGCTGGCGGTCAGGACGTCGGGGGTCCTCTTCCGCACCAGCTCCAGGGTTCGCGTCCGCGCGCCATCGGCGACGCCGGCATAGGCCGAGTAGATCAGCGGGAAGGCGATCATGCTGATGATGTGGAACAGCATGTGCCACGGCCCCGCCGGCCGCCGGCCCGAGATCGCCGCGTCGGGCACGAAGACCTGCGTCAGCTCCACGTCGTTCGAGCCGGTGCCGCGCATACCCAGCACGCGCCAGGTGTCGCGGATCGCCACGCCCGGCGCCTTCAGCGACACGCCGAAGTGCAGCACGGTCGGCCCGGCCTCCGGGTCGTCATAGACGGCGCTGGTCATCAGCAAGTCGCCGGCCGGAGAGCCGCTGGAGAAGGCCTTGCGGGCGGTGATCGCGAAGCCGCCCTCGACCTTGACCGCCGTCCCGCCGCTGGCCAGCCAGTCCGAACCGCCGCTGGAGACCAGCACCAGGTCCTCGGCCACGAGGCGCTTGAGCAGCCCCTCCGTCGGCGCGCCCTGGTGACGCCAGCGCCAGGCGGCGACGGCCACGAGGTGGCTATGCATGGCGAAGGCCAGGGCCGTGGAGCCGCACGCGGCGCCCAGCCGGCGGATGACCTGGCCGATCTCCGTGACCGTGGCCCCGCCGCCGCCGAACTCGACGGGGACCAGCGCCTTGAAGAACCCCTCGCCCTTCAAGAGGGCGTAGGCCTCGACGACGAAGCTGTCCTCGGCGTCGTGTTCCGCCGCGCGCTGGGCGATCTCAGCGCCGATCTTGTCAGCGCGGGCTAGCCAATCGGCGGCCGGCGGCGCGGTAGTGTTTTCGGGTGCGAGCAACATGTCGTAACTTCCGTCTGGGGCGGACGAGCAACAGAGGTCCGCGTGATGCGAAACCTTGTGTCGCGAACACGCTGTACCTGCCTAGTTCAGCAACTGAACCGACCCGGTACAGGAACTGAACTAGCGGCCTACTCAAGCAGCAGTCTACACGCCGCCAGGGATTGATGGGGAGAGGGAATGGCGCAAGGCAGCTACAGGCAGTTCTGTCCGGTCGCGATGGCGGCCGAGATCCTGTGCACGCGCTGGACCGTGGTCCTGCTGCGCGAGATGGTCGCCGGCTCGACGCGGTTTAACGAGCTGCGACGCGGCGTGCCGCGCATGTCGCCGGCCCTGCTGTCGCAACGCCTCAAGGATCTGGAGGCCTCCGGCATCGTGCGCCGCGACGCCCTGCCCGGCGAGCCGGAGGTGTTCGAATATCGCCTGACCCAGGCGGGCAAGGACCTGGAGAGCCTGATCGACGCCTTCGGCCGCTGGGGCCAGCGCTGGGTCAGCACCGACCTGTCGCTGCAGCAGCTCGATGCCTCGCTCTTGATGTGGGACATGCGCCGCAACCTGGACCCCCGCCCGATGTCGCGGCCCAAGAGCGTGATCCAGTTCCGCTATCCCGAGCAGGCGCCGGCCGACCGCTCGTGGTGGCTGCTGGTCGAGCCCGAGACGCCGGTCGATCTGTGCTCGGTCGATCCGGGCTTCGACGTCGACCTCTATGTCTCGACCGACCTTAGGACCATGACCGCCATCTGGATGGGCCACGACACGGTGCGCCAGGCGCTGGGCGAGGAGCGCATGCTGCTGACCGGCGACAAGGTGCTGGCGTCGGACATGCAGGCCTGGCTGGGTCTCAGCCCCTTCGCCAAGACCGCCAGCATGGTCGGCGCCTGACGGCTACTTGTAGCGCCGCTGCTCCTTGGCCCCGTGGCGCACATAGTGCTTGCGCGGGTCGATGCCGGAAGCAGCGACGTCGGGATTCAGGTCCAGATAGCGCTGCGGATCGAAGTCCTTCGGCGCCTTGCCGGGGAACAGGCTCGCCCAGCGGTCCGCCGAGACCGGAGCCGGCGCGGTCGCGCCGCGCTTGGGGACCTCGGCGATCGGGCGGTCGATATAGACGTTCGGGGCCAGCTTGCCCGTGGTGACATCGACGATGTCGCGCAGGTCCAGATTGCCGGCCAGCGGGTCCGAGAACGCCGGCGTGTAGTAGGCGCAGTCGTCGAAATAGTAGTGGGTGACCTGAGACCAGCGGGTGCGGGCCGGGTCGTTCTGGCGGCTGCCGCCGTGTAGCAGATTGGCCGCCCAGATCAGCGCCTGGCCCTTCTTCGGCCGGAAATATTCCGGCTTGGTCCCGGTGGCGTCGATCAGCGCCCGCCAGGCTTCCTCGAACGGCGGCTGGGCGAACTCGGCGGCTTCCGTGCCCGCCACCTTGCCGATCGCGTCGTTGTAGAGGATCGGCCACTTGTGCGAGCCCGGATAATAAACGAGCGGGCCGGCGTCCTCGTGGATGTCCTCCAGGGCCAGCCACACGCCGCACATGAAGCGCTCGGGCACGCTGGAGAAGTGGATCGAGTCCGAGTGGACGTGCTGCTGCGTCCCGACCGGGAAGTTCAAGGTCTGGAACGGAAAGGCGCGGCGGCCATAGAGCTTGGACAGCAGCGCCAGCACCGCCTCGTTGGCGGCGATGGCGCGGACGTCTTCGTGGGTGCGCCAGGCGTCCTGCACCCGCAGGCCGTCATTGGCCGCCCAGCCCTCGGCCCGCCAGCGGTCGAAGTCGTATTGCGGGGTCAGGTCGGCCTTGATGCGCTCGATGCGCGCGGCCAGGTCCTCGTCCGGGAAGTCGAAGACCGCGAAGCCCTTCTCGTTCAGCTGGATGGCGACGTCGCGCTCGCTGTTGGACAGGCCCATCTGGTCCAGCGAGGCCGCGAACAGCATCGATTCCACCAGCGGCACGCCGGGCAACAGTTTCTGAGAGACGGTCATCGACATGCCGCCGGCTTAACCGGCGCCACACGGCATTTCCAGAGGATTTCAGCGATCGCGGTTGATCGGCGCCCGCCCTCGCGCGCATAAAACCGCATGACCGACACCGCCTTCGCCCAATTCGCCTTTGCCGAGTTTGTTAGGGGCCTGCCCAAGGCCGAACTGCACATGCACATCGAGGGCAGCCTCGAACCCGAGCTGATGTTCGAGCTGGCCCAGCGCAACGGGATCACCCTGCCCTTCGCCTCGGTCGACGAGATCCGCGCGGCCTACGCCTTCTCGAACCTGCAGGACTTCCTGGACATCTATTACCAGGGCGCGGGCGTGCTGATCACCGAGGCGGACTTCAGGGACCTGGCCCTGGCCTATTTCAAGCGCCTGGCGGCCGACGGCGGCACGCATGCCGAGATCTTCTTCGATCCGCAGACCCACACCGATCGCGGGATCGCCTTCGACGTGGTGATGAAGGGCCTGCTGGCCGGCATGAAGGAAGCCGAAGAGACCCTGGGCGTCACCTCCAAACTGATCCTCTGCTTCCTGCGCCACCTGTCGGAAGAGAGCGCCTTCGAGACCCTGGAACAGGCCAAGCCCTGGCTGTCGGACCTGGCCGGCGTCGGCCTGGACAGCTCCGAGGTCGGCCACCCGCCGGCCAAGTTCGCTCGCGTCATGCAGGCCTCGCGCGACCTTGGCCTCAAGGTCGTGGCCCACGCCGGCGAGGAAGGCCCGCCGGCCTATGTCTGGGAAGCCATCGACTTGGTGAAGGTCGACCGCATCGACCACGGTAATCGCGCCCTGGAGGACGAGGCCCTGACCGCGCGCCTCGTGAAGGACGGCACGACCCTGACCGTCTGCCCGCTGTCGAACCTGAAGCTGTGCGGCGTGCCCAGCCTGGACGTCCACCCGCTGAAGACCATGCTGAACCTGGGCCTGAAGGCGACGGTGAACTCCGACGACCCGGCCTATTTCGGCGGCTATCTGCTGGAGAACTACCTGGCCACCGCCGGCGCGATCGGTCTCACGCGCGAGGACATCGTCACCCTGGCCAAAAACAGCTTCACCGGCTCATTCCTGAGCGAGGCCGAAAAGGCCCAGCGGGTGGCCCAGGTCGAGGCCTACGCGGCGGCCCACTAGTCCTGTGACCGTCGTCGCCGCCAACGCCTATGTCGACGGCAAGGTCGTCCGCGCGCTCAGCCTGGACGATCCCGCGAGCCTGACGCCCCAAGGCGACGAGTTTGTCTGGATCGGCCTCGTCGAGCCCAGCGAGGCCGAGCTGCGCGTTCTGCAGCAGACCTTCCACCTGCATCCGCTGGCGGTCGAGGACGCGCTGAACGCCCGCCAGACGCCCAAGGTCGACGTCTACGGCGAGCACCTGTTCGTCGTCGCCAAGACCGCCCACTTCGCCAACGACCACATCGACTATGGCGAGACCGACTTCTTTGTCGGCCGCCGCCACCTGATCACCGTCCGCCACGGCTCGGCCCGGGCCCACACCGAGCTGCGCGCCCAGCTGGAGGCCACGCCCGCCCTGCTGGCCAAGGGCGTCGACTATGTGCTGCACGCCGTGCTGGACTTCATCGTCGACGGCTACATGCCGATCGTCGACGCCATCGAGGAAGAGCTGCAGACGTTCGAGCGCCGCACGCTGGACGCCTTCCTGACTCGCGCCGAGATCGCTCGCATCTTCAATCTTCGCCGGGCGCTGATGAAGTTCAAGAAGCTGCTGGGCCCGATGACTCAGGTGGTTAGCGCGCTGGAGCACCACGACCTGCCCTGCATCGACAACGACGTGCGGGCCTATTTCCGCGACGTGCGCGACCACATCCAGCGCACCGAGATCCTGGTCGACGGCCTGCGCGAAGTGCTGACCTCGGTCTTCGAAATCAGCAGCCTGCTGGAACAGCAGCGCCAGGGCGTGATCACTCGCCAACTGGCCGCCTGGGCCGCCATCCTGGCCGTCCCGACAGCGGTGGCCGGCATCTACGGCATGAACTTCGAGCACATGCCCGAGCTGAAGTGGGAATACGGATACTACGGCGTGCTGGCCGGGATCGTGGTGATCTGCGGCCTGCTGTACCGGCGGTTCAAGAAGGCCGGCTGGCTTTAGGCGCCGGAGACTTCGAGAATTTCACGGTGCCGGGCGGCGTCGATGCCGTCGCGTTGCTCCTGGGCCAGGCGGCTCTTGTCGCTTTCGAGCAGGGCCAGGGTCGGGCGCTCGTCCGGGGTCTGGAACTGGATCAGGACGCGGGTGCCCAGCGTCGTGCCGGGATAGGGCGCCAGGCGATTGGCCAGCTTGGCCGGATGCGGCGGCTCTTCGCGGCCGTCCTCTTCGTAGAGTTCGAGGTAGCGCTCGAAGACCTCGGCCTCGACCTCGGCCCAGGCGCCCCAGCCGAAATAGTCGTCCTGATCCTTCAACGGCGTGGGCAGGATGCAGCGGATGAAGAAACGATCGCCCCACTCGCACAGGTCGTCGTTGTAGCGGACCTGCTCGGCCTGCTCTTCCTCGGACAGCGCGAACACCTCGTCCGGCAGCTCGAAACCCCAATCGAGGGTCAGGGGAAACTCTTCGGCCATCGGAACCTTCGGCGTGAAACGACGCGCCGATGATTAGGCCAAGTCGCGGCGCGGCTCTAGGCCACCGCGTCGCGCAGGGCGTCGCACAGGCGGTCCAGGCCCTCGATGTCGAGGTTCGGATCCAGGGCGATGACCACGGTCGAGGCCGCCAGGTGGTCGGCGATCGGGGTGTCATCGGTGGCCAGCGAGCGATCGCGGACCGAGCAGCTGGCCTGGATGCCGGCGGCCTGGAGCTTCCAGGCCACGGCGCCGGCGTCGTCGGTCGGCAGGCTCAGCGCGCAGGTCTGCGAGATCCAGCTCATGCCCCAGCCCGGCTGGAAACCGACGCCGCTGTCCAGCAGCAGGACGCGCAGCTGCTGGGCCGTGCCGCACAGGCGCTGGCGCAGGCCCGGCCAGGCGGCCAGGCCGTCGTCGCCGCTAAAGGCTTGCGCCTCGATGTCGTTGATGACCGTGGCGTCCTCGCAGGCGACGAAGACGCCCGCCCCACCGGGGAGGCCCACGAGAACCGGAACCGGCGCCTCGATCACCACGTCGAAAGCGCCGGCGGCGTCGACCAGGATCGGCAGGCCGGTCTCAGCGCGGAAGGCGGCCCAGGCGCGCATGTCGGGGGCGCGGCCGTGGGCGGCGGCGGGAACAATGACCTCCAGCGGACCGGGCGCATCGGGCAGGCGCTCACGCAGGTGATTGGTGTCGAACATGGCGCTGAACGGATCGACATCGACCAGCCAGGCCTTCAGGCCCGCGGCAGCGACGCCGGCCAGGGTCTCGGGATCGGCCAGGGCCGAGACGACGCAGACGCCGCCTTCCCGCACGCCCAGCGCCTTCAGCGCGGCGGTGGTGGCCTCGACACGATCGGCGAACGAACGAAGCGCGACGGGACGAGCGAAGCGGGCGGCCAGGCGCTGATCGAGGTCCGAGCTGTGGCCCGCGACGCCGAGGGCGGCGGCGACCGCGTCGAAATCGATCGGCGCGCCAGATGCGCGGACAAACGCCCTCTGCTGGAGGGCGTTGAGCTGAGCGGCGACGGGCTTCGGGAGCATTTCAGACGCAATCCACGACGAACCGGGCGACCGCAATGGCCGCACCATATGGTTAAGCAACCGTATTCATCGATTCCGCTTGGCCTAATGTGGCGCGCGGTCGCGGCAAAAAAGTCTATGCGCTAGGCGAAACTTGCCATGAGTCTCGCAGTTCGCGCTTCAAAACCTTGCCGATATGGCTTCTTGGCAGGCTTTCGACGACACGGACGTCCGCCAGCCGCTGGGTCTTGCCGACCTGGCCGTTCACGAAGGCCCGGATTTCTTCCGAATCCGTGGCGCCCCGAATCGCCACGAAGGCCACCGGGGTCTCGCCCCACTCGGCCGAAGGCACCCCCACTACCGCCGCCTCGACCACGGCCGGGTGCTGGACCAGCACCGCCTCCAGGTCGGACGGATAGATGTTGAAGCCGCCGCTGATGATCATGTCCTTCTTGCGATCCATCAGGGTCAGGAAGCCGTCCTCGTCGAAGCGGCCCACGTCGCCCGTGCGGATGAAGGTCCAGCCCTCGGGCGAGGTCCAGATCGCCTCGGCGGTCTTGTCCGGGCGGCCATGATAGCCGTTCATGGTCGCGGCCGAGCGACCGACGATCTCGCCGACCACGCCCGGACCAACCTGGACGCCGTCCTCGTCGATCAGGCGGATGTCGTGGCCCGGCGCGGGCTGGCCGACCGTATGCAGCTTGTCGGGATGCTCGTGGGCGATGAGGATGCAAGTGCCCCCGCCCTCGGTCATGCCGAAATACTCGACCAGGCCGCCGGGCCAGCGTCGCAGCACCTGGGCCTTCAGCTCGGGCGCGAACGGGGCGCTGGTGCAGAACTTCAGGTGCGTGCTGGAGAGGTCGTAGTCGCCGAAGTCGGGCCGCTCCATCAGGCGGCGGTACTGCACCGGCACCAGCATGGTGTGGGTCATGCGGTGCTGCTGGGCGAGCGCCAGGTACTTGCCGGCGTCGAACTTCTTCATCAGCACGACGGTGCCGCCGCCGGCCAGGGTCGGGAAGAAGCAGACCAAGGTGGTGTTGGAATAGAGCGGGGTCGACAGCACGCTCACCGCCGTGGGGCCGTAGCCGACCGCGTCGCCTCGGAAGACGTGCTTCCAGCGCATGCCGTGCGACTGGACGATGCCCTTGGGCGTGCCGGTGGTGCCGCTGGAATAGATGATGTTGAAGGGGTGCTCGGGGCCGATCGTGACCGGGGCGGGCTGGGCGTCCAGCGGGGCCAGCCAGGCGTCGAAGTCGCGGTCCAGGTCGATCTGGCGGACCGGGATCGGCGCGGGCTTCTGCGCCTCGGCCACGCCGGCGTCGAGGAAGAACAGCTTGGCCCCGCAGTCGGCGACCATGCCGGCGATGGCGTCGGGAGTCGACGACGGCGCGATCGGGGCGACCGCGACGCCCGCGCGGAGACCGCCCAGGAACAGCGCCGCATAGGGGATCGACGACAGGGCGCAGACGGCGATCGCCTCGCCGGGGTTCACGCCATCACGCTGCAAGGCGGCGGCGGCGCGGTCGACCAGGGCGTCGAACTGGGCGTAGGTCACCGCCTCGCCGGTCTCCATGATCACGGCCGGATGGTTGGGGCCTTCCTGGGCGCGAACGCGCAGGATGTCGCCGAGCGTGCCGTAGTCGGCGGACATCATGGCGGCGATGGTGGTCATTCAACTACTCCTCCCTTCCCCTTTGATGGGGAAGGGTTGGGGATGGGGTGACAGCGTCGGACGTGAGGGCGCGGCATCGATCGCCGTAGTCACCCCCACCCCTGCCCCTCCCCCATCAAGGGGGAGGGAGAAGTTTAAGCGTCCTTGAACCCCTTACCCTCGGCGACCAGCCGCTCCAGCAGCGCCGACGGCTTGAAGTCCTCGCCCAGCGTCTCGTGGAACTCGCGCATCTTGGCCAGGATCTTGTCCAGGCCGACCAGCTCACCCCAGAACATCGGGCCGCCGCGATACACCGGCCAGCCGTAGCCGTTGATCCAGACGATATCGATGTCGGACGCCCGGATGGCCTTGCCCTCTTCCAGGATCTTCGCGCCCTCGTTGACCATCGGATACAGGCAGCGCTCCAGAATCTCCTGGTCGCTGATCTCGCGGCGCTGGATCTGGCGTTTCTCGGCGAAGTCGCGGATCACCTGCTCGACTTCGGCGCTGGGCTTGGCGTTACGGTTCTCGTCGTAGTCGTAGAAGCCCTTGCCGTTCTTCTGGCCGCGACGGTCCATCTCGCAGAGCACTTCGCGCACGGTGGACGACGAGGTCTTGGCCGGGTCCCAGCCGATGTCGAGACCGGCCAGGTCGCTCATCGCGAACGGCCCCATCGGCAGGCCGAAGTCGTAGAGCACCCGGTCGACGTCCCAGGGCATGGCGCCTTCCAGGATCAGCTTCTGGGCCTCGCGCTGGCGCTGGGCCAACATGCGGTTGCCGACAAAGCCGTGGCAGTTGCCGACCAGCACCGCGACCTTGCCGATCTTCTTGCCGATCTGCATCGACGTGGCGATCACCGACTTGTCGGTCTTGGCCCCGCGCACGATCTCCAGCAGGCGCATGACATTGGCCGGCGAGAAGAAGTGCAGGCCGATCACGCTCTCGGGCCGGCTGGTCGAGGCGGCGATCACGTCGATGTCCAGGTACGAGGTGTTCGAGGCCAGGATCGCGCCGGGCTTGGCGATCTTGTCCAGCTTGCCGAAGACCTCCTTCTTGATCTCCATCAGCTCGAACACGGCCTCGATGATCAGGTCGCAGTCGGCCAGGTCCTCCAGGTTCATCGACGGCGTCAGCAGGCCCATGCGCTTTTCGACGTCGTCCTGGGTCAAGCGGCCCTTCTTGGCGGTGTTCTCGTAGTTCTTGCGGATGACGCCGACGCCACGGTCGAGGTTCTCCTGTTTCGCCTCGATGATCGTCACCGGGATGCCGGCGTTGAGGAAGTTCATCGAGATGCCGCCGCCCATGGTGCCGGCGCCGATGACGCCGACCTTCTTGACCGGGATCAGCGGGGTGTCGTCCGGCACGTCGGGGATCTTGGCGGCCTGGCGTTCGGCGAAGAACACATAGCGCTGGGCAGCCGACTGAGTGCCGGTCATCAGCTCCATGAACAGGCGGCGTTCTTCCTTCAGGCCTTCCTCGAAGGGCAGGTTCACCGCCGCCTCGATACACTTGATGTTGTTCTCCGGGGCCATGAAGCCGCGGAACTTCTTGGCGTTGGCCTTGCGGAAGTCGGCGAAGATCTCGGGCTTGCCGCGGGCGGCCTCGACCTTGTCGTTCAGCTCGCGGACCTTGTTCAGCGGCCGGTCCTCGGCCAGCACCACACGGGCGAAGGCGATGGCCCCGTCGCGCAGCGCGCCTTCCTCGACCAGCGAGTCGAACAGGCCCATCGCAAGAGCCGCCTTGGCCGGCACGTGCTGGCCGCTGGTCACCATCTCCAGCGCCTTCTCGACGCCGACGATGCGCGGCAGGCGCTGGGTGCCGCCGGCGCCGGGCAGCAGGCCGATGTTCACTTCTGGCAGGCCGGCCTTCGCAGAGGGCACGGCGACGCGGTAGTGGGCGACCAGCGCCACTTCCAGGCCGCCGCCCAGCACCGTGCCGTGGATCGCCGCGACCACGGGCTTGGGCGAATTCTCGATGACGTTCTGGACGTCCTGCAAGCTGGGGCCGGTCATGGCCTTGCCGAACTCGGTGATGTCGGCGCCGGCGATGAAGGTCTTGCCCTCGCAGATCAGCACGATCGCCTGCACGGCCGGATCGGCGATGGCGGCGTCGAACGCGCCCTTCAAGCCTTCGCGGACAGCGGCCGACAGCGCGTTGACCGGCGGCGAGTTCAGCGTGACGACGCCGATGTCGCCTTCGACGGAAAGATCGGTGACGGCGTTGATCGCGGCCATGGCGTTTCGACCCTGCTTTTCGTTTGAACGATTGTTTGAAGCCAGCCTGCACGCTCACGCGAAGATGTCCAGACCTCCGTGGCGGCGCCTGTTTCTCGGGCAAGTCGTGTTGACGACTTCAAACGCATACTCCAAATTCGAAACGTTAGTTTCAGTCGAGGTCATCCGTGGCAGCGGATGCGCCGCCGAGGGATGCTCGGGCGCCGCATTTGCCTGAATTCCAGAGAGAATGACCCGCACTGGGGAGGGCGTTCGCGGAAAGTCATGGGCTTTGGGCGCGACTTGCACGCGTCCTGACGTTTCGAAGTCGGTGGATTCCGCGAGCGTGACGTATTGCTCGCAATGCGTCGGACTTTGGTAAAGCGCAACTCGGCGCGGGAGGGCATCCCGCGCCGTTTCTTTACGTCTCAGGCTGCGCTTTCCGTGAAGGCCGAATAGACCAGGGTCCGCAATTCCCGCCGGATCGGATAGGCGGTCGAGGGCATCAGCTGGGTCATGAACACCACCGCCAGGTCCTCGACCGGATCGATCCAGAACGCGGTCGAGGCCATGCCGCCCCAGAAGTATTCGCCCAGCGAACCCAGGTTCTTGGTCCGGGCCTGGTCGATGGTCACCGCGAAGCCCAGGCCAAAGCCCAGCCCCTCGAACACCGCCTCGCTGAACAGCGACTTTGACAGGTGGACCAGCTCCTTGCCGCCCGGCAGGTGGTTCATGGTCATCAGCTTGATGGTCTTGGGGCTGAGCAGGCGCACGCCGTCCAGCTCGCCGCCGTTCAGCAACATGCGGCAGAAGCGCATGTAGTCGTCTGCGGTCGAGACCAGCCCGCCGCCGCCCGACTTCACCATCGGGTCGCTGAGGAAGCGGCTCTTTTCCGGGTCGTCCTGCAGCACCACCTTGCCCGACGGGGTCAGGGCGTAGCAGGCGGTGAAGCGCGACCGCTGGCCTTCCGGCACGAAAAAGCCTGTATCGACCATCTTCAGCGGATCGAAGATGCGGGTCTTCAGGAAGACGTCGAACGGCATCCCCGAGATCTTCTCGACCAGATAACCCAGCACGTCGGTCGAGACCGAATAGTTCCAAGCCTCGCCCGGCGAGAACTCCAGCGGCACCGTACCCAGAGCATCAACATAGCCCTGCAGCCCGCCCTCACTGTCGATGCCGTCCAGCTTCAGCTTGCGATAGGCCGCGTCGATATTGGTGCGGTTCTGGAAGCCGTAGGTGAGCCCAGAGGTGTGCCGCAGCAGGTCCAGCATCCGCATCGGCTCGGCGGTGCGTTTGGTCTGGAAGGCGCCCTGCACGCCGGCCACGAACACGCCCTGGTCGCGCCAGGCCGGGATGAAGCGGTGCACCGGGTCATCCAGCGACACCAGCCCCTCCTCGACCAGCATCATGAAGGCGATGCTGGTGATCGGCTTGGTCATCGAGTAGATGCGGAACAGGCTGTCGGCCGCCAGCGGCTTGCCGCGCTCGACATCGGCGCTGCCCAGCACCGACGTGTAGGCCAACTTCCCGCGTCGCCAGACCTGGGTCAGGGCGCAGGGCAGTTTACCGGTGTCGATATACTTTCCCTTGAGGAAGGTCTCGATGCGGTTAAGTCGATCCGACGACAGTCCAACGGCTTCTGGCTTACTCAACGCCCTGCTCTCCCCTTGATGACGACTTTCATTGGCCTGGATCAGGACTCGCGTTCGGACGTTATGCCGCAACGTAAACTTTACCCGATCCTGCGATACCGATTGAAAACGAGGGAAACGGGATGGGCAAGCACTTGGATACCGAGGCTGCCTCCAGAATCGAAGCCGCGGCTGCCGACTGGTTTTTCCAGAGCAGCCTCGACATGTTCGTCGTCCTCCAGGACGACGCGATCATCCGTGTGAATCCGGCCTGGACCGACCTGACCGGCTGGACGCCGGAGGACACCCTGGGCCGCCCGATCCGCGACTTCTTCCACCTGCACGACACCGAGGTGATCTACGCGATCGCCGACGCCCTGCGCGCGGTCGGCCATGCCCGCTCGCAACACCGTCTGGCCCGCAAGGGCGGCGGCTGGCTGTGGGTGCGCTCGCAGTCGAAGGTCTTGGAGGGCGGCGGCCTGCTGATCGTCTTCCAGGACTTCAGCGAGGACCGCGCCCACGAGATCGCCCGCCAACAGACCGAACGTTCCAACGAACTGCTGCGCACCGCCGCCGGCGTCTATGTCTGGCGGTTCAATCCGCGCAAGGGCGTCTACGTCTTCGACCAGGACATCCCCACCCCCAGCTCGCCCCAGGGCGGGGTGCGGATCATGACCGTCACCGAGATGACGATGTCGATCCACGAGGACGACCGCGAGCGCGTCTGGGGGGCCTTCTCCAAGACCCTGCGGCGCGGCGAGCATGTCGAGATCGACTATCGGTACCTGGATCCAGCCACCCGCCAATGGGCCCACATGCACTGCGCCTGGCGCGGGGTGCGCGGCTCCAGTCCTGACGCGTGGGACGTGATCGGCATCAGCCAGAACGTCACCGAGCTGGTGGAGGCCCGCGATGCGGCCCTGGGCGCGGCCGAGGCCAAGAGCCAGTTCCTGGCCAATATGAGCCACGAGATCCGCACACCGATGAACGGGGTGCTGGGCGTGCTGCACCTGTTGAAGAACGAGAGCCTGACCGACGACGGCCGCCGCCTGTTGAACGAGGCCCTGGGCTGCGGCGAGATGCTGTCGGAGCTGCTGAACGACATTATCGACTTCTCGAAGATCGAGGCCGGCAAGCTGGAGCTGACCACCGAACCGGTCGAGCCCGCCGACCTGCTGGCCGGGGTGGCCGACATGCTGCGGCCCCAGGCGGAAGCCAAGGGCCTTTACCTGCGCGTCGAAGCGCCGGGGGATCTGGGCTGGGTCGCCACCGATCCGCTGCGCCTGCGCCAAGCGCTGTTCAACCTCTTGGGCAACGCCGTGAAGTTCACCCTGGAGGGCGGCGTCGTGGCGCGACTCTCAGGTCATCGCGACGGTGACCGCGCCCGCCTGCGCTTCGAGATCCAGGACACCGGCGTCGGCATCGGCGAGGAAGCCGGCCACCAGCTGTTCGAGCGCTTCAGCCAGGGCGACGGTTCGACCACCCGGCGCTTCGGCGGCTCGGGCCTGGGCCTGGCCATCTGCCGACGCCTGGCCGAGATGATGGGCGGCGAGGTCGGGTTCTCGAGCGAACTGGGCAAGGGCTCGACCTTCTGGCTGGACCTGGAGGCCGAGGCCTGCGCGCCCCCCCATCTCGGACAGGGGGCCAGCGAGACCGATGAGCCCGACGCCCCGCTGTTCGCCGGCCTGCGGGTGCTGCTGGTCGAGGACAACGCCACCAACCGCCTGATCGCCGGCCGCATGCTGGAGGCCCTGGGCGCGCGGATCGACACGGCCGAGGACGGCGTCCTGGGCGTGGCGGCCGCCACGCGCGGGGGCTTCGACCTGATCCTGATGGACATCCAGATGCCCGGCATGGACGGCGTCGAGGCCACCCACCGCATCCGCGCCCTCAAGGGCCCGGCCGGCGCCGTGCCGATCCTGGCCATGACCGCCAACGCCATGGCCCACCAGCAGGCCGCCTACCTGGCCGCCGGCATGGACGGCGCCATCGCCAAGCCCCTCTCCCCCGCCGCCCTGACCCAAGCCATCGCCCGGGCCCTGACGGCGGAACGGTCGGGGACGCGCAAGGCGTCGTAGGCCGAGGGCCCGAAACCCCGCCCTTCGACAAGCTCAGGGTGAGGTTTCTAGTGAACCGCCAAAAGTAGCCCTCATCCTGAGCTTGTCGAAGGACGAGGGCGGCCCCACTGCCCTACTTCGCCATCGCCTCCAGCCGACCCGCGTCCACCGCGCGCACGGCCTGCTTCAGCTCATCCACGCTCCCCGCCGAACCATCGGCCTCGATCGCGAAGCGGTCGCCGACCACCACCGAATATTTCCCGGAGTTGCTCTGGCGGTTCCACTGCTCGGTGGTCAGGCGGCCATCGACCGTGGTGGTCTTCTCGTACTCATCGGCCGTCTCGCGGGTGGCGTGACCGCCCATACCCGCCGCCAACGCGGTGAGACCCGCCACTGGACCAAGGTCGGTGATGGTCAGGCGGAACGAGCCGCCGCCGGCCTTCTCGTACTGGCCGGTGGCCACCACGATCTGGGCCTGGTCCGTGCCGCTGGACGTGGTCTCGACGTTGGCGCGGTTGAAGCCGGCGGCGCTGGCGGGCAGCAGGGCCTTCAGCGCTTCAGGCGAAGCGGCCTTGCCGGGGTTCTTCGACAGCTCCTCGGCCCGCTTGGCGGCGGCCTCCATGCGGCCAAGATCCACCTTGTTGCCGTTGATCTCGACCGTGCCCGAGGCCTTGTCGGCATGGCTCATTGCGCCCAGGCCCGACAGGCCGGCCACGCCGCCGATCGCGGTGGTGACCACGCCGATGACGAGCGAGACCACGATGGCCACGATGATGGTGACGACCGCATAGCCGGTGGCCTTCTCGGCCGGCGCCTTCATCACGCGCGGCAGGCCCAGATAGAGCAGGTAGCAGCCGTACAGGCTGCCCAGCAGCGCCAGGATGCCCAGCATCGGCATAACCTGGAACACGCCCGCTACCCAGCCGGCGGTGCCTGAATAGGCCGCGACTTTGAAGGCCTGCACGCGGTTCTTCTCGGCCCCGAAGCTGGGGGCCAGGGCGTCGATGATCAGGCCCAGCACGGCCGTCAGGATCAGCGAGCCCAGATAGCCGACCACCGCCAGCGAGATCGCCGCGCCCAGGCCGGGCTTGAACGACAGGCCAGGCACGCCGATGCCGAACACCTGCCCGCCGATCAGCCCGGCGACGGCCGGAATGGCCGCCAGGATGCAGACATAACCCGCAAACAGGCCGCCGATGCTGGCGGGCTCCCGCTCGATCTTCTCCCATTCCGTGGCGGGAGAGATGAGGATGCCCTTGATCCTTGCGACCAGACCGGTCCCCGCCGATCCGCCTTCAACTACCGTCATTTTCGCGAACGCTCCTTGATAAGGAATCCAGCGCCCGCCCCGATGGCCCCATCTAGTCACAGTTCGCGCGGAGGTCGAAACAACGTTTTCCGACAGGTCCAACCACCGTCGCGGCGCTCAGAAAATGGGTTGGACTGCAACATTCCTGACAAACCCCGGCTGTACGGGGCGCCTATTGTCCCCAGACGGACGGAGCCGCCCTTTAAGATGGCCCTCCCCGCGCCTAAATTGGACCCGATCGTCCAACGACTGGCGCAACCGGCGAAGGACGGGTTTCTTGGGGTTGGTGACGATGGATGACGGTCGGATCGCGGGGGCGGCGACAGCGCGCTATGCCCGCAAGAAGGAGACGATCCTGGCGGCCGCCACGGCGATCCTGAACCGTCAGGGCGTGCGCGGCATGACCCTGGCCGACGTCGCCGCCAAGGTCGGCCTGAACACCACCAGCGTCACCTACTACTACCGCAAGAAGGACGACCTGGCCGCCGCCTGCTTCATGCGCGGGCTGGAGCGTTTCGAGGCCATGGTCGGCGAGGCCGCCGCCGAGACGACCCCGGCCGCGCGCATCCTGAAATTCCTGGACCTGTATCTCGACCTGAACCGCCGCGTCCGCCTGGGCGAGGCCACGCCCCTGACCAGCTTCGCCGAGATCAAGGCGCTGAAGGAGCCCCTGCGTGGTTCGGTGGTCAGCGCCTTCAACGACCTCTTCCGCCGGGTGCGCAGCTTCTTCGACGATCCGTCCCTGGCCCACCTGGACAAGCGCCAGCGCAACGCCCGCGCCCACCTCCTGATGGAGCAGGTGTTCTGGTCGGGCACCTGGCTGCGCCGCTACGACGTCGAGGACTATGGCCGCGTGCGCGACCGCCTGGGCGACATCCTGCTGAACGGCCTGCCCGCCGGCGGCCGCGCCTGGGCCCCGCAAGCCCTGCCCGATCCGACCCCGCTGTCGCCGGAAGGCCTGGAATGGCGCGAGACCTTCCTGGTCGCCGCCACCCGCCTGATCAACCAGCGCGGCTATCGCGGCGCCTCGGTCGAGGACATCTCGGCGGCGCTGAACGTGACCAAGGGCTCGTTCTACCACCACCACGAAGACAAGGACGCCCTGGTGTCCGAGTGCTTCGAGCGCACCTTCACCGTCACCCGCCGCTCGCAGCTGGACGCTCGTTCGCTGGAGGCCGACAGCTGGACCCAGCTGACGTCCACAGCCGCGGGCCTGGCCAGCTACCAGTTGTCCGAGCACGGACCGCTGCTGCGGGCCTCGTCGATGGGCGCCCTGCCCGACACCCTGCGCCACGACATGGCCGACGGGTATGCGCGCGGCTGGCAGCGGTTCGGCTCGATCATCTCGGACGGCATCGCCGACGGCTCGATCCGCCCGATCGATCCCGCCATCGCCGCCCACATGATCAACTCGATGCTGAACGCCGCCGCCTCGCTGGGCGCGTGGGTGCCCGGCCTGGAGCGCGACGAGGCCGCCGGCCTGTTCGCCAAGCCCCTGCTGACCGGGGTTTTGGCGTAAAGGTTGCGACCTATTAACCATAGGGTGGCCCTGCCCTGGGGGCGGCTGGTATCGTCAAGCGTCTGATTCGCTTCGAGTTCCGTCCGCGCCATGACGACGATCAACCCGTATTCGCCGACCTATGCGCCCGGCCTGACCGCCGGGCAGACGGCGACGCAGCGCGCCAACCAGTCGACCGGCTATGGCCAGACGCGCGACCAAAGCCCGACGATCAACACGCCGGCGGTCAATGTCACCCTGTCGGCCGCCGCCCAGGCCGCGCTGAAAGCCCAGACCGACTCGCGCACCACTGACGCCGTCGTCGCCGAGGCCCGCGCCCAGATCGCCAGCTTGCTCAAGGCCGCCAAGACCTCCAGCGCGCTGAAGGACGGCGACGCGACGATCGACGTCACCAGCCTGGACCGCCGCACGCTCTATGCCGTCGCCAGCAATCGCGGCGGCCAGTTCCCGATGGACCAGCAGGTGGTCGCGGCCCTGGCCCTGAAGGGCCAGCACGACACCGCCCTGGCCGGCCCCGCCGCCCAGGCGCGACTGACCGGCGACTATGCCAGCCTGTACCAGACCGCTCTGGACCAGCTGGACGCCGCCGGTCCCGAGGAGAAGGGCTCGGCCGCCTGGACCGCCGAGCGCGAAGCCCTGGTCGAGGGCCGCAAGCAGGCCATCACCCGTCCGGGCCTGGCGCCGGCCGGCATCGAGGGCGACAGCGTCGCCGCCTACATGAAGGAAACCGGCAGCGCCGTGGCCGGGGCCAAGACCCGAGACTTCGGCAAGGTCGCCGGCGACGTCCGCACCGCGCTGGACAAGCAGTACGAGCTGGCCTTCGCCCCCGAGGCGGCCAAGGACTCCAGCAGCGGCGAGATCGACTTCCGCCGCTTCGACGACCGCTCGCTATCGGCCATCGCGCTGAACAAGGACGAGCAGTTCTCGGGCCACGAGATCGCCCAGGCCAAGGCCGAGATCCGCCAGCGCGACAGCGACGCCATCAAGGCCAGCTACAGCGCGACCAGCGAGGACGAAGGCGGTTTCGGCAAGGCGATGATCACCCGCTACGCCGGCATGACCACCGAGGAACGCCAAGCCTCGGGCTGGACCCCGGCGGTCTACGGCAAGATGGTCGAACTGCAGGCCTCGCGCGACAAGCTGGCCCAGATGTTCAATGCGGATGGCTCGCTGGCCGGGCCGCCGAGCCTGCTGGATTACCTCTAGTTCGGCGGGAGCCTTCCTCAACCCAGGGCGTTAGCGCAGGCGCCTAGGAAGGGAGCCTCCGATGCCGACCCGTTTCGCGCGCGTGCTGCTGGCCGCCGCCCTGCTCGCCGCGCCGATCCCCGCCGCCGCCCAGGACATGCCCACGGTGCTGCCGCAGGGCTTCGAGCTCAACTCCATCCTGAACCAGCAGCGGGTCGAGGCGGCGATCAATTCAGGGCGTTCCAACGCGCCGGCTCGCCCGAAGGCGAAGCCCACGACCACCGCCTATGCGCCCTCCCCGGCCGTCAGCCAGCGGGTGCGGCGGCAGTTCGCCGACTGGGTCGGGCGGCAGTCCGGACCTGAGGCCGAACGGAGGATTGCAGGGATCCTGAGCACCGGCGATCCGGTGAAGAGTTGGGCCGGCATCGTCGGCGGCGACGGCCTGCGTGCGGGCGATGTCGCTGACGCCCTGGCCGGCTATTGGGTGCTGAACTGGGTGATGGCCAATGGGGCCGACAATAATCGCGCCCAGGCCCAGGGCGCCTTGCGGCAGGTGCGCGGCATGATCGCCGACAATCCCGCCTACACCCGCCTGAACTCGGCCCAGCGGCAGGAGATGGCCGAGACCTTGATGCTGAACTTCCTGCTGCAGCACGCGGCCTATTTGGACGCCATGAAGCGCGGCGACCGCGACCTGGCCCGCCGCCTGGGCGACGCCGCCAACGCCCGGTTCAAGACCGAGATGGGCGTGAACCTGCGCCAGCTGAACCTCACGCCCGCCGGGTTCGTCCGACGGGCGTGAAGCCTTTAGCGCTTAGTAGCGAACCGACAGCTCGACGCCGTAGGTGCGCGGGGCGTTGAGGTTGCCGTAGTCGCCCAGCGTCGCCCGGTTGGCCGGGTCGCGGCGGTAGACGAAGTCGGCGTCCAGCAGGTTGCGCGACCACAGCGACAGCGCCATGCGCGGGCCGCCCTCCTTCAGCTGCATGTCGGCCAGCCCGACGCGGGCATTCATGATGAAAGACTTGTCGGCCTTCACGTCGGTCTGGTCGAAGGTCTGGGTGGCGTCCGAGTAGTTGGCGTCCAGGTGGGCCTGGAACGTCGCGCCCCACAGCGGCGCCTCGTAGTCGGCCGAGACACTGCCCGCGTTCTTCGGCGTGAAGACGATGAACACCGGCTGCAGCTGACCGTTGAAGGGGTTGCGGGTCGGGGGCACCTCGGTGTCGGTATAGGCATAGGCCGCCGACAGTGTCAGGCCCTCGGTCACGCGCCACTGGCCCTCGGCTTCAAAGCCGCGGATTTTCGTGGTGCCCGGGGCGTTGATGGTCTCCAGCGTGTTGCGGGTCGAGGACCCCGTGACGGTCACCAGGCTGAAGTCGATCTGGCTGCCCTGGCGGTCCATGGCGTAGGCGGCCAGGTTCAGGCGCACGCGGCGATCGAACAGGTCGGTCTTGGCGCCGATCTCGTAGGCCTTGACCTCTTCCGGACCGAAGGCGCGGTAGGTCAGCGAGCGCGAGCTGGCGCCGCCGGCGCGATAGCCGGTCGAGTACTTGGCATAGACATGGACGTTCTCGGCCGCGTCATAGGCCAGGGTGACCATCGGGTCGAACCGGTCGTTCTTCTGGGCGAAGGTCAGGTTCGTGCGGACGTTATTGACGATGTAGAGCTCACCGCTCTTGTCGTCCCAGGTGAAGCGGCCGCCGACCGTCAGGTGCAGGTTGTCGTTCAGCAGCGCCGGGGTGTAGGTCGCCTGGCCGTAGACGGCGTAGCTCTCGGCCGTGGCCCGCGAAGCGCGGTCGATCGAGCGGGTGCCGCGGATGGTCGGGGCCGGATCCAGGATGGTGTAGCCGGTGCCGTCGGCGTTCCAGCGGTTGGTGCTGGGGGTCGAGGCGTCGTCGCTGGCGTCTTCGGTGAAGTAGTAGAGGCCCGCGACGTAGTCCAAGCGGTCCAGGCTGCCGACGGCCTGGAATTCCTGGCTGAACTGGTGCTGCCACAGGCCCGCCAGGCTGTAGCGGCTGAAGTTGGTGTTGGGCGAATAGGCCGGGATGCGGTGGGCGCCGCCGGCATTGTCCCATTGGTCGACGTCGACTTCACGATAGGCGGTGATCGAGCGCAGTTCGAGGTTGTCGCTGGCGACCCACTTCAGGTTCAGCGAGACGCCGTTGGTGTCGTCGACGCTCCACTGCTGGGGCACGCCGATGTCGGCCATCTTCATGCGCTTGTCGCTGGCGATGACGATCGACGGCAGCGGACGGATCTGGCCCGAGGGCAGCGTGCCCGTGGCCGGACCGACGGTCAGGCCCAGCGGGTTGTAGCCCAGCAGCTGGCTGTAGAACGGGGTGTTCTTGTCCTGGCCGATGTCGCCGATCAGGTCGGCGGTGAAGTTCTGGGTCGGGCGCCAGCGGACCTGGGCGCGCAGGCCGCGACGGTCATAGGCGTTCCAGCCGATCGCGCCGGGCAGCGGGTTCTTGGTGGTGGCGTCCTGGCGCTGCAGGGCGGCGTCGATCTTGAAGGCGAAGTCGCCCACGGCCGGCAGGTTCAGGTGCATCTCGGCATTGTGCGAGCCGTAGTTGCCGACGCCGGCCTTCAGGCGCAGGTCGAACTCGCCGGTCGCCTGGCGGGTGACCATGTTCAGGGCGCCGCCTTCGGTGTTGCGGCCGAACAGCGTGCCTTGCGGGCCTTTCAGGACTTCGATGCGCTCGATGTCGAGCAGGGCCGCGCCCAGGCCGTGCTGGCGGCCCAGATAGACGCCGTCGATATAGACGCCGACGCCCTGCTCGCGGGCGGGCTGGTTGGCGTCCAGCGGGACGATGCCGCGGATGCCGATGGTCAGGGCCGACTGGCGGGCCTCGAAGGTGGCGACGCGCAGGCCGGGGATGGCGCCGTCGTTCAGGTCCATCAGGCTTTGGACGCGGCGCGCTTCCAGCGCCTTGTTGTCCATCAGCGAGATGGCGATCGGGGTTTCCTGCAGCTTGGTCTCGCGGCGGGTGGCGGTGACCAGGACGTCGCTGAGGGCGGTGTTTTCGTCGGCGGGATTGGCGGCCGGATCGGCGGCGGCGGTCGCGACGGCTTCAGCCGGAGCGGTCTCGGCGAAGGCGGCGACGGGGGCGGCCAGGATGGCGGCGCCGGCGAGGAGGAAGGCGCGCAGCTTGAGAGAGGTCTTCATTTTTATCCCCTTGAGAGGGGGCGAGACCTAGCCGGGCCACATGTAGCCAAATTTACATTTTTCCAAACCTTTCAAAGGGTTCTCGAGACACCCAGACGCGCGAACGTCATGGATTTGTCATGATCGGCCTACAGACCTTTATCCAGCTGGGTTGGCGAGGGAGCCGCCCGAAGCTCAGCGGCTCAAGCCTTCGCGGAACAGCGGCTGAATCAACTGTGACAGCGCCGCCACGACGGCTTAAGCGAACATCCGATGCTCGGCCCGCAGCGCTTTGACCAACGCATCGACGTCCTCGGGCGTGCTGTAGAAGCCTGGCGTCACCCGGATCACCGGCCCTTTCGTGACGCCCGTGCGCCAGACGGTGTGGACGCGGTGGCGCTCGAACAAGACCTTCTGCACCAGCTTGGCCTTGTCGTCGGTGTCCATGCCCTTGAGGCGGAAACTGGTGATCGCGCAGTAGCGGGCCGGATCGTCCGGCACGGCGATCTCGACATTGGCGAGGTCCGCCACGCCGTGCACCCAGCGGTCGCGCAGGGCCCGCATGTGCTTTTCCTTGGCCGCCGCGCCGACCGCGAAGTGGAAGTCCACCGCCGTCGGGATGGTCGCCACGCCGGGGAAGTTCACCGTGCCCGGCGGGACGCGGGCGTTGATGTCGTCGGCCGGCACGGTGCTGCCGAAGGCGATGTCGATGTCGGAGAGGCGGCTCTTGCGGATGTACATCGCGCCGGTGCCCAGCGGGGCCGAGGTCCACTTGTGCACCGACCAGCCGACGAAGTCCGCGCCCAGGTCCTCGACCTGGAAGTCCAACAGGGCCACGCCGTGGGCGGCGTCGACGATGGTGTCGACGCCCCGCGCCCGGGCCATGGCGACGATCTCGCGCACCGGGGTCACCAGGCCGGTGCGATTGGAGATCTGGGTGACCAGCAGCAGCTTGGCCTCCGGCGTCTTCTTCAGCACGTCCTCGTAGGCGGCCAGGATGTTGGCGGTGGTGGCCGGCTCAGGCATGGCGAACTTCACGACCTTGGCGCCCCGGTGCGAGCCCAGCCAGCTCATGGCCGCGATCATGGCGTCGTAGTCGAGGTCGCAGTGGATCACCGCGTCGCCGGGCTTCAGCGGCTTGTAGTTGCAGATCAGCATCTGCAGGGCGTCGGCCCCGCTGCGGGTGACGGCGATCTCGCCGGGCGTGCAGCCCATCTGACGGGCGATGGCGGCCTGGGCGGCCTTGAAGGTCGTGGTCCAGCCCTCGCCGCCCGGCAGCACATTGCGCGCCCAGACGGCGTTGGCGCTGTTCACCGCCGCGACCTGCCGCGCATACTCGTCGGCGACCACGCGCGGCATCATGCTCCAGTAGCCGGCCTCCAGGTTATGGACGCCCGGCGTGACGTCGTAGTGCTTGGGCAGCTCGGCGGCGGGGATCGAATTCGGCCGCAGAACCAGAGGCTGGGCCATGACCGGCGCGACCGCCAGGGCGGGGCCCGCGAAAGCGGCGGACTTCAGCAGCAGGCGACGGGTCGGCGTGGCGGCCATCGGGAGCGATCTCGCAGAGAGTTACAATGTAACACTCATGAGGTCCGAGCCCGTCCAGCTTGGCAAGTCCTCCGCGCCGCCGCTGCGTCCTTCTCGCGGCGCGGCCTAACGCTTGGGCACGATGATCTCGACCTTGCCGCCCTTCCAGCGCATCAGCGGCTGGAGTTGGCCCGACAGGGCCTGGGCGAAGTCGGTCAGCAGCACGGCGTCGACCGGCAGCTTGTCATAGACGCGCCAGGTCGTGTGTTGATCGCCGTCGACCGTGACCAGGGCGTAGCCGAGGATCGTCGGCGGCGTCCCCGGCTTGCCGGCCGTCATGGCGGCGATCAGGTCGGGCGTCGGCGTCAGGTAGCCCAGAGGGTCCTTCTTCGAGGCGGGCAAGGCCGCGCGGGACAGCACCACCGCATCGTTGCTATCGCCGCGCAGGGCGTAGGTCTTGCCGCCGACCTCGAACGCGCCGCGTTCGCAGGCGGTGCGGATCTTGGCCAGATCTTCCTTGTAGAACTTGTCGACCGTCAGCCGTGTCCACAGACCCTGCATCACCAGGAGCCGCGCCCCCACATCGGGATTGGTCATCTCGAGCGGCTTGGCGTCCGCCGCGCCCTCGACGCACGACGCGGCCAGGGCGGGAGACGCGATCGTCAGGCCGGCGATCAGGAACAGGACGCGAAGCATCGAAAACCTCAGGTTGCGCCGCGCACGCTAGAGGCCGGACCGCGCGCTCGCCATCCCTTTTCGCAAGAAGACGGCGCGCCCCCGGGGAGGACGCGCCGCAAGTTCCCACAACACTCGAGGTACTGGCCGGAGGAACTAGAACTTCTTGCGCAGGCCCACCTTGTAGGTGCGGCCCAGCGGATCGCCGGTGAACGGGTCGTAGCCCAGGTCCAGGCGAGCGTAGGACGGGTCCTTGTCGAACAGGTTGGTGATGGCCAGGGTCAGGGTGGTGTCCCACGGCAGAAGGGCGCGATAGGCCAGGTCGGTCAGGACCTGCTTCTCGATCTTCTTGCCGGCGGCGACCGTCACGAACGCGCCCGTGGTGTCCTTGTAGGCGTTGGCCGCGAACGGCGCGGTGCGCTGGTCGGTGTAGCTGCCGATATAGTGGACCGACAGGCGCAGGTTATGGATGCCCGCGTTCCATTCGGCAAAGACGTCGCCCTTCCACTTGGGGATCGGCACGACCGTGGTCTGGTAGTTCAATAGGCCCACGGCGTCGAAGGCCTTCTCGACCGTGATGCCTTCCACGACGGTGGCGCCGACCTTGTACTTCTGGATGTAGGTCGCGTTGCCGCCGAAGGTCAGGTCGCCGCCGATCACCTCCTTGAACCGATACTCGGCCGAGAAGTCGAAGCCGGCATTCTTCACCGGCGCGCCGTTGATGTAGTTGGTGCGCAGGCGGGCGATGCTGGTGGTCGGGGTCCCGCAGGCGCCGTTGAAGGTGAAGCGCGAGACCAGGCCCGCATAGGCCGGATCGGCGCAGTTGTTCGCGCCCGCCGCCCCGTTCGGATACAGCGAAGCGACCATGCCGGCGACCGGCTCGGCGACGATCGGGTTTTTGAAGTCGAAGTAGAAGTAGTCGATGCTGGCCTTGAACTCGCCGGCGTTGAACAGCGTGCCGAAGTTGTAGGTCCTGGCCTTTTCCGGCTTCAGGTTCGGATTGCCGAAGATATCGACCGCGCGGAACACGCCCAGGATGCCTTGCAGCGAGGTCACCGAGGTGGTGGTGGTCTGCGGGTCCGGCGGGCCGCGGAAGGTCGAGCCGGCCGAGCCGCGGAACGCCAGCCACGGCAGGGCCTGCCAGCGCAGCGAAGCCTTGGGATTGAAGGTCGAGCCGATGCCGTTGCCGTACTTCTCGTAGCGGGCCGCGAACTGGGCCTGGAAGTCGTCGCTGATCGGCACGCTGAGCTCGCCGAAGCCGGCCATCACGTCGCTCTGGTTATCGGCCTCGTTGCCGACCCCTAGGAACATGAAGGGCCCGTTGCGCTGCGAGCCGGTGCAGTTGGTCACCCCGAAGTCGGGCGTGTTCACGCACGGATTGATCGCGGCGTTGCTGATGTCGTTGTAGTCGGCCTTGAAGTAGCTGCGGCGGTACTGGACCCCCGCGGCCCAGGCGACGTCGCCGCCCGGCAGGCTGATGCTGGTCTTGCCGTTCAGCACGGCCTCGCCGACGAACAGGCGCGAGGACTGCTTGGTCGACAGCTTCTTGAAGAACCAGTCGACGACATCCTTGTTGTTGGCCAGGGCGGAATTGTAGCCCGGATTGGCCACGCCGGTGATGGCGTTGGACGGGATCGCGCTGGCGAAGGGGTTGTAATACATGCACTGGCCGACGCCGGGCGTGCCCTGGATGCCGGGCAGCGACGGGTTGCTGTCGCACAGCGGACCGCCCAGGCCCTGCAGGGCCAGCGCGAACCGGTTGACCAGGGTGTCGTAGCCGGTGCGGATGCCCACTTCCTGCGAATAGGTCAGGGCGACGTCCCAGCCGATCCCGTTGTCGAATTCGCCCGACAGGTCGGCCGACACCCGGAAGGCGTCGAACGAGCGCGAGCCGATCGACGGGCCGTAGCCGAACTTCGGGTTGCCGCCGATGCCGAACGGCCGGTTGGCGGCGTTCAGCGCCCCACCGGCGAAGATCGCGCCGGGCGCGGTGGTGGTCGCGCCAGTGGCCAGGTTGGTCAGCTGGACGGTCGGGTTGGCGGCGATGAAAGCCGCGAGGCCGGGGTTGGTAGCCGGCACGAAGTAGCGACCGGCCAGGGCGGCGATCGGGGCCACTTCCGCCGTCGGTACGGCCAGGGCCGCATAGGACGGCGAGGTGTTCCAGTCGGGCACGTCGGTGTGCGCGTACAGCACCTCGGCGTGGAACTTGGTCTTGGCCGAGAGATCCGTGTTGACCTCGGCATAGGCCTGCACCGCGTTGGACTTTTCGACCAGGTTGTCGAACGGCGTATAGTGCCAGTAGCAGACCGGCGTCAGGCCGCTGAAGCCGGGATAGCCGCCCAGGCCCGCGCAGGCCGGGTCGCGCATGCCGCTGGTCGTGCTGGCCAGGGGGATGAAGGTCGACGGATTGCCGGCGGCCGACCAGCCGGCCTCGGGGTTGCTCAGATACGGCTGGTTGGCCCACTCGCGGTCGGCGACCGACAGCTTGGAGCGGTGCTGCCAGCCCAGGCTGGCCAGGACGTTGCCGTTGTCCCAGGTCTTGCCCCAGGTCAGGCTGCCGCCGTAGTCGCCCTTCGAGCCGTCGATGTGGCGGTAGTCGGCGGCCGCTTCCAGGCCCTCGAAGTTCTTCTTGGTGATGAAGTTGACGACGCCGGCGATGGCGTCCGAGCCGTAGGTGGCGGCCGCGCCGTCCTTCAGCACTTCCAGGCGGCCGATCGCGGCGGCGGGAATGATGTTGGTGTCGACGATGCCCGCCCCGGCCGCGCCGAACGGGTTGATCGCCAGGCGGCGGCCGTTCAGCAGCACCAGGGTGCGCTGCGAGCCCAGGCCGCGCAGGTTGACCGAGCCCGAGCCTTCCGAGCCCTGGGCGCGGCTGTCGAACTGGTTGGTGTCGCCCAGCACGCCGTTGGAGATCGACAGCGCCTTCAAGAGTTCGACGGTGGAGGGCGAGCCGCGCTTCTGCAGCTCCTCGGCGCCGATCACGTCGACCGGCAGGGCCGCGTCCTCGGGCGTGCCCCGGATGAACGAGCCGGTGACGACGACCTCCTCGACCTCGACCGGGGCGTCGTTGCGCTGCTGAGCATAGGCCGCTCCGCTGGCTAGTGACATGGCCAGCGCGAGGCACGAGCCCCCGCGCAGGAAGCTGGTTCGTTTCATTGGTTTTCCCTCCCTCGATTATTTTTTGAACTGGCGGCTCGTCATGGAGCGACCAGGGGTCGTTCAGCGGGGTGGCGATCTCCCGAATCCACACGTCCGCACGCGCACGGCCGGACCGGCGCGCCGTGAGGAGCGTTCTTTTTCGAAACTTGGCGATGCGCCTTCTGGAGCCGACAAACCTTGGTTCCCCTGGGGTCGGACGCTTGAAAAGCCACGCATACAGCCCAGGTTTTGCAACCGAGGCGGATGCCGATCACAAAGATCGAACATCTGTTTCGATGATGCGGTATGTTTTGCAGCGCCGTCAACCGCCGCAACACAAGGGCAACAGAGCCTGCGTCAGCCCGTCGCACTGCTGACAGGTATGGGATCAGCGATCAGTTATGACGCGTGCATCGCAACATAAGCTTCGCTAAAGCGTTCGACGGGGGGTTTTCCTGCGGGGGCAGGCCCCCTAAGTGGGAAACCGTTGGTCGCCAAACCCGCTACGAGCGGGAAATAATTGGGTTGGGATTTCTATGCGTTTCGCCAAGACCGGCGCCCTCAGGCGTCCAGGCCGGCCTTCTGGCTTGTCCCATGCCCTGCTGATCGGCACGGCCGTCGTCGCGGGCGCGGGCCTTTCGGCCTGCACCACGCCCGCGCGTCAGGTCGACGTAAAGCTGCCGACCGCCTTCGAGGCGCCTGCTGGTTCGCCTCTGGCTTCCCAGGCGCTGGACCAATGGTGGACCGCCTTCAACGATCCGGTCTTGAACGATCTGGTCGCGACGGCGCTGGAAAAGGCCCCTGACGCCCGCATGGCCGCCGCCAAGCTGGAAGAGGCCCGCGCCGTGCGCAGCAGCCAGATCCGGCAGATCTACATCCCGCAGACGCCGCTGACCGGCTCGGCCAAGCGGACCGACACCGACATCATCGACCAGAGCGGCACCGGCGGCTTCACGCTGGGCGGGGTGACCAAGACCTACGCCGCCAATTTCGATGTCTCGTGGGAGCTGGACCTGATCGGCCGTCGCGGCGCCGCCCGCCGCGTGGTCGACAACGACCTGGCCGCCGCCCGCTTCTCGTATGAAGGCGCCCGCGCCGCCCTGGCCGCCAACGTCGCCCAGTCCTATTTCGAAGCCCGCGGCTACGCCGTGCAGCTGGAAGACGCCCGCGCCAACGCCACGATCGCCGACAACCTGTTCAAGGTCTCGGACGAGAAGGGCCGCCGGGGCCTGTCGGCCACCTCCGAGGGCGACCGCACCGCCGCCGACCTGGCCCAAGCCCAGGCCCAGGTCGCCCAGGTGGAAGCCCAGCTGCAGGCCGCCCGCCGCAGCCTGCTGATCCTGGTCGGCAAGGGCGTGGATCCGCTGGCCAGCCTGCCGGTCGAGCCGGTGCTGGCCAAGGCCCCGCCGGTCCCGGCCGCCGCGCCCGCCGAGCTGCTGGCCCGCCGCCCCGACGTGCGCGAAGCCGCCGCCCGCCTGGCCTCGGCATCGGGCAATCTGAACATCAGCGAGCTGGCCCTGTTCCCGACCCTGACCTTGACGCCGGGGATCGGGATCCAGAAGCAGATCAGCCCCAGCTTCCTGTCGCCCGGCTCGACCCAGTCGACGACCAGCTCGGCCTGGTCGATCGGCGCGGACCTGTCGATCCCGGTGCTGAACATTCCCAGGCTGATGGCCGACATCAAGGCCGACAACGCCCGCGTCGAGCAGGCCGCCGTCACCTACGAGAAGACCGTCCAGACGGCCTTCGGCGAGACCGAGAACGCCTTGGTCCAGCAAGCCGCTGACGAGCGCCGCGTGACCTTGCTGGCCGCCGGCGAGCGCCGCGCCGCCAGCGCCTACGAGGCCAGCCGCAAGGGCTACGCCGCCGGCCTCACCGACCTGACCACGGCGCTCCAGGCCGAACAGTCCTGGCGCAACGCCCGCACGGCCCTGACCGGGGCCCAGACCCAGGCGCTGCAACGCGCCGTCCAGACCTACAAGGCGCTCGGCGGTGGCTGGTCCCCGCAGAGCATTCCCCAAAAGCCTGCCGATTTCGGCAAGCCTTCCGCGCAATGAGACCCGAAACGATGACGACCCGTTACCTGATCGCCACCGCCCTGGTCTGCAGCGCCGTGGGTCTGACCGCCTGTGGCGGCAAGAAGGACGCAGACAAGAAGCCCGCCACGGCCGCCGCCGCCCAGGCGCGCACCGTCAGCGTCGGCAGCGTCGAGACCCGGCCGCTGGGCGGCGGGGTCGAGGCCTCGGGCCTGCTGGTCTCGCGCGAAGAGGCCGCCGTCGGCTCGGAGCTGACCGGCTACCGCGTCGCGCGCCTCTATGCCGACGAGGGCGACTGGGTCCGCGCCGGCCAGCCCCTGGTCCAGCTGGATGACACCCTGCTGCGGGCCCAGGTCGAGCAGCAGGCGGCCGTCACCGCCCAGTCCCAGGCCGAGGCCAAGCGTGTCGCCGGCCTGGATGGCCAGGGCATCCTGTCCCAGGAGCAGATCGAGACCCGCCGCTATCAGGCCAAAGCCCAGGAAGCGGCGCTGAAGGAACTGCGCACCCGCGCCTCGCGCATGACCATCACCTCGCCGGTCAGCGGCCGGGTGCTGTCGCGCGGCGTGCAGCCCGGCCAGATCGCCGGCGGCGGGACCAATCCGTGGTTCACCATCGCCCGCGACGGCCTGGTCGAGCTGGACGCCGAGGTCAATGAAGCCGACCTGTCGGGCATCCGCGAAGGCCAGGCCGCGCAGGTGTCCCTGCCCGGCGGCCAGGCGATCTCGGGCGTCGTGCGCCTGATCAGCCCGCGCGTCGACAGCGCCAACCGCCTGGGCAAGGTGCGCGTGCGCCTGCCCGTGCGTCCGGACCTGCGTCCGGGCGGCTTTGGCCGCGCCACCTTCGGCGCCTCGGGCGCGCCGGTCACCGCCATCCCGGAATCGGCCATCCGCTACGAGGCCGACGGCCTGTCGGTGATGACCGTCGACAGCAACAACCGCGCTCACCAGGTCGCCATCAAGGTCGGCCAGAAGGGCGGCGGCTGGGCTCAGCTGGTCCAGGGCCCGCCGGCCGGCACGCGCGTCGTGCTGGGCGGCGCTTCGTTCGTGGCCGACGGCGACACCATTCGTCCCGCCGCTAACCAGGCCGCCCGCTGATGGCTAGTGAACACAAGGCCGGTGAGAAGACCGGCGAACTGAAGATCTCGGCCTGGGCGATCAAGAACCCGATCCCCGTCGCGGTGCTGTTCCTGGCCCTGATGATCGCCGGCATCGGCTGCTATCTGGGCCTGCCGATCAAGCAGTTCCCGAACGTCGAGTTCCCCGCGGTGACCGTGACGGTCACCCAGAGCGGGGCCGCGCCCGGCGAGATGGAGACCCAGGTCACCCGCCCCATCGAGGACGCGGTGGCCGGGATCTCCAACGTCAAGACCATCCGCTCGTCGGTGGTCCAGGGCGCCTCGACCACGACGATCGAATTCAATCTCGGCGAAGACCTGCAGAAGGTCACCGACGAGGTGCGCTCCAAGGTCGACCAGACCCGCTCGATCCTGCCGCGCGAAGTGGACGAGCCGATCGTCCAGCGCCTGGAGATCACCAGCGCCCCGATCATCACCTACGCCGTCTCGGCCCCGAACCTGAGCTCGACCGAGCTGTCGTGGTTCATCGACGACACCGTCACCCGCGCTCTCCAAGGCGAAAAGGGCGTGGCCCAGGTGGCCCGCGTCGGCGGGGTGGATCGCGAGATCAACGTCGTCATCAATCCCGACCGCATGGCCAGCTTCGGCGTGACGGCGCCGCAGCTGAACCAGGCCCTGGCCAATTTCAGCGTCGACGCTCCTGGCGGCCGGGCTAACATCGGCGGCCGCGAACAGACCCTGCGGGTGCTGGGCGCGGCGACCACGGTCGAGCAACTGCGCCAGATCACCATCCCGATCGCCGGCGGCCGCTACGTGAAGCTGACCGACGTGGCCGAGGTGGGCCAGGGCTCGGAAGAACAGCGCGGCTTCGCCCGCCTGGACGGCAAGAACGTCGTCGCCTTCCAGGTGATGAAGACCCGTGACAGCAGCGACGTCGCCGTCGAGGACAACGTCAAGAAAGCCATCGACGCCCTGGAGGCCAAGCAGCCGGGCGTGAAGTTCGTGAAGATCTTCTCGACCGTCGACGAGACCCGCGCCAGCTTCGCCGCCACCGAGCACACCCTGCTGGAAGGCATGCTGCTGGCCTCGTTGGTGGTGTTCCTGTTCTTGCGGGAGTGGCGCGCCACCCTGATCACCGCCATCGCCATGCCGGTGTCGCTGGTCCCCACCTTCGCCTTCATGGCGGTGATGGGCTTCTCGCTGAACGTCGTGACCCTGCTGGCCCTGACCCTGGTCATCGGCATCCTGGTCGACGACGCCGTGGTCGAGATCGAGAACATCGAAAAACGCGTCGCCCGGGGCCAGCGGCCCTATCAGGCGGCGATGGAAGGGGCGGACGCCATCGGCCTGGCGGTCGTGGCCACCACCTTCACCATCGTCGCGGTGTTCGTGCCCGTCTCGTACATGCCCGGCACGCCCGGCCAGTTCTTCAAGGAATTCGGCCTGACCGTCGCCGTGGCGGTGCTGTTCTCGCTGGTCGTGGCCCGCCTGCTGACGCCGCTGCTGGCCGCCTATTTCCTCAAGCCGGCCAAGCAGGCTCACGAACGGCCCGCGTTCAAGGGTTTCTATCGCAACGTACTGGACTGGTCTCTGGACCACCGGTTCCTCAGCCTGGTCATCGGCACCCTGATCCTGATCGGGTCGTTCGCCCTGGTGCCGTTCATTCCCACGGCCTTCCAACCGGCCGCCAACGCCAACTTCTACTATCTGAAGGTCCAGGGCCCGCCCGGCGCGACCACGGCCGACATGGAGCGCACCGTCCAGGCGGTGACCACCCTGTTCCGCAAGCGTCCGGAAACCGCCCACGTCTTCGCCCAGGTCGGCTCGAACATCGGCAGCGGCTGGGGCGGCCAGAGCGGCGCCGACATCCGTGACGCCACCATCACCATCGTGCTGAACGGCGATCGCGACCTGACGGTGACCGAGATCAAGCAGGTGGTCCGCGACGGCCTGCGCGGGATCCCGGACGCCCGGGTCAACCTGCTGGGCGACTGGGGCACCTCGGACGTCCAGACCATCCTGACCGCCGAGGATGGCCCCTTGCTCGAGCGTACGGCCGCCCAGGTCGAGCGTGAGATGCGCGGCCTGTCCACCGTCGCCGATCCGCGTCCCTCCAGCCCGCCCAGCGGTCCGGAAATCGTCATCCGCCCCCGGGCCGACGAAGCCGCTCGCCTGGGCGTCAGCGCCGCCGACATCGCCGCCATCGCCCGCGTGGCCACGGTGGGCGACATCGACGCCAATGTCGCCAAGATGACCCAGGGCGAGCGCCGGATCCCTATCCGCGTGCGCCTGCCGTCCGAGACCCGCGCCGACCTCCAGGCTCTGGGCGGCCTGCGCGTGCCGACCGCCAGCGGCGGCACGACTCGGCTGGATAGCGTGGCGGATCTGTCGTTCCAGGCCGGCCCGGCCAAGATCGACCGCTTCGCCCGCAAGCGTCAGCTGACCATCGAGGCCGACCTCAACAACGGCGCGCAGCTCGGCCAGGCCATGACCGACGTCAACAACCTGCCCACGATGAAGAAGCTGCCCGCTGGCGTCGCTCCGGCCACGGCCGGCGACCAGGAAGCCTTCGTCGAGCTGTTCACCGGCTTCGCCGTGGCGCTGCTGTCGGCCGTGGGCCTGGTGTTCGGCGTGCTGATCCTGCTGTTCCGCAGCTTCTTCAAGCCGATCACCATCCTGTCGGCCCTGCCCCTGGCGATCGGCGGCGCGTTCCTGGCCCTGCTGGTCACCGGCCAGTCGCTGTCGATGCCGTCGCTGATCGGCTTCCTGATGCTGATGGGCCTGGCCGCCAAGAACTCGATCCTGCTGGTCGAATACGCCATCGAGCAGGAGCGAGCCGGCATGAGCCAGCGCGACGCCATCATCGACGCCTGTCACGAGCGGGCCCGCCCGATCGTCATGACCACCCTGGCCATGATGGCCGGCATGCTGCCCACGGCGCTGGGCATCGGCACCGGCTCGGAGTTCCGCCAGCCGATGGCCGTGGCCGTGATCGGCGGCCTGATCACCTCGACCGTGCTGTCGCTGGTGCTGGTGCCGGTCGTCTACGAGATCGTCGACGATGTCGAGACGTGGCTGAAGCCGAAGCTGGGCCGCCTGGCGACCCCGCGTGAAGCGCAAGGCCAGGCCGTGCCGGTTGACCGCCTCTAGTGTGATCATCAGGCCCTTTCACCCCGGCGACGAAGACGTCGTCGTCGGGGTGATCCTGCCGATCCAGCGCGAAGAGTTCGGCTTTTCCATCACCGCCGCCGACCAGCCCGACCTCGCCAATATTCCGGCCTGGTATCAGACGGGGGCCGGCCAGTTCTGGCTCGCCCAACTCGACGGCGAGGCGGTCGGCACGATCGCTCTGAAGGACATCGGCGACGGCGCCGTGGCGCTACGGAAGATGTTCGTGAAGCCGGTGGCGCGGGGCGCGGTTGGCGCGGCTCAGGCGCTGCTGGATACGGCGCTGGCGCATGCTCGGGCGCACGACGTGTCGGCGGTCTGGCTCGGCACCACCGAGGCGTTCAAGGCCGCGCACCGGTTCTACGAGAAGAACGGGTTTACGCTGGTCGAGACATTCGAGTTGCCCGAGACCTTCCCGCGCATGGCGGTGGATACCCGCTTCTACCGAAGATCCTCCCCCTAGCGGGGGAGGTGTCGGCTCGAAGAGACGACGGAGGGGGAAGAGGCAAGGCATCAAGCACTTGCCCCT
>NZ_JBWKNY010000009.1:0-313283 GCF_059415805.1 Caulobacter sp. GW821-FHT10A06
CGGAGGTCTTCGGCAGAGCCGGCAGCTTCTAAAGAAGTCACCGAAACCAGTCAAGAACTTTTTTCTAAGAAAAGAAGTTCATTTCCTGGGGCGAAATACTTGGAAGCTCTTGCGAACCTCTTCAGTACTTCAGGGAGGGCGGCTTCTACAGAAGCAAAACTCCCGGGTCAACCAACCTTTTCACTTTTGTTTTCTTGGAGGCCGGAGCCACTTCAGAGCGCAAAAGGTGACCGAGGCGCGCCGCTGGGGAGCGCCGTAAGTCAGAAGAGATTCGATTGAGGCTGCGGAACTTAGCGATCCACTTTCAGAAACGCAAGCCCCGAAGGTCTAGGTTTCGTCCGGCGGGCCGTGGCCCCGAAGCGAGGGGCGGCTTCTAGAGGTCGATTTCCCACCCGGCAAGCGGGGAATCGCGATTCCATCCCCAGACGGCCTATTCCCCTGTGCATGAACGCTGTCACGCGGGACTTGCGTCGGGGCCTCGCCTCCCTCAGAAGGCTGAGCACTCTGCAAGCGCGGCCTTCGTGAGCCGCGCTTATATAAGGTAGTCGGCGTCCATGTTGTCTCAGAAGGCGCGTTACGCCCTGCGCGCGATGATCGAACTGGCTCGAGAAGACGGGCAGGTCACGGCCGGTGAGCTGGCCGAACGCGCCGATGCGCCGCGCAAGTTCCTGGAAGCCATTCTCCTGTCTCTCTCGCGCGAGGGCCTGGTGGTCAGCCGGCGCGGCAAGTTCGGCGGCTATGTGCTGGGCCGCCCCGCCGCCGAGATCAATTTCGCCGAGATCATTCGCCTGGTCGACGGGCCGCTGGCCCTGACCCCGTGCGTCAGCCGCACGGCCTTCCGGCGCTGCGAGGATTGCCGCGACCTGGCGACCTGCGCCCTGCGCGAGGCGCTGCTGCGCGCGCGCGACGCGACCGCCGCGGTGCTGGAAGGCTATAGCGTGGCCGACGCCGCCAAGGGTGTCGGCGCCGAGCTGATCGAGGGGTGATCCCCTCCCCTCTCTCTATATAGAGCGCTCTCTATATAAGGAGCGCCCCATAGAGAGTGTGGTCAGCCGGCAGAGATATAGGCCTTGAGGCCATCAGCCTCGGCCTGGGCCTCGCTGATCTTGTACTTCACCAGGTCGCCGATCGAGATGATGCCGGCCAGGCGATCGCCCTTCACCACCGGCAGGTGACGGATGCGGCGGTCGGTCATGCGCTCGAGCAGGGTGTCGATCGACTCGTCCGGCTGGGCGAAGACGACGTTCGAGCTCATGCAGCCGGCGATCGGCTTGGTCAGGGCGCTGGCCCCCTCCTTGGCGATTACCCGGACGATGTCGCGCTCGGAGAGAATTCCGACCACGGCCTCCTTGTCGTCGACCACCACCATGGCCCCGACCCGTCTTGTATGAAGTAACGCCGCCGCGGCGCCGACGGTCTCCTGTGGGGAGGCCGTGAACACGAGATCACCCTTGTCCTTGAGGATCTGAGAAACCAGCACTGCGCTTCTCCCTTATGTTCTTTAGGGAACAAGGGTCTCGCAATAAGCGCGCAGGATCAATGGGGATCAGCGGCTTCTATTTCTTACAGTCGTAAGAAGAGCGGCTTACGCTTCAGGTTCAGCTGGCGGACCGGCCCAGCGGGCGAACGGGCCAATCAACAGGACGCCGACCACGAAGCCGACCAGGTGCGCCTCCCAAGCGACCGCGCCGGCGCCCATGGTCAGCAGGCTGCCGGTGACGGCCATCACCAGGTTCACCACCAGCCAGCCCAGGCCCAGCGAGATGACACGCGGCCCCAGGACCGGTCCAACGCGTCCCTGGTAGTCCATGGTCCGCGCCGCCGCCCCCATTAGGCCCGACACCGCGCCCGAGGCGCCGACCACCGCGTTCATCGAGTCCGGATGGATCGCCGCGTAGCCCACGCCCGACAGCGCGCCGCAGGCCAGATAGAACAGGCAGAAGATGCCCCCTCCCCGGCCATTTAGTCCCAGCAGGCGGGCGACGGGCGCGCCGAAGGCCAGGGCGAAGGCGGCATTCATGATCGCGTGAAGCCAGCCGCCATGCACGAACATCATGGTGATCGCGCCGGTCCAGCGGCCTTCCCAGAAGTCGTGCGGGATCAGGGCCAACGACTGGATGGTCGCGTCGTCGGCCTTCAACAGCAGGATATGCGGGACGATCACGGCCGCCGCGGCCAGCAGCGCCGGCCACGGCGCATTGAACATCGGCTCGGGACGCGGCTGCGGGTCGCTCATGGCTCTCTATCTAGGGCGTCCCGCGACGATTCGAACCACCCGGCGATCGTGAGCCGGCGCTTAACCATTTTTTCTCGGTCTTGGGGCTATCCCTCACGCTGTATCTTTTTGGCACGAGGGTTGCTTGCCCGTCGGTGTCGACAGTTCGCGGAGCCGCGTATGGCCAGGCATCGGAAAAGCAAGATCAGCATCGCGACGGCCACTGCCGTTGTCGCGCTGAGCGTTTGCGGCGTCGCCGCCGCCCAATCGATGTCGACGAACTCGGCCTCGTTCAACGCCGGCTATGGCCGCAGCTCGGGCCAGGAAAACCGCATGGTCGACTATTCGACCCGCGACGCCAACGGCAACCGGGTGATCGTCGACGGCGTCATGCTGACCGGCTCGGACCAGAGCGTCTATTCGTCGAGCCGCAGCAACGGTTCGCTGGACGCCTATTCGGGCGTCGGCGGCCTGGGCGGCTATGCCGGCTCGACCGCGATCGGCAACAACCTGACGGTCATCACCCAGGGCAACAACAACACGGTCATCGTCAATTCCAGCCAGGTGAACAACGGCAACGTCTCCTCCGGCTCGAATGTGGTGAAGGCGGGAACCGCCCAATGAACTTGAAGCGCCCCGTTTCCCTGAAGAAAACAGCCCTTGTGCTGGCCCTGATGGGCGCGACGGCCCTGGCCGGCTGCGGCAGCGTGCCGGTGGCCTCGACGGCCGGCAACTACGCCAAGCCGATCGGCACCGCTCCGGTCACCGCCAACCCGACCGACTATTCGGCGGCCCTGGTCTGCCTGAACCAATATGCCCGCGCCAACCGCGTGGCCGCCCCGCGCGTCGCGATCGGCCGCATCGCCGACTATACCGGCAAGGAAGAGTCCGACGGCTCGGGCCGCAAGGTCACGCAAGGCGCCTCGCTGATGGCCTTCTCGGCCTTCGCCAAGGCCGGCATGCCCATGGTCGAGCGCTTCGACACCTCGGTGTCGGAGTTCGAACTCAAGTACGCCAACAACAAGCTGATCTCGGACCGCCCCAACAGCGCGCCCGACGCGCCGGCGGACTACCGCAAGATCCTGGCGGGCCAGGTGCCGGGCTCGGACTTCTATGTGGTCGGCGGCATCACCGAGCTGAACTACAACATCCGCTCGGCGGGCGTGGACGCCTATGCCGGCGACAAGGCGACCGACGGCCTGAAGGGCAACTTCAAGCGTCGCGTCTTCATCATGAACATCGCCCTGGACCTGCGGCTGGTGAACACCCGCACGCTCGAGGTGGTGGACGTCGTCTCGTATCAGAAGCAGGTGGTCGGCCGCGAAGTCAGCGCCGGCATCTTCGACCTGCTGGGCGGCACGCTCGTTGACCTCTCGGCCGGCCGTGGCGCTCTGGAGCCCATGCAGCTGGCGGTCCGGGCCCTGATCGAACGCGCCACGGTCGAGATGTCGGCCAATCTCTACGGCATGCCCGGCCCGCAAAGCTGCCTGCGCTACGACCCGTTCGGCGACGACACGGTCGGCCAGACGGGCGCCTTCGTGCCGGCCTACGACAATCTGGGAACCAACAATGCGCAAACCCGCGATGACCCGTCTCGCTGGAACGCTCGCCGCGATCCCGATATGCGCGATGCTAAGCGGGGCCGTTACTAGCCCGGCCTACGCCCAGAGCTCGCCCAGCCCGGTTCTCAACAACCAGCTGAACCTGGGCGAGATCTTCTCGGAGCAGACCCTCAACGTCCAGACGGTGTCGGACGGCGTGACCGCCAGCACGGTCGCGCAGGGCACGGGCCTTTCCGGCGGCGTGACCAATGCCGACGTGGCGGTCACCTCGAACCAGGAAAACCAGGGCGCCATCTACGCCCACACCATCGTCGACGTCGGCGCCAACGCCGGCGCGGCCAGCGCCGTGCGCAGCACCGCGGCCGGCAACTCCGCGTCGCTCTCGGCCTCGAACGGCACGATCTCGGCGTTCGCGGTCCAGGTGAACTCGGGCGAAGTCACCGCGCGCGGCCAGGTCGAGGCGGCCAATGCCGAGGCCAAGGACCTGACGGTCTCGACCCTGGCCATGGGCAACACCGCCGGCGTCAATCTGGACAACGGCTCGGCCGGCCTGCGCATCAGCCAGAACACCAGCGCCAACACGCTCGCCGACGGCGGGGCCATCGTGCAGTACGTGTCGGGGACCAGCGCGGTCACCTCGACCACGACCGGCAACAACATCAATATCCAAGGCGGCAATCAGTCGGCCGCGCGGGCGATCACCGACCAGGCCAACACGGCCGAGGTGACCCAGGCCAGCAAGTTCACCGCCTATGGCAACAGCTACCTGACGGCGACGACCGCCACGGCCACCGGCAACAACCTGTCCGCTACGAACGAAGGCCCGCTGATGGACGTGACGTCCAACCAGTGGAACACCTCGTACGTGCGCGGTCAGGCCGAGGGCACCTCGTACCAGTTCGGCGCGGCCCAGACCCAGGCCTACGCCGCCGGCAACTCGTCGCAGGTCAACAATGTCGGCAGCGAGCTGGTGCTCGACAACCTGCAGACCAACAATGGCGGCGGGGTCGAGGCGACGGCCAGCTTCGAAGGCAACGACGGCTATGACGCGGTGACCACCGCCACGGCCATGGGCAATGCGGTGACGGGCTATGTCTGCGCCAAGTGCAGCGGCCGCATGACAGTGACCAACAACCAGACCAACAGCGCCGACATCGGCGCCAAGTCCAGCACCACGATCACGTCCAGCGGCCGTCAGGTGACCGGCGTGTCTACGGCGATCGGCAACAACGCCAGCTTCAACGTCAGCGCGCCGAACTAGGCCGGGCGGTCGATCGCTCGCGATCAGTCGAGGATCTTGGCCTTCTGAAAGGCGAACTCCTCGTCCGTCAGCACGCCCCGGTCACGAAGCGCCGCAAACTTGGCCAGTTCGTCGGCGTCGCTGGCGGCGGCGATCACCACGCCTCCGCTTCGTTCGGCGATGGCGGTCCGGATGGCAGTGGCCAGCCGTTCGAACGCCGGCCGTTGCGCCGGGTTGAACACCACGGTGTTCTCGTCGAGCACGGTGTTGAGGATGCCAGGCGCCGATTCCAGCGTGCCCGTCACGATTAGTTGCAGATGTGCCGCTGTCAGCTGCACCGCGCTGATCGCGCCCAGTGTGATGACCCGCTCGCCCGCGAGACCGGACTTGCCGCCATGGCGCGTAATGCAGAGGTCCTGGCCGTTGAAGGTCATCTTGCCCGTAAGCCCGCGCGCCATCAGCAGGCCACTGGCTTCGTCAGCCCGATCTTCGGCATCCATCCGCACCTTGGCTTGATCGACGATCACAACCCGCGGCCTGGAGCGGTCGAAGCAGGTCCAGATCAGGGCCACGAGCCAGCCGATCAGCGTCCAGCCCAGGAACAGATTGAGGATCGTGATGCCGACTTTCGACCCATGGTTCAGCGCGAAAGCGCAGATTGTCGGCAGCATGTAGATGGCGACGGCGATCAAGACCCCGATGCCGAACCCTATGGAACTGACCATGCCTCGCCCCTGAAGACCACGCTCGGGGCAAGTTCTAGGCTTTGGCCGAGGAACACCGCAAGCTGGATACCAGGTCAGGCGCGCCCCTTCTCTAGCCCTCGGCCTTGGCCTGCGGCAGCGCCGCAAGGTCGGCCTGCACCTTGGCCAGATCCTTGTCAGTGATGGCGCCGCCGAACTTCGGCGCCAGGGTGCGCAGGTTCTCGTGCTTGAACTTCTCGTACATCTGATGGGTCGTCAGGCCCGGGATGTCGGCGTCCAGCGTCGCCTTGGCGGCGGGCGTGGCCACCAGCACCTCGATGGGCGTGTCCAGGCTCAGGGCCGGAGCGGGCGAGGCGGCGGGCGGCGGCGAGGCCGGCGACGACTGCGCGAGGGCCGTGTTCGCCCCGGCAAGAACGACGGTCGCGGCGAGCGCGACGTGACGAAGAGCAGGCATGGCATCTCTCTCAAGAATGCGGATGCCTGATGAAGCCGCAACGACTGCCGGTTCGCCAAGCTGAGCCGGTCTGCTCGGATACGTTGCGCGGTGAGATGCCGTTTTTCTGGGCGGAGAGCGCCCGCTAGTCCGCGTTGACGACGTTGTAGCGCTGCATCTCGTCCGGCGTCAGGCAGCGCAGGGTCGACTTGTCGGCGCCTTGGAAGGTGTCGGCCTTCTGCTGGTACATCACCTCGGTCAGCAGCTTGCGCGAGACGCCCATGCGGATCAGGAAGTCGTTCTCGTCGGACGCCAGCAGGGCCGAGGCCTGCTCGCGGCGGGCGATGTTGTTCAGGGTCATGGTCGGGTCGCCCCCCTTCCGGGTGACGTCGACAAACGCCTGGTAGTCCACGCTGCTGGTGATCGTGAACATGTGCACGGCGAAGGCCGCGTTGGGATCGATCATGCGGATCGCCCCGCCCATGAACGCGAAGTTGCAGGCGCTGGCGCAGCCCCAGCCGGACGGCACGCGGGTGGGCACGCCCATCGACCGGATCAGCTTGCCGATCTTCAGCCCCTCGGCCGCGTCGCCGCCGCTGGAACCGATCCAGATCTCCTCGACCGGCTCGCCGCCCTCCAGGGCCTTTTCCAGCTTGTCGGCGGCGCCGGGGACGATGGCGCCGCTGAACTTGACCACGCGGCGACCACTCACCTTTGCCGACTGCACCTGCACCGGACCCGACAACGGACCAAACACCTTCTGGATGCTCGGGCAGGTCGGGTTGTCGGCGTCAGCGCCCAGGGCGTTGGCGGCCCCGGCGCTGAACAACAGGGTGGCGCAGACAGCCAGGAGGACGGAGCGCTTCATGCTCGCGGACCTACGGAGCGGCGGCCAGGGTGAAGCCGGTCGCGCCAGCGGCGCGGCACAGCGTTTTAGTGACCTTGGTTTCCTCGCCGCCGACGATGACCACGTCACGGACGGCGCGGCACAGGCCGCCGTCGGGGCGCTTGGTTTCGCTCAGCACCGACGAGGTGCCGCTGACGTCCGGGCGGCTGGTCGAGGTCCACTTCACGTTCGAGCCGACGCCCTGGGTGATGGCGCTCTGGGTCGCGGTGGCGGCGGCCGTCTGCTCGCCCGGGTTCAGCAGGCAGGCGATCTTGTCGGTCAGCAGGGCGCCGATCACCAGGCCCACGACTTCGGCGTTCTTGACGCCAGCCTTCTTGGCGGCGGCGGTGGCGCCCGCGCCAACGGCGGCGCCCATGGCGGCGTTGCCACCACACGGCGCGCCCTTGGCGGCGGCGGTCGAGGCCAGTTGCAGCAGACCTTCCGGCAGGGTCCCGGCATGGGCGCCGGCGGCGGTCAGGCTAACCGTGGCGGTCAGGGTGATCATGGCGGCGCGGAAACGGGACATCTGCAAGGGGCTCCTTAAACTTTGCAAACGATTAATTCGCGTGCGGTGTATTAATCGAACGCCGTCATCTGTCGAGACGTAGACGCGCGATAAGACCCGCCTGCGACAACTTGCCCCGCAGTGACGCTTGGCGCCGCCAAGGCGCACCCGAAAAGGGTTTTCAGGCCTGGACGCTGCCCGTCGCGCCGCCGGCCGAGACCGCCGCCTCGCCCCACAAGGCGATTTTCAGCAGCAGTTCCCGAGGATTGATCGGCTTGCCGACATGGTCGTCCATGCCGCTGGCCCGGTAGAAGGCGACCTGGTCGGGCAGGACATTAGCGGTCAGGGCGATGATCGGCGTCGCGGCCGCGTCTCCCGCCAGGCCGCGAATGGCGCGCGTCGCGGTCAGGCCGTCCATGCGCGGCATCTGCACGTCCATCAGGATCAGGTCATAGCCGCCCGAGGCCGCCGCCTCGACCGCCGCGCAGCCGTCGGCCACCACATCGACCGCGTGGCCCATGGCCCGGACCAGGGTGCCGATCAGTTCACGATTGGCCTCGTTGTCGTCGGCGACCAGCAGGTTCAGCGGCCGCATCGTGTCCTGCGCGGCCTCGGTCTCGCGACGTTCGGGCGCGGCCGCGATCGGCAGATCCAGCACGCACCAGAAGCGCGCGCCCTGGCCCGCGATGCTGTCGACGCCGATCTCGCCGCCCATCAGCTGGACGATCTCCTTGCTGATCGCCAGGCCCAGCCCGGTGCCGCCGAACTTGCGCGCCACCTCCGGCCCTGCCTGGGCGAAGCGCTCGAAGACCGTCTCCAGCATGGCCGCCGGCACGCCGACACCGGTGTCAGATACGGCCAGTTCAAGGCGGGCCGACCCCGCCGAGGCTCCGACCCGGTACTTGGCGCTCAGGGTCACCGAGCCCGCGCCCGTGAACTTGATGGCGTTGCCCAGGAAATTGACCAGCACCTGGCGCAGGCGATCGGCGTCGCCCTCCAGCCAGTCGGGACAGGCGGGATCGACCTGCAGCGCCAGATCCAGACCCTTGGCCAAGGCCTGGGCCTCGAAGATGCCGGCCACCTTGTTCAGCAGGGCGCGCAGCTCGAACGGCCGGCTCTCCAGATTGACGCCGCCGGCTTCCAGCTTGGCGAAGTCCAGGACGTCGTTCAGCGTGTCCAGCAGCACCGTGCCGGCGTCGTGGATCCGGCCCAGGCGGCGTTGCTGCTCGCCGGTCAGCGGCGAGGCCGCCAGAAGGTCGGTGAAGCCCAGGATGCTGGTCAGCGGCGTGCGCAGCTCGTGGGACATGTTGGCCAGGAAGTCCTGACGCGCGGCCATGGCGGCTTCCGCCAGCTCGCGGGCGTCGGCCAGGGCGGATTGGGCCTCGACCTCTTCCGTGATGTCGGTCTCGTTGACCAGGACGCACAGCTCGCCGGTCACCGGGTCGGGCGTGCGACGGGCGGCCAGGCCGTGCCAGCGCTCGCCCTGGGCGGTGATCACGCGGTAGGCGCCCTCGACGGCCTCGCCGTCCAGGGCCGAGCTCCACAACGCGCCGCCGGCGTCGCCATTGGCGAAGATCTCGGCGAAACGGACGCCGGCGCCGGGATAGCTGGCCAGCGAGGCGGGGTTGCCGAAGATGCGGAAGCCGTCGGCGTCGTACAACGACACCAGGGCGCTGGTGTGCCGCAGGGCCTCGATGGCGCGCTGCTGGTCGGCGTCGATCTCGGCCGTCGCGCCTTCCAGCAGCATGCCGTGGCCGCCGCCCGGCAGGGCGATGCGCGAGATGGTGGTGTTCACCGCCACCGGCACGCCATTGGGATAGAAGGTCCAGCGCTCCTCGACGGCCGCCCCGCCCTCGATGCGGGCGGCGATGTCTTCCATGCGGGTGCGCACGGCCGGGGACTGGTCAGAGAAGTCGCGGGCCAACAGGTCGTCCAGCGTCGCCGCGCCCCACAGGTCCAGCGCCGCGCGATTGGCGTAGACCTTTCGCTTCCTGACGTCGTCGAACACCCAGATCGGACGGCGCAGTTGATCGAAACCCAGGCCCAGGAGGCCGGGAAGATCAGAAGCAGCAATCTTCTCCGGGTTCAACGTCAAGGCGAATACTTGTGCTCCGTAAGGCCAGGTTCGTAGCAAGGTCAGGCTTGGCGGCCCGTTAACAGGCCAATTTGTCGCATTCGCGGACCGACGTTCCTTGACCTGGATCAACTGCAAACTGGGCCGTGATTTTGGCGTTTCCTCGGCGCATTGCCTGCTATAGGGCCCTCACCTGCGCGACATTCCGCCGCTCCCAATTTCAAGACCAAGTTCGAAGTCCCCATGGCCTCCCCCACCCGCGCGCCTGTTCTCGCCCTCAAGGATGTCCGTCTCGCCGACGGCGCCAAGCCGTTGTTCGACGGCGTCGACCTGGCCCTGGAGCCGCGCGTGCGCGCCTGCCTGGTCGGCCGCAACGGCGCGGGCAAGTCCACCCTGCTGAAGATCCTGGCCAACCAGGGCATCGAGGCCGACAGCGGCGAGCGCGCCGTGCAACCGGGCGCCAAGATCATCTTCGTCAGCCAGGAGCCGGACATCACCGGCGAGACCCTGCTGGACTACTGCACCGCCGGCGGCGCCGAGGACTATGAGGCGCAGGCCGCGCTGGCCGACTTCGGCCTGGATCCGGAGAAGAGCACGCAAGGCCTGTCGGGCGGCGAGAAGCGCCGGGCCGCCCTGTCGCGCGCCTTCGCCGAGCAGCCCGACGTGCTGCTGCTGGACGAGCCGACCAACCACCTGGACATCTTCGCCATCCAGACGCTGGAAGAAGAGCTGGCCAATTCGAAGTGCGCGGCCCTGATCGTCAGCCACGATCGCGCCTTCCTGAACCGCGTCACCCAGCGCACCTTCTGGCTGGAGCACCGCAAGGTGCGCCGCCTGGACAAGGGCTTTGGTGAGTTCGAGGTCTGGAGCGAGCAGGTGCTGGCCGCCGAGGCGGACGAAGAGCGCCGCCTCAACAAGGTGCTGGAGCGCGAAAACGCCTGGCTGGCGCGCGGCGTCCAGGGCCGCCGCGCCCGCAACGAAGGCCGCCGCCGCGCCCTGATGGACCTGCGCGCCCAGAAGAAGGACCTGCAGGCCGACAAGCGCGGCTCGATGTACATGGCCGTCGAGAGCGCCGCGACCTCGGGCAAGAAGGTGGTCGAGGCCAAGCACCTGACCAAGAAGTTCGGCGACCGCGTGATCGTCGAGGACTTCTCGACCCGCATCATGCGCGGCGACCGCGTGGCGCTGGTCGGCCCCAACGGCGCGGGCAAGACCACGCTGGTGCGCCTGCTGCTGGGCGAGCTGGAGCTGGACGCCGGCACGGTGCAGCTGGGCACCAACCTGGAGGTCTCCTACATCGACCAGGGCCGCATGGCGCTGTCGGACAAGATCACCCTGTGGGACTTCCTGACCCCCGGCGGCGGCGACTCCATCCTGGTGCGTGGCCAACCCAAGCACGTGGCCGGCTACGCCAAGGACTTCCTGTTCACCGAGGCCCAGCTGCGCCAGCCGGTGACCAGCCTGTCGGGCGGTGAGCGCAACCGCCTGCTCTTGGCCAGAGCGTTGGCCAATCCCACCAACCTGATGGTGCTGGACGAACCGACCAACGACCTGGACATGGACACGCTGGACCTGCTCGAGGACCTGCTGGCCGACTTCGACGGCACGCTGATCCTGGTCAGCCACGATCGTGACTTCATCGACCGCCTGGCGACCTCGACCATCGCCATGAACGGCCACGGCAAGGTGCTGGAGACCCCCGGCGGCTGGACCGACCTGATCGACCAGAGCCCCGACTTCTTCAAGGGCGCCCGCGGCGCGTCCGTCGGCGCGTCGTTCACGCCGGTGGGCCGCGCCACCAAGGCCGCCGCGCCCGCTCCAGCCCCTGCTGCACCTCCTCCCAAGAAGGCCGGCAAGCTGACCTTCAAGGACCAGCGCCGCCTGGAAGAGTGCGAGGCCCTGATCGCCAAGAGCCCGGCGATCATCGCCGCGTTCGAAAAGACCCTGGCCGACCCGAACCTCTACAGTCGCGACCCGGCCGCCTTCGACAAGACCATGAAGGCCCTGGACAAGGCCCGCGCCGACCTGGAGCAGGCCGAGCTGGAATGGCTGGAGCTGGAAGAAAAGAAGGAAGCCCTGGCCAACGGGTGACCCAGTATCGCTCCGCGTGCGTCGCAATGTCGCACACGGACCTGCGATCGCTTGCCTTAACGCCCTGAACGCCTTTGACTCATAGTCTTGGGGCGCTTGGGGCGGGCGGCACATGGCTTTGACGATAGGCGTGGCGCATGTCGCCGACCGGGACGACAGCCGGCAGAACCGCGTTCTGCTGGGCCTGATCCTGGCCTATATCGCCTTGTTCATCTTTAGCGACCACATGACCCGCGACGGCAACGGCATGCCGTCGCTGTGGCCGGTCAACGCCCTGGTCGCCGCCGGCCTGTTGCGCCTCACGCCCGGCCGCCAGGCGATCCTGTGGGCCGCCAGCCTGGTCACCATCATCGTCAACCACCGCCTGGCCGGCGATCCGTGGGCCCTCGTGGGCATCTACGGCGCCGTCGACACCGTCGAGGCGCTGCTGATGGCGACGGTGGCCTACCGCGTCACCCGAGGCCGCGCCGCCCTGCGCAGCGTGCGGCAGGCGCTGACCCTGATCGGGGCCGTACTGCCCATCACCGTCGGCGCGGCCTTTGTCGGCGCGGGCCTCGCCAGCATCGTGCTGAACCTGACCTTCTGGCCGTTCTTCCGAGACTGGGCGGCCTGCACCTCGCTGGGCATGGCCATCGCCCTGCCCGCCACCCTGGTGATCCTGGAGCCCCGCCGCGCCGGCGATCCGCGCCTGCGCCCAAAACACGTCCAGGCCGGCCTCTATCTGCTGGTCGCCGCCTGCACGGTCCTGGCCTTCGCCCGCAACGGTCCGGCGATGCCGTTCCTGATCTTCCCGGCGGCGATGCTGGCGGCGTTCCAGATGGGGCCGCGCGGCGCGGCCTGGAGCGCGGTGATCGCCGTCGCCATCGCGGCGCCGATGAGCCTGCTGGCCGCCAGCGACTTCGTCTTCACGGTCGGCTGGACCCAGCCCGACCGCATTCGCCTGGTCCAGGTCTTCGTCACGGCGATGTTCATGACCTGCCTGGCCTCGGCCCTGTCGCTACACCGCGAGGACCGGCTCAAGATCCTGATGGCCCGCCGCAGCGCCGTCGCCCGCGCCGCTCGCGCCCGCGCCCAGGCCGCCAGCCAGGCCAAGAGCGAGTTCCTGGCCACCATGAGCCACGAGATCCGCACGCCGCTGAACAGCATCCTGGGCTTCTCCGAGCTGCTGCGCGCCACCGAGCCGCTCTCGGCTGAGGGCCGTCGCAAGCTGGACCTGATCGCCGGGGCCGGCGACAGCCTGGTCACCCTGGTCGACGACATCCTGGACTTCTCGCGCCTGGAGGCCGGTCGCATCCAGCTGGACCTGGCGCCCGTCTCGCCCGCCGCCCTGCTGCGCGAGACCGTCGCCATCGTCGCCCCCGACGCGGCCGCCAAGGGCCTTGAGCTGACCGTCCAGGTCGAGACCGACGAGGCGGCGCTGTACGGCCTGGACCGCAGCCGCCTGCGCCAGGTGCTGCTGAACCTGTTGAACAACGCCGTGAAGTTCACCCCGGCCGGTGCGGTCACCGCCCGGCTGTCGGCGCCGTCGGAAGGGACCTTGCGCATCGAGGTCACCGACACCGGCATCGGCGTCTCGGCCGAGCAGCAGGCGCGCCTGTTCCAGCGGTTCTCGCAGGCCGACGGCTCGATCCGCCGCACCTTCGGCGGTGTGGGCCTGGGCCTGGCCATCTGCAAGGCGCTGGTCGGACTGATGGACGGCGAGATCGGCCTGCGCAGCGCGCCGGGCCAGGGCTCGACCTTCTGGCTGACCCTTCCGGCCCAGCCCGCTGAGGCGCCCGCCCCGACCGCCAACGACGAGCCGTCTTGCGCCGCCCGCATCCTGCTGGTCGACGACCACCCGATGAACCGCGAACTGGGCCAGGCCATGCTGGTGCTGGCCGGTTGCGACGTCACCGTGGCCGAGGACGGCGACGAGGCCGTGCGCCTGGCCGGCGAGCAGCGCTTCGACGTGATCCTGATGGACATCCACATGCCGCGCATGGACGGGCTGGCGGCGTCCGAGGCGATCCGGGCCCTGCCTGGCGAGCACGGCAAGGCCCCGATCATCGCCGTCACCGCCGACGTCCTGCCCCAGCAGGTCGAGCGTTATCGCCGCGCCGGCATGGTCGACCACATCGCCAAGCCGATCGACCGCGAGACCCTGTACCGCGTGGTCGACCACTGGCTGACCAGAGACCGGGCGGCGGCCTGACCCGCACGCATGCCGGGAGCCCCGCCCTCTTGAATTGTGCCGCCGGCCATGCATTGTCAGCGCGCCTGAACGTCAGTTCGAGAATGCAAGCCTGGGGGAATACAATCGCTTAGGGGTCGGCGCGGGTCGGAGGCGTCCTGCGGCCAAACGACACACGAAGCGATAACCGGGCAACTCCGTCACGCTCAGGCGTATTGATGTCAGCGTCGTATCCGCGAGGCGGCGGGTGCGACGTGCGTCTCGCGTGGTTCCCGAACCGTTCGGCCGTCCCACGCTGGACTCCCGTGCAATGACACGGGCTGCTTTGGGGGACGGAAACGGTATGCCGCACAGGCTGGCCGCGCAGGAACGTAGACGGCAGGCCGCCATGTTGCTGGCCCTGTCGGTCGCGACCGTCGTCAGCCTGGCCTTCAGCGAATACCTGACCCGTACGCCCCTTGGTGTCGCCGCCTTCTGGCCCGCCAACGCCTTGCTGGCCGCCGGCCTGCTGACCCTGACCGGCTCGCGCGGCCTGTCGCTGAGCGTGGTCTTCGTCGTCTTCCACCTGATTATCGGCCTGCTGGTCGGCGACACCCTGCTGCGCGCCTTGCTGTACGTGGCGATCGACACCGGCGAGGCCGTGGCGATCTGGGCCATCTGCCAGCGCCTGTGGCGGGGCGCGCCGCGTATCCGCACCCTGCGCTCGCTGATCCTGATGCCCGCCGTCACCACCCCGGTGGCCGCCGCCGCCAGCCTGCTGGTCGCCGGGATCCTGACCGTGGGTTATGGCGAGCCCTTCGTGCGCGGCGTGACCGACTGGTTCCTGCGCTGCGGCCTGGGCCTGGCCGTCGCCCTGCCCGCCGCCCTGGTGCTGATCGACGCCGAGCACCGCCGCACGTTCCAGCGCGACTGGCGCGAGACGCTGCTGCTGATGTTCGCCGTGGCGGTCGTCACCCTGCTGTGCGCCCACCCGGCCTCGGGCGCGCCGCCGTTCCTGATCTTCCCGGTCGCCCTGGCCGCCGCCTATCGCCTGGGCGCGCGCGGCGCGGCCATGGCCTGCGTGATCGTGGCCGTGATCACCCTGCCGATCGCCATGTCCGGCGCCTCGCCGCGCTTCAACGCCATCCTCGGCCCGGTGGCTCAGGCGCGGACCATCCAAGTCTTCATCGCGGTGCTGTTCTATACCAGCCTGGCCGCCGGCCTGGCCTTGGCCCAGCAGGACCGCCTGAAGCGCCTCCTGCTTCGCCGCGAACTCCTGACCCGCGCCGCCCGCAGCCGCGCCCTGGCCGCCACCGAAGCCAAGACCGAGTTCCTGGCCACCATGAGCCACGAGATCCGCACGCCCCTGAACAGCGTGCTCGGCTTCGCCCAACTGCTGGCCACCCGCGAGGACCTGCCGCCGGAGGTGCGCCGCCAGGTCAATCTGATCGACAGCGCCGGCGCGGCCCTGCTGACCGTGGTCAACGACATCCTGGACTTCTCGCGGGTCGAGGCCGGCCTGATCGAGCTGCTGCCGCAGCCGACCTCGGCCGCACAGCTGCTGCGCGACACCGTGGCGATCATGGCCCCCGAGGCCCGCGCCAAGGGCCTTTCGCTGGAGCTGGAGATCATCGACCGGGTCCAGGCCTTGCACGACCTGGACGCCGACCGCCTGCGCCAGGTGCTGATCAACCTCTTGAACAACGCCGTGAAGTTCACCGACGAGGGCCGCATCGACGCGCGGCTGATCGTCGAGCCGGGCGACCTCGAGGACCGCCTGAAGTTCGAGATCATCGACACCGGCGTCGGCATTGAGTTGGACAAGCAGGCCCTGCTGTTCCAGCGCTTCAGCCAAGCCGACAGCTCGATGAGCCGGCTGCACGGCGGGGCGGGCCTGGGCCTGGCCATCTGCCGCGCGCTGGTCGACGTGATGGGCGGCAAGATCGGCGTCGACAGCGTGCCGGGCCGCGGCTCGTGCTTCTGGATCGAGCTCTCGGCCCCGACGGCCGAGGAGGTCGACCTGCCCGAGCGCCCCAAGGTCTCGACGCCCGGCGCGGCCAGGATCCTGATCGTCGACGACCACCCCATCAATCTCGAGATCGGCGAGGCCCTGCTGACCCTGGTCGGCTGCCAGGTCGAGGTGGCCGAGAACGGCAAGCAGGCCGTCGAGAAGGCCATGATGGGCGACTACGATGTCATCCTGATGGACATCCACATGCCGCAGATGGACGGGCTGCAGGCGACCCGGGCGATCAAGGCGCTGCCCGGCCAGCGCGGCAAGGCGCCGATCATCGCCATGAGCGCCGACGCCCTGCCCCGCCAGGTCGAGCGCTGCTACGCCGCCGGCATGGTCGACCACATCGCCAAGCCCATCCAGCGCGAGGTGCTGTACGCCAAGGTCGAGCGCTGGCTGAACCACCGAGGCGGCGGCGCCTAGTCGGCTGACCGGCGCTCCGCATAGTCGACCCGGGCCGCGTCCATGCGGGCCGCGTTGGCGACCACCCACTCGGCCAGGGCCTTCACCGGCGTCAGCAGATCACGGCCAAGGTCGGTCAGGGCGTACTCGACCTGGGGCGGCGTCGTGGGCGTGACCGTGCGCGACACGAAGCCGTTCTCCTCCAGATCCCGCAGCGTCGAGGCCAGCACCTTCTGGCTGATCTCACCGATGTCGCGGCGCAGGGCGTTGAAGCGTCGGGGGCCAGGGCCCAGCGTCCGCACCACCAGCAGGGTCCACTTGTCGCTGATCCGCGCCAGCAGGCGACTGATATGTTCGCAGTGGGCGGGGTCGCCGTGGCAGGCGGTTTCCTCGCGGTTATCTAGTGCCGACAAAGTGCCTCCTTACGCGATGGCGGATAACTTTCGTAATCAGGTTTCCATCGGAAACCAGCATACCCAGAGTTATCATGACCGCCAAACCTCGCATCGCCGTGATCGTCGGCTCCACCCGCCCGACGCGCTTCGCCGACGTCCCGTCCCAGTGGATCCTCAAGCAGGCGCGGGCCCGCGGCGACATGGAGGTGGACCTGGTCGACCTGCGCGACCATCCGCTGCCGCTGTTCGACGAGATGGCCTCCAACCGCTGGATGCCCAGCCAGAGCCCCGAAGCGGTGCGCTGGCAGCAGACCCTGGCGCGCTTCGACGGCTTCATCTTCGTGGTCGCCGAGTACAACCACTCGATCACCGGCGCGCTCAAGAACGCGCTGGATCAGGCCTACAAGGAGTGGGAACGCAAGCCGTTCACGGCGATCGGCTACGGCGGCGTTGGGGCCGCGCGGGCCGTCGAGCACCTGCGGGGCATCGGCGTCGAGCTGCAGATGGTCTCGACGCGCAGCGCCGTCCACATCGGCGGCGCCGACTTCATGGCCATCTATCCTCCGGTCGGCGGCACGCAGACCATCGAGGACATCGAGAGCCATCTGCTCCCGTCGGCGACCGCCGCCTTGGACGAGCTGGCCTGGTGGGCCAAGGCGACCATGGCCGCGCGGGCGTCCGGGGCCTGAGCCGGCCGGCCGGGTGACGGGAGACGCTTCCTGTCACCTGGCGCGCCGAGATGGCTTGGAACTGGCTCCCGACACCCCTAACTTGGCCTCAGATCGAGGGGAGCCATTTCCAATGCAGCGTCGCGCCTTCGCCGCCTTAAGCCTGATGGCCCTGCTCGCCGCCTGTTCTCCGGCCAAGAAAGAGGCCGCCGCCCCCGCCGGCGTGACCAAGCTGAAGCTGGCCACCGACTGGCGGGCCGAGGCCGAACTGGGCGGTTACTACCAGGCGCTGGCGACCGGCGAGTACAAGAAGCGCGGCCTGGACGTGACCCTGATCCAGGGCGGCCCGGCCGTGAACGTGCCGCAGCTCCTGGCCACCAACGCGGTCGATGTCGGCGTCGGCTCCAACAGTTTCATCGTCATGAACCTGGCCAAGGAAGGCACGCCGGTCAAAGCCGTGGCGGCCTTCATGCAGAAGGACCCGCAGGTCCTGATCGCCCACCCCGACCAAGGCATCAACGGCATCGCCGACATGAAGGACCGGCCGATCCTGCTGTCGGACGCCTCGATCACCGCCTTCTGGATCTGGCTGAAAGCCAAGTACCAGTTCACCGACGCCCAGGTGCGCAAGTACAACTACTCGTCCGCGCCGTTCCTGGCCGACAAGCGGGTGATCCAGCAGGGCTACGCCACCAGCGAGCCGTACCTCATCGAGAAGGAAGGCAAGATCAAGCCGGCGGTCTTCCTGCTAGCGGACAGCGGCTATCCCGCCTACGCCTCGATGGCCCTGGTCCCCGACAGCCTGATCGCCAAGAACCCGGCAGCCGTGCAGGCCTTCGTCGAGGCCACGGCGGCGGGCTGGACGTCCTACCTGTACGGCGACGCCAAGCCGGGCGACGCGGCGATCCTCAAGGACAATCCGGAGATGACCCAGGACGTCCTGGACCAGGCCCGCGAGAAGATGCGGTCGTACGGCATCGTCGGCAAGGATGGCGAGATCGGCCAGATGAGCGACGCGCGCTGGGCCGAGTTCTTCAAGGTCGCCTCGGAACAGGGCGTGTACCCCAAGGACATGGACTTCAAGAAGGCCTACACGCTGCAGTTCCTGCCCAAGGGCCAATGACCGCCATCGCGAGCCTCAATGGCGTCGAGGTCGACTACGCCCGGGGCCGCGCCCTGGGGCCGGTCGACCTGTCGCTGGCCTCGGGCGAGATCGTCGCCCTGGTCGGGCCGTCGGGCTGCGGCAAGTCCACGGCGCTGCGGCTGCTGGCCGGCCTGGAGCAGCCCACGCGTGGGACCGTGACCCGCGCCGCCGGCAAGGGCGAGACCTCGGTCGTCTTCCAGTCGCACACCCTGGCGCCGTGGCTGTCGGCGCGGGACAATGTCGCCCTGCCGCTGGAGCTGGCCGGGACGTCCAAGCGTGAAGCGCAGGCGGCCGCCGACGAGGCGCTACGCAAGGTCGGCCTCGCCGCCGCGCTGAACGCCCGTCCCGCCCAGCTGTCGGGCGGCATGGCCATGCGCGCCTCACTGGCCCGAGCCCTCGTCACCCGCCCCCGCCTGCTGCTGCTGGACGAGCCCTTCGCGGCCCTGGACGAGATCACCCGCCGCGCCTTGGCCGACGACGTCCTGGCCCTGGCGAACGAGCTGAAGCCCGCCGTCGTCTTCGTGACCCACAATGTCGAGGAGGCCGTCTACATGGCCCGCCGCGTCGTGGTCATGACCCCCGGGCCCGGCCTGATCGCCGGCGAGGTGGCGATCGACGGCCCGGTCGTCCGCCCGCCGGGCTTCCGCACCACCGAGCCCTTCCGCGCGGCCGCCGAGGCGGTCTCGACCCTGCTGGCGCAAGCCACGGAGCGCGCCGCGTGAAGCGCATCCTGGCCCCGCTGATCCTGATCACCGCCCTGCTGGGCGGCTGGGAGATCGCCTGCCGCGTCCTGGCGGTCCCGGCCTATCTGCTGCCCGCGCCCAGCGGGATCTGGACCGCGTTCCTGGGCAACTGGCCGCTGCTGCTGGGTTCGGCCTGGGCGACGCTGTCGACGGCGCTGCTGGCGCTGGTCATCTCCAGCCTGGTGGCCTGCGCCCTGGCGCTCGCCGTCAGCCTGAACGGCCTGCTGGAAGACGCCGTCCGCCCGATCGCCGTGACCCTGCAAGTCACCCCGCTGGTCGCCATCGCGCCGCTGGTCACCATCTGGGCCGGCATCGACCATCCCGAGCGGGCGGTGATCGGCCTGGCCGCGGTCGTGGCCTTCTTCCCGATCTTCTCGGGCGCCCTGACCGGACTGAAGTCCGTCGATCCGGACCTGGCCCGGCTGTTCGATCTCTATGGCGCCAGTCCCTGGCAGCGCCTGGTCCGCCTGCGCCTGCCCTCGGCCGTTCCCGCCCTGCTGGAGGGACATAAGGTCGCAGCGGGCCTCGCCGTCATCGGCGCCGTGGTCGCCGAGTTCGTGGCCGGCTCGGGCGGCGCCCAAGGCCTGGCTTGGAGAATCCTGGAAGCTTACAATCGCTTGCAGACGGCCAAGGTGTTCGCGGCCCTGGTGACCCTGGCGGTTCTGGGCGTCGTGCTGCACACCCTGATGGAACTGTTGGAACGTCGACTTCTCGCCGTTTGGCGCGGTCGTTAGCGCAAGATTAAGCGGCGCGGCCTAGGACGGAAGCTCGAAGCTTCCGTCCGGACTCCGCCCATGCGCGCCGCCGTCCTCATCGCCGTCCTTGCCTGCGCCACTGCCGCGCACGCCGAAGGCTCGCGCGAGAGCCGCTACGGCCCCGCTCCGGAGCGCGCGCCCAAGGCCATGAACGGCCGCGCTCCCGGCTACACTGGCCAAGCCTATACCGGCCGCTCGCTCGGCTGGAGCGGCAAGCGCGAGATGGTCGCGCCGACCGCCCAGGCCGCCTCACAGGCCCAGCCCTGGTGGGCCCGCACCGCTCCACAGGCGCCTCAGCCGCCGCAGGCCCCGCAGGCTCGCCCCGCCTTCCAGCCGCAGGTCCCGGTCTACGCGCCCCAGGTCCGCGAGCTGCCGCAGAGCATCTATGACGCCCCGCCGGCCCCGGTCGCGCCCGTGGCCCAGGCGCCGCTGTACCAGCCCCAGCAGCAGGCCAGCCTGCCGAACGGCCAGGTCGGCGCGCGCTCGTACTCGGTCGGCCGCCAGTTCGGCATGACCCCAGACTCCATCCCCGCCGCCGGTCCGCCGCGCATGGTCCTGATCGCCCCGCCCGCCAGTGCGCCGGACGACGAGGACAAACCGCGCGAAGACGGTGAATGGTCGGCAAAACCCGACAAGGACGGCCAGTGAGCCAGTCGCTTCAAGACCTGATCGCTCTCGCCAACGAGCCTTCCAGCGCCAAGCGCCGCGAGCTGCTGCGTGGCGTCACCGACATGCTGTTCGCCGCCGACGGCTCGAACGGCGTCGAGATGGCCCTGTTCGATCAGGTGCTGGGCCAGCTGGCCGGCGAGATGGAAGAGGCCGTGCAGATCGAGCTGGCCGAACGCCTGGGCGAGGCCCCGGCCGCGCCGCGCGGCGTCTCGCGCACCCTGGCCTCGGGCTCCATCGCCGTGGCCGAACCGATCCTGCGCAGCTCGACCGCCCTGACCGACGAAGACCTGCTGCACGTGGCCCGCACCCAGGGCCAGGACCATCTGCGGGCCATCTCGCAGCGCTCCAGCGTGTCCAGCGCCGTGTCGGACGCCATCGTCGAGCGCGGTGACGACGACACCCTGGGCGTCCTGCTGCGCAACGAGGGCGCGGTGCTGTCGCGCGCCGCCCACGAGACCGTCGTCGACCGCGCTGCCGCCAACCCCGCCCTGCACGACGCCGTCGTCGACCGCCACAGCCTGCCGGTCGACCTGCTGAACGAGATGTACTTCGTGGTCGAGGCGCGCCTGCGCGACCGGATCATGGAAAAGAACGCCGGCGTCGATCCCGCCACGCTGGAAGCGGCCCTGTCGGCCGGCCGCAAGCGCATCGCGGTCGAGGACGGCGCCTTGCCCGCCGACCACGCCGAGGCCGAGGCCGAGTTCCGCACCATCCGCGCCAAGGCGCAGATCTCGCCGCAGATGCTGGCCAACATGCTGCGCGGCAAGCGGACCACCCTGTTCCTGGTGGCCCTGGCCGACATGGCAGATGTCGACTTCCACACCGCCCGCCGCATCCTTGACCGGCGCGAGATGGACGCCTTGTCGGTGATCTGCAAGGCGGCCGATTTCGACCGCTCGCTGTTCCTGACCTTCGCCCTCCTGATCCTCGAGCCGACCGACGACGTCATGCTCAAGGCCAAGACCTATGGCGAGCTGTACGCGGCCCTGCCTCGCGAGTCGGCCCTGCGCACGATCCGCTTCTGGCGCCTGCGTCGCCAGACCGGCGACGTGGCGGCGGCCTAAACACCTCTCGTTCCGAGGGAATAAGGCGCAAACCCGCCGCTCTCGCGCCTTGCGTGCGCCATGTGGGACAGCCAAGGTGCGCGCCTTGTCTACTCCTGCCCTGGATTCTCGATGATCAGCGCTTCGCGCTTGGCGCTCGTCGCCGCCGCCGGTCTTTCCGTCGCCGCCTGCTCGCATGTTCCCAAACCCTCGCTGCCGTTCATGAAGAAGGGCGAGGCCTCGGCGCCGGCGCCCAAAATCCCGGAAGCGCCCTCCCTGTCGGGTCCGAAGATCACTGACCTGAAGACCGGCCAGTGGGCGCAGGAGCTTTCCGACGTCGCGGTGGATCCGTCCTGGCGCTTCGGGACCCTGTCCAACGGCATGCGCTACGCGATCCGCAAGAACGCCACCCCGCCCGGCCAGGCGTCCCTGCGGATGTGGTTCGACGCCGGCTCGCTGATGGAGGCCGACGACCAGCAGGGCCTGGCCCACTTCCTGGAGCACATGGCCTTCAACGGATCCAAGAACGTGCCTGAAGGCGAGATGATCAAGATCCTGGAGCGCCACGGCCTGGCGTTCGGGGCCGACACCAATGCCTCGACCAGCTTCGACGAGACCACCTACCAGCTGGACCTGCCGAAGTCGGACGACGCCACGGTCGACACCTCGCTGATGCTGCTGCGGGAAGCCGCCGGTGAGCTGACCATCGCCCCCGACGCCGTCGACCGCGAGCGCGGCGTGGTGATGTCCGAGCAGCGCACCCGCGACACCCCCGGCTATCGCGTCGCCATCGGCACCCTGTCGGCGCAGATGGAAGGCCAGCTGCCGCCCAAGCGTATCCCGATCGGCAAGACCGAGATCCTCAAGTCCGCTCCGGCCCAACGCATCCGCGACTTCTACGAGGCCTATTACCGCCCCGAGCGCGCGGTGCTGGTGGCTGTCGGCGACTTCGACGTCGACGCCATGGAAGCCAAGATCAAGACCAAGTTCGGCGACTGGGCCGGCAAGGGCGCCAACGGCAAGAACCCGGACCTTGGCCCCGTGGCCAAGCGCGGCCCGACCGCCAAGCTGCTGGTCGAGGCCGGCGCGCCGTGGTCGGTGCAGATGACCTGGATGCGCAAGCCCGACGGCCTGTTGGAAACCAAGGCCGTCGACGAGCGCGACATGATCGAGAACCTGGCCTTCGCGGTGCTGAACCGCCGCCTGCAGGCCATCGGTCGTTCGGCCGAGCCGCCGTTCATCGCCGGCGGGGCCTTCAAGGGCGACCAGTACGGCGCGGTGCGGGTGACGACCTTCGGGGCCACGGCCCAGCCGGGCAACTGGCGCGAGGCCATGACCTCGCTGGACGCCGAACAGCGCCGCGCCGTCCAGTACGGCGTGCGCCAGGACGAGCTGGATCGCGAGGTCGCGTCCTTGCGCGCGGCCCTGGTCGCCGCCGCCGCCGGCGAGGCTACCCAGCGCACGCCCGCCCTGGCCAACCAGCTGGTCGGCACCCTGGGCGACGGCGAAGTGATCACCTCGCCCAGCCAGAACCTGGCGTTCTTCGACGAACTGGTGAAGGGCCTGACCGCCGAGCGGGTTTCGGCCGTGCTGAAGTCGTCCTTCGCCGGCTCGGGCCCGCTGATCACCATAGCCTCGCCCACCGCCATCGAGGGTGGCGACCAGGCGGTGCTCAAGGCCTATGACGACCTGAAGAGCCAGCCGGTAACCCCGCCGGCCGCGCCCGGCGTGACCGTGTGGCCCTATTCCAGCTTCGGCCCGACCGGCAAGGTCGCCGAGCAGAAGGACGTCACCGACCTGGACACCGTCTTCGTCCGCTTCGAGAACGGCGTGAAGCTGACGGTCAAGCCGACCAAGTTCCGCGACGACCAGGTGCTGGTGAAGGTCCGCAGCGGCCACGGCCTGCTGGACATGCCGTCGGACAAGCAGAGCGCCCTGTGGTCGGCCAGCGCCTTCATCGAGGGCGGCCTGAAACAGATCTCGTCCCAGGACATGGAACGCGTGCTGACCGGCAAGATCTGGAACGCCAATCTGGGCGTCGAGGACGACGCCTTCGTGCTGAGCGGCCGCACGCGTCCCGAGGACCTGTCGACCGAGCTGCAGGTGCTGGCCGCCTTCGCCACCGAGCCGGGCTGGCGTCCGGAAGCCTTCAGCCGCGTCAAGACCGCCTACGGCACGGCGCACGACCAACTGCAGAGCACGACCGGCGGCGTCATCAGCCGCGACCTGGGCGGGCTGATGCACAATGGCGACCAGCGCTGGACCTTCCCCTCGCGCGAACAGATCGCCGCCGCCTCGCTGGGCGAGCTGCGCACCGTGGTCGACAATCCGCTGACCAAGGGCGACCTTGAGATCGTCATCGTCGGCGACACCACGGTCGACAAGGCCATCACCGCCGTGGCCGACACCTTCGGCGCCCTGCCCAAGCGTCCAGGCGATCCGGCCCTGGCCGGCGCCGACAACGCGCCGTTCCCCGCGCCGGCCGCCGAGCCGGTGCTGCGCACGCACAAGGGCCGCCCCGACCAGGCCGCGCTGTTCATGGCCTGGCGCACGGATGACCTGTTCTCGAACCTGCAGCGCTCGCGCGACGTCTCGATCCTGGGCCAGGTGGTGCAGCTGCGCCTGATCGACGAGCTGCGCGAGAAGCAGGGCGCGACCTATTCGCCGAACGCCTCGTCCACGGCCAGCGTCACCTTCAAGAACTGGGGCTATCTGGGCGTCAGCATGGAGGTGCCGCCCGAGAAGCTGGACGGCGTCGTGGCCTCGATCCGCAAGATCGCCGCCGACCTGCGCGACAAGCCGATCACCGAGGACGAGCTGGAGCGGGCCAAGAAGCCCCGTATCGACTCGATCGAGAAGGCCCGCGTGACCAACGAATACTGGTTGGGCACGCTGTCGGGCGCCCAGGACGACCCGCGCCTGCTGGACGCCACCCGCTCGGTGATCGCCGGCCTGACCCGCGTCACCCCGGCCGACGTCCAGAAGGCGGCCAAGACCTACCTCGGCGACGACAAGTCGTGGCTGCTGCTGGTGAAGCCGGAAGCGGCGAAGTAACAAAAAAGGCCCCGGTGGAAACCGGGGCCTTTCTCTTTGTCCGTTGGGTGTCGGCGCTAGTAGACGACCCCGCCCACGCCGCCGTCCAGGCTGAAGCTGGTGGTCAGGCTCTGGCGTTCCTGCACCGTCTCCTCGCGGTAGGCGGTGTACTTTTCGGTGGTGATGATCGTCAGGATCTTCACGCCGGCGCCGAAGCGGCGCAGCAGCGAGCGCTCGTTGCAGTCACGGGCCGGACGCTGCGGGCGGCAGGTCAGCGTGCCCTGGCCCTGGCCGGCGCCGGGCACGTGGTACAGCGCCTCGTTCTTCTGACAGATGTAGGTCTGGCCGCCGCCGCCGGTCGAGATGTCGATCTGCCCTGAATAGTCGGCGATCACGTACTGCATGCGCGAGCCGGCGATGCAGCGATAGAGCTCGCCGTCGTACAGGTCGTCGATGTCGCGATCGGGGGTGACCTGCGAGGCCGGGTGCGGCACGTCGCGGTCGTCCAGGCAGACCGCGCGGATGATCACGCGACGCGTACGGGTGCGGGTGGCTTCATAGGCCTGGCGACGGCGGGCCTCGCCGCCCTCGACGTTCAGGCCCTGGATGTAGCCGCTGGCCATCGGGCCGGAATAGTAGCCGCCGTGACCGCCGCCGCCGTAATAGTTGGTGACGCCCGCGGCCGAGCCGGCCAGCGAGCCCGCGCCCGACGACGCGCCCGAAGCGGCGCCGGCATTAGCCGTCGCCGAGGCGTTGGCATTCACGATCACGGTCGCGCCGATGTTCACATTGACGCCGGGAATGTTGACGTTGTGGCCGCCGCCGCAGCAGCCGGTCGGCGGCGCGGGCGGTTTCGGCGGCGCCGGAGGGGGCTTGCAGCACGAAGGCGGCGTCGGCGGGCAGCCGCTGTTGCACTGCGCCCAGGCCGCGCCGCCGATCAGCAGCCCGCCCAGGAGCGCGCCCAGGGCGATCACCCAGCTTCGCGTGTTCAGTTTCGGCGCCTTCATCGGCGGTTCCCTTCGCATCGGGTCGGTCCGCTTATGGTTAAGCAAGAAACGGGCCGAAACCCGCCGTCCCGCTGGATTGCGCCAGAATGGGACGGTCAGGGGCTTGGCCCGGTTCTCCTAGCAAGGCTCGTGCGGTCGAAAACCAGCCGCGAGTGACCCGCCAGGGGACGACGATGTTCCATCCAAGCACGGAACGGTTGATAGACTATTGGCGAGACAAAAAGGGCGACGCCGCCCTGCTCCGCCGCACGGACGTCAATCCGGGGGATTTCCTGGAGCTGCTGCCGCAGGTGTTCATCCTGGGCCGTGACGGCGGCAAGCTGCCGTTCCGCCTGGCCGGCGGCTTTGTTTCCGACCTGCACGCCCGCGACCTGCGCGGCCAGGACGCCCTGTCGCTGTGGGCCCTGGCCCATCGCCTGGAGCTGAAAAGCGCCCTGGACGTCGCGCGCAAACGCCGCACGCCGGTGGTGGTCACCGCCGATATTCGCGCGCATGGCGTTCCTTCGGTGGGCATGGAGGTGCTGTTCGCGCCGCTGCAGGGCGCGTCGGGCGAGACCGACCGCTTCCTGGGCCTCTACCAGCCGAAAGCCATGATGGCCCGCCTGATGGGCCGGCCGGCCTACGAACTGGGCCTGCGGGAGATCAAGCCGCTGGGCGAAGGCAATACGGACATGCCGCGTCTGCGCCTGGCGACCCTGGACGGGCGAGCGATCGCGTAAAAAGCTGTCATCCCGGACAAGCGCGTAGCGCGCCGATCCGGGACCGCAACAGACGCCGGCGCTTCCGGCGGTCCCGGCTCTCCGCTTCGCTGCGGCCGGGATGACAGCTAGGCGCGCCCTGCCTCATCCAGTCGCTTCCACACATCACCCGGCAATTCCAGCCGGGCCGCGCCCATCAGCTCGTCCAGCTGCGCGACCGAGGTCGCGCTGGCCAGCGGCGCGGTGATCGCCGGATGGGCCATGATCCAGGCCAGGGCGACCTGGGCCGGTGACGCACCGACGTCCGCCGCAGCCTCGTCCAGAGCCGCCAGCACCGCCCGTCCCTTGTCGTTCCAGTAGTCGCGCAGGATCGTCCGCGCCCGCGCCTTGCCCTCGAAGTCGGCCTCGGTGCGGTACTTGCCCGACAGGAAGCCGGCGGCCAGGCCGTAGAACGGGATGATCCCCAGCCCCTCGGCCTGCGTCAGATCCGCCAGCGGCCCTTCGACCTGATCGCGATCGAAGAGGTTGAACTTCGGCTGGATCGTCTCGTAGCGCGCCAGTCCCTTGGCCTTGGACGTGTCGAGGCTGGCCTTCAGCCGCTCGGGCGAGAAGTTCGAGGCCCCGATGGCCCGCACCTTGCCGGCCTTCACCAGGCGGTCGAAGGCCTCCAGCGTCTCGTCGATCGGGGTGTCGGCGTCGTCCTGGTGCGACTGGTAGAGGTCGATGTAGTCCGTCTGCAGGCGCTTCAGCGATCCCTCGACCGCCGCCTCGATATTGGCCGCCGACAGGCCCGGCTGCTTGGGCCACATCGCCACCTTGGTCAGGATCAGCACCTTGTCGCGCTTGCCCGACTCTTTGAGCCAACGCCCGATCACCCCCTCGGACTCGCCGCCCTCGTGGCCCGGAACCCAGGCCGAATAGACGTCGGCCGTATCGACGGCGTTGAAGCCGCCGTCGACGAAGGTGTCCAGCAGGCGGTGCGAGGTCGCCTCGTCCGCCGTCCAGCCAAACACGTTGCCGCCGAACACCAGCGGCGCGGTGGAAAGGCCAGAACGGCCGAGGGGACGGTGGCGCATGCGGACTCCCTTACTCGGCCGCCACGGCGCGGCCGTCCTCGAACACCGGAACGTCTAGCGCGCCCAGCGGGGCCTTGCCCAGCAAGAGGTCCGCCGCCTTCTCCGCGATCATCAGGGTCGGGGCATTGGTGTTGCCGCCGATCAGGTTGGGCATGACCGAGGCGTCGATGACCCGCAGGCCTTGCAGCCCTTGCACCCGCAGCTGGTCGTCGACCACCGCCAGCGGATCGCCGGCCACGCCCATGCGGCAGGTGCCGACCGGGTGGTAGATCGTCTCGGCCTTGGCGCGGATCCAGGCGTCGAGATCGGCGTCGGTGCGCACGTCCGCCCCCGGCGCGTACTCGGCATCGCGATAAGGATCGAAGGCGGCCTGGGCCACGGTCTCGCGGGCGATGCGCACGCCCTCGCGGATGGCGCGGCGGTCCTCGTCCGTGGCCAGATAGTTGGCCAGGATGGTCGGGTCCGCGAACGGATCGGCCGAGCGCAGCCCGACCTTGCCACGGCTCTCGGGGCGCAGCTGGCAGACGTGCAGGGTGAAGCCGTCCTTCTCGACCACCGTCTTGCCGTGGTCCTGCATGATGGCCAGCACGCCGTGGATCTGCAGGTCGGGCCTATCGAGATCGGGCCGCGACTTCAGGAACGCGCCGCTCTCCAGGAACTGCTGCCGGCCCAGGCCCTTGCCCATCAGCATGTAGGACAGGCCCACGCCCAGCTTGTTCAGGCCCTTGTTGGCCGAATAGGCGGTCTTGAGGTTCTTGGCCGTCCACGAGACGCAGACGTCCAGGTGATCCTGGAGATTGGCGCCGACGCCCTTCGACTCGTGGACCACGGCGATGCCATGGGCCTTCAGGTCCTCCGGCGCGCCGATGCCTGACAGTTGGAGAATATGCGGCGACTGCACCGCGCCGGCGCTCAGCAGCACCTCGGCGTCGGCATAGGCGGTCTGCTTCTCGGCGGCCTTGCCGACCACGTAGTCGACGCCGACCGCGCGGCCCTTCTCGACGATGATCCGCGTGGTGCGGGCCTCGGTGGCGACAGTCAGGTTCGGACGCGCCAGGGCCTGGGTCAGATAGGCCATGGCCGCGCTCCAGCGCTTGCCGTCATGGATGGTCAGGTCGTAGGGCCCGAAGCCCTCCTGCTGGAAGCCGTTGAAGTCCTTGGTGGTCTTGTAGCCCGCCTGGCGACCCGCCTCGACCAGAGCGCCGTAGAACGGACTGTCGCTTTCGCCCTTCGACACCCGCAGCGGCCCGCTTCCGCCGTGATAGGCGTCGCCGCCGGCGTGGTGGTGCTCCGAGCGTTTGAAGTACGGCAGCACCTCGGCATAGGACCAGCCGGACAGGCCCATCTGCCGCCACTGGTCATAGTCGCGCGCATGGCCGCGGATGTAGATCATGCCGTTGATGGCCGAGCTGCCGCCCAGGCCCTTGCCGCGCGGCCACCACAGCTTGCGATCGTTCAGGTGCGGCTCGGCCTCGGTCCAGAAGCCCCAGTTCTGCTCGCCCTTGTCCTTGATCAGCTGGCCGACGCCGGCGGGCATCCGCACCAGGATCGAGCTGTTCTTGCCGCCGGCCTCCAGCAGCAGGACCTTGATATTGGGATCTTCCGTCAGTCGCGCGGCGAGCACGCAGCCGGCCGAACCGGCGCCGATGACGACGTAATCATAGCGTTCGCTGGCCATGGCCCCGACGCCCTCCCTCGAAGGTTATCATTGTTAAGGCAACAGTGATCCGGCTTTGAGCGGCGCGCAAGGTTCCCCGAGGAATCCTGTCGGGAAACGCGTGTTCTAGATTTCAACTCAACTCGATTAGCGCTAATACTACCTATAGACGTATGGAACGCGGCGATGGCCGCATCGTCTCGCCGCGTCTGGACGCCTCCTCGCGGCGGGCCCTTCTCGCGCACGTGCCCGCGCGGGAAGCGGGAGCGCCGCCTCGCATCCCCCCAAGCAGCGGGTGGCGCTCCCTAGCTTCTACTCGGCGACTACCTTCAGATCCCGGACGTACCGCTTCCAGTTCTCGACATAGTGCAGGGCCGAGCCCTGCAGGATCATGGTGTGGTGCTCGCTGACCTCGCGCACCACCTTGCCCGGCGCGCCCATGACCATCGAGTTGTCCGGGATCTCCTTGCCCTCGGTGATCAGGGCGCCAGCGCCGATCAGGCAGTTCTTCCCGATCTTGGCGCCGTTCAAGACCACCGAGCCGATGCCGATCAGCGAGCCGTCGCCGATCGTGCAGCCGTGAAGCATCACCATGTGACCGATGGTCACGTTCGCGCCGATGGTCAGGGGAACGCCAAGATCAGTATGGAGAACCGAGCCGTCCTGGACGTTGCTGTTCTCGCCGATGGTGATCGGATCGTTGTCCCCGCGCACGACACTGCCCCACCAAATACTGGCGTTCTTCTTGAGAATCACATTGCCGATCACGCTGGCGGTCGGCGCGATCCAGTATTCGTCCTGTGCCGGAAGCGTGGGCACAAGGGCGCCCAGGGAATAGACAGTCATCCGTATGCCTCGTTTTCTTGGGCGCGATTTCTCGGTTAACCACTCGGAAACCACGATGCCCCATTGTAGTCGTGCGATTCGAGAGGGAACATTCCTCCAGCGGGATGATTCTTCTCTCGTAACGGGTCGGGGGCGACCACCGCCATCGGCCCACCCGCTGACGAAGAAGGTGTCGCTCTTGGCGTTCCGGCGTACAGCACCGCCTATCGGAAGCCCCTCCGGGCCGCCTCGCCGCGCACGCGACTTCGTCTCCATCTTCCAGCTCACCGACAAGGACGACGCCTTTTGGCCTCGTCCTTTTTTATTGCCCTCATGGAGGCTTTGATGACCAAGCGAGCCCTGAAGCGGATGGCGCGCGAAGGCGCGTATGAGACCGGCCACTACGGTGATGACGCCAAGGTGCGTCGCCTGCCGATCGATGTTCGCGAGCGTGGGAACGCGTGGAACCCCCTTGGTCATGACGGGGCGCCCAATAATCCGGAGCGGGACCAGAGCTATCTGAAAACGATAAAACCCAAATCGCCAGGCCAGGCCCAGTTGATGGAAGCCATCGACGAGAAGAACCTGGTCATGGCCCTGGGTCCGGCCGGCACCGGCAAGACCTACATCGCCATCTCCAAGGCCGTCGAAGCGCTGGAAGCCGGCAAGGTCAGCCGCATCGTGCTGTCGCGCCCCGCCGTCGAGGCCGGCGAGTCGATCGGCTACCTGCCGGGCGACATGGAAGACAAGCTGGCCCCCTACCTGCGCCCGCTCTACGACGCCCTGACCGATCGTCTGTCGGTCAAGCGCATGCGGGCCCTGATGGCCGAGGGCGCGATCGAGATCGCCCCGGTCGGCTTCATGCGCGGCCGCACCCTGAACAACGCCTTCGTGGTGATCGACGAGGCCCAGAACTGCACCTACATGCAGCTGAAGATGCTGCTGACCCGCCTGGGCTGGCACTCGACCATGGTCGTCACGGGCGATCCGAACCAGTCGGACCTGCTGCCGGGCATTTCGGGCCTGGCCGACGTCGCCGCCCGGTTCGACGAGGTCGCCAACATCGCCGTCGTCCGCCTGGCCGACCGCGACATCGTCCGCCACCCGCTGGTCGCGGAGATGCTGGGCGTCCTGTAAATTTGTAACAGCGGTTTGAACTGAGCACTTGAGTTTGAGGCGGTCGGACGTGCAAGGTCCGGCCGCCTTAATACTTTTTTGGACATGTTCATGGCCGACCTACCCGCGCCGCGCACGGAATTGACCCTCAGAGGGGTCCTCCTCGGCGTCCTGATCACCCTCGTCTTCACGGCGGCCCAGGTCTATCTGGGCCTCAAGGTCGGCCTGACCTTCGCCACCTCGATCCCCGCCGCCGTCATCTCGATGGCTCTGCTGCGGGCGTTCAAGACCTCGACCATCCAGGAAAACAACATCGTCCAGACGATCGCCTCGGCCGCGGGCACGCTGTCGTCGGTGATCTTCGTCCTGCCGGGCCTGCTGATGATCGGCTGGTGGTCGAACGTGCCGTTCCTGCCCACCTTCGGCGCCTGCGCCGTCGGCGGCATCCTGGGCGTCATGTACACCATCCCCCTGCGCCGGGCCCTGGTGACCAACTCCAACCTGCCCTACCCCGAAGGCGTCGCCGCCGCCGAGGTGCTGAAGGTCGGCACCGGTTCGCGCGAAGGCCAGGCCGAGGGCAAGGCGGGCCTGGCCGCCGTCAGCATGGGCGCGATCGCTTCGGCCCTGTTCGGCGCCCTGGCCGCCGCCAAGCTGTTCGCCGCCGAGGTCGCGGGCTACTTCAAGTTCAAGGCCGGCGCGGGCGCGTCGGGCCTGGGCGCCTCCAGCTCGCTGGCCCTGATGGGCGCGGGCCACCTGATGGGCATCACCGTCGGCGTCGCCATGTTCGCCGGCCTGTTCATCGCCTGGGCCATCCTGGTGCCGATCCTGACCGTCGCCACCCCGATGCCGGGCGCCGACGCCGCCACCCACGCCCTGACCGTCTGGAAGACCCAGGTGCGCTTCCTGGGCGCGGGCGTCATCGGCGCCGCCGCCATCTGGACCCTGGGCAAGCTGGTCGGCCCGATCACCGCCGGCCTGAAGTCGGCCCTGGAAGCCGCCAAGGCCCGCAAGAGCGGCAGCGGCGAGATCCCCCGCGTCGAGCAGGACATCCCGATCGGCATCGTCGGCATCGTCTCGCTGATCCTGATGGCCCCGGCCGGCTGGTTCCTGGCCCACTTCCTGGTCGGCGGCCCGATCGCCAGCCTGACCGTCCCGCTGGTCGCCATCGGCATCGGCTACCTGATCGTCGCCGGCCTTCTGGCCGCCGCCGTCTGCGGCTACATGGCCGGCCTGATCGGCTCGTCCAACAGCCCGGTCTCGGGCATCGCCATCCTGACCGTGCTGGGCGCCTCGCTGATGGTCGGCATGGTCGGTCGCGGCGTGGTCGGCCCCGACGTCACCAAGGCCCTGGTCGCCTTCGCCCTCTACGCCACCACCTGCGTGCTGGCCGTGGCCGTGGTCGCCAACGACAACCTGCAGGACCTCAAGACCGGCCAGCTGGTCGACGCCACCCCGTGGAAGCAGCAGGTCGGCCTGATCATCGGCGTCATCTCGGGCGCCGTGGTCATCCCGTTCGTACTGGAACTGCTGAACCGCTCGAACGGCTTCGCCGGCGCGCCCAACCTGCAGGCCATCTCGGACGAGCCCCTGGCCGCGCCGCAAGCGACCCTAATCTCGACCCTGGCCAAGGGCGTGCTGGGCGGTGACCTGAACTGGACCCTGCTGGGCGTCGGGGCCCTGATCGGCCTGGCCTTGGTGGCCGTCGACACCATCCTGCGCGGGACCAGCAAGGATCGCTACAGCCTGCCGCCCCTGGGCGTGGGCCTGGCCATCTACCTGCCCTCGTCCGTCACGGCTCCGGTCGTGGTCGGCGCCGTGGCCGGCTGGCTGTTCGAGAAGATCGTCGCCAAGGACCGCGCGGCCGAGCCGGCCAAGCGCCTGGGCGTGCTGATCGCCTCGGGCTTCATCGTCGGCGAGAGCCTGTTCAACGTGGCCCTGGCCCTGCTGATCGTCACCACCAACAAGGGCGAGCCCCTGGCCCTGCCCTTCGCCCCGCCCGAGCACGTCGGCATGATCCTGTCGCTGATCGCGGCGGCGTTCGTGGTCGTCGGCCTCTACCGCTGGGCCCGCAAGGCCGGCGCGAAGGCGCTGGAGGCGTAAGGCTTCCAAGCCTGATCGAAACAGGAAACCCCGGAGGGCCTCGCCTTCCGGGGTTTTTCTTTGAGCACAGAGCTAGCGCCCCCTCCGTCACGTCGCCTATCGGCGCCGCGCCACCTCCCCCGCAAGCGGGGCAGGAAAGAACAGCTGCCTCCTCCCCCGTGAAACGGGGAAGGTAGATCGCTGCGGATACGCAGCGAGACGGAGGGGGCGCTAAGCCCCTACTCCGCCGACTTCAGGATCGTGAACCGCACTTCCGCGCGCCCGCGATAGCCCAGCGACTCGTACAGCCCGATCGCCGTGGCGTTGTCGGCATAGCTGTGCAGGAAAGCCTTCTCGCCGGTTGCGAGGATCTTGGCCGTCACTTCGCGCAATAGCCTCGCCGCGTAGCCCTTGCCGCGATGCTCGGGGTGGACACAGACACCGCTGGCCTCGGTGAAGCCGTCGGGGCGCATGCGCTGGCCGGCCATGGCGACCAACTGGCCGTTCACGCGCACGCCGATGAAGTCGCCCAGCTGATGGGTGCGGGTGAAGAACGGGCCGGGCTTGGTCAGGGTGGCCAGGGCCAGCATGTCGGCGGCGTCAGCGTCGCCCAGCGCCAGCATGTCGAAGGCCACGTCCCAAGCAGGCGCGACCGTCTCGGCGACCATCTGCAGGCAAAGGGCGTTGGAGACGATTTCGGTTCCGGGCGGCGCCGGCGGCGTGTCGAGCTCGACCAGGCCCACGGTCCCCATCTCGCGCACCAGTTCGCCCAGCGCGGCCAGGCTCTCGGGGCTACGGTCCGCCGTAGCCGCGAACAGGCCGTAGTCTGGATCCATCCGCACCGCGCCGTCCCGGCGCACGGCCAGATGGCCCTGGCGGCCGTTCAGGGTGGCGAAGACGGGGCGGTCGAGGATGTGGGCGGTCATGACGCCATTCAAGCGGGACAGTAGGCCGCGATCAACGCCTTCACGGCGCCGACCACCGCCTTGGCCGGCTTGTCGTCGCCGTCGAACATCTGGCTGGAGGTGAAGACGCCCTCGATCAGCAGCATCAGGGCGTCGCCCATCGCCTTGGGATCGGACGCGCCCATTTCGGCGGCCTTGGCGTGCAGACGCTCGCGCAGCTGCTGCTTGTGGACCTGCGAAACCTGGCGGCCGGCGTGCTGGCGGTCGGGATACTCGACCACGGCGTTGGAGAGGTTGCAGCCGCGATAGTCGTCGCCGCCCGAACGGTCGGCCAGCACCTGGAAATAGGCGATCATCTGGGCCTTGGCGTCGTTCGGATACAGCGCCTCGGCCGCCTCGAAGCGGTCCCAGAAGCCGGCCTCGACCTCGCGCAGCACGGCGGCGACCAGCTCGTCCTTGGACTTGTAGCTGCGGTATAGGCTGGGCTTGGTGACGCCCGCCTTGGTGACGATCTCGTCGACCCCGACGGCGCGGATGCCTTCGCGATAGAACAGCTCCCGCGCCGTGTCGAAGATGCGTTCGGCGGCGCGCGGCGTGGCCGCGTACGGCCCGTTCAGTCGTTCTTCTGGCGTTCGGTCTGACATGGCTCTTGACGATGTTACTTACCGGTACGTATGTATCGCTTCAAGCCCGTACCGATCGGTTACATCGAGAGACGACATGCCAACCGCAAGCCGCCGCCCCTTCGGGCAGAACTACGCCTTCGTGGTCGCCGGCGCGATCTTCCTGGCCCTCTTGTCGGCCGCTGGCCTGCGCGCCGCGCCGGGCGTGCTGATCCTGCCGCTGGAGAAGGCGTTCGGCTGGGACCGCGCCTCGATCTCGGTGGCCGCGGGCATCGGCATCTTCCTGTACGGCCTCACGGGGCCTTTCGCGGCGGCGCTGATGAACTCGTTCGGCCTGCGCCGGACGGTGACCCTGGCCCTGGTGCTGATGTCGATCTCGACCGGCCTCTCGGCCTTCATGACCGCCTCCTGGCAGTATGTGGCGACCTGGGGCGTGATGGCCGGGGTCGGCAGCGGCGCGGTGGCCATGGTGCTGGGCGCGACGGTGGTGAACCGCTGGTTCGTCGCCCGGCGCGGCGTGATGATGGGCCTGCTAGCGGCCTCGACCGCGACCGGCTCGCTGATCTTCCTGCCCGGCATGGCCCTGATCGCCGACCACGGCGGCTGGAAGCCGGTGGTGCTGACCGTCTCGCTGGTCACCCTGGTCCTGGCGCCGCTGATGTGGCTGCTGATCCCCGAGCGCCCCTCGGACGTGGGCCTCAAGCCCTATGGCGCGGGCGACGACTACCAGGAGCCCGAGCGCGTCAACGCCGGCAACGCCCTGGCCTATGCGTTCGGCGCCCTGGGCCGCGCGGCCAAGACCCGGACCTTCTGGCTCTTGTTCCTGGGCTTCTTCATCTGTGGCCTGACTACCAACGGCCTGGTCGGCGTGCACATGATCGCCTTCTGCGGCGACCGGGGCATGCCCGAGGTCAAGGCCGCCGGCCTGCTGGCGCTGATGGGGCTGTTCGATCTGTTCGGCACCACCGCCTCGGGCTGGCTGACCGACCGCTACGACGCGCGCAAGCTGCTCTTCGTCTACTACGTGCTGCGCGGGCTCTCGCTGATCTACCTGCCCTTCTCGGACTTCTCGGTGGTCAGCCTGTCGGCGTTCGCTGTGTTCTACGGGCTGGACTGGCTGGCGACCGTGCCGCCGACCGTGCGCCTGTCCACCGAGGCCTTCGGCGAGCGCGACGGCCCTATCGTGTTCGGCTGGATCGCGGCCGGCCACCAACTGGGCGCGGCCACGGCGGCCATCGGGGCGGGCGTCATTCGCGCCAGCCAAGGCCAATATGTCGAGGCCTTCATCATCGCCGGCTCGGCGGGCCTGATCGCCGGCGTCGCGTCGCTGATGATCCGCCGCGCGATCCCCAAGCCAGTCATGGCCTGAGGCGCGCGGCGGTCAGGGACCGTTAGTCCAGGTCTTCGCCCAGGATGGCCATTTCGAACATGAACGAGCCGTCCTCGTCCTCGTCCTGGAAGACCACGCCGATGAATTCGCCGGCGACTTCGACCTCGGCCGAGTCCTTCTGCTTCGGGCGCGCCTTCACGGCGATGTGCGGGTTGCCGAAGGTGCGCTTCAGGTGCTTTTCGAGCTTGGCGATGTCGTTGGCGTCCACGGGGGGCCTCTCGTTTCTAGCTGAGCGCCCGGGAGCGCGTTATCGGGGCGAAACTAGCGTCCGACGCGGACGGCGCAAGCGCTTCCGGCGGATCAGGTGTGGACGCGCCTTCCGCCAGCAGCCAATCGCGGAACAGGATGGCCCCCGGCGCAGCCTCCTCGCGGGGCGTCAGGGCCACGATCCGGGTCTCGCCGCGCGCGAAGCCTAAGGGCGCCACCAGGCGTCCGCTGGCCAGGTCGCGCTGCACGAAGGCCCAGGGGGCGACCGCGACGCCCAGGCCGGCGGCGGCGGCTTCCAGCATGTAGAAATAGTGGTCGAACTCCTGCTCGCTGGGCGCCGGCGGCAGGCCTGCGGCGCCCAGATCGTGGATCCAGTCGGGCCAGCTCTGCAGATAGGTGCGGGTCAGGAGGCGCGGCAGTCCGCAGATCCGCGCGAACGTGGCCGGCCCCGCGGCGGCCAGCTCCGGGGCCATCACGGGTCCATGGAAGTGACGTAGGAACGGGTAAGCGGCCGAGTCCGCGTAGTCGCGATCGTCCGCCCGACGCATACGCACCGCCAGGTCGACGCCGTCGGCCTTGAAGTCGAACGGCCCGTTGGACTCGGCCACCCGCACCGGGATGTCGGGATAGGCCGCCTGGAAGCTGGGCAGGCGCGGGATCAGCCACTTCATGGCGAAGGTCGGCAGGCACGAGACGACCAGCGGCCTTGGCCCCGCCTCGACCGGACGCGGCACGGCCGCCTCGATCTGGTCGAAAGCCGGCGACAGGGCCTGGGCCAGCTTGAGGCCCGCTTCCGTCATGCGCAGGCGTGAGCGCGGTCCCTCGGTCAGGGGCACGCCCAGATGCTCTTCCAGCTGGCGGATCTGGCGACTGACCGCGCCGTGGGTCACGCACAGCTCATCTGCGGCCAGGGTCATGCGCCCGTGACGGCCGAACGCCTCGAAGGCGCGCAGGGCGTTCAGGGACGGCAGCTGACGGCGGGCCATGTGAAGAAACCTCACAGAAGGCCGACCGATAAGTCGTTATCCGCGAGGGTGCAACCGATGGATAGTCGCGCGCATGTCCGCCGCACCTTCCCGCATCACCCTCCCACAGGTCCTGGCCCTGATGGCGATCTGGACGGCCGTGATCTACGGCCTGACGGTCAAGCCGTCGCCGGATGTCGAGCAAATCTCACTGAAGGGAAAGGCCCCGGCCTGCGCCCCTAGGAACAGCTAGGCTCCAGATAGGGGTTGGGCCCCAGCGCGTCTCGCGGCTGGGGCCCAGGTCCGCCCACTAGGTCGGGGGGGCGTAGAGGGGCGGACGTGAGATAAACGCCACTCCCCGAACGCGGTTCCGCGCCTCACTTCGCCGGCGTGAGTTTTATTTCGAACAGCTTGGGCCACAGCTTGCCGGTGACGAACAGCCGGTCCTTGGCCGCGTCATAGGCGATGCCGTTCAGCACGTCGTCCTGGGTCCCGGTGACCCCGGCTTCCTTCAAGAGGCCCGCCAGCTCGATCCAGCCCGTGACATTGCCGGTCGCCAGATCGATGCGGGCGATGCGGGTAGTCTGCCAGACATTGGCCAGCAGCTCGCCCTTCACCCATTCCAGCTCGTTGAGATTGCGCACCGGCACGCCGTGGTCGGTGACCTCGATGCGGCCGGTTTCCTTCAGGGTGTCGGGGTCCAGGAAGCGAATGAACGAGGTGCCGTCGCTCATGATCAGCCGCTTGTCGTCGCGGGTCAGGGCCCAGCCCTCGCCCGGATAGCTGAACTCACCGATCCGCTCGAAGGTGTCGATGTCGTAGATGACCCCGGTTTCGTCGGTCCAGGTCAGCTCGTACAGCCGGTTCTTCCAGTCGACGATGCCCTCGCCGAAGTAGCGGCTGTCGACGATGCGCTCCTGTTCGGAGACGCCCGTCTCGAGGTTCCACTTGCGGATGAACGACCGGCCCTTCAGGCCCGTGCTCTCGAAGATGAAGCCGTCGCGGTAGAACAGCCCTTCGGTGAAGGCGTTGGTGTCGTGCGGATAGGCCTTCACGACCGTGTAGCCGCCGACCGGCGCGGTGGCGGCGCGAGATGCAGGCGCGCAGGCGGTCAGGGCGACCGCCAGCAGAACGCCGCTCAGACTACGCAGGATGGAGCGCATCAGATCTCGTAGGAATAAACGGTCTCGGCCAGGGTGTGGTCCATGGTCCGGGCCGGTTCCTCGCAGGTGGGGCAATTGACCAGGCGGGCCGGAACGCCGGCGGCCGTGCAATGCGGCGGCACAGGGCGCAGCACCACCGAACCCGAGGCGATCTTGGCGTAGTCGCCGATCGTGATGTTGCCCAGCACCTTGGCCCCGGCGCCCAGCAGGACGCCCTTGCCGATCTTGGGGTGGCGGTCGCCGCGGTCGGCGCCGGTGCCGCCCAGGGTCACGCCGTGCAGCATCGAGACGTCGTCGCCGACCACCGCGGTCTCGCCGATGACGATGCCGGTGCCGTGGTCGATGAACACGCCCTTGCCGATCTTGGCGGCGGGGTTGATGTCGACCTGGAAGATCTCGCTAGCGCGGCTCTGCAGGTAGAAGGCCAGGGTCTCGCGGCCCTGGTTCCACAGCCAGTGCGACACGCGGTGGGTCTGCAGCGCCAGGAAGCCCTTGAAGAACAGGAATGGCTGGACATAGCCCTTGCAGGCCGGGTCACGCTCGAACACCGCCTTCAGGTCGGCCTCGGCGGCCTCGACCAGGGACGGATCGCTCTCGAAGGCGTCGGCGGCGAACTCGCGCGCCGTCATCGCCCGCATCTCCTGGTCGCCCAGCTTGCGGGCAAGCTGGAAGGTCAGGGCGTCGGCCAGGTTGTCGTGGCTCAGGATCACCGCGTTCAGCAGCGACGCCAGGGCCGGTTCGTCCTTGGCGGCGTGTTCGGCTTGGTTGCGCAGCGCCGCCCAGACGGAGATTTCCGTCTCGGATGTCACCACTTCCAAAGGCTTGGCCATCGGGGCTCTCCCTTCCCTGCAGCCGCATACATAGAGCATCTTCAATAAAGATGCTCCTACTCTCAAACTCAGAGGATCAAAGCGGCCAAAGCGGCCGGCAGCTCCCCTCGAACGGCCATATGGTGCGTCCGGAGCAATAGCGCCACCGTGATTGCGTCGGGCATATGGCCAGCGGTCGCTGCGTCCAATGCCTCGCGGAACGGCACGCGGGCGACGGCGAGGTCCTCGGTCTCGTCCGGCTCACCCTGTACAGGCGATAGGTCCATGGCCAGGAAGCCGTGGCAGATCTCGTCGGTGACGGAGTTCGAGAGCTCCATGCGCAGGATCTGGCGCCAGTCGGCGGCTTGCAGACCCACCTCCTCGGCCAACTCGCGCTTGGCGCCGTCCAGCGGGTCTTCGCCGTGCGGCGCGCCGCCCTCGGGCAGTTCCCAGCTGTAGTTGGCGAGGCTGAAGCGATTCTGCCCGACCAGGGTCACCGTGCCGTCCGCGTGCAGGGGCACGACGCCAATCGCCTGGTTCTTGAAGCCGACCTTGCCGTACAGCGCCGGCCGGCCCGTCGGGGCTATGGCCTGATACTCGGTCAGGATGATCCAGGGGTTGTCGTATACGACTTGACTGGACGAGACGCCCCAGGGCTTTCCGTGCGGCTTCAGCCAGCTGGGCTTTTCGGACATGCGACGGCTCGCGACTTGTGGCGGCCGGGCTGCGGCCATAGGTGTGCGGCTTACAATGCTTCGGAGATAACGTCTTGGCTGGCGCCGTACCCCCTGCTCCCGAATTCGCCGAAACGCTGCCGATCGAGGCGTCGCCCGAGGTCGTCGCCTTCCTGGCCAAGCGCCGGTCGGCCTCGGCCATGACCCTGGCCGCGCCGGGACCGGACGCCGAGCAGCTGGCCGACATCCTGCGCCTGGCCGCTCGCGTGCCCGACCACGGCAAGCTGGCTCCCTGGCGCTTCGTGATCTTGCAAGGCGCGGCCAAGGACGCCTTCGCTGAACAGATCACCCAGCTGGCCGACAGCCAGGCCAATCCGGTGAAGGCCAACGCCGCCCTGCGCAAGCTGACCCGCCCGCCGGTGGCTGTGGCCGTGATCTCGCGCTTCATCCCCGGCGAGATCCCGGAGTGGGAGCAGCGCCAGAGCGCCTCGGCCGTCTGCCATCAAATGTTATTGGCCGCCGCCGCCCTGGGCTGGGGCGCCAACTGGATCACCGACTGGTACAGCTACGACCCGCGCGCCACGGCGATCCTGGGCCTGGCCGAAGGCGAGCAGGTGGCGGGCTATCTCTATCTCGGCACCTCGACCGAACAGCCGCAGGAACGCGTGCGCCCGGACGTGGCGGCGATCACCACCGAATGGAGCCCTGCCTAGAGCGGGGCGTTTCTTCTGAACTCAGCAGGAGAGTGACGATGGCGCGGCGGAAAGATCCCTGGACGACCCTGGCCTTCGACAGCTGGGCGCTGGGGCTGGAGGCCTCTTCGGTCATCGGCCTGCGCATGATGAAACTGGCCGCCGGCGGCGCGGCCGCCCAGGCCGAGGCCCAGCTGATGGTCGGAGAAAAGGTCGCTGCGGGCCTGACCCTGCCGATGCTGGCCATGACCGGCCAGCTGGGGGCTTCCGGCCCCGCCATCGCCTCGGGCTCGCTGGCCCACCTGCGCAAGAAGGTGCGGGCCAACCGCCGACGGTTGGCGAAGGGCTAGACCTCTTCCACCACCAGCCCCAACCGCCCCTGCACCGCCTTCACATAGGTCGGCCCCACCGGCACGGCGACGCCGTCGCGTAGGACCAGGGCGATCAGGCCCTTGCCCAGGCGGTTGATGGCTTCGACCCGGTCCGGGCTGACGAAGGCCGAGCGGTGGACACGGATCATCTTGCTCGGATCCAGCCCCTGCTCCAAGGCGCTCATGGTGATGCGGTGGATGTGGCTGCGGGTGGCGGTGTGCAGCAGGACATAGTCCTTGGCCGCCTCGATCCAGTCGATTTCGCTGACCGCCACGCGGATATGGCCCTGGCGGGTCGTCACCCATATGCCGTCCAGATCCCCCTCGCGGGCCGGCGCCGTGGCCTCGACCTGCTGTTCATAGGCGCGCTGCAAGGTGCGACGGCGGCGGGCCCGCTCGACGGCCTGGCGCAGGCGGTCGAAACGCACGGGCTTCAAGAGATAGTCGGCGGCCTCGACGGCGAAGGCGTCGGCGGCATAGACCTCGAAGGCGGTGACGAAGACGATCTCGGGCCGCGCCTCGGGCGGCAATTCAGACGCCAGGGCCAGGCCGGAGAGTTCGGGCATCTGGATGTCCAGCATGACCAGGTCCGGCGCCAGCTCGGCGATCGCCTGCCCGGCCTCGCGGCCGTTGCGCGCCACGCCGACCAGCTTGGTGTCGGGAATCTGGGCGAACAGGGCCGACAGCCGTTCCAGCGCCGCCGGCTCATCGTCGACCAGAAGGACCTTCAGCTCCATCACGCCGCCCTCGCCCGCGACAGGGTTTCCAGTTTCAAGGGGATGCGGATCAGCACCAGGTAGCCGCGCTCACGTGGCGCCGCCTGCAGGACGCCCCGCGCGCCGTACAGCACCTCCAGCCGCTGGCGAACATTGGTCAGGCCCACACCCATGCCCGTCGAAGGATGGGCGGCGGCCTCCCCGTCATCCTCAACGATCACCACCAGGTCGTCGCCATCGCGCGAGGCCTCCAGGCGAATGGTCACCGGACGACTGGTCGGGGCGACGCCGTGCTTGACCGCGTTCTCGATCAACGGCTGCAGGATGAAGCTGGGCACCACCGCCCCGCGCAGCTCGGGCGGGCACGAGAACTCCAGGCCCAGCCGGTCGCGGAACCGGACGCTCTCGATTTCCAGATAGGCCTGCAGGGTGGCCAGCTCGTCGTCCAGCGTGATCATCGCCTGCGGATCGGCCGCCAGGGTCAAGCGCAGGAACTCGGCCAGGCGGGCCAGCATCGACTCGGCCTCCTCGTTGCGGCCGGTGATCACCGAGGCGCTGACGGCGTTCAGGGTGTTGAACAGGAAGTGCGGATTGAGCTGGTAGCGCAGCGCCGCTAGCCGCGCGGCGCTGGCCTGGCTCTCGGCGGCCAGGGCCTGGGCGCGGGCGTCGGCCAGCTGCTGGTCGCGCTCGCGGGTCACCCGCACGGCGATCATCATCAGATAAAGCGCGCCCAGCAACGCGAACATCCAGGCGCCGACCATGAACTGGCTGACGCTGCGGGCCGCGATGACGCGCACCGTGGGATGTGTTCCGTCCAGCAGCGCCCGCATGTGGCCGCCGATGATGAGGTCCGACGCGGCCATCACCAGGCCCAGGCCGACCACGGCCGGGACCAGGGCCGCGAAACGCACCGGCCGGTCGTCGTCGCGCGCGGTGCGGGCGGCGCGGACATAGACCAGGCCCGAGAGCAGCGCCCCCAGGCCCATGAACAGGAAGTGGCTGGCCAGCACGCCCGGCAGGGGCGGCTTGCCGGTGGCGATGTACGGCAGGGCAAACAGCAGCGTGTCCAGACCCCAGACGGCCAGGGTCAGGAACAGCGCGTGTCTGAAAAGCTCCGACTTCAGCCCGACGTCGATATCTTTCATGGGCGCAGTCTAGCGAAAGCCGCGCTTTTCGCAGCCCTCGTCCGACGCACCGCTGTCCGGTTTCGTCGCTCCAGCGCCGCGTCATATGGCCTGGTCGCAAGCGGACTGACACCCTTCACAGATGGCGCGACCACTAGGCGGTCCTTCCGGGCGAGCGAGACGTCGACCCTCAGTACGCCCTGCTCCCGCCTGGGAGGACGCTCCCGAACTAAAAAGAAGGCGCGCCCGGCTCAGGCGCGCCTTTGATTTTCCAAGATCAGCCGCGGCCGCGATAGGCCGGCACGCCCTGGTCGGGCAGCCACAGGCCTTCCGGCGGCGCGCCGGTCTGCCAGAACACGTCGATCGGGATGCCGCCGCGCGGGTACCAGTAGCCGCCGATGCGCAGCCAGCGCGGCTCGGCGATCTCGACGATCTTGCGACCGATCTTGACCGTGCAGTCCTCGTGGAACGAGCCGTGGTTGCGGAAGCTGGTCAGGTACAGTTTCAGCGACTTGCTCTCGATCAGCCAGTCGCCCGGCGCGTAGTCGATCACGAGGTGGGCGAAGTCGGGCTGCCCGGTGACGGGGCACAGCGAGGTGAACTCCGGCGCGACGAAGCGGGCCAGGTACAGCGTATCGCTCTGCGGATTGGGCACGCGCTCGAGGACGGCGGCCTCGGGGCTTTCGGGGGCGTCGACGACGCGGCCCAGCTGGGTGACGTTGAGATCGGTCATCGCCGCGATTTAGGCCTCCCACAGCCGCGAGACAAGCCGCACGGGCCTCGCTACAACGTCGCAAACAGATGTTCGGGAGAGAGACATGCGGGACTTCGACGGTTTCACGGTGGTGATCACGGGCGCGTCCACGGGCCTGGGCCGCGCGATCGCGGTCGAGGTGGCTCGGCGCGGCGCGGGCCTGGTGGTGGTCAACTACGCCCGCAGCGCCGACGAGGCCGCCGAGACGGCCCGCCTGGTCGAGGCCGAGGGCAGCAAGGCCGTCCTGGTCCAGGGCGACGTCGCCAATGACGAGGACTGCAAGAAGATCGTCGCCGCCGCCGAGCCGACGGGCCGCATCGACGCCCTGTTCAACAATGCCGGCATGACCAAGTTCGCGCCCAACCACGCCGACCTGGACGCGGTGAACGCCGAGGACTTCCTCAAGCTCTATTCGGTCAATGTGGTGGGCGCCTTCCAGATGGTCCGCGCCGCCCGCGCCCTGCTGGAGGCCGCGCCCTCGCCCGGCGCCGTAGTCAACACCGCCTCGATCGCCGGCGTGGTCGGCAACGGTTCTTCGGTGCCCTATGCCGCGTCCAAGGGCGCGATGACGACCATGACCCTGTCGCTGGCCCGGGCTCTCGGTCCGCGCATCCGCGTCAACGCCGTCAATCCGGGCTTCATCGACACGCCGTGGTTCAAGAACATGCCCGAGGAGTCGCTGGAGCGTCTGCGGGCCGGCGCCGCGGCCGCCACGCCGCTGAAGGTCGCCTCGACCGCCGAGGACATCGCCGGCGCGGCCGTGTTCCTGGCCTCGCCCGCCTCACGGCACGTCACCGGAGAGACTCTGCTGGTTGACGCGGGGCTTCACCTGGGCGGAGCGAGTCTTTCTATGAGGTAAAAAGCACAGACAAGCCGCATTCGGTTTTCCGTCAGCTGTGACTTAGCTGCGCCTATTCTGAAGCAAAATCGTCACACAGCGCCTAAACTTTAAGCGGCGGCTGCCCTTCTTGCTGGCGTTCGGATTCCCCTGATTGCAACTAAAGGCGCGCCCCCGACACATCAGTCAGGGACGCAATGCGCTTGCAGGCGCCGTCGGGGCTCGGGAACCAACCCGGGAGACGACACAGAAAAGGGGATAGAATTATGAAAGCCATGAAGATCGCGCTGGCCGCCGCCGCCGCCACCGTCGCCCTGTCGGGCGCCGCGATGGCCGAGGAGCTGAAGCTCTCGTACAACCTCGGCGTGACCAGCGACTACGTTTTCCGCGGCGTCAGCCAAACCCAGGAAGACCCGGCCATCCAAGGCGGCGTCGACCTGACCTCGGGCATCGTCTACGCGGGCGTCTGGGCCTCGAACGTCGACTTCGGCGCCGATGACCCGACCGCCGAGGTCGACTTCTACGCCGGCATCCGTCCGACCATCGGCGACACCTCGATCGACCTGGGCGTGCTGTACTACGGCTACGTCAAGGACAAGGGCCTGACCCCCGGTTCGTACGGCTACACCGAGTTCAAGGCCGCCGCCTCGCGTCCGCTGGGCCCGGCAACCGTCGGCCTGGCCGTCTACTGGTCGCCGGAATTCCCGGGCAAGACCGGCGACGCCGTGTACTACGAAGTCAACGGCGCCGTGCCGCTGATGGACAAGCTGACCCTGAGCGGCGCCCTGGGCCACCAGGAAATCGACAAGGCCGGCGACTACGCCACCTGGAACATCGGCGTCACCTACGCCGTCACCGAAAAGCTGGGCCTGGACCTGCGCTACTCGGACACCGACGAGCACGGCTACGGCAAGATCTACGGCAGCCGCGTGGCTGTCGGCCTGAAGGCCGCGTTCTAAGCCTTACGGTTTAGGCTCCAAGACGAAGCCGCCCCGGTTCGCCGGGGCGGCTTTTTCTTTGCCTACGCCGGCGCTTTCGGCGGCCGCATGGCCAGCACGGCGACGAACACTACGGCGGTGACGGCCGCGAATAGCTGGAAGGTCGGACCAAAGCTGCCCAGCCGGTCGCGCATGGCCCCGGCGATGAACGGCCCCGCCGCCGAGACCGCGCCGACCAGGCAAGTCAGCGAGAAGAGCTCCAGATTGCTCTGGCGGCCGTAGTAGTTCAACAGCAGCACGGTCACGGCCAGCACAGTCAGGCCAAAGCCCACGCCCGTGCCGATGGCGTAGACCAGCATCAGGACCGGGCTCGCCGCATGGGCCAAGGCCAGCAGGCCGACGACCAGCATCCCTTGCGCGAAGACCAACAGCCAGCGCGGGTCGACGCGGTCGCCCAGGGCGCCGCCGGCCAGGCGGGCCAGGGTCTGCATCAGCGATTCCAGGCTCAGCATCTTGGCCGCCAGGGCGCCGGCCGCGACGGCCGCGACGCCAGCGGCGACGCCCAGCTCGGTCAGGTGGGTCACCGAGACGCTGGCCACGGTCACGCCCACCAGCAGGTGCGAGAAATAGGCGGCGACCAGGATGTAGAACTGCGGCGTGCGCAGGGCCTGCTGCACCGTCCACTCGTGCGACGTGCGATAGACGCGGGCGTCGGCGGGGGCCTGGCGGGCCTCCTGCTCGACCTCGAGATCGACTTCGTGCGCGGCTTCCGCCAGCCACTTGGTCCCGCCGACCATCATCGCGCAGATCAGGCCAACCACGGCCGCCAGCGCCGCCTGGACGATCCAGTACAGCCGCCAGTCATTGCCGCTGCCGCCCATCAGGGTCAGGGCCATCCACGGCCCGGCCGCGCCGCCCAGCGAGCCGAAGGTGAAGTAGATGCCGAACGGCAGGGCGCGCTTGCGAAACAGCGACGACAGCACGTGCGTGCCGGGGATCAGCGCCGCCATCTGGAAACCGACGCCGCACGCGGCCGCGCCGGCATAGTAGCTGAGCAGGCTCTCGGAATTGGCCAATCCTAAGAACCCGCCCGCCAGCACGGCCGCGCCAGCCAACAGGGTCCCGCGCACGCCGATCTTGCGGATCAGGATGGCCGGCAGCCAGGACGAGGCGCCGGTGAAGACGCCCAGCACGGAAAAGCCCAGGAACGCCTTCTCGAAGCTCCACTTCAGCTCGCCGATCATGGCCGGCAGGACGACGCCCAGCGAGCCGTAGGTCGAGGCGGTGATCAGGAACAGCAGCAGGCTGAACCCGGCCAGCAGCAACCAGGGACGGAAGCGGTCTTGAGTGTTGGTCACGATCAGAACGTCCGCTTCAGGGTGGCCCGCCATTCCCGCCCCTTGCCCGGCAAGGCGCCGAGGTTGGCGTAGGTGTCGGCGTCGGGGGTGAAATAGAACTTGTCAAAGAGGTTATCGATGTTGACCGACAGGGTGTACGGCCCACGGTTCACGAAAGCTGAAGCATTGACCAGGCTGTAGGCCGGATACCGCACCGCGTTCTGCACCGTGCCCGCCGTGCGGCTGACATGGCTGACGCCCACCGTCGCGCCCGCCTGCCCCCAGTCGTAGCCCTTGCTGGTGTAGGTCCCGTACAGGCTGACCACCGACTTGGGCGTCAGGGTGTAGGCATAGTCGCCGCTGCGCCCCGGCAGGCTGTTGAACGCCCACACCACGTACGAGCCGCCATAACCCTGCGCCCCGGTCACGCCGGCGGCATAGGCCGGGATGTACTGGAACGACGTATCCGGCCCCTTCACCGTCGTGCGCTGGCTGTTGCCGGCGAAGGTGAAGGACAGGCGCTCTGACGCCAGCCAACGGACTTCCAACTCGACGCCCTTGGCCCGCGTGCCCTGCACGGTCGGCGGCGAGATCGCCCCGGCGATCTGGGTGCGGTTCTGCTCATAGGCGGCCAGCGAGCCGATCAGGGTCCCGCGCAGCAGCTGGAACTTCACGCCGGCCTCGGTCAGGTCCGAGCTCGACAGCCACGAGCCGTCGGCCACCAGGTTCGGCGCGACGTCGCCAGCCTGGCTCATCTCCAGCGCGGCGGCCTTGGCGTAGCTGACATAGGGCATCAGGCCCAGCGGCAGCTTGTAGGTCAGGCTGGCGCTGTAGGTGGCCTTGTCGCGGTCGCCCTTCTGCAAGCCCGCGGGCACGTAGGACAGGATGCCGGTGTCCTGGCTCTCGACACTGTAGTGATCCCAGCGGCCGCCCAGCACCAGGTTAAGCCGACCGACGTCGATGTCCGAGGTGACGAAGACGCCCGTCTGCTTCCACTTGGAGCGGTTGTCGTTCTCCCACTGCACGCCGACGCCGCCCGGCTCGGCGTCGAACGGGCTGTCGATGGTGTCGGTGGCGGTGACGCCATGGCTGATGTCGCGGCGGTCCAGGGCGATCAGGCCGCTGTTGTAGCTCTCGCGCCGGCGGCCCTCGAACCAGCGGTGCGAACCGCCGACCAGGGTCTTGGCGCTGACCGCGCCGACCTGCGTCGGGAAGGCATAGGTCAGGCGGACCTCGCTGACCTTGGCGTCGACCGCTGAGGGGTAGCCGTAAGAGACGAAGCGCTTGTTGTCCTGGCGGTCGTGGAACAGCTGCAGCTTGATCGTGCGGTCGTTCCCCAAGTCCTTGGCCAGGTCGAAATACAGGGTCTGGGTGCTCGTTCTCGAGAAGTCGGCCGGGCTGATATAGACCGTGCGGCGATCCAGCTTGGTCGTGCCGACGCCGACATCCAGGGTGTGGGCCGTGTCGGTGGTCGGGAAGCCGTAGTACGGCAGGTACAGGGCGCTGGCGTAGGGATAGGCCCCGATCTCGTTGGGCGTCAGCTTGCCGTTGCCGTCCAGGTCCTTCAGCGTCGTGTCGCGGCCGGTGATGTAGGTACGGTTGTCGATCAGGTCCTGGGTCAGGCGGTTCCAGCCGGGCGTCTGCACGTCGCCTTCCGAGTGGAACACCATGCCGCCGAAGGCCGTGCTCCAGCCATTCCCGAGGTCGAAGTCGGACGAGACCTCCAGCGTCTGGTGACGCGGATAGACGCCCTTGTAGTAGCTATGGCTGTCCTCGACCTCGCCGTAGACCCAGACACCGCCGTCGGCCTTGCCCAGCGACACCGGCGCGCCGAACTGGCCGGTGACCAGCTTCTTGTTGTAGCTGCCGAAGGTGGCGGTGACCTCCCCTTCCGGCCCGACCAGGAAGCGGCCTTCGTCACGGGCCGATTTCGGGATGAAGTTGACCAGCCCCCCGACCTTGCCCGCGCCATAGACCGGGGTCGGCGGACCGCGCAGGATCTCGATGCGCGAGGCCCCGCCGATCGGGGTCGAATAGGTCCCCCGGTTCTCCACCCGCTTGAAGCCGCGGAAGTAGTTCTCGGCCAGGGTGCCGCGGATGTTGAGCGCGCCGGGCACGCCGTAGAAGCTGGCGGTGTGGGTCCCGGGCGAGACCTTGGTCGCGCCGTCCAGGGTCAGCACGCCGTAGCGCTCCAGGGTCAGGTCGCTGACCAGGCTGGCCGAGCGCGGCGTCTCGATCAGCGGCTTGGCGATGCCGAACACCGTCTGGCTCGGCTGCTTCTCCAGCAGGCCCGCCTTGTCGCGCGCCACGATCACCACCGCGTCGACCTGGTCAGTGATCTGGGTCTCGGCCAGCGCGGGCGAGGCCAGCAAGGTCAGGGCGGAAGCGGACAGAAGCGCGGTCTTGAACATCGGGAGCATGGCCTTCACGCCGCCGGGTCCCGGCGGTTCACGCCCCGATATCTGGGAACGCCATGACGTTCGTCAAAATGCCTTCTGACATTTCAGTTTAGATTGCGAAGACGCTGTGGCGCCAATGCCTCAGCTTCCGTAGCGACCGCTAGGCGGCGCCGACGTGCGGGCGGGTCTGGGCCTCGGGCTGGACGTTCAGGATCCGCAGCATGGCCTGGCGCGAGGCCTCGGCGTCGCCGCCGGCGATGACGCGGGCGACCTGGCGATGCTCCTCGATCTCATCCATCAGCTCCTGCTCGGTGGCGCCGTTGAACGAGAACACCCAGAAGCGGGCGGCCTTGTGCTGCAGGGGGATCAGGATCCGGGCCAAGGCGAGGTTGCCCGAGGCCCGCGCCACTAGGGCGTGGAAGCGCAGGTCCATGGCCACCAGGGCCGGCAGGTCGCAGGTGCGGGCCGCTTCTTCACCTTCGGCGAAGACCTCGTACATGGCCTGGGCCTCGGCCTTGGACGCGTTGCGGGCGGCCAGCTGGGCGCAGTGCGGCTCGATCAGCACGCGGGCGTCGTAGCCCTGACGCAGCTCCACCAGGTCCAGCGGCGCGACCATGGTGCCCGAGCGGGCGCGGCGGATGACCAGACCCTCCAGCGCCAGCCGGCCCAGGGCGTCGCGCACCCCGGCCAGGCCGGTGTCGTAGTGAGCGGCCAGCGATTGCTCGTCCAACCGCGCCCCGGCCGGCAGCGCGCCCAGGATCAGGTCCAGCAGGATCCGCTCATAGACCTTGGTCTTCTGCAGGTCGGGCGACCAGTCCTCGAGCCCCGAGGAGTTGGCGACGTCCAGCACCAGGGTGCGGTTCAGCGAAGGCGAGACCATGAGCGATCCGTGAGAAGCGGTCGCTGATAGGTAGTGTGAAATTTCAGACGTGACCAGTCCGGATCAGAACGCCGGCACCACCGCCCCGGCGTACTTCTTCTCCAGGAACGCCTTCACGTCCGGCGAGGTCAGGGCCGCGGCCAGCTTCTGGACGCGCGGGTCGTCCTTGTTGTCCGGACGGCCGACCAGGTAGTTCACGTACGGGCTCGTCTTGTCCTCGGCGATCAGGGCGTCCTTGGACGGGTTCAGCTTGGCGTCCAGGGCGTAGTTGGTGTTGATCACCGCCAGGTCGACCTGATTGAGAATGCGCGGCAGGGCCGGCGCTTCCAGCTCCTTGAACTTCAGGTTCTTGGGGTTGCTGGTGATGTCCTTCAGGGTCGACAGGTCGCTGGCGTTCTTCAGGGTGATGATGTTGTTGCGGGCCAGCAGCAGCAGGCTGCGCGCCTCGGTGCTGGCGTCGTTCGGGATAGCCACGGTAGCGCCGTTCGGCACCTCGGCGATCGACTTCCACTTGGTCGAATAGGCGCCGATCGGCTCGACATGGACGCCGGTGATCGTCACCAGCTCGGTGCCGTGGTCGCGGTTGAAGTCCTCCAGATACGGCAGGGTCTGGAAGTAGTTCACGTCGATGCGCTTCTCGGCGACCTGGGTGTTGGGCTGGACGTAGTCGTTGAACACCTTGATCTCGATGTTCAGCCCCTCGGCGGCCAGCTTCGGCTTGATGAACTCCAGCACCTCGGCGTGCGGCACGGCGGTGGCGGCCACGATCAGGGTGTTGGCGGCGCCGGCCTTGGGCGCCTTGGGCCCGCAAGCAACCAAGGTCATGGCGGCGAGGCCGAGAACGAGAATAGCGCGGCGGGCGACCATGAACGGCTCCATAAGGCGATCTGACGGGTAGGGTTTTGCCCGCTCAGGCGCGCCAGAGGAAATCAGATTTCCTGAGGGGCCGTCGAGCGATCACTTGACCGCCCCTGCGAACAGGCGGCTTGGATGGGGATGGCCAAAGAAACCGTCCACATCGTGCAGTCCTATATCGCCGGACGCGGCAAGGGCCTGAAGGCCGAACAGCAGGTCGGCTGCAAGACGGCCGAAGAGGCGCGCCGCAAGGCCGAGCGCCTGGCCCCGCTGCGCGAAGGCGTCGTGGCCTTCACGGTCAGCGCCGACGTCGAGCTGGGCGACTATGACGAGAACCCGGACATCCTGTTCAAGGCCGGCCGGCTGCCGCACCCGTTCGACCAGGCTTGAGGGCCCGAAACCTCGTCCTTCGACAAGCTCAGGATGAGGTTTCTACTTGGACGCCAGCACTAGTCCTCACCCTGAGCCTGTCGAAGGGCGAGGACGGCCCCGCGGCCTCAGTCTTCGTCGTTGGCGGCTTCCGGGACGTCCGGGTCGCCATGAATGGCCCAGTTGGCGATGAAGTCCGGCTTGTCGCCGGCCAGCGTCGTGACGCCCGCTTCGGCCGCCTGGATGGCCGAGGTCTGGGGCGGCAGGGTGTAGGTGTCGCCGTCGTGCTCGCCCATCAGGTCCAGCACGATGCCCTCGGCCTCGGTGGCGTCGATGACCACGCCGAAGAACTGCTGGCGCTCGGCCACCTCGCCGTCGTCGTCGAGGAAGGTCAGGTTCATCAGCAGGGTCTTGCCGATCAGGGTCTGCGCGAAGGCGTCGTCCCAGTGGTGGTCGGTATCGATATCGTCGGTCATCTCGAAAGCTCTATTTGTGGGAGACACGGCGCACCACCGCGTCGCCGATCATCTGCAGCACCTGCACCAGCACCAGCATCAGCACCACGGTCACGACCATGACGTCGGTCTGGAAGCGCTGGTAGCCGAAGCGGATGGCCAGGTCGCCCAGGCCGCCCGCGCCGACCACGCCAGCCATCGCGGTGTAGGACACCAGCGCCACGCCGGTCACGGTCGCGGCGGCGACCAGGCCCGGCAGCGCCTCGGGCAGCAGCGCGCCCAGCACCACCTGACGCCGCTTGGCGCCCATGGCGAAGCTGGCCTCGATCACGCCCTTGTCGACTTCGCGCAGGGCCGTCTCGACCAGGCGGGCGAAGAACGGCGCGGCGCCGGCGACCAGCGGCGGGATGGCCCCGGCCACGCCCAGCGAGGTGCCGACCAGCACCACGGTCAGCGGGATCATCACGATCAGCAGGATCACGAACGGCACCGAGCGCAGGATGTTGACCAGCAGCGACAGCACGCCGTTGGCGACGCGGTTCTCCAGCATCTGGCCCTTGCCGGTCAGGAACAGGATCACGCCCAGCGGCAGGCCCAGGATGACCGTCAGGATCATCGAGCCGCCCAGCATGGCGAGCGTATCAAGGGTAGCTTGGCCGATCTCGGCCCAATCGACGTTTTCCATCAGGCGGCTCCCCCGCTGAGATCCTCGACCCGGACACCAGCCGCCTCGAACTGCGCGATCGCGGCCTTCACGTCGCCGCCCGTTAGCGCCAGGGTCAGCTGGCCGTAGGGCGTCTCGCGCAGGCGGTGGATGCGCCCGCCCAGGATCGAATAGTCGACGCCGGTGGTGCGAGCGACCTCGCCCAGCACCGGCTTGTAGGTCGCCTCGCCGCGGAAGGTCAGGCGCACCAGGCGCCCGTCAATGCCGGCGGCCGAGACCTCGCCATCCGCCTCGCGCACGAAGCGGCGGGCGGTGTCGCTGGTCGGATGCAGGAAGACGTCCTCGACCGCGCCCTCTTCCACCACGCGGCCGGCTTCCAGCACGGCGACGCGGTCGCAGACGCGGCGGACCACGTCCATCTCGTGGGTGATCAAGACGATGGTCAGGCCCAGTTCGCGGTTCAGGCCCGAGATCAGGTCCAGGATCTGCTCGGTGGTCTCGGGGTCGAGAGCGCTGGTGGCCTCGTCGCACAGCAGGACCTTGGGATTGGTCGCCAGGGCGCGAGCGATGCCGACCCGCTGCTTCTGGCCGCCCGACAGCTGGGCGGGGAACTTGTTGGCATGTTCGGTCAGGCTCACGCGCTCCAGCAGCTCGGCCGTGCGCATCCTGACCTCGGCGGCCGGACGCCCGGCCAGCTTCAGCGGGAAGGCGACGTTCTGGGCGACGGTCTTGCCCGACAGCAGGTTGAAGTGCTGGAAGATCATCCCGACCCGGCGGCGCAGGGCCCGCAGCCCCTCGACGCCCAGGGCCGCCACGTCATCGCCGTCGACGATCACCTTGCCGCCGCTCGGCGTCTCCAGGCCGTTGATCAGCCGGATCAGGGTCGACTTGCCCGCGCCCGAGGCGCCGATCACGCCGAACACCTCGCCGGCCTTCACCGACAGCGAGACCTCGCTCAGGGCGGGCCGTCCGCCGGCCGAATAGGTCTTGGAAACAGCCTCGAAGGCGATCACGTCGAAGGTCCTGTGATTTTCGGAGCGCTGCACTTAGGCGCTCGCGCTCCGATAGTCGAGGCTAGGGCTGTTTGATAACGGCCCCGCCCTTCATCACGAACACCGGCTTTTCCAGCACCGTCACGTCGGCCAGCGGATCGCCCGAGACGGCGATGATGTCGCCGAAGCGCCCGACGGCGACCTGGCCGACGTCCTTGGTCTGGCCCAGGGCCTCGGCGGCGGTGAGCGTCGCGGCCTGGATCGCCTGCAAGGGCGTGGCGCCATAACGGACCATGACCGCGAACTGCTTGGCGTTGTCGCCGTGCGGATAGACCCCGGCGTCGGTGCCGTAGATCATCTTCACCCCGGCCTTCAGCGCCTTCTTGAAGTTCTGGCGCTGGATCTCGCCGATGTCGCGGTCCTTGCGCAGGTTGTCTTCCAGCACGCCGTTCTTCTTGCCCTCGGCCTGGGTGTAGTCGGTGTTGTAGATGTCCATCGAGAAGTAGGTCCCGTGCTGGATCGCCAGCTTGATGCCCTCGTCGTCGACCAGGCTGACGTGCTCGATGGTGTCGATGCCGGCCTTGATGGCCTCCTTGATGCCGCTGGCCCCGTGGGCGTGGGCGGCGACCTTCAGGCCGGCCATGTGGGCCTCATCTGCCACGGCGTGCATCTCTTCCTGCGTCAGCTGCTGCTGGCCCGGCTCGTCGCCGCGCGAGAAGACGCCGCCGGTCGCGCAGATCTTGATCACCTGGGCGCCGTACTTCTTCAGCGTCCGGACGACCTTCCGCGCCTCATCGGGGCTGTCGATATTGTAGGGGCTCTTCTCGTCCATCGACGGCGGGAAGAAGGTCGAGTCGCAGTGGCCGCCGGTAGCCCCGATCGCATAGGTCGCCGTGACCACGCGCGGCCCGACCACATAGCCGGCGTCGATCGCCTCGCGCAGGCCCACGTCGTCGAAGTCGGCCGAGCCGACATTGCGGATGGTGGTGAAGCCCGCCTCCAGCGTCTTCTTGGCATTGGCCACCTGGACCACGCTCCAGAAGCGGTCGCTGTATTCCAGGCTGTTGTAGCCGCCGATCTCGGCCAGGCCGTCGATGTGGGTGTGCATGTCGATCAGGCCCGGCAGCAGGGTCGCGCCCGGCAGGTCGACGAGCTTGGCCCCGGCCGGCGTGGCGTCGCCCTTCTTGCCGATGCTGGTGATGCGACCGTCGGTGACGATCACCAGCGGATTATCGACATACTTGCCCGTAGCCACGTCCAGCAGGCGGGCAGCGCTGACCGCCTCCACGTCTGCGGCATGCGCCGCGCCGGCCGCAAGCACCACCGCGGCCGCCGCGGCGGCTTTCATCCCCTTACCCATAAGCGTTCCGTCCCCGTCCAAATTTGAGCACGGCGACGCTATCACGGCAGTGGAAGGCGTCGAGGCCTAGTGCGGACCTACCGCGATCCGCCCAGCCAAGCTGGCGATAAAGCGATCAATACAAGCTTTGCCGCATAAATTGTAAAATGGTCGAGGAACCGACACAGAAGAACTTCGCTAACTCTCCAGTTCCGCTTGAACAACTTGACCGTTTCACCTCCCCGAAACATCAATCTACGGAGACTTAGCCATGACGAATAGCAAAGCTGTTCTCATTTCGGCCGCAATCGGCACGCTCTCGATTGGCGCCGCCTCTTCCGCCCTGGCGCAATCCAGCCCCCAAGCCTTGTCCGACCAGGCTCAGTACGAGTTCGCGGCGGACAACAACTGGATCGCCACCAACCTGCAGAAGCGCGTCGTGGCCGCGGCCCCGACCATTCCGAACCGCTTCAACCTGGCCACCGGCTATCAACGCACCGGCCGCCTCGAAACGGCCAAGGGCTACTACCAGACCCTGGCTGTCGAAGGTGAAGGCGTCGGGATGGAGCAAGGCTGGCGCAGCCGCAACTTCGACGTCGCCATGACCTCGGCCGACCGCCTGCTCTATATCGACTGGCTGCAGAACGGCGCTGCGCGTCGCTCGGGCGCGGTCGCGGCCGGCGAGGCGGCGACCAACGTGTCGGCCACGATCGGCGGCAACGGCGACGCCGAAGTCACCGACGAACAGGCCCGCGCCCTGGACCGCCAGGCCCGCACCGGCCGCTAGCACACGGCTTGCGCCGCCACACCCGCCTCGACCCCGGCCGATCGATGGCTTATGGGGTCGAGGTGACGGGGACGTGGCGGAATCGGTAGACGCGCCGGACTTAAAATCCGTTGGAGCAATCCGTGTGGGTTCGAGTCCCACCGTCCCTACCAAGGCCCGGAACCCGACGATCTACCCTTGGGCGCAAGCGCGGCCACGATTCCCGCCATTCGGGAATAAACATTCCGTCCAGGAATAAACGTTTCTCCAGACCTCGACTCCCGCCAGGATCGCGCCCGCGTCACGCAGGACGATCGTTCGCGCGCGACGGCTCGATGAGCTACCTCCCCCTCCGTCGCGTTCGAGTAAGTGATCATGGCTGAAGACAAGACCCCCGATCCCGTCGACATCCACGTGGGCCGTCGCCTGCGTATGCGACGCAAGGACCTGGGTTACTCCCAGCAGGCCCTGGCCGACGCGCTGGGCCTGACCTTCCAGCAGGTGCAGAAGTACGAAGGCGGCTCCAACCGCATCAGCGCCAGCAAGCTGCAGGCCACCGCCATGTTCCTGAAGACGCCGATCGGCTTCTTCTTCGAGGGCCTGGACGATCCGGAAGGCGCCGACACCACCGCCGCCGACCTGGCCAACGAAATGGCCGACTTCTGGTCGCTGCCCGGCGCGCCCGAACTGGCCCGCGCCTTCACCGCCATCAAGTCGGGCGGCATGCGCAAGCATCTGGTCGACCTGGCCCGAGCGGTCGCGGGCGAGGAATAGCCTCGCCTTAGGTCGGGTCCGCCAGCAGCTCGATGTTGCTGGCGCCCGCCTCGGTCAGCGCCGTGATCAGCTCGGCTGCCGCCGCGTCCAGCTCGGCGGCGTCGCGGCCGCGCAGCACCAGGTTGGCGCCATAGACGTCCGGCGGGCTGAAGAACGGATAGCTGCCCAGCGACATGTCCGGATGGGCTTTCGCGACAGCCTCCAGGGGCGCGGCGATCGTGCCCTCGCCCGTGCCGGTGACCCGCACCGTCTTGCTCAGCACCACCGCGCCGGTGCGCAGGCGCGGACCCACGTCCTCCAGCATGCCCCGCATGATCGCCGGCACGCCCGCCAGGACGAAGACATTATCCTTCTGGAAGCCGGGCGGGCCCTGCACCGGATTTTTCACCAGGCTGCCGCCTTCGGGCACATGCGCCATGCGACGACGGGCGGCGTTGGGCTCGCCCCAGCGCTCGCGCAGCATGGCCATGATCTCGGGATGCTCTGGGGCGGTGACGCCAAAGGCCTTGGCGATCGAGTCGGCGGTGATGTCGTCGTGGGTCGGGCCGATGCCGCCGGTGGTGATGACGTAGTCGTAGCGCGTGCGCAGGGCGTTGACCGCGTCGACGATCTCTTCCTCGATGTCGGGCACCACGCGCGCTTCGCACAGGTCGACGCCGTAGGTCGCCAGATACTTGGCGATGGCCGACAGGTTCACGTCCTGGGTCCGGCCCGACAGGATCTCGTCGCCGATGATCATCACCGCAGCCGTCACGCGCTCGCTGGTCGTCATCGGCAGGATCCCTTATGTCGCTTCGATCTTACGCCTTTCGACTTAGGCTCAGCATGCTGCTCCCGCAACCGCTCGTTCATGGCCGCCTGGTCGCCCGCTACAAGCGGTTCTTCGCCGACCTGATCCTGGACGACGGCCGGGCCATCACCGCCCACTGCCCCAATCCCGGCGCGATGCTGGGCGTCAAGGACGCCGGCCAGGGCGCCTGGGTGTCGTGGTCGGACGATCCCAAACGCAAGCTGGCCTGGACCCTGCAATGCGTGGAACAGGGCAACGCCCTGGTCGGCATCAACACCCTGCTGCCCAACAAGCTGGTCGCCGAGGCCCTGGCGCAGGACCTGATCCCCGAACTCGCCGGCTACGCGACCATCAAGCCCGAGGTGAAGTACGCCGAGGCCAGCCGGGTCGACTTCCTGCTGACCCATCCGGATCGCCCGCCCTGCTGGCTGGAGGTCAAGAACGTGCACTTTTCCCGCACGCCGGGCCTAGCCGAATTCCCCGACTGCAAGGCCGACCGCTCGACCCGCCACCTCAGCGACCTCGCCGCCCAGGTGGCGCAAGGCGACCGCGCCGTGGCGCTGTTCGTCGTCCAGCGCGAGGACTGCGAGACCTTCAGCGCCTGCGCCGACCTGGACCCGAAATTCGCGGCGGGTCTGGACGCGGCGGCCAAGGCGGGGGTCGAGGTGCTGGTCTATGCGTGTGCGATGAGCACGGAGACGGTGCGGATTGATCGGCGGATCAGCTGGCGCGGCGACGCCTGACTGTTCCAAGGCGCGCGAACGCGTCTAGGCTCGACCTGCGACCAAGCTCTGGGGGCTGAACTTGAAGGTAAAACTCATCGTCGACAGCGTTGATGGCGAGGTTCTGGACGCCCAGAACTGGACCTCGACCGCGATCAGCTCTTCGGGCGGCGGGGGCCATATCACCGGCGAGCACGGCTATATCGCCCCCCTCAGGATCAGTTCGCATACGACCGAGCACCGCCAGCTGTTGTTCCGCACGACGGCTGGCGATGAGCGGGAAGTCGACCTGGATGGCGGCGTTGGTTTTCGCGAAGGCAGCCGCATTCGGGTCGTTTATGTGAAGCCCGAGACGGTCGGCGACTGGGTCACGGTCTCGGCGACAAATCTCGACACGCGCGCCTATGCCGAGAACCCCTTTCCCGCCGAGCAGATGCTGTTCTCGTTGTCCCCGCCGAAGACCATCGCCCAGATCAGAAAGAAGGGTGAGGGTTTCATTGTCGGAACCTGGGTCTATTGGCTGCTCTGGCCGCTCGCGCTCTTCTCGTTCATGACGGTGGTTCTTTCCCCGATCACCCTGGCGATCATCGTCTACAGCTTCTGGCGAGGGCCGGCGCTAAAGCGGCGGGCGCTCAAGATCGTGCAAGACTGGCAAGATCGACGCGCCGTCTTGCACGCCGCGATCGCGACGATCCGGACGGACGGCGGCTCGGCGACCTTCGACGTCTGATCCCTCACCTAACAGCGATTTAAGCTGCAATCGTCGCGGCTTCGGTTACCCATTCGCCCGCACGCGAACTGAGGGGATCGCATGAAGGGGACCGTCCTGGCTTTGAGCGTTCTGGCGCTCGCCCTGTCCGGCTGCGGGCGGACCGATCCCGGCAAGCCCGAGAACGGCTTCATGACCGGCCTGCGGGCCGTGTTCGCGTTCAAGGCCTGCACCGGCAAGCTGGAGGACCGCTTCGGGCTCAAGGAGATCGGCAGCGTCACCTCCAACGACATGAAGCCCTCCCCGGCCGGCAAGCCGGGCGAATGGGACGTCAGCTTCACCGCCGACGTGACCGAGAAGGAGACCGGTCGGGTCACGCGCTACAAGGGCGTCTGCCATGTGCGCCGCGACAAGCCCACCAGCCTGGACGCCAGCTTCATCAAGGAAATCCGTCCGGCGACCGACACGGTGCGACGCATCAACCCCACCCAGTAAGCGTTCAGAACGGGCAAGGGCTTGAAATCCGTGCTAGGATCAGCAGATACGCCCCTTCCAGATTGATCGCCGCCCGTCGCGGCGGCGACCGCCCGAGTAGAGCATGACCTTGGACAACACCCTCGAGATCGAAGCCGAGACCCGCACGGGTCAGATCAAGATCCACAAGGCCGAGGACTTCGAAGGCATGCGCAAGGCCGGCAAGCTGGCCGCCGAATGCCTGGACATGCTGATCCCGCACGTGCAGCCGGGCGTGTCGTCCGACCACCTGGACTCCCTGGCCCGCGAGTTCATCCTGGACCACGGCGCCCTGCCCGCCTGCCTGTACTATCGCGGCTATCCCAAGACGGTCTGCATCTCGCGCAACCACGTCGTCTGTCACGGCATCCCCGGCGACTGGAACCTGAAGGAAGGCGACATCGTCAATATCGACGTCACCGCCATCGTCGACGGCTGGCACGGCGACACCTCGCGCATGTACGGCGTCGGCGAAGTCGGCCCGCGCGCCCGTCGCCTGGTCGAGATCACCTATGAAGGCATGAAGCGCGGCCTCGAGGCCGTGAAGCCGGGCGCCACGCTGGGTGACATCGGCCACGCCATCCAGAGCTATGTCGAGGCCCAGCGCTGCAGCGTCGTCCGCGACTTCTGCGGCCACGGTCTGGGCCGCGTGTTCCACGACGCCCCGAACATCCTGCACTTTGGCCGTCCGGGCCAGGGCGCGGTGCTCAAGGCCGGCATGTTCTTCACCGTCGAGCCGATGGTGAACCTGGGCAAGCCGGCGGTGAAGGTGCTGAACGACGGCTGGACCGCCGTGACCCGCGACAAGTCGCTGTCGGCCCAGTGCGAGCACTCGATCGGGGTGACCGAGGATGGCTATGAGGTGTTCACCGCCTCGCCCGCCGGACTGTTCCAGCCGGCGATCTTGGGCGGCTGATCTGGACGAGTAGACCCTCCCCCCGTGGGGGAGGCGGCCGAAGGCCGGAGGGGGAACAGCGGGCTATCCGGCTTCTTCCCCCTCCGTCGGCTTCGCCGACACCTCCCCCGCTAGGGGGAGGATCTGGGACCTCCGCCCCCTCTACTTCCCGGCCACGCTCTTGGCGTAGGCCTGCGCGCCGGCGATCAGGCGCAGCACGTTGCCGCTCCAGATGTTCTGGATATCCGCGTCCGAATAGCCCTCGGCCTTGAGCCGCGCGGTGATCTTGGGCAGGTCGGCCACGTCCTCGAAGCCTTCGACACCGCCGCCACCATCCCAGTCGGCGCCGACGCAGACGCCCTTGGGCCCCGCGATCTTCAGGGTGTGCAGCATGCTGGCCATGAAGGTCTCGAAGTTGGCGCGCACCGGCGGGTACTGCTTGTCGACCGCCACCTTCTTGGCCATCCACGCCACGACGTCGGCCTGGCTGGCCTCGTCGCGCGGCGGGCGGCCGATGGCTTCGAGGGCGGCCTTGCGCTCAGGGCTGTCGGCGCTGGCGCGCAGATAGACCGAGTTGATGCAGATCGCGCCGCCGCTGTCGGCGATCTTCTTGATGCGGCCGTCGTCCAGGTTCCGCGGATGGTCGAAGATCGCCTTGGCGCCCGAGTGCGAGGCGATGATCGGGGCCTTGGACAGGGCCACCGACTGGTCGACGATGTCGTCGCTGGCGTGGCTGACATCGACCAGGATGCCCAGGCGGTTGGCCTCGGCCAGCCAGCGCAGGCCCAGCGGCGAATAGCCGTTCCAGATCTTGCCCTTGGGGTCGGTCGAGCTGTCGGCGAACTGGTTGTTGCGGAAGTGGACCGGCCCGGCCATGCGCACGCCGGTGGCGTAGAAGGTCTGCAGCAGGGTCAGGTCCTCGCCGATCGGCCAAGAATTCTCGATGCTCTGGAAGACGAAGCTCTTGCCGGCCTTGTTGATCCGCACCGCGTCCTCGGCGGTGTAGGCCAGCTCGAACTGGTCGGGGTGGGCGGCGACCATCTCGCGGATCTCGGTCGCGCGGTTCAAAGCAAAGTCGCGGGCCTTGCGATAGCCCTCGGCGGTCAGGTCGCCCTGGCCGGTGTAGATCACGTAGAAGCCGCCATCCAGGCCGCCGGCCTTCATGCGCGGCAGGTCGACCTGGCTGCCGTCCTTGGCGACGCCGTGCTCGTCCAGCATCGACCAGCCGTGGCGCGAGAAGTGCTCGGGCGTGTCCAGGTGGGTGTCCAGGACCAGGAAGCTGTCGTGCAGCGCCTTGATCGCCTTGGTGACCTCACCGGTCTTCTCGGGGGGCTTCTTTTCAGCGGCGTGGGCCGTCCCCGCCAGCAGGGCGGCCGATCCGAGCAAAACGGTAAGCAGGCGACGCATGAGCAGACTCCGGACGAAACCAAGGCCGCGACGCTCAAGGTTTCAATGCGGGGCGTCAAGCCGAGGCGGCTCGTCCTGATAAGAAAATTCTCGTCCTGATCCGATCTACATCAACCCCAGCGCCTTGAAGCTGGCCACGCCCTCGCGGCCGACCACCAGGTGGTCGTGGACGGCGATCTTCAGCGCCTTGCCGGCCTCGACGATCTGCTTGGTCATCTCGATGTCGGGGCGCGAGGGCGTCGGGTCGCCGGACGGGTGATTGTGCAGGATGATGATGTTGCTGGACGACAGCTCCAGCGCCCGCCGCATCACCTCGCGCGGATAGACGGGAGCATGGTCGACCGTGCCGCGGTTCATCACCTCGTCGGCGATCAGCTGGTTCTTCTTGTCCAGGAACAGGACGCGGAACTGCTCGCGCGACTCGTTGGCCAGGGCGACGCGGACATAGCCCAGCAGGGCGCTCCACGAGCTGATCACCGGCCGCTTGACGATCTTGTCGCGGCCGGCCCGCAAGGTGGCTTCGTGCAGCAGCTTGATGTCCATGGCCGCCGTTTCGCCGACGCCGGGCACGGTGGCCAGCTCTTCGATCGTCGCCCCCAGCACCGCGCCCAGCGAGCCGAAGCGAGTCAAGAGCGCCTTGGCGATCGGCTTGACGTCGCCGCGCGGGAAAGTGCGGAAGAGATAGAGCTCTAAGAGTTCATAGTCCGGCAGGGCCACGAAGCCCCCGACCTTGGCCCGCTGGCGCAGACGGTCGCGATGGCCGGCATGGTGGGCGTGGGCTGAACGCTTCTTGGTCTCGGCCGGAGGCGCGGGAAAGAGCTCGGCGTCCAAGACGCCCAGGGATTTGACGCTGACCATGCCGCCCTCGACCTTAGGCGAGCAGTAGGCGTTATCGTCTCATGGTTGTCTAGAGGCAGTGCGCTCGGATCCTCCCCCTAGCGGGGGAGGTGTCGGCTCGAAGAGACGACGGAGGGGGAAGAGGCAGGCTCAGCAGCACTTCCCCCTCCGGCCCTTCGGGCCACCTCCCCCGCTAGGGGGAGGGTCTTGGTCTCCTGGCCTCCCAGACCCGCCAGCCCATCAGCGCGAGAAACACCGCGCCATACACCAGCGGCGGCCGGTGGTCGGCCTTGACCAGCAGGTAGTAGTGCACGACGCCCAGCGGCACGATCAGGTAGATCAGCTTGTGCAGCCGGCTCCAGGCCGCGCGACCCATGCGGATCACCCAGCCGTTGGTCGAGGTCACCGCCAGCGGGATCAGCAGCACAAAGCCCAGCATCCCTAAGGTGATGAAGGGCCGCTTGAGGATGTCCTTCCACAGCTGGCCCCAGTCGAAGAACAGGTCCACGCCGATATAGCTGGCCAGGTGCAGCAGGATGTAGCTGAAGGCGAACAGGCCGATGGTCCGCCGGAAACGCACCAGGCGCGGTTTCTTCAGGATCCGCGCGGCCGGCGTGATGGCCAGCCCCACCAGCAGCAGCCGCAGGCCCCAGACGCCCAGCTGGCGGATCAGTTTCTCGATCGGATTGGCGCCCAGGTCGCCGTTGAAGCCCTTCCAGGCCAGCCAGACGATCGGCGCGAAACAGGCCGCCCAGACCAGGGCGTAGACGATGTTGTCGCGCGTCTTCGACGGACGCTTTTTCGCAGAGGCCATCAGTAGAACCGCTTCAGGTCCATGCCGCGATAGAGGTCGCCGACCCACTCGCCGTAGCCATTGAACGGCAGGGTCTCGCGGCGGCGGAACTCGCCGATGCGGCGCTCGCTGGCCTGCGACCAGCGGGGGTGGTCGACGGCCGGATTGACGTTGGCGAAGAAGCCGTACTCACGCGCCGCCAGCTTGTTCCACGAGGTGACCGGCTGCTTCTCGACCAGGCTGATGCGGACGATCGACTTGATCCCCTTGAAGCCATATTTCCACGGCACGACCAGCCGCATCGGCGCGCCGTTCTGGTTGGGCAGCACATCGCCGTACAGGCCCACGGCCATCAGGGTCAGCGGGTGCATCGCCTCGTCCATGCGCAGGCCTTCGCGATAGGGCCAGTCCAGGGTGTTCCACCCCTGCCCCGGCATTTCCGACGGCCGCATCACCGTCTCGAACGCCACGTACTTGGCCTTGGAGGTCGGCTTGACCGAGGCGATCAGGTCCTTCAGCGGGAAACCGACCCAGGGGATCACCATCGACCAGCCCTCGACGCAGCGCATGCGATAGATGCGCTCCTCCAGCTTGTTCTTGCCGATCAGATCCTCGATGCCGACCGTCCTTGGGGCCTCGCAGGCGCCGTCGATGCGCACCGTCCAGGGACGCGGCTTGAACTTGCCCGAGTTCTCGGCCGGATCGCCCTTGTCGACGCCGAACTCATAGAAGTTGTTGTAGGTGGTGATGTCCTCTTTCGAGGTCGCCTTTTCCGAGGTCGAAAAGCCCTTGGTGAAGCTCAGGCCCGCCTGGGCCTCGCCGGCCGCAGCGAACAGCCCCGCGCCCGCGAGCCCGGCCATCAGCGTGCGGCGCTTCAAATACAGGCCGTGGTCGGTGACGTCGTTGTCGGTCAGGTCAGGCGCTTGGCGGATCAGCATGGGAACGCTCCGGGGCTACGCTCACTGATACGACGGGGCGCGGCGTTTGGTTACGTCCGCCGACGATTATTCCTGGCCCTGACGCAAAGCCCGGCGCGGGGCGTAGATGCGCGACAGGCCCTGGGCCAGCACCGTCCGCTCCTGCGGCGACAGGGTGGCGGCATAGGCGGCCAACGCGGCCTCGACATTGCCGCGCGCCTGGACGTCCAGGGTGCGGGCCGTGGTCAGGCGGCGCGAGACCTCGCCCGCGTCGAAGCCCGGCGAGGCCAGGGCGTCCAGCGCCGCCTGGCGCTCGGCGCGGGCCTGGCGGGTGATCGGCTTGTTCTTCTGGTTGGCCGCATGCAGGGCTTGGCGCAACGCGCGGCGGCTCTCGGGCGAGAGACGGTCGCCGGCGGTCCACAGCGGCGGCCGGGCCTGGCGCTCGGCGTCCTGCGCCACGGGCGCGATTGGCGGCGGGGTGGTGGTCGCAGGTTTGGCGGGACGGGTTGGCGCGACCGGATCACTCGGCTGCGGGACTTGGGCGACGGACGGCGGAATGTAGATCGGCTGCGGCGCCGGTTGTGGTGCGGGCGGCGGAGCGGACATCCGCACATAGACCGCCCCGGCCACGCCGCCGATCAGGAACACATTGAGGGCCGCCGAGGCGATCAGGCCGATCAGCAGCGGGCGCGACAGGCTCATAGCTCGGAAGCCTCCTCGAGGGCGTCCTGCAGGTCGGTGGAGACATCGACGGCGGTCAGGGTGTCGGCGCGCGCGGTGACGACCGGCGCCACGACCGGCGGCTGCGCATGGCTAGCCATCGAGACCCCGACCAGCACGCCCGCGAAGGCGGCGGCCGACAGGCCCAGCGCCGCGCCCAGACCAGCGATCCAGCGGCGAGCGCTGCCCGTCGCTTGCGGCGCGGCGGCGATCAGCCGGCCCAGCAGGGCGGCGTCGACGCTCTGGGCTGGCGCCAGGTCCAGCAGGCGGTCCAGCTGCGCGGCGCCGGCCAGCACCGGCGACAGGCGCTCGGGGTTGGCGGCCAGCAGGGCGCGCGCGGCCTCACGCTCGCCTTCCGGCCAGCGGGCGATCTCGCCGCCATAGATCTCGGCCAGGTCCTCGAACCGCCCAATAGGCATTTCTGGGTCCATCATGACCACAGCTCCTTCATCCGCCCGCCCCCTGCAGATCGGCCAGCGAAGCCTTGAGGGCCCGTCGCCCCCGGCCCAGCAGGCTTTCCAGCGCCTCGACGCTGATCTCCATCAATTGCGCCGCTTCGATATTGCCCAAGCCCTGGTGATGGCAAAGCACGATCGCCTCGCGCTGGCGCGCCGGCAGAGCCGCCAGGGCCGCCTCGACGCGCTTGGAGAGGTCCGCCCGCATCAGGCCGGCGTCCGGCGCGGGACCGGTGTCGACCTGCTCGGGCGGCGTATCGGTGACCACCTCGCGCCGGCGGCGCAGGCGGTCGTAGCAGAGGTTCAGGGCCACGCGGTGCAGCCAAGTGTCGAACCGGGCCTGGCCCGGCGTCCAAGACCGCGCCTGTTTCCAGGCGCGCAAGAAGGTCTCCTGAGCGACGTCCTCGGCCTCGCCGGCGTCGTTCAGCATGCGGCGGGCCAGAGCCAGAATGCGCGGCAGGCGTCGGTCCAATAGCTGTCGCACGGCGGTCGGGTCGCCCCGTCCTACCCCCGACAGCAAGGTTTCGTCGGGATCGTTCCCGTCGGACGCCAAGCTTCAACCCGCCGCGCACGTCGTCATCAGACCCCGACCTTGGCCTTGCCCTTCTTGGCCTGCAACTCTTCCAGCGTCAGGATGCCGTCGTTGTTCGTATCCATCCGCTTGAAGCGCCAGGCCAGCACGTCGTCGGCCTCGGCCCGCGACAGGAAGCCGTCCTTGTCCTTGTCGAAACGGGCGAACACCCGCTGGCCACGCTTGCCGGCCTTCGCAGCCTTGGCGTCGACCTCGGGGTTGTCCTTGCGGAAGGCGGCGAACTCGTCGGGCGAGATCTTGCCATCCTTGTTGGTGTCCAGTCGCGCGAACAGCTTGTCGCCGTTCGAGGCCTGGAACTGCTGCAGGGTCATGCCCTGGGGAGCAGCGGTTTGCGCCAAAGCCGGCGCCGCGACGGCGAGCACGGCGGCGGCGATCAGGGTGCGTACGATCATCGGTCTTCAGGTCTCCGAGGGTGGAAGCCGTCCCATGGAGTGATGAACGCGCAGGTCGGCGAATTCCGTCGCTCCGAAATCCTCCTAATTTTGCCTTCCTAGGCCTTGTGCCTAGGTCCCATGGTTCAACCGCTCTCGAGCTTGCCAGAATGGTCGCGCATCACCGGGTGCGCTGAGCCCAGCGGACCGATGGGTCCTAGGCACAAGGCCTAGGAAGGCAGCTTTGTTTGGTAGGTGGATTGAAAGAGGTCCCTACCCCGCCGCTTTCACGATCGCCTCATAGGCCGCCCGCGCATCGGCCTTCGCCTTGGCCAGCTTGGGTTTCAGCGACTTGAACTGGCTGACGTGCCCGGCCTTGGCCAGCAGCGCCTTGAAGGCCTTGGGCTCGGCCTCGACGTCCAGGCCGTCTTCCAGCGCCACCTTGATCAGCTGCGAGAGGTCCTGCTCCAGCCGCCAGGCCGTCTCCAGCCGCGACAGCGCCCCGTCGTCGGCCAGGCCCGCCTCGCGCAGGGCCGCCAGGGCCTCGCCGGTGTTCTGGCGCAGGGGGCCGCCGTTCGCCGCGTGGGCCAATTGCAGGAACTGGGCGGCGAACTCGATGTCGACCAGGCCGCCGGGTTCGAGTTTCAGGTCCCAGTCGCCCTTGCCCGGTCGCTCGCGCTCCATCAGCTCGCGCATGTCGATGACGTCGGCGGCGGTCTTCTTCCACTCGCGCGGCCGGCGCAGGGCCGCTTCGATCGCCCCCTCAGCGCGGGCCTTGAAGTCCGGCGAGCTGGCCCAGACTACCCGCGCGCGGGTCAGGGCCAGCAGCTCCCAGGTCTCAGCCTCGCGCTCGTAGTAGTCGCCGAAGGCCGCGAAGCTGACCGCCACCGGGCCTTTGGTCCCCGAAGGGCGAAGCTTGAGATCGACCTCGTACAGCGTGCCCTCCGCCGTCGGCGCCGACAGGGCCGAGGTCAGGCGCTGGGTGAAACGGGCGTAGAAGGTGTCGGCGCTCCACTCCTTGATGGCCGACGCGCTGGCCGGGTCGTCCGACATGTATAGCGTCATCAGGTCCAGGTCCGACTTGGCGGTCATCTCGCGCGAGCCAGCCTTGCCCAGCGCCACCACCGCCACCTGGCCGGGGAAAGCGCCGCCCAGGCGTTCGGTCTCGGCCAGCGCTGCCGGGGCCAGGCCGCTGATGATCAGGTCGCCCAGCTCGGCGAAGGCCCGGCCGATGTCACGGGCGTCGGCGCTGCCGCTCATCACCCGCACGCCGATGCGGAAACTCTGGTCGCGGAACAGGCGCCGGGCGGCGTCCATCGCGCCCTCGAAGTCGTTCGGATCCCACGGCGCCACGGCCGGGGTCTCGATCGGGCCGAAGAAACTGGGGTCCAGCAGGGCGTCCAGCGCCGTGGGCCGCTTGGCCATGGTCGCGGCCAGGCGCGGGGCGAAGGCCATGACCTCGACGATCAGCTCGAACAGTCGTGGCTGGGCCAGGAACAGCGACTGGATCTGCACGCCCGAGCTCAAGCTGGCGAAGAAGTCGGCGAAGCGGTTGAAGGCCTGGTCCGGCGCGCCCGTGGCGTTGGCCGCGTCCAGCAGGCGCGGCGCCAGGCGGGTGAAGAGCTCGCGGCCTCGCTCGGTGCGGGTGGCCGCGATATGGCCATGGTGCCAGCCGCGGATGGTGGCGGCCACGCGCTCCGGGCTGGAGAAGCCCATGCGTTTCAGGGTCGCCAGGGTCTCGGGATCGTCCTCGACGCCGGTGAACACCAGGCTGCCGAACCGCGACGACAGCTCCTCCTCGCCGGCGAACAGGCGGCCATAGCGAGCGTTGACGCCCTTGAGGATCTTGCCGACGGCGGCGTCGAAGCTGCGCAGGTTGTCCTGCCCCCACAGGGCGGCGACCCGCTTCCGGTCGGTGTCGGATTCCGGCAGCTTGTGGGTCTGGTCGTCGGCGATCATCTGGGCGCGGTGCTCCAGCGCCCGCAGGTCCTGATAGGCCTTGGACAGCCAGCCGGCGTCCTCCAGGGTCACGTGGCCCGCCGCCGCCAGCGCCAGCAGCGCATCCAGCGTGCGCGGCCCCCGCAGGTCCGGCTGGCGGCCGCCCAGGATCAGCTGCTGGGTCTGGACGAAGAACTCGATCTCGCGGATCCCGCCGCGCCCCAGCTTCAGGTCCGCGCCCTTGGCGGTCAGACGGTCGTCGACCTTGTAGGTGTGGATCTGGCGCTTGATCGAGTGGATGTCGGCGATGGCCGCGAAGTCCAGGTTCTTGCGCCAGATGAACGGCTGCAGCCCCTCCAGGAACGCCGCGCCCTCACGGGCGTCACCGGCCGCGATCCGGGCCTTGATGTGGGCGGCGCGCTCCCAGTTCTGGCCGACGCTCTCATAGTAGTCCATGGCCGCGTCGACCGGCATGGCGGGCGGCGTCGAGGACGGGTCGGGGCGCAGGCGCAGGTCGATGCGGAAGACATAGCCGTCGGCGGTGCGCTCCTGCAGCACCCGGCCCAGGTGGTTGGCGATGCGCACGGCCACGGCCTGGGGCTCGACACCTTCGACCACCTGCAGCTTCTCGGGCGCGTAGAAGATCGAGAAATCGATGTCGCTGGAATAGTTCAACTCGAACGCGCCGTGCTTGCCCATGGCGATGCAGAACAGGCCCGGCGCGGGGCCGTCCTCGCCGTCCCCCACGTGGGTCAAGGCGCCACGATCGACCTCCTGCCGGACGGCCTGGGCCAGGGCGGCGCGCAAGGTGGCGTCGGCGAAGCGGGTCAGGGCGCCGGTGACCTGGTCCAGGTCCCAGACTCCGCCCAGGTCGCACAGGGCCGTCAGCAGGTGCAGGTCGGCCTTCAACTCGCGCAGGGTCTTGCGGGCGGTCTCGAAGTCCGGCTCGGCGGCGGCGGCGTCCGCCGCGGCCAGGATCATGGTCAAGTTTTCGCCCGGATCGCCGCCCAGGATCCTGGGCAAGCGCTGGCCGTCCTTGCGGGCGAGGCTGGCCAGGTACGGCGAGGCGGCGAAGACCGGGGCCAGGGCGGCCCAGGCGGCGTCGACGCCGGCCATGGCCTCGCCCGCCCGCTTGGCGATCGCCTCATGCGCCCGCTCGGCGGCCTTGGCGTCGAGGATCGGGCCGCAGGGGACGAGGCGAGTAGCGAGCTTTGTCATGCGGGCAACGTGGCCCACGTCGCGTTCACGGACAAGACTCCGGTTGACGTGGGAATTTACAGTTGTAACCATCGCGTTTGAGGAAACGGCCAGGAACCGCTCAAGAATGACCGAGCTCTTCGCCCTCGCCCTGATCCGGGCCCAGATCGCCGCCGCCGCCGCGGTGCTGCTGGTCATCATCCTGCGGCCGTCCGCGCGCCAGCTGTTCGGACCGCGCCGGGCCTATGGCCTGTGGGCCATCGTGCCGGCCGCCGCGGCCGCCGCCTTCCTGCCCAGCTTGGCCGAGACCATGGACTTCGGCTCGCCCGCCCGGCCGCTGGGCGAATGGGCGTCCAAGCTGATCCTGCTGTGGCTGGCCGGCTGCGCCGTCGCCACCGGCGTCCTGGTCCTGCGCGAGCGCCTGTTCCGCCGCAAGGTCGACCAAGGCTTGGCCGGGCCGGCCGTCATGGGCGCCCTGTGGCCGCGCGTGGTGCTGCCGTCCGACTTCAACCAGCGCTTCGACGCCCGCGAGCGCGAGATGATCACCCTGCACGAGCGCACGCACATCCATCGCGGCGACCCGATCGCCAACCTGGTGATCGCCGGCGCCGGCGTGCTGGGCTGGTGCAACCCGATGATCGCCCTGGCCACGCGGCTGGTGCGCATCGACCAGGAGCTGGCCTGCGACGCCACCGTCGTCGCCCTGCGCAGCGACATCCGCGCCGACTACGCCAAGACCCTGATGAAGGCGCAGATGAGCGTCGCCACCTCGCCCCTGGCCTGCGGCTGGGCCACCCATCCGCTGATCCTGCGCGTGTCGCTGCTGAATCGGCGCGAGCCCAGCCTGCACCGCGACATCGCCGGGTTCCTGACCATGACCTTCCTGGCGGTGATGGCCATGGTCATCGTCTGGAGCGTCTCGCCGCGCGGCCCCGACGCCGGCGACCTGCGCCCCGGCATGGCCGCCCAGATGGATCCGTACACGGGCGCGATCACCTGGGTGCAGGGGCAGTAGGCCGCTAGTCAGCCCCGGAATAGCTTCACGTACTCGTCGACCGGACGCCGGTTGATCGTGTCGTTGATCCAGAAGTCGATCGTCCCGTCTGGACCAGGTTTGGCCAAGCGCACGCCAGCTTCGCGCATGCGGTCGAAGACGCCCTCGGCGATCTTGGGCTTGAGCACCAGCTGGCGGATGTTCGAGGCGTTGGGCGCGGGTTTGGCCTTGGCGGCTCCGGCCTTCTCCAGCGCGGCGAACACCTGGTCTGCGGCGGCGAAGGCGGCCTTGTGGCGCGCCTGGAAGTCGTCCAGCGCCGCCAGGGCCAGCACCGCGCACGGCCAGGCCTGATAGATCGTGCCGCCGAACTGGTGGCGCAGCGCGCGGGCCTTGGCGATATCGGCCTTGCTCCCCGCCAGCACCGCCCCGAACGGCGCGTCCAGGTACTTGTAGAGCGAGACATAGACCGTATCGAACAGGGCGGCCGTCCCGGCGATGTCGTAGCCGGGCGGGGCCAGCAGCAGCCGCGCGCCATCAAGGTGCAGGCGGATCCCCTTGCCCTTGGCGTAGGCGGCGATGGCCTGCAAGGCGGCGGGGTCCAGCATCTCGCCCCTGGCGCGGCGCACTGGGCTCTCCAGCGAGATCGCCCCGACCTTCAGCGGATAAGGGCCGTTCTCAGCCTCGTCGACGGCGGCCTTGATCTCGTCCAGCGACGGGCCGGCGCGGCCGGGCGCCAGGTCGATCAGGTTCAAGCCCGACAACAGCTGGGTCGCGTCGCTCTCGTCGCGATAGAGGTGGCTTTCGTGTTGGACGATGACCCGCGTGGCCTCGCCAGCCAGGATGCGTACGGCGACGTGGTTGGCCAGGGTGCCGGTGGGCAGGAAGGCGCAGTCCTCCTTGCCCAGCATCGCGGCGAACCGCTGCTCCAGCTCGGTGACCGCGCCGCCTGAGATGTAGCTGTCACGCGGCTTGCCCTTCTGGACCAGTTCGGCCAGGCGGGCGGCGGTCTTCACGGGATCGGGCGGCGCGCTGTCGCCCAACAGCCAGACGCTGCGGGCGTCGACGGGCGGGAAGGCGGGCGGGGCAGGCTGGGCTTGGGCGAGCGCGACGCCGGGCGCGAAGGCCAGCAGCGACGAGGCTAGGAACTGGCGACGGTCCACGACGATCTCCCTACTCCACCCGCGGCAACACCAGCGCCACGCGCAGCCCCGGTCCCATGCCGTTGTACTCGCCCGGCCCCTCGGCCAGTTCCAGTCGGCCGCCGTGCGAGGTCGCGACGGCGCTGACCAGGGACAGGCCCAGGCCCGCGCCAGGCTCGCTGCGGCTGTTTTCCAGGCGCACGAAGCGTTGGACCACGCGAGGGCGATCGGCCTCGGGCACGCCGGGGCCGGTGTCGGTGACCGAGAACTCCAGCTCGCCCGACGAGGTGCGGCGCGCGCGCAGCATGATCGCTCCGCCCTCGGGGGTGTATTTGATGGCGTTGTCGAGGATGTTGGCCAGGGCCTGGGCCAGGAACTCGCGGTTGCCCTTGATGTTCAGGGCGGGCGTGATCTCGGCCTTGAAGTCCAGGCCCTTGTCCTCGCACGAGAACTCGTAGAGCTCGGCCATGTCGGTGGCCAGTTCCGAGGCGTCGAAGGCTTGCTGGTCGGGCGCCGAGCCGGCCGCCTGCAGGCGGGCGATGGCCAGCACCGCGTTGAAGGTCTTCAGCACGCCGTCGGCGTCGGACAGGGCGGTCTCCAGCGCCGCCACCGGATCGCCCTTGCCGTTCTCGGCGTCGATCAAGGCGACCTCCATGCGGGCGCGCAGACGGGTCAGCGGCGAGCGCAGGTCGTGGGCGATGGCGTCGCCGGCGTGGCGCAGGCCGCCCATCAGGCGCTCGATCCGGTCGAGCATGTCGTTCAGGCCCTCGGCCAGCTCGTCATATTCGTCGCGCGTGCCGCGCACCTTGGCGCGGGCGTGCAGGTCGCCGGCGCGGACGTCGTTGACCACATCGACCAACCCCTGCATCGAGCGGCTGACATTGCGGCTGATCAACACCCCGCCGGCCAGGCCCAGCAGGATGACCAGGGTGCCCGCGCCCCACAGGGCCCGGACGATCTTGCGGACATAGGCTTCGGAAGCGTCGACATCGGCCCCGACGAACAGGATCTCGCCGCGCTCCAGCCGCTGCTGCACCCCGCGCGCGGCGGCCTTGACCTCGGCGCCGTCCAGGTCGGTCTCGGTGACCTTGAAGCTGGCCCATTCGGGGCCATCGCCCGTGAAATTGCTGACCGGCGACTCCTCGATCGAGCCCGAGATCCGCTTGCCGTCCTTGTCGGCCAGGAAATACAGGAACGGCCGCTCGCCCGTCGCCCGCTCGACGATGGTCTGGTTCAGGGCGTCGACGCCGCCCTGGCGATAGGCCGCCTCCAGGCTCTCGAACTCGCGGCTGATCTCGGCTTGCGAGCGGCGGTTCACCTCGCCCGCCGTCGCCACATAGATGTAGCCCAGGAAGGCGCTGGCCGCCGCCGCGAACAGGGTCAGGAACAGCAGGGTCAGCCGGAACGGCGTGGTGCGGAGAAGGCGCGGCAGACGCATGGGCTCTTAAGTCTTCTTGCCGAGCAGCGCCGAGAGGTCCTGGCGACTGTCGAGGATACGGAGAACGTGGATGCCCATCTTGTCGGGCAGCGGCCTGTAGATGATTACCCAGGGAGAGACACTGAAGCCGCGAAGATCGCCCTGCGTTTGGTGGCGAGGTGGCCCTAGCAGAGGTCGTCGAGCTAGCCTCTCTGCCGCCCGGTCCAAGCGCGCTAGGTTCTTCGCCGCGCGCTCAGCTCCGCCATCCAGCGCGATCCAGGCATAGATGCGCCTGAAGTCGCGTATAGCGGCCGCGGATTTGACGACCCTTGGCGCGCCCATTAGCCCTTCTGGTTCTTCTCGAATTCAGCGCGGGCATCGGCCAGCATTTCCTCGAAGTTCCAGGGCGTAGGCGGCTCGGTCTCGGCGAGCGCCTCCTCGACCAGCTCGGCGATGACCTCGCGGTTGCGCTCGTACCAGGCGTCCATCTCGGCCCCGTTCGGGATCGGACCCAGACCGTCGCCAATCGGATCCAGGTCGTCGACGTCTTCAGCCTCGGGCTTCGTCGGCTTGTTCATGGTCTGATCCTACCACGCCGCCCGGCTGCCGCCTACGGATCCAGCCGGTAGCCGGCGCCGCGCACAGTCTGCAGCATCGGACGATCGAAGCCCTTGTCGATCTTCGAACGCAGGCGCGAGATGTGCACGTCGATGACGTTGGTCTGCGGGTCGAAGTGGTATTCCCAGACCTTCTCCAGCAGCATGGTGCGGGTCACCGACTGGCCGGCGTGGCGCATCATGAACTCCAGGAGCTGGAATTCGCGGGGCTGGAGATCGATCTCCTTGCCCTGGCGATGGACCGTCCGGTTGATCAGGTTCATCTCGAGCTCGCCGACCTTCAGGGTCGTGGCCACGGCGCCGGTCTCGCGGCGGCGCGACAGGGCCTCGACGCGGGCCATCAGCTCGGGGAACGCGTACGGCTTGACCAGGTAGTCGTCGGCGCCCGCCTTCAGGCCCACGACGCGGTCATTGACCTCGCCCAGGGCCGACAGGAACAGCACCGGCGTCTGGTCGCCCTCGCGGCGCAGGGTCTCGACGACGGTGACGCCGTCCATCTTGGGCATCATGCGGTCGACGACCAGCACGTCGAAGCCGCCCTTCTGGGCCACGCCCAGGCCGGCCTCGCCATCGGGCGCGTGCTCGACGTCGTAGCCAGCTTCCTTCAGGCCGTGCGCCATGGCGGCGGCGGCTTCCAGGTCGTCCTCGATAATCAGAATACGCATCAGTGAGCCCCTTATGCGCTCAAGCAGAACAGCGGAACGATCAACGTTCTCCCGATTCTGGTCCATCGCGCGACAGTTGCAGGCTTGATAGCCGTTTCGACGACCGGCGTAACTTAAACCTTGGACAGATACGAAAAAGCCCCGCTCCGGCGGACCGGAACGGGGCTCTGTCATTCAATAAGCGCTCAGCCTACGGCGCGATCTTCAACGGCACGAAGACCGGGCGGTTCTGGCGGATCACCTTGACCAGCACGCTGGTGCGGCCGGCCTTCTTGGCGGTGGCGATGGCGCTGTTGACCTCGGCCACGCTGACGACGGGCGCGCCATTGATGGTCGAGAGCACGTCGCCCTTGGCCAGGCCCTTCTCGCCCGCGTCGCTGTCGCCCTTCACGCCGGTGATCAGCAGACCCTTGATCTCGCTGTCGATCTTGTAGGTCTGGCGCGAGGCCGGGTCGATCGGACCCAGCGTCAGGCCAAGCGCGTCAACCTTCTGGCTGGCCGGCTTGTCCGGGGTCGGGGTCGCGCCGTTGTCCTGATCCTGGTCGTCATTGCCCAGCAGCGAGCCTTCGGCCGGACGGGTGCCCGACACGACGGTGACGACGCGCGGCTTGCCGTCGCGGATGATCGACAGCTTGACGCCTTCGCCCGGGCGGGCCTTGGCGACTTCGCGGGTCAGTTCCGAACGGTTGGCCACGGCCACGCCGTTGACGGCGGTCAGGATGTCATCGGGCAGCAGGCCGGCCTTGTTGGCGGGACCGCCGGCCGTGACCTCGGCGATGATCGCGCCCTTCACGTCCTTCAGGCCCAGGGCCTCGGCCGACTCGGCGCTGAAGTCCTGGATGGTCACGCCGATATAGCCGCGCACGACCTTGCCGCCGGCGATCAGCTGCTTGGCGGTGTCCTCGGCGATGTCGGCCGGGATGGCGAAGCCGATGCCGACCGAGCCGCCCGACGGCGAGTAGATGGCGCTGTTGACGCCGATCACCCGGCCATAGATGTCGAAGCTGGGACCGCCCGAGTTGCCCCGGTTAATCGGCGCGTCGATCTGGATGTAGTTCACGAACGACGAGGTGTTGTCGCCCAGGTCGCGGTTATAGGCCGAGATGATGCCGGCCGTGGCGGTGCCACCCAGGCCGAAGGGGTTGCCGATGGTGATGACCCAGTCGCCGACGCGCGGCTTGGCCTGGTTCTCGAAGTTCACATACGGGAAGTCGGCGCCCTTGGCCTTGGGGTCGATGACCTTGATGACCGCCAGGTCGGTGCCTTCGTCGCGACCGACCAGGGTGGCCTTCAGCTCGCGGCCGTCCTTCATCACCACCTGGATGTCGTCGGCGTCGGCCACGACGTGGTTGTTGGTGACGATGTAGCCGTCGGCCGAGATGAAGAAGCCCGAACCGGCGGACTGCTGCTTCGGCGTGGCCGGCGAATCGCCGTCCTCACCGTCCTGGCCCTGGCCTTGGCCCGGCTTGCCCTTCTGGCCGCGCGGCACGATGTCGAAGCCTTCCAGGCCCGGGATGCGCAGCGACGGCGGCGAGGCCTTGGAGGTCACGTTGATCTGGACGACCGCCGGCGAGACCTTCTCGAAGATGTCGGCGAACGACATCGGCGCGCCCGGCGGCGGCGCGAAAGCCGGCGCTCCGGCGCTGATCGGACGGATGGCCGGCGCCTCGGCGGCGTCTGCCCCGCCCATGCGCATGCCTACGCCGGCCAGGGCCGCACAGGCCACGCCCGCGCCCGCGACGGCGCCCACAATGAATCCCGACTTCCTAGCGGTCATTCGTCTCTTCCTCACCCGCGCGACCCGCGCGCGGTCCCTTTCGCATCAACCTCGCGCCCGGCGCGACGTCCCAGTCGATCTGAGAACCTAGTCCCGACAATAAAAGGTGCAATGGTTCTCGAATTATCTTTCCGTCATCCGAAAGGCGCTTCTTGAGGCTCTTTTTCGGCGCAATCGTGTCAATCGTCTTCCAAGAGGCGCTTCACGCGCTCTTCTTCGTCCTGCGAAAGCTCAACGGGCGGCTCCTCGCGACGGCGCAGCAGACCGAACATCAGGCCGCCCCCGACCAGCAACACCCCGATCGGAGCCAGCCACAGCACAGCGTTGCCGGCCGAGAAGGCCGGTTTCAGCAGCACGAACTCGCCGTAGCGCTCGACCAGGAACGCGCGGACCTGGGCGTCGCTGCGCCCGGCCTTGACCTGCTCGCGGACAATCTGCCGCAGGTCGCCGGCCAGCTGGGCCTCGGAGTCGTCGATCGACTCGTTCTGGCAGACCAGACAGCGCACTTCCTTGAACAGGTGACGGGCGCGGGCCTCTAGCGCCGGATCGGGCAGACGCTCAGTCGGCTCGGCCGCGCCGGCCATCAGGGCGATCGAGGCCAGGCTGATCAGCAGGGCGCGCTTCACGACACCACCTCATCGGCCCGACGGCCCACGCCCAGGCGCACCCGGCGGTCCGACAGCGAGACGATGCCGCCCAGGGCCATGATCAGCGGGCCCAGGAAGATCAGCCGCACCCACGGGTTCACATAGGCCCGCACCAGCCAGGCCGGCTTGCCGCCTTCGCCCGCCCGGCGCTCGCCCAGCACGATGTAGATGTCGTCCAGCACGCTGGGGCAGATGGCCACTTCCGAAGTCGTCTGGCCGCCGGTCGGATAGAAGCGGCGCTCGGGTTCGGCGTGGCAGACCTCGGTCCCGGCCTTGTTCTTGACCGAGACGATGCCGCGCTCGGCCAGGTAGTTCGGGCCCTCGACCGTGCCGACGTCGCTGAGCGTCAGGGTGTAGGCGCCCAACTGCTGGGTGTCGTTGAGGCTGAGCGCCTGGGCGGCCTCGACCTTCCAGGCGGTCTCGAAGGCCGCGCCCAGCACGAACAGGCCAAGGCCGGCATGGGCCAGGGTCGTGCCCCAGGCGCCGCGCGGCAGACCTCGGGCGCGGCGCAGGCTCTCGCCGGCGGGCGCTCGGAAGAGCTTCAGGCGTTCGGCCATCTCCAGCAGAGCGCCGCCCAGCAGCCAGAAGCCCAGGGCGAGCCCGCCGCTGGCCAAGGCCTTGCGTGGCTGCACGATCCCGTAGGCCACCAGGCCCAGCAGGGCGGCGACGGCCAACACGATCCACAGCTTGCGAGCCACGCCCTTGGCGTCGCCGCGCTTCCAGGCCAGCAGCGGGCCGGCCGGCAGCACGGCGAAGGCCAGCAGCATCAGCGGCACGAAGGTCAGGCTGAAGAACGGCGCGCCGACCGAGACGGCTTCGCCGTCCATGGCCTCGCGGATCAGGGGGTACAGCGTGCCCAGCAGCACCACCGCCGTCGCCGTCGACAGCAGGATGTTGTTGAGCACGATGGCGCTCTCGCGGCTGATCGGCCGGAACTGGCCGCCCGGATTGAGGCTGCCGGCGCGCAGGCCAAACAGCAGGAAACCGGTCCCCGCCGCCAGGCCCATCATCATCAGCAGCAGCACGCCGCGCGTCGGATCGACGGCGAAGGCGTGGACGCTGGTCAGCACGCCCGACCGCACCAGGAAGGCGCCCAGCATCGAGAAGGTGAAGGCCGCCAGGGCCAGGAACGCCGTCCAGCCCGGCAGCGCCCCGCGCTTCTCGGTGACAATGGCCGAGTGCAGCAGGGCCGCCCCGATCAGCCACGGCATGAAGCTGGCGTTCTCGACCGGATCCCAGGCCCACCAGCCGCCCCAGCCCAGCTCGTAATAGGCCCAGAAGGCGCCCAGGGTGATGCCGATGGTCAGCAGGCTCCAGGCCGCCAGGGTCCAGGGCCGCACCCAGCGGGCCCAAGCCGCGTCGATCCGGCCCTCGATCAGCGCCGCCAGGGACAGCGAATAGACCACCGAGAAGCCGACATAGCCGGCGTAGAGGAACGGCGGATGGACGGCCAGCGCCCAGTCCTGCAGCAGCGGATTGAGCGAGCGGCCCTCGACCGGCACGTCCAGCAGGCGCGCCAAGGGGTTGGAGGCGAAAACGGTATAGGCCAGGAACAGCACGCCCAGGCTGCCCTGCACGGCGATGGCATAGGCCCGCAGGCGCGGCGGCAGGCTGTCGCCGAAGAAGGCCATGGCCGCGCCGTAGCCGGTCAGCACCAGGCACCACAGCAGCATCGAGCCCTCGTGGCTGCCCCAGGCGCCAGCCACCTTGTAGAACAGCGGCTTGGCGGTGTGCGAGTTGGCCGCCACGTTGGCGACCGAGAAGTCCGAGGTGACGAAGGCGTGAATCAGGGCCGCGAAGGCCACGGCCACGGCCAGGAACGTCGCCACCGCCGCGCCGCGTCCGGCCCCGGCCAGCACCGGCGAGCGCCGCGCGCCGCCGACCGCCGACAGACCGGTCTGGGCGAAGGACAAGGCCAGCGACAGGATCAGGGCGAAGGCGCCCAGTTCGGTGATCATCGACGATCCTCCCCCTGTGGGGGAGGCGACCGAAGGTCGGAGGGGGGCGTGGCCGGGTCAGCAGAACTTCCCCCACCGGTCGCTTCGCGACCACCTCCCCCTTGGGGGGAGGGTCTGTCATACGACGGAGCGCCCGCCCCCTCACCGCGCCACTCGCCTTGCTTCTTCAGCGCCTTGGCCACTTCGCGCGGCATGTAGCGCTCGTCGTGCTTGGCCAGCACCTGCTTGGCGACGAAGACACCGTTCGCGTCGAAGGTCCCTTCGGCGACGATCCCCTGCCCTTCGCGGAACAGGTCCGGCAGGTCGCCGTGGTAGCTGACCTTGGCCGTGGCCTGCTGGTCGGCGACCACGAACTCGACGTCGCCGCCGGGGTGCTTGACCACGCTGCCGTGCTGCACCAGGCCGCCCAGCTGCACCTTGCGGCCCGGCGCGACATTGGCGGCCTTGGCCTGGGCGGGGGTGTAGAACAGCGAGATGCTGTCGCGCAGACCATACAGCGCCAGGCCCACGGCCAGGGCCAGCACAGGCGCGATGGCCAGCAGGATGGTCAGGCGCCGGCGCGCTTTGCGGGATTTCGGCCAGAAACTCATTGGGTCTTAGCTTGGGCTGGCGTGTCGGCGGCCTGGCGCAGGGCCGACAGCACCTTGGGCTGGTCCTTGAAGCGGGCCGAGGCCGAGGCCAGCGCGGCGTCGCGCTTGGCGGTCTCGCCCAGCACGGCATAGGCGCGGACCAGGCGCACCCAACCATCGGCGTCGTCGGGCGACTGGGCCAGGCGCGCGGCCAGGCCCTCGACCATGCCGGCGATCATGCCCTGGACTTGCGGATTGGCTTCGGCGGCGGGCTCGGCGCTGGGCAGGCCGCCCTTGGCTTCGACCTGGGCGATCTCCTGGGCCAGCGCGGCGCGGCCTGGATCGTTCGGTTGCAGGCCGGCCACCAAGGCGCGCCAGTCGGCCAGACCGCCCTGGACGTCGCCATCGGCGATCTTGCCGCGACCCAGATAATAGCGGGCGCGCACGTCGGCGGGATCGACTTTCAGCGCCTCGCCGAAGGCCAGCTTGGCGTCGGCGGTGACCTGGCCTTTCGCCTCCATCATGAAGGTCTCGCCCAGCAGGCTCCAGATATCAGCGCGCTTGGGAGCAACGTGGACGGCCTTGCGCAGGGCGGCCTCGGCGCCGGTCAGGTCGCCGGCGGCGGCGCGGGCCTTGGCCAGGAACACCAGCGGCTCGGGGTCCTTGGGACGCTCGGCGACGACGCCTTCCAGCACGGCGGCGATCTGCTCGGGCGCCAGGGTGGCCGGATCGGCGGCCTTCCAGGCGGCGACGCGCTTGGCATAAGGCTGGTCGGACAGTTCGGGACGGCCCAGGGTGACATACAGGCCGACGGCGGCGACGCAGGCCGCGCCGACGGCGACCACCACGGCCTTGCGCGGGCCGACGCCGTCGCGCTCCCACACCTGGGTCTGGTCGGCGGCGGCCAGCAGGCCGCGAGCGGCCTCGGCGCGGGCGGCCTTCAGTTCGCCTTCCGCCAGCAGTCCGTCCATGGCCAGGCGCTCGACCTCGGCCAGGCGGCGGCGATGCGGCTCGAGCCGCGTCTGGGCGTCGTCGATCGGCCGGGCGCGCGCGGCTCCGCGCAGCACCAGCCCGGCCGTCACGGCCGACAGCCCCGTCGCGGCGATCCAGAAAGCGATCATGGCCGCGTGGTAGCGTGTTCCGGCCTTCGCCGTTAGCGGAAAAAGCGCTTAAGGACGGAGATGTCGCATGCTGCGCAGGGAGTGACGATGACGCCGATCGTGCTGGTTCCGGGGCTGCTGTGCTCGGAAGAGATCTTCGCCCCGCAACTGCCCGCCCTGTGGCCGCACGGCCCGGTGCAGATCGCCAATACGCTGGAAGGCGACACCCTGCCGGAAATGGCCGCCTTGATCCTGGCCGCCGCCCCGCCGCGCTTCGCCCTCGTCGGCGTGTCGATGGGCGGCTACCTGGCGCTGGAGATCATGCGCCAAGCGCCGGAACGGGTCGAGAAGCTGGCCCTGGTCTGCACCTCCGCCCGCCCCGACACACCTGAACAGACAGCCGCCCGCCGCAAGATGCTGGACCAGGCCCGCGCCGTCGGCTTCGAGCGCTTCTTGGCCCTAGGCGCCGACGCCCTCACCCACCCCAGCCGCAAGGGCGATCCGGAGCTCAACGCGATCAGCATCCGCATGGGCCGCGCGGTGGGGTTGGAGGGTTTCGCGCGGCAGACCGAGGCGGTGATCGCCCGCGCCGACAGCCGGCCGCTGCTCAGCGAGATCAAGGTCCCGACGGTGATCGTCGTGGGCGACGCCGATCCGCTGACGCCGCAAGCGCTGTCGGAAGAGATGGCCGCCGCGATCCCGGGCGCGAAACTGGTGGTCGCGCCGGAGTGCGGGCACGTGATCACGCTCGAACGGCCCGAGGTGGTGAACGCCGCCCTGGTCCAATGGCTCGAACAGTAACCTTAAACTGCCTTCCTAGGCCTTGTGCCTAGGACCCATGGCGCGGCTTGGTGCGATGTCGACAGCAAACCGCCGTCAGCGTGGGCGCATATCCTCGCCCCACTAAGCCAGCGGAACGATGGGTCCTAGGCACAAGGCCTAGGAAGGCAGGATTATTGAGATGGGATTGGGGGCCGTTAAGCCGCGATCGCCGCCGCCGCCCGCCGCCGCACGATCTCGGCGGTCTTGTCGTCGCGCGTGTAGGCGATGAAGCCCGCCGCGACGTCCAGGTACTTCACGGCCAGGCCGGAGTCGCCGCCGTCGCCCGTGCGGGCCACGTGCAGGACGTCTTCGATATAGGGGTCCAGGCGGCTGTTCAGCTTTTCCAGGATCTTGTTGCGCGAGCTGCCGTAGCCGGCCTTGTCGGCGCACGAGCGCAGTTCGGCGATGAAGGCGAGAGCGGACTGGGCGCGACGGATCATCGCCTCGTCCGGCTCCTCGGTCAGCTTGGCCGCGCCCTTGCTGCCCTTCTTGGCCATCATGGTCAGCGGACGGGTCGGCAGGGCCGCTTCCAGCTGCTTGTCGGCCTGGTCCATGCGCTGCTCGCAGACCTTGGCCATCTGCTGCTTGTGGCGCGCCAGGCGCTTGCCCCACGGGCCGTCCTTGGCGACTTCGATCGACTGCTGGAATTCGACGATCTGCAGCTGGGCGCGGTGGGCGCCCTGGGCGGCCTCGCGGCCGACCTTCTCGCCGTCGGCGAAGTTGAAGTTCTCGATGCGGGCGATCGAGGCGTCGATATCGGCCAGCACGCGCTCGCCGAACGCCTTGGCCTCGGACGAGGCCAGGTAGCGATCTGTAGGCCGGTCCATGACCGCCGAGATCACCCGCAGGATCCGCCAGTCGTCCGGCAGGTGGGCCGACAGCATGTCCAGCAGCAGCGGGCCGGCGTCTTCGCTGATGCGGCAGGCGTCGCGATAGGCCAGCTTGGCGGCGAAGGCGCGCTCGTCCGACATGCGGCTGACCCATTCGGCCAGCTTAGGCAGGCACGAGCGGGCGATGGCCGACAGCTGCAGGCACAGGGCCAGATGCTCGGGGTCGCACAACGACCGCACGCTGTCGAAGGCGGCGTTCTCGGGATCGCGCAGGCCGGCGGCGGCCGTCTTGCACAGTTCGTCGAAGACTTCCGGGGTGCCCTGCTCCAGGTCCCACGGATTGCACTTGGCCGAGGCTTCCTCGACCCGCGCCGGCACGATGACCTTCAGCGCCTTCCACACGCGGCCCAGCACGGGCGACGGGAACGAGACGCAGCCCTCGCCGCGCGGCTGACACAGCGGCACGATGGGGGCCAGGATGTTGTTGCGGACGAAGCGGTTGGCGGTCTCGTCCTCGACCAGGCCGCGCACGGCGGCCAGGGATCCGGTCGCGCCGGCGCTGGACAGCGCCAGCTCCAGGCTGCGCAGCGCCGCGTCCGGAGCGGTTTCCACCAGCGTCCGGATGATCTGCAATTTATGCGCGGCGATAGTGCCCATGGTCCCCCGTGTCGGACTCACACGGCCGACAGACGTCAACCATGTTCGAAACGAGGTTAAGGATTTCCGAAACTGGTCAAAAATCCAAGGCCTTGAGCCGAGATGTCGCGGGCGAAAAAGTCTTGGCCTACCAGAAGTTTAGGTGACCGGTAGCAAACTTGCCCACAGGGGTTGGTGGCGACCTTTCGCCGCAACCCCTGGTTACGTCTCGGCGCGCGGCAAATCCAGCGTGACGCGCAAACCGCCCAGGGGTGATTCACCAAGCTTGACCGATCCGCCGTAGGCGCGGGCCAGTTCGTCGACGATCGACAGGCCCAGACCCGTGCCCGGCGCGTTCTCGTCCAGCCGCTGGCCGCGCTTGAGCGCCAGGGCGCGTTCCTCGGGCGGCAGGCCTGGGCCGTCGTCGTCGACCGTGACGGTCATGCGGGTCTCGCCGGTCGCGACGGCGTCGACGCGGATCTTGCCCTTGCTCCACTTGCCGGCGTTTTCCATCACGTTGCCAACCACTTCGAGGAAGTCCTGCTTCTCGCCCTGGAAGGCCAGGTCCTCGGGGCAGCGCCAGTCGATCTCGATCCCCTGCCCGTCCGACTTGTCCTGGAAGATCCGCTCCAGGGTGACGGCCAGCTCGTCCAGGATCGGCTCGACCGGCGTGCGCTCGCCGCTGGTCTGCGAGCGGGCGGCGGCGCGGGCGCGGCGCAGGTGGTGATCGACCTGCTCGCGCATGGTCTGGGCCTGGCGCTCGACCACCTCGGCCAGCTGGCCCGGCTGCTGGGAGGCCTCGGTCAGCATCACCGACAGCGGCGTCTTCAGGGCGTGGGCCAGGTTGCCGACGTGGGTGCGCTGGCGCTCGACGACCTCCTGGTTGTGGGCCAGCAGGGCGTTCAGTTCGCGCGACAGCGGCTCCAGCTCTTCGGGATAGTCGTCGGCCAGCCGCTCGGCCTTGCCGCGCCGGACCGAGGCCACCTCGCGGCGCAGGCGAAACAAGGGCTGCAGGCCGAACCGCACCTGCACCACCACCGCCAGGATCAGGCCGCCGCCCAGGATCAGCAGGGCAATCGCGGTCGTACCGGCGAAGCGGTCGGCGTCGGCGTCGATCGGCGAGCGGTCCTCGGCGGCCAGGAACACCACGGGATCGGCATAGCCCGGCAGGCGAGCCTGCACGGCCGCCGCCCGCAGCGGCTTGTCCTGCGGTCCGCGCATGTCGAAATACTGGGTCTGGCCCGGATGGGCTTCCAGCTGGTCGATCTGGTTGGAGGCCAGCATCAGGTCGCTGTCGAACAGCGAGCGCGAGCGCACGACCGGCGACATCGACCCGTCCGCCTTCTTGTCCAGGATCACCCAGTAGCGACCGGAATAGGCCCGCGTGGCGCGGATGTCGGTCAGGAACGGCGCGCGCAGCTGGCCGCTGTCGACGGTCGAGCCGGCATAGAGGTCGTCGGTCAGCACGGCCAGCGACTGGTCGAACCGGCGGATCGCCGCGTCGCGGAACTGGGCGGTCAGGAAGATCCCCGCCACCAGCACGACCAGCAGCGTCCAGCCGCCGGCGATCAGCACCAGCCGTCGGACCAGCGATCGGCGGCGCAGATCCAGCATCGGGCTAGGCGGTTGCCTCGCCCTCGAGCGGCGTCAGGCGATAGCCCAGGCCGCGCACGGTCTCGATGCGATCAGCGCCCAGCTTCTTGCGCAGGCGGCCGATAAACACCTCGATGGTGTTCGAATCCCGGTCGAAGTCCTGGTCGTACAGGTGCTCGACCAGCTCGGTGCGACCGATGACCCGCCCCTGGTGCATCATCATGTAGTGCAGCAGGCGGTATTCCAGCGAGGTCAGGCGCAGCGGCTCGCCATTGACGCTGGCCCGCGCGGCGCGCGGATCCAGGCGTAGGGCGCCGCACGACAACGATGGCGCGGCGTGGCCGGCCGAGCGGCGCAGCAGGGCGCGCAAGCGGGCCAGCAGTTCTTCGGTATGGAACGGCTTGGCCAGATAGTCGTCGGCCCCGGCGTCGAAGCCGGCGACCTTGTCGCTCCAGGCGCCGCGCGCGGTCAGGATCAGCACGGGCGTGGCGACATTGCCCCGACGCCAGCGCTCCAGCACCGACACGCCGTCCACCTTGGGCAGGCCCAGGTCCAGGATCACCGCATCATAGGGCTCGTTCTCGCCCAGATACTGGGCTTCCTCGCCGTCCGGGGCGTGGTCGACGGCATAGCCGGCGTCACCCAGCGTCAGCTTCAGCTGACGCGACAGATCGGGATCGTCCTCGACGAGCAGGATACGCATGGATGTAGAGCTCCTCAGCCCCCGCTGATGATCTGGCCGGTCTCGGCGTCGACGATGAAGTCGATGCGGCGGCCGTCGGCGGCGGCCCAGCGGACCCGGTAGTTGCGGCCTTCAAGCCCAGCGTCCAGCACACGGCCAGGAACGCGCGAGGCGATCATCTGGATCACGCGGCCCAGCGGCACCAGACGACCCGACTGCACGCCCCCACGCGCCTGGTCCGATTGCGCGCGCCAGTCGGCGCCCAGCGAGTCGGGACCACGGTCGTGACGCTGCGCCGAGGCCGCGCCCGGAAGGGCGGCGACCAGCGCGACGGCGGCGAGAAGGACACGGATCGTTTTCATGCTCTCCGGTCTAACGGACCTCGGCTGAATGGAGACTGAACGCAGGGGTTATGAACGGGCTGTGGCGTTCTGTCACGGGCGGACACGCTTGGAACGAACCGACCGGCCCAGTTCCGTCGATAGCGGTCACAAGGCGATCAGACGCCCAGCAACGTTTTCAGCTTGGCGCGGGTTTCTGCAAGCACGCCAGGCGGGGCGACGTCCTTCCGCTGAGCCCGCCGGGCGACCCAGTCCACGCTCTTGATCTGGTCGGAAAGCACGGCGCTGGGCGAGGGTCCCGGCACGACGACTTCGAACGGGTAACCTTTGATCCGGCTGGTCATCGGACAGCACAGCATCATCCCACGTTTGCCGTTGTATGCGGCCGGCGACAGAACGAGCGCCGGACGATGGCCCGCTTGTTCGTGTCCTGCCTGCGGATCGAACTCCAGCCAGACGATATCCCCCGCATCGGGGACATAACGCGCGCTCACCAGACTTCCTTGCCAACGGGAGCACCGAAATCCACATCTTCGTGGAAGGTCTCGGGCTCCATCTCGGCCAACATCGCATCAAGGTCGTACTCTGGAGCCCGGATCGGTTCGATGATGATCCGACCGTTTTCCTCTCGAACATCAACCGCTTGATCGATGCTGATATCCGCGGCGGCCATCACCCGAGCCGGAATGCGCACCGAAGCGCTGTTACCCCACTTCTTCACGACGACATGCATGGCCGACCTCCTGCCACGAAGATCGGTTCGAGTTGCCTATGTGTCAACAAATGTCGACACGCTACAAAGCGATCAGGCTCTTCCTGAACGTCAGCTTCACCGTTCGGCCCAGAGGATCGAGATAATCGGGCTGGTAGGCCTGCGGCGTCGCGCCCCTGGCGTCACGCACCACGGGGCGGCTGTAGAACAGGTTGTCGGCCGCCAGGGTGACGCGGGTCCCTGCCAGCCAGCTGGAGGCCGGGCCGGCCTTCACGTCGCGGGGGACCTCGTAGAAGGCCGACAGATTGACCGTGGTCTGGTCGTCGAAGCGTAGGGCGCCGGTGGTCGGCCCGGCGTCGATGACGCTGCCGCCGCGCCAGGCGCCGTTGAGGTTGAGGCCCACGCCCTGGCGGAAGGCGTTGACGCGGAAGTTCAGCTCTTCCTTCGGCTGGCCTCGACGGCTGGTGCTGGCGCCGTTCAAGAGGTCCAGCGGCTCCAGGCCGTGGCGCAAGGTCGTCTCGTCGCGCAGGCGGAAGGTGTAGTTCACCGACACCTGCACTTGGCCGACCTTCTTGGGGTCCGGCTTGGTCCCCTTGGGCGCGTCCTTCTTGGGGCGGCCGAAGAAGCGGGTCAGGTTCAGGCCGCCGCGCAGTTCCTCGCGGTCGATGGCGTCGAAGTTCAGCGGCCGGCTGTCGATGGCCGTCAGCACGCCGTCGGCGTTACGCGTGAACCGCTCGGGGAAGGCCGCCTCCAGCGCCGGGGTGATCACCGGGAAGTTCGAGATCGGGTCCTCGATGTGGGTGCGGACATAGTTGGCGTTGACCGTCACCCGGGTGTCGCCGCCGTCGCGTCCGACCGGCCGCAGATTGACCCCGGCCCTCAGGGTGCGGCGGCGGTCGTTCTCCAGGCCGCGATTGCCGCCTTCCGTGCGATTGACCGTCACGCTGGTCCCGGTGCTGAAGTCGAACACCGTGACATTGGCGGTCTGCAGCACCGGATCGACGATCTGGTTGGCGGCCGGGGCCGACTGCTCCTCGCTGAGGCTGAGATTGACGCTGACCAGCTTGTCCGGCGACCAGTTCAGGCCCGCGCCCATCGCCAGGCGGTCCTTGAAGGTCTCGACATTGTAGCCGGCGTTGACGCTGGCGGTCAGCTCGCCCAGCACGGGCAGCACCTCGTGCGAGCGGCTGGCCAGGGGCACGTCGATGTCGCCCTGCACCGACATCGTCCGGCGGTCGTAGTTGCTGCGCATCGGCGCGCCGTTGCGCAGGGCGTCCGAGGTCTGCTCGACCCGCTCGCCGCCGACCTTGAGGGTCGAGGACACGCGGCCGGCGGGGATCTCGGCGACGTCGCCGTTCAGGACCAGTTCGGCCTTGGCGGCGCGGGACCTGGACTTGGCGATGTCGCGGGCGTTGACCTTCAGCAGGGCGCGGGCGATCGGGCCGAACGGATTGACCGCCGGATCCCGCGCCGCGATCGCCGCCTTCCAGGGCGCGCTGTCGACGCCGCGACCGCTCGCCGTCTCGCTGTCGTTGTGGTCGTAGTTCCCCGTCAGCGACCAGCGCCAGTCGCCGACATAGCCGTTGGCGGCCAGGCCCAGCTGGCCTCGGAAATTATCCTGAACCCGCAGCTGCGACCACGGCGCGTCGAGATAACGATAGACCGTGACGTCGCCCGCGAACGGCGAGAACGGACTGCCGGCCGGCAACCGCACCGAAGTCGCGGGCAGCCCCAGGAAGCTGGTGCGCTGGACGTCTTCCAGGTCGACGCTGACCGTGACGCTGACCTTGCGGGCCAGGTCGCGGGTGATGGCGGCCTTGAAATTGCCCTGCCCCAACGACGGCAGCAGGCTGCGGTTGGCGATGATCCCGGAGAGCTCGGGATTGTTGGCCGAGAAGGCCGACAGACCCACCGGCCCGTCCCAGGCCGCGCTCGGGGCGCGCGCCACGGTGACCACGTCGCCGGCCAGGGCCGACAGCGCCGGGTCGATCTCGCGCCCGAAGCTCGTGGCCGCCACGTTGCCAACCAGGCCATAGGGCGAGGTCGCCGAGGGGACGCGGTAGATGTCGCGCTCGGTCTCGAACAGCGTCGACTCCTGACGCCAATCCAGGCCGACCGTGGTGCGCTCGTCGCCGGCCAGGCGGAAGACGTCGCCGTCGAACCGCTCGACCGTGCGGCCGGCGGCGGTCGTGGCGACCTCTTCCAGCTCGACGGCGGCCGAGCGGAAACGCTTCTTCAGGACGAAGTTCACGACCTTCTGGTTGGGCCGGTAGCCGTAGGCGATCGCGGAAGCCGGCGGCAGCACGTCCATGCGCTCGATCGCCTGGCTGGGCAGGCCGCTGATCTCGGAAAAGCCGGAAATCCGCCGGCCGTTGGCGAGGTAGATCGGCGGCGGGCTGTCGGGATCGCCGGTGCTGATCTCGGCGGCCAGCAAGCTGACCAGGTCCTGCACGGTGCCGGCCCCGGTGGCCTGGATCTCCGAAGCGTCCAGGGTCAGTTCGGGCTGGGCCGGGCCATTGGCCTTGCCGCGCGTGGCCTTGATCACCAGGCTGTCGAGCAGCCCCGTCTGCTCGCTCTCCGGCGGCAAGGGGGAAACCGGTGTCTCCTGCATCGGCGCAGCGACCTGCAAGAGCGCCAGTACGCTGACCAGAACCATGAAAGCCGACCCGACGCCGTTATCTGAAAGCCCATAATTCCCCTAAGACGGGTGGGGCTTTGAGGCAAGACTACTTCCGCTTGGGCGTGTAGGGCTTCTGGTCGCGCCAGGCCTGGGCGAATTTTTCCAGGTCTTCGTCGACGGTCTCGGGCAGGGTGACCATCAGCCGGGCCAGCAGGTCGCCGCGCTTGCCCTTGGCGTCGGGCATGCCGCGGCCCTTCAGACGCAGGGTCTGGCCGCTGTTGCTGCCTTTCGGCACGTTCAGCATGACATTGCCGTCGGGGGTCGGGGCCTCGACCTTGCCGCCCAGCACCGCGTCGGGGATCGAGATCGGCAGGTCCATGACCAGCGCGTCGCCTTCGCGGCGATAGATCGGGTGCGGCTTGATGGCCAGCTCGATCAGGGCGTCGCCCTGGCCACCACGGCCGGGCGAGCCTTGGCCCTTCAGGCGCAGGGTCTGGCCTTCCTGGGCGCCGGCCGGGATGCTGACGTCGATCGTGCGGCCGTCCGAGAAGGCGACGCGCTTCTTGCCGCCCTTGATGGCCTCTTCCAGGTCGATGTCCAGGCGAGCCTTGATGTCGGCGCCCTTGGTCGAGAAGCCGCCGCCGGCCTGGCCGCCGCCGAACGGGCCACGTCCGCCGCCCTGGTTGAACATGCCGCCGAAGAGATCCGACAGATCGATCTCCGGGCCCTGGTCGCGATGGAACCCGCCCTGGCCGAAGCCGCCGGCGTTGAACGGGCCGTTGCCGGGCTGGCCGCCGAAGCCGCCGCGCATGGTCTCGCGCCCATCGGCGTCGATCTGGCCCAGGTCGAACTTCTTGCGCTTCTCGGCGTCGCCGACGATGTCGAAGGCGGCGCTGACCTGCTTGAACTTCTCCTCGGCCTTCTTGTCTCCCGGATTGGCGTCCGGGTGATGCGCCTTGGCCAGCTTGCGGAACGCCTTGCGGATCTCGTCCGCCGTCGCGGTGCGGGAAACGCCGAGTTCCTGATACGGGTCGCGGGCCAAGGAAGGTCCTTTAAGAAGTGGGCCCAGAAAACTGGGGAAGTGTGGGTAACGCCCTCCATCTAGAACGTCCAGAGGCGCGCGCAAGCCCACCTGTGACTTCTAGATCACAGACCTGTCGTCGCAGGGGCGCCCCAGCCGTATAGCGCGCCGCCTTGGCAGACCTCGATCCGGGCGGCGCCGGAGGGCGCATCGGCCATTCGCATGGCGGCGGTGTAGGTGAAGGCCGGCGTCGAAACCTCGGCCTCGCGCAGCACCGTCGCGCCATCCAGCACACGGATGCGATAGCGCTCCGAGCCCTCGCCCAGCGGGACCTCGCCTTCCCAGACGTCGCCGCCGACGCGGGCGCGGCGGATCCAGGTAAGCTGGAGGTCGCCGGCGACCAGGCGGGTCTTCAGGTGCGCCGGCGCGAGCGGGCGCAGAGCGCGGCCGGTCCAGGTCGCGTTGACTTCCGTCATCGCCGAGCCTGCTGGTGGTCCGCCAGCCGGGGCGGCGCGGACCAGCAGCGGCGTCCCGCGCTCGAAAGCGGCGACGTCCATCGGGACCACGGCTTCGTCCAGCAGCACCACCCGTGCGCCGGCCGGGATCAGGACCTCTGTCGCGACGCCATCGCGTTGACCGCGCAACAGGCCGGAGAGCTTCCACGTGTCGGCCGCGACCAATTCGGCGCCCTGGAAGGCGATGACCTCCCAGTCGCCGGACGGCGCGCGGACCGCCAGGGCGTTGTCACCGGCCAACACGGTGCCCAGGGGCGCGGAGGCCAGGGTCTTGCCCTCCAGGCGGACGGTCAGGCTGCCGCGACCCAGCCGATGCGGCGAGGCCGGAAACAGGTCGCTCAGCGTCTCGCCCAAGGTGGCGGGCTGCGCGAGGCGGGCGCGGACCTTAAGGGTCTCGAGGCCCGCGCCGGCATGGACGTCCAGCGGCCGCCAGGGCTCGCAGGCGGCGGCGACCAGGGGCCGGGCGTCGTCGGACAGCGCGCCGTCCGAGGGCAGGTCCAGCACGTGCAGCACCGGCGGGGCGGCCGGATCGCGCGGCGGGGCCAGGATCCAGTCGACGCCGCCGACCACGCCGATCCCCGTCAGCACCGGGACCAGGGTCGCGCGCGGCCGCTCGTCGAGATCCAGGCGCTGCACCCGCCAAGTTGCACCGTCCAGGGCCAGCCGGTCGCCGGCCTCCAACCGCAAGGCGGCCGAGGGCGACAGCCGCACGATCCGCGCCCGACGAGCGGCCTCGTCGGCGGCCAGCATGCGGCAGGCGACGGCCTCGGCTTCGGCGCTCGCCAGCACGATCGGCGCGTCGGCGTCGCGGGTCCCCTGCCCCGCCTCGCGGCGCACCATCAGCGCCCCAACCTGATAGTCGCGGGCGGCGTCGATGAAACGCAGGCGCAGGGCTTCGGCGGCGGGCTCGAGCGCGCGACTTTCCGTCTCGGCGGGGCCGTCGTCCGGCAACGCGAAATCATCCTCGTCCAGCGCCCCAACCGCCCGGCCAGCGCGGGCCAGCATCTTCACGTGGTCGCCGCGCTCGACGGGATCCAGGGCGAAGGCCTCGGTCAGGGGCGCCAGGGCGTCGCGCAGCCGCATCGGCCGGTCGACGACATAGCCGCCCACGGCTCCGCCCGCCTCGCCGGGATCGATCGCCACGCCGGCCCGCGCGCCCAGGGCCTGGATCAACTCGGGCAGCGGCGCGATGCCGGCCCGCCCCGTCAGCCAGTGGCCCAGCACCCAGTTGCCGCCGTCGCTCCAGACGTCCGAGCGGGCCGGGAAATCGGGGAACGGCCGCGCGTCCCAGCACCAGGCGCTGGCGGCCTCGATCATCGGCCCGCCATAGATCGGCGAGACGGGATTGGCCGCCGGCTCGTCCAGCCAGGCCAGCACGGCCTCCAGGTAACGCCGCTGGCCGAAGTCGTCGCGCTCGCCCGTGGAGTACGGCGGCAGGAAGCTCTCCGAGCTCTTGGGGTCGATGAAGAGGTTGGGCGAATTGGCGCCCTTGTCGACGGCGGGGCAGCCGAACTCGGTCAGGCGGATGGGCTTGGACTTGGGGACCCAGGCCGTGGGCGTCGCCGAGCGCACGCCGCCGGGGCGGTCGTGATGCGGCTTGCTCCACCACGAGACCAGGTCCTTGGCCCGCCAGATCCACGGCTCGCCATGGGCGCCGTCGGTGATCGCGGTGCGGGTCTGCGCATCGCGGGTCGCCTGGCTGGGATAATACCAGTCGAAGCTCTCGCCGCCGGTCAGGCCGGCGCGCAGATAGGCCGGATCGTGCGGTCCGTCGAAACCGGCGACGGCGTCCAGGTGGCTCTCGCCTTCGCGCCAGTCGGTGACCGGCGGATACCAGTCGATGCCGACAAAATCGATGTTCGGATCGGCCCACAGCGGGTCGAGTTGGAAGACCGCATGGCCGCCGCCCGGCTGGTGGCCGAAGTACTCGGACCAGTCGGCCGCATACCCCAACTTGGTCGTCGGACCGACCACCGCGCGCACCTCGGCGGCCAGGGTCTTCAGCTTGGCGGTCGCCGGATAGGTCCCGCCCGCGCCGCGGATGGCCGTCACGCCGCGCAGCTCGGAGCCGATAACGAAGCCGTCCACGCCGCCCGCCTGCGCCGCGAGCGACGCCTGATGCAGCACCATGCGGCGCAGGCCCCACTCGCCGTCGAAGAAGGCGTTCACCTGGGTCGCGGCCGAGGCGGTTCCGTCCGTGCCGGCGTCACAGGTGATCCGACCGCGCCAGGGATAGGTCGGCGTGTCCATCAGGATGAAGGGATAGAGGGTGACCTTCAGGCCACGCCGCTTCAGCTCGGCGATGGCCTGCAGGACCACCGCGTCGGCGGGCGTGCCGCCATAGGCCGGCGAGCCGTCCTTCAGCGAGATCTTGTGCGCGCCCGAGCGGCTGACGCCGGCCACGCTCCAGGTCAGCGGCAGGGTGTCCTTGGCGGCGCCCTCGACGCCCGGCTTGATCTGGCACTGGCCGCAGCGCAGGTCAGTTCCGAACCACGACACCACCAGGGTCACGTGGTCGACGTTCGGCAGCTGGGCCTGAAGCTGGTCCAGCGCCACCACCAGGTCAGGCCGGCCCTCGGCATTGTGCACGCTCTCGGAGGCCGTACGGGTCAGGCCCTCGCGGCGCAGGACGGCTTCGGTCGCGTAGACGAACTCGCCCGCGCCGGGGATCAGGCAGACGCCCTTCAGGCGCTCCTCCAGGCCCAGGGTCCCGGGCGCGCGCGGCCGGCGGTAGACCTCGAACGACAGCTGCGGCGGGCGATTGCCGTAGGGCTCCAGCGGCAGATCCTCGAACACCACATAGGCCACGCCGCGATAGGCCGGCGCCGCGCTCTCGAGGGCGGCGATCAGCGGGTCGGGGCCCTGGCCCTCGGTCCCGCGATGCACGCGCATGACGACGCCGGTCATGTCCATGACCTTGCCGTCGGCCCAGACGCGGCCGACGCCATCGATTGGACCTTCGGCGACCGCCACGGCGAACGACAGGCTGTAGGCGTAGCTGGCCGTCTTCTGGCCCTTGGAGCCGCCGACACGGGCCTCGACCCGCTTCTCGCGGAAGCGCGCGGCCCAGATCACCTGGCCGCCGACCCGGGCCCGCCCGAACACGCAAGGCAGCGCCGCGCCTTCGGCCGCGCCGGTCAGGCGCAGCTCGGGGATGCGCGGGCCGACCCGGGTCCCGCCGCTGGCGACGGCATGGTCGATCAACCCGCCGACCACGGCGCCCGCCGCCGCCCCGAACACGCCGCCGACGGCCGCGCCGACGCTGGTGAGGATCATCTGGGCCATGCGGGCTCCTTCAAGGGGCGAGAGGGGGAAATCTGAAGGCGGCCACGAGGCGCTCGCGCCACCAGCGGCCCAGCACGCTCTCGACGCAGGCCCGGCCCCAATAGGCGTGGATCATGCGGTCGGGACCGGACTGGATCGCGCAGTGCTTGGCGACCGCGCCGGGGGCCATGCGGAAGACGAGGACGTCGCCGGGGATTGGCGTGTCGGTGGGGGTGAGCCAGCGGGAAAAAGCTTCGAGGAGGAGTTCGCGGCCGCCGGTCTCGGCCCAGTCGGGGCGGTAGGGCGGCGGGGGCTCGGGCTCGGCGCCGTGGAGAGCGCGGTAGACGCCGCGGACGAGGCCCAGGCAGTCGCAGCCGGCGTGCATGGCCGAGGCCTGGTGGCGGTACGGAGTGCCGAGCCAGAGGCGGGTTTCCGCCAAGACGGCGCTGGCCCCTCCACCGGCGTTCCGCCGGTCCCCCTCCCCCAACAGGGGGAGGAGAGAGCCTCGCCCCGGCGCGGAGCGGGTGGTGTCTTCCTCCGCCCCGCTTGGGGGCGGACAGACCTGCGTCAGCAGGTCAGGTGGGGGCCAGTGCTGACTCACCGCCGTCCCCCATCATTCCGCTCACCCTCAACCGGATACAGCGTCAGGAAGTCCTCGCCCGGCGCCGTCGGAAACCCCCGGAAGTTCACCCCATTCGCAAACGTCCCGACACAGGTCGCCCAGCGCTTGTCACACACAGCGCCCGCCGGCGGAGAAACCCCGCACCGAGCATCCCCCAGCCTTGCGTCGCACAGCCGTGTGAACGTCCGCCCGGCCACCCGCTCCAGATCCGCCAGCGGCCCGGCCAAGGTCGCGGTAAACGCCTCGCCCTCCCGCGACACCGCCGCGATCGTCGCCGTCCACAGCCGCACCAGCCGGCTCGGCGCGCTCCAATCGACCCGCAGCGCCGCCACCCGCGCGCCGTCATAGAGCCCGGCCGCCAGGTCCGCCTCGGTGATCCCGTCGGCGTCCAACACCCCCAGCGCCGCGGCCTGCCCCGGCGCATAGCCGGCGGCGGTCTCGGTCGCGCCGGGGCTCCAGCCGCCGCTGGCGCGGCACACCACGCCGTCGACCACTAGGTCGCGGTCATGGTCGGTGAAGCCCAGCCTCACCCCATCGGTGCGCATGACGATCCAGGTCTGGCACAGCCGGCCGACGTCCATCCCTTCCGGAAGCGCGCGCATCAGACCCGCACCTCGACCAGGGCGCAGGCGGTGACCCGCGCGGCGGCGAAGCCCTCCAGCGTCACATCCAGCCGATCCAGGTCGAAGCGCACCGGCGTGTCGAACTCGAACCCCGCCGTCACGCTCGCGCCGGCGGCCGGGGCGGTCGCCAAGGTCACCAGGCCCGTGGTCGTATCCACGCTGAACGGCGCGGCGACGCCGGCCACGGCGACCTTCACGGTCCCGGCTGCGGGCTTGGCGATGGTCCGCCCCGCCTTGACCAGCTGGAACACCTTGCGCGTCCCGTCGCCGGTCCCGATCGCCTGATCGCCCGCCGCCGGCTGGACCGAAGGCGCGCAGGACTTGAAGTCCGTCGGATCCCGAAACCGGAACCCCGCCAGCCGCCCGCCCCGCGCCTCGAAGAAGGCCAAGAGCTCGGCGACCTCGTCCAGCGGCCGGGCGGCGGTGGCGATCAGGTAACGGCGACGGCCGGACGTCCACGGACTGGTCCGTCGCTCGAAGCCGGACGCCAGGGTGACGATGTCGACGCGCCGCTCGATCCCGCCCGTGCAGCCGAACGCCAGGCGCGCGGGCAGGCGCGCCTCATGGAACTCGCTCATCGCGATCCCTCATTCTCGGAAAAGGTTTGCAGAAAAATCGCGCGCAAGCGGAGCCGTTCGGCGCGATTGCCATTAAGACTGCGTCATGACCCGCTTTTCACTTCATCGGCGGGTCGTCGGGCTCTAACTATTGAGCCTGAGATTGGAGATCGAAATGGATTGGAAGACCCTGTTCCTGTCGCCGGAAGGCCGCATCGGCCGCCAGGCGTTCTGGATCGGATGGCTCTGCCTTCTGGGGGCCAGCATCGTGCTCGGCGCGCTGCCGTTCATCGGCCACGTGCTGATGCTGCTGGTGATCTATTCCAGCATCTGCATCCACACCAAGCGCCTGCACGACATGGGTCAGACCGGCTGGTGGCAGGTGCTGCCGTGGGTGCTGGGTCCGGTGCTGGTGTTCGGCGCCATCGCCTCGGTCGGGATCTCGGCCCTGATGACCGCCTTCCACGACGGCGAGCCGACGGCGGCCCTGCTGGCCAGCATCGGCGGCCTGTTCATGTCGTTCTTCATCGCCTTCGCCATCTGGCTGGCCTTCACCCTGTGGGTCGGCTGCAGCACCGGCGTGACCGGCGAGAACAAGTACGGCCCCGTGCCGCCCAACACGGCGGCGGTGGCGCTCTAGAGGCGCCGGGCCCCCAGACTGACGGCCCGGGCCAGAGCCTGGGCCAGCTGGGCGTCGGAGCGGACCAGGCCGCTGACCTCGCCGCCCTGGACATTGACGGTCACCGAGACCCCTCCCCCGCCCGCCGGCTCGATGTTGCCGGCCGAGGTCGGGCGAAACACCTCCGGTCCCCGCTCGCCGACCAGGTAGGCGCCGCCGGGCAGCACCGGGCCGCCGTCGGCCCTCGCTCCTGAAAAGCTCTTCGATAGCGCCTCGGTCAGGCCGCCTTTCAGCGCGGTGCTCGCCGCACCCAGCACGGCGCGAGCCAGCTCGGAGAGCGACACTTGGCCATCGGCAGCCGCTCTCGCCAACGACCGCGCCAGGGAGGCGCCGGCGCGGGTGAAGGCTTCATCGATCGAGCGCGCGGCGCGTTCGGCGGGAGCCTTCAGGGTTTCCAGCGCGGCGGCGGCTTGAGCGGCCTTGGCTGGGATCGTGGATAGACCGTCGTCTTCGAAGCTCATCGGATCTCCTCGTCGGGATAGCGGGCGATCAGGGCGGTAAGGTCGGTGCGGGTCAGCACCGGCGCCGGCGGCGTTTCGATCAGCGCCCGCCACTCCTTCAGCGACAGGCGCCAGAAGGCCTCGGGCGCGATGCCCAGGGACACGGCCAGCCGCAGCGGCGCGGCCCAGCTCACGCGCAGGCCGCCAGGGCGGCGGCCAAGGCGCTGGCGGCTTCCGGGACGGTGGCGCGGTCGGCGATCTCCGAAGCCTCGCCCCCGCCGTCCAGCAGGGCGGCGAGCACGGACGTGAGATCCCCGGCCGACAGGGTGGCAATGCGGTCCGGCAGCTGCGACCAGTCGCTGAGCCCCAACGCCGCCTCGATCCGCGCCAGGGCGCCCAGGGTCAGGCACAGGCGCCGCGGCGCGCCAGCGATGGTGACCACCACCTCGCCGCGCGCGGGATTGGGCGTCAGCATCAGATCGCCGTGAACGTCACGACGCCGGCGCTGGCCAGGCTGAGCGCGAACGCCGCCTCGCCGTCGTGCTCGCCGGCATAGTCCAGGGCGGCGACCAGGAACGCGCCCTCCATCTGGCCGAAGTCGGGGATCACCAGCCGCCACACGCGGGGCGACTGGTCGAAAAAGCTGGTCCGCACCTGGGCGTCCGACGCGGCGTCGCGGAAGATGCCCGAGCCCGATACGGCCACCGACTTGACCCCCGCCCCGGCCAGCAGCTCGCGCCAGCGGCCGGTGCTGTCGCTGTCGGTGGCGTCGATGGTCTTGGCGTTCAGGCTGATGGTCCGGGCGCGCAGGCCCGCGACGGTGTGGAAGGTCGGGGTCGCGGCCCCGTCGCTGATCTTCAGCAGCATGTCCTTGCCGGCTTGGGCGGCCATGGCGAGCTCCTCGGTCTAGGGATTTTCGGTGACGGCGCGCACGCGGACGACGCCCAGGGTGGTCTCGCGGTCGGCCCCGGCGAAGACGTCGGCATAAGGAACCCGCAGGTTGACGAGCCGCCGGCCGGTGAGCGCCGGCTTGGCGTCGTGCAGCGCCAAACGGACAGCCGCGACCAGGGCGCGGGCCTCCTCGGGTCCGCCGAAGCGACTGGCGCAGGTGACGGTCAGCAGGTGCTCGACGGCGTCGTTCTCGCCCACGGGACGGCTCTCCGTCCGGGTGACGACGACACAGGGATAGGTCGGCAGACGCGGGGCGGCGCCGTGGATCCGCTGAGCCGCTATGGCGGTGACGGCGGGCGCGGCTTTCAAGGTCGCGACCAGGGCGTCGATCAGGGGCTTGTCGCTCACAGCCGGGCCTTTCGATAGGGCGTCAGCCACGGCTCGACGAGGGCCAGGGAGGGCTCCCCGGCATCGCGATGCTCGTAGGCGTGGGCGACGAGGGTGAGGACGGAGAGCCGCAGCGGCGCGGGGCTGGTCGGACTCAGGGTGACGCCGGCCGCCGCCGCGATGCGGGCCTCGGCGGCGTCGATCAGGATCGTGAGGACGGCGTCCTCCGAGGCGTCAGGCACGCGCAGGAACGCCCGGGCCTCGGCCAGGGTGAGGGATTGGGGCATCTGGATTGTCCTGGAAGGCGCGTCCCGCCGCGATGCGGCGGGACGCTGAAGCGGCTACGACGCCGCGAACTTCAGCAGCTTGATCGCGTCGAAGTTCTGCACCCCGCCGCCGACGCGCTTGGTGGTGTAGAACAGCACGTGCGGCTTGGCCGAGTACGGGTCGCGCAGCACCCGCACGCCGGCGCGGTCGACGATCAGGTAGCCCTTCTCGAAGTCACCGAACGCGATCGGGCAGGCGTTGGCGGCGGCGTCCGGCATGGCCTCGATCTCGGTGACCGGGAAGCCGAGCAGGCTCGCCGACTGGCCCGGCTGCAGGGCCGCGTTCCAGATGTAGTTGCCCTGCGCGTCCTTGAACTTGCGCACCGCGCTGACCGTGCGGCGGTTCATCACGAAGCGGCCGTTCTGGCGGTACTGGGTCTTGGCCGCGTAGATCAGGTCGATCAGCTTGTCGGTCGGATTGCTGGCCGGCCAGGCGCCCGCGACGCCGGTGGCCAGATAGCCGACCTGACCCCAGGTGTAGCTGACGTCCGGCGCGGCGGTGTAGGCCAAGAGGCCCTTGGGCTTGTTGACCCCGTCGCCGGTCACGAAGGCCGTCGTCTCCTGGGCGGCGAAGGCGTCCTGCACCTCCTCGGCCAGCCACTCGTCGATGCTGACATAGGCGTCGTCCAGCAGGGCCTGGGTCGCGGCCGGGCTGGCGTAGAGCTCGCCGGCCGGGAAGTCGATGACGTCCAGGGTGGGCGCGGTCGTCTCAGGCCGCGCGGCGGTCTCGGCCACCCAGGCGGCGGCCAGGCCGGTCGGCGACACCGGCTTGCGGAACGTGCCGGCGCCGATGGTGCGGACCTGGCAGATCTCGCGCATCGGGCTGGTGGCCGCCAGGCGACGCAGGATCAGCCGTTCCAGCTCGGGCGGCGCGACATAACCGCCGGCGGTGGCGACGCTTTCCGACAGGCCCTTGGCTTCCAGCAGCGCGGCGGGCGTCTCGCCGGTCTTCACGTAGCGGTCGAAGGCGGCCTTGCGTTCGTCGACCTGCGCGACCGGCGCGTCACCGCCAAGACCGGGCCGGCGGAGGTCGGCCATGATCCGGTCCAGGCGATCCTGGGCGCGGGACATAGCCTCGTCGATGCGGCCGACCTTCTCTTCCAGCAGGACGTCGACGCGCTTGGTCTCGATGGCCGATAGCCGCTGGTCGTTGGCGGCCTTGAAGCTCTCGAACGCCGTCAAGACGTCAGCCAGCGCCGCGCGGGCCTCGGGCGAGGCCGCGTGTTTGGTTTCCTTCATGGGGATCTCCGGGTTTTGGGAGCAGATATCCGCTAGGCGGATCGGGTGAGCCGCGCCTGGGGCAGCATCGGGAAGGTCACGATCGACACCTCCCACAGCTCGACGCGGGACAGCACGCGCAGGCGGCCCTGGGTGCGGGCCTTGACCTGGCGAAAGCCGATGGAGAGGCCGTCCAGGGCGCCGGCCTCGACCAGCGCGGCGACCAGACGGCCACGCGGTGTGGTCTTCAGGATACGGCCACGCACGAACAGGCCCTTGGCGTCCTCGACGACCTCGTCCCAGACGCCGACCGGCTCGGCCTCGTCGTGCTGGTGCAGCATCACCACCGGCGCGCCCTGCGCCAGGCTCTCGGCGAAGGCGCCGGCGGCGGTGACGTCGTCGTTGAGGTCGCGGGTCCAGAACAGCGAGGCGTAGCCCTCGATCTTCAGCTCATCGCTCATGGCTGCGCTCCAGGCGGGCTTCGATGCGGGCCAGGCTCTGGCGGCTGGCGTCGGCCTGCGCCTCCAGGCGGGCGAGGCGCTCGGCGACCGGAGCCTGGGCGTCCAGGCGCCGCTGCATGTCGTCGATCCGGGCCGAGGCGCGGCCGGCCCACATCAGGGCGGCGGCGGCCTGGAGAAAGACGGTGATGACCAGGCCCAGCGACACCTGACGGTCGAACCGCCAGCGGTTGACGGCCGGGCTCAATGTTCCAGCCCCGCCAGGCGACGACGCTCGGGATCGGTCAGGAAGGTCGCGGCCTGCAGCCGGCTCCACAGGGCGTCGCGCTCGGCCGACAGGGCCGGCACGGCGTCTAGGTCCGGGGCGATCCGCGCGCCAGGGAACTTCGCTCCCAGCCAGCCGGTCAGGGCGCGGGCGGCACGCTCGGCCAGCGGGACCACCGTGCCGCGCCAGAAGGCGGCGTTGGCCTCGCGATAGTTGGCGTAGGTGTTGTCGCCGGGGATGCCCAGCAGCTGCGGCGGCACCCCGAACGCCAGGGCGATCTCGCGGGCGGCGGCGTGCTTGCCCTCGGTGAAATCCATCTCGGCGGGCGTCAGCGACATGGCACGCCAGTCGAGGCCGCCCTCCAGCAGCAGCGGCCGGCCGGCGTTGGCCTGGCCGGAATGGGCGGCGGAGAGTTCGGTCTTCAGCCGATCGAACTGCTCGTCGGTCAGACGGTCGCCGGCGTCCTTGCTCGAGTAGACCAGCGCCCCGGACGGCCGAGCGGAGTTGTCCAGCAGCGCCTTGTTCCAGGCGCTGGAGGCGTTGTGCACGTCGATCGCGAAGGCGGCGGCCTCGAGCGGCGAGAAGCCGTAGTGGTCGCTCGTGGGGTTGAAGAGTTTCAGGTGCAGGACGGGCAGCCAGCCATCGGCGTCGCGGGCGATCCGCACCGTGCGGCCGGCGGCCTGGTAGTCATAGGCCAGCGGCCAGCCGCGCGGTCCGGGGACCAGGGTCATGCGGTCGGAGCGCAGGGCGTAGAGCTCCGACGGCTGAGCGTCGCCGGCGGCTTCCAGATAGGCGTTACCGGCGACCTGCAGGCTGCCGAAGAACGCCTCCATCAGATCGGGGCCGCCTTGCTCGGGGTTGGGGCGGTCGAGGAGTTTCTTGAGCGGGTGATCGTCGGCGCGTTGGCCGTTGACGAACACGGCCAGCGGCGTCGAGGCGGCGGCCTCGGCGATCAGGCGGGTGCAGCGATAGGCGACGGGGTTCTTGGCGAAACCCTCGGCGGCCAGGGCGCCATAGTCGCGGGGCGTCCACTGCGGGCGGCCGCCGGTGGTGAGGGCGATCAGGCGCGCGGCGCGGGAGTCTTTGGCCTCCGGCGGGCGGGGTTTGAAGAGGGGCATGACTGAGGGCTCCGCGTTCGGAGTTGAGAACGAAATAGGAACAAGTTATAGTGGTGACGAAGAGGCCGCACGATCCAGATCCTCCCCCGCGTTGCGGGGGAGGTGGCCCAGAGGGTCGGAGGGGGCTAGCGCGGGCAGAACAGATGAGACCGCCACTCGAGCGAAGACTGATGGCGCAACGCTTTCGTCGGGAGCTGACGCTGCCGGAGGTGCTGTTGTGGCTGGAACTGAAGGGACGCCGGCTTGGCGGACTTCAGTTTCGCCGCCAGCATCCGGTGGGTCCCTACATTCTGGACTTCTATTGCGAGAGCGTGAGGCTGGCCGTTGAAGTCGATGGAGAACAGCACGCCTTCGACGATCACCCCGCGAGAGACGTAAGGCGCGACGCCTGGCTGGCGTCTCGACAGGTCGAGACGCTCCGCATCCCAGCGCGCGATGTACTTGAGGCCCCAGAAGGGGCGGCCAAGAGCATACTGGAGTATCTCAGAGCTCGCCCCCTCCGGCCCTCCGGGCCACCTCCCCCGCATCGCGGGGGAGGATCTTGATCTATGCGCCCGGGTAAGCGCAGAGCGGACTGGTTCCCTTTCCGCCCCGCTTGGGGGCGGACAGACCTCGCGAAGCGAGGTCAGGTGGGGGCCTGTGCTGAGTCAGAGCGACCGCAACCGCGGCGCACGCCCCACACCCAGCATCAACTCACCCACCGCCCACACCAGCGCATCCGCCCGGTCCGGACTGTGCTCCAGGTCCCCGGACCCCAGCGCCATCAACTCCTCCTCCAACGCCGGAAAGGCCCCGCAGTGCAGGACCCGGCCCTGCTCGTACAAGGCCGCCACCGGCTCGGCGCGGGCCCGCTTGCCGACGCTCGCCTTCACCAGCTTCACCCGGCACGGCGGATCGGCCTGGGCCAGCACCGAGCGGACCATGTCGCCGCCCTGGTTGGCCTCGGCCACGAGCGCGTCAGCCGCCCACATCCGCGCGGCGGCGACCGCCTTGCCGGCCCAGCCTGCCGGCGACAAGCCCCGCGCGGTCTCGTCGGCCAGCACGAACGCCCGGTCGTCCCGGCGTCCCACGACCACGATCCCGCAGGCGTCGCCGCCCGCGGTAGCGGGCGGATCCACGGCCACGACCACGCGGTCCAGCCGCGCGGGCCTCGCCGCCCTACACCTTGCCAGGTCCTCGGCCCGAAACAGGCCGCCGTCGGTCTCGACGATGATCCCGTCCAGCTCCTGGGCGGCCAGCCGCGTGCCGCCATAGAGGCTCTCCAGCGTCCGCAGGAACGCCGGCGCCAGGTTGCCGGCATTGGCGGAGGTGCCGGCGCGCGTCAGGGCCACGCCGGGCTCAGCCATCAGGGCCTTCAGCGCCCTGCTGGGTTTGGGCGTCGAGGTCACGACCAGGCGCGGGTCGGTCCCCAGGCGCAGGCCGAACCGCAGCATGGCCAGGGTCTCGGCGGGCCGGCGCCAAGCGCAGAACTCGTCGGCCCAGGCGGCGTGGAACTGGGGCCCACGCAGGCTGTCGGGATCCTCCGCCGAGAAGGCGTAGGCCACCGCGCCATTGGGCCAGACCAGGCGGCGGCGGGAGGCTTCCCAGCGCGGGCGAAACAGCGGCCCGCCCATCGCCTTCAGCCCCGACGGCCCTTCGATCATCACCTCGCGCACGTCGTGCAAGGTAGGACCAACCAGCGCCAAGGTCGGATGGACCAGCGCCTTGTGGGTGATCCAGCGGGCGCCGGCGAAGGTCTTGCCCGCGCCGCGTCCGCCCAGCATCAGCCAGGTGGTCCAGGGCTCGTAGTCAGGGCTCTGCTGGTGCTCCAGCGGGTCGGCGAGCCACGCACTCAGCAGACGTTGCCGGTCCAGCGCCTCCAGCCCCATCCACGGCGGCGCGCCGCTTGCGTTCGATGAGGTCGGCCATGCGGGTGAAGCGCTCGGCAAGAGCGGCTTGAAGCTCTTCGGGATCGTCGGGGATGCCGTCATGCATGGAAGCCTCATCGTCATTGGCCGCTTCGTCGGCGGCGGGCTTGATCTTGGGTTCGGGGACCATGGTTTCGATCGCCTTGGCCGATCGGGCGAACACCCCGCAGGTGCGGGCGTCCTTCTCGATCTGAGCTTTCTCGGCGGGATCGTCGGTGGACAGGAACGCGTCGATCAACGTGTCCATCTTGCCCTTGAGGCGGGTCTGCAGCGTCTCGCTCCAGCCCTGCGCTCCGTTGCTTCTCTCGGCCATGACACAAAGATACGGCGCCAGCGGGCGCGGATGATTGGGACCGGCGTAAAAGTGACAAGTCGTTGAATTCGCCGGAGTCGATCTCGCGAACGCCGAGCGTTCAGCGCCCTCAATCCCCGTACTCCCAGATCCTCCCCCCAGCGGGGGAGGTGTCGGCGCAGCCGACGGAGGGGGAAGAGACCGGCGCCAGGACTTGTTCCCCCTCCGGCCTTCGGCCACCTCCCCCATCAGGGGGAGGATCTTTTGACCTTCCTGTGGACGATCCACCGCCCACACCCCACCGATCCGCCAATCGCATTGGACTTGTCATGGTACCGCGCCCATATGGCGCTCGAGACTGAAATGCGAGGACGACGAACGTGCATCTGACGGGCGAGCTTCTGATCGGCGGCGAGAGCCGCAAGGGAACCAACGGCGAGATCCGCGGCGAGAACCCCGCCACCGGCGAGGTCCTGGAGCCCGCGTTCGGCGGCGCGACCAAGGCCGATGTCGAAGAGGCCGCCGCCCTGGCGCACGAGGCCTTCGCCGGCTACCGCGCCCTGCCCTACGAGACCCGCGCCACGTTCCTGGAAGCCATCGCCGAGCACATCGAGGCGATCGGCGACGACCTGATCGTCCGCGTCATGGCCGAGACCGGCCTGCCCCGCCCGCGCCTGGAGGGCGAGCGCGCCCGCACCACCGGCCAGCTGCGCCTGTTCGCCAGCGTGCTGCGCGACGGCGGCTTCCTGGAAGCCCGCGTCGACCCGGCCCTGCCCGAGCGCAAGCCGCTGCCGCGTCCCGACCTGCGCCTGCGCAACGTGCCGCTGGGCCCGGTGGCCGTGTTCGGCGCGAGCAACTTCCCGCTGGCCTTCTCGGTGGCCGGCGGCGACACCGCCTCGGCCCTGGCGGCCGGCTGCCCGGTCATCGTCAAGGCTCACCCCGCGCACCCCGGCACGTCGGAGCTGGTCGGCCGCGCCATCCAGGCGGCCGTGGCTTCGGTCGGCCTGCATCCGGGCGTGTTCTCGATGATCCACGACAGCGGCTATGAGGTCAGCCAGGCCCTGGTCGCCGATCCGCGCGTCAAGGCCGCTGGCTTCACCGGCTCGCGCCGTGGCGGCCTCGCTTTGCTGGCCATCGCCCAGGGCCGCCCTGAGCCGATCCCGTTCTATGCCGAGATGAGCAGCATCAATCCGGTGATCCTGCTGCCGGGCGCCCTGAAGGTGCGCGCCGACAAGATCGCCCCGGACTTTGTCGCCGCCCTGACCCTGGGCGCGGGCCAGTTCTGCACCAATCCCGGCCTGATCCTGGCCATCGACGGGCCGGAGCTGGATGCGTTCGTCGAAGCCGCCGGCAAGGCGGTCGAGGCCGCGCCTGCATCGGTCATGCTGACCCCCGGCATCTGCAAGGCCTTCGCCCATGGCGTCGCGGCCCTGACCGAGGCCAAGGAAGTCACCACCGTGGCGCGCGGCGTGCCCGGTCCCGACGGCAGCCACACCGGTCGCGCGGCGCTGTTCAGCGTCGCCGCCGCCGACTTCCTGGCCAATCCGCGCCTGCACGAGGAGGTCTTCGGGGCCGCCTCGGTGGTGGTGCGCGCCAAGGACGAGGCCGAGCTGGCCAAGGTCATCGACGCCCTGGAAGGCCAGCTGACCATCGCCATCCACCTGGAAGAGGTCGACCACGCCCTGACCGCCGCCCTGCTGCCGGCCCTGGAGCTGAAGGCAGGCCGCATCCTGGTCAACGGCTTTGGCACCGGCGTGGAAGTGGCCCCGGCCATGGTCCACGGCGGCCCGTTCCCGGCCACCTCGGACGGCCGCGCGACCTCGGTCGGCACCCTGGCCATCGCTCGCTTCCTGCGCCCGGTCAGCTACCAGAACCTGCCCGAAGCCCTGCTGCCGGCGGAGCTGAAGACCGAGAACCCGCTGGGCATCGCCCGCCGGGTCGATGGCAAGGTCCGCACGGCCTAAAACAAGAGCCCGCCGCCCCTTCCGGAGCGGCGGGCTTTTGTTTGCTGCGATACTTAGGCAATCGCTTGACTATCGAGTTGCGCCTCGATACTTAACCCCATGCCTAACCAACAACCCTCGCTCGACCTCATGTTCCAGGCCCTCGCGGATCCCGCGCGGCGCAGCATGGTCGAGCGGCTCAGCCAAGGCCCCGCCTCGGTGAGCGAACTGGCCAGGCCGCTCGACATGTCCCTGCCGGCGGTCATGCAGCACCTGGCCATGCTGGAGGCGGGCGGGATCGTGGCGTCGGAAAAGGTCGGCCGGGTGCGCACCTGCCGGATGAACCCCGACGTCCTCAGTCTGGCCGAACAATGGATCAACCAGAGGCGCACCCAGTGGGAGCGACGCCTCGACCGCCTGGGGGATTTCCTGGCGGCCGAAGACGAGGAAACGCCGAAATGACCGACCGCAACGCCATCCACGCGACCTTCGTCGTGGAGCGCACCTATGCCGCCTCGCCCGCCCGGGTGTTCGCTGCCTTCGCCGATCCGGAGAAGAAGAAGCTGTGGTTCAAGGGCCCCGACGAATGGGGCGTGCCCGACCAGAAGTACGACTTCCGTGTGGGCGGCGAGGAACACAGCATCGGCGGCCCGCCGGGCGAGCCGCCGCACCGGTTCTACAACCGGTATCTGGAGATCATCCCGAATGAGCGGATCGTCTATGCGTACTGGATGCACCACGGCGAGCCGCTGGCCTCGGCGTCGGTGGCGACGTTGGAGTTCCGGGCCGAGGGGGAGAAGACCCGGCTGGTGATCACTGAGGTGGGGGCGTTCCTGGACGGGTACTACTCGGCCGAGGGGCGTGAGCACGGCATCCGCTGGCAGCTGGACTCGATCGCGCCGATCGTGGAGGCGGCGGCGTAACGCGCCAGACCCTCCCCCCGTGGGGGAGGCGGCCGAAGGCCGGAGGGGGAAGTAACCGGATAACCCGCTACTTCCCCCTCCGTCGCCTACGGCGACACCTCCCCCGCTAGGGGGAGGATCTTGTTACCCGCGACCGCTGAGCCCTCAGTGACTCGCCGCCGGCGGCGGCTTGGCCAGTTTCGCCACGTCCGCTTCCGTCACCGGCTTGGCGTACGCATTGCCAAAGTGGGTCCGCACATAGGTCACCACCTCCGCCATCTGGGCGTTAGACAGCGTGCCAGAGAACCCCGGCATCCCACCCTTCCCGCCGGCCACGACCATGATCGGATAGGCCGCCCCCGCCAGCTTCGGATTACTGGCCAAGGCCGGAACCGTCCCCGCCCCCGTCGCGCCCTTGGCGTCGCCCATGTGGCAGGCCTGGCAGACCTGGCTGTAGACCTGCTCGCCGGTCACGGGCTTGGCCGCGCGGACGACGCCGCCGGCCGAGTCTTGCGCCACGGCCGGAGACGCCAGCAACAGCGCCGTCAGAACAACGAACTTCTTCATGAGCCTCAAGCCTCCAGCGCGCGCTTGTGCAGACGGGTGATGGCGTCGATGGACGACAGCAGCGCGCCCTCCATCCAGCAGCCGACGTAGCTGGCGTGCTCGCCGGCCAGGACGATCCGGCGGTCCATGGCCACCAGGGTCTGGTAGTGCTCCTTACGGGTCTCCTCGTTCCAGCGGGCGCAGCAGCCCAGGGTCCAGGGCACGCGGCTCCAGGCCACCGAGGCGCCGTTGGAGAACTCCTTGCGATAGCTTTCCGGGTGCAGCACCGAGCCCTGCGCCAAGGCCACCTCGATCCGCTGCTCGGGCGTCATGCCGGCCAGGCGGAAGGCCCCCAGGTCGCGGGCAAAGGCGCCCAGCAGCACCGCCGGCCCGTTCCCGAACATGTTGTTGTTCGGATACGAGATCAGGCCGATCTCCTGGTCGGTGAAGCTGTGACCGCCATAGATGTAGTCGTCCTCCTCCCAGAAGCGGCGCTTCATCTCCAAGCCGATCTTGACCTGGCCCGAGTACGGCACGGCCTTGATGGCGGCCATCATCTCGTCGGTCACGGCCAGGTCCATCTGGCCCAGGATGCTGAGCGGGATGGTGCAGACGCAGTAGTCGGCCTTGGCGTCGGCGGTCTTGCCGGTGACGGTGTCGGTCCAGCTGACCACGACGCCCTTGTCGTCCTGGGCGATCTTGCTGACCTTGGCGTTGTAGGTCACCAGCCCGTCGACTTGGCGTGCGAAGGCCTTGCCGATCATGTCCATGCCGCCCACCGGCTGGAACATGGTGGTCTGCATCTCGCTGCCCATGAAGAAGGCCATCGAGGTCCAGACCTGCGGGTCCAGCACGTCGTGCAGGCTGTAGAGGTCCTTGGACGGGATCGGCGCGCCGTTGACGCCGCCGCCGCCCGGCCGCTCGAAGCCCCGGTGCGACGAGGCCCGCAGGGACGCCGAGTACTTGTAGTCCTTGTCCAGCATGCCCCAGCCCTTCAGGGCCTCCAGCAGCTTGTCGCGGTCTTCCTGGGTGACGGTGTCGTCCAGGGCCTTGGCGTTGACCGACTTGGCCAAGAGCTCGGCGATATTGCCCTCGAAGTCGGCGGCGGCGGCGTTGAAGCGCACCGGCTTGCCGCCGAAGGCCTGGGACGAGTGGACCCAGCCCGAGTGGTTGAACTGGATGAACGGCTCCAGGGCCACGCCGAACTGCTTGCAGTAGTGCAGCAGGGTCCGGTGGTGGTGCGGGATCCGCCAGGGGCCCGGGTTCAGGTAGTTGCCTTGGGCGAAGCCGACCTTCTGGGTCGCGCCGCCCAGCTCGGTGTAGGTGTCGCCCCCGCGCAGGGACCAGTTGCGGCCGCCGGCGCGGTTCTGGAATTCCAGGATCTGGACCTCGTAGCCGGCCTTGCGCAGCTCGAACGCCGCCAGCATGCCCGCCAGGCCCGCGCCCAGCACGATCACCTTGGCCCCCGACCGCGCGCCTTGCAGGTTCGGCGGCCCATGGAACTGGGTCTCGGCCGCATGGCCCAGCGTGGTCATCGCCTGATAGAGGGCCGCCGTGCCGCCGACCTTGGCAATGGCGGAAAGCAGCTGACGCCGAGTCGGCGCCCCTGAACGCGAATCCATCTTGAAAGCCCATCCCCTACTGAACCGCCCAAGACTCGGAGAGAGAGTCCGACGGTGCGGGCTCAGGGGGTCACGGCGCAGGGCGGTGGGGCGAGAGGCGGGGGTGGTTAAATGGGGCAGGTCGGGCCGGAGGCTCCGAATTATCGGCACAAGGAACGTCGGTCTGCGTGCGAAGTGTGCAGGTGGCGGGACCGAAACCTCGTCCTTCGACAAGCTCAGGATGAGGTTTCTTACTGAACCGGCCTAACCTTGGTCCTCATCCTGAGCTTGTCGAAGGACGAGGGCCACGCAACGCCCCTACCGCACCACCCGAAGCGCCGGCCGCTCCACCGCCGCCTGCGTCAGCGGCACGGTGAAGTGGAAGCTGGACCCCAGGCCCAGCGAGCTGTGCATGCCGATCGTGCCGCCCATCAGTTCGACCAGTTCGCGGCAGATCGACAGGCCCAGGCCCGCCCCGTCGTGGGCGCGGGTGATCGAGCTGTCGACCTGGGAGAAGGTCTTGAAGAGCTCGGTCTGGTGCTCCAGCGCGACGCCCATGCCGGTGTCCTCGACCTCGAAGCGCAGGCCGCCCTTGGTCGCCGGACGCACGCGGACGGTGACCCCGCCGTCGTCGGTGAACTTGACGGCGTTGGCCACCAGGTTGCCCAGCACCTGGCGCAGGCGCATCGGATCGCCCGTCCAGCGACCGCGCAGGTCCGGGGCGATGTCGACGGTAAGGTTCAGGCCCTTGGCCGCCGCCGCGCCCGAAAAGGCCGCGCAGGAGGCCTCGACCAGGCCGGCCAGGTCGAAGATCTCGGCCCGCAGGCGCACCGCGCGGGTCTCCAGGCGGGCGATGTCCAGAATGTCGTTCAGCAGGGCCAGCAGCGACTGGCCCGACTCCTCCAAGATCCGCAGGCGTTTGGCCTGGGGCTCGCTCAGGGTGTCGACGGACATCACCTGAGCCATGCCCAGCACGCCGTTCAGCGGGGTGCGGACCTCGTGGCTCATATTGGCCAGGAAGCGGGTCTTGGCGGCGTTGGCGGCCTCGGCCTCTTCCTTGGCGGCGATCAGGGCGATGCGGCCGGTCTCCAGCTTGCGCAGGGCCTCGGCCACGCGGCGCAGCAGCACCACGCCGGCGGCGGCCAAGACGAGAAAGCCGGCGATGATCCAGGGGGCCACGCCCTTGACCAGCGACAGGCCGGGGTTCTCGGCGGCCCAGGCCAGGGCGCCGACCGGATGGCCGTTCAGGTCGCGCAGCACGACGCGGGGCTGGGGTCCGTGGGCGTCGTTCGAGAAGGCCAGGCCTTGCAGGCCAAGATCGTCGGCCAGGCGGCGCACAAAGGCCGCATCGATCCGGCGGGCGGTGACCACCACGGCGGAGGTGCCGTCATAGGCGTCGGCGCCGGCCTGGCTCTCGGGGGTCACGGCGGCCAGGGACACCAGCCAGGTCGCGCCATCCACGCGCATCAGGCCGGTGCGGGTCACCTGGGCGGCCGAGCTGAGGCGGCCAGCCCGGCGGGCGATGCGGGCGTCGGCGGCGACGTCGGCGGCGGGGCGGGCGGCCTCGGCGGGGAAGCCGCCCAAGTCCGCCGTCCTGACCGGCAGGCCGGCCTTGGAGGCATAGGCCACCTGGCCCGACTTCATCACGAAGGTCAGGTCGTGGCTGAACTGGGTGCGATAATATTTGGCGAAGTTGAGGTCGGCCCAGTCGTGGTCGATCGTCCAGCCGGTGGCCAGATAGGCCGCGTCCCAGATGGTGGCCGAGGTCGTCTCGCGCTCCATGCGGTCCAGGGTGCGCGACATCGTCCGGTCGACCAGGGCGATCTCGTCCTTGGCCTCGTTGTGGTCCACCGCGCGGGCGGCCAGGGCCATCAGGGCCAGGGCCCCCAGGATCGAGACGAGCACCAGCACGGCGGCCGCGCCGACAATGCCGACGATCAGTCGCGTCTGCCGCTCACCGGCGGTTTGGGCGCCGGCAGTCTGGGTGTTGGAAGTCGTCCCCGCCATGGCGACACCCTGGCGGCGCTCGCCTATAAGGGGAACGTGGCGCGTGGCCGCAGCCGGCCTAGCGGGGCCTTGCCCCGTCCAGCACCAAGGTGGTCAGGGCCGCCTGCGTCTCGTCCATGAAAGCCTTGTCGGACAAGGACTTGCCGGCCAGCGCCCGCACCTGGACGGCGAAGTCGGCATAGTGCTGGGTCAGGGCCCAGATCGCGAAGATCAGGTGCGGCGGATCGACCCGGAAGAGCTTTCCGGAGTCGATCCAGGATTGAACCACCGCGCACTTGGCGTCGAACACCGCCTTCAGCGGCCCCGAGAGAACCGGCTTGAGCAGCGGCGCCCCCCGCAACATCTCCAGGGCGAACAGGCGCGAGACCTCGGGGTGGTCGCGGCTCAGGACCAGCTTGGCGCCGATCAGGGCGGCGATGGCGTCGGCGGGGTCTTCTTCGGCGGTGAAGCGGGAGAGCGGGGCCAACCACAGGGAGAGCCCCTGCTCCAGCACCGCCACGTACAGGGCCTCCTTGGAGGGGTGGTAGTAGAGCAGGTTGGCCTTGGAGATCCCGGCCGCCTGGGCGATGGCCTCGACGCTCGTACCGTCCAGGCCCTGGCGGGCGAAGACGGCCAGGGCGGCCTTGAGGATCGCGGCCTTGCGGGCTTCCCCGGCCTGAGCCCGACGCCCCTTCGGAAAGTTATCCACAGGGGCGCCGTCGCCCACGGTTTGAGCGGCCTTGACCAGCTTGCGGGCGACTTGTGTCGCTTTGGCAGCCGGTTTCGGCCCGGTCTTGCGCGGAGCCTTGACGGTCTTGGTCGCCGGGTCGGTCATGCGATCTCGAACTTGGACCATTTGGTCAAACATGGACCGAATGGTTCGGATTGCAACGTTCGGCGAGATGGTATTCCATACCCGCTGAGAACCACAAGGAGCCGCGTCGATGAGCTCTCCGATCACGCCTCTTTCGCCGGGCGCCGTCATGCTGCCGGCCCGGCCCGAGCCGATCCCCGTGGACCCGAAGACCACGGCGGTGATCGTCATCGACATGCAGAACGCCTACGCCTCGCCGGGCGGATATCTGGACCTGGCCGGCTTCGACATTTCGGGCGCGGCGGCGGTGATCCAGCAGATCAAGGGCGTGCTGGAGGTGGCCCGCTCGGCCGGCATGCAGGTGGTCTATTTCCAGAACGGCTGGGACGACCAGTACGTCGAGGCCGGCGGTCCGGGCTCGCCCAACTGGTGGAAGTCCAACGCGCTGAAGACCATGCGCGCCAAGCCCGAGCTGCACGGCAAGCTCCTGGCGCGCGGCCAGTGGGACTACGAGCTGGTCGATGAGCTCAAACCCCAGCCGGGCGACATCCAGCTGCACAAGACGCGCTATTCCGGGTTCTTCAACAGCCAGCTGGACAGCGTGCTGCGGGCGCGCGGGATCCGGCACCTGGTGTTCGTCGGCATCGCCACGAACGTCTGCGTGGAGTCGACCCTGCGCGACGGCTTCATGCTGGAATATTTCGGCACCGTGCTGGAGGACGCCACCCACCAGGCGGGGCCGGAGTTCGTGCAGAAGGCGGCGCTGTTCAACATCGAGACCTTCTTCGGCTGGGTGTCGACGACGGCCGATTTCAAGGGGGCTTTTGGCCAATTGTCCCCCTCATGAACACCCACACCGTGTCATCCCGGACGACCTCGTAGAGGTCGATCCGGGACCCAGGGGCCGGCGCATCGCGGTTACCCCTGGGTCCCGGCTCTCCGCTTCGCTGCGGCCGGGATGACACGCTTTTAGGACTAGGAAGAGGAACGAGGAAGATGCCCAAGACCGTCATCACCCCGCCCGGCACGGGCACGCCCATCGCCCCGTTCTCGCCCGGCACCCTGGCCGACGGGATCGTCTATGTCTCGGGCACCCTGGCCTTCGACAAGGACAACAACGTCGCCTTCCCCGACGACGCCGAGGCCCAGACCCGCCAAGTGCTGGAGACCATCAAGTCGGTGATCGAGACCGCCGGCGGCACGATGGAGGACATCACCATGAACCACATCTTCGTCACCGACTGGGCCCACTACGCGCCGATGAACAAGGTCTATGCCGAGTACTTCCCCGGCGACAAACCGGCCCGCTACTGCATCCAGTGCGGCCTGGTGAAACCCGGTTTCGTGGTCGAGATCGCCTCCGTGGCGCACATCGGTAAGAAGTGATGCCTCCCTCCCCCGACCATCCCCGCGAAAGCGGGGACCCAAGCGGCCTTTCGGGGCGTGGCGCGGCCGAGCTGAAATCCGCTGGCTCTGCTTGGGTCCCCGCTTTCGCGGGGATGAGCGGATGGAGGGTGGGGTCGTGAGCACGGGAATGGTCGACGGCCTGTTCTACGAACTGCACGGCGGTCCGGTCGCCGGCCGAGAGGTCGTGCTGCTGTCGTCCGGCCTGGGCGGCTCGGGCGCGTTCTGGGGGCCGCAGATGGCGGCGCTGACCGAGCGTTGGCCGGTCGTCACCTACGACCACCGGGGCACGGGCCGCAGCACGCGGGAGCTGCCGCCCCACTACACCGTCGCCCACATGGCCGATGACATGGTCAAGGTCATGGACGCCCTGGGCCTGGCCAAGGCGCACGTGGTCGGCCACGCGGCCGGCGGCAATGCGGGCCTGCAGCTGGCCCTCGACCACCCCGACCGCCTGGCCAAGCTGGTCGTGGTCAACGGCTGGAGCCGGCCCGATCCGCACATCCGCCGCTGCTTCGACACCCGCATCCATCTGCTGAACGACACCGGGCCGGAAGCCTATGTCCACGCCCAGCCGATCTTCCTCTATCCGGCCGACTGGATCTCGCGGAACCACGCGCGCCTGCAGGCCGAGGAGGCCCACCACGTGGCCGGCTTCCCGCCGCGCGAGGTGATGCTGGCGCGGATCAACGCGTTGCTGGCCTTCGACATCGACGCGCGGCTGGAGGAGATCACTCACCGGGTGCTGATCTCGGCCTCCGCCGACGACATGCTGGTGCCGCCGCTGTGCTCGCAACGCATGGCCGCGCATCTGCCCAATGCCGACTTCCAGCAGGTCGCCTGGGGCGGCCACGGCTTCACCGTCACCGATCCCGAGACCTTCAACGAAGGCCTCATCAAATTTCTAGCGGGGGAATAATCACATGCAGGTCGGCGTCTTCATCCCCATCGGCAACAATGGCTGGCTGATCTCGGAGAACTCTCCGCAGTACATGCCCAGCTTCGAGCTGAACAAAGAGATCACCCAGAAGGCCGAGAAGTACGGCTTCGACTTCGCGCTCTCGATGATCAAGCTGCGCGGGTTCGGCGGGAAGACGCAGTTCTGGGAGCACAATCTCGAGAGCTTCACCCTGATGTCGGGCCTGGCCGCCGTGACCTCGAAGATCAAGATCTTCGCCACCGTCGCCACCCTGACCATCCCGCCGGCCATCGTGGCGCGCATGGCCTCGACCATCGACTCGATCGCCCCTGGCCGCTTTGGCATCAACCTGGTGACCGGCTGGCAGAAGGCCGAGTACTCGCAGATGGGCCTGTGGCCGGGCGAAGAGCACTATACCGACCGCTACAACTACCTGGCCGAATACACGACCGTGCTGAAGGCGCTGCTGGAGACCGGCGTCTCGGACTTCAAGGGCAAGTACTTCACCATGGACGACTGCCGGGTCAGCCCGCACCCCAAGGAGACCAAGCTGATCTGCGCCGGCTCGTCCGACGAGGGCCTGGCCTTCACGGCGCAATATGCCGACTACAGCTTCGCCCTGGGCAAGGGGACCAACACCCCGACGGCGTTCGCGTCGGTCAACAAGCGACTGGAGGCGGCGGCCGAAAAGACCGGCCGCGACGTGCAGTCGTTCCTGCTGTTCATGATCATCGCCGACGAGACCGACGAGAAGGCGATGGCCAAGTGGCAGTCCTACCGCGACGGCGCGGACCAGGAGGCGCTGGCCTGGCTGACCAACCAGGCGGCGCCCAATGCCAAGGCCGGGGCGACGACCAACACGACCCAGCTGGCCGCGCCGGAGTCGGCGGTGAACCTGAACATGGGCACCCTGGTGGGCAGCTATGAGAGCATCGCCCGGATGATGGACGAGATCGCCGCGGTGCCGGGGACGGCCGGGGTGCTGCTGACGTTCGACGACTTCGTGAAGGGGGTCGAGGATTTTGGGGAGAGGATCCAGCCGTTGATGAAGTCGCGAAACTAAAGCCCTCCCCCTTGATGGGGGAGGGTTGGGTGGGGGTGAGCACGGCCGTGCAAGCGGAACCGCCATATCACCCCCATCCCCGGCCCTTCCCCCATCAAGGGGGAAGGGAGATCAGTCGACCGCCAGCATCCCGATCAGCTGCAGCCGAAACACCAGCACGCTATCCGGCGGGATCTCCCCCATATCCCGCCCGCCGTAGCCCAGCTCGGCCGGGATATACAGCGTCCACTCGTCGCCGACCTTCATCAGCGGCAGGGCCTCCAGCCAGCCCGGGATCAGGCCGTCGGCCGGCATGATCACCGCCTTGCCGCGCGCGAAGCTGCTATCGAACACCGTGCCGTCCAGCAGCTTGCCCTCGTAGTGGACCTTGATGATGTCGCCCAGCTTCGGCGACGGGCCGGTCTTGGGACCCGAGGTCACCACCTTGTATTGCAGCCCCGACGGCAGGGTCACGACGCCCGGCGCCTTGGCGTTCTTGTCCAGGAAGGCCTTGCCGGCGACGGCGTTGGCCGACGGCCCGGCGTTCAGCTGCGGCGGCGCGGTCGGCGTCACCTGGGCGTGAGCCGCGCCGGCGGCGAGAAAGGCCGCGAGGGCCAGAGGAGCGAGAAGGCGCATCAAGGGTCTTTCGAACGCTGGTGTCAGTCGGCGACACCGTAGCCGTCCTTGACCGGAACTTCGCGGCGAAATTTCGCCCCGTCAGCTGGCGGCGCCGGGTGGCCAGTAGCCCATGAACAGCAGGGTCAGCGCGAAGGTGTCCATCGCCCCATGGGCCAGGATCGCGGCCCAGAAGTTGCGGCCCGAGGCGTAGTAGGCCCAGGCCAGCACCAGGCCCGCCCAGGTCGTCATGAACACCCCGGACGGTCCTTGCGGCGCATGCAGCAGGCCGAAGATCAGCGCCTGGCCGATCGCCGCCAGCGCCAGGCCGCGCCGGCTGCTCCCAAACACCCGGCCCAATCGGTTCATGAAGAAGCCCCGGGCCGTCAGCTCCTCGCCCAGCGCCGCGCAGATCCAGGCCGCCGCGATCCAGGCGACATAGGCGACGGGCTCGGCGACGATCACGGCGCGGATGTACTCGACGTTCGGCGCGGGCCAGCCGAAGACCCGGGTGAACACCACGCCCAGCAGCATGGCGCCCAGCTCGGCGACCGCGAAGGCGGCCGCCGCCCAGCCCAGGACGGCGCGCCACCGCGCGGGCCGGCGCAGGCCCAGGTCCCGGTACGAGATCCCGTCGCGCAGCAGGAACAGTCCGCCCGAGACCACGGCGACCAGGGTCGCCAGCGTCATGACCGGCAGACGCACCGGCGTGGGCAGCAACGGCGCCACGTACATCGTCAGCGCCAGCGAGGCCGCCATCAGCACGGCGATCACCGCCACGATCTGCAACAGCGCGCTCACGCGCGGCCAGACCCCGAACCTACCCTGCCGCACGCAACACTCCGTCGGGACGCTTACCCCCTGCGACCCTAGAGGTGCGCCGCGCGCCTGGGTAGAGCTTAGACCAGCCCCCGCTTGGCCGCCTCCAGCGCCGCTTCCGCTCGCGAGCAGATGTTGAGCTTGCGGTAGATCGCCTTGACGTACCCCGCCACGGTCAGCTCGGTGACGCCCATGACCTTGGCCGCCTCGCCCGAGCGCAGGCCGCGGCCGATCAGGCGCAGCACCTCGGTCTCGCGGGGCGTCAAAGCGGCCTCGGGCTCGGCCGCCGCCTGGGGCTTGCGGAAGTAGTCCAGCATCCGCCGCGCCACGGCCGGCGACAGCGGCGTCTCGCCCGCCTCCAGCCGCCGCAGGTAACGGACCAGTTCGTCACGGCCCATGTCCTTGAGCAGATAGCCGCCCGCGCCCGCCGCGATGGCGTCGAACAGGTGGTGGTCGTCGGCATAGATGGTCACCACCACCGACCGCGTCGCCCCGCCCGAGCGCTCGGCCAGATCCCGCAGGAAGTCGACGCCGCGCCCGTCCGGCAAGCCTAAGTCCACCAGCGCCAGGTCGGGCGCGCCATCCGACAGGAACGAGCGCGCCTCGGCCAGGTCCGCCGCGCCCCGCGCGACCACGCCCGGAAAGGCCTCGGACAACGCCGCCAGCAGGTGCTCGCGGGTCTCGGCCTGGTCTTCGAGGACCAATGCGGTGGAAGGCAGGCTCATGCGGTCGCGCTCACATCGATCGGCGCGGACAGGCGGATCACCGTGCCCTTGGCCGTCTCGGGGATCTCGACCGCCCCGCCGATCTCGCCCAGGCGGCGCTCGAGATTCGCCAGGCCGCTGCGCCGACCGGGCTCGCCAGGCAGGCCCACGCCGTCATCGCTGAGGGTCAGTTCCAGCCGGCCGCCGTCCTCATGCACGGTCACCGCCATCGTCGTGGCCCCGGCGTGGCGGATGGCGTTGGACACCACCTCGCGCACGGCCGAGGTCAGGTTCTTGTAGACGCGGTAGGGCGCCGTGCGGTCGGGGTCGGCCAGCTCGACCGGCGGCCAATCGAGCGCTAGGCCGGCCGCCTCCAGGCGTTCGGCTGTCTCGTGGCGCAGGTCGGCCAGCACCGCCTCCAGCGGCAGGTCGTGGCCCGACAGGCCCGAGACGATGGCCCGCAGGTCGCCGATCGCCCCGCGCATGGCCTCGCGGGTCTGGGACAGGTCCTGGCGGTGCAGGCCCGACAAGAGCCGCGCGCCGACGTCGTCATGCAGGTCGCGGGCGATGCGCAGGCGCTCCTCGACCACGCCCCGGGCGTAGGCGTCGCGGCCTTCCTCGATCTGTGAGAGGAGCCCCACCAGCTGGTCGGCCAGCTGGGCCTGGGCCGCGCCGAACAGGCCTCGGCCGCGGAACGGGAAGCGCAGGGTCAGGGCCGTGGTGCCGGCGGCGGCGGGCAGGCCCAGGGCCACGCCCTCGTCCAGGATCTCGGCCTTGATCTGTAAAGGCCCGCCGGCGCTGATTTCCAGCGGCTCATAGACCTTGGACAGCAGCGCTTTCCAGGCGTCCGCCCGCGCCTCGGCGTCGTGGATCAGGGCGACCTGGGCCACGGCGGCGAACATCTCGTGGTCCTTCATGGTCTTGCGGCCGATCGTGCGCCGCCACAGCACGTCGCGGAACGGCAGGTAGGCGAAGGCGACGATCAGCAGCGACACGCCCAGCGCCGTGCTGGGGGCCGCGCCCAGGGCGGTGATCAAGAGGCCGTCCAGGGCCAGCATGGCCGCGCCGGCGCTCAGGTAGAACAGGATCCGGAACGCCCACTGGTCTAGCTCGAACAGCTTGTGGCGGCGCAGGCCCACGGCCATGCCGACATAGATGATCACGAAGAAACCCAGCGAGTAGCGCGGGTCCAGGAACGGCGCGCGGCCCAGGGCGATCGGCACGGCGACATTGCCGATGAAGGCCCCCGCTCCCACGATCACCGACAGTCCCAGCCAGCGGGCGGCGGCCATGGCGGCGGGGTCCTTGCGGCTGGCGAAGACCTGGACGCCGATGGCGACGATGATCAGGGCCATCTCGATCGAGGTGATCGCCTGGCCGGTGCTCTCGACCGACGGATTGCCGGGCAGCAGCGGCGTCAGCGCCCAGCCCAGCACCCATAGCGGCGCCAGCAGCATCAGCGGCGCCCGCGTCACCCGCTTGGGATAGGCCAGGAAGAAGGCGATCATCGCCCCGCCGAAGGCCACCGCGCCGATCATGTTCAGCAGGGCCGCGGCCTGGGCCAGGACCCGGTCGGTCACCAGTTCGACGCTGGAATTGACCGCCCAGCCGAAGGTGAAGGCCAGCATCGACAGGCCCGTCACGGCGAACAGCTGGGTCGACAGCTCGCGCGGCCGCAGCGCCCAGACCCAGCCGACGATCAGGGCCGCGATCAGCCCGAACGCCAGATTGGCCCAGAACTCGGCGTTCAGGGTGGTCAGCGGCCGGGGGCGATCGTCCAGGGTCACCGGGCGCTGGACCTTATCCGGACCTTCCAGCCGCACGACCAGCGGCCGGGCCTTCAGGGCCTGGGCGAAGGCGCCTTGCAGGCGGTGCTGCTCGCGGGCCTGGACCTGGGTGGCGGGCGTGTCGAGGCCGCCGATCTCGGCGGCGCGCAAGGCCGGGGCCGTCGGGTCGGCGCCGATTCCGGCCAGCCGATCCCCCACCTTGGCCCCGGCCCGCGCCAAGGGCCCCTCGGGGTCCAGGCGAGTGATGACGATGGCGCCGTTCGGCCGGCTGTCGAAGCCGCCTCCCAGCCAAGCCGGGCTCAACGCCATCCACACGCCGACCAGGGCGGTCGCCACGCACAGCAGGACGACGCCGAGCAACAGGGTGGTGGGTGACGATGTACGCATGGATGAGCCGAGCTTGGGGCAGGACAAGCACGGCCGCAACTCTCACGGAACACCGTTACGGGGACACCCCCAGGATTGGGGGTTGCGCGGACCTCAAATGACGCCGCCGCTCCAGCAGAATTCGGCCGCGCCGACCTGGCACCACTGGTCGATGCCCTCGACCTCCTCGCCGGCCACGACGGCCTGGCAGACCAGGCTGGTCTTGGGCGCCACCTTGCGGATCGGCGGCTGGCTGCGGTCGGGCGTCGGGCGGATCTGCAGCCAGACCGAGGTGGTGACGGGGCCGACCTTCACCGCGCCGGACGCGACGGCCGTTGGCGAGCTGCTGTTCTGCTGGAACACCCGCACCACGTCCTTCAGCAGCTGAGCGTAGGAGCGGTTGCTGGCCGACAGCCCCATCTGGGGATCCTGCCGACGCGCCGGATCCAGCACCGAATGGCCGACGACATGCCGCGCCGGGTCCAGGCCGTGATGGTCGCACAGCGCCGCCAGCACCCAGACATAACGGGCATAGGCCGCGTCGGCGTCGATCCCGCCGCCATAGCAGTACTCGACCCCGATCGCCGCATCGTTGGCGTCGTAGCCGAACATCCGGTTGTCGTTCGGGACCGAGTACAGAACGTGCAGGGCCTGCTCGGCATTGGCGAAGGCCGGGATCGTCTCGACGATGCTCTTGTCGTCCACGAACAGGTGGGCCGAGCTGACGATCTTCGGGTTGGGGTCGTTGCGGTACCACTGGGCGTGACCCGCGGCGGTGGCGCCCGGATTGCCGCTGTCGTGGGCGACCAGGAACTTGACGCCGGGCGTGACCCGCCGCCCGGACCGGCGCTTCGAAATCGGGGCGTGAATCTCGGTGACCGGATAGAGCGCGGTGAAGGCCATGGATCACCCGTACGTATGGGGTTCGGTGGTCGTGGCGGCGGTCGTGGTGGTCCCGCCGGCCTCGGACGAGGACTCTGGCGTCAGCTTGTCGCGTTCGCCGAAGAAGGTGTCGGCCCGCTTCGACAGCCACAGCGCCACGCGGTCCGAGAACATGCCCGCCAGCACCCCGACGGCGCAGAAGGTCATGAAGTTGGCCTTGCTTTCGTCGAAGGCGATGTTGCCGCCCAAGAGCGCCGTGCCGCCGCCGAGCACGATATAGACCCCGGTCGAGATCAGCCCGCCCAGGAAGATCCGCGACAGGATCTTGCCCCCGGCCGAGGCCGAGATCGAGTTGTTCGGATAGACGATCAGCACCAGCGTCACCAGCAAGGCGCCGAACAGGCCGGAGACAAAGGCCATCACGATCTGAAGGATCGCCGGCGGTATCCTGGCGACGAAGGGGCTCAGAATAAACGTATCCTTGAGCGCCGTGACATCGCTGAAGATCATTCCGAGCGGTTCGGCGGCTTTCAGAATATTTTGCAGCTCCGACAGCTCCCTGCCGGTCGCCTCCAACGTATCCGTCGCCGTCTTCAGATCGGATGCTGCCTTACGCTGGCTAGCAAGCGCAGCCTCAAGCGCGCGATAGTTGTCGACTTGACCAGCGAACGTCGTAGCCACGGTGGGATTTGAGTTCCCGCATTGACGCGCCCTATCCCAACGCCCCTCATAAGATATAACGAAAAATAATGATGTTGGGACGACCTTACTGCACAACCTCTGCACCTGCTCAAAGAGCGGTGTAATCTTTGCCGCAGTAGTTTTTACATTTTCTCGAGAAGTATCGTAATCTTTAACTGCTTTTCTGGCTGTCGCCTGCTCAGTAGCATACCGCCCCCTTATCGTTTCAATCTTTTGCTCAGCCTCGATCGCTGCCTCAAGACGCACGCGTCCGGAGCTGTAGTCGAGCCGCTCGCGCACTGGCGTGACAACCGGCTTGGCGGCGTCGGCGGCCGGATCCGTCTCATCGGCCTCATCGGCTTCCTCGTCCTTGGCCGGCGGTACAACCTGCGCCGGCGGGGGCGTGTTGTTGAACGCCTCCAGTCGCGTGATCACGCGCTGCTGAGCCGCCGCCGTCACCAAGACCAGAAGAAAGCCGTAGGTTACCGCCAAAGCGCCAAGGGCATGGCCCAAGAACGTCGCGAAGACGCCCAAGGACCTCCAGACTACACCCCAATTGATCTTGATCGGCATCGCCGCCTCCCCCCGAAGGACTTATGGCGACCTGCAGCTACGCCGCACTGATGCTCGCGAGCTCGCCCACGGCAAAGGTTAACACAGCCTTAGCAAGATAAAAGCGCCCACACACTCAAAACGAGCGATAAAATCGAGACGCCCGTTATTTGGGCGCCTCCAGGTAGCGCGCCGCGAAGTCGAGGAAGAACGGCCAGTTCGGGCCCGGCGTGTGGCCGCCCTCGTGCTGGCGGAAGGCCAGGTCGCCGTCCGCGATCAGGGTCAGGGGCTTGGGGAAGGTCGTCGCGCCCAGGTCCTGCTTGCCCAGCAGGCGGTAGACCGGCCCCGCCGCAACGGTGGCCATGAACATCCCCCGAGGGTCGGTCCAGGCGTCGGCCTCGTCGTTGCCGACGCTGATGAACAGCGGCCGGGGCGCGACCAGAGCGATGAGCTCGTGAGCATCCACCGGCAGGTCGTCGGCGGTCAGCGGGCCGGCGTATTTCAGGAAGTTCCCGGCCATCCAGTGGTGCTCGCCCTCGGCGGCCAGGTTCTCGACCTGCTCGCCGCGCTTGCGGCGGTGCAGCTTGGCGCCGCCCTCGCCGGACGAGGCGATCAGGCCCACGGCCAGGCGCGGCTCGTAGGCCATGGCCACCAGCGCGCCCTTGCCGTAGCGCGACAGGCCCTCGATCCCGACCCGCTTGGCGTCGATCGCCGGGTCGGTCTCGAAGTAGTCGATGGCCCGGCTGACGCCCCAGCCCCAGGCGCGCAGGGCGCCCCAGTCGTCGGGCTTGCGGGGCTGGCCTCGGTTGGTGAGGCCGATGATCCCCTGGTTCAGCTTGCCCGGATCGTCGGCCTGGACGCTGGTCGGGTCGAGGATCGCGTAGCCCCAACCGCGCGCCAGGACCAGGTCGCGCCAGTCGGGACCGGGCGGCGGCGGGCGGTTGCGCGCCCACGGCGGACCGTCGGGGAAGCCCAGCTCCAGGATCAGCGGGACGCCAGTCTTGCCTTCGGGCGTGACGACGAGGAGGTCCAGCGAGACGTTGATCGGCGGCGCCCGGCGGTTGTCGGCGACGCCGGCCAGGCGCTTCTCGATCACCGGCACGCCGGCCCGGACCGACTTGGTTTCCTTGACCACCTTCCAGGTGACCTTCGGGGCGTTCCTGGGGATCCGCCCGTGCTCCTCGCGCTCGAACAGTTCGACCAGCTGAGGCCGGCGGGTCTTCCACCAGGCGTCGGCGTCGGGGACCGGGCGGCCGTCCGGGAAAGCCAGCGGATCGGGCAGCAGGCTGAACGGCCCGGCCTTGGCCTCGTCGTAGTTCACGGCATTGGGCGCGGCCTTGTTGTAGCCGTCGACGCCGGGGCGCAGGGGCTTGGTGATGCCCAGGCTTTTCAGCATGCGCGCGTGCTCGGCCTGGCCGGCGGCGACGTCGCGTTGCGGGAACTGGGCGGCAGCCGGGGTAGCGGTCACAAACGCTGCCGCCACGGCGATTTTGAGCATTGATCTTACAAGTGTCATGACGTCATCTGACCTCTGCCATGCGAAACATTCTTACCGTTCTGGGCACCGCCCTGACCCTGGGCCTCGCTCTTCCCGCGCACGCCGAAGAGCTGCCCCGCATCGCCCGCCAGGACGGCGCGCATCGGCTGCTGGTCGGCGGCAAGCCGTTCCTGATCCTGGGCGGGGAGCTGGGCAATTCCTCGAGCTCGGACCTCAAGGACCTGTCGGGCCACTGGGCGGTGCTGAAGGCGGCGAACCTGAACACGGTGCTCGCGCCCGTGACCTGGGAGCAGCTGGAGCCCGTCGAGGGCCAGTTCGACTTCACCGTGCTGGACGGCATGATCGCCCAGGCCCGCGCCAACGACATGCGGCTGGTGCTGCTGTGGTTCGGCGCGTGGAAGAACAGCATGTCGACCTACACGCCAGCCTGGGTGAAGCGCGACCAGACGCGGTTCCCCTTGGCCCGCACGGCCGAGGGGAAGGCGATCGAGATCCTCAGCGCCTCGTACCCCGCCACCCGTGACGCCGACGCCAAGGCCTATGCCGCGATGATGGCCCACCTGAAGGCGGTCGACGGCGAGCAGCGCACCGTGCTGATGGTCCAAGTCGAGAACGAGATCGGCATGCTGCCGCAGGCCCGCGACCATAGCAAAGCGGCCGAGGACGACTTCAAGAAGCCCGTGCCGGCGGCGGTGCTGAAGGCGACCGGGGCCAAGAAGACGGGCACGTGGGAAGAGGTGTTCGGCGCCTCGGCGGCGACCGACGAGCTGTGGCAGGCCTGGACCTTCGGGCGCTACGTCGAGGCGGTGACGGCGGCCGGCAAGAAGGCCTATCCGCTGCCGATGTATATCAACGCCGCCCTGCCTCGGCCCAATACCGTGCCCGGCGGTTATCCCAGCGCCGGCCCGCTGCCGCACCTGATCGACCTGTGGCGCGCGGCGGCGCCGTCCTTGGACATGCTGAGCCCGGACATCTACTTCGCCGACTTCGTGAAATGGATGCCGCCCTACGACCGGGCCGACCAGCCGCTGTTCATCCCCGAGGCCGACCAGGCCGGCAAGACGCCCGCGCCCGGCAACGCCTTCTGGGCGATCGGCGAGCACGACGCGATCGGCTTCTCGCCCTTCTCGATCGAGCACCTGCCAGCGGACGGGGTGAAGACCCTGGGTGCGGCCTATCGGCTGCTGGACCAACTGACGCCGCTGATCACGACGCATGATGGCGGCAAGACCATGCGCGGCTTCCGGGCGCCGGTGGCCTATGACGGGACCGTGGACCTGACGCCTCGGAAGGCGAGCTTCGGGGCTTGGGATTTCACGGTGACGGTGGTGGATCCGTGGACGCCGAAGGATGCCCAGGACTATGCCGCGCATGGCGGGCTGGTGATCCAGCTTAGCGCCGACGAGTTCCTGGTGGCGGGTCGGGGGATCACGATCACCTTCGCGACGCAGGGGGCCAGCGTCGGCTTGGAGAGCGTGCGGGAGGTCAGCTTCCTGGACGGGAAGTGGGTTGATGGGCGCTGGCTGAACGGCGACCAGACGCACCAGGGCCGGCACGTGCGGTTGCCGCCGACGGAGTTCGGGGTGCAGCGGGTGAGGCTCTATAAGTACCGATAATTCAGTGTCATCCCGGGCGGCGAAGCCGACCCGGGACCCAGGGGCCGAGCGCAGTGCGGTAGCCCCTGGGTCCCGGCTCTCCGCTACGCTGCGGCCGGGATGACACGCTATTTTTGCGGGCTTACTGCGCCGCGCCATGCGCATAAACGCCCAGCATCGTTCCGACGAACCCACCGGCCACCTTGGTGCTCAGTGTGGTCCCGTCAGCCCCCGCCGTCAGCGTCTCCCACGTCCCCGGCGCGGTGCCCCAGGCGAAGTCCAAGGCCCCGCCCTTCACGACGATCTTCAAATTCAGGCCATCGCCGGATTTGAGGGAAACCGGCTTTTCCGCCACCACGACACCATCGACCGGATCGCCCTTGCCGGCCCGCTTCTCGACCCGCACGACGGTCTTGCCGCCAGCCCGCACCAGGCCCACGAACCAGTAGAAGTCGTCGTTCTGCACCGCCACCAGGCCGGCCTTGTCGCCGTCGGCCTTAGGCTCGAACCGCACCGTCGTCGACACCGTGGCGTTCATGTGCTGCTGGCGCCGCGCCCAGACGCTGGGCTGGTCATTGTCGCCGATCTTGGCCGCGCGAGCGTCCAGGCTGAGGATGCCGCCCTTCACGCTCCACCAGCGCGAGGTCGGGATGCGCATGGTCATCCAGTTTTTGGGCAGCTCGGGCCCGGCGAACATCTCGGCCGCCCGGAACGGACCCGAGGTGGGTGAGGTCTTCACCGCCGGCAACTTCGGCGCGGCGCTCACGTACGGGATCGTCTGGCCCTTCGGCAGGATCACCGGCCAACCGTCCTTCCACTCGACCGGCAGCAGGAAGGTCTCGCGGCCGGTGTTGTACGCATCATCGCCATAAGGACGTACAGCTAAGAAGGTCGCCCACCACGAGCCGTCGGGGGCGTCGACGATGTCGGCGTGACCGGCCGAGGTGATCGGCAGCGGGCGGTCCTTGGGCAGGCCGCGCTGGGTGAGGATTGGATTATCCTTATACGGAACGTATGGGCCAGTGGCCACCTTCGAGCGCAGCACCACCTGGCTGTGGCCCTCGGCCGTGCCGCCCTCGGCGGCGACCAGATAGTACCAGCCGTCCTTTTTCAGGATGTGCGGCCCCTCGGGCCAGATCGGCTTGGTCGAAGGGTCGACGCCCTTGTCCAGCAGGACCGAGCGCGGGCCGATCGTCTTCTGGGTCTTGGGGTCGTATTCCTGGATCCAGATGGCGCGGTGGCCCTGGTACTCGGCGGGCCCCGGCGGGTTGTCGTTGTTGACGATCCAGGCCCGGCCCCCACCATTGGCGTCGTCGTCGAAGAACAGCGAAGCGTCGATGCCGCCGACGTCCGGCAGCCACACCGGATCCGACCACGGCCCCTTGGGGTCCTTGGCGGTGATCAGGAAATTGCCGCCGCAGTCGACGCAGGTGTTGAGGATGTAGAACAGCCCGTCGTGATGGGTGATGGCCGGCGCGAACACCGCCCGCGACAGGCCCAGCCGCTTGAAGTCCAGCATGCCGGGGCGGTCCAGCGCGTTGCCGATCTGCTCCCAGTGGACGAGGTCGGTCGAGTGGTGCACCGGCAGACCGGGGAACCAAGCGAAGGTCGAGTTGACCAGGTAGTAGTCCTTGCCGACGCGGGTGACCGACGGGTCGGGGTAGAAGCCCTGGACGATCGGGTTGCGGTACTGGCCGGGGGCGCGCTGCACCGAGTCCGACGGGTCGGAGCCGCTGTAGACGAAGTTGGTGAACTGGGCGGTGTTGGGGGCGGCGTTCGCGGCGGTGGCCATCAGGGCCAGGGCCAAGGTCAATCTCATCATACGCATCCCCTCTCACCGATCATCCCCGCGAAAGCGGGGATCCAAGCCGAGCTTGTGTCTTCACGCCGTGCTCCAACCCGCGCCACCGCTTGGATCCCCGCTTTCGCGGGGATAGTCGGAGTTTGGTTTAGGTCTACCGCGCCGGGGCCGCCCGGAACGCCGCCGCCACCGCCTCGCGCAGCGGCTTGGGTTTGTACGCATCATCATACAGCGTCGGCCGCTTGGGCAGCTTGTCCTGGCGATACCACTGGTTCTGCAGCCACGAGTACTTGTCGACCATGCCCCAGGCCAGGACCTCCTTGGTCTGCTTGTAGCTGAGCATCTGGTCGAGGAACGCCTTGGCATAGGCCGCGACCTCGGCGTCGCGGGGTCCAAACGCGGCCGGCAGGCCCTTGTCGTGGACGTCGAATTCGGTGACCAGCAGGTCGTAGCCCATGCCGGTGACCTCGTTCAGGAAGGCGGTCCATTCCTTCGTCTGCGGCTTGCCGAAACCGGTGAAGCTGTCGGCGTTCTCGGCGCCGATGTGGCTCTGCACGCCCAGGGCGTCGACGGGCGTGCCGCGCTTCTTGAAGCCTTCCAGCAGCTTCAGCACGCCGTAGCGGTGCTGCTCGTTGCCGTTCTCCTGGCTCATGTAATCGTTGTAGACCAGCCGAGCCTTGGGCGCGGCCTGGCGGGCGACGTGGAACGACAGGTCCAGCACCTGTTCCTTGCCCATCGCATCGGACAGGAAGGTGCTGCGGATCGAGCCGTCCTTGGGGTCGACGGTCTCATTGACCACGTCCCACGAGATCATCTGCGGATAGCGGCCGCACAGGGCCTGGATGTGTTCGGTGACCATCTTGGCCGCCGCCTCGGCGGGGCGCGAACCGAAGTCGTAGGTCTTGGTCCACGCCGGGAACCATTGCGGGTGGTGCCACAACAGGGTGTGGCCGCGCAGGGCCTGGCCGTTCTGCTTGGCGAATTCGGCGATGCGGTCGGCGCGTTCGTAGTCGAAGGCCTGCGGGCCGCGGGCCCGGACCACGTACCACTTCAGCTCGTTCTCGGGCACCAGCACGCCGCACTCGCGGGCCAGGATCTCGCGGTACTTGGGATCCTCGAACGAGCCGGTGATCGCGCCCTTGGGCCCCGCGCCGACGGCGCTGCCGAAATAGACGCCCTTGGCCTTGGCCAGGTCGCGCAGCGGGGTTTCATCGGCCCACGCCGAGCCGGCGAAAGCGGTGGCGGCGCCGGCGGCGCCCACGGCCAGAAGATCTCGGCGAGAGAGGCTCATTCGTCAGGCTCCCAAGAAAAAGGCGCGCACCGTCTTGGAGGACCGATGCGCGCCAAAACAAAGACAGTTGGCAGGAGTAACCAGGCTTCCCCGGCCGGTTTCCGAAACGAGGATCGGAAGCCGGAAAAGCCCATCCATCCGTACCCGCCGGCCCGAGGGGGAGACCCTCGGGCCGACAAGCAGCGGAACTTAGAAGCTGGCGCGAACCACCAGCGTGTAGCGGCGGTCGGCCATGAACCACGAACGACCGGTCTTCAGCAGGTCGCTGTTGAGGACCTGCGTGGTGCGGGTCGTCTCGTTGGTCAGATTCACGCCCTGGATCCCGACCTTCATCTTCGGGGTCACGTTGTAGAAGATCGAGCCGTCCAGCTGGCCGGTGGCCTCGTTCATGATCGGCGCGAACGGCACGATCACGTCGCGGACGGTCAGCAGGAAGTCCGAACGCCAGTTGTAGGCCAGGCGCGCCGACAGCTTGCTGGTCTCATAGACCACCGCGAAGTTGGCGTTGTGCTTGGACAGGCCCTGCAGCGGCAGCTTGCTGGTGTCGACCGTGGTGATGCGGCCGGCGGCCACGTCGGGGTCGGTCGCCGACAGCGTGCTTTGCGGCACGCCCGAGCTGTCGATGTAGCTGTAGTTGGCGTTGATCCCCAGCTTGTCGAACGGCTTGGGCAGGAAGTCGTAGAACTGCTGGTAGCCGACTTCGAAGCCCTTGACCGTCGACTTCTTGGTCGAGTTGCCGGGCGTGGTCACCAGCACGTCGAACGTGGCGCCGTTGTTGGTGAACGGCACGCGGGCGGTCGAGTTGTAGGCGACGTCCGTCAGCTGCTTCCAGAAGGCCGCGACCGTCAGCGAGCCGACCGGCGCGAAGTACCATTCGACCGAGGCGTCGATGTTCTTCGATTGGGTGGGCTTCAGGTACGGATTGCCGACCGTCACGTTGCCCGACGGACGACCGTTGGTGATGCCGTCGGCGTTCGTGTTGAGGGCCAGGTTGTAGTAGTTGCGGGTCAGGCCGATGTCGGGCGGCGTGATCGTCTTGGACAGGCCCAGGCGATACTGCAGACCGTGCGGCATGACGACCTTCAGGTTGAAGCTCGGCAGCCAGTAGTCGAACTTCGACTTGGCGCTGCTGGGCGTCACCGAGCCGTTGGCCCAGGCGCGAGTCGCGGCGCGGACCGCCGGGGTCAGCTGGCAGAACGGCGACGGGGTCTGGCCGGCCGGAACGGCGGCGCAGTCGGCGTCGGACGGCAGGCTGGTCGACAGCGGATAGGCCATGAAGCCATCGGCGACGCGGTCCGTGCTGGTGTAGCGCAGGCCGATATTGCCGCTGACGCGGGCTTCGCCCATGTCGCCCTTGAAGCGCAGCATGGCGTAGGCCGACTGGGTCTTCTCGTTCACAGGATTGATTTCCTGCTTACGGAAGGGCGTGCCGGGGATGACGTCGCAGCGCATGGCCAGCGGGACCCAGTTCTGTGGGCAGCCTCCGGCCAGGCGGTCACGCCACTCGTCGCCCACCGACAGCAGGAACTTCGACAGGTCGGCGTAATTGTCGACCGTGTTGTTCGTGTAGAACAGACGCGGCTGACCGGCCGTCGGCGAGGCCATCTTGCCGCGCAGGAAGTTGTCGAACGCGTAGGTCTCGACCTGCGAGGTGCTGTTGAAGCCGCCGGCCGTGGTGGGGTTGCCGTTGATCGGGTCGTCCATCCAGACCGGACCGCCGCTGCCCCAGATTTCCGAGACCACGCCCCAGTTGTAGGCCGAGAAGCGGGTGGTCTGGTCGCGTTCCGACCAGCGCACGCCGGCCTTCACCGAGTCGAACCAGGTGTCGTCGTTGAACTTGTATTCGACGTCCAGCTTGACGGCGTCTTCCGTGCCTTCCGACTGCTCGATGTGGTCCATCGCCGAGCGCCAGAAGTTGTTGTACGGGTCGCTGAAGCTGTCATGCGGCGCGCGCATGTAGGACGTGCAGTTGGCGTTGAACGGCGTGCAGTTCGAGATCGACGTGCCGTTCGACGGCGCCAGGAAGCTGACGTCCGGCAGTTTGTTGCCGTTCAGCTTGATCGAAGCGTTCTGGAAGGTCGAACCCCAGATGCCCATGCTGATGGCGTCGACCGACGAGTCCACGTGCTGGGCGTCGAACAGGATCCCCCAGTGCTCGTTCGGGGTCCATTTGAAGTTGAAGCCGTAGTCCGACGTGATCGTCGTCTGCTTCTCGTCGCGGCGGACGTTGTTCGACTGCAGGCCGTCGATCGGCGTGCGCGGGTCGGCGCCCTGCTGGTCGGCGCGCCAGCCGGTGGTGCCGGTGATCACGCCGCTGGTGAAGATGCCCTGGTCGTCGAAGGTGAAGCTGGTGCCGGCGACCGGACGCGAGTCACCGTTGCTGGTGACGTTGTCGGTGGCGATTTCGATCGCGTGCTCGGTCCATTCGCTGACCGCCTTGGAGCGCAGGTACTGGAAGGCGGCCGACATGGTGCCGTCGTTGCTCTTCCACTGGGCGGCGAAGGCGCGGCCTTCGCGCTTGCGGTCGGTGTCGGTCGAGCGGAACGCCGCGCCGCGCGGGAACCACACGCCTTTCGTGCCATTGCCGCAGTTCGAGACGGCTTGGCCCAGATTGGTGCGGCAGCCGAAGTTCGAGACCTGAATGGCGTTGCTGCGGCTGGCCAGACGCGAATTGACGTACGAGGCCAGCAGGCCGACTTCACCGATGCTGGTCTGCCAGCGGTTGCTGTACAGGCCGGTGATCGACGGACGGTACTTCTTGATCATGTCGCCGTAGGTGACTTCACCCGACAGCGACAGCACCTCGCCCTTGGCGTCGAACGGCTGGCGGGTGCGCAGGTTCACGGTGCCCGAGATGCCGCCTTCGATCAGGTCGGCCGAGGGGCTCTTGAACACGTCCACGCCGCCCATCAGTTCCGAAGGAACGTCGGCGAAGCTGAGGATACGGCCGTTGTTGGCGGTGAAGGTGTCGCGGCCGTTCAGTTCCGAACGCACGAAGTTCAGGCCGCGCACGACCACGCCCGAGCCTTCGACCGAGAAGTGGTCGGGGTCGACGCCGGCGGCGAAACGGTTGATCGAGACGCCCGGCACGCGCGACAGCGCTTCGGTGACCGAGCGGTCCGGCAGGGCGCCGATGTCTTCGGCGGTGATCGAGTCGCCGATGATGTCGGACGACTGCTTCAGCTGCTGGCTGCTCTTGAGGCTTTGACGGATGCTGGTGACGACGACTTCGTCGACCGTGTCCGCCTCTTTCTTGTCCTGCGCCATGGCCGGCGCGCCGACCATCAGCATGCCCAGCGCAAGCGCCGAGGCCCCGTACTTCAGATTGTCGGCGATAGAATTGCGTCCGCGAGCCGCGGACGGCCTGTTGGCCGTTCCCATTAGTCCACCTCCCCTTTTGTTCGTTATGGCAGCAAGGTAGCGCTACCATCGGTCATGTTACCGTGACCATTGTTGTCAGATCACATGATAGACCACTACTCGTCAAGCCGTTGTCACACGGGTTCGGTTCGAGTAGCCGTAGGAATGGGAACGTTACCATTTGGGGTAGAGGCCTCGCGGTTTACCGCGGTCCTGCAGCCTCTATTCCTGATCTGGTCGCCTCCCCATTCGTGGTCTGGCCACGACGAACCGGATCTCGACGTCCGGCTTAAAACAAGGATGACAACGCAAGACAGCGTTGTCAATTTAGTCTTGTCCTGCCGGGTCATCTGACGAGACCTGAACGGGGATAAGGTATCGGGGGAGGCGTTGGAATGACGGGCGAAAACGTCCGCGCGGGGGTCGCAACAGACCCCAAGATGGGTAGGGTCGCCGCATGACTCCTGCTCCCATCCGCAAGATCGTCATCGTCGGCGGCGGCACGGCCGGCTGGATGACCGCCGCCGGCCTGGTCGCGATGCTCAAGGGCCTGCCCATCGAGATCGCCCTGGTCGAGTCGGCCGAGATCGGCACCGTCGGGGTCGGCGAGGCCGCCGTCCCGCACATCCGCAACTACAACGCCCGCCTCGGCCTCGACGAGGCCGACTTCATGAAGAAGACCCAGGCGACCTACAAGCTGGGCATCGAGTTCCGCGACTGGGGCCGCAAGGGCGAACGCTACGTTCATCCGTTCGGGGCGTTCGGCCATCCGATCGGCGGTGTCCCGTTCCACCAGCACTGGCTGCGGGCCAAGGCGCGCGGAGAAGCCGACGCCATCACCACCTACAGCCTGCCGATCATGGCCGGGTTCGCGGGCAAGTTCGTGCCGCCCTCCCCCGATCCGCGCTCGCTGGGCTCGACCTTCAACTACGCCTACCAGTTCGATGCGGCGCTCTATGCCCTGTACCTGCGGGCCTATAGCGAGGCGCGGGGCGTCACCCGCACTGAAGGCAAGATCGCCAGCGTCCAGCAGCGTCCCGACGACGGCTTCGTCACCGGCGTGACGCTGGAGATCGGCCAGGCGATCGAGGGCGACCTCTTTATCGACTGCTCGGGCTTCCGGGGCCTGTTGATCGAGGGCGCGCTGAAGGCCGGCTATGACGACTGGACCCAGTGGCTGCCCTGCGACCGCGCCGCCGCCGTGCCGTGCGACTCCGTCGAGCCGGCCACGCCCCTGACCCGCGCCACGTCGGACCAGGCCGGCTGGCGCTGGCGCATCCCGCTGCAGCACCGGGTGGGCAACGGCTATGTCTATTGCTCCAGCTATATCAGCGACGACGAGGCTGCCCGCGTCTTGCTCTCGAAGCTGGATGGCGAGGCCCAGCAGGACCCGCGCTTCCTGCGGTTCGTCACCGGTCGTCGCAAGAAGCAGTGGTCCAAGAACGTCGTGGCCATCGGTCTCGCCTCGGGCTTCCTGGAGCCGCTGGAGAGCACCTCGATCCACCTGATCCAGGTGGCGATCAGCACCCTGCTGGAGCTGTTCCCACACCAGGGTTTCGATCCCGCCGACCAGGACGAGTACAACCGGGTCATGGACCTGGAGTTCGAGCGGATCCGCGATTTCCTGGTGCTGCACTATCACGCCAACCAGCGGGGCGATTCCGAGTTCTGGCGCGACCGCGCGGTCGCCCCGATCCCGACCAGCCTGGCCGACAAGATCGCCCTGTGGCGCGAACGCGGCGTGGTGGCGGCCTACAAGGACGGGTTCTTCAAGGAGCCGTCGTGGCTGGCCGTCTATCTGGGCCAGAACATCGCGCCGCAGGGCTGGGACCCGCTGGTCGAGGCCATCCCCGCCGCCGAGTCGGCCCGCGTGCTGGCTGAGCTGAAGGCGGCCGTGGCGCGGACGGTGGAGGCCATGCCGGCGCATGAGGACTATCTGCGCTCGGTCGCGGACGCGAGGGTCTCGGCATGACGCGGATCCTCATTGTCGGAAGCGGCGTCGACGCCTGGATGACCGCCGCCGTGCTGGCGACGGCCGCACGGGGGACCGTCGAGGTCTCGGTGGCCAAGACCGGTCCTGCGGCTGAAGGCCAGTTTGTCGCCCTGCCCGCGCTGCGGGGTCTGCACACGCGGCTGGGCATCGAGGTGGGCGCCCCGCTGCTTGGCCTGCGCCACGGCGCGAGCGTCGAGCCGTTCGGCGACACCGGCGCGGTGCTCGAAGGCTTGGCCTTCCATCACTACTGGCTGCGCGCCGGCGATGGCGCGCCGCTGGAGGCCTGGAGCCTCACCGCCCAAGCCGCCGCGCGCGGTCGTTTCGCGCAGAGGAGCGCCGATCCGAGGTCGCCGCTCTCGACCCTGGACCATGGCCTGCTGCTGGACGCGGCGGAGTACGCCGAGACGCTGAAGGCCGTGGCGTTGAAAGCCGGCGCGGTGCAGGTCGGTGGCCGCCCCGACGCCGACCTGGTGGTCGACGCCTCGGGCGAGGCCGGCGAGTGGATCGACTGGAGCGCCTGGCTCCCGACGGGCGCGCGGCTCACGGGCGTCGAGAACCGCATCGCGACCTTCGCCCACGACGCGCCGCTGAAGGCCGGCCGGCGGGCGCGGGCGGTCACTGGAAATGTCGTGGCCGTCGGTGGGACCTTGGCCCAGATCGGCGCGGCCGATGGCGGTGACCTGCACCTGCTGCAAACCACCGTCTCGCGCCTGGCGGCCCTGCTGCCGACGGGTCCCGCCGCCGTGGCGGAGTTCAACCGCCTGACCGCCCTCGCCGTCGATCGGGCGCGGGATATGGCGATCCTGCGGTGGGGGGGGCTGGATGCGCCTCCCGAAGAGCTGGCCTGGAAAATAGCCCAGTTCAAGAGCCGCGGCCGCGTGGTGAGCTACGACGAGGAGACCTGGCCGGAGCAGGCTTGGGTGCATGCCCTGCTGGCGCGGGAGATCACGCCCAAGCGCTGGGACCCGCTGGTCGAGCGCGCGCCGTTGGCGCAGACGCGGGAGATGTTGGGGCGGATGAGAGCTGTGATCGAGCGTACGGCGGAGGAGATGCCGCGATGACCAACCCCATCCGCAAGGTCCTGATCGTCGGCGGCGGCACCGCCGGCTGGATGACGGCCGCCGCGCTGTCCAAGGTGCTCGACACCAAGGGCGTCGAGGTCACGCTGGTGGAGTCCGACGCCATCGCCACGGTCGGCGTGGGCGAGGCCACCATCCCGCCGATCACCACCTTCAACCAGATCCTCGGCATCGACGAAGCCGAGTTCATGCGGGCGACGAAGGGCAGCTTCAAGCTGGCCATCGAGTTCATCGACTGGAAGCACAAGGGCCACCGCTACCAGCACCCGTTCGGCAATTTCGGCCTGGATATCGAGGCCCTGAAGTTCCACCAGTTCTGGCTGCGCAGCCTGCACGAAGGCTGGGCCCAGCCGATCGACGACTACAACCTGCCGGCCACCGCCGTGAACCTGGGCAAGTTCGCCTTGCCGTCCAAGGATCCGGGCCAGGTGATGTCGGCCCTGAAATACGCCTTCCACTTCGACGCCAGCCTCTATGCCAAGTACCTGCGCGGCTATGCGGAAAAGCGCGGCGTCACCCGCGTCGAGGGCAAGGTCGGCAGCGTCGAGCAGGACGGCGAGACCGGCTTCCTGACCGGCGTCACCCTGGAGGATGGCCGGGTGCTGGAGGCCGACCTGTTCGTCGACTGCACCGGCTTCCGCGCCCTGCTGATCGAGCAGACCCTGAAGACCGGCTTCGAGGACTGGGGCCACTGGCTGGCCAATGACCGCGCCGTGGCCCTGCAATGCGAGATGGGCGGCGATGGCCTGAGCCCCTTCACCCGCGCCACCGCCCACGAGGCCGGCTGGGTGTGGCGCATCCCGCTGCAGCACCGGATCGGCACCGGCTATGTCTATTCCAGCAAGCACATCAGCGACGAGGATGCGCTGAAGACGCTGGAGGGCACCCTCGACGGCGCCCCCACCCAGAAGCCGAACTTCATCAAGTTCCGCCCCGGCCGCCGTAAGCAGATCTGGAACAAGAACGTCGTGGCCATCGGCCTGTCGTCGGGCTTCCTGGAGCCGCTGGAGAGCACCAGCATCCACATGATCCAGGCCGGGATCACCAAGCTCTTGGCCCTGTTCCCCGACCGCGGCTTCAACCCCGTCGAGATCGCCGAATATAACCGCCTGACCATCCTGCAGGTCGAGCTGATCCGCGACTTCATCATCCTGCACTTCCACGCCAACCAGCGCGACGAGCCCTACTGGAAGCAGCTGCGCGAGATGGAGATCCCGGCCGACCTGTCGCGCAAGATCGAGCTGTTCCGCAGCTCCGGGCGCCTCTTCCAGTCGGACTACGACCTGTTCGCCGAGCCCAGCTGGATCGCCGTCTTGCTGGGCCAGGGCGTGACGCCGCAGCGCCACGACCCGCTGGTCGACCAGTACGACCGCGCCTTCGTCGAAGGTCAGATGGAGCGGCTCGCCAGCCTGATCCGCCGGACCGCTGAATCGATGCCGACCCACGAAGCCTTCATCGCCCGCTACTGCGCGGCTCCCGAGTTCAAAGCATGACCCAGAACCACCGCCTGCGCCGCGTCGTCATCGTCGGCGGCGGCACCGCCGGCTGGATGACCGCCGCCGCCCTGGGGCGCTTCCTCAAGGACGGCTACACGCAGGTGACCCTGGTCGAGTCCGAGGCCATCGGCACCGTGGGCGTCGGCGAGTCCACGATCCCGCAGATCAACATCTTCAACCGCATGCTGGGGCTGGACGAGAACGAGTTCGTCAAGAAGACCAAGGCGACGTTCAAGCTGGGCATCGACTTCGTCGACTGGAAGGCAATCGGCCACAGCTACCACCACCCGTTCGGCCCCTATGGCGTCGACATGGAGGGGGTGTCGTTCCACGCCTACTGGCTGAAGGCCCACGCCATGGGCATCGCGCCGGACCTGGGCGAGTTCAGCCTGCAGACCGTGGCCTCGCGGCAGAGCAAGTTCATGCGCCCCAACGGTCAGGCCAACTCGCCGCTGGGCCAGATCGCCTACGCCTTCCAGTTCGACGCCGGGCTCTATGCCAAGTTCCTGCGGGAGTATGCCGAGGCGCGCGGCGTGGTGCGCCAGGAGGGCAAGATCGCCAGCGTCCAGCAGGACGGCGAGAGCGGGCACGTTTCGTCGGTTACCCTCGAAAGCGGCCAAGTCATCGAGGGCGACCTGTTCATCGACTGCTCGGGCTTCCGAGCGCTGCTGATCGAACAAGCCTTGAAGGCCGGCTACGAGGACTGGAGCCACTGGCTGCTGAACGACCGCGCCGTGGCCATGCCTTGCGCCCTGGGCGGCTCGCTGGCCCCGGTGACGCGGGCGACGGCCCGGCCGCACGGTTGGCAGTGGCGCATCCCGCTGCAGCACCGCCTGGGCAACGGCTACGCCTATTCCAGCGCCCATGTCAGCGACGACGAGGCCCTGGCCGACCTGCTGGCCAACCTCGACGGCGAGCCGCTGGCCGACCCGAATTTCCTGCGCTTCACCGCCGGCCGCCGCAAAAAGAGCTGGGACAAGAACGTCGTCGCCATAGGCCTGTCGGCGGGCTTCATGGAACCACTGGAGAGCCAGTCGATCCACCTGATCCAGGTCGGCATCTCGCGCCTCCTGGCCCACTTCCCCGACCGCCGGTTCTTCCAGGCCGACATCGACCGCTACAACCGCACCATGACCTTCGAGTACGAGAAGATCCGGGATTTCCTGATCCTGCACTTCAAGGCCACGACACGGAACGACACGGCCTATTGGGACTATCTGCGCGAGATGCCGATCCCGGACTATCTGGCCGACAAGATCGACCTGTTCCGAGGCTCGGGCCGGGTGTTCCGCGAGAACGAGGAGCTGTTCAACGACACCTCGTGGTTCGCGGTGTTCATCGGCCAGGGGATCATGCCGGAAAGCTGGGACCCGATGGCCGATCCGATGGACGAAGGGCTGTTCCGGGCGCGCATGGCGGAGATCAAGTCGGTGATCGCCAAGTCGGCGCAGGTGATGCCGGATCACATGGCGTTCATCGCGGAGAATTGCGCGGCGGGCTGAGCCCCCTATGCTGCCGTGATGACGACCGACTCCCCCGCCGCCTCGAAACGCGGACCCGGCCGGCCGCGCGATCCGGAGGTCGAGCGACGACTGCGGCGTGCGACGCTGGAAGTGCTGTCCGAACGCGGTTTCTCAGGGCTGACCGTCGACCGCATCTGCGAGCGGGCCGGCGCGCCGCGCGCCACCTTCTACCGGCGCTGGAGCGACCCGGTCGACGCCGTGACCGAGGCCTATACCGAGGCCTTCAGCTTCGAGACCCAGCCCGATACCGGCAGCGTCGTGGCCGACCTGGTGATCCTGGGCCAGACCATGGTGCGACTCTACAACGACCCGGTGATGGGCTCGTGCATGAGCTTCCTGGTCGTCGAGGCCCGCGTGCGCCCCAAGCTGGTCGCCTGGCACGAGAAGGTCTTCCCCATCCGCCGCGCCCACAGCCGCGCCATCGTCGAGCGGGCCATGGCGCGGGGCGAGATCGCGGCCAGCATCGATCCCGACCTGATCATCGACGTGCTCAGCGGCTTGGCCATGAACAATCACGCCACCGGCCGGCCGGTGACGGCGGAGGCGCTGGAGTTCGTGGTGCGCAGGCTGCTGGGGCTCTAGCGGCCCGCCACTCCCAGCACCGCCAAGGTCATCGCCTCCACCCCCGTGCGAATGGCCGGTTCCGGCGTCGGGGCGAAGAACGGCGAGTGGTTGGTCGGCACGGGCTTGCCCTCGGCCTTGAGCTTGTCGATCTGGTCCGGCGCATACCCGCCGATGCCGAAATACACAGACGGCACGCCGGCCAGCACGAACTCAGAATAGTCCTCGGACGCCGAGCCGGGCTTGTCCTCGAGGGTCGCCTTGGCCCCGAAGGCGGCCTTGAACACCGCGCCCGTGCGGGCGGTCAGGTCCGCGTCATTGACCACCATCTTGCCGCCGGGGTTCAGTTTCAGCTCGGGCTCGGGCGCGCCGGCCATGGCGGCGACGGCCTTGGCGGTGCGCTGGACGCCGGCCAGGATCTTGTCGCGCACGGCGGCGTCCTGGGTGCGGATCGTGCCGCGCAGCCGGACCCGGTCGGGGATGATGTTGCCGGCGCTGCCGCCCTGGATCGAGCCGATGGTGACGACGCCGAACTGGCTGGGATCCTTCTCGCGGCTAATCACACTCTGCACGTCGACGACGAAGCGGCTGGCCATCAGGATCGGGTCGATCGTGGCGCTGGGCATCGAGCCGTGGCCGCCCTGGCCGATGAAGGTCAGGTCGATGCCGTCCGAGGTCGAGGTCAGCACGCCCGCCTTGTACGACACCTGGCCGGCCGGGCTGTTGCCGACGTGCAAAGCAAACCCGTAGTCCGGCTTGCCGCCGATCTTGTCCCACAGCCCGTCGGCCAGCATGGCCCGCGCGCCGCTGGTCAGCTCCTCGGCCGGCTGGGCGACGAAGACCAGCGTGCCCTTCCACCTGGCTTTCTGGGCGACCAGCTGCTTGGCGGTCCCGACCCAGGCGGCCATGTGGATGTCGTGGCCGCAGGCGTGAGCGGTGAAGACCTTCTCTTCGCGGTACATCGCCGTCGCCTGGCTGGCGTAGGCCAGGCCCGTCTTCTCCTGCATCGGCAGGCCGTCCAGCTCGGTGCGGATCAGGATCTTGGGGCCGTCGCCGTTCTTGAGCACCGCCACGACGCCGGTCTTGCCGACGTTCTCGGTGACGGTGAAGCCTAGGCTGCGCATCTGGGCGGCCAGTTTCTTGGCCGTCTCGACCTCCTGGAAACCCAGCTCGGGGTGGGCGTGGATGTCCTTGTAGAGCGCCTCCAGCGCCGGGTAGTCGCGGTCCAGCTGGGCGTCGATGGCCTTCTTGGCGGCGGGCACGTTGAGCGGGGCGGCCTGCGCGGCGGTGGCGAGCAGCGCGGCGAGGGCCGTGGCGGTGAGGAGTTTCATGCGGGAGGTCTCGGGATAGGGGTCACAGGATCGACGGCCGAACCCAGCTTAACCGCTACCTCTGATGTGTCATCCCGGCCGTAGCGAAGCGGAGAGCCGGGACCCAGGGGCAACCGCACTGCATTGGCCCCTGGGTCCCGGATCGGCCCTGCGGGCCGTCCGGGATGACACGAGAGGTTGATCGATAAAACAATCTATGAGTGTATATCGGAATGCACACCTACTACGTCTATATCCTCACTAGCGGACGGAACGGCACGCTCTACACCGGTGTCACTAGTGATCTCGCACGACGGGTCTGGGAACATCGCGAGAAGCTGCACAAAGGCTTCACCGCGAAATACGACGTCACCAAGCTGGTCTGGTACGAGGCGTTCGGCGAGATCGACGAAGCCATCCAAAACGAGAAGCGCATCAAGCGCTGGCGGCGCGCCTGGAAACTGGCGCTGATCGAGAAGAACAACCCGCAGTGGCTGGATCTGCACGAGACGCTGAACTGTTAGCCCTCGCTGTGCAAAATTCTCGTGTCATCCCGGCCGAAGCGAAGCGTAGAGCCGGGACCCAGGGGGTGACGAAACGCGGTGCGCGCCGCCCCTGGGTCCCGGATCACGCCTGCGGCGCGTCCGGGATGACACTGAGTGGTTAGATCCCCGGCGCGTAAGGGAACTTCATCGCCTCGTACTCTTCGAGGCTCTTCGGCGGGGCCTTCTCGCCCGCCGGCAGGGGGCGCTTGGAGAAGCTGCCGAACCACGCCACCGACGCATCCCGCCACCACTGGGCCTCATCGCGCTGGATCTTCAGGTAGTCGCTCACCTCGGCATGGCGCTGGGCATCCACATACGGCGCAACCCCCGCCCAGGTCGTCTCCATGTCGTCGACATACTTCACGCCCAGCCCGTAGCGCTTCACCAAGCCGTCCCACAGCGTGTCACCCGACTTCAGCCGGTAGTCCCAGGAGAGGTGGTGGAACCACAGCAGGTCCTTCTCATCCACGCATTTGAGGTCGGCGAAACACGCCCCCACCGCCGGCGCGTATTGAGCCGTCGCATTGCTCCCCGTCGGCGTGCGATCAAAGCCAACCCCGTCCGGCCCGGCCTTGGCGTAGTACACGCTGGTCCAGTCGGCGCGCTCGCCGCCGGCGACCCACGGCCCGGGGCCGTAGTGGTGGCTGCGGCCCATCTGGTGGTGCAGGCCCAGCGGGGTCATGTAGTCGACCGTCGCCTCGCGCGAGCCCATCATCATGTCGACGACCGGCTTCACGAAGCGCGGGTCGTTGCTGAAGGTCATCTTCGCCCAGTCGGTCGCGATGTCCTTCGTCGAGGCCTCCGGATCCCAGGCCAGGCGGCCGAAGACGTACCAGTTGGCCTGGTCGAACTGCGAGCCCGACCAATTGCGGTCCGTGCCGATATTGGCCACCCCCGCCATCACGGTCAGCTTGCGGCCGTCCAGCTGACCGTCGACCACCTTGGCCACCGTCGAGCCCTTGCCCTTGGCCATCGTGTCGGCGCGCAGGGTCTCCTCGTACATCGGGCCGAGATAGACGAGGTGCGTCGAGAACCCGAGATATTCCTTGGTGATCTGGAACTCCATGCCGAGGTTCGACTTCGGCATGGCCCCGAACAGTGGGTGGAACGGCTCGCGCGGCTGGAAGTCGATCGCGCCGTTCTTGACCTGGATGACCACGTTGTCGCGGAACTGGCCGTCGAACGGCTTGAACTCGTTGTAGCCCTGCTTGGCGCGGTCGTCGGGCTGTTCGTGCGAATAGACGAAGGCCCGCCAGATCACGACGCCGCGATTGCCGACCGCGTCGGCCAGCATGTTGGCCCCGTCGACATGGGTGCGGCCATAGTCCTGCGGGCCGGGCTGGCCCTCGGAATTGGCCTTCACCAGGAAACCGCCGAAGTCGGGAATGGCCTTGTAGATCTCGTCAGCCTTGGCCTTCCAGAAAGCGGCGACGGCCGGGTCCAGCGGGTCGGCGGTCTTGAGGCCGCCCAGCTCGACCGGGGCCGACCAGCGGGCCGACAGATAGACCCGGATGCCGTAGGGCCGGAACGTGTCGGCCAGGGCGGCGGCCTTGGCGATATAGGCCGGGGTCAGGCTGTCGGCCTTGGCGTTGACGTTGTTCAGCACCGTGCCGTTGATGCCGATCGAGGCGTTGGCGCGGGCATAGTCGACCATGCGCGGATCGACATGGCCGGGCAGCCGCCACCAGTCGAAGATCGACTGGCCGGCATAACCGCGCTCGACCGTGCGGTTCAGGTTGTCCCAGTGGTTCAGCATGCGCAGCTTCACCTTGGGCGAAGAGGCGATGTCGAGGCTCTCGACCGGCTGGCGGGTCTGGATCAGTTCCAGGTAGCGGAACACGCCGTACAGGACGCCGATGTCCTTGGACGCGGCGATGACCGTGGTCTTCTTGCCGTTCACCGCCGTGGTGCGGATGCGATAGCCCTCGTCGCCGAGGCCGGCTTGCGGCGCGACGGTCAGCTGGATGACCCCGTCGCGGGAGCCGGCGGCGGCGCTGGCGGGCTTGCCGACCAGGCCGGTGAGGCCCCGCTCCAGCTCGGCGCGAGCGACCTTCAGCGTCGGGGTGTTGGCGACCGGCGCGATGGCGGCCGCGCGGGCGGCGTACGGCGTCTTGGCGGCGGCCTCGACCGGCTTATAGCGCAGCCACAGGTCATAGCCGTCCTCGGCCCGGGCAGCGGAACCGACCAGGACCAGGCCCAGCACCAAAGCCAGCAACCGCATTCGCTTCACTCCCACGCACGCCCGATCTCAAAGGTCGGGTCTCTACTCCTTAGTGGTCAGACCACTGGGTTGACAAGCCTCATGGTAGCGGTAAACCGATAGGCAGGGAGGAAGATTGGACGCCCGCGCCCGCAAGTTTGGCGCGCCCTCGGTCTTTCGTCCCGCCCGCGGATTTCAGCAAAAGCGTCTCATGCCCAAGATCATCGCCGCCAAGACCATCGTCACGTGTCCGGGGCGCAACTTCGTCACCCTGAAGATCGTGACCGACGAAGGCGTCTACGGCATCGGCGACGCCACGCTGAACGGCCGCGAACTGGCGGTCGAGGCCTATCTGACCCAGCACGTCATCCCCTGCCTGATCGGCCGCGACGCCCACCAGATCGAAGACATCTGGCAGTTCCTGTATCGCGGGGCCTATTGGCGCCGGGGCCCGGTGACCATGGCCGCCATCGCCGCGGTCGACATGGCGCTGTGGGACATTAAGGGCAAGATCGCCGGCCTGCCGGTCTACCAGCTGCTGGGCGGCGCCTGCCGCACGGGGGTGATGGTCTATGGCCACGCCAATGGCGAGACCATCGAGGAGACGATCGAGAACGCCCGCCACTATGCCGGCCAGGGCTACAAGGCCATCCGCCTGCAGACGGGCGTGCCCGGCATGAAGGGCGCCTATGGCGTCTCCAAGGACCGCTTCTTCTACGAGCCGGCCGACAGCGACCTGCCCAAGGAGACCGTCTGGTCGACCGAGCGCTACCTGCGCAGCGCCCCGGCCCTGTTCGAGGCGGCCCGCGCGGCGCTGGGCGACGACGTCCACCTGCTGCACGACGTGCACCACCGCCTGACCCCGATCGAGGCCGCCCGCCTGGGCAAGGACCTGGAGCCTTACCGCCTGTTCTGGATGGAGGACGCCACCCCGGCCGAGAACCAATCGAGCTTCCGGATCATCCGCCAGCACACCACGACGCCGCTGGCCGTGGGCGAGATCTTCAACTCGGTCTGGGACTGCAAGCAGCTGATCGAGGAACAGCTGATCGACTACATCCGCGCCACCGTGGTCCACGCCGGCGGGATCACCCACCTGAAGAAGCTGGCCAGCTTCGCCGACCTCTATCACGTGCGCACCGGCTGCCATGGGGCCACCGACCTGTCGCCGGTCTGCATGGGCGCGGCCCTGCATTTCGACCTGTCGATCCCCAACTTCGGCATCCAGGAATATATGCGCCACACGCCCGAGACCGACGCGGTGTTCCCGCACGCCTACACGTTCTCGGACGGCATGCTGCATCCGGGCGAGGCGCCGGGCCTGGGCGTCGACATCGACGAAGCGCTGGCGGCGAAATATCCCTACCAGCGCGCCTATCTGCCGGTCGCTCGCCGCCTGGACGGGTCCATGCACGACTGGTGATCTGACCATTCGGCGAAAAGGGAGAGAAAGTAGGACAATTCGCGCGGATCTCCGTGGTAGTGATTCATGGAATCCGCCCCCGCCAGCGTCTCTAAAAGCCCCCTCGAGCCATGTCAGACAACGTCAAGCTCTACCGCAAGATCGCCGACTCCGTGGCCGACGCCATCGAGGCGGGGCAGTACAAGCTGGGCGACCGCCTGCCGACCGAGCGTGAGCTGGCCGAACAGTTTGGGGTCTCGCGCCCCACCCTACGCGAAGCGATGATCGCCCTGGAAATGCTGGGCATGATCGAGGCCCGCCATGGCCTGGGCATCTATGTCACCGGCAATGTCCGCCCCGTGGCCCCGTCGGCCGAGATCGACTTCGAGATCGGCGCCTTCGAGCTGATCGAGGCCCGCCGCCTGTTCGAGGGCGAGGCCGCCGCCCTGGCCGCCACCTCGATCAGCGACGAGCAGATCGAGGGCCTGGAAGCCCTCCTCCAGCGCATGCACGACGAGGAGGAGATCAGCGGCGAGGACGCCGACCGCGAGTTCCACCTGACCATCGCCCGCGCCACCGGCAACGGCGCGATCATCGCCACGATCGAGAACCTGTGGGACTGGCGCAACCGCTCGCCCCTGGCGCGGAACATCCTGACGCGGGCTCGCGGCATGGGCCTGGAGCCTCGCATCGTCGAGCACCGCCGGGTGGTGGATGCGCTGAAGGCGCGGGATCCGGCCGCGGCGCGGCAGGCGATGCGCGATCACCTGGAGCGAGTGATCGACCACCTGCTGCATGCGACCGAGACCGAAGCGGTGCAGCGCGCGCAGCAGGAGACGAAGGCGCGGCGCAGCGCGATCGCCAAGCGGGTGGCGATCTAACCCCATGACACGGGTTTAACTGGCGCGACGCGTTCGGCGCACTACGTTCGCCCAATGCATCCGCCCCTCCGGCACACCCTCCCCGCCGACGCCATCCCCCGCCACCTGCACGCGGCCCCCTACGCCGCCGTGGTCCTGGAGGGCGGCTATGAGGAAGCCGGCGAGCGCGGTCGGTTCCGGGTCGAGGCCGGCGACGTGCTGGTCCACGCCGCCTTTAGCGCCCACTTCAATCCAGCCCCCGGCCGCCGCGCGGTGGTGCTGAACTTGCCGCTGACTACCACCCCGGCCTTCGCTATCGCCCGCCTCGCCGATCCGGACACGCTGGTCCGCCTGGCCGAGCGCGACCCCGTCGCCGCCACGGCCTATCTCGCCACCCACTGGGAGGCCGGCCGCGCCGCCCTCGCCGACGCCCCCGACCGCATGGCCGCCGCCCTGTCGGACGCCTCGGACCTGGCCATCGAGGCCTGGGCCCGCGACCACGGCGTCACCCGCGAGACCGCCTTCCGCTGGTTCCGCCAGGCCTATGGCGTCGCGCCGTCACGGTATCGCGTCGAGGCGCGGGCGCGGCGGGCGTGGGGGATGATCACCAGCACGGCCGAGACGCTGGCGGGGATCGCGGCGGAGGTCGGGTTCACGGATCAGGCGCACATGACGCGAGATGTGAAGGCGCTGACGGGACGGACGCCGGGGGCGTGGCGGGTGGCGGCGTAAAGCGCCCAGATCCTCCCCCGCGATGCGGGGGAGGTGGCCCAGAGGGCCGGAGGGGGCTAGCTCGGCCTCGCTCCAGCTAGCCCCCTCAGTCGCTCCGCGACAGCTCCCCCGCATCGCGGGGGAGCATCTATCTGGCCGCCGCGCACTTCCCATGCCACAGCTTCCACCATGCCGAAGCTCCCGCCTCTAAAACCCGACTCCGACCAGATGCTGCACCTGGACGCCCTGCGGATCGTGGGCGCGGTGATGATCGTGGTGTTCCACTTCAACCGGTTCATCAACCTCGACGGCCAGTGGCAAGTCGCCGACGACACGATCAAGAGCTTCAGCCTGATCGTGGACCTGTTCTTCCTGATCTCCGGCTACGTGATGGCGGCGATCTATACCGGCAAGCTGACCACCACCGCCAAGTACCGCGACTTCCTGCAGAAGCGCGTCGCCCGCCTCGGCCCGCTGCACTGGGCGACCATGCTGGTGTTCGTCGTCATCGCGGCGCTCAGCTGGGTCGGGGTGCTGAACGAGCGGGACCCGTCGCGCTACGATGTGACCTGCATCCCGCAGAACGTGCTGTTCATCCACGCCTGGGGAACCTGCAAGGCCCAGACCTGGAACTTCGTCAGCTGGGCGATCAGCGCCGAGATGGGGCTGTATATCGCCCTGCCCGCGCTGTTCTGGATCACCGCCCGCGGCGCCTGGGCCACGGCGACGACCGCCATCGGCAGCCTGCTGCTCCTGCTGTGGATTTCACGCACCGGCGAGACCTTCTCGCAGTGGACCTTCAACATGGGCGTGGCCCGCGCCGTGCCGGGCTTCATGCTGGGCATGCTGGCGTTCCAGCTGCGCGATCAGCTGGCCAAACTCCCCTACGCCCGCTTCGTCATGTGGGCGCTGCTGGCGGCGTTCGTTGTCGCGTCCGGCATGGGCGCGTCGCGCACCGCCCTGCTGCTGGTGATCTACGCCGTCGGCCTGGCCGGCGTCGCGGCTGACGCGCAAGGCGTCCAGGGCGGTGTCAGCAAGGCCATGGCCCCGTGGGCGCAGCTCAGCTTCAGCCTCTACCTGCTGCACCCGATCGCGCTGAAGGTGGCGCTGAACTGGGTCGGCTTCGGGATGTGGCGTCTCAACGGAGACGCCATGCGCCTGTGGTGCCTGGTGTGGATCGTGGCGCTGTTCCCGATCGCCTACCTGTCGCTGATCGGCTTCGAACGCCCGGCGCGCGACTGGATGGCGAAGCTGGGGAAAAAATCCGTGTCATCCCGGACGGCGTAGCCGATCCGGGACCCAGGGGTCGGCGCACTGCGGTTGCCCCTGGGTCCCGGCTCTCCGCTTCGCTGCGGCCGGGATGACACGGTTATTTTGCTAGCCGCGCAGGCTGTCCACCCAGCCCGGCAGCTCGCTGATACTCCCCAGCTCCACATACCGCTCGTGCCCCACCGGGGCCTCGGCGGCCTCGTGGGCCCAGACCAGCGGATACGGGATCAGGGCGCTCCAGCAGCCGGCTTCCAGGGCCGGCAGGATGTCGGACTTCATCGAGTTGCCGGCCATCACCGCCTGCTCGGCGCCCGTGCCGTAGCGGTCGAACACCCGGCGATAGGTCCCCGCGTCCTTCTCCGACACGATCTCCACCGCCACGAAGAAGTCGCCCAGGCCCGACGAGGCCAGCTTCTGCTCCTGGTGCAGGAGGTCGCCCTTGGTGATCAGGATCAGGCGATAGCGATCCGACAGCGCCGACAGCGCCTTCTCGACGCCGGGCAGCGGCTCGATCGGCTCGGTCAGCATCTCGCGGCCCACGGCCAGGATCTCGCGGATCACGCGGGTGTCGACCGCGCCGTCGGTGACCTCCAGCGCCGTCTCGATCATCGACAGGGTGAAACCCTTGGCCCCGTAGCCATAGACCCGCAGGTTCCGCTTCTCGACGGCCAGCAGCTGGCTCTCGATCTTCTCGGGATCGCCGTGGTCGGACAGCAGGTCCAGGAATCGGGCATGCGACAGGCGGAACTTGCTCTCGCAGTGCCAGAGGGTGTCGTCGGCGTCGACGCCGACGGTGGTGATCGTGGTCATGGCCGCGAGCCTAGCACGAAAATCACATAAGGATATCCTTATGTCCGTCACAGCTTATGTTGCGTTTATGCCGGAGAGCGGTTTTCCGAACAGCGCCCTTACGCGGCCCGGCGGTATCTCAAGCGTCATGACCGCCCGATCCCCCGCCCATCGCCGCTTGCTGCTGGTCCTGATGATCGTGGGCCTAGGCGGTTTCGCCGGCCTGATCGCCTGGAGCGCCCACGTGCCGCCCCACGCCGACCTGATCCGGTTCTTCGCGCTGGTCTGGCTGATGGTGTTCGGCGCCGCGCGGATCCTCGTCCATCTGGACCAGGCGCTCTACGATGAGGCGCCCGACACCGACCACTGGTCACGCCTGCGCGGCCGAGGCGACCTCTAGACGCGGACAAGCCCCGGAGCGCCAAGCGTTCCGGGGCTTCTTTCCGTGCGGCCGCCTTACTTACCTTGCGCGGCGTCCTCGATCAGCTTGGCCACGGCTTCCGGCTTGGAGATGAAGACCGCGTGGCTGCCGGCGACCTCGGTGATCTTGGCCCCGGCGCGGGTGGCTTGGGCGCGCTGGGCGACGGGCGGGATCATCAGGTCTTCGGTGGCCAGCAGATAGTAGCTGGGCTTGACCTTCCAGGCCGGCTGGGTGACCGCGCCGCTGACGGCCTTGATGCTCCACGGCACCTGGCTGTCCGCCATGAAGGCGGCTTGGGCGGGATCGACGTCGGCGGCGAAGGCGGCGGCGAACTTGGCGCGGTCCAGCGACACGAAACCATCCTGCGGCGGCAGGATCGGCGGAACCGGGGCGCCGGGGACCGGCTTGGCGGTCAGCGTGGCGATCGACTCGCCGGCGTCCGGAGCGAAGGCGGCGACATAAACGAGGCCCGCGACCTTGGCGTCAGTCCCGGCTTCCGAGATCACCACGCCGCCGTACGAGTGGCCGACCAGGATGGCCGGGCCGTCCTGCTGAGCCAGGGCGCGCTTGGTCACCGTCACGTCGTCGGCCAGCGAGGTGGTCGGGTTCTGGACGATGGTGACGTTGTAGCCGTCCTTCTTGAGGATCTTGTAGACGCCGGCCCAGCCCGAGCCGTCCGCGAAGGCGCCGTGCACCAGCACGACGTTCTTCACGGGCGCCTTCGGCGCGGCTTGGGCGGGAACGAAGCCGGCGGCCAGGGTCAGGGCGGCGGCGGAAGCGATCAGGGTGCGGAACTGAGTCATTTGGATCTCCCTCGGATTTCGGTTAGCGACAATGTTTATCGCGATAACGAAATGGATAAACCCGAGGCGATCCGCTTGTCCAGAGAAAAAGATGTCGCAATAATATATTTCGCGACAAATAAATGCCAAACCCTTGTCGGGCCTGGATTTTCGCGATGGAAAAAAGTTGGCGGAGGCCGGCCCTGGACGCCTCAAGTCGGATCGACTTCCAGCGAGATCAACAAGCCTCCCCATCACCGATCATCCCCGCGAAAGCGGGGATCCAAGCTGGATTTCAGGATGGGGTGAGACCGAGCGAGGATCCTCTGACTCGGCTTGGATCCCCGCTTTCGCGGGGATAGTCGGATTTGAGGGAGCTCAAAGCCTGAGGTCGACCCGCCTTAGAAGGTCAGCGCCACGAAGACCACGATGCTGACCGGCACGGCCGCCGACAGGGCCAGGTTCAGCACGGTCTCGCCAACGCCGAGGGCGATTTTGGCGGACATCGCGGCGATCTTGGCGGCAGCGGGGTCGAGGTGGGTCATGGGGGCTCCTTACAAGCCCGACCCTGCACCGGAGGTAGTTAACGCCCAGATTCCGCCACAGTCACACAACCGCGACAGATTGTCCTTTCGCCCAAAAAAGAACGGCGCGCCTTCGGTGGGAAGGCACGCCGTAAGGGCCACGCGCGAGGGGAGGCAGTGACTAGGATCCCGCGCGCGAATGGGGTTGGAAAAGAACCCCGCCGACCCAGGGAACGCGGCCGGCGGGTAGAGGGAACTTCAAATCCTAGAACTTGCCCCGGATGCCCAGGATGACCTGACGGCCGGGCTGGTACTGGGTGAACATGGCGTTCTCCCAGTAGAAGTTGCTGCGCTGCTCTTCCTTGGTGATGTTGATGACATCCAGGGTGACGCGCGGCTGGGTCGGCAGGTTCTTGAACTGGTAGCTGGCCGAGAAGTCGAACTGACCGCGGGCCTCGGTGTTCAGGGTCGCGAACGGGATGCCGTTCTGGTTGTTGCCCGACGAGATCTGGGCGTCGTTCCAGACGTACGACAGTCGCAGCGTCGCGCCGTGGTCTTCGTAGTAGCCGGTGATGTTGTAGGTCCACGGCGAGATGCCGACGGCCTGGGCCGGGGCGCCGTTACCGCGCGGGTTCTGCTCGACGTGGGTGGCGTTGGCGGTGAAGCCCGAACCCTTCAGCAGGAAGTCCAGCGGCTGCACCCAGGTGACTTCCTGGCCCAGGATGGTCAGGACGCCATCGGCATTGACCTGCTGGGTCACCGTCACGGTGGCCGCGTTCGGGCCACCACGGTTGGTGATCGCCTGCTGCTGCAGGTTGGTCAGCTGGTCATACGGCACGCCCAACTGGGCGAACGGGATGGTGTTGTTGCCGTTGATGGTGAAGCCGGTCAGCTCCTTGCGGAACAAGGCCACGCCCACATAACCGGCGCCGCCGGTGTACCACTCGCCGCCCAGGTCGAAGTTGTTCGAGAAGTACGGCTGCAGGCTGGGATTGCCTTGCGTGGCCTGCTGGGCCGAGGGATCGGAGAACACCGTGCCCGGCAGCATGGCCGACGGGTTGGGACGAGTCATCGACCGCGAGGCGCTGGCCCGCAGCACGATGTTGTCGGCCAGGTCGAAGGCGGCGTTGAACGAGGGCAGCATGCCGTCGTACTTGGTCGTGCGCTGCAGGAACGAGAGCACGCCGTTGACGGTCTGCGGGCCTTCGATCGTCTGCTCGGTGTCGTAGTAGCGGACGCCGGCGTTGAAGCGCAGGTCGCGGTCCAGGATCTGGGCCACGCCGTTCATCTCGATATAGGCGCCCGAGGTCTTCTCACGGATGTAGCCCGAAGCCGCGCCGGTGGCGGCCGAGGACGAGAACGGCGCGGCCGCGTTGAACGCGTCGTAGTTGGTGGCCGCGAAGAACTTGTCCTTGTCCAGGGTCACGAAGCCGATCGGACCGGCCTTGATGAAGCTGGCCAGGGTGGCCGAGGTGACGGCCGAACCGGCGCGGCCGTCGCAGGCCGGGGTTGGCGACGGGGCCGGGCTCTGCGGGGTGACGCCGCCGCCGCCGCAGGTGAAGGTCTGCCAGCGACCCGAGTTGTCGATGGCCGTGATGCGGCGACCGACGTCGTCATAGGCCGCGCCGACCTTGAAGTTGATGTTCTTGTCTTCGCCGAACGTCACGTCGAAGTGGGCGCCCTTGGTGAAGGTGACGCGCTTTTCGTTCTGGACGTTCACGCGGCCGCCGGCCCAGGTCCAACCCAGGTTCGGGTCGTTCAGGCTCTTGGACGGGGTGATCGAGGGCTTGTTGCCGTCGTTCTTGTAGGTGACGTTCAGGCCGCTGTTCAGCGGGCTGTTGAACAGCACCGTCGGGGCTTCACGGAAGAAGACCGAACGGCTCCAGTTCACCTGGCCGTCGACCTTGATCCAGTCATTGGCCTTCCAGCTGAAGCCGGGGTTCACGTTCAGGACCTCGACGTCTTCCACGTACGGGCGGTACTCGAGGAAGAACTGCGAGTTGAGGAAGGTGCCTTCGGTGACGACGTTGTTGCTGTCGACCTTCACGCCCACCGGGACCATGAAGTTGGAGTTGCGCACCGACCAGTTCATGTCGATGCGCTCGAACTCGCGATGCGCTTCCGAGTACATCGTGTCGAGGTAGATATCGAGATTGTCGTTCGGACGGTACTGCAGCGAGGCGATGTAGCTGTTGCGGTTGCGCTCGCCCGAGCTCCACGAGTCACGACCCAGGCGCGGCAGCTGCGCGTCGGACAGCTGGACCAGGGTGGTGCCCGGGTTCAGCGAGGCCAGCAGGGCGTTGTCGATTGTCTGGCCCGGGGTCAGACCATTGCCGGTCACGCCGACCGGAACCGTCCCGGCCCAGTTGAAGCCGTTGCCCGCCGTGACGTTACAGCCCGTGCAGGTCATGTTGGCGTTGGTCCAGCCGATCGTCTCGAAGCCGGTCGTGGTGGACTTGTTGCGGGCCCAGGCGCCGCCGATCAGGATGCCGAACTCGCCAGCGGCGGTCTCGAACGTCTTGCTGGCCAGCAGCGAGGCGCGCGGGCTGGTGCGGCCGTCTTCCGAGTTCTCGCCAGCCTGGATCGAATAGACCAGCTGCTGGCCGACCTTGTAGTCGAACGGCCGGGCGCTGCGCATGTTGACCACGCCGGCGACGCCGCCCTCGACCTGACCGGCGGTCGGGGTCTTGGACACGTCCAGGCGGGTGAACAGCTCGGTCGGATACAGATCCAGGTCGACTTCGCGGTTCTGGTTCTGGCCGTCGGTGCGGCCCGACGAGGCGACGGCGGCCTGGGCGCCGTTCAGCAGGATCTTGGTGAAGTTGGTGCCCAGGCCCCGGATGGCGACGTTCAGGCCGTCGCCGTTGATCTCGCGGGTCAGCTGCACGCCGGGGATCCGGTTCAGCGACTCGGCGATGTTCAGGTCCGGGAACTTGCCGATGTCTTCGGCGAAGACCGAGTCGGTGAAGGCGACGCTGTCACGCTTGGCGTTGGTCGAGTCGGCCAGCGACTTGCGGAAGCCGGTGACGACCACTTCCTCGACGGTGTCGGAGGCGGCGGCCGGCGCGGTCTGCGCCTGGGCTGCTTGGGCCATGGCGATATTGGTCAGACACGTCGCGCCGATCAGAGCCAGACGCATGGTCGTGGAGCGGGCGGAATAGTGGCGGCGAATGGACGGCATGTTTCTCCCCTAAGAGACGGTGCTCTGCGCACTTGTTCGTTGCCGCCGTGGGGTCCGCTGGCCTTCCCATGCCAACGTTCACGCCCCATACGGCGGTGGTAGCGGTCACAATGAACAGCGTTACGAGGTAAGTCCTATTAGGTCAAGGTGGTCAGACCTTATCGGCGGATTATCGTCGGACCTTTGACACAGGGCTGCGGCGCCGGCGCCACGCTACAGGGCGTGTGCGGAGAAGGTGACCGAGGGTGAGATTGGCGTTTTTGGGCGAATGTTCGCGCGAACATTCGGGAATGGTCGGAGGATAGATATCCTCGCCAGGTGGCAGACCTTATGGGGTGGCGGAGGTCAGCGCCGATGCCGCACGGAGCCGGCACAGCCCATTACTCGGACAATAATGTCAGACCACTGGAGGCGCTGGCCTGGATAGGCCGCACAGGCCCCCGCCTGACCTCGCTGCGCGAGGTCTGTCCGCCCCCAAGCGGGGCGGAGCGATGCAAAACCACCGTGTAAGGAGCCTTCTCTCCCCCCCCGCTTGGGGCAGGGGGACCGGCGAAGCCGGTGGAGGGGCCAGCGCCGACCTAAGCCCAGCCCGCCGGCCGCTCATCCTCGCTTCGGCGCACCGTATACCGATGCCCCCGGTTCACCCGCCTCAGCGACGCCGGATACCGATGCAGCTGGCTTTCGGGCCTGATCGGCCGCGCGACCAGTCCGCCCCCGCAATCCGGGCACGCCGTCTCGAACCGCACGTCAGCGCAGTCGGCACAGAAGGTGTGTTCGAAGGTGCAGATTCGGGCCGCGTCGCTGTCGGGCGGCAGGTTGGCGTCACAGCACTCGCAATTCGGGCGCAGTTCGAGCATGGGTCCGTCCTCCCGTGTTCGTCTGTTCGTTTTGCTTGGAAGCCTTCTACCATAAGGGCTTTTCAGGCCCCCGCGCGAGGGCAAGCGTTCACCGATCACGGGAATGTGGAAGCAAGCGAAATCCGCGTGATCAGCAGGGGTTGACCCCCTCCCCCATACCCCCTAGACACCGCGCCGTTTGCGCGGCGGGCCGGGGTTACTCCCAGCCCGCTTTTTTGCAAAAATAGTCCCACCCCACCGCGTGTAGGAGCGCTCCCAAGAATGTCCCAAGACCTTCTCCCCGGCGTTACCGGCGTTCTGGCCCTGGCCGACGGCACCATCCTGCAAGGCGTGGGCTGCGGCGCGGTCGGCGACGCGGTTGGCGAGGTGTGCTTCAACACCGCCATGACGGGCTATCAGGAGATCCTGACCGACCCGTCCTACATGGCCCAGATCGTCGCCTTCACCTTCCCGCACATCGGCAATGTCGGCACGAATGTCGAGGACGTCGAGCAGATCACCGGCGTGGCCGAGACCGCCGCCCGCGGCGCGCTGTTCCGTGACATCCCCACCGACCACGCCAACTGGCGCGCCGGCAGCGACTTCGACAGCTGGATGAAGACCCGCGGCGTCATCGGCCTGGCCGGCATCGACACCCGCGCCCTGACCCGCAAGATCCGCGAGACCGGCATGCCGCACGGCGTCATCGCCCACTCGCCCGAGGGCAAGTTCGACCTCGACGCCCTGGTCGCCAAGGCCAAGGCCTGGGCCGGCCTGGAAGGCCTGGACCTGGCCAAGGACGCCTCGACCACCCAGACCTTCACCTGGGACGAGGGCCTGTGGTCGTGGCCGGAAGGCTACGCCAAGCTGGACAAGCCCAAGTACGAAGTGGTCGTCCTGGACTACGGCGTGAAGCGCAACATCCTGCGCGCCCTGGCCCATGTCGGCGCGCGCGCCACGGTGGTGCCAGCCAACACCTCGGCCGAGGACATCCTGGCCCGTAACCCGGACGGCGTGCTGCTCAGCAACGGCCCCGGCGACCCGGCCGCGACCGGCGCCTATGCCGTTCCCGAGATCCAGAAGCTGGTCGAGAGCGGCAAGCCGGTGTTCGGCATCTGCCTGGGTCACCAGATGCTGGCCCTGGCCCTGGGCGCCAAGACCGTGAAGATGGAACAGGGCCACCATGGCGCCAACCACCCGGTCAAGGACCTGACCACCGGCAAGGTCGAGATCGTCTCGATGAACCACGGCTTCACCGTGGACAGCGAGAGCCTGCCCGCTCCGGTGCAAGAGACCCACGTCTCGCTGTTCGACGGCACCAACGCCGGCATCCAGCTGGCCGACAAGCCGGTGTTCTCGGTCCAGCACCACCCGGAAGCCTCGCCCGGCCCGACGGACAGCCTGTACCTGTTCGAACGGTTTGCGGGTCTGATGGACAAGGCGAAGTAGTTTTCCCTCTCCCCTTGCGGGAGAGGGTGGCCCGCGCAGCGGGTCGGGTGAGGGGTTGAAGACAGCATCCGCCGCGACTGGCCTCACAGCCAGTCGCGGCGGTTTTCGTTTGTGCGACCCCTCATCCGTCGGCTGCGCCGACACCTTCTCCCGCAAGGGGAGAAGGGGGAGCGGCGACCGCGTCGAGGATCATGCCGAGTACGTCGTCGGGGGCGTTCAGCTGTTCGTTCTTGAAGCGTAGGACTCGAAAGCCTTGCGCGTTCAGCCAGGCATCGCGTTGAGCGTCGCTCGCTTGATCGTGGTGAGGTCCGTCGAGCTCCACGATCAGCCGATGGCGGAGACACACGAAGTCGGCAACGTATCGACCAACCGGCAACTGCCGTCGGAATTTCAGACCCTCGAGCCGCCGATCGCGCAGCAGCCGCCAGAGCACACGCTCCATGGCCGGCGCATCGCGCCTCAACCGTCTAGCAAAGGCGACCGATCGCTCCACCATAATGAGAACAATACATGAACATCAACGCGCAACAACCCCTCTCCCCTTGTGGGAGAGGGTGGCCGCCGAAGGCGGTCGGGTGAGGGGTCGCACGGCGCGTCGGACAGGGCTTTCAACCCCTCATCCGGCCCTTCGGGCCACCTTCTCCCGCAAGGGGAGAAGGGGAAACCAGAGTGGGGGGCCGCCTCCCGCAAGACTAGGGGGCAAAGCGGGAGGCGGCTGCCGAACGCCCTCTGCAAGGGGGGCGCGCTTTGGGCGTCCGGCCGCTAGAGCCCATCCGCTGCGGCAGAGACCGCACCGGCTGACCGGGCTCTAACTACGTGGGAGCGGGCCTAAAGGCCCTGCTCAGGAACCGGCTCAGACCTTGAGGTTGAGCAGGGCTCCGGTCATTTCGTCGGCCGTGCGGATCACCGCCGCATTAGCCTTGAAGTCGGTGGCGGCGCCGATCTGTTGGACGCGCTCGTTGACGTAGTCGACGTCCCCGAGGGTCTGGGCGCGATCGGCCTGGGCGTCCGCCGATGCCACGCGTTGGGCCGAGGCGTGGAGGCGGTCGGCGGCGGCCATCATGCCGGAGGCTGCGATCGAAATTGCCTGCATCGGTTTGTCCCCCAAAGGAATTGCCGTTGTTGACGTTGGTTATCGCGCCGGTTGGGTTAAGCGGTTGCAACCAAAAATGGTAAAATTCACACCTTGGTCATAATTTTTTACGCGGGTTAACCATGTTTCGGGGCCCCAGATCGAGGTTGCGAACAGGGTGAATCTGCCGCTAACCGAACCGGCGGGGGCCGTTGCTGGCCTTGGCCTCGCCCGCCGCGCGAGCCCTGTTGCGAGAACGCCGTTCGCGGCGGGAAATCCTGCCCAACATTACAAAACGTTCAGGTCCGCGCGTCTCGACAAGCCGTCACAGCGCCGACATGGTTCGCCCCCTGACGCGGGCCGGGGGCGGCCTGCCTTTCAAGAAGGCTCATCACAGACATGTCGTTTACGCGCCGCGCCGCGCTCGCCAGCGCCGCCCTGCTCATGGCCGCTCAACCGGTCCTCGCCGCCACGCCCGCCAAGCCGGCTCCGGCCGCTGCTAAGAAAGCCGCTCCGGCTTCGGACTTCACGCCGTCGGCCGAGGCCATCAAGGCTCACATGACCTTCCTGGCCGACGACGCCATGGAAGGCCGCGAGGCCGGCACGCGCGGCTACGACATCGCCGCCAACTATGTCGCCGCCCAATACGCCCTGCTGGGCGTCAAGCCGGCCGGCGACAAGCTGACCACCGGCGTCAGCTATCAGCAGCACGTGCCGCTGCTGGCCCACCGACCGGCCACCGACGGCGCGATCAGCGTCACTGGCGCCGATGGCCAGGCCGTCGCCCTGAAGTACGGTGAAGACTACCTGCCGGGCTCCCAGGCCCAGGCCGCCGACGTCAATGTCGACGCGCCGCTGGTGTTCGCGGGCTTTGGCGTGGTCGATCCCTCGCGCGGTCGCGACGACTACGCGGGCCTGGACGTGAAGGGTAAGGTCGTCGTCATCCTGACCGGCGCCCCGACCTCGATCCAGACCGAGGAACGCGCCCACTTCAGCAATCCCAACACCAAGCGCGTCGAAGCCGCCAAGCGCGGCGCCGTCGGCGTGCTGATCATCCCGACCACCAGCAGCGAAAAGCGCCGTCCGTTCGCGCGCGGCCTGGCCGGCATGAAGGAATGGCGGGTGATCTGGCGCAACGCCCAGGACGTCGGCGCCATCCGCGCGCCGTCGGCCCCGTCGCTGGCCACCATCAGCCTGACCGGCGCCGAGAAGCTGTTCGCCGGCTCGGCCACGCCGCTGACCACGATCCTGGAACAGGCCGAGACCCCGGCCGGCGCGGTCAAGGGCTTCGCCCTGCCGGGCAAGGTCAAGATCAGCCTGAAGACCGAGATCGAGAAGCGCGAGAGCAGCAACGTCGTCGGCATCATCGAGGGTTCGGACCCGACGCTGAAGGCCCAGACCATCATCCTGTCGGCCCACCTCGACCACATCGGCATCAAGGACAACGCCAAGCCGGGCGAAGACCGCATCAACAACGGCGCCCTGGACAACGCCTCGGGCATCGCCACGCTGCTGGAGGTCGCGCGCGGCTTCAAGAACAGCAAGATGCGCCCCAAGCGCTCGATCATCCTGCTGGCCGTGACCGGTGAAGAGAAGGGTCTGGTCGGTTCGGACTACTTCGCCAACAACCCAACCGTGCCGAAGGCCAACATCGCCGCCGACGTGAACCTGGACATGCCGGTGCTGCTGTACCCGTTCACCGACGTGATCGCGTTCGGCGCCGACCGCTCGACCGTGGGCGACGCCGTCAAGCACGCCGGCGCCCGCGTGGGCGTGGCGCTGTCGGGCGATCCGCTGCCGGAAGAAGGTCTGTTCACCCGCTCGGACCACTACCGCTTCGTCGAGCAGGGCATCCCTTCGGTGTTCCTGATGACCGGCTTCCAGAACGGCGGCGAGAAGGCCTTCACCACCTTCCTGAAGACCAACTACCACCACCCGGGCGACGACCTGAACCAGCCGATCGACTACCAGGCGGCCGCCAAGTTCGCACTGGTGAACTACGAGATCGCCCGCGAGCTGGCCAACGCTCCGGCCCGTCCGGTGTGGAAGAAGGGCGACTTCTTCGGCAACGTCTTCGCCCCGGCCGGTCACCCGTCGGCGGCGAAGTAAGAACCCACCGTGTCATCCCGGAAGCCTCGCAGAGGCTATCCGGGACCCAGGGCCGGCGCACAGCGGTTGCCCCTGGGTCCCGGCTCTCCGCTTCGCTGCGGCCGGGATGACACGTTTGAGCATTGACCCGGAGGGCGGCGGAAGGGATTCTGCCGCCCTCTTCTTTTGTGACCTCGGAACCCAAGCGTTGACCGTCCACACCGGCGCCTTCCTGAAGATCGGCGTGATCGCGCCGGCCATCATGGTGGCCGACGTGTGGATCGCCCAGCGGCTGTTCCCCGGCTTCGACGCCGGCGCCCAGTTCATCAGCGAGCTGGGCGGCCCCAAGGCGCCCCTGCCCGAGGTCTTCAACTACGGCATGATGATCGCCGGCATCGCGGGCCTCTTGGCCGGCGCGGGCTTTGCCCATGCGCTGGAAGAGGCCGGCGGTCGCCGCCGCGTCTCGGCCTTCGCCGGACTGTTCGTGGCGCTGACGGGCCTGGGAGCCTTCTTCGCGGGCGTCTTCCACTGGCCTGATCCGATGCACCGCGCCTGTGGCGTCGGGCTGGCCATGCAGTTCGCGCCGCTGTTCACCGCCTGGGCCCTGTGGGGCAAGCCGGGCTATCGGCGGCTGGCCCACTTCTCGCTGGGCTGGTTCTTCGGCCTGTTCCTGGTCTTCGCCCTGCTGACCGGGGTGTGGAACATCCGCACCGGCTATGACGTCGGCTACTGGCAGCGCGGCCACGCGTTCCTGGGCCTGCTGTGGCTGGCGATCGCCGCCTGGGTGCTGGAGAGAGGCTGGAAGGCGAGTGCGGTGGCGGCGGAGCCAGCGGTCGTCTAACGTCGTTCTCAACGATATTGGGGGACGCCATGACCTACCGCCTCGCCGCCGTGATCGCCGCCGCCTTGGCGCTGGCCGCCTGTTCGCAACAGAAGGCCGAGGACCAGCCCGCCGCGCCGCCAGCGCCGGACGAGGTGCGCACCCCGGCCGTGGCGCCCGCCGTGCCCGCGCCCGTCACCGCCGCCCCGAACGACGGCGCAACGGTCGGCGGCGATGGCTCGCAGATCCAGCTGTCGCCCCTGCTGCGCGCCGACTTCGAGGCCAATTCCCTGAAGGGCGAGCTGGGGTGCAGCTTCAACAGCGGCGGCGGGAGCGATCCGCTGCTCTATGCGATGGGCTTTTCCGGTGTGAAGGAGCCGGGCTACGGCCTGGTGAAGGTCGGAACCTATGTCGAGCGCATCGTCGCGCCCGGCGGCTACGACGCCATGGTCAACGGCACGACCTTCAGCGGCCAGGGCAAGACCATTAAGATCGCCATCACCGGCAAGCCCACCGGCGGCGGCGAGTCTCCGGCCTATCCCGCTGCGCTGACCTACGACCGCGCCGACGGCGCCAAGCGGGTCATCGAGGGGACCTGGACCTGCGGTCCGTAGTCACTGCGTCTCCGGCGCCTCGTAGGTCGCCACCAGCAGGCCCTCGGCCAGGGTGTCGCCCTTCAGGGCGCTGACCAGGGTCTCCATCGGGACGTTGGGGCCGAAGGTCAGGCGCGCGGCCAGGGCGAAGATCTGGAAGTGATAGCGGTGCAGGCCGTGGCCCGGCGGCGGGCGCGGCCCGTACCAGCCGATCTTGCCCGCGCCGTTGACACCCTGGGTCGCGCCGCCGATCCGGCCCAGCCCGGCCTCGTTCGGCAGACCCTCGGGCAGGCTGGTCGCCTCGCCCGGGATGTTCCAGATCAGCCAGTGCACGAACGGATGCTCGCGCGGCGCGTCGGGGTCCTCGACGATAATGGCGTAGGCGGCCACGTGCTCGACCGGCGTCCAGACCAGCGGCGGCGAGCGGTTCTCGTGATAGGCCGAGTGGCGGTCCTCCAGCCGACCGTCCGGATCCAGCGACGGCGTGGTCAGGACGATCTGCCCCTGACCGAACGGTTGGACCTTCTGGATGATGAGAGCGTCGCCGGAATGGTCGGGGGCGTGATCTGGCGCTTGAGCCATGACGGGTCTCCTTCGAGGGCTGCAACCCCCGAGTGTCCAGTCAAGTTTCCCGGCTTAACCGTTGATCATCACGACGCGGATGGCGCGCGGTCGCGGACCCAGGCCTTGCAGCCCTCCGAGAAGGCGCGGGAGAGGTGGCGGCACTCGGCGGGGTCGGTCACGCCCTCGCGCTCGGCCCAGGCATAGGCGCGCCGATGGTCTTTACAGGCGTCGTAGCAGGCATAGCCGTGGAAGCTGGCATTGGGCCAGAACGGCGGCTTGAACGGGTGTGGATTTCCGCCGAGCAGGATCCACACACCCACGAGCGTGAGTACGGCCAGATACAGGCCGCCGAACCAGAGCTGTTGAACATGTTGCGGCACGGTTCGTCCCCGGGGTGGAGGCGCACTCTAGTCGCGCCGCGCTTACCGAACGGTTCCGAAGGACATTCGCCCTACCGCCAAGCGTAGTTGAAGCTGATGCTGATGCGCTGCTCGTCGGCCTGGTTGGGCGTCACCTCGTGGCGCAGCCAACTCTCCCACATCAGGATCGCGCCGGGCGAAGGCTGGACATAGACGAACGGCTGCAGGCCTTCCGGCGCGTCAGCCTCGCGGGTGGGCGCCGCCATCATCATCGGCAGGCGCGGGTCCTCGAACTTGATGGCCGAGGCGCCCGGCGGGATGGTCACATAGACCGTGCCGGAGATGACGCTGTGGGGGTGGATGTGACCGGTGTGCTGGCCGCCGGTCTCCAGGATGTTGATCCAGAAGCTGTCCATGACCAGCTTGCCCGCGCCCAGGTCGAACCGGAGCTCCTTGGCGAAGGCGGCGGCGTGCTTGTCGAGCTTCTTCTTCAGGTCGGCGAACAGGCTGTCGCGCTGCGGCAGGTCGTTCAGCGAGGCGTAGGACGTGTAGCCCAGATAGCCCTTGTTATAAGCCCAGGCCTGGCCGGCGTCGTCGTCCTCGGCGATGGCGATACAGGCGTCGTGCAGCTCGTCGATGAAGGTCTCGAAGTCCTTCTCGCCGGCGAGGGAGGCTTCATAGAGCGGCGTGACAAAGAGGCTGCGCGTGGTCATGGGGCGCGTCATAGCGCCGGAGCGCGTTGACGACAAACCATGGATGGAACATAGTCAGAACATGGCCGATGGTGATCGCCCCCAGACCCGTCTCGACGCCCGCAGGGAAGACGACGCCTATTGGGCGGAGCTCCGGCGCGAGGCGGATGAGACCCTCCGCAATGGCGGTATTCCCCTTGAGGACATCGAGCGGTGGATGCGGTCCTGGGGAACCGACGCCGAACTTCCTCCGCCGGAGCCTCGCCCTCGCATCCGGAAATGAGGACTGTCGAATTCTCGCCGACGGCGAGACGTGACTTGGACCGCCTCAGGCAGTGGCTGGAGGAGCGCGCGCCGCACGTCACGCACCGGGCGGTCGAAACCATCATCACGGCCTATAGATCCCTAGGCGAATTCCCAGAACGCGGCCGTTCGATCCCAGAGAACCTCCGCGAACTTATCGTTCCCTTCGGCGCGACAAGCTACGTGATCCAGTACGACGTGCAGCCTCAAAACGTGATCATCCTGCGTATCTTCCACACCCTGGAAGATCGCTGAACGTCCGGGACTCGCCTATATCTCCCTCCGTGACCGACACCACCACCGACACCGACGCCTCCCCCCGCCTGATCGGCGCCGCCCTGATCAAGGACGAGGTCACGCGCCTGCCTGACGCGCCGGGCGTCTACCGCATGATCGGCGACGCCGACGAGGTGCTGTACGTCGGCAAGGCCAAGAGCCTGAAGAAGCGCGTGGTGCAGTACGCCCAGGGCCGCTTCCATACCAACCGCATCGCCCACATGGTCGACGCGACGCGGTCGATGGAGTTCGTCACCACCCGCACCGAAGCCGACGCCCTGCTGCTCGAGATCAACCTGATCAAGCAGCTGAAGCCGCGCTTCAACGTGCTGCTGCGCGACGACAAGAGCTTCCCCGAGATCGTCATCCGCCGCGACCACGACGCGCCCCAGCTGCGCAAGCACCGCGGCGCCCACACGATCAAGGGCGACTATTTCGGGCCGTTCGCCAGCGCCTGGGCGGTGAACCGCACGCTGAACACCCTGCAGAAAGCGTTCCTGCTCCGCTCGTGCAGCGACAGCGTCTACGACGCCCGCGACCGGCCCTGCATGCTGCACCAGATCAAGCGCTGCGCCGCCCCCTGCACCGGCCTGATCGGCAAGGACGACTACCAGGCGCTGGTCGACCAGGCCGAAGCCTTCCTGCGCGGCAAGTCCCGTGCGGTGATGGCGACCATGGCCAAGGAGATGGAAGCCGCCGCCGAGGAGCTGGAGTTCGAGCGCGCCGCCCGCCTGCGCGACCGCATCCGCGCCCTGTCGTCCGTCGCGCAGGAGACCCAGATCAACCCCGAGACCGTGGACGAGGCCGACGTCGTCGCCCTGCACGTCGAAGGCGGCCAGGCCTGCGTGCAGGTGTTCTTCTTCCGCGCCGGCCAGAACTGGGGCAACCGCGCCTACTTCCCGCGCGTCACCGGCAATGCCGATGAATCCGAGGACGAGACCACCACCGAAGAGCAGCGGATCCTGACCGCGTTCCTCGGCCAGTTCTACGACGACAAGCCGATCCCGCGCCTGATCCTGGCCAACCTCCAGCCGGCCGAGACCGACCTCCTCTCCGAAGCCTTCGCCCTGAAGAGCGGCCGCAAGGTCGAGATCAGCGTGCCCAAGCGCGGCGAGAAGGCCGACCTGGTCGGTCACGCCCTGACCAATGCCCGCGAGGCGCTGGGGCGGAAGATGGCCGAGGGCAGCGCCCAGACCAAGCTGCTGGCCGGCGTCTGCGAGGCCTTCAAGCTGGAAGCCCCCCCCGAGCGGATCGAGGTCTACGACAACAGCCACATCCAGGGCACCAACGCCGTCGGCGGCATGATCGTGGCCGGGCCGGAAGGCTTCATGAAAGGCCAGTACCGCAAGTTCAACATCAAGAGCACCGAGCTCACGCCCGGCGACGACTACGGCATGATGAAGGAGGTGCTGAAGCGCCGCTTCTCGCGCCTGGTCAAGGAAGAGGAGGAGGGCGACGACGCCAACCGCCCCGACCTCGTGCTGGTCGACGGCGGCAAGGGCCAGCTGGACGCGGCGCTGGAGATCATGGCCGACCTGGGCGTCGACGACATCGCCGTCGTGGGCGTCGCCAAGGGCCCGGACCGCGACGCCGGCCTGGAGCGGTTCTTCATCCCCGGCCAGACGCCGTTCATGCTCGAGCCCAAGTCGCCGGTGCTCTACTACCTGCAGCGCCTGCGCGACGAGGCCCACCGGTTCGCGATCGGGGCGCACCGCACCCGCCGATCCATGGACCTGAAGAAGAACCCGCTCGACGAGATCGAAGGCGTCGGCCCGGGGCGCAAGAAGGCGCTGCTGCATGCGTTCGGATCGGCCAAGGGGGTGGGCCGGGCCAGCGTCGAGGACCTGGTGAAGGTCGAAGGCGTCAGCCAGGCCTTGGCCGAGCGTATCCACGGGTTCTTCCGGAAGAGCTAAGAGCTCCCTCTCTCTTAGAGAGAGGGGTTTTATCCCCTGACAAATCCCGTTCGAGGCCCCGGAATCACGGCTGAAACGCCGCGTTTCCGTCGCGTCCGCGCGCCTTTATCTCTGCCTTGGTGAGGCCAGACAACTGGTCAGGACAATTTGTCCGACCAGATTTCACGCACTTCCCGCATATCTAGCTACGCTCGCCTCCGCATACCCTCTTGTCGAAGCCCATATTGTCCGACAATAATACAAATGAAGCCGCCGCGCAGACGGAGGCCGTGTAATTCAGGGAGGGAACACCAATGACCAATCGGTCCACGACTCCGCGCGCCTATTGGCTGGTATCGACCGCCGCCGCCGCGCTGATCCTCGGCGCCGCCACCGGCGCCAACGCCCAAACCGCCGACGCCGCCCCCATCGCCACCCAGTCCGATGACAACCAGGTCGAGGAGGTCGTGGTGCGCGGCATCCGCGCCAGCCTGGAGAAGGGCCTCGCGGTAAAGCGCCAGGCGACTCAGGTCGTCGAATCCGTCGTCGCCGAGGACATCGGCAAGCTGCCCGACAACAACGTCGTCGAGGCCCTGCAGCGGGTCGCCGGCGTGCAGGTCACCAACCGCTCGGGCGGCGAGGCTTCGGCCATCTCGATCCGCGGCCTGCCCGACATCACCACCACCTGGAACGGCCGCAACGTCTTTACCGCCTCGGGCCGCCAGCTGGCCCTGCAGGACATCCCGGCCAACCTGGTCAAGCGGATCGACGTCTACAAGACCCGCGCCGCCGAGCAGATCGAGACCGGCATCGCCGGCCAGGTCGATGTCCAGACTCGCCGCCCCTTCGACTTCCAGGGGCCAGCCTTCTCGCTGGCCGCGCGCGGCATCTGGCACGAGCAGGCCGACAAGTTTAACCCCAACCTGAGCGCCCTGGTCAGCAACCGCTGGACCACCAACGCCGGCGACGTCGGCGCCCTTCTCAGCGTCAGCTTCGCCCGCACCAAGTTCCGCGACCAGAGCGTCACGGCCGGGGCCGTGGTGCCGTTCATGACCGCCACGCCGGCCGCCGGCTGGACGCCGCTGGAGCGCATCCAGCCCACCGACGGCCGCGCGCCAGGTCAACAGCTGTGGGTGCCGGGCAGCAACAGCGGCCTGCCCAGCAAGGCCGGCTCGACCCTGACCATCAACGGCGTCGCCACACCTTACCTGCTGTCACGCGACGCGGTGTTCGCCAGCGACTTCTACGGCGACCGCAAGCGCCCCGCCGTCAACGCCGCCCTGCAATGGGCCCCGAACGACCGCAGCGAATACACCTTCGAGTTCTTCTACGACGGCTACCGCAACAAGACCTTCAACAGCCTGCTGTTCTCGTTTGTCGACTGGTGGGGGAACCTGGGCCCGAACCCGGCCTCGACCTACACCCTCTATCCCGGCACCAACATCATGAAGACCCGGACCGTCGGCGCGGTCTATGGCTTCAACAGCGGCGACCTGACCACCGCCAAGACCGACAGCTTCGTCTACGCCCTGAACGGCAAGTGGGAGGTCGGCGACCGGCTGCACCTGACGGCGGACTTCGCCTATCAGGACAGCACCTACAGCAGCCAGTTCCTGGCCATGCGCACCGATCGCGTCGCCAACTCGATCACGGTCGATTTCAACCCGGGCAATGGGGTGACGGCGTTCAAGTTCGACAACAACGCCCTGCTGAAAGACCCGGCGCAGTGGAACGTCGCCCAGTTCTACGACAACGCCAACAAGAACGAAGGCGACGCCATCACCCTGTCGTTCGACGGGACCTATGACGCCGACTGGGGGCCGCTACGCACCGTCAAGTTCGGCGGCCGTTACGACTTCCGCGGGGCCTCGGAATCCCAGCGCACCCAGGACGGCTTCCTGGGCCGGCCGCTCAGCACCCTGGACAAGGGCCTGCAGTTCACCAACGAGGGCTTCTTCGACGGCCAGGCCGACGTGCCGACCTCGTGGGTGCTGGCCAACGGCTACTATCTGCACGACCACGCCACCGAGATCCGGGCGCTGTACAAGACGGTCAATCCCAACTTCAAGACCACCGACCAACTGCGCCTGTTCAAGAACTTCAGCGTCGACGAGGCCACCACCGCCGCCTACGTCCAGGCCGATTTCGAGCAGGACCTGTTCGGCCGCCCGCTGAAGGCCCAGGCCGGCCTGCGCTACGTCACCGTCACCACCGACATGGCCTTCAACGACCAGCTGACCGGCGCGCGCAAGCTGGACACCGCCAAGGTCAACGACCTGCTGCCCAGCGTCACGGTCCGCTACGACCTGGCCAAGACTTTCACCCTGCGCTTCAACTACGGCAAGACCCTGCGCCGGCCCAACTTCACGGACCTCAATCCGAACTACAACCTGACCGGCGACCTGACCAATGTCGGCTACGGCTCGGGCACGGGCGGCAATCCGGACCTGGCAGCCACGCGCGCGACCAACTACGACCTGACCGCCGAGTGGTATTTCCAGCCCGGCAGCGCCCTCTACGGCACGGTCTTCCGGCGCGAGATCGACGGGCTGGTGGTCGGCCTGCGCCGCCGCCAGACCATCGCCAACAGCGGCCAGAACACCAACTCGTTCGTCATCACCCAGCCGGTCAACGCCTCGGACGGCGTGCTGAAGGGCTTCGAGGTCGGCCTGGTCTATTTCCCCGACTACCTGCCCGACGTGCTGAAGGGCCTGGGCGTGCAGGCCAGCCTGACCAAGCTGGAGTCGTCGCAGAACGTCCCCTCGACCGACGCCGCCGGCACTATCACCGGCCAGCAGCGGACCTCGTTCTTCGGGGTGTCGAACTTCTCGTACAATGTCACCCTGGCCTATGAGCGCGGCCCGATCGGCGCCCGCCTGTCGTATGTCTGGCGCGACGACTTCCTGAACAACAACGAGGCCGCCCTGTTCGCCAACCCGATCGGCATCTGGCGTCGCCCGGAAAAGAGCCTGGACTTCCAGCTCAGCTACCAGGTGCGTCCGAACATCTCGGTGACCTTCGATGCGGTGAACCTGACCGACGAGATGAGCCAGTCGTACTATGCCTTCGGCGACGCCGGCGGGCCGACCACCGACAACTTCGGCTCGACCATCCTCAGCCGCACCTTCGCGGTCGGCCTGCGGTATTCGTTCTGATCGAGGAGACCAAGCGCATGACCCTCGACCTCAGCCGCCGGACGATGCTGGCCGGCGCAAGCGTCCTCGCGGCAGCCGGCCCCGCCGCCGCCCGCATCTCGCCCGCCATTCCGTCGAACCCGCTGGTGCGCCAGCGGGCCGACGCCCTGATCTTCAAGCACCACGACGGCCTGTACTACATGACCGCCTCGGTGCCGGAGTACGATCGCCTGGCCATCCGCCGGTCGCCCACCCTGGCAGGCCTCTCCACCGCCAAGGAGGCGGTGATCTGGCGCAGGCCCAAGACCGGCAAGCTGGGCGGCTATATCTGGGCGCCCGAGCTGCACGAGATCGACGGCCGCTGGCACATGTATTTCGCGGCCGGCGACGCGGGCGAGCCGTTCCACATCCGCACCTATGTGCTGCGCTGCCTGGACAAGGATCCGATGACCGGCCGCTGGGAGGCTGTCGGCCAGTTCCAGACCCCATGGGACACCTTCACGCTGGACTCGACGGTCTTCAGCCACAAGGGCGTGCGCTACATCCTGTGGGCCCAGGCCGAGCCGGGCATCAAGACCAACAGCAACCTCTATCTGGCGCCCCTGAAGACCCCGACCACCCTGGCCCGGCCGCCCGCGCGCCTGACCGTGCCGACGCTGGACTGGGAGATCCGCGGCTTCAAGGTCGCCGAGGGCCCCGCCCCGCTGCATCGCAACGGCAAGCTGTTCATCAGCTACTCGGCCAGCGCCACCGACGACCGCTACTGCCTGGGCCTGCTGACCGCCGACGAGGACGCGGACCTGATGTCGCCCGATGTCTGGAGCAAGTCGCCCGAGCCGGTCTTCAAGACCTGCGAGGAGACAAAGATCTGGGGGCCGGGCCACAACTCTTTCACCGTCGACGAGCAGGGCCGCGACGTCCTCGTCTATCACGGCCGCGACTACAAGGAGATCAAGGGCGATCCCCTGTTCGACCCCAACCGCCACACGCGCGTGCAGCGGCTGTACTACAAGCCCGACGGGACGCCGGACTTCGGGGTTCCGGTGGGGGCGGGCGAGGTCCCGGACCGGTTCAGCCCGCTGGATCGGCCGGGGAGCTTCCTGCGCCATGACGGCGATCGGCTGCTGGTGGGCGCGGGCCCGCTGCCGACCACGCAGTTCCGGCAGAAGCCGGGCTTGGCCGGGGCCGGGACGGTGTCGCTGGAGCCGATCCTGAAACCGGGCTCGGTGCTGGCGGTCGGGGCCAACGGGGCGGTGGAGATCGTCCCGGCCGGGAGCGGTGACCCCAAGCGCGCCAGCTTCAAGCGCGGCGTGGGCATGGCCGGCAAGGGCGTGTCCTTCGCGGCCCTGGGCGGCGGACACCTTCGGCATCGGGATGGCGTGGCGGTTGTCGGCGCCGGCGATGCGGGCGCGGCGACGTTCACGGTGAGCTGAACCGGCGCCCATGCCTCCACCGGAGATTGTCGCCGCGACGCCCGCACGCTAGCGTCCCGCCAACCACGCGGGAGGCGGCATGTCGAAGACCCACAAGGGGATCACCCGTCGTCAGGCGGCTGGCGGCGCGATCGGCCTGCTGGCGGCGGCGCAGGCCGGCTGCGCCCACGCCGCGCCCTCCACGCCTGGACCGAAGCTGAACCAGGTGGGCTATGCCCCCGGCGCGGCCAAGCGGTTCGTGCTGACCGTCGCGCCCGGCGACGCCGCCGCCCGCGCCTTCACGGTCGAGACCCTGACCGGCAAGCGCGTCTTCACCGGCAGGCTGGACGACAAGGTCCACGACCTGACCGTCACGGCCGGCGAGCACGTGCGGACCGGCGCCTTCTCGGCCCTGACCACGCCCGGCCGCTATCGCGTCAAGGTGGGCGAGCAGGCCTCCGCGCCGTTCGGCGTGGCCGAGGGGCTGTACGGGCCGCTGATCCGCGACGCCGCCCGCGCCTTCTTCCTGATCCGCGCCAGCGTGGCGATCGACGATCCGGTGACCGGCATTCGCCACGCCGCCGGCCACCGCGACGAGGCCGCGCTGATCGTCGACGGCCAGAGCCGCGACCTGACCGGCGGCTGGTACAACGCCGGCGACTACGGCAAGTGGACCCACATGGCGGCGATCAGCGTCAGCCAGATGATGTGGCTGCACGAACTGCGCCCCGCCCCGGCTAGCGCGCTGAAGCTGGGGATCACGCCCCTCTATCCGGACCTGCCCGACCTGCTGCAGCAGGCCCGCTGGGGGCTGGAGTGGCTCTTGAAGATGCAGAACCCCGACGGTTCGGTGCTGCACAAGGTCGACTCCGGCCCCAATGTCTATGCCTGGGGCCAGCCGCCCGAGCGCGATCCGCATCCGCGCGTGGTCCAGGCCGGCGGCAGCCTGGACGCGGGCGTGTTCGTCGGGGCGACAATGCAGGCGGCCCGGGTGTTCGCCTCGCTGGACCATGCCTTCGCCGTGCGTTGCCGCGCCGCCGCCCAGCGCGCCTGGACCTGGCTGGAAGCCAACCCCAAGGTCATGCGCGACGACGTGAACTACGCCGATCCCGATCCGCGCCAGGAGATCCTGTGGGCGACCTGCGAGATGGCCGCGGCCACCGGCGACGCCGCATTGGGCGCGCGGGCGGCGGAAACCTTGAAGGCGATCGGCGTCTTCCCGTTCTTCTGGCCTTCGCCCCAGGTGCTGGGAACGATGAGCCTGGCGCGCGGCAAGAGCGAGGCCGCCGCCACGGCGCGTGCGGCGATTGTCGAGACGGCCAAGGCCGTCGCGACCGACGCCTCGGCCGACCCCTACGGCTTCACCCTGCGCCCGCAAGCCTACTCCTGGGGCTCGGTCGAAGTGGCGCTCAACACCGCCGTCATCTGCCTGTTCGCCGCCGAACTGGGCGAAGCGCCTGCGCGCAACACCGCTCAGCGGCTGCTGGACTACGTGCTGGGCTGCAACGCCCTGGACCACAGCTTCGTCACCGGTCACGGCGAGCGCGCCACGCGCCGGCCCTATCACTGGACCTGCCGGGTCTGGGGGATCGTCATGCCGGGCTGGGCCAGCGGCGGCCCCAACGGCGGCGCGCCCGGCGCCGATCCGCGCCTGAAGGTCCTGATCGACGCCAAGACCCCGCCGGCCAAGTGCTTCGTCGACGCCTGCGAGAACGACGGCTCCTGGGCCTCCAACGAGGGCCAGACCAGCGAGAACGCGGCCCTGCTGCTGGCGACGGGGCTGCTGGGACTTTGAGGGGCGACCGGTTGGCCTGCGCCAACAACGCCCTACCTAGGACAACATGGCTATCTGGCTGCAATATCTGATCGCGTTCGCCGCCCTGGTAGTGCTGGCCCCGCTGGTCGCCTGGCTGGCCCACCGGTTCGGGTCGAAGGCGAAAGGCGGACTGATGCTGGCCTCGGTGCTGCTGGGCTTCGGCGCGGTCCTGGACCAGCCGGCCAAGCACGCGATCGAGGCGGCCGAGCCAGTGAAGGGCTCGCCGGAAAACGACGGGCCTCCACTCGACTAGTCGGTCAAATTCCAAATATTAACCAGTATTTACAAGAAATTAATTCTAGTAGACCTGAAACCAGCTAGCACTTCAGACATTCCATTGCTCAGGAGGATGAGCATGGAACAGATTTCGGTGCTCTTGGTCGAAGACAACGCCGCCCTGCGGGCGATGAGTCAGGCCATGCTCGCAGCGGCGGGATATCGCGTGCGGGTCGCCGCCGACGCCGACGAGGCGCTGCTGCGCCTGGGCAGCGAGCCGCTCTCCGCCCTGGTCACGGACATCAATCTGGGCGCCGGAGCCGACGGCTTCGACCTGGCCCACCGGGCGCGGATGGCCGATCCGGGCCTGCCGGTGGTCTATGTCTCGGCCCGCTGCGCCCACCGTTTCCCCAGCGAGGGCGTCAGCCGCTCGGAGTTCGTCGCCAAGCCGATCGCGCCATGGGAGCTGTTGCAGGCCCTGGGCCGCGCCCTGGAGGCCCGGCCATGAGCCTGCAAGTCGTTCTCGTCGTCGAAGACGAACCGCTCGTCCGGATGAGCGCCGCCGAGGCCCTGCGTGACGAGGGCTTCACCGTCTACGAGGCCGCCGACGCCAGCGAGGCCCTGGAAGTCATGGAAGACCACCAGGAGGTCGGCGTCGTCTTCACCGACATCGACATGCCCGGCATGAGCGGCCTGGAACTGGCCGACGAGATCCATCGCCGTCGCCCCGCCGTGCGCTGCCTGCTGACCTCGGGCCGCGCGCGTCGCCTGGCGGCGGGCGATCCTTTCCTGCCCAAGCCCTACAGCCTGGGCCGGCTGGGCGACGCCATCCGTAAAGCTGCCTGAAAAAGCTTCACTTGACCGAACGCCGCGATGTGAGGAGATAGCCTCAACCTTAGATCGCGGAGCGTTCAATGCGCGGCATGCTGCTTGTGGCCCTGGCCTTCCTGACGCCTGCCGCAGCGCACGCCGTCATCCCGCCGCCACCGCCCAAACCCCAGCCGCAGCTGGTCACCTACGGCCCGACGCCGACCACCTTTACCTGCGGCAAGGGCCAGGCCCGCCTGCTCGAGGGCGCGCCCGTGCCGATCCGGACGCAGCAGAGCTACGTCTCGATCGAGGGCCAGTTCGGCTCGCCCGCGCCCGAGCGTTACACCTTCGGGGTCGATGCCGAAGGCCGGTTGATCGACCTGAAACCCGACACGCCCCGGGCGATCGACAGCCAGGCCGCCCTCATCGCCAGCTGGCGGTTCGCGCCCGGCGCTCCGGCCTCGGCCTGCAAGCTACCGCTGACGGCCACCGTCGTTCCGCTGGAGCTGGCTTCGCCCGCCCAGCTGCTGCAGGCCCAGATCGCCGAGTGGCGCAACACGCCGGCCTATGTGCGCAAGGCCCTGGACGCGCTGGGCAACTGCGGACAGACCCCGCGCCGCCGGCCGCAGAACATCGCCTATCCGGACATCCGTCCCTTCGGCGACCGCACCGTCGACCCGGCCTGGGCGGGCATGACCTACGACATCGACGCCGACGGCGCCGTGCGCAACCTCCAGATCGTCACCCAGCACGGCGAACAAGCCTTCGCCGACGCCGCGGCCGCCTCGGTCGCCGAAAGCCGCTTCCAGACGGGCTCGCCGCGCACCGGCTGCCACGCGGTGTTCAAGGCCGGCCTGAAGGCGTCGCCGGCCACCAAGCGTCCCGACGCCTCGTCCTTCGAACGCCCCGGCGACGCCTGCCCCTTGAAGAAGGTCCCGCTGCCCGAGGTCATGCCCTACCCGCCGGCCTATGCCGAGCGCCGCGTCGGCGGCTGGGCGATCGTGCGGTTCGACGTCGCCCCGTGGGGCCAGGTCGGCTCGGTGGAGGTGCTGGCCTCGCAGCCCACGCAGGCCTTCCGCGTCGCGGCCGGCGACCTGATGCAGCGCATCAAGGTCCCGGCTCCGCCGACCGGCTATCGCGGCTGCGTCATGCCGATCATCTACGCGACCCCGGCCGTGGTCGACGAGGATTACTAAAGACTCGAAACGAGGACCTCATTTGCCCCTCGGCTGGAACCTTAGCTCTCCCGTTCCGTTTTGAGCTTGAGTGTTTCTTCCCGAAGGGGGCCGTGATGGACCATCAAGACCAAAAGACCTTCGAACGCGATCTGATCGCCCTGATCCCGCACCTGCGCGCGTTCGCCCGCTCGCTGTGCGGCGACGCCACCGCCGCCGACGATCTGGCGCAGGACGCCGTCGCCAAGGCCTGGGCCAGCCGCAACAGCTTCACCATGGGCACCAACATGAAGGCCTGGACCTTCATGATCCTGCGCAACCAGTTCTATTCCGACAAGCGCCGCAGCTGGCGCTCGGTGGGCCTGGACCAGGAGACCGCCGAACGGACCCTGGTGGCCAACACCAATTTCGACAGCGCCATCGCCCTGGACGACCTGCGCCAGGCCATGATGATGCTGCCCGAGAGCCAACGTGAAGCGCTGATCCTGATCGGCGCCGGCGGCTTCTCGTACGAAGAGGCGGCCGAGGTGATCGGCGTCGCCGTCGGCACGGTCAAGAGCCGCGTCAGCCGCGCCCGCGCTGACCTGCTGCAGATCTTCGAGACCGGCAACTACGAACGCGATGGCCTGCCCGTGCACGAAGCCATGGGCAGCATGCTGAAGGCGCTGGAGCGTCTGGCGGCTTAAGCCTCCAGCTCCGCGCACGCCGCGCAAAACGCCGTGAGATCGGCCTCGTCGTGATAGACGGAGAGGCCGATCCGCAGCACGTCGTCGCGGACGTCGACCACGACACCCTTTTCGGCCAGCGCCTGTTTCCAGGCGCTGGCCTTTTCGTGCCGTAGCGCCAGGAACCGCGCCTGCGGGCCATCCCCCGGCGGGTTCAGCACCAGCGCGCCCCTCAGCGGGTCGGCGGCTGCCAACGACCGCATCAGCCCGCCCACATGCGCGGCGATCGCCGCCGTGGTCAGGCCTTCGGCCTCCAGCATCCGGCCGGCCGCTACGAAGCGATAGAGCCCCGACGGGTCGAACGTCGCGCCCATGAACCGCTGGGCGTCGGCGGTGTAACCCACCCCGCCCGGCGGCCCCTCCAGGTCGCCGAACTCGGCGTACCAGCCGGTCAGCACCGGACGCGGGCCAAAGCCCGGCGGCGCATGCAGGAACGCCGCGCCCTCGCCCGCCATGGCGTATTTGTAGCCGCCGGCCAGGTAGAACACCCGGTCCGCGACGCTTGCCAGGTCGGTCGGCACGGCCCGGAAGCCGTGATAGCCGTCGACCACCAGCCACGGCCCCTCGGGCTTGGACAGCGCCGCCAGTTCCCAGACCCGGTCGAAAACGTACCCGGTCTTGAAGAACACGTGGCTGACGAAGATCAGGTCGTAGTGGCCTGTCCGCGCGGCGTTGATGAACCGCTCGGCGAAGTCCGGACGCTCGCTCTCCACCAGGGTCAGCTCGATCTCGCCGGCCTCGACCCAGCGCTGGGCCTGGCGGCGGAACGAGTGGAACTCGCCGTCGGTCGACAGGATGCGAACAGGCCTGCGGGCCACCGCCGACTTCAGCACCGCCAGCAAGGTGTGGGTGTTGGGCGCGAAGACCACGGTGTCGGACGACGGCAGGTTCAGTTCGCGCGCGACCAGGCCCTGCGCCGCCGGATAGACCTCGCCCAGCACCTTGTCCCACTTGTGGTCGGCCAGCATGGCGGCGTCGCGCCAGACATCGACCTGGGCGTCCAGCGTCACGTCCGGCCACAGGTGGTGGCTGTGGGCGGCCATGTGCAGGCGGCCAGGGACACCCAGCGCCCGTGAGAACAGGTCCTTGCGCGCGGTCATTAGAGCTTGCCCCGCAGTGTCCACAGCTCCGGGAAGGCCCGTCGGCGCAGGGTCGAGGCCAGGTAGCCGATGCCGTCGGTGCCGCCCGTCCCCGGCCGGCCGCCGATGATCCGCTCGACCGTCAGCACGTGCTTGTGCCGCCAGGTGACCAGAGCATCGTCCAGGTCGACCAGCTTCTCGGCCAGCTGGTACAGCTCCCAATAGCGCTGCGGGTCGCGATAGACCTCCAGCCAGGCGGCCTCGACCGCTTCGGACGGGACATAGGCTTGGGTGAAGTCGCGGCGCAGCGCCGCGTCCGGCACCGTCAGCCCATGCCGCGGCAGCTGGGCGATGGCGACGTCGTACAGGCTGGGCGCGGCCAGCGCCGCCTGCAGCAAAGCGAGGCCGTCCGAGCCCTCCTCTTGGAACTTCAGGAAGCTCTGGTCCTTCAGGCCCAACATGTATTCCAGGGTGCGAAACTGGGCCGACTGGAAGCCCGAGCTGGTCCCCAGCGAGCCCCGAAAACTGAGGTAATCGGCCGGCGTCATCGTCGCCAGGATGTCCCACGACAGGGTCATCACCGTCTGGATCCGCGACACCCGCGCCAGGGCCTTGTAGGCCGGCTCGACATCGCCCGCCGCGATCAGCCGCATGGCCAGGCCGACCTCGTGGATGATCTCCTTGAGCCACAGCTCCTTGGTCTGGTGGATGACGATGAACAGCAGTTCGTCGTGCCGATCGCTCTGCGGCTGTTGCGCCGCCAGCAGGGTGTCGAGCGCGAGGTACCGCGCGTAGGTCATGTCTTGCGCCATGGAAGAACCCTAGGCTGTTCGCGACGGCACATTGTCCTCGTTTGCGCGGGCGATGGCGAGCGGGCTAGAACAATGTTCCGATCCAGCCGCCACAGACAGAACGAATGTCCATCCTCAGCCGTGTCGACCTGTCGATCCTCCGCATCCTGGAGGCCGACGCCCGCATCTCGTTCGCGGCCCTGGCCGAGCGGGTAGGCCTGTCCAAGTCGCCCTGCTGGTCGCGCGTCCAGGCCCTGGAAAAGCAGGGCGTCATCACCGGCTACCGCGCCCGCATCGACGCCAAGGCCGTCGGCAAGGGCCTGACCGTCTACGCCCTGGCCACGGTCGAGTTCGCTCGCGCCGAGGCCTTCGAAGCCGCCGTCCTGCGCCACCCGGCCATCACCGAGTGCCACTCGACGGCCGGCGACGGCGACTACCTGCTGCGCATCGTGGCGGCCGACGTCGCCGATCTGGACCACCTGCTGCGCAAGGACCTGAGCCAACTGCCCGGCGTGCAGCGCTATACGAGCACGGTGTGCATGAAGGCGATCAAGCAGGACGGGCTGCTGACGGCGGGGCTCTAGAGCTTCACGAACGGCGCCAGCCAGCGGCCCAGCCGTCCCGGCAGCTGGATCTGACCGTCCAGGGCCGCCACGCACAGGCAGGGCTTGGGCGAGACCACCCGTTGCTGGTGAGTGATGCTGGCGTCGGCTTCTTCGAAGTCGCCGGGTTCGAACACGCCGTCGTTGGTGGCGTAGGCGCCTTCGATCACGCAGGTCAGTTCGACGCCGCCGTGGGTATGGACCGGGGTGCATTGGCCCGGCGCGATGCGCAGCATGATGACGCGGCTGTCGCCGTCGCGAGGGCCCAGCACGTCGCGCACCTGGACGCCGGGGCCGACCCAGCGCCAGCGGCTCAGCGGGAAGTGGCGCAGCGGTTCGGGGAGCGTGGGGTCGCTGCCCTTCACGATCTCTCGAGCCTCGGCCGGCGTCGGCGCTTCCAATCGCGCCAGGACGTCGTCGCGCGCGCGCTCGTCCAGGGCTAGCGGCGCCAGATCGTCCAGCATCGCCCCGCCGACCCCCTCGCCCAGTTGGGTCCAGGCGCGGCTCTGCGGACGCAGGGCCAGGTGGGTGGCGACGACCACGGCTTCGGGCGGACTGAGGGTCCCGGCGGCGTAGGCGAGGAGACGCTCCTCGCTGGGCAGGCGGCGCAGGCTCATGACCGGCCTCCCGCTTCGCGCTCGATGAAGGCGCGCAGCTTCATCATCCCGAACCGGATCCTGGCCTTGATCGTGCCCAGTGGCACGCCCAAGGCTTCGGAGATCTGGGTGTGGGTCTGTTCGTGGAAGAAGGCCATCTCGATCGCCTGGGCCTGGTCGGGGTTGAGGGACGCCATCGCGGCCCGGACGCGCTGGCCATCCTGCACGCCGGCCAGGATGGCGTCGGGTTGGGGCGGATCGTCGCCCGGCGGCGCCTGGTCCTCGGCATAGACGGCGCGGTCGCTGCGGCGAATGCTGTCGATGCGCAGGTTGCGGGCGATGGTGAAGATCCACGCCGCCGCCGAGGCGCGGGTCGGATCGAACAGGTGCGCCTTGCGCCAGACGGCCAGCAGGGTCTCCTGCGCCAGCTCCTCGGCGGCCACGGGGTTGGAGCCGGTGCGCACCAGCAGCGCCTTCACGCGCGGCGCATAGTGGTCGAACAGCCGCACGAAGGCCTCGCGGTCGCCGTCCAGGGCGATCCGCGTCACGCAGCCGTCGAAGTCCCGCGAGGCGCTCACCGCGCGGGGTCTCCGGATGCCTGAGGAACGTGCCTGAATCGCATGCATGGCCATGATACGGGACGAAGCCAGGATTGGACTAAAAACAGCTCACGCCGGCTTTCCCAGCGTGACGGGGTGAGCGGGCGGCGGCGGGCGGCGGCGCAGGCCGATGCCGCGCGCCAGGATGCGGACGGCTTCCCAGTGGATGCCGGCGATGACCTTGAAGCTGAGCAGCGGGTGGCGAATCCAGGCCTTCAGCAGGCCCGCATCGGTCAGGGCCGAGCGCTGGCCCCAGAAGGTGGCGGTCAGCACAGGTTCGTCGCCCCGGCGGACTCCGACGGTGACCGACACCGCCTCGCCGGGCGGGCTGATCTCGAAGTCGTAGGCCAGGTCCATGTCCATGAACGGCGAGACGTAGAACCGCTTGGGCGCGGTCTGGCGCACTACAGCGCCTTGGGTCGGCGTGGCCGCCAGATAGCTGTGGCTCTGCCCAAAGGTGTTGCGCACCTCGTAGAGGATCGCCGCCAGGTCGCCGTCGGCGCGGTGGCAGAAATAGAGGCTGAGCGGGTTGAAGCCGTAGCCCAGGATGCGCGGCATGCAGAGCAGCCGCACCGGGCCATCGGCGACGATGCCGGCGTCGGCCAAGACGCCCTGCGCATAGGCCTTCAGGTCCCCGCCGGTTTTGTCGCCATGATCGGCGGCCCGGAACGACAGCAGGCCAAAACGCCCGGCGGTCAGCAGCTTCAGCCGCCCCAGCACCGAAGACAGCTCGTCCAGGTCCAGCAGCAGCATGAAGATGCGATAGCGCAGCCGATGGCGGCGCGGCGAGAACCGCGCGTGGGTCACGACCCCTTGGTACAGAGCCGAGGCCTCCATGATCAGGCGGCCCTGGCGAACTCGACCAGGCCCGGTCCGGGTCCGACGAAGATCCGGCCGCTCTCGTCGTCGACGCTCCAGGGTCGGCGCACGCCGCCCAGCTGCTCGGCCACGGCCAAGCCCGACTGCAAGCCATCCTCGTGGAAACCCGCGCCGAACCAAGCCCCGCAGAACCAGGCCCGGCGCACGCCTTGCAGCGCCCACAGGTCGCGCTGGGCCGTCAGGGCGGCGGCGTCGTAGTGCGGATGCTCGAAGCTGCGGACCTCGTGCACCAGTTCCTCGCGGGGCTGGATGTGCGGGTTCAGGGTGACAAACAGCGGCGGGGTCTGGGGCAGGCTCTGCAGGTGGTTCATCCAGTAGCTGACGCAGCCGCTGGCCGGATCGTCGCGGCGGCCCAGATGGTTCCAGCTGGCCCAGGCCATCCGCCGCTGCGGCATCAGGCGGCGGTCGCGGTGCAGGACGACCTCGTTGGTGGTGTAGCGGAAGGCGCCCAGCAGGGCCTGCTCGCGGGCGTCGGCGTCGGCCAGCAGCGACAGGGTGGTCGGGGCGTGGGTGGCGAACACCACCTGGTCGAAACCGGTCTCGCGGCCGTCGGTTTCGAGAACCCGCACCCCGTCCTCGGTCCGGCGCACGGTCTGGATGCGGGCCGACAGGCGCAGGCGGCCGCTGAACGCCCGGGCCAGGCCCTCGACATAACGCCGGCTACCGCCATCCACGGTGCGCCAGCTGCGACGGCCGACGAAACGCAGCAGGTCGTGGTTCTCGAAGAAGCGGATGAAGGCCGCCGCCGGGTGCTCGCCCGCGCCCTCGATGCTGGCCGACCAGATCGCCGCCGCCATCGGCAGCAGGTGGTCCTGGCTGAGCGCCGCGCCATAGTCGTTCTCGCGGAGGTACTCGCTCAGCGACACCACCGGGTCGAGCGTCGCCAGGTGCCCCGGCGCGGTGCGGTAGAAGCGGTGCAGGTCGCGCAGCATCGACCAGAAGCGCGGGCGCAGCCACGCCCCCGGCTGGGCGAACAGCGAGGCCAGGCTCTTGCTGCCATATTCCAGCGCCCCGTCGTCCAGCGAGATGGCCAGCGACATGTCGGCCGGCTTGGTCGGCACGCTCAGGTGCTTAAACAGCGCCGTCAGGTTGGGATAGTTGACCTCATTATAGACGATGAAGCCCATGTCGACCGGGATCGGGCCGCGCGGCGTCGCCACCTCGACGGTGTGGGCATGGCCGCCCAGGCGGTCGCCGGCCTCGAACAGGGTGACGTCGTGGCGCTGGCTCAGCAGCCAGGCGCAGGACAGGCCCGATATGCCGGCCCCGATCACGGCGATCCGCTGCGGGGCAACTTTGGAGTCGGACGGGCCAGCCTGCATCGGAAGTCTCCCTGGTTCGAAGACGGTTACGGGCGAAGCCGGCGAACGGATGGATGCATCCGATCGGTTTTTTGGCGCGTAACCCTCGCATCGTCCCCGGATGGAGTTCGTCATGAGAATGCTGGCCGCCTATGCCGCCTCGCTGGTCGCGTTCGTCGCGCTGGACTTCGTGTGGCTGAGCCTGATGGTCGAGCGGATCTATCGCCCCGCCCTGGGCGACCTGCTGGCCGCCAAGCCCCGGATGAGCGCGGCCGTGGCCTTCTACCTGGTCTATGCGGTCGGCCTGGTGGTGCTGGCCGTCGCGCCGGCGCTGAAGGAGGCCAGCCTCTCCCGCGCCACCGTCGGCGGACTGGTGCTGGGGGCGGTCGCCTACGCCACCTACGACCTGACCAACCAGGCCACCTTGCGGACCTGGTCGACGAAGCTGACCCTGGTCGACATCGCCTGGGGCGCCGTCGCCACCATGCTGGCGGCCATGGTCGGTTACGCCGTCGCGCGGCTCATCGCGAAGTAGACCCCTCCCCCTTTGCCCGCAACGCGGCTAAACCAGAGCTATGGTTCAGTCGCCTATACCCGTAGTCGTACCCGCTCCGGTCACGCGTACCCGCGCCGGCAAGCGCCTTTCGATCGTCGCCCCCTGCTATAACGAGCAGGAAGTCCTCGACCTGTTCTTCGATCGGATCGAGGACGAGCTGGCCAAGCTGGGCGTCGACTACGAGATCGTCTGCGTCAATGACGGCAGCCGCGACCACACCCTGGCGGTGCTGCTGCGCCATCACCAGCGCAACCCGAAGATCAAGGTCATCAACCTGGCCCGCAACTTCGGCAAGGAGACCGCGATGTCGGCCGGGCTGGACGCCACGACCGGCGACATGGTCGTGCCGATCGACTGCGACCTGCAGGATCCGCCCGAGCTGATCGGCCAGTTCATCACCGCCTGGGAGAACGGCGCCGACGTCGCCTATGGCGTCCGCGTCGACCGCAGCGCCGACAGCTTCCTCAAGCGCCTGACGGCCCAGGGCTTCTATCGCGCCTTCAACCGCCTGTCGGATGTCGACCTGCCCTATAACGCCGGCGACTACCGGCTGATGGATAAGCGGGTGGTCGAGGTGCTGCGCCAGCTGCCCGAGCGCAACCGCTTCATGAAGGGCCTGTTCGCCTGGGTCGGCTTCAAGCAGGAGGCCATCCCCTACGCCCGGCCGGAGCGCGCAGCCGGGACCAGCTCGTTCCGCTACTGGAAGCTCTGGAACTTCGCCCTGGACGGCATCACCTCGTTCAGCACCGCGCCGATCCGGGTGTGGAGCTATGTCGGCCTGATCGCCGGCGTGCTGGCGGCCCTGGCGGCGGCGTTCCTGGTGGCCCGCACCCTGCTGCAGGGCAACAACGTCCCCGGCTATCCGTCGTTGATGGTGGTGATCCTGACGGGCTTCGCGATCCAGATGCTGGCCATCGGCTCGCTGGGCGAATACGTGGCCCGCATCTATCAGGAGGTGAAGGGCCGCCCGCTGTACGTGGTCATGGACCGTCACGGCTTCGACGGCCAGGGCCCGGACGCGTGATGTCGCACAGTCTGTTGACCCCCGAGCGCCGGGCCTTCCTGGCCTCGGCCCTACGGTATGGCCTGGCCGGGGTGCTCAACACCCTGGTCGGCTTCTCGATCATCGTGGCCCTGGACGTGGGCCTGCATGTCGATCCGCACCTGGCCAACGCCATCGGCTATGCGATCGGCATCTGCGTCAGCTTCCTGCTGTCCAAGTTCTTCGTGTTCAAGGCGCGCACGACCAACCGCTCGGCCCCGCTGCGTTACGCGGTCGCCGTGGGCGTGGCTTTCGCGCTGAACCAGGGCGTGCTGGCCCTGGCCACCCTGCTGCTGCCGCCGCACGGCGCGATCTGGAGCGTGGCGGCGCAGGGCGCGGCGGCGGTCAGCTATACCGGCGTGCTGTTCCTGCTCAGCCATTTCTGGGTGTTCGCGCACAAGGGCGCTCCGACCGACAAGGGGGCCGCATGGAACGCCTGATCTACGAGCGCATCCGCGAGCTGGAGACCGAGCACTGGTGGTTCGTGGCCCGGCGCGGGATCCTGCGCCGCCTGATCGCCCGCACCGGCGTGCCGGCCGGCGCCCGGATCCTGGAGGTCGGCTGCGGCGCGGGCGGCAACGTGCCGCTGCTGCGCGAGTTCGGCACGGTCAGCGCCGTGGAGCCCGACCAGGACTCCCGCGAATACGCCGCCGAGCGCCTGGGCCAGCCGGTGGAGCACGGCCTGCTGCCCGACGGCCTGCCGTTCGCGCCCGAGACCTTCGACCTGGTCTGCGCCTTCGACGTGGTCGAGCATGTCGATGACGACGCCGGCGCGGTGGCGGCCCTGGCGCGGCTGGCCAAGCCGGGCGGAGCGATCCTGACTACGGTGCCGGCCTATCAGTGGATGTGGGGCCACCACGACGTGCTGCACCACCACAAGCGCCGCTATCAGCTGCCCGCATACCGGGCGCTGTTCGAGCGCGCGGGGTTGGAGATCGAAGCGGCCACCTACTTCAACACCCTGCTGTTCGCGCCGGCCGCGGCCCAGCGCGTGTTCAAGCGCCTGATGGGCGACGAGAGCGCCGACGACGCCATGCCGCCCGCGTGGCTGAACAAGGCGCTGACGGCCGTCTTCGCCCTGGAAGGCCCGCTGGCGACGGGCGCCGGCCTGCCGTTCGGCATGTCGATCGCCGTGGTCGCCCGCAAGAAGGCTTAAGAGCAGCCCACCCCCTACTGAGCCAGGCGGATCTCCTGCACCGCCACGCCCAGCATCCGCGGGTCCATGCTGGACACGCGGGCGTCAGGGACGTCCAGCGTGAACCGGATCGGCTGGCCCGGCTTGACCACGTCCTTGGGCACGGTGAAGCGGTAGAGGATGAAGGCGGTCGGATCGACGGCCTGAGTCTCCAGACGCCGCCCCTCGGCATACAGGGTCAGGGCTTGGGGCCGCAGGGGCTGGTCCGAGAAGCCGATGGCGACGATGTCCACCTGGAACGGGCCGGGCTTCAGCGTCGCCGGCGGCGTCAGGGTGAAGGTCGCCTTGTGGGCCAGGGTCCAGATGCCCTTGCCGCCCGGATCCAGCTTCGACCAGCCCTCCCCAAGCACCGGCGCGGTCAGCGGCTGGTCCAGACGCACCGACAGCAGCTGGACCTTGGCGCCCAGCTGGCCGGGCTCCATCGGCTCCAGTCCGGCGATCCCGCCCAGGTCGCGGCCGCACAGCACCCCGCGCTTGAAGCGGTAGCAGTCGTGGCGCTGGTTCACGGTCTCCAGCACCCCGCCCTCCATCGCGCCGCCGCCCATGATCACGGTGATGCGGCGATCGCCCGGCGCGGCGTCCTGGCCCAGGGTCGGGTCGATGACGTCGCAAGGCAGGTCGTTGTTGCGGGCGGTGCCGAAGGTGTTGGTCGTGCCGCCGCTGCGGGCCGCCGTCCTCACCAGCTGGGCGACGCCGCGCAGGTCCAGCGGCGAGTTCGAGCAGAAATAGGTCGGGCGGAACGTCCAGGTCCGGCCGCGGATCGCCGGGGCGCTGATCAGGGCGGGCGGGATGTCCAGCTCGTCGGGCACGGCGAAGGTCGTCCGCACGCCCTGGCGCACGGGGCTGCTGTCATAGGCCTGCACGGCCAGGGCTGCGGCCAGGACGGCCAAGCCGACGCGTCCCGGCAGGCGGGCGACGGCGGCGATGCCCAGGGCCAGCACCAGATAGCCCGGCGCCCAGAAGAACCGGCCATGGGCGCGGAAGATCGACAGCAGGTCGGCGACCTTGCCGTCCGGCTTGGGGAAGGTGACCAGCAGCGCCTTGCCGGCATAGACCGACCAGCCGATCGACCAGACCGTCAGGACCAGCATGGCCAGGATCAGCGGCGTCCAGCGCAGCCAGAAGCCGGGCTCGGGGCGGCGGCCTGCCAGCCGGTCGCGGATCGCCAGGCCCAGCATGGTCGCCACCAGCAGCAGCGACCCGACGCCCAGGAACTGGAAGCCCTCGAAATACTCGCCGTTCGGGGCCAGGGTCCCCTTGAACCAGGCGCCGGTCCAGGTCTGGCCGAACAGGTTCGAGCCCTGCGGCCACACCGGGCCCAGCAGGTTCATGGCGTAGTAGCCCAGGCCGTCCGCGCCGGCGGACACTTGGGCCGCGCCGACATAGCCCAGCACCACGGCCGAGGCCGCCACGGCGGCCAGCACGGCGACGGCGGCGATGGCGACGCGCTTCCAGGCCCCGGCGCGGCGCTGCAGCAGCTCCGACAGCAGGGCCGCGCCGAAGCAGGCGGCGATCGGCGGCAGGTGATAGGCGTGGACGCCGGTGGCCAGCGCCGCCAGGGCGGCGAACCAGCCGATCCGGCGGGGCGTCAGGCCCTCGCGCACCGACGAGACGGTCACGCTCAAGGCAAACAGGATCAGCCAGTGGCCGCACAGGGCGATATGGCCGAACTGGCGGGCGATCCAGCTGGGGAACAGCAGCGCCAGGAAACCGCCCAGCACCAGGGCGACCCGGCTCTTGACGCCCAGCGACCGCAACAGGGCGATCATGCCCCAGGCCTGCAGCGGGTAGCAGAGCATCAGGAAGACGCCCAACGGGTTGAACACCGGCCCCAGGCCCGAGGCCTTCAGCACCAGGGACAGCCAGGGGATGCTGTCGCTGAACACGATCGACACCGGCTTGGGCGTCAGGCCCGAGATCATGGTCAGGGGGAAACCCCAGGGCTGGCGGACATAGGCCTCGTAGGCCGTGGTCATGGCCAGCATGTCGTTCTTGGGATTGCTCCAGAACTTGGCCGAGGCCAGCGGGATGTCGAACCCGAACATGAAGCCGCACAGCAGGATCGGCACGATCGTGACGATGGCGGCGAAGGCGAGCGTCTCGATCTGCGCGCGCGAAAGCTGGCTTGGAAGACGCATGGATTCCCCCGGTACGAGGGTCGCTGCATAGCATTGAACCCAAGGTTGGACACCCCCGCGCCGGAGGTCGCCCCACCGTCGACGCCACACACAATTACGATTGTAATTAGTTTAGAGTTGTAATTTCATAAGCGCGACGCTGATCAGGGGAGACGACGTCGTGGCGATCAAGGACTTCGGGACACGCAAGGTGCGGCGCTCGTGGGTGGCGCTGGCCATCTCGACGGTGGCGGTGGCCGGGACGCTGTGGGCGATGGCCTTCACCGGCGTCGACTTCCTGCAGTTCGAGCGCGAGAACGCCCTGCTGCCTCCGCCCTCGGCCGAGCAGGCGGCCCGCTATCGCCCCCGGGCCCAGGCCGAATGGCGCATCGTCCACGCCAATCTGGAGACCCGGCTGGACCAGCGCAGCCCGCTGGAGCTGGGCGCGGTCTGGGCCACCCGCAAAGGCCAGATCTGCGGCATCGTCAACGGTCGCGGCAGCTTCGGGGGCCTGTCCAGCATGGTGCGGTTCTACACCGTCGACCAACGCCCGGTGTTCCACCAGGACGTCGACCACATCCCCTTCCAGCACGCCTGGTTCCAGTGCCGGCGAGACCAGTATGTGATGCTGCATGCGGGCACGGAGGAGCCGGGGTTCTGCGGCAGCGAGTTGGGCCGGCGGCGGTGCTTCAACACCAAGGGCGGGGTCCGGCAATAGCCGGCCTCGCTGTCGCACTTCTTTCACACCAACCGCGCCCGGCAGCGGTTAGAAGGCCTTCCCATCGATACATGTTCGCTTGGGAGACGCCTATGTTCAGAGGTCTTTTCGCCGCCGCCTCGCTGCTGTCGCTGGCGCTCGCCGCTCCCGCCCTGGCCGAGGCTCCCAAGGCCAAGAACGTCATCGTCTTCCTGGCCGACGCCGGCGGCGTCCCGTCGGTCAACGCCGCCAGCCTGCTGGGTTATGGCCAGCCGCTGAAGCTGCACGTCCAGCAGTGGCCGAACCTGGGCCTCAGCGACACCACGCCGGTCGACCAGTTCGTTTCGGACTCGGCCAACGGCATGTCGGCGATCATGACCGGCGTGAAGACCCACAACGGCATGATCAGCCAGGCCCCCGACGGCGTGCGCGGCAAGACCGACGGCGCGCCGACCAAGACCCTGCTGGAATATGCCGAGGAGCGCGGGCTTCGCACCGGCGTCGTCACCTCCCAGCCGATCACCGACGCCACGCCAGCGGCGACCTACGCCCACTCGAACGATCGCAACAAATGGGGCGAGATCTTCCAGCAGGCCTTCAAGCCCCGCTTCGGCGACGGCGTCGACGTGCTGTTCGGCACGGGCCGCACCAAGATCGGCCAGCAGCTGACGGCGGCGGGCACGGGCTTCGACCAGCTGGCCAAGGCCAACAACCGCCCGATCTACGCCAAGCTCGAAGACGCCCCGGCGGCCAACGCCCGCCCCATCGTGGTGACCGAGAACGACCAGATCGACACCCGCGCCGCGACCCTGCGCGCGCTGGACCTGCTGAAGGGTTCGCCCAAGGGCTACCTGCTGGTGGTCGAGTGGGACGCCCACACCGACGACCCGCGCGAAGGCCTGCAGCACATCGTCGACTTCGACAAGCTGATCGCCGAGATCGAGCAGCGCGTCGATCTGAAGGACACCCTGCTGCTGTTCACCGCCGACCACTCGTTCGGCCTGCAGGTCGACGGCGGCAAGCGCGGCGAGCCGTTGCTGGAGGGCTATGACGCCTGGAAGGCTGCCCAGAAGCCGGGCGCCAAGGACGACGACCTCGTCCGGTTGAAGAACGTGATGGTGAACCGCACCCACACCGGCGAGGAAGTCGTGGCGTTGGCCACCGGCGCGGGCGCCGAGCGGGTGCGCGGGTACTTCCCGAACACGCACCTGTTCGACGTGGCGATGGACGCGTGGGGCTGGAAGAAGGACGGGAAGTAGGGTCCCGACTAGATGCTCCCCCGCGATGCGGGGGAGCTGTCGCGGAGCGACTGAGGGGGCGAGTGCCGCCTAGGCCGAGCTAGCCCCCTCCGGCCCTTTGGGCCACCTCCCCCGCATCGCGGGGGAGGATCTATTCAGACTACTCCGCCGCGTAGCTCTGCAGCGGGCGGACGTCCAAGACCTCTTCCGGCGCCACGGCGATCGCCTGGGCAGCAGCCAGGGCGCCGGCCGAGGTCGTGTAATACGGCACCTTCATCATCAGCGCGGTCCGGCGGATCTCGAAGCTGTCCTCCAGGGCCTGCTTGCCTTCCGTGGTGTTGAACACCAGCTGGACGCCGCCGTTCTTCATCACGTCGACGATGTGCGGACGGCCTTCCAGGACCTTCTTGACGTAGTCGACCTGGACACCCTGCTCGGCCAGATAGGCGCGGGTGCCTTCGGTCGACAGCACCGTGAAGCCCGCCGCTTGCAGGAGCTTCACCGGCTCGACGATCCAGGGCTTGTCGCTTTCCTTGACCGAGACGAAGGCCGTGCCCGAGCGGGGCAGCTTCACGCCGCCGCCCAGCTGGCTCTTGGCGAAGGCGCGGGCGAAGGCGGGGGCCATGTCGGCCTCGCCGTCGCGCTTCCAGTCCAGGCCCATGACCTCGCCGGTCGAGCGCATTTCCGGGCCCAGCACCGTGTCGACGCCGGCGAAGCGGGCGAACGGGAAGACCGCTTCCTTGACCGCGATGTGGTCGTACGGAACGTCCTTCAGGCCAAAGCCCGCCAGGGGCTCGCCGGCCATGACCTTGGCGGCGATGGCGGCGACCGGCTGGCCGATGGTCTTGGCCACGAACGGCACGGTGCGCGAGGCGCGCGGATTGACTTCCAGCACGTAGATGCGCGGGTTGTCGCCGTGCGGTTCCTCGATGGCGAACTGCACGTTCATCAGGCCGCGCACGTTCAGGGCCAGGGCCATCTGCACCGTCTGGCGCTTCAGCTCCTCGACCGTCTCGGCCTTCAGCGAGAAGGGCGGCATCGAGCAGGCGCTGTCGCCCGAGTGGACGCCGGCTTCCTCGATGTGCTCCAGCACGCCGGCCACGAACACGTCCTTGCCGTCGCACAGGGCGTCGACGTCCACTTCCGTGGCGCGGCTCAGATAGTGGTCCAGCAGGATCGGGTGCTCGAACGAGATCTCGCCGGCATTGGCGATGTAGCGTTCCAGGTGCTCGTGATCACGGATGATCTCCATGCCCCGGCCGCCCAGCACGTAGGACGGACGCATCACGAACGGGAAGCCGATCTTGTCGCCTTCGGCGCGGGCCTCGTCCCAGGTGCGGGCGATGGCGTTTTCCGGCTGGGCGATGTCGAGGCCGTTCAGCAGCTGCTGGAAGCGCTCGCGGTCCTCGGCCAGGTCGATGGCGTCGGGGCTGGTGCCCAGGATCGGCACGCCGGCCTCTTCCAGCGCGTGGGCCAGCTTCAGCGGGGTCTGGCCGCCGAACTGGACGATGACGCCGGCCAGGGTCCCGTTGCTCATCTCGACATGCAGCAGCTCCAGCACGTCCTCGGCCGTCAGCGGCTCGAAGTACAGGCGGTCGGAGGTGTCGTAGTCGGTCGAGACGGTCTCGGGGTTGCAGTTGACCATGATCGACTCGATGCCGATCTGGTCCAGCGCGAAGGCCGCATGGCAGCAGCAGTAGTCGAACTCGATGCCCTGGCCGATCCGGTTCGGGCCACCGCCCAGGATGACGGCCTTCTTGCGGTTCGAAGGCTCGCTCTCGCACTCGGGGATCTGACCCAGCGCGCCCGTCTCGTAGGTCGAGTACATGTAGGGCGTCGAGGCCAGGAACTCGCCGGCGCAGCTGTCGATGCGCTTGAAGACCGGACGGACCGACAGCTCCTGGCGCAGGCTGCGCACAGCGGCCTCGGTCGAGCCGGTCAGCTTGGCCAGGCGGGCGTCCGAGAAGCCTTGGGCCTTCAGGGCGCGGAAGCCTTGAGCATCCGTCGGCAGGCCGCCGGCCTTCACCCAGCCTTCCTGGCGGACGATCTCGGCGATCTGGCGCAGGAACCAGGGCTCATAGGAACAAGCGGCGTTGACCTCTCCCACGGTCAGGCCGTGGCGGAAGGCCTGGGCGATGACGCGCAGGCGGTCGGGGGTCGGCGTGCCCAGGGCGCGGATCACCGCGGCCTTGCCGGCGTCCAGGTCGTCGGCGCCGTGGATCTCCACCTCGTCGAAGCCGGCCAGGCCGGTCTCCAGGCCGCGCAGGGCCTTCTGGACGCTTTCCTTGAAGGTGCGGCCGATGGCCATCACTTCACCGACCGACTTCATGGCCGTGGTCAGCAGAGGCTCCGAACCCGGATACTTCTCGAAGGCGAAGCGCGGGATCTTGGTGACCACGTAGTCGATCGAGGGCTCGAACGAGGCCGGGGTCGCGCCGCCGGTGATGTCGTTCTTCAGCTCGTCCAGGGTGTAGCCGACGGCCAGGCGGGCGGCGACCTTGGCGATCGGGAAGCCGGTGGCCTTCGAGGCCAGGGCGGACGAGCGCGACACGCGCGGGTTCATCTCGATGACGACCATGCGGCCATCGGCCGGGTTCACGGCGAACTGGACGTTCGAGCCGCCGGTCTCGACGCCGATCTCGCGCAGCACGGCGATCGAGGCCGCGCGCATCCACTGGTATTCCTTGTCCGTCAGGGTCAGGGCCGGGGCGACGGTGATCGAGTCGCCGGTGTGGACGCCCATCGGGTCGATGTTCTCGATCGAGCAGATGATGATGCAGTTGTCCGCTGTGTCGCGGACCACTTCCATCTCGTATTCCTTCCAGCCCAGGACGCTCTCTTCGATGAGCACCTCGGTGGTCGGCGACAGGTCCAGGCCGCGCTCGACGATCTCTTCGAATTCTTCAACGTTGTAGGCGATGCCGCCGCCGGTGCCGGCCAGGGTGAAGGACGGACGGATGATCGCCGGCAGGCCGACGAAGGCCAGGCCTTCGCGGGCCTCTTCCATGGTGTGGGCGGCCTTGGACTTGGGGCTCTCCAGGCCCAGCTTGTCCATGGCGTCGCGGAACTTCTGGCGGTCCTCAGCCTTGTCGATGACCTCGGCCTTGGCGCCGATCATCTCGACATTGAACTTCTTCAGCGTGCCGTCGGCTTCCAGGGCCAGGGCGGTGTTCAGAGCGGTCTGGCCGCCCATGGTCGGCAGCAGCGCGTCGGGGCGCTCCTTCTCGATGATCTTGGCGACCATCTCCGGGGTGATCGGCTCGATATAGGTCGCGTCGGCCACGTCCGGATCGGTCATGATCGTCGCGGGGTTCGAGTTGACCAGGATGATGCGATAGCCCTCGGCGCGCAGGGCCTTACAGGCCTGAACACCCGAATAGTCGAACTCACAGGCCTGACCGATGACGATCGGGCCGGCGCCGATGATCAGGATCGAGGAGATGTCTGTTCTTTTGGGCATCGTAAACTCGCGCGCAGAGACACGGTCGCGCACATCCGCGCGCCCGCTGCCGACCATCTTGCAGGTTAAGCCGCCCGTTTAGAGACGGAGTCGGTCTGGCGCAACCCCGCATCTTATGAAGGGGTTAACGGCGACTTTCGGCGAGCGGCGTTCGCGGTCGAGGCTCCGTCTTGGCGCGCTCTCACCGCCCCACTTCGCGAGACGATCGGGAGCGACAGGACGTCGCACCGTCATAAACCCGCGATTGAGTTTCCCCTATGGCGCGATATGAACGGACCAATGTCTGATTCTCGACACTAGGGGTGTCAATATGGCCTACACGCTGAAGCAGCTGACCATGGCCTGGACGGCCGCGAATGGCGGGATCGCGCCGAACGCGAAGACCCTGGCGGACCTGGAGAATAGAGCCGCTCAGAACGCGGCGGGCGCCCTGACCGACGCCCAGGTGCTGGGCTTCGTGCTCAACAGCGCCGACAGCAGCACGGCGCTGGCCGCGCTCAGCTACCAGTTCTTCACGGGCAAGAGCCCGACCAAGGACGGCCTGGCCTATCTGACGAACTCGCCGGACAACGACAAAGACCTGAACGACGCCTACTACGCCAAGTTCGGGCTCGAGAACCGCTACATCAACTTCGCCGGCAACCTGGGCATCGCCGGCGAGGGCAAGGACGCCTTCGCGGCCAAGTATGGCGCGATGGACATCGCCGAGTTTGTCGCCTCGATCTACGAGACCATCGTCGGCTCGACCTATGCCAAGGCCGCCGGGATCGACCCGGCCAAGGCCATCGCCGACATCATCGAACGCAGCTCCCTCATCTTGTCCCAAGCCATATTTTCCGGCGCGGTCAATCTGGCCACCATGAGCGGGCCCCAGGTCGTCTTGTACGTGAAGGCCGCCACCGCCGGCTACGTGCTGGCCGAAGCAATCAAGGCCGATGTCGGCATTTACGCCGCCGCCGCCAATAACTTCACGCTGGCCCTGGTCAAGGGTGAGGCCGTCTACAACACCGACCTCACCAGCACCTACAAGCCGACGCCGGGTTCGGGCTCGCAAGGCACGGGCCACGTGGTCGACACCGCGCCCCCTGACTACGGCCTGCCCGGCGGCCCGCCGGCCCCGCCGCCGCCGCCGCCGCCCGAGCCGGATCCGGTCGCCCACGCCTTCACCCTGACCACCGGCGCCGACACCTTCACGGGCGAAAGCCTGGCCGACACCTTCACCGCCACGCTGGGGACCGTCACGACGCTGAACGCGAACGACGTCCTGAACGGCGCCGGCGGGGACGACACCCTGACGATCACCAGCGACAACCCCGGCAGCTTCAGCTTCGTCTCGAACAAGATCAGCAATATCGAGCATGTGCGCCTGACCGCGACCGGCGGCGTCCCGCACCTGTATCTGGGCGGCATCGCCTTCACCGACCTGACGAACACCGGCTCGACCCAGGACGTGTACTTCCACAACGCCGCCGCCACGACCAAGCTGAACATCAGCAACACCAGCTCGGCCACCACCTTCGAGACGCCCAACACCGGCCTGAGCGGCTCCACCGACGCCATGACCCTGACGCTGAGCGACGTAACCGGCGCGGCCGGGGTCACGATCAACGATGGGAATGGCGCCCCCAACCAGTACGAGACGCTGAACATCGTCTCGAACGGGACGGCCAACGCCATCAAGCTGGGCACCGACACCCATCAGACCAGCCTGGCGACGATCAACATCAGCGGCGCCGCGCCCCTGACCCTGACCTTCGCCACCGGCGGCGATCACATCGTCACCAGCGCCAGGACCATCGACTCTCACACCGCCACCGGCGGCGTGACGATCGGCGACGCCACCACGGCCCTGGGCGCGGCCAATCACACGATCACGCTGGGGACCGGCCGCAACGTCGTGTTCTTCGGCAACGGCGTGCTGAACACCAACGACACCGTGACCGCCACGGCGGGCACGAACGACACGCTGGTGATCACCGGTTCGGCGGTCACCTCCGGCGACCTGACCCACGTCACCGGCATCGAGACGTTCCGCTTCATGAACACCTCCGGCCTGCTGACCCAGGACGTCACGCAGCTGCCCGGCGGCGTGACCCTGGAGATCGACGGCTCCACCAGCGCCATCCTGTTCAACAACCTGGCCAACAACGCGACGGTCAACGCCCTGAACGCCTTCAGCCTGGGGATGGCGCTGGCCGCCAACACCGGCTCCGACGCCCTGACGGTGAACATCACGCCGGCGAGCACGGCGGGCGCGTTTCTCAAGACCATCACCAGCGTGACCGGTCTGGAGACCCTGAACCTGATGTCCAACGGCGCGGCAGGCCAGACCGCCGCCAACCAGATCGAGACCGACAGCGCCACCGCCGCTCACGTGCTGACGGGCAGCGCCGACCTGACCATCACCAACGCCCTGGCGACCGCCAGCCTCGACGCCTCGGCCTTCACCGGGAAACTGACGGCCACGGCCAAGGCCAGCGGCACCGCCTTCATCGGCGGGACCGGCGCCGACACCCTGAACGGCGGCGCGGGCAACGACACGTTCCAGCTGGGCGCCCAAGGGGCCAACGCCCAGTCGGGCGCCGACACCATCTTCACCAACGGCGGCAGCGACACCGTCATCTTCGTCGGCAACGCCCCGAACGGCACGGGCGCCGCCACCAGCCTTCTCGGCGCGGCCCCGTGGATCCGGGGGACCAGCGGGACCCCCAACGTCTCGAGCCTCACCACGCGGTTCAGCGCCGACGACCACGACTTCAGCCTGAAGAACTTCGCCGGAACCACCTTCACCGGCCTGGCCAAGGGCGCGGTCGCCCAGGGCCTGACGGCGGGCGACACCCTGGCCCTCTCTACCTACGGGAACAACGACGGGCCCGTCGCGGCGATTGCCAATCTCGCGTTCATCGGGCTGACGGGCACGGCCTCCCTGAACAACAGCGGCGACTTGAAGCAGCTGCTCAGCGACGCCATCGGCAACACCTCGATCACCGGCCTGGCGGCCGACGGCAACTATCTGGTCACGGTCTTCGACGGCGGAAGCAGCAACAAGACGCTCTTGTTCGTGGTCAACACCGGCGCCAGCGGCGCGGGCGACACGACGCTCAGCGCCGCCGACTTCACCGACACCGGCGTGGCCCTGATCGGCTATGTCTCCACGTCCGCCATAACGTCCGGCATGATCCTGGGGACGGCGTTCTGACGACAAATCAATGTCAGCGTGCGGACCGCCGACGGCGCTACGTCAGGTGACAACCGCCGCTCTTGAGTTGTAAGACCCCCACCGACGTCAAAACTATGATGCACGGTGGGGGAACACGCGTGGCCTATACATCCAAGCAGCTGACCATGGCCTGGACGGCTGTCCACGGTGGAGTCGCGCCGAACAGCGCGCTCCTGGCCGACCTGGAGAACCGCGCCGCCCAGAACGCGGCCGGGTCCATGACCGACGCGCAGGTGCTGGGCTTCGTGCTCAACAGCGCCGACAACAGCACCGCCCTGGCCGCGCTCAGCTACCAGTTCTTCACCGGCAAGAGCCCGACCAAGGAGGGCCTGGCCTACCTCACCAATTCGCCGGACAACCCCAACGACCTGAGCGACGCCTATTACGGCAAGTTCAATCTCGAGAACCGCTACATCAACTTCGCCGCCAATCTGGGCGTGGCCGGCGAAGGCAAGGACAGGTTCGCGGCAAAGTACGGCGCGCTGAGCTTCGCCGACTATGTCGCCTCGATCTACGAGACCATCGTCGGCTCGACCTACGCCAAGGCCGCCGGCGGCGATCCCGCGAAAGCCATCGCCGACATCGTCAGTCGCCAGGCCGCCATCCTGGCCACCGCCCAGGCCTCGGGCATGATCACCCCCGGCATGAGCCAGGCGCAGATCGACCTGGCCTTGAAGGCCGCCGCCGCCGGCTACCTGCTGGGCGAGGCGATCAAGGCCGACATCGGCCTCTACGCCGCCGCCGCCAACAACTTCATGCTGGCCCTGGCCAAGGGCGAGGCGGTCTACAACACCGACCTCACCACGACCTACAAGCCCGTCCCCGGCTCGGGCTCGCAGGGCACGGGCCGCACGATCGACACCGCGCCCGACCAGTACGGCCTGCCCGGCGGACCGCCGCCGCCCCTGCCGCCAGCGCCGGATCCGGTGTCGCTCAGCTTCTCGCTCGTCGCCGGCCCACAGACCCTGACGGGCGACAGCGAGAACGACACCTTCTCGGCCACCAGCGCGACGTTCGACGCCGGCGACGTGCTGAACGGTCGTGGCGGGCGCGACACCCTGACGATCACCGCGACCGGCGCCTACACCGCGCCCGCCGCGACCGTCACCGCCATCGAGACCGTCAACATCAACGGTAACAACACCGTCACCGCCAACATCTCGACCTGGACCGGCGTTGAGACGCTGAACGTCACCTCGGTCGGCGCCGCCACGCTCACCGCGGCCACCACGGTCGACGTCACGCTGACCGCCAGCCAGCACGCGGCGGCGATGCTGAATGTGCAGGGCGGCAACGACGTCACCGTCAACGCCACGGGCACGACGACCGGCGCCATCACCGTCGGCGGCACGGTCGATCCGACCGGCGCGGTCAAGGTCAGCACCTCGACCAGCCAGGCCGCCAACCAGGGCCAGATCAACATCTCGGGCGGCACGACGGTCGAGGTCACCCAGACCGCCAGCAACACCGCCAACACCACCCACGGCAACGGCGCTGTGCGGGTCAACGGTCGGCTGAACACGACCGAGGTCACCCTCGTCGCGCCCAAGACGGTCGCCGCCGCGCCCGGCGTCGCGGGCAACGCCGCCAACACCGTCCAGATCTTCGACATCCAGGACGGGACCTCGGCCGTGAAGGGCTCGATCACCAAGGTCAGCGTCGACGGCGCCACCACGGTCAGCATCACCGACAACGCCCTGTCCAACCTGACGCTGGCCCACACCACCGGCGCCATCACGCTGGACAACACCAGCGCCCTGGCCGCGCCCGACAAGACCACCACCCTGGCCCTGACGGTCAACGGCGTCAGCGCGCCGTCGATCTCCGACACCGGGATCTACACCACGCTGGACGTCACCACCGGCGCCGAGGCCTCGGCCCTGGGCACGGTCGGCATGGCTGGCCTGACGACGATGACCGTCGCCGGCGCGGGCGACCTGAGCGCGAACGTCTCGGGAATCACGACCCTGACCTCGGTGGACGCCTCGACCAGCACCGGCACGAACAGCATCACGCTGGACGGGACCCGGACGACCTATACCGGCGGCTCGGGCGTCGACAACGTCACGCTCACCAACACGACCGCGCTCAGCAAGGCCATCAACGGCGGCGCCGGGACGACCGATCAGCTGACGGTCAAGATGACGATGTTGCTCGCCATGAGCTCGACGACCTTCGCCAACAACGTCACCGGGTTCGAACGGCTGACGTTGACGAACCTGACCGGCTTCACCAGCCAACAATTCAACTTGACGGACCTGGGCGGCTACAACTGGGTCAGCAGCAACGGCCTCCAGTTCAACGCTCAAGACCTGTCGCTCAACGGCTTCACCACAGGCGGCACGCTGGCCATCCTGGACGACACCACCAACGGTTCCACCTACATCCTCACCGGCGGCCCGGCCTTCATTGCCGGAACCGACGACGTGATGAATCTGGTCCTGTCGAAGGCCGGGCTGCTGACGGCGGGCACAGTGGCGCTAAACGACGTCGAGATCATCAACGTCACGACGGTCGACACCCAGGCGACCCCGACCAACCCGCTGCACACCCTGCGCCTGAACCTGTCGGCCGCGGCTCAGACGGTCAACGTCTCCGGCAACGCCGGCCTGGCGCTGACCACCTTCGCCACCAGCCTGACCACGGTCGACGCCAGCGGAATCACCGCTGGCGGCTTCACCTGGACGGCCAACACGCTGCTCAACGCCGCGACGATCAAGGGCTCGGCGACGGGGACCAACACCGTCAACTTCAACGCGGCGAACGGCGGGGTGATCACCTACACCGGCGGAACGGGCGACGACGTCATCTCCGGCGCCAATGGCCAGAACAACATCGTCAGCCTGGGCGCGGGGAGCAACAGCTACACCGGCGGCTCGGGCGACGAGACCATCACCGTGGGCAATGGCGCCAACACCATCACCACCGGGACGGGCGCCGACCGGATCAATGTCACGGCCGCCAACGCCAACAGCAACAGCGTCTTCACGACGATCACCGACCTCGCCTCGGGCGACAAGCTGGCGATCACCGCGCAAGGCGGCGCAGCGGCGGCCAGCGGCGGCATGGGCGCGATGATCACGGGTCCGGCGACACTGCAGGACTATCTGGACGCCGCCGCCGCGGGCGATGGCCACACGACCTCGGTCCTGAGATGGTTCCAGTTCGGGACCGACACCTATGTCGTGCTCGACAGCCACGCGGACGCCACGTTCCACGCGGGGACCGACATCCTGGTCAGGCTGACGGGCCTGATCGACCTGTCGACCTCGTCGGCCGCCGCCGGCGTGCTGACCCTGGCTTAGGGGCCAATCTTGCGAGGCGCCCCGCCTCACTATTTGTGATGACAACGCCCTCGCAAGGCCAAGGCTAGAACTCACCCCAAAGTCGCATAGCCGACAGTTGGGGACGTACGAGTATGGCCTATACGCTCAAGCAACTGACCATGGCCTGGACGGCCGCGCATGGCGGCGTCGCGCCCGACGCCGCGACCCTGGCGGATCTCGGGAACCGCGCCGCGCAGAACGCGGCCGGCGTCCTGAGCGACGCTCAGGTGCTGGGCTTCGTGATCAACAGCGCCGACAACAGCACCGCGCTCGCCGCGCTCAGCTACCAGTTCTTCACCGGCAAAAGCCCGACCAAGGAAGGTCTGGCCTATCTGACCAATTCCCAGGACAACCCCAACGACCTGAACGACGCCTACTACGGCAAGTTCAACACCGAGAACCGCTACATCAACTTCGCCGCCAACCTCGGTGTGGCCGGCGAAGGCAAGGACGCCTTCGCGGCCAAGTACGGCGCGATGACCTTCGCCCAGTATGTGGCCTCGATCTACGAGACGATCGTGGGCTCCAGCTACGCCAAGGCCGCCGGCGCCGATCCGGCCGCCGCCATCGCCGACATCGTCGGTCGCCAGGCCGCCATCCTGGCCACCGCGCAAGCCTCGGGGATGATCACCCCCGGCATGAGTCAGGCCCAGATCGACCTGGCCCTGAAAGCCGCCACGGCCGGCTACCTGATGGGCGAGGCGATCAAGGCCGACATCGGCGTCTATGCCGCCGCCGCCAACAACTTCACCCTGGCCCTGGCCACGGGGAATGCGGCCTACAATGTCGACCTCACCACCACCTACAAGCCCACGCCCGGCCAGGGCGTCGGCGCGCCCGTGACGACCGCGCCGACGGAGGACGCCCTGCCCGGCTACGTGCCGCCGCCGCCGCCGCCCTCCCCGCCCGCGCCGAGGCCCATGACCTTCAACCTGACCAACGGCGTGGACACGTTCACCGGCGCCAATCTGGATGACACCTTCAACGCCACGGCCACGACGCTCAACGCCAGCGACGTGCTGAAAGGCGGCGGCGGCAATGACACCCTGACCATCAACGCCGGCTTCAACGGCAACTACACCCCCGCCGTGACGACTCTGGACAGCATCGAGACCGTCAACATCACCAACGCCAATTCGGGCGTCTATGTCGACGCCAGCAACTGGATGGACGTGACCAAGCTGAACGTCACCGACAGCCAGTCGACGCAGGTGACCGCCAGCGGAACCCAGGATGTCACGATCACCAACACCAGCCAGACGGGCTTTACCTTCATCGCCGACGGCGGCCGCGACGTGACCATCTCCATCGCCGACAGCGAGGGCACGATCCGGGTCGGCGCCAACCTGGTCCCGATCGGCGCGCTGGTCTTCTCGCGAACCGCTTCCGTCGTGAACCCGGGCTCGCTGGAGATCACCGGCGGCGTGTCGATGGACGTCACCCTGACGGCCGCCAACGCGGTCAACACCACCCAGTCGGGCTCGGCGACCCTCTACGGCACGTTCCTGACCGAGTGGGTCAAGGTCAAGGGTTCGGTGGCGCGAACCGCCGATCCCAGCACGGCCGGTCATGGGGGCGACACCTTCTTTATCAACGACCTCTACCGGTCTGACCCCAGCCAGGCCGGCCGGATCACCTCGGTCGAGGCCGACGGTTTCGGGTCGCTGTACATCCGCGACAACGCCCTGACGACGCTGAAGGCGTCCAACGGCGGCAATATCGAGATCACCAACAACATCGCCGCCGTGGGCGTCTCCGCGACGCTGGACGCCACGCTCGACGGCATCGACGGCTATCTCCGGGACTCTGGCGCCTTTTCGACCCTGAACCTGATCGTGAAGTCCAATGGCGTGGACGCCGACTTGCAGATGGCCGCTCTGGACACGCTGACCATCGACGGGACCGGCTACACGAGGTTGAGCAACAGCACCAGCACGGCCCTGACCCTGGTCGACGCCAGCGCCCTCACCGGCGACCTGGTCTGGGCGCCGGTCGCGCAATCCGGCACCGTCACGATCAAGACCGGGAGCGGCGCCAATAACATCGACGCCCAGAACATCACCGGGGTGGTTACCTTCGAGGGCGGCGCCGGCGCCGACACCCTGTACACGCAGAACGACGTCAACAACGTCATCCACCTGGGCGGCGGCAACAACTACTTCTCGGGCTACGGCGGCGCGACCTCGGCCATCACGGCGGGCGCCGGCAACGACACGCTCTGGATCAACAACGGCGGCGTCACGGTCAATGCCGGCAATGGCGCCAACCAGGTCCACGCCGGCGCGGGCGACATGACCGTCACCACCGGGACCGGGAACGACGAGATCTCGATCAGCGGCGGCACGAACACCGTCGATGTCGGCTCGGGCGACGACATCGTGATCATCACCGGCGTCGACGCCAACGGCGCGACCCACTTCGCGTCGATCACCGGCATGGGCGTCGGCGACAAGCTGGACCTGGGCGCCTTCAACAACGCCCACGCCCTGGGCGGGGAGCTGACCGGCATGGCCACCCTGGCCGACTACCTGTCCATCGCCGCCACCGGCGCCGCCCTGTCGAACAACAGGGTGGAATGGTTCGTGTTGGGCGGCGACCTCTACATCGTCTCGGACGCCAGCAACTTCGGCGGCTTCGACGAAGGGCGCGACGCGGTGATCAAGCTGACCGGTTCGGCGGGCCTGGCGGCGGGCCTCCGCGCCGGCCAGGTCGACGTCGACGACGGGGTCATCACCTTCCTCTGATTAAAACGCCGACCCGGCCGTCGTGGGCAGGTCGAAAAGAGGCGCGGTTTCGACCGCGCCTCCTCATTTGTGATGACAAGCGCCTCGCACGGCCGGGGTTAGAACCCTCACCAAAGTCGAATAGCCGACACGGGTGGGGACGATGGCCTATACGCTCAAGCAACTGACCATGGCCTGGACGGCCGCGCATGGCGGGATCACGCCCGACGCCGCGACCCTGGCGGATCTCGGGAACCGCGCCGCGCAGAACGCGGCCGGGATCCTGAGCGACGCCCAGGTGCTGGGCTTCGTGATCAACAGCGCCGACAACAGCACCGCGCTCGCCGCGCTCAGCTACCAGTTCTTCACCGGCAAGAGCCCGACCAAGGAGGGCCTGGCCTATCTGACGAACTCGCCGGACAACCCCAACGACTTGAACGACGCCTATTACGGCAAGTTCGGGCTGGAGAACCGCTACATCAACTTCGCCGCCAATCTGGGCGTGGCCGGCGAAGGCAAGGACGCCTTCGCGAACAAGTACGGCGCGATGACCTTCGCCCAGTACGTCGCCTCGATCTACGAGACGATCGTCGGCTCCAGCTACGCCAAGGCCGCCGGCGCCGATCCGGCCGCCGCCATCGCCGACATCGTCGGTCGCCAGGCCGCGATCCTGGCCACAGCCCAGAGCGCCGGCATGATCACGCCCGGCATGAGCCAGGCCCAGATCGACCTGGCCCTGAAGGCCGCCACGGCCGGCTATCTGATGGGTGAAGCCATCAAGGCCGACATCGGCGTCTATGCCGCCGCCGCCAACAACTTCACCCTGGCCCTGGCCACCGGCAACGCGGCCTACAATGTCGACCTCACCCAGACCTACAAGCCCACGCCCGGCCAGGGCGTCGGCGCCCCGGTGACCACCGCTCCGGCGGCGGAAACCCTGCCCGGCTACGTGCCGCCGCCGCCGCCGCCCCCGCCGCCGTCGGCCGCCACCTTCACCCTGACCACCGGCGCGGACAACTTCACCGGCACCAATCTGGGCGACACCTTCAACGCCACGCCCGCGGCCTTCAACGCCGGCGACGTGCTGAACGGCGGCGGCGGCGTCGATACCCTGAACATCGGCGCCAGCTTCAACGGCAACTACACCCCCGCCGCGGCGACCTTCAGCAACATCGAGACGGTGAACGTCACCAACACCCTGTCCGGCGTCTATCTGGACTCCAGCGGCTGGACGGGCGTGACCAAGCTGAGCATCACCGACAAGGAGTCGACGCAGATCACGGCCGGCGCGACCCAGGACGTCACGATCACCAACACCGACCAGGGCAACTTCACCTTCATCGCCGACGGCGGCCACGACATGACCGTGTCGATCGCCAACAGCGGCGGCACGGTTCGCGTCGGCACGAACACCGCCCCGACCGGCGCCCTGGTCTTCACGCGGGCCAGCGCCGGCCCGGGCGTGCTCAACATCGTCGTCGGAACCTCGGCCGACATCACCCTGACCGCCACCAATGGGGTCAACTCCACCCTGGCGCCCGGCTCGGTGACCATCGACGGCACCGCCCTGACCACCGCGATCAAGGTCAAGGGCTCGCAAGCCATCACCGCCGACAACGACACGGCCGGGCATGCCGGCGACAATTTCACCATCAACAGCAACGCCGGCGCGATCACGACGCTGGAGGCCGACGGCTTCTACGGCGTCAACTTCAGCGGCAGCGCCGTGAACACGCTGAAGCTCAGTCACGGCGTGTTCGTCGACATCAACAACGGCGCCGGTCCGTCCTCGGCCACCACCCTGGCCCTGACGGTCAACGGCTTCAAAGGCGACGTCCTGGACAACGGCGTCTACGAAACGGTGACCCTCACCCGGGGCCCCGAAGCCTCGGCCGTCGATCTGGGCATGAACGGCCTGAAGACCCTGACGATCGGCGGTTCTGGCGCGCTGACGCTGGACATCGTCGACAGCGCCGCCGCCCTGCAGACGATCACCGTGACCGGCGCGGGCGCCGTCGAGCTTCTCGACCTCACGATGTACGCCAACCTGGCCACGTTGGACGCCGCGAACGCCACGGGCGCGATCACGGCGGGCGTCGATTCCACCGTCACGGCCGTGACGACCGGCTCGGGCGCGGACTCGATCTGGACGTCCAGCACGATCAGCAAGACCATCGACCTGGGCGCGGGCGACGACACCCTCTATCTGGGCGTGACCAGCACGATCACCGCGACGGTGGACGGCGGGAACGGCACGGACGGCCTCTGGATGGACGCCATCGACGCCCAAAACAACGCCGCCCTCTACGGCAGCAAGATCCACAACTTCGAGCGCCTCCTCCTCGACAACGGTTTCAACTTCACGATCGATCTGGTCACCCTGGGCGGCTACCACTATGTCGAGATCGAGGACGGCAATGGCGTGACGCTGAACGGGTTCGACCCCGGCGACACCCTGGTCCTGACGCGGTCAGGTACGTCCTATGTCGTGGGCTCGGCCAATTTCGGCGGCGCCAGCGACAGCTTCAAGCTCGGGTTCGTGACCGACGGAACGGGCCCCGTGTCCTATGGCAGCGTCGACCTGTCGGGCATCGAGACCGTCGCCATCACCGCCGACGACACCCGCGCGACGCCAACCGGGACCGACTTCAACACGCTGAGCCTGCTGGACGCCGCCGCCAAGACCATCACGATCAGCGGCGACGCCGGCCTGGACCTGACGGCCGCCAGCACGGCCCTGACCAGCGTCGACGCCAGCGGCGTCACGATCGGCGGCTTCAAGTGGACGTCCGGCGCCCTGGCCGGCGCGGCGACGATCAAGGGCTCGGCGACGGGCGTGAACGAGGTCACCTTCACCGCCGCGACCGGCGGCGTGATCACCTATGAAGGCGGCGCTGGCGACGACACCGTCATCGGCGGCAACGGCCTCTCCGGCAACATCATCCACCTGGGCAACGGCACGAACTATTTCGACGGCGACGGCGGCGGGACCTCGGCGATCACGGCCGGATCGGGCGATGACTACATCAAGGTCGGCAACGGCGGCGCCACGATCAATGCCGGCAATGGCGGCAACGTCGTCTACGCCCTCAACAACACCGCCTCGACGATCACCACCGGGACCGGCGACGACAACATCTTCGTCGGCGGCGGCGCCAACACGGTCAATGTCGGCTCGGGCCACGACTATGTCGGGATCAAGAACGCGACGGCCACGTCCAGCGCCTACACCACGATCACCGGCATGGGGGCGGGCGACACCCTCGAATTCTCCAGCGTGACCTTCGGGCAGACCACCGCCGGCGTGGCGGTCGCCAACCTGGCCGCCGCCACCGCGGGCGACGGCTCGACGACGCCCATCCTCAAATGGTTCGTCGCGGGCGGCGACACCTATGTCGTCGTCGACCTCAGCGCCTCCGCCAGCTTCGTCGACGGGGTCGACTACATCGTCAAGCTGGCGGGCGTCCACGACCTGAACCAGACCGGCAACATGGCCGCGCACACCGTGACGCTGGTGTCCTAACGTCCATCGCCACCTTGACCCCTCCGTCGTGGGAGGCGGTCACAGGAGGCGCGGCTTCGGCCGCGCCTCCTCATTTGGCCAAGGCTGAAACTGACCCCCGAAGTGCGTCAAAGTCGCCTACCGAACTTTTCGCCCAATCAGCTACAAGAAGCCTAGTGATGATTCGACACTAGGGGTGTCACAATGGCCTATACCGAGAAGCAGCTGGTCATGGCCTGGACGGCTGTCCACGACGGTATGGCGCCCGACGCCGCTACGCTGGCCGACCTGCAGAACCGCGCCTACCAGAACGCGGCCGGGGCCATGACCGACGCGCAGGTGCTGGGCTTCGTGCTCAACAGCGCCGACAACAGCACCGCCCTGGCGGCGCTCAGCTACCAGTTCTTCACGGGCAAGAGCCCGACCAAGGACGGCCTGGCCTACCTCACCAACTCGCCGGACAACCCCAACGACCTGAACGACGCCTACTATGGCAAGTTCAACACCGAGAACCGCTACATCAACTTCGCCGCCAACCTGGGCGTGGCCGGCGAAGGCGCGGGCGCTTTCGCGGCCAAGTACGGCGCGATGACCTTCGCCGAGTATGTCGCCGCGATCTACGAGAGCATTGTCGGCGCGACCTACGCCAAGGCCGCCGGCGCCGATCCGGCCAAGGCCATCGCCGACATCATCAGCCGTCAGGCCGCTATACTGGCGACGGCCCAAGCCTTAGGGATGATCACCCCCGGCATGAGCCAGGCCCAGATCGACCTGGCGCTGAAGGCCGCCACGGCCGGCTACCTGATGGGCGAGGCGATCAAGGCCGACGTGGGCGTCTACGCCGCCGCGGCCAACAACTTCATGCTGGCCATGGCCAAGGGCGACGCGATCTACGGCGTTGACCTCACCACCACCTACAAGCCGACGCCGGGCTCGGGTTCGGACGGCACGGGCCATGCGATCGACTCCGCCCCGAACCAGTACACCCTGCCCGGCGGCCCGCCGCCGCCTCCCCCGCCGCCCGAGCCGGATCCTGAGCCCGCCGCTGTCGCGCACGCCTTCACCCTGACCACCGGGACCGACACGTTCACCGGCGAAAGCCTGGACGACACCTTCACCGGCCTGGCCAACTATACCGACGTCACCGAGAACGGCGCCTCGACCTTCAACGTCGCGACGGATGTGCTGGACGGCGCCGGCGGCTATGACACCTTGACGCTGGCTATCGCCGGCACGAGCAACCCGGCGGTCACGCTCGATCCGAGCAAGATCCAGAACATCGAGCGGCTGTCGGTGACGTCGACCGCCACCTTTGCCCGGGTGGTGGTGACGGGAACCAGCTTCACCGAACTGGTCAGCAATAACGCCACGTCCGGCATGACGATCACCGGCTTCGGGAGCAGCGTGGCCAAGCTGAGCATCATCGGCCCCAGCGGAAGCGTCTCCTTCGTACGGGACGGCGCGACGCTGGCCGGGACCGCCGACGCCATCACCCTGACTCTCACGGATGTCGGGAACACGTCGACGTCGCCGATCGTGACTCTGACCCCATCCGGCGGTGTGAGCACCGATTTCTATGAGACGCTGAACATCGTCTCCAATGTCTCCGCCAGCACGGCGAACTACGTGCGATTGGCCACGGGGACGGTCCAGACCAGCCTCACGCGGATCAACATCAGCGGTTCGGCGCCACTGACCCTGGACTTCCCCCCCAACGACAAAGCGCGCGGTGTTCAGACCATCGACGCCAGCGCCGCCACAGGCGCCATCACGATCGGGTCTACCAGCGCCACGGTGGGCGCGGCCAACCAGACCGTGATCCTGGGCACTGGGACCAACATCGTCTACTTCGCCACGCTTGACGCCAACGACACCGTGGACGGCAGCCGGGGCGGCAATGACACGCTGGCGGTGACCGTGACCAGCAATAATTCGCCGTTCGACGCAACCACCTTTGCCCATGTGACCGGCGTGGAAACCCTGCGCATATCAGGCGTGAACTCGATCACGCAGGACTTCAGCGTCCTACCGGCCAGCATGACCACCCTGCAGCTCGCGCAGACCTCTAACGGCTATACGTTGAACAAGCTGGCTAACGGCATGACCGTGGAACTGCTCGCCAGCACGATCAGTGGCGCTGTCACGGCCCTAAGCCTGGCCAATGACACCGCTGCCGACATGCTGACGCTGAAACTCAACGCTCCGACGACATTAGCCACCTTCACCTTGGGCACGTTGAACGATGTGGCCGACCTGGAGACGCTGAACATCGTCTCCACCGGCGCGGCGACAACCAATCGTATCGTCAGCGACAAGGTCACCGCCCAGCAGGTGATCACCGGCAACGCCAACCTGACCCTATCCATGGCCACCAACGTCTCCGGCAGGATCGACGCTAACGCCTTTACCGGCAAGCTGACGTTCACCGCCTTTGGCAACGGGAACGACACCGTTGTCGGCGGGACCGGGAACGACACCTTCACCCTAGCCGGCGGCGTCAATACGCTAACGCTCGGCGTCCAGGGACAGAACGCCCAGGCGGGCGCCGACGCCATCACCACCACAGGAACCGACACCATCGGCTTCGTCGGCAACACGCTGACGGTCACAGCTGCCGCCACGACCTTCAATGGCTTGCAGGCCGCGACAATCACCGGCACTTCGGGCGCGGCCGTCACCAACAACCCCACCCTCCGGTTCAGCGCCGACGACCACGACTTCAGCCTGCAAAACGCGGCCGGAACGACCTTCACCGGCTTGGCCCGGGGCTCGGTCAGTCAGGGCCTGACGGCGGACGACGCCGTGACGATCGACAGCGTCAGCTCGACCGCCGGCACAAGAGCGCCGATCAGCGCCAATGTCGTGCTCTTCAAGCTTACGGACGGCAGCGTGTCGCTCAACAGCGCCGGCAGCATTGGCCAGCTGTTCAAGGCCGCCATGGGCACGACTGTCATCACGGGCCTAGCCGCCGACTCCAACTACCTGGTCTCGGTTTTCGAAACCGCCGGCAGGACGGTCTACGCCGTGGTCAATACCGGCGCGAGCGGCGCGGGCGACACCAGCCTCAGCGCCGCCGACTTCACCGATCACGGCATGGCCGTGATCGCGCTGGTCGGCACCACCGGCTCCAACGGCAACGGCGTCTCGCTCGGGGTCGCCCTCTAGTCCCCCGGACAAGGCCGGAAGAACGCCGGTTGACAAAGGCGCTTCCTCAATTTAACGATCTTGTTAATTATCAAACTCGTTAAATAGATGACCGACTCCCTCTCCACCACCTTCGCCGCCCTCGCCGACCCGACCCGCCGCGCCATCCTGGCCCGGCTGGCCTCGGGCGAGGCCACGGTCAACCAGCTGGCCGAGCCGTTCGACATCAGCCTGCCCGCCGTCTCGCGCCACCTGAAGGTGCTGGAGGGCGCGGGGCTGATCAGCCGCTCGCGCGAGGCCCAGGCCCGCCCCTGCAAGCTGGAACCGGAGGCCCTGCAACGGGCCTATGGCTGGATCGACTACTACCGCCGCTTCTGGGACGAGAGCTTCGACCGCATGGCCGCGTACCTGGCCGAACTGCAGGCCGAAGAGGCCGCCTCCTCAAAGGACACCCCAAAGGACCTTCAAGAATGACCGACACTGTCGTGATCCAGGACGACGAGCTCCTGATCGAACGCATCTTCGACGCGCCCCGCGAGCTGGTGTTCCGCGTCTGGACCAAGCCCGAGCACCTGATGAAGTGGTGGGGCCCCAAGAGCTTCACCCCGCTGGCCATCGAGCAGGATTTCCGCGTCGGCGGGACCTATCACTACGGCATGCTCAGCGAGGAGGGCCGCGAGGTCTGGAAGTCGGGGGTCTACCAGGAGATCGTCCCGAACGAGCGGATCGTCATGACCTTCCGCTGGGACGACGGGGCGTTCGATGTCGACAACATCGTCACAGTCACCTTCCTGACCATGGCCAGCGGCCGCACCCTGTTCCGCTTCCACCAGGCGCCGTTCAAGACGCTCGAGGCCCGCGACGCCCACATCGGCGGCTGGAGCAGCCTGTTCGACAAGATGACCACCTATCTGGAGACCGCCCAATGAACGCGCTCGTTTCCGCCTATGCCTGGGTGCCCGGCATCGCCCGCGGCCATGTCCGCGACCTGCGCGTCCGCTGGGCGCTGGAAGAGGCCGGCCTGCCCTACGACGCCGAGCTGATCCGCCTGGACGACAAGACCGCCTACCGCGCCAAGCAGCCGTTCGGCCAGGTGCCGGCCTATGTCGACGACGAGGTCGAGATGTTCGAGAGCGGCGCGATCGTGCTGCACCTGGCCGAGCGCTCGGAGGCGCTGATGCCGCGCGACGCGGCCGGCCGGGCGCGGGTCCAGACCTGGATCTTCTGCGCGCTCAACACCATGGAAACACCGATCGCCATGCTGGCCGAGCTGAATATCTTCAATGCCGGCCAGGCGTGGACCGAGGGCGCTCGCCCGCGTGTCGAGGGCTGGGTGCGCATGCGGCTGGGCGAGCTGGAAACCCGCCTGGGCGACAAGGCCTATCTGGATGGCGACGCCTTCACGGCCGGCGACATCCTGATGGCCGACGTGCTGCGCATGATCCCCGAGCCGATGATGGCCGAGTATCCTAAGCTGGCCGCCTATCTGGCGCGCTGCCTGGCGCGTCCGGGTTTCCAGAAGGCCCTGGACGCCCAGATGGCCGACTTCACCGGCGAGCCGCCAGCGGGCTGGACGGGGCCGCAATAACCGGCGGCGGGGCCACCCCATTCTGAGGGGCTTCAGGGATCGCCGGCTCGGACCAGGCGACCTCCATCTCGGCCCGGCGCTTGCCCAGGTCGAACAGGGTCCGGCGGTTGTCGGCGCTGAAGTCCAGGCCCGAGGTGTCCAGCGCTGTGTCGTCGGGAATGGCCGCATAGACCAGGCTGCCGCCGTTGCGCCGGGCGAAGGCGGCGCTGGCGGTCAGGTGGGTGCGCATCAGGGCCTTGCTCATGGTCAGCCACGAACGGCCCACCACCGACAGCGTGCCGCCCTTGGTGAAGCCGAACGCTCCGCCGATCTTGCCGTTGACCAGCACCGTGATGTGGCCCGGCCGCGCCTCGCCGACCTTGGGCGCGGTCCACAGCAGCAGTGACTCCGGGGCCACGAAGAACGGGATCGTCACCCCGCCGTCGACATGCATCTCCGACAGGCGCCGCCCGCTGCCCTCGACCTCGATCAGGGTGGGCGGGAAGACGCCGGGGATGCTGGCCGAGGCGACCAGCACGTCCTGGAACAGCTTGCGCGAGGCCTCGTCGCCCCGCGCGGCGATCGCGCCCATGTCCCAGATCACCGTCTCCTCGGTGTCGAGATTGGTGGTGGCGATCAGCAGGCGCCGGCCCTTGGCGTGCTCCATGGCGATCGCATACAGCATCGGCGCATCGACATATTTCTCGACCAGGGCCCGCAGCGCCTTGGTGTCGTAGAAGCCGGGCCGGAACAGCAGGTCGATGCCGCGCTTCTCCAGGATCTTGTCGGCCGCCTTGCTGGTGTAGGCCTCGGTCAGGCGGCGATCCCAGTCGGGACCCAGGAAGGCGAAGGGCGCGGTCAGGGCGCCGGTCGAGACGCCGGTGACGATGTCGAACTCGGGCCGCTGGCCGGTCTTGGTCCAGCCGACCAGCACCCCGGCCCCGTAGGCTCCGTTCGAGCCCCCGCCCGAGATGGCCAGAACGTCGAAGGTTTTCTGGTTGACGCGCCGGGTGCGCGCGGCCTCGGCGAAGCGGATGCCGGCGTCGGCGTCGCTGGCGTTGAACCGGATGTCGTTCAGCCCCTTGGGCGCCTCGGCCGCCAGGTCATTGGCCGTGAACGGATCGCGCGGCAGCGAACCGCAGGCGGTCAGCAGCAGGACGGACAGCAGGGCGGCGAGCAGCCTGGACATGGGGAATGGGAAGCCTCCGACAACAGCCGTCGTCAAGGCCGAATTCTCCTTCTCCCCTTGCGGGAGAAGGTGTCAGCGCAGCTGACGGATGAGGGGTTGATAGGCCTGTCCGGATAGCGGAGCGCAACCCCTCACCCGACCTGCTTCGCAGGCCACCCTCTCCCGCAGGGGGAGAGGGGTATTCCAAACGAAAACAGGCCAGCGCGAGCGCTGGCCTGTCCGTAGAACCTGTCGGTTCGCTGCGGGTCGCTTAGACCGCTTGCAGCTGGCCGGCCGAGGTCTTGCCGCTGCGGCGGTCGACTTCCGGCTCGAACGAGATCTTTTGACCTTCGTTCAGCGAGCCGAGGCCAGCGCGTTCAACGGCCGAGATGTGGACGAAGATGTCGTTGCCGCCGTTGTCCGGCTGGATGAAGCCGAAGCCCTTGGTGGAATTGAACCACTTCACGGTGCCAGTAGCCATGGGGGAGTATCCTTAGTCACGGGTGTTCGCCGACCGAAAACGTCCCGATCAGCGATCAAATTTCGTTGGAAGTTCGGAAGGCGCGTCCGGCGCTCCACCACGGGAGCAAGGAATAGCAGGCCGAGCGGCAGCGAATTCGATGATCTAGGATCGCTGATTTTATTCCAAAAATCAAGGAAGGAATATTTGGTCTACTTGGGGCGCGGGCTGGATCCCGCGCGGCGTTTCGCGCGTTGCCTTGATGGGCGAGTTTTTGCCCGGGATTTTCCCCCACATTTTGCCCAGGCCAGACGGCGTTTCGCATGCTCCCGATCGAGGGGGCTTGCGGGAGTCGTAATTGCAATTCATTCTCAGGAACATCATCGCGAGGAGACGACGATGGTTCTGCGGATGACGGGCGCCAGCTGGCTGGCCACCATGATGCGATGCGAGCGCGAGGACGGCGACCGCGAAGACAGCGACCGGGGCGCGCCCCCGGCCTGGCTGCTGGACGGCGCGCCCGATCCCGAGCTGCTGGAAGCCCTGGAACGCCTGGCGGCGAACGACGCGGCCTAGCTATTTGGCAAACGGCCACACCCACGCGATCAGCCACGGCGCGATCAGCAGGATCAGCGCGCTGAGCGGCGCGCCCAGCCGGGCGTAGTCGCCGAACCGGTAGCCGCCCGGCCCAAGCACCAGGGTGTTGCACTGGTGACCGACGGGCGTGAGGAAGTCGCAGCCCGCCCCCACCGCCACGGCCATCAGGAACGGATCCGGCGACAACCCCAGCCGCTGCGCCACGCCCATGCCGATCGGCGCGGCGATCAGCACGGTGGCGGCGTTGTTCAGGAAGGGCGTGGCGGCCATGGCCACGGCCATCATCGCCGTCAGGGTGGCGATCGGCGGCAGGCCGTGGAAAGCGCCCGACAGCCAGGCCGAGATCAGGTCGGCGCCGCCGGTCTTCTCGATCGTGTCGCTGACCGGGATCAAGGCCGCCACCAGCACCAGCACCGGCGCCTCCAGCGCCGCATAGGCCTCGCGCATGCGCAGCGCCCCGGTCGCCACCACCAGCACCGCCGCGCCGAAGAAGCCGGCCGCCACGGGGACGACGCCGGTCGCCACCAGGGTCATGGCCACGACCAGGATCGCCACCGGCAGGATGGCGTGACGCACGCCGCCCAGCCGCACCTCGCGCTCCGCCAGCGGCAGAAGGCCCAAGGCTTGTAGAGCGCCCGGCAGCGACTGCTCGGCGCCTTGCAGCACGATGATGTCGCCGGCCTTCAGGCGGATGGTGGCCAGGCGTCCGGCCATGCGGTGGCCGCTGCGACTGACGCCCAGCAGGTTGACGCCGTGGGTGTCGGACAAGGTGACGCTGCGGGCCGACTTGCCGATCAGGTCGCTCTCGCCGCCGATCACCGCCTCGACGACACGCACCTCCTCGGTCGGCTCGTTCATGACCAGCGGGCGGTCGGCGTCGCGCAGCTTCAGCCTGGCGGCGACGATCAGCTGGTTCAGCGCCTGCTGCTCGCCCTCCAGCAACAGGACGTCGCCGGGGTGGAGCTTGAGATTGGCGTGCGGGGTCTCGATCCGCTCGCGGCCACGCAGCAGGGCCACGATCGAGACCGCGCCCTCGCCGGCCTTCTTCAGGGCCGAGACGTTGCCGCCGCTCCAGCCTTCGGGCACCTCGACCTCGGTGACATAGGCGTTGGCCGCCAGGGCCGCGTCGACATCGATGGCCGCCTGGCGCTCGCGCGGCAGCAGGCGGTAGGCGAAGGACAGGTAGGTGACGGCGATCACCGTCAGAATGCCGCCGACCGGGAAGAAGTCGAACATCCGGAACGGCTGGCCCAAGGCCTCCTGCCGCACCTCCGAGACGATGATGTTGGGCGAGGTGCCGACCAGCACCGCCAGGCCGCCGACCAGCGAGCCGAACGCCATGGGCATCAAGAGGCGCCCGGGCGGCACGCCGGTGCGTCGGGCGATCTGCAGGGCGCTGGGCATCATCAGGGCCAGGGCGCCGACGTTCTTGGTGGCCATGGACAGGACCGCCGTGGTCCCGGCCAGCACGGGGACCTGTGTGCGCTCGTCCTTCAGCTTGGGCAGCAGCGGCGCCATCAGCAGGTCGACGATCCCCGAGCGCGCGACGGCGGCCGAGAGGACCAGGGCGCTGGCGATGATGATGACGATGTCGTTGGCGAAACCGTCGAATGCGGCCTTCACCGGGATCAGGCCCAGGGCCATGCCGGCGGCCAGGGCGCCCAGCGCGATCAGGTCATAGCGCCAGCGGCCCCAGACGAAGGCGGCGATGGTGGTCGCGATCAAGCCGAAGGCGAGGCCTTGGTGGAGAGTCAAACGGTAGTCCCCCGGGAAGCTGTGCTTGGGGGAACGGGGCGTAGACGGTTCTGGTTCAGCGCCTGATCAAAATCCTCCCCCTAGCGGGGGAGGATCTTAAGTCAGCGCCTTGCGCGCCGCTTCCCAGTACTGCGCGCCGGTGATCAGCGTCACCAGCGTCGCGATCCAGAGCAAGCTGTGCGCCACCACCGTGAAGCCGCCCATCACCGCCGGCTCCAGCGACAGCCCGAACGCGCCCCAGCTGGCCAGGATCAGCTCCGCGCCGATCGCCACCAGCTGCAGCGTGGTCTTCCACTTGGCCAGCAGGGTCACCGGCAGCTTGATCCCCTTGCCGGCCCCGACTTCGCGCAGGGCGCTGACGGCGAATTCACGGAACAGGATCAGGCCGGCCGGCAGCACGACCATGGCGTTGGGACCCAGCGCCATCAGGCCCAGCAGGGCGCCGCAGACCAGGATCTTGTCGCCGATGGGGTCCAGGATCGCGCCCCAGACGCTGACCGCGTCCAGCTTGCGCGCCAGCCAGCCATCGAAGAAGTCGGTCACCGAGGCGACGACAAAGGCGTAGAACGCCCAGCGCTCCAGCCGCAGCTGGCTCTCGGCCGTCAGCTGGTCGCTGACCCACGGCACCGCGCCCGCCGCGGCCGCCAGGGCGACGAACATGAACAGCGCCATCGCGAGGCGCGAGCCGGTCAGGATGTTGGGCAGGTTCTTCATGGTGAGGTTCATAACGCACAAAACGACGACAGGGCTACGGCCACGCTCGTTAACCGAGCAACGGGTTTTTTAAGACGCCGGACGCGACTCGCTTCGGTATACAAGTCTTGAGGGCGATACCGCGCTCTCGTCGCAGCGGGCGCGCCACCGCATGGAACGGCTGAACGGGGGAGTCTTCGGCATGCGCCGCCGCATCGGCTCGGTGCGCAACCGGCTCGTTCTCCTGACCGTCAGCCTGCTGGTGCCCGCCCTGCTGTCGATGGGTTTCCTGCTGGCGGGGGCCGACCGCGAGTCGCGCGGGCAGCTGTATCAGCAGCTGGTCACCACCGCTCGCGCCCTGAACGGCGCCGTCGACCGTCAGGCCGCCGTGGGCATCTCGGTGGCCGAGACCCTGTCCACCGACCAGGCCCTGCTGAACGGCGACTGGGCCGCCTTCCACGCCCGCGCCCGCCGCGCCATGGAGCGCCGCGCCGGCTGGATCGTCATCGCCGACGCCGACGGCCAGCAGGTGGTCAATACGCTCAAGCCGTATGGCGATCCCCTGCCCCGCATCAAGCGCACGCCCGAGGAGACCAGCGCCTTCTCGGCCGGCCGCAGCAAGGTCTCCGACCTCTTGAAGGGCCCGGTGGCCGGCAAGCCGGTGATTACGGTGGGCACGCCGATCACGGTCAAGGGCAAGGCCTATGTGCTGTCCTACGTGGTGGACTCGGCCTCTTTCACCTCCGTCTTCCGCCAGCAGCGGGTGCCCGACCGCTGGGTCGCCACCCTGCTGGACAACCACCGCCGGGTCATCGCCCGCTCGCGCTTCAACGAGAAGTTCACCGGCGCCCTGGCGTCCAAGGACATGGAGGACAACCTCCGCCACTCGACCGAAGGCGTGAACAAGAGCCAGTCGCTGGAAGGCGTGCCGACCATGGTCGCCTATACCCGCTCGCCCCAGACCGGCTGGACCCTGGTGGTGTCGATCCCGCGCGAGGACCTGACCACGACGGTCAACCGCTCGGTCTGGCTGGCCGGCGGCGTCTTCGTGCTGCTGCTGGCCCTGGGGATCGCCCTGTCGCTGGTCTATTCGCGCCGGATCAATGACGAGATGCGCCGCCTGGTCGCAGACGCCGACGCCATCGGCCGGGGCGAGACCCTGTCGCCGGCCGATCCCGACGGCCTGGAAGAGATCGCCGCCGTCCACGCCGCCCTGCGCGAGGCCTCTCGCGAACTGCAGGCCCGCGAGGAACGTCAGGGGGTGATGATCAACGAGCTGAACCACCGGGTGAAGAACACCCTGGCCACGGTCCAGGCCCTGGCCCGCCAGAGCTTCGCCAAGGTGAAGGGCGCGCCGCTGGAGGTGTTCACCGACCGCCTGATCGCCCTGTCGGCCGCCCACGACCTGCTCACCCGCACCGGCTGGCGCGAGGCCGACATGGGGGCGCTGGTGGCCGCCAGCGTCGGGGCGCACGTGGACCGCGTCGACCGCGCCGGCCCCGAGGTGGCGCTGGCCCCGCACACGGCGGTGGGCCTCTCCATGGTGTTCCACGAACTGGCCACCAACAGCGTCAAGTACGGGGCGCTGTCGGCGCCCGAGGGCCGGGTCGAGATCGACTGGCGGCTGGATCCGGTGACCGACACCCTGGCCTTCACCTGGCGCGACGTCGGCGGCCCGCCCGTCACCCCGCCCAAGCAGCAAGGCTTCGGCACCCGCCTGATCGAAAGCTCGATCCGCCGCGAGCAGAAGGGCCAGGCGCGGTTCGACTTCCGGCCCGACGGCGTGGTGTTCGAGGCCAGCTTCCCGCTGCCCGAGCAGGTGCGGTGGAGTAATAAGTTCTAGGCGCTGATGCTCAGCACCGAGCCCGCGCCCTTGGGCATCTGGACCTGGTCCGTCGCGTCCGGTCCTTCCACCGCCTTGGCGGCTTCGGTCAGGACCTTCTTGCCGTCCTCGATGTCGGCCGAACCGTCGTCCTTGTCGTCCTTGCCGGCCAGCTTCTTGAGCTTCGCCTCTTGCACCGCGGCGTCGTACATCTGCTTGGCCGCGCCGGCGAAGGTCTTGATCTCTTCCATGTAGATGTCGGCGGCGAAGCGTGGGGCGCCGGTCGCGGGCAGCGGGGTCACGACGGGCGTGGCGACCGGAGCGGCGGCGTCCGGCGCGGGCGCGGCGGCTTGCGGGTCGATCGGCTGACCGTTCTCATCGAGTTGCTGGCTGGCTTTCTGGGCGCTGGCCGCCTGCGCCGCCTCGCGGCCACCGGACGTGGCGTCGGCATAGTCTTTCGCCACCTGCGAATACTGCTTGTAGAGGTGGGCCGCGGCCTTGGCGCGCTCGAGCGGGTCCTGGATCAGGGTCAGGGCGATCAGCGCCTTGCTCATGTCCTTGAGCTTCTTGGCCACGTCCTGGCCGGGCGAGGAGCCTTCTTTCGCCGAACCCGAGGCGGAGGTCCCCTCCTTGGCGTCGTCGGTCTTCGCTGCGGGATCGTTGGAGAGCGGCGTCAGCGACTTGGCCAGGGAGGTCACCATGGCCGGGCTCAGGGAACTGACGTTCATCGCTTCAATCCTACGCGCGAGGTAATGCCCACCTCACAGGAACTGGGTTACAGCATGGTTCCATGACAGCCTATAGCACCGCCGAGATCGCGGCCCTGGCCGAGCGCCTGCTGGACCGCACCCTGCCGAAAGAGCAGTGGACCCACGCCGCCCACCTGACGGCGACCCTGCGCCTGGTCCGCACCCGCGACGCGGGGCTGGAGCGCGACCTGCCGGGCATCATCCGCGCCTACAACGTGGCGGTCGGCGGGGTGAACGACGACAAGAGCGGCTATCACGAGACCATCACCCAAGCCTATCTGGCTGCCATCCGCGCCTTCGACGCCGCCCTGCCGCCCGGCCTGGACGACGGCGAGGCCGCCGCCCGCCTGCTGGTCACGCCGCTGGGCGACAAGGAATGGCCGCTGAACCACTGGTCGCGGGAAGCGCTGTTCACGCCGGAAGCGCGGCTGGGGTGGGTGGGGCCGGACCTGAAGCCGCTGGAACATCCGCCGGAGCGATTGGAAGGACAACAACCCGGTGGTCAAAACGCCTGATCGACGCGACACTCGCCCTGAGACAGAGCTCAGCGGGGGCGAATGTTCTGGTTTCGGCGTCGTTTGATCCAATACAGCCAGCCTATCGAACGCGCGCCCAAACACGTGGCGCGGTTCTGGATCGGCTTCGAGCGACTGACCTTGGTCTTTTCGCTGATCGCGTCGATCGTAGCGATCGGCGGTATCGCTTCATGGTTTTTCGAGGCGGATTCGCGAGATCTGGATCGGGCCGCCCGCGTAGCTGAAGCCGTGAGCGGCGCTGAAGCTGCAATCGAGCGCGGGCGAAGCCACCGGGATGAGGTCGGCCAAAGCCAGGGCTTCAAGACACTCATCAGTCTTGGACGGCCGAGTTCGGCCATGGATCTTGATGATCAGACCCTTACCGGACTGGACCTGACCGACGGTGTCGCTCAGGAGCGCGGGCGCATAGTCGAGTTCCGCGATACGAAAATCCGACGGCGCGCGATGCCCATACGCCGTCCCGCGACCCACGCGATATGCGGGAACGTTACCGCGCTCGCTATTGATTTCGTGATCCTCAACAAGCTCAAAAGCAAAGCCGACAAACTTTGCATCACTGGCAGCGCCCATATTCGAGGGCTCGACGCTAAAGGTCTGACCGTCGACATCGACGGTCAATTTCTTCAAGCGTGGCAGCTTGGAAAGAACGCTCAGAGCCTTCACTCAGGACCCAATCTCACCGATCCCAACATCAGTATGGACAGCGAAGCCGTTCTACTCGGCTCGACGCTCCGTGACGGGCAGCTCCTGACAAATACTGATGCGACAACGATCGTCTCATCCAATTTGGCGGGAACGAAGCTCGATTTGGATAGCACTCGGATCGCGATCGTCGGCTCAAATCTGCGCGACACGACTATACGCGCTGATCACATCGCGGCGCTGGCGCAAGGGTTCATATGTATGAACTTCGGGGAGCCGGGCGATCGCGCCAAGTGCGTGTTTTCGTTCCAGGTCAATCCGGAAACACCAACGTCCAGTCGTCTCGTAATCGCCAATAGCGACATACGGGGCGCGGACCTCTCAAGCTTACCCTGGTCATCGATCGTTCTCTACAATGTCTGCGCGGACGACAAAACGCGCATGCCAGCCGGTGTCCGCATCGGCGCTTGCGGCCCCAATCTTCGGGCCGCATGGGACAGGTTAAACGCTGCCTGCCAGGAGGGGCGAGCGCGCGGCGCTAGGCCGTGCCCGGTCGGCCTTGATGAAACCTATCGCACCGATACGCCATTCGAGCCGATCTGGCTCCAACACGGCGCGTTGGCTGAGCGGATTTCTCCACCGCTACAGAGCGACTTCTACCCCTGGCTCCCGATCGACGACCCAAGGCTGCGCACGACGACGATGTTCGAATACAAGCTGGAGGCAATCCGTCGTAGGCCTGTTGCGCTGCCTGGCGACGGCTACACGCACGTCGGTTCCTGCTTCCTGCCCCGCTTGCCGCCCGACGAGATTGCGGTGCTTACGTCATTACATCGCTTTTTAGATCGCTCAGGAGCCGAGAACTGGAAGGCCATGCTCAAACCGGGCTTGCCGAACTGCCCGCACTAGGCGGATGTCCCACGCCTCTCCTTTCTTGAACCGGCTGTACAAAAATCGAAGAGACCTCGTCGCGGCCCCGAGCTAAGAGCCCGACCATGAGCACGCTTCACGCCCTGGTTCGCGGCAAGACGCCTATCCGTCCGATCGACGCCCTCCGGGGAGGCGCCGGCGCGCTGCTGGGCCTGCTGTTCGCGGGGCTCCTGGGACGCTTCGCTGTGGGCGGGGCCGACTGGCTGCATCCGCTGCTGGTGGCGCCGATCGGGGCGTCGGCGGTGCTGGTGTTCGCCGTGCCGGCCAGTCCGCTGGCCCAGCCGCGTTCGGTGCTGGGCGGCAACATCGTCTCGGCCTTCATCGGCATCACGGTGGCGATGCTGATCCCGCAGCCCCTGGTCGCCGCGCCTCTTGCTGTCGGATTGGCGATCGGGACCATGATGCTGCTGGGCTGCCTACACCCACCGGGCGGGGCCGTCGCTTTGATCTGCGTGATCGGCGGGCCCAAGGTGCTGGAGGCCGGTTATCTGTTCGCGCTCAATCCGGTGGCGGTGGACAGCCTGCTGCTGACCGGCGCGGGCATGATCTGGGGGCGGATCACGGGGCACTCCTATCCGCACCGGCCGCCGGTGACGGCGCCGACCCGCAGCGCCGGCTACAACACCGCCGACCTGGACGCCGCCCTGGCCCGCTACGGCGAGCTGCTGGACGTCAGCCGCGAGGACCTGGACGCCCTGTTCCGCGAGGTCGAGCTGTCGGCCGCCCAGCGCCTGCACGCCCAGATCCGCTGCGGCGACGTGATGTCTCGCGAGGTGATCAGCCTGCACCACGACCAGTCGGCGGAAAGCGCCCTAGCCTATCTGGCCGAGCATGAACTTCGCGCCGCCCCGGTGGTCGACGCCGAGGGCCGCGTGATCGGCATGGCCCGTCGGGCCGAGCTACAGACCAACCGCCGCCGCAAGGTCGAGGCGGCGTTGGATCCGTTCGTGCACAAGGTCATGGAGACCACGCCGATCGCGGCCCTGCTGCCGATCCTGTCGAGCGGCCATACGCATGAGGCGATGGTGGTGGATGGGGAGCGGCGGCTGATCGGGGTGATCACGCAGACGGATCTGATCGCGGTGCTGTACCGGGCGCACGTGGTGGAAAGTGTGGTCACGGCCTAGCTCCCTCTCCCCTTGCGGGAGAGGGTGGCCGCCGAAGGCGGTCGGGTGAGGGGTCGCGCGGCGGATCGGGCTATCAACCCCTCATCCGTCAGCTTCGCTGACACCTTCTCCCGCAAGGGGAGAAGGGAAGAAAACTAGGCCGCCCGCCTTACCGCCGAACGCCCCAGCCTGAACCGCCCCACCAACTCCATCAGCCGCGCCCCCTGCCCGGCCAGCTGCTGATCAGCCACCCGCGCCTGCTCGACCATCGCCAGGTTCTGCTGGGTAAACCGCTCGATCTCGGCCACCTCGCCATTCACGGCCGAGAGGTCCTGCGCCTGTTCCCGCACCGAAGACGCGATCCGCGTCGCCGCCGCGTCGATCCCCGCCATCCGCCCCGCCACGCCGTTCAGCGCCGCGCCGGTGCGTTCGACCTGGGCCACGCCCGCCTCGACGCGGAGGTTGGACTCCCCGATCAGGGTCTTGATCTGCTTGGCGGAGTCCGCCGAGCGCTGGGCCAAGGCCCGGACTTCCTGCGCCACCACCGCGAAGCCACGACCGGCCTCGCCGGCGCGCGCGGCTTCCACCCCGGCGTTCAATGCCAGCAGGTTGGTCTGGAAGGCGATCTCGTCGATCAGGCCGACGATGTCGCCGATCTGGCGCGAGGAGGCGTCGATCTCGCCCATGGTGCGGGCGGACTCGGCGACCAGGGTCCCGCCCTGATCGGCCTCGCCACGCGCCGAGGCGACCAGGCGGCGGGTCTCGTCGGCGCCGCCGGCGACCTCGCCCATGGCGCTGGTGACGCCGTTCAGCGAGCCGGCGGCGCGCTCCAGGCCTTGCGCCTGACGTTCGGTGCGGCGGGCCAGTTCGGTGGACGATTGGCTCAAGGTGTCGCTGGCCGCGCCGATGGCGTCGGCGGCCTCGGCGATCTCGCCGATGGCCTGTTCCAGGCTCTGGACGGCGGTGTTGAAGTCGGCGCGCAGCGGCTCGTAGACATCGGCGAACGGACCGGGGATGCGGCGGCTGAGGTCACCGTCGGCCACGGCGGCCAGGGCCTCGCCCACTTGGCGGACCACGGCGGTCTGCTCGTCGATGGACAGGGTCAGGGCGGCGGCGCGGTCGCGGTCGGCGTCGGCGGCGGCGCGCAGGGCCTCCTGCTGGTCGCGCAGGGCCTGGGCCCGTTCCAGTTCGGCGCGCAGGGTCTCCAGCGAGCGGGCGATCGAGCCGATCTCGTCGGCGCGTTCCAGCTCGGCCACCGGCTGGTCGTAGCGGTGCTCGGCCATCCCCCGCACGGTGTCGCGCAGGGTCAGCAACGGCTTGGCGATCAGCTTGCGCGAGGTCAGGGCCAGCACCGACAGGGCCGCCAGCAGCAGAACGAGGCCACCGATGGCCAGGCCCAGGGCCAGCTGCCGCGCGGGGGCCAGCAGGGCCTCTTCGGTAACGTCGACCACCACCGCCCAGGTCGCGCCCGAGGCCAGGCGGATCGGCGCCACCAGCCGCTCGGCGCGCTTGCCGCCGATCTTGACGCCCGAGATCACGGTCGGCCCGCCGCCAGCGATCACCGCCTTGACCTGGTCGAGGCCCGGATCGGCATAGGCCTTCATCCGCAGCGCGGCGTCGGGGTGCGAGACCCACAGGCCGCCGGGCGAGACCAGCATGGCGCGGCCGCCGTCGAAAGGCTTGAGGGCGTTCAGCCGGCCGGCGATGTCGTCCAGCGCCAGGTCGGCGCCCATGACGCCGACCGTCTTGCCGTCGGCGATCACCGGATAGGTGATCGAAGTCATCAGGACGTACTTGGTCTGGCCGCCGTCGGTGATGTTGTCGCGATAGGGCTCCAGGATCGCCGGCTTGCCGCTGTCGTAGCTGGTCTTGAAGAAGTCCTCGCCGAACTCGGTGTCCTCGCCCTGCTCGGCCGCCAGCGTGTCGCCATTGCGCACCCAGTAGCCGATGAAACGCCCCTGGGCCGTCGAGCCCAGGTCGGCGCGATTGGCGAACGCGGCGTCGTCGCCCAGCACGCCGGGCGCGAACATCAGCCAGCCGCCCAGCATGGTCTTGGAGGCGTTCGAGATCGGCTTCAGCTGCGCCAGGTACTGGGCGCGGTCGCGCTGGCCCGAGGCGTAGGTCGCGGCGAACAGGCCGGCCGAAGCCCGAACGACGGCGTCAGCGTCGTCCAGGTCGTTCTTGATCTCTTGCCCGGTCTGAGCCGTCACCGTGGCGGCGTAGCGCTCGGCCAGACCGCGCATGGCCTTGCCGCTCTGCCAGGTGATCAGCAGGGAGCCCGCGATCAGCAGCGCGCCAAGCGCGGCGCCGCCCGCCGTCATCAGCTTTCCCGCCAATGACAACCGCTTAAACGCTCCGGTCATCCGTACACCCCGACTCGACTAGGGGGCGAGGAAGCCATGGTAAACCTTGCCGAACCTTGAACGAGTGATCATCGTTCATGCGACAAGATATCCATATCGGGGAAGCGCCAGTGATCGTCGTCCATCACCTGAACAACTCCCGCAGCCAGCGCGTCCTGTGGCTGCTGGAGGAGCTGGGCCTGCCCTACGAGATCAAGCGTTACGAACGCGACGCGGCGACCATGCTGGCTCCGCCCGCGCTGAAGGCCATCCACCCGCTGGGCAAGTCGCCGGTGATCACCGACGGCGACAAGGTCATCGCCGAGACCGGGGCGATCGTGGAGTACATCCTGGAGACCTACGGCCAAGGCAGGCTGCTCCCGGCGGCGGGTACGCCCGAACGCCTGCGCTATACCTACTGGCTGCACTATGCCGAGGGCTCGGCCATGACGCCGCTCCTCTTGAAGCTGGTCTTCACCGCCCTGCCCAACCGCGCGCCGGGCCTGATGAAGGGCCTGGTCAAGTCGATCGCCGGCAAGGCCCAGAGCGGCTTCGTCGACCCGCAGATCAAGGCCCATGTCGACTACTGGGAAGCCGAGCTTTCCAAGTCGTCCTGGTTCGCCGGCAATGAGATGACCGGCGCCGACATCATGATGAGCTTCCCGCTGGAGGCCGGCATCGCCCGCGGCGGCGCGGCCAGCCGTCCACACGTCAAGGCGTTCGTCGACAGGATCCACGCCCGCCCCGCCTATCAGCGCGCCCTCGAGCGCGGCGGGCCTTACGCCTATGCTTAGTGTGACAAAGTATTGCTCGAGCGTGACACCGGGTTCCTCTTGGGAAGGTGATTAATCTTTATGGCCCAACACCCGGACCATGAAGACATCGCTGCTCGCTTGCGCGGCCCTGTTCGGGATCGCGGTCGGAGAGGCCACGGCCGCTGACGCCACCGTGATGGACGCCATCAAGAGTGGCCATCCAATCCTTGAGGTCCGCTCGCGCTATGAGCACTGGGACCAGACCAAGACCCGGACCCTGACCGAAAACGGCCAGGCCCTGACGGTCCGCGCCCGCTACGGCTGGGAGACCGGTGAGTACAAGACCCTCAAGGGCCTGGTCGACTTCGAGACCATCCGCTGGCTGGGGCCGCAACGCTTCGCCATCACCAACAACGGCGGCCCGCCGCTGAACGGCGCGGACAAGGTCCGCTATCCGGTGATCAACGACCCGGAAGTCACCGAACTGAACCGCCTGCAGCTCTCCTGGACGCCCAGCAAGGCGGCGCAGATCACCGTGGGCCGCCAGCGCATCCAGCTGGACGACCAGCGCTTCGTCGGCGCCGCGCCCTGGCGCATGGACGAGCAGACCTTCGACGCCGTCCGCGCCGACGTCTCGCATGGCCGCTTCAAGGCGACCTATGCCTATGTGACCAAGGTCAACCGCACCCTGGGCGAGATCGCCGACTGGGACAGCGACAGCCACTTCCTCAACGCCGGCTGGAGCGTCTCCGATGCTCTGCGCGTGCAGGCCCTGGTCTACGCCTTCGATTTCAAGCAGGCCCCGGCCAGCAGTTCGATCAGCAAGGGCGTGCGGGTCTCGGGCAAGGGCAAGATCGGTCCTTACGCCGTAGCCTATGCCGCCACCTGGGCCCGCCAGAACGACTGGCGCGGCAACACCGCCCCGTTCGAACTCGACTATCTCGGCGTCGAGGCCTCGGCCACGCGCGGCATCTACACCGTGCGCCTGGGCTACGACGCCCTGGAAGGCGACGGCGTGCGCGGCTTCGGCTCGGCGATCGGCGCGGCCCACGGGGTCAATGGCTGGGCCGACGCCTGGTCCAGCGCCGGCGGCATCAAGAACTTCGCCGACGGCCTGCGGGACGCCAACATCACCGTCACCGTGAAGCCCAAGCACCGCTGGCTGCCGAAGAAGAGCGAGCTGATGGCCCGCTATCATGACTTCGACGACGACCGCACCGGCGCGGACCTGGGCCGCGAGTGGAACCTCAGCTGGATCGCCCCGGTCACCTCGAAGATGACCATGCAGTGGAAGTACGCCGACTTCGATCGCGCCGACACCGTGCCCGTGGGCACGCTCGCCCCGCCGGCCTCGCGGACCAAGTGGTGGCTGATCCTGGAGTACAAGCTCTAGGTCCCCAGACTCTAGATCCGGGGGGGCGCCTGCTGACAACTTCGGGCAATCGTGCGTGTGAAAACGTCGCCGATCTCGACTAACGTCGGGGAAACCCAAGGGAGATACGCCCATGAAGATCGTCACCAGCCTCTCGTTCCAGGGTGAGTGCCGCGCCGCGTTCGACTTCTACGCCCAGGTGCTGGGCGGCAAGGTCACCGCCGCCTTCCCGTTCGGCGAAGGCCCGCCGGACATGCCGGTCGATCCCAAGTACAAGGACTGGCTGATGCACGCCTGGCTGGACGTGGGCGACCAGTCGATCATGGGCGCGGACATGCCGCCCGAATTCGCCCCCAACATCGACAAGCCCAAGAACGGCTTCGACGTCACCTACCACACCGACGACCCGGCCGAGGCCAAGCGCGTCTTCGACGCCCTGTCGGAAGGCGGTAAGGTCGGCATGGACTTCGCCGCGACGTTCTGGTCGCCGGGCTATGGCAGCTTCACCGACAAGTTCGGGATTCCGTGGATGATCAACACGGTGCCGAAGGCGGAATAGACTTTCCGCATACCCCCGCGCCCGCGTTTGAGACACACTCAGGGTCGAGCACGCGGGCGGGGGCCTCATGGACGGCGAGACGAAAGACGTCGACGGGATCAGGCTGGCGCCGGTCGCGCGGGCGACACGCATTGACGCCCTGGACATCCTGCGCGGGGTCGCCGTCCTCGGCATCCTGCTGATGAACATCCCGGAGATGGGTCTGCGCTGGGGGTGGCCCAAGCCGGCCCTGCCCCTGGCGATCAACGCCGACTGGATCGCCTATGTCGTCCAGGATGTCGGCTTCGCCGGGACGATACGCGGGCTGTTCACCCTGCTGTTCGGGGCGGGGATGATGATCATGCTGCGCCGCCCCGATCCCGAGCGGGAGGCGCTGGCGCTGCAGGCCTTCTACACCCGCTGCTTTGGCCTGATGCTGCTGGGCGCGGCCCAGTTCGCGGTCTTCCTTTGGCCGGGCGAGATTCTGTTCAGCTACGGCGTGTGCGGCCTGGCGCTGCCGCTGTTTCGCCGGGCGCCGACGCGGATGCTGGTCGCGGCGGCGGCGGCCATGCTGCTGACCCTGACCGCCTCGGGCACCGTCCAGGGCCTCAAGGCCGCCGAGGGCCTGCGCCAGGCCGAAGCGGCGGTCGTCGCCAAGGCCGCCGGCAAGACCCTCACCGACGACCAGAAGAAGGCGCTGGAGAAGCGCGACGAAAAGCTGAAGACCCTCCTGTCGCCCGAAGCCCGGGCCAAGGAACGCGAGGTCCGCACCCACCTGCCCTCGCTGCTGGGCTGGAGCCTCCAGCGGTGGTCGGAGTTCAATCTGGACCTGAACGAGGACGCCCACCTGTGGCTGCTAGAGTCGCTGGGTTTCATGCTGCTGGGCGTGGCGTTGTTCCGAAGCGGCGTGCTGACCGGCGAGGCGCCCGTGGCGACCTATTGGGCCCTTCTGCTGGGCGGTCTCGCCATCGGCCTGGCCCTGCGCGGTGGAGTCGAGGCCCTGCGGTGGCGGGCCGGCTACCTGCCCCATTCCAGCGTCGCGACGGCCCAGCCGCTGATTTTCGAGGCGGGCCGGCTGGCCATGACCCTGGCCTGGCTGGGCGGGCTGATGCTGCTGATCAAGGCCCGCGTGCTGGGCGCCCTGGGCGGCGCGCTGGCGGCGGTGGGACGAACGGCGCTGTCGAACTACACGCTGCAGTCCATCGTCACCTCGATCCTGTTCTACGGTCTTGGCCTCTATGACCGCCTGGGGTTCGCCCAGCTGATGGGGCTGTGTGTCGTGATCTGGATCGGCCAGGCGGCGCTCAGCGTGCTGTGGCTCAGGGTCTACGAGATGGGCCCCGCCGAGTGGCTGCTGCGGTCGCTGACCTATGGCGCGTGGCGGCCGTTGAGGCGGTCCGCCGCCGGCTAGTCCTGCGGCCAACCGTCGCCCGGGCCCCTCCGTTAAGCTTTCGCAAACCACGTTGGCGGCATTCGTCTTCGTGCGCTCGCACCTTTTCGCCGGCGCGACGGAGACCCGCGCCTTGACGACCCCGACCTCAGCGACGCGCCGCCTTGCCGCCGTCGCGGGTCCGGTCGCTCTCGCGACCCTCGGTGTCTTTCTCAGCTTGTTCGCCGCCGTGGCCGTCGACGCCCAGCCCCGCACGCCCGGACGGGTGGCGGCGGTGTTTCCGCCGTGGTGGAGCCCGGCCCAGATCATCGGCGCGGCCGGATCGGCCGGCGATATCGCCGGGGCCGGCGGAGCCTCCTTCATCGTCATCCTGCGGGGTGACCCTTCCGACCTTTCGCAGCGCGCTCGCGACGCCGGCGCGCTGATGCTGCTCGACCCCGCCCTTGCCGGCGCCTGCGCGCGCCCGGAGCCTTCCGCATGAAACTGGCCTTCTCGAACCTCGACGCCCAACGCGCGCTCGGCGGCAAGCTGATCGTCGTCCTGGCCTGGGCGATGATCCCGGTGGTGCTGGTCGCACGCCTGGCTGTGCACGAAGCCGCCCTGGGCCTGGCCGTCGCCTCGGTGCTGACGGCGACCGGCGCGACCCTGGCCTGGCGGTTTGGCGGCGAGACCACGGGCGGTCGCTCGCTAGTGGGCGTGGCGCTGATGGCCCAGGTCTCGCTGCTGGTCGCGGCTCTGGGCGGCCACGGCTGGCAGGCCGACATGCACATGGCCTATTTCGCCGCCCTGGCCCTGCTGGTGGTCTATTGCGACTGGGTCGTCATCGCCGCCGCGGCCGCCACGGTCGCCGTGCACCATCTGGGCCTGTCATACCTGCTGCCCAGCGCCGTGTTTCCGGGCTCGGCCAGCCTGGGCCGGGTGATCGTCCACGCCGTCATCCTGATCGTCGAGGCCGGCGCCCTGATCGCCGTCACCGCCAGCGTCAACTCGATGTTCGCCGTCGCCCAGCGCGCCCGCGCCAAGGCCGAAGCCGCCGTCGGCGAGGCCCGCGCCGCCAATGACGCCGCCGAGGACGCCCGCCGCTCGGAAGAAGAGAGCCGCACCGTCAACACCGCCGCCCGCGAACGGGCCGAGGCTCAGCGCGACGCCGCCATCGCCGCCCTCGGCCAAGCCCTGTCGCACCTGGCGCGCGGCGACCTGACCGCGCGCCTCGACCAGCGTTTCGCCGAGGCCTACGAGCCCCTGCGCGGCGACTACAACACCGCCGCCGGCAAGCTGGCCGACGCCCTGTCGGTGATCGAGGGCCGGGTCGACGGCCTGCGCGCCGGCTCGGACCAGATCGCTGACGCCTCGGTCAGCCTCTCGCGCCGCACCGAGCGCCAGGCCGCCACCCTGGAAGAGACCGCCGCGGCCATGGAGGAGATCACCACCACGGTCGCCCAGACCGCCTCGGGCGCCAAGAAGGCCGCCGGCGTGGTGGCTCGCGCCCGCGACGACATCCGCCGCTCGGGCGAGGTGGTGCAGCAGGCCGTCACCGCCATGACCGCCATCGAGGGCTCCTCGCAGCAGATCACCAACATCATCTCGGTGATCGACGAGATCGCCTTCCAGACCAACCTGCTGGCCCTAAACGCCGGGGTCGAGGCCGCCCGCGCCGGCGACAGCGGTAAGGGCTTCGCCGTCGTCGCCCAAGAAGTCCGGGCCCTGGCTCAACGCTCGGCCGACGCGGCCAAGGAGATCAAGACCTTGATCTCGACCTCGACCGCCCAGGTCGAGGAAGGCGTCGGCCTGGTCGGCCGCACTGGCGAGGCCCTGGAGCGCATCGTCTCGCAGATCGCCGAGATCGACGGCCTGGTCAGCGAGATCGCCGCCTCCGCGCAAAGCCAGGCCCACGGCCTCACCCAGGTGAACGGCGCCGTCAACCAGATGGACCAGGTGCTGCAGGAGAACGCCAGCATGGTCGAGCAGACCTCGGTGGCCACCCAGACCCTGAACGCCGACGCCGCCCTGCTGGCCGATCTGGTGGGCCAGTTCGAGCTGCCGGGCGCGGCCTCGCAGCCTGTCCGCCGCCGGGCCTGATCCCGTAAGGCCTAGCTCGCCCCCTTGCGCATCCGAAACTGGGCGCCTATCCTCCCAGCCCCCGGTTGTGAGCGCCCGCGACCGGAAGTCTTTCCTCCCAAGGCGTCCGAGCTAAAATCCGCAATGGAAAAAGTGCCGATGACCGTCGTGGGGTATCAGACCCTCGACGAAGAACTGAAGCGTTTGAAGACCATCGAGCGTCCGTCGGTGATCGCGGCGATCGCCGAGGCGCGTTCGCACGGCGACCTGTCGGAAAACGCCGAGTACCATGCCGCCAAGGAGCGTCAGGGCTGGATCGAAGGCCAGATCGCCGAGATCGAGGACAAGATCGCCCGCGCCCAGGTGATCGACGTGTCGAAACTGTCGGGCAAGCAGATCAAGTTCGGAGCGACCGTGTCGGTGATCGACGAGGACACCGAGGACGAGGCGCGCTACCAGATCGTGGGCGAGCATGAGGCCGACGTGAAGTCGGGCCGCATCTCCGTCTCGTCGCCGCTGTCGCGCGCGATGATCGGCAAGGAAGTCGGCGAGGTGGTCGAGGTCAACACCCCCGGCGGCACCAAGGCCTACGAAATCACCAAGGTGGAGTGGCTGTAAGGCGGCTTGCCGCCTTAGCTGCGCCATGAAGTACGGTTCAATGGAGCGAGGCCGCTAACCAGCGGCCTTGTTTCGTTTGCGTATGCGGGGTCGATGACTTGGCCGAAGCTCCGAAACTTCCCCTCAAGATTTGGGCGGTGTCCGACGGTCGCGCCGGCATCGAGGCCCAGGTCGTGGGCCTGTCGGACGCGATCGCGCGGCTGGTCCCCTGCGAGGTCACGGTCAAGCGCGTCGGCTGGACGGGCCGCATCGGCCGCCTGCCCTGGTGGCTGAACCTGCTGCCCAAGCGCTGGCTGACGCCCGACAGCGGCATCCCGACCGGCAAAGGAGAAGAGTGGCCCGACGTCTGGGTCGCCGCCGGCCGCGCCACCCTGCCTCTCTCCATCCGCGCCAAGCGCTGGTCGGGCGGCAAGACCTATGTGGTCCAGATTCAGGACCCGCGGGTCCCGGCCCACATGTTCGACCTGGTCATCCCGCCCAAGCACGACCGCCTGACCGGCGACAACGTGCTGCCGATCAGCGGCTCGCCGCACCGGGTGACGCCCCAGCGACTGGCGGCCGAGTACGCGGCCTTCAAGGACGTCATCGACGCCCTGCCTCGCCCGCGCGTGGCGGTGCTGATCGGCGGTAAGTCCAAGGCCTTCGACCTGTCCAGCGAGCGGGCCGCGCAGATCGCCCACTCGATCCAGATCCCGCTGGAGCAGGACGGCGGCAGCTTGCTGATGACCTTCTCGCGCCGCACGCCTGAGCCGGCTCGCGCCCTGATGGCCGCGCGGCTGCGGCACCTGCCGGGCATGGTGTGGAACGGCGAAGGCCCCAATCCGTACTTTGCCTTCCTGGCGGCGGCCGACTACATCCTCGTCACCGAGGACTCGACCAACATGGCCACCGAGGCGGCCTCGACCGGAAAGCCGGTGTTTGTGCTGAAGCTGGACGGCCACAGCCTGAAGTTCCGCCTGTTCCACGAAGAGCTGGAGCGCATGGGCGCGGCCCGGCCCTACGGCGGCGCGTTCCACGGCTGGACCTACGAGCCGGTCGACGAGACCGACCGCGCGGCGCGGGAGGTGCTGGCGCGGCTGGGGGTGGAGATCCCGGAGCCGGCGGTCGAGACGCCCGTCGAGGCGGCGCCGAAGCCCACGCGGAAGCCTCGAGCGAAGAAGGTCGAGGCGATTGCGGAGACGCCCGCGCCGAAGCCGAGAAAGCCCCGCGCGGCCAAGCCGAAAGCCTGATTTTTCTGATTGCGAGCGCGCGAACGTTCGCCTTATGTTCGCGCCATGATTGAGCCCGAGCTCCCATCGTCGACCGGCAAGGCGGCGCGCAACGAGCGGCGAAAAGCGTTCGCGTCGACCTGCAACACGGTGGCGGTGGCGTTCTTCGTCTCGGCCCTGTTGCAGCCAGTCACCGGAGGCCAGCTGCGATGGGTCAGCGTGATCGGCGCGCTGGTCGGCTTCGTTGCCCTGCAGTTGTTTCTCCACTACATTCTGGCGCGAGTGGAGGATTGAATGGATCCGGTTATCCAAGTCGTCCTGATTGGTCTGGTGTTCGTGGCCGCCGCCTATGGCGTGTTCTGGCTCTCGATGCGGAACGACCGCCGCTGATCCTCGCCATCCTCCAAGCCCGCATGAGTTCGACCCGCTTGCCGGGCAAGGTGCTGATGCCGATCGTGCGCCAGCCGATGATCGTGCGGCAGATCGAGCGTGTCGCCCGCGCGCGCCTTGTCGACAAGCTGGTCGTGGCCACCTCCGACCGTCCCGAGGACGACGCCATCGAGGCCGCCGTGCGGCGCGAGGGGATCGCCGTATTCCGGGGCTCGCTGGAGAACGTCCAGCAGCGGTTCATCGGCGCGCTGGACGCCCATCCCGCCGACCACGTCGTGCGCCTGACCGCCGACTGCCCGCTGGCCGATCCCGACCTGATCGACGCCACCATCCAGCTCTGCCTGTCCAAGGGCGCTGACTATGTCAGCAACACCCCCGACGGCCACGCCCACCCCAAGGGCACCGATGTCGAGGTGATGACCGCCGCCGCCCTGCGCCAGGCCGCTGCCGAGGCGACCACGCAAGAGGCCCGCGAGCACGTCACCTGGGACCTCTACCGGTCCGGCCGCTTCGATTGCGCCTGGCTGCCCTGCTACCCCGACCAGGGCGCGGTGCGCTGGACCGTCGACCGACCTGACGACTACGCTTTCGTGGCGGCGGTCTATGACGCCCTCTACGAAAAGAACCGCGCCTTCACCTCGGACGACGTGCGGGCCTTCGTGAGGAGCCGGCCGGATCTCGCCGACTACGGCGGCGATCCGCGGGTATGACCCGCATCCTGTTTGTCTGCGCGGCGGGTCCCAGCGTGGGCGGCGGCCATGTGATGCGGTCCCTGACCCTGGCGCGGGCGCTAGCGGCGCGGGGCGCGGACTGCGCGTTCGCGGCGACACCAGAGGTCGCGGTCGTGCTCGACGCCTTCGCCCCCGACATGGCGCGGGCCGAGACCGATGAGGGTTTCGACGCCCTGGTGTTCGACAGCTACGCCCTCACCGCCAACGACCACCGCGCGGTCGCGCAAGGCCGCCCGACCCTGGTCATCGACGACCTGGCCGACCGGCCGCTGGCGGCGGACCTGGTGCTGGACGCCGGCCCGGCGCGGCAGGCGCAAGACTATGCCGGCCTGGTTCCGGATGGCGCCAAGCTGCTGCTCGGCCCGAACTACGCCCCCGTGCGTCCGGCCTTCGCCGAGCTGCGTGACGAGGCCCTGGCCCGCCGGGCCGAGCGCGGGCCGGTGCAGAGAGTCCTGGTCTCGCTGGGCCTGACCGACGTCGGCGGCATCACCGGCCGGGTGACCCGGCTGCTGCAGCCGATCCTCGGCGAGGCCCGGCTGGACCTGGTGGTCGGCGGCGGCGCGCCCAGCCTGCCGGACCTGTGGGCGCTGGCGGGCGAGGATCCGCGCATCGAGCTGCACGTCGACACCCAGCACATGCCGCAACTTGTGTTCGACGCCGACCTGGCCATCGGCGCCGGCGGCTCGACCACCTGGGAGCGCTGCGTGCTGGCCCTGCCCGCCCTGACCCTGATGTTGGCCGATAACCAGGTCGCGGCGGCGCGGGCGCTGGAGGCGGCGGGGGTGACGCCCTGCCTGGAGGTGGGCGATCCGGGGTTCGAGGCGGCGTTCGTGCGCGAGGTCGAGAGCTTGCTGGGAAGCGAGGAGCGCCGCGCGGCGTTGTCGGCGGCCAGTGCGACGGTGTGCGATGGGCGGGGTGCTGATCGAGTGGCGGAGGCGTTTCTGAGCCTGCTCTGAGCGCCCCCTCCGTCACGTCGCCTATCGGCGCCGCGCCACCTCCCCCGCAAGCGGGGCAGGAGGGAGTGTCTTCTCCTCCCTCGTGAAACGGGGGAGGTGGATCGCTGCGGATACGCAGCGAGACGGAGGGGGCGCTCAGCCCCCACCTGCGACAACTTGGCCGCTAATCGATAATCATCGTTAACAAAGTATTCGCTGCTTCGGCCCGACTCTCCCAGCCACCATGCGCGCCCTGCCCGACATCCACGGTCTCAAGTATCCGGACGAGTTCGTCATCCGGCACTTCTTCAAGCGCGGCCTGCACCGCAAGACCGGCCGCGTGGTCGAGCTGGGCGGGGGCACGGGTAACAACCTGTCGCTCTACGCGACCTATGGCTGGGACCTGACCTGCGTCGACTATTCGGCCGCCGCCCTTGAGGACTGCCGCTGGAACCTGGGCGAGGCCGTAACCCTGATCGAGGCCGACCTCTCCAAGGGCCTGCCCGACCTGGGACAAGCGCCGATCGACGTGCTGCTGATCCCCAACCTGCTCTGCTACCTGACCAACGCCCAGGCCAAGGCGGTGCTGACCGCCGCTCGCGAGCGGCTGGCCCCCAACGCCGAGGTCTTCGTCCGCACCCGCCTGACCGACGACTATCGTTGCGGCAAGGGCGTGGAGGAAGAGCCGAACGGCTGGCGCCTGGCCACGCCCGAGACCGGCGAGGCGGGCCTGTTTAACTTGTTCTACACCGAGCAAGGCCTGGTCGACCGCCTGGTCGAGGAGCTGGGCCTCACCGACATCACCGCCCTGAAGGTGGCGTTCGACAACATCCAGGACGGCGTCCGCGTCGCCCCCAACAGCGACCTGGTCGTGTGGGGAGCGGTAGCTTGAGCAGCCGCATCCGCATCGTCGGCGGCGGCCTGACCGGCATCCTGGCCGCCTTCGAGGCCCACCGCCTGGGCTGGCGCGACATCACCATCCAGGAACGCTTTGAGGCCCTGGGCGGCGTCGCCCGGCCCAAGCTCGTGCACGGCGCCGAGATGCGCGACGGCTGCGTCTATTTCGGCGGGGCCGGCGATGTCATCGTCGACACCTTGACCGCCCACGGCGCCCGGTTCGAGACCTTCGACAACCGCTTCGGCTCGCTGAGCACCGGCGCCGACGGCAAGCGCGTGTTCACCTGGGACTTCGGCGGCCCGGCCGTCGACGCACCCGCCGGCAAGGTCGCCAAGCCCGCCGACGACAGCCTGGCCGCGCGCCTGGCCGCCTATCCGCCGCAGATCGCCGCGACGCTGGAAGCCTATGTCCGCTGGCACCTGGAAACCGATCCGGCCGTCATCCATGGCGAGGCCGCCATCCCGCTGGCCATCAACCGCGTCTTCCCGGCCGCCGCCGACCTGACCGCCCTGGCCAGCGCCAAGGCGACCGATCCGTGGACGGACGAACTGTACGCCATTCCGCGCGGCCTGTCGGGCCGCACCGCCAATGTCACCGCGACCCTGCCGGCCGGCGGCTTCGCCAAGCTGTTCGACGGCCTGCACGGCGCCCTGACGCGCCTGGGCGTGAAGGTCGAACTGAACTGCCTGGTCCCGCCGCGCCAGCTGATGGCGCAGGACGATCCCGATGAGACCATCGTCTGGGCCGCCAACCCCACGCCGCTGTTCAAGCCGATGGGCCTGTCCACCCCGTCGCTCGTGAAGAAGAGCTTCTTCACCTATGTCTACGCGGTCGAGGCCTTCGACGGCCCCTGCCCGATCTATGTCCAGAACTTCACCGCCCAGGGCGCGACCTTCCGCGCCTATCTCTATGAGAGCGGCGGTCAGACCCTGGTCGTGGCCGAGTGCGTCCGCGAGGCCGACCTCAAGACCCTGCCGACCGAGTTGCGCACCCTGCTGTCGGGCTTCGGGTCACTGAAGCTGGGCCCCATGGTCCACAGCGACGCCCAGCCGCGCTGGATCTACCACTCGCGCGCCGCCATCGACGGCCTGGCCGCGCTGCGCGGCAAGCTGACCGAACGCTTCGGCGGCCGGTTCATCCCCGGCGCCTGGGAGCCCTACGCCAAGAGCGCCAAGCTGGCCGAGGTCAACGCCGCGCTCGCCGCCGCGCGTGAAACGACGCCGGCCCTGGCGCGAGCGGGATGAGCCCGCACCACCTGCTCCGGGCGGCGGCGATCATGCAGCCGACCTATCTGCCCTATCTCGGCTATTTCCAGCTGATGGCCGCCAGCTACGTGTTCGTCTTCCTGGACGACGTGCAGTTCGCCCGCCGCTCGTGGCAGTCGCGCAACCGCATCCTGACCGCCCAGGGCGAGCTGATGCTGACCGTGCCGGTCAAGAAACACGACCGCGATACACCCATCTGCCTGATCGAGATCGACGACAGCCAGCCCTGGCGCGACAAGCACCTGGCCGCCATCCGCCACGCCTATGGCAAGCGGCCGTTCTTCGAGGAAGGCTGGGCCTTCGTCTCCGAGCAGCTGGCCCGTGAGCGGGACGGCAAGCTGGCCGACCTGACCTGCGGCGTGGCCCAAGCGGCCGCCGGGAAGCTCGACATCCAGACCCGCTTCGTCCGCGCCTCGACGCTGAACGCCGGCGGCGCGCGGTCCGAGCACCTCTTGAACCTGTGCCGCGCCGTCGAGGCCGAGGAATACGTCTCGCCGATGGGCTCGGCCGACTACATGGAAGAGGACGGCGTGTTCTCAGGCGCCAACTTCCCGGCCCGCTTCCAGCCCTTCCGGCTGGAGGAATATCCGCAAGGCTCGCAGCCCTTCACCCCGTACATGGGCTTCGTCGACGCCCTGATGAACGTCGGCTGGGACGGGATGAAGGGGCTGGTGCGGGCTTAGGCCAGCTTGAACTTCGGCGGCGGCAGGCTCAGTCGCGCATCGGCCACGGCCTCGCCTGCGAAGAACTTCACCAGCATCCCCTGCACGTCGGGATGGGCCTCGAAGACGTTGTGGCCGGCGTTCTCGACCAGCACCCGCGACTTGTGCTGGAACTGGGCCGCCACCTCGTCCTGCTCGGCCAGCGGCGTGCGGCCGTCCAGTGAGCCGGCGACCAGCAGGGCGGGCTGCTCGATGCGCAGTGGCGTCCGGAAGGTCTCGCCCAGGTCGACGCCCGGGACCGCGCCCAGCAGCTGCGGCATCGGGAAGTTCAGCGCCGAGCCCACCACGGCGGTCTTGGCCTCGCGCCGGACCACGGCCAGCTTGGCTGGCGAAATCCCGGACGCCAGGTCCGTGGCCTCGGGCATGCCCCGGAAGCTCAGCCAGTCGGCGACATCGCCCATGAACGGCGCCAGGACGTCGGTCTTGCCCGCGTCCAGCCCCAGGTACAGGGCCGGCAGCATGGCCAGGGTGTGGGGGTTGGCGATCAGCCCGCCCGCCAGCATCTGGACGCCGAAGCCGCCCATCCGGATCTCGCCCGGCGCGCCGTTGATCTTGACCTTGGTGAGAGCCGGCTGAGCTTCCAGCCGCTTGTGCACGCGGCGCATCAGAGCCGGCAGGTCGGGGATCGCCGCGCGAGCGGCGGGGTCCGCGCCCAGCAGGGCGTCGACCTGGCGCAGCAGCGTGTCGACCCGCGCCGGCCGCTTCACCGTCTGGTCCTGGCCTTCCAGGCTGGACAGGGCCACGCGGCTGACCCGGTCGCCGTGCCGCTTGAGCACGCTCAGCGCCAGGTGCGAGCCGTAGCTGGTGCCCCACAGGTCGATCGTCTCGGCCCCCAGATGGCGGCGCAGGTCGTCGATGTCGTCGGCGTTCTGTTCGGTGTTGTAGCCGGTCATGGCCACGCCGGCCCGGGTCCAGTCGACCCAGGCGTTCTGGAACTCGCTCCGGAAGTACGAGGTCAGTCCGGCCTCGGTGAACACCGGCGGCGGACGGGTCGAGGCCGGCCGCTCGGGGATACTGGTCGACAGGCCCGTGCCGCGCTGGTCGAAGGCGATGACGTCGGCCACGGCGCGCAGGGCCATGAAGATCGGAAAGCGCGGACCGCTCGCCGCGCCCGTGCCCTCGCCGCCCGGACCACCGGCCAGATAGACGATCGGCGGACCGGGCTTGGCCGCCGTCGAGGCGAACCGCACATAACCCAGCCGGATCTTTCGCGAGCCGAGGATGCGGCGATCCTCCGGGACCTCGAAGAAGCCGCGCTCGGCGTCGACCTCCTGGCCGCGCCAGCCCTTGAAGCGGAACGGGCCGGCTTGGGCCGGCGACGGAACCGACGGAAGCGCCTGGGCCAAGGCCAGGGTCGGAAGGGCGAGGCCGGCGGCGGTGAGCAGGGCGCGGCGATGAAGCGAGGTCTGGGTCATGCCGACAGCTGAGCCGTCCGGACCGACGTCCGCCACGCCGCTTCGGTCAATGGCGCCGCTGCGTCGGTGAATGGCGGCGCATCTCGGCGAGCGGCGCCTTAAAGTGACGCCATGTGGCGAACCTTGCTTCTCGGCCTGCTCCTGGCCGCCTTCACGACCCTGGCTCGAGCGCAGGACCTGTCATGGCAAGCCTGCCACGGCGCGGCCGGACCGGCTGGTCCGGTGCTGAGCGACTGCCGTCCGGTCCAGGATTTCGTCGATCCCCAGGGCCGCGAATTGTGGATCCGCGCCACGATCGCCGCGCCGAAAGACACACGGCCACACGCGCTCTATGTGGCGGGGGTCGCCTCGTCCGAGATCTGGTTCAACGGCCAGCGCCTGGGGGCCAACGGCCGTCCCGGCGCCACGGCGCGAGACGAGATTCCCGGACGCTACCAGGCGGTGTTTCCGATCCGCGAGAGCGCCTGGCGGACGGACGGGAACACGCTTGTGCTGCGCCTGTCGTCGTTCCACGGCGGCCTGCCATTCGCCCGCCCGATGAGCGCGCTGTTCGTCATGCCCTATCCCTATCCGCAACGCACCGCACTGCTGGCCATCACCTTCGTGGCGGCCGGGACCCTTTTGGCGGCGGCGTTCGGCTTTGGCGTCATCCACGCCATGCGCCGCACCGGGTCCAGCCTGATCCTGGCGGCCATGGCCGGGGTCTCGGCCTTGCAGGCCATCGTCGAGAGCCTGCGGCCGCTGTTCGACTATCCCTATCCGCTGCACGCCTGGCGGATGAGCGCCATCTGGGGGCTGGCGGCGACCTTCGCGATCCTGCTGGCGGCCTATGTCACGGCGCGGTTCCTGCCCAGGGCGCGGGGTCTGGTCATCGGCCTGGCGCTGGGCGCGGTCGGGGCCACGGCCCTGCTGCCGGGTTTCGACATGAAGACGGTCTGGGCGCTGATCCTGGGCGTGATCCTGGCCGCCGTACCCGCCGCGGCGGGCGTACGCTGGCGCGTCCCCGGCGCGCGACCGACCCTGGCCTGGCTGGCGCTGTTCCTGGTGCTGGCCCTGGGCTTTCCCGAGTGGCTGGCCGACTTCTCCTACTTCCTGCTGGCCGCCATGCTGGTGCTGCCATTGCTGATGGTCGAGGTGGTGCGCCTCTCCCGCGACGACCGCGGCCGCGAAGCCGCCCTGACCCGCGCCGCCAGCCAACCCGACCGCCTGACCGTGGCCTCGGCGCGGGGCGTCGAGTTGGTCCCAACCGCCGAGATCCTGGCCGTGGTCGGGGCCGACGACTATGCCGAGCTGCGGCTGGCCGGCGGTCGCAGCCTGCTGCACGCTGCTCGCCTGGACGGCTTGGCCGCCCAGTTGCCGGCGAACTTCCTGCGCGTCCACCGCTCGGTGATCGCCAACCTGGCCCACGTGCAGCGCCTGGAGCGCGACGGCGACCGCTGGCGGCTGCACCTGAACGAGGGCGCGCCCCTGCCGGTCAGCCGCTCGCGCCAGCCCGCCTTGCGCGAGGCCCTGGACGCGCCGCCGCCCTCTAGCGAACAGCGTTCACTTGCCCCATCCTCCGCCGTCTAGCGGGAGGGCTCACCCATGCTTCAGAAGAAATCCGTTGTCGTCACCGGCGTCTCCACCGGCATCGGCTGGGGCGCGGTCAAGGTGCTGGTCGCCAAGGGCTTCCACGTCTTCGGCAGCGTGCGCAAGGCCGCCGACGCCGAGCGGCTGAAGGCCGAGTTCGGCGACGCCTTCACGCCGCTGCTGTTCGACGTCACCGACGAGGCCGCCGTCCGCGAGGGCGCCAAACAGGTCGAGGCGGTGCTGGGCGGGGCCACCCTGGCGGGCCTGGTCAACAACGCCGGCATCGCGGTGGCGGGGCCGCTGCTCTACCTGTCGCTGGACGACTGGCGCCAGCAGCTGGAGGTCAATCTGACCGGCGTGGTGATCGCCACCCAGGCCTTCGCGCCGCTTCTGGGCGCGGGCGAGGCGCGCGTCGCCAACCCCGGCCGCATCGTCAACATCTCGTCGGTCGGCGGCCGCAACGCCAATCCGTTCATGGCCCCCTACTGCACCACCAAGTTCGGACTGGAGGGCCTGTCGGAGTCGCTGCGCCGCGAGCTCTTGCCGTTCGGGGTCGACGTCGTGGTGGTCGCGCCGGGCGCGGTGGCCACGCCGATCTGGGACAAGGCCGACCAGGTCGATGTCACGCGTTACGCCAACACGCCCTATGCCACGGCGCTGGATCGGCTGCGGGCCTACATGCTGCAGATCGGCAAGGCCGGCCTGCCGCCCGAGGCGATCGGCGAGGCCATCGCCACCGCCCTGACGGCGGCCAGGCCCAAGGTCCGCTACGTCGTCTCGCCCTCGCCGATGCAGGTGCTGATGACCGAGATCCTGCCCAAACGCACCTTGGACCGGATCACCGGCAAGCGGCTTGGACTGCTGCCAGAAGGCTAGATTTAGACTTGTAGTTCAACCCTGGCGCGCCCAGCATCGCTGCGTGAGGCTGAGGGGAATCACGCATGCAGAAGGATCGTATCGTCCTGCTGGACAGCCTGCGGGGCCTGGCGATCCTGGGCATCCTGATCTGCAACATCCCCGTGGCCTTCGAACCCGAAAGCGTGGCCGAGAGCGTGCCGTTCTGGCCGCACGGTCAGGCGCCGGCCAGCCTGGCGGTCTGGTGGGTCACCCAGGTGTTCTTCCAGCAGAAGTTCTACACCCTGTTTGGCATGCTGTTCGGGGCCTCGATCCTGCTGATCGGCGGGGAAGGCGGCGACCGCGACCGCACGGTGATGATCGTCAAGCGGCTGCTGGCCCTGCTGGCCATCGGCCTTTTCCACGGCCTGGCTGTCTGGCAGGGCGACGTGCTGAGCTTCTACGCCCTGATCGGCCTGGTCGCGCTGCTGGCGAGGGGCTGGCCGGCGTGGCGGCTGCTCACCGTGGGCATCGTGCTGCACCTTGGCGAATATGGCTGGAAGCTGTGGCGCACCCTGGGTCACGCGGCCCGCTTCGACCAGCCGTTTCCGGCCGACCTGACCGCCCGCATCGCCAAGGAAGCGGCCGCCGAGACCGCCCGCTTCACCGGCGATTTCTCCTCCTCGCTCGGCCAGAACGCCCACGGCTACTGGGGCTTCCTGGTCGAGTCCTGGTCGTGGCCGCCGCTGTGGCCGCTGACCGTGCTGGCCCTGATGCTGATGGGCATGGGCCTGTTCAAGCTAGGGGTGCTGAAGGGCGAGCTGTCGCCGAGCGCGCACAAGGCCCTGGTCGCCATCGGCCTTGGCGCCATGATCGTGGTCGCCGCGCCCCTGAGCCTCTATCTGGCCGTGCCGTCCAAGCCGATGATGCTGGGCGTGCTGGGTCGCTGGCTGCAAGGCCTGACCGCCCCGGCCGTCAGCCTGGGTTACCTGGCCGTGCTGGCCCTGGCGGCGAACGCCAAGGTCTGGCGCGCTATCCCCGCCGTGCTGGCGCCGGTCGGCCAGATGGCCTTCACCAACTATCTGATGCAGTCGGTGATCATGACCGTGATCTCGTACGGCGGCCGAGGGCCCGTGCTGTACGGCAAGCTGGATCGCCCGGCCCTGGCGGGGATCGTCGTCGTGATCTGGATCGCCCAGATCCTATGGTCGCGCTGGTGGCTGGACCGGTTCACCATGGGGCCGCTGGAATGGCTGTGGCGCCTGGCCTATCGCGGCCCCGCGCCCCTGCGACGGGCGGCCTGATGGAGGACAAGAACCGCATCGTCCTGCTGGATGCCTTACGCGGCCTCGCCGTGCTGGGCATCTTCCTGTGCAACATCCCGCTGGCGTCCGAGCCGCACGCGGTGGCCACCAGCCTGGTCGACTGGCCGCACGGCATGGAGCCAGCTTCGGTCGGCGTCTGGTGGGTCACCCAGGTGTTCTTCCAGCAGAAGTTCTACACCCTGTTCTCGATGCTGTTCGGCGTCTCGATCCTGCTGGTCGGAGGCGAGGGACGCGAAGGGCTGCTGCTGAAGCGCCTGCTGAGCCTGCTGATCATCGGCGCGCTGCACGGGGCGCTGCTGTGGAACGGCGACGTGCTGACCTACTACGCCCTGATCGGGCTGGTCGTCGCGCTGGCGCGGAACTGGCCGGCCTGGCGGCTGCTGGCGGTCGGCATCGCGCTGGACCTCTCCATGTCGCTGGCCACCGGCTTCAAGATCATCGGTGAGACCATCGACCCGCCCGTGCCCCAGCCCCCCGACCTGGCCGCCCAGGCCATCGCCGGCGCGCGCTACGGCGGGACCTTCGCCCAGTCCCTGGCCCAGAACCTGGCCGACTATCGTGAGGTGCTCAGCCACGTCTGGCTGCAATGGCCGTCGAACTGGCCGCTCACCGTGACGGCCCTGATGCTGATGGGCATGGGCCTGTTCAAGCTGGGCGTGCTGAGCGGCCGCGTCTCCGCCGGCGTCTGGCGCGCCCTGGCCGCTGCGGGCCTGTTCGCCCTGCTGATCGCCGCCCTGCCCTTCGCGCTGTACGTCGCCGCGCCGGACCACCCCGACACCCTGTGGGACCTGGCGCGCTGGATCCAGCGCGCGACGGCCCCGATCGTCGGCCTGGGCTATGCGGGCCTGCTTGTTTTGGCCGCCCGCTCGAAGGTCTGGAAGGCGATCCCCGCCGCCCTCGCCCCCGTCGGCCAGATGGCCTTCACCAACTACATCGCCCAGTCGGCAGTGATGACGGTGCTGTTCTACGGCGGCCGAGGCCCGGCGCTCTACGGCAAGCTGGACCGCCCCGCCCTGACCGCGATCGTCATCGCCACCTGGGCGGCGCAGATCCTGTGGTCGCGCTGGTGGATGAGCCGGTTCGCGATGGGCCCGCTGGAGTGGCTCTGGCGTTGGGCTTATCGCGGGCGGACGACGCTGCGGCGCGCCTAGCCCACCATCGACCAGTCCAGCGGCTCGCCGCGCGTGATGTCGCGGGTCGCGGTCTTGCCCAGGACGTTGTCCAGTTCGCCGGGGGGCAAGCCGTTGCCGGGGCGGACCGAGCGGATGTTGGCGCGGGACAGCGGCTCGCCGGCCTTGACGTCGGCGGTGATGTACAGCGAGCGGCGGAAGAGCAAGGACCCCTGCTCCGAACCCAGCACGTCGTAATGCGCCGCGCCCAGCGAGGCCCAGGCGTTCTTGGTGTCGTCGACCAGGGCCTTGAACTCGGCAGGCTCGAGGCTGAAGGCGGCGTCCGGGCCGCCGTCGGCGCGGGCCAGGGTGAAGTGCTTCTCGACGCAGCAGGCGCCCAGCGACACCGCCGCCACCGAGGCGGCCGTGCCCGGCGTGTGATCCGACAGGCCGATCGGGCAGCCGAAGCGGGCGGCCATGTCTGGGACAGTACGAACGTTCGCGTCAGCGAACGTCGCGGGATAGCTCGACACGCAGTGCAGCAGCAGCACACCCGGCGCGCCGGCTTGCAGGGCCGTGTCCAGCGCGATCTGCATCTCTTCGAGGTTGGCCATGCCGGTCGAGATGATCAGCGGCTTGCCCTTGGAGGCGGCGTACTTGATCAGCGGCAGGTCGACGGCCTCGAACGAGGCGATCTTGAAGGCCGGGGCGCCCAGGCTGTCGAGCAGGTCGACGGCGGTCTCGTCGAACGGGCTGGAGAAGATGGTCACGCCGCGCTGGCGGGCGCGCTCGAAGATGGCCGCGTGCCACTCGAACGGGGTGTGGGCCTCTGCGTACAGCTCGTACAGGGTGCGCCCGTCCCACAGGCCGCCGTGGATCTTGAACTCGGGCCGGTCGACATCCAGCGTGATGGTGTCGGCGGTGTAGGTCTGGATCTTGATGGCGTCGCAGCCGGTGTCGGCGGCGGCGTCGACCATCGCCAGGCAGCGCTCAAGGCTGCCGTTGTGATTGCCCGACAGCTCGCAGATCACATAGGGCGAGTGCGCGGGGCCGATCTTGCGGCCGGCGATCTCGATGAAGGGGGCGGACATGACGGATCACCCGAAAACGTGGTTGCCGTCATCTTAACCCCGAAAAGGTGGACGAGGCGTCAATCGCCGCCGCCACAGCCTCCGCCGTCGCCACCACCGCCGTCCGAGCCGCAATCGGAGCCCGTCGAGTTGCTGGCGTCGCTGGTGAAGGTCCCGCCGTCGCCGCCGGCGTTCTTGGCCTTGTTGGCGCTCGGAATCCCCATCGAGACCACGCCCAGCCCGCCGCCGATGGCGACGCCCAAGCTGATGCCCAGCGCCAGGTTGTTCAGCGCCAGCCCGAAGGCCACGCCGATGGCGACGCCCAGGCCCAGCCCGATCGGAAGTCCGGCCTTCATCGTCCCACCTCAATGATCGTTACGTCGCTGGCCAGGACACCGGACAGTTCAGACCAAACCGTCTCGAATCTGGCGATCAAGGCGTCGCGTCGTATGTTGCCAAATCGGACCCAAAGGATACGCGCCCTGGGCGTTCGGGCTAGCGCCCAGTCCACGAAATCGCGGTCCTTGGTCACGATCATGGCGTCTTCCGCGATCGCCAACGCCCAGATGTCGGCGTCAGGCGCGTCCCCCAGGTCCGCATCGATAACGTGGCGGGCTTCATGACCCTTCGAACGCAACCAGGACGCCAGAGCCGGCGGGAGTTGAGCGTCGACGAGGAATCTCAAGCGGCGACGACGGCGGTGTCGCTCACCGCCGCGGCCGCATAGGCAAGCGCGGCGCGAACGTCATCGGCCTCGAGATAAGGATAGTCTTCGATGATCTCCGCCGTGGTCATGCCATTGGCCAGCATTTCCAGCACGTCCTGAACACGGATCCGCAGGCCGCGAATGCACGGCCGGCCTCCGACCTTGCCAGGTTCAATCGTGATGCGTTCCAGCAACGGGTTCATGGTCACAACATAACGCCAATGGCGAAGGGCCGCCACCAAGCTGAAAAGACCTCGATGCGGCGTGAGTTTTTCACCACTTTCAGCCCATCGCCTCGCGGCGGAATCGACACTATATCTGCGGCCATGTCCACGACCGCTCCCCGCCAGACCCGCTGCCTGATCATTGGTTCGGGCCCCGCCGGCTACACCGCCGCCATCTATGCCGCCCGCGCGCTGCTGAAGCCCGTGCTGATCGCCGGCATCCAGCCCGGCGGCCAGCTGACCATCACGACCGATGTCGAGAACTATCCGGGCTTCGCCGACGTCATCCAGGGTCCCTGGCTGATGGACCAGATGCGCGCCCAGGCCGAGCATGTCGGCACCGAGTTCGTCAGCGACATCGTCACCTCGGTGGACCTCTCCAAGCGCCCGTTCACGGTGAAGACCGACAGCGGCCAGGACTGGATCGCCGAGACCATCATCATCGCCACCGGCGCCCAGGCCAAGTGGCTGGGCATCGAGAGCGAAGCTAAGTTCCAGGGCTTTGGCGTCAGCGCCTGCGCCACCTGCGACGGCTTCTTCTATCGCAGCAAGGACGTCATCGTGGTCGGCGGCGGCAACACCGCCGTCGAGGAAGCGCTGTTCCTGACCAGCTTCGCCAGCAAGGTGACCCTGGTCCACCGCAAGGACGAGCTGCGCGCCGAGAAGATCCTGCAGGAGCGCCTGCTGGCCCACCCGAAGATCGAAGTGATCTGGGACAGCGTCATCGACGAGGTCACCGGCCAGACCGATCCGATGGGCGTCACCGGCGCTCGGCTGAAGAACATCAAGACCGGCGAAACGACCGATGTGGCCGCCGACGGCGTGTTCATCGCCATCGGCCACGCGCCGTCGTCGGAGCTGTTCGCGGGCCAGCTGGAGGTTGGTCCGGGTGGCTATCTGAAGGTCAAGCCGGGCACGGCCTCGACGGCGATCGAGGGGGTGTATGCGGCGGGTGACGTGACCGATGACGTCTATCGCCAGGCCGTGACCGCGGCCGGCATGGGCTGCATGGCGGCGCTGGAGGCGGTGCGTTTCCTCGCGGAAGAGGACCACAAGGCCGCGCATCATCCGATCAGTCACGCGGAAGCGAATAAGATCGGGGTTTGGTAGGGACTAGATCCTCCCCCGCGATGCGGGGGAGGTGGCCCAGAGGGCCGGAGGGGGCTAGCTCGGCCTGAGCAGCACTTGCCCCCTCAGTCGCTACGCGACAGCTCCCCCGCATCGCGGGGGAGCATCAGTTCAACGGATTCAACAAACTCGGCGGCCGGGGCTTGGGCTTCGGCGGCGGAGGGGGCGGCGTGGCCGGCGCCGCCGGCGCTTCCACGGCCGGCGGCGGAGGCTCAGCCACCGCTTCCAGCGCCTTGTTGATCTTGGCGATCTCCTCGGCGGTCGGGATCCTTCGCCCGGCCACCGTTCCGACCATCGTGAACCGCTCGCCCGTCGGCGAGTTGGCGTCCGGCACCGCCATCAGCTTGGCTTCGGGCAAAACGAGGTTGTCGACGCCCAGCATCCGGGCCGCGGCGCTGGAGGCGATCGCCGGCGCGTTCTGGGCGGCCAGCACCTCGGGCGGGGCGGCTTCCAGGGTGCGCGGGTCGGCGGCCATCAGGATCTCGGCGCTGACCGTCTCGTTGCCCGAATAACGGCCGGTGAAGGCCGCCAGGGTCCCGGCGGGGCCGGTCCAGCGATAGAAGATGTGCTGGCCGAACTGCTTCAGCTTGACCAGGGTCGGCGCCCAATAAGGCGAGACGTAGTCGGCGTGGTAGTGGGTGGCCACGCCCACCGGCTTGAACACGAAGCCGCTCAGCGCCCGCTTGGCCACGGCCTGGGCGTTGGCCCACAGGGTCGGCGGCGGCACCCGCGCTAGCGAGCCGTCGCAGGCGAAGCTGAACTGGCAGCCGGTCGAGCGCGCCGCGCCCTCGTAGATCACCCCGCAGATCGACTTCGGATAGCCCGGGTGGCGCATGCGGTTGATCACCGTCTGGGCCACGGCCATCTGGCCCTCGCCAGGCTCGAAGCCGGCCTCGTAATAGACCGCCTGGGTCAGGCAGTTCAGCGCCTTGGCGCGGGCGTCGGCCGAGCCGGTGATCACGAACGGCCGCGCGGCCTCGAGCTCTTCCGGAACCGCCGGGCGCAGGGCGTTGATGATCCGCGCCTCGTCGAAGTCGGCGACGCGGTCGCCCAGGCGCGGGATGTCCTTGAGATTGATGACTTCCCAGCCCTCGACCCGTCCCCAGTAGTCCTTGTGCGGACGAGGGTCGTGACGCTGGGCTAGAGCCAGCATGGCGGGGTCGAAGTCCGCGACATAGTGGCGCAGCGCGCGCTCGCTGAAGCTGCGCGTCACCCGCATCAGCCCCGCCTCGCGCCCCGATCCGGCCGGCACGTAATAGGTGGTGGTGGCGCACGCCGAAAGACCGCCGACGACCAGGACGGTCGCGGCGGTCTTCCAGTTTCCGGCGCGAAGGCCGGTGATGTTCAGGGTCCCCACCCTGCCCCCGGCCAGCAGCTACTTGCTACCGAGAGTGGAGCGGATCATCCAGGCGTGTTTCTCGTGGGCCTGGAGGCGTTGGGTCAGCAGGTCGGCCGTGGCCTCGTCGCCGGCGTCGTCGGCGATCGGGAAGGCGTCGCGCAGGGTGCGGATAACCGTTTCGTTGTCGGCCTTCAGCTCGCTCAGCATGGCTTCCCACTCATTTTCGGGATTGCCGTCCTTGAGGCTGGAGAGGTTGCCGAAGGCGCCGTAGCCCATCGGGGCCAGCTCGCCCAGAGCGCGAATACGCTCGGCGATGTCGTCCAGCGCCGCCCACTCTTCCTGGTACTGGCCTTCCAGCAGGACGTGCAGGGATTGGAAGTTCGGACCCCGGACGTTCCAGTGATAACCATGCGTCTTGAGATAGAGCGCGTAGCTGTCGGCCAAGACCTTGTTCAGCGATGCGGCGATGTCGGCGCGCTGCTTGGCGCTCAGCCCGGTGTTCAAGGTGTCGGCCATCACTGATCTCCTCGGTTGCGTGCTCTAGGTAAGCGTGTCCATGCTCTTGGCAAGACATCTTTGCGGGGAGCAGAGGTGGTAAAAGAAGACGCCCCGAACTTGGCTTCCGACGAGCACCGTCGAATCCATGCTCTAGTTAGCGCGTGGCTTATCCCTCCGGTTCCACCACCGGCGTGGCGATGCGCCGTGGCCGCCTTGATCGGCGTGGCCATGGCGGTGCTGATGCGCGTGGCCCTGCTGGGCCTGCACGGCGGCGTGGGGGCCACCCAGCCGTTCTTCCCGGCCATCATGCTGGTCACCCTGTACGCCGGTTGGCGCTGGGGACTGGTCCCTCTGGGGGCCGGCGCGGCGTTCGGCTTCTACCTGTGGACCGACCAGGGCACGACCGCGATATCCGAGGACGAGCTGGCCACCCTGGTCATCTTCCTGCTGTGTGCGGTGATGATCGTGGCGGCGGCCGAAGGCCTGCGCGGGGCGATGCGGATGCTGGCCCGGGCCCGCGAGGAGCGCGCCGACGCCGAGGCCCGCCTGCGCGTGACCCAGACCGCCGCCGGCGTCGGGCCCTGGGACTACGACATGGTCCATGACGAGCTCTATCTGTCGCCCGGCGCGCGGCGGAACATGGGCGCGCCCGACGAGGGCCGGGTCCGGATCGGCGACCTGCCGTCCTATGTCCACCCCGACGACCGCGAGATGACGCGCGAGCGAGTGCGACGGGCGCTCCAGGGGCTGGAGGAGTACGAGGTCGAGTATCGCCTGGCCGACACCAGCCAGGGCGAGCGCTGGGTGCACGGCCGCGGCGAGGTGATCCGCGACGAGGAGGGCAAGCCGGTCCGCATGATCGGCCTGAATTTCGACGTCACCAACCGCCGCCGCTCGGAAGAACAGGTCCGCGAGAGCGAGGCCCGCTTCCGGAACCTGGCCGACAGCGCGCCCGCCCTGATGTGGGTGTCGCGGCCGGGCGGCATCCGCGAGTTCGTCAACCGCGCCTATGTCGAGTTCACGGGTCTGGACTATGACGGCGCCCTGACCATGGACTGGCGCACGCGGCTGTTTCCCGAGGACCTGCCGGGCATCCTCAAGGCCCAGGTGGCGGGCGAGGCCTCGCGCAAGCCGTTCAGTCTGGAGGGCCGGTATCGCCGCAACGACGGCGAGTGGCGCTGGCTGAAGTCGTTCTCGCAGCCGCGCTTTGGCCCCGACGGGGCCTTCATCGGCTTCATCGGCATCGCCTTCGACACCACCGACGCCAAGCAGGCCGAGGCCAAGCTGACCGGGGTCAACGAGCTGCTGGAAGAGCGCGTCGAGGCCGCCGTGGCCGAGCGCGACGCCGCCCAGGCGGCGCTGCTGCAGTCGCAGAAACTGGAAGCCATTGGCCAGCTGACCGGCGGGGTGGCCCACGACTTCAACAACCTGCTGACGGTGATCATCGGCGCCCTGGACGTGGTCGAGCGCCACCCCGACGACGAGCGCCGGCGCGAGAAGATGATCGGCGCGGCCCTGGCGGCGGCCAAGCGCGGCGAGAAGCTAACCCAGCACCTGCTGGCCTTCGCCCGCCGCCAGCCGCTGAAGCCCGAGGTCTGCCGCGTCGACCGCCTGATCGCCGAGTGCGAAGGCCTGCTGAAACGCGCCCTGGGCGACGCCTACACCTTCCACCTGCGGCTGGGCGCGGGCGTGCGCGCCGCCAGGATCGATGCGGGCCAGTTCGAGGCGGCCCTGCTGAACCTGGTCGTCAACGCCCGCGACGCCACCCCGCCCGGCGGCGAGGTGACCATCGAGAGCCGCCCGGTCACCATCACCCGCAAGCAGGGCGAGCTGGAGCCTGGGGAATATCTGCGGGTCGCCGTTCGGGACACCGGGGCCGGCATGGACGCGGCCACCATCATCCGCGCGGTCGAGCCGTTCTTCACCACCAAGGCCCCGGGCGAGGGCACGGGCCTGGGCCTGTCCCAGGTCTATGGCTTCGCGCGGCAGTCGGGCGGCTCGGTCGATATCGAGAGCAAGCCCGGCCAGGGCGCGACCATCGCCTTGCTGCTGCCGATCGACCTGAACGAGGTCGCCGCCGAGACCGCCCCGGCCGTCGACCACGTCCAGGCTCAGGTCCCCTCGCGCGTGCTGCTGGTCGAGGACGATCCGCAAGTGGCCGAGCTGGTCGGGGTGATGCTGCACGACCTGGGGCACAGCGTGGTGCGGGCCGGCGGGGTGGATGAGGCGCTGTCGCGGCTGGCTCAGGATGACGGCATCCAGTTGGTGCTCAGCGACGTGATCATGCCGGGCGGCAAGAGCGGCGTGGACTTGGCCGAACAGCTGGCGGCCGATCGGCCGGGGCTGCCGGTGGTGCTTTGCTCGGGCTACACGGGCGGGGACCAAGGGCGGGCTCGGGCCGGGGACTGGCCGTTTATTTCGAAGCCGTTCTCGTTGGAGACCTTGGCGCAGGCGCTAGCGCAGGCGCGGCCGCACTAGCGATCCGCCCTCGTCCTTCGACAAGCTCAGGATGAGGGCTACGGGAACGCCGCGTCAGTAGAGAACCTCATCCTGAGCCTGTCGAAGGACGAGGTTCTTGGCCCCTCCGCATAACCCCCTTGACCAACCCATAACCCCAGAGTTATACGAAAACCCATAGCCCATGAGTTATGAGTCAGTGACCGAAACACCCCACGACACCCTCTTCCGCACCCTCGCCGACCCGACCCGCCGCGCCCTGTTCGAGCGCCTGTGTCGGGACGGCGAGCAGACGGTTGGCGCGCTCACCGCCCAGGCGGGGGTCAGCCAGCCGGCGGTGTCCAAGCACCTGGCGGTGCTGAAAACCGCCGGCCTGGTCGCCGACCGGCACGAGGGTCGCCAGACGCACTACAGCGCCCAGCTGAACGCCCTGGCCCCGCTCATCGACTGGACGAGCAAGATGGCCGGCTTCTGGGAAGGCCGGTTCGACAAGCTCGAAGACCTTTTGAACAGGATGGACCAATGACCGACACCAAGACCGTGGTCATCGAACGCGACCTTCGCCACCCGCCGGAGAAGCTCTGGCGCGCCCTGACCCAGCCCCACCTGATGGAGGAATGGCTGATGAAGAACGACTTCCAGCCGCAGGTCGGCCACAAGTTCAACCTGCGCGGCGAATGGGGCGGCGTGCTGGACTGCGAGGTGCTGAGCCTCCAGCCGCCCACCAGCCTGTCCTACAGCTGGAACTTCAAGCACGAGGACCCGGCCTACGACCTGACCAGCGTCGTGACCTTCACCCTCACCCCCACCCCGACCGGCACGCATCTGCGCGTCGAACAGGCCGGCTTCCGCCCCGACCAGAAGCAAGCCTTCGGCGGCGCCCACGCCGGCTGGAAGGGCTTCCTCGAGAAGCTCGACACCCTGCTGGACAAGGAAGGCTGAGCGTCATGAGCAAGCTGATCCGCCAGACCCACCGCTGGCTGTCGATCGCCTTCACCGCCGGGGTGCTGGGCTACATCATCGTCATGAGCCAAGGCCAACCGCCCTACTGGGTTGGCCTGTTCGCCCTGATCCCGCTGATCCTGCTCTTGATCTCGGGGCTCTATCTCTTCGTGCTGCCGTACGTGCGGCGCGGCGCGAAAGCCTAGGAGGACGCCATGCCGATGAAACCCGCCCCGGCCGGCGTCCCGGTCGCAGACCTGATCGACGAAGCCATCGCCAATCTGGGCGACTGGCGCGGCGAGACCCTGGCCCGCCTGCGCGCCCTGATCCACGAAGCCGATCCCGACGTGGTCGAGGAGTGGAAGTGGGGCAAGCCGGTCTGGTCGCACGACGGCCTGATTTGCACCGGCGAGACCTACAAGGCCTATGTGAAGACCACCTTCGCCAAGGGCGCGTCGGTGGCCGATCCGAAGGGCCTGTTCAACTCCAGCCTGGACGGCAACGTCCGCCGCGCGATCGACTTCAAGCAAGGCGAGCCGATCGACGCGGACGCCTTCAAGGCCCTGATCCGCGCGGCCGTGGCCGTGAACAAGGCCGACCAGGCCGCGCGGACCGCCAAGAAGAAGAAGGCCTAGGCCGGGCTGCCCAGCACCTTGACCACGGCGGCCAGCTCCTGGTCGGCCAGACCCTGGCGGTCGGCCTCCTGCAGCCAGCCGTCGACCAGGGCCGGCAACTGGTCGTTCAGCTTGAGGTCGCGCGAGCTCTTCAAGATCCGGTCGACGGCCGAGATCGAGATGCGCAGCGGGCTCTGGCTGATGGTGAAGTCGCCTGACTTGATGACCCCGCCCTGGTGCTCGAAGAACGCGCCGAAGCTGGGCGAGATGTCCTTGACCAGCGTGCCGTAGGCGGCGACGTCGATGCCGACCGCCTCGGCGATGCGGGCCCCGTGGGCGAAGCCGGCATAGGCGCCGTAGACATAGGACAGGGTCGCCAGGTCCATGAAGGCCGCCGCGTCGACCCGCTCGCCCACCTTGACCAGATTGCCGCCCAGCAGACGCAGCAGCGGCTCGACGGCCTCGAGGTCGGCGGCCGCGCCGGCCACCAGCACCGGGGTGTCCGGCTGGCCCATCTGGCTGGGCGCGGCCTGGATGGCGCCGTCGACATAGCGACCGCCGGCCGCCTCGATCCGGGCGGCGAAGGCGCGGGCGGCTTCCGGGCCCGTGGTGCCGAGGTTGACGAACACACGGCCCTTCAACGCCGCGTCCACGCCGGGCGCGGCCAGCACCGCCGCGACGGCGGCGTCGTCATAGAGGATGGCCAGGGTCACGGGACTGGCCGCGATGGCCTCGGCGGGGCTGGCGGCGACCGCCGCCCCCTGCCCCTCCAGGTCCCGCGCCTTGTCCGGCGAGCGGTTCCACACCGTGACCGACTTTCCGGCCTTCAGGAGCAGGTCACCCAGCACCACGCCCATGGCGCCCAGGCCGATCAAGCTGACGTCCGACATTTGCTTTCTCCTTGCGAAAATGTTGGACGCCGCAAGTAGGAAGCCTACTCTCCAAGTCGCAAGAACTGACCAAATTGTAAGGTACTATCCAAAAGGTAAGTCATGAAGCACCCCGGCTACGCCTGCGGCATCGGCCCGGCCTTCGGCGTCATCGGCGGCAAGTGGAAGGCCGCCCTGCTCTGGGAGCTGAACGCCGGCGCCCTGCGCTACGGCGAGCTCAAGCGCCGCGTACCTGGCGTCACCGAGAAGATGCTGATCCAGCAGCTGCGCGAGCTAGAACGCGACGGCCTGGTCGAGCGCCGCATGTTTCCCGAGGTCCCGCCGCGGGTGGAGTACGAACTGACCGCGTGGGGCGTGCAGCTGAACACGGCCCTAGCGCCGGTCGCAGACTGGGGCGAGGCCTATGCCAAGGCGCACGGGCTGTACCCAGAAGGTTGAGCCTTCCCTTAAAACGACTTTGGCGCGATAGTGAATTCAGGCACACGCCATGGGGGAAGCAATGGCCGGCAGCTTTAGTGATGCGATCCAGGTCGAATGGCTGAAGAAAGAACGCCGGATGAAGCTTCTGCGTGAGTTCAGCTATACGGATCCCGCCACCGTCGTCTGGTCCGTCCCCAAAGGCGCGGAGACCGACGGCGCGTCGATCCCCCGCGTTCTATGGACCGTCATCGGCTCACCGTTCGATACGCCCTATCGCGACGCAGCGGTGGTCCACGACTGGTACTGCGACGTTCGGCTTCGCCCGTGGAAGCAGGTCCACAAGATGTTCTACAACGCGATGCGGGCCAGCGACACGCCGGAGCCTCTCGCGAAGGCGATGTACCTGGGCGTCCTGGTCGGCGGCCCGCGATGGAACGACCAGGCGATGGTGAATACCGGAATTTCGACGACGACGATCGTCACGGGCGCTCCCGACTTTTCGGAGAGCTTCCGCTCTAACTTTTCCCATAGCGGCGGCCAGAGCATGACCCGCATGGCCACGGGTGACGGCACGTTCGGCGTGAGCTTCGAGTCCGGCGACATCCAGATCTCCGAAAAAGCCGCCCCCCTCAGCAAGGCGCAGGAGCGGGCGCTTTCCTCGCTGCTCGAACAGAACGCCGAACGCCTGGGCGAGGCTTCGCTCGATGACCTCGAGAACGAGGCCGAAGAGGTTCGCAGCGCGATCGGCTACGCCTAGCAATCTGCCCACCACAACTCCGCCTTGATTGCGACAGCGCCGCCATAGTAGACCCCCAGGCATCGCGGGGGCGCGATCGCTTACGGAGTCCAGTAAGTGTTGTTTCCAGTTCTCCGCGCCGGCCAGGCCGCCGCGGATCGTTCCTGGCTGCCCCGCGTGACGCCGGCAGCCCTTTCCGCCATCGCTCTGGTCCTGGCCGCGCCGCTCGCGGTCCATGCCCAGGAAGCGCCCAAGGATCCCGACAAGACGTTCGGCGACAAGACGCTGACCGACAGCGACGACGCCATCACCAACGAAAAGACCGTCGACCTGATCAACAGCGTCGACTTCGGCGGCGGCGCCAATTCGCTGACCAACAACGGCACGATCACGATCGGCGCCAAGGCGACGGCGCCCGTCCAGGTCAAGCTGCTGCAGCTGGAAGCCCTGAAGAACGCCGGCCTGATCGACCTGCGCAATGGCCATGCCGGGGACGTCCTGACCCTGTCGGGCGACTACAACGGCTCGGGCAAGGCGCGCCTGGGCCTGGACGTCGGTCCCGGCGGCGTCGACCGCCTGGTGATCGGCGACGTGGCCAACGGCAAGACCGCCGTCGTCCTGGGCGGCCTCACCGCCAAGACCGCCGCCCTGACCGGCGATAAGGGCCCGGTGCTGATCCAGGCGGGCGCGGAGTCGACCAAGGACGCCTTCTCGATCGAGAACACTGAGATCGGCTTCGTCCGCTACGGCCTGGTGCAGGACGTCGCGGCCGACAAGACCGTCACCTACCGCCTGAAAGGCGTGGCCGGTCAGCGGGCCTATGAGATGCTGAAGGTCTCCGAGAGCGTGCGCGACCTCTGGCGCCAGTCGTCCGAGGCCTGGAGTGCTCACGTGGCCAGCCTGCGCGACGCCGGCCATGACGCCAGCGGCATGGGCGTCTGGGGCCAGGCCTTCGGCAGCCGCCTGGACCGCGACGGCAAGATCGGCAGCGGCGACCAGACCGTCGAGGTCGACTATCGCCAGACGGCCTATGGCGGCCAGATGGGCGTTGACCTGATCAATGCCGGCATGGACGACAACCGCATCCTGCTGGGCCTGACCGGCGGCTATGCCGACGCCCGCCAGCGCTTCAGCGGCTACGGCGCCCAGACCGCCAAGCTGCAGGTCGCCAATTTCGGCGGCTATATCGGCCTGACCCACGGCGGCTTCTTCATGAACGCCCTGGCCAAGGTCGACAGCCAGTCGATCAAGGTCACCAACGGTCCCGACGCGATCGATTTCAAGTTCGACGGCAAGGCCTATGGCGGCCTGCTGGAAGCCGGCCTGCGCTCGGGCGGCGACGGCGTCCACTTCGAGCAGCTGCTGAGCATCAACTATGTCAGCGCCCGCCTCGACGACGCGGCGGTGTTCTCGCAGAAGCTGGACTTCGACAACGCCACCGGCTTCGTCGCCAAGCTGGGCGTGCGCGGTTCGGTCGAGAGCGAGGCGCTGGGCGGGGTGGTCACCACCTACGGCTCGGCCTTCGTCGCGCATGACTTCACGATCAAGAACAGCCTGGACCTGGTCAGCGGCGACCAGCGCGAGCACCTGTCCCAGGACGGCGGCCGCACCTTCGGCCAGCTGACGGCGGGCCTCAGCTACCGCGCCGGCGGCGCCGTGGTCACCTTCGTGGAAGGCGCGGGCGAAGCCGGCGACGGCCGCACCGGCGGCGCCCTGCGCCTGGGCGTGCGGATCGGCTTCTAGCCGTTCCTAAGGTAACGCCCGTGGGTGAGGCTTTCGCGCCTCACCCACGGGCTGTCGCCTACAGCCAAGTAAGTAAGTCCTTCACTGAACCGACATGGAAGAGGCCTATAGCGCGGACGCGCTGGTAGCGGGACGAATCGCGTTCGCTCCGCTAGGTCGCTGGCGCTTCACGAAGACGGCCGCCAACGGCCGCGATGAAAGGTCTCTCCCCATGCGTCTCTCCTCCCCCAAGCTGGCTCTGCTGCTGGGCGCGGCTTCCGCGACCCTGGCTTTCGCCGGCGCCGCCCACGCCCAACAAGCCCAAACCCAGGCTCAGGCCGACAGCGCCCAGCTGGACGCCATCGTCGTCACCGCCGAGCGCCGCTCGGAAAACCTGCAGAAGGTGCCGCTGTCGGTGGCCGCCGTCTCGGGCGACCAACTGCGCGCCGTCACCGCCGACGGCGGCGACATCCTGGCCCTGTCGGGCAAGGTCCCCAGCTTCTACGCCGAGACCACCACGGGCCGCATCTTCCCGCGCTTCTACATCCGCGGCCTGGGCAACATCGACTTCTACCTGGGCGCCTCGCAGCCCGTGTCGATCATCCATGACGACGTCGTGCTGGAGCACGTGGTCCTGAAGTCGAACCCGCTGTTCGACATCAGCCAGGTCGAAGTGCTGCGCGGCCCGCAGGGCTCGCTGTTCGGCCGCAACACCACCGCCGGCATCGTCAAGTTCGACACCATCAAGCCCAGCGAAGACTTCAACGGCCGCTTCTCGGCGTCGTACGGCACCTACGGCACGACCACCTTTGATGGTGGTATCGGCGGCCCGATCGCCGACGGCCTGATGTTCCGCGCCTCGGTGCTGTACCAGCACCGCGACGACTGGGTGGACAACACCTTCGCCGGCGTCAGCGCCGATGGCACCAAGACGCCCGAGAAGAACGCCATGGGCGGCTTCACCGAAAAGGACGCCCGCCTGCAGGTGCTGGCCAAGCCGAACGACAAGCTGTCGGTCCTGGTCTCGGCCCACGCCCGTTCGTACGAGGGCACCTCGACCCTGTTCCTGCGCCAGGCCCTGACCAAGGGTTCGAACGACAGCGCCGCCCCGCGCGACAAGGTCGCCTTCGACGAAGCGGCCAACAACCCGCAGGCCTATGACACCTACGGCATCTCGGCCCACGTCGACTACGACTTCGGCCCGGTGACCCTGACCTCGATCAGCGCCCTGGAGCACACCAAGGGCTACAGCCGTGGCGACACCGACGGCGGCGCGGCGGCCAACTTCCCGGTCGGCGGCGTGCCGAACGGCTTTGGCCAGTCGATGGGCCAGGTCCGCGACCTGGACCAGCTGACCCAGGAAATCCGCCTGGCCAGCAACGGCGAAGGCAAGCTGAAGTGGCAGGTCGGCGGCCTGTACTTCGACTCGCGCGACACCACCGACTTCTATCAGCGCGGCTATTTCCTGCTGCCGACCTCGGCCGGCTACAACCCCAACAACTGGGTGCGCCTGAACAACCTGAACACCTCGTGGGCGGTGTTCGGCCAGGCCAGCTACGCCCTGACCGACGCCCTGACGATCACGGCCGGCATCCGTGACACCTACGACGCCAAGAAGACCGTCCTGGTGAAGACCTCGAACAACGCCGCCAACGTCTCGACCTACACGGGTCGTCGCTATGTGCGCCTGGCCGACGAGCAGGTCAGCTGGGACCTGTCGGCCAACTACCAGGTCAATCCGGACGTCAGCATCTACGCTCGTACGGCCAAGGGCTTCCGCGGCCCGACCATCCAGGGCCGCTCGGCGGTGTTCAACGCCGACTTCACCACGGCCGACTCGGAAACGATCCAGTCGTACGAAGTGGGCTTCAAGAGCTTCCTGCTCGACAACACCCTGCGCTTCAACGCCTCGGCCTTCACCTATGAGGTCAAGGACATCCAGCTGAACGGCAACGACAGCAACGGCAACGGCGTGCTGTTCAACGCCGACAAGGCCCAGGCCTACGGCGTCGAAGCCGACCTGGAATGGCGCCCGGTCCAGAACCTGCTGCTGACGGCTGGCGCCAGCTACCTGCACAGCGAGATCAAGGACAAGCGCGTCTACGCCCAGGTCTGCGCGCTGAACGGCGTGGTGGTCTGCACGGTCGAAAACCCGACGATCAAGGTGGGGGCCAACACCTTCGCCCAGATCGACGGCCAGCCGCTGCCGAACGCCCCGAAGTACAACCTGAACTTCACCGCCCGCTACAACATCCCGGTCGGCGACGCCGGTCGCTTCTTCGCGGCCACCGACTGGAACGTCCAGGGCTACACGAACTTCGTGCTCTACAAGACCAAGGAGTTCTACGCCAAGGGCGCCTTCGAAGGCGGCCTGAAGCTGGGCTACGAGAACCTGGACAAGGGCTACGAGATCGCCCTGTTCGGCCGCAACATCACGAACGAGAAGAACCTCAAGGGCGTGATCGAGAACTACATGGCCGCCGTCTACAACGAGCCCCGCATCGTCGGCGTCTCGCTGAGCGCCAAGCTGAAATAGTCGTTTCTTCCCCGGCTCGGCCTCTTGCGGGTCGAGCCACCCCCTGCCTGCCCCGGAGCCTGCAAGCTCCGGGGCATTTCTTTGTTACAAACCCCAACTCAACCTAGGGATTGTCAGTACGCGCATTTGGGGACTAGGCTCTGCTGGTAAACAGTCATCCGGAGCCTTGCCATGCGCTCAACATGGTCGATCCTAGCTCTCACCGCCGTCATGGCCGTGCCGGCCGCCGCTTCCGCTCAGCAAGCCGATCTCTTCAGCCAGTTCCAGCAGGCCTGCGTCCAGGCCAACGCCCAGCCCGAGCGCGTGCGCACCGCCGCCAAGGGCTGGCGCACCGTCAAGACGCCGCAAGGCTTCGACCGCGCCAAGGCCTGGTCGCGCGACGGCTACATCCTGACCTCGGCCGTCCAGCGGATGGCCCGCGGCGAGCGCCGCACCTGCTCGATCTCGGGCCCCGCCGACCGTCGCGCCGAAGCCGCGGCCGTGGCCTGGGCGGGCGGTCAATCGACTTCCAATGGCCCTGTCGGCACCTATCTGCTGCTCGACGCGGCCAAGTCGCCTCGTCCGGCCACGCAGGACGACGCCCGTGATCCCAACAAGCTGGGCCGCGTCTCGGGCGTGGCCGTGTCCCGTGGCGACGCGACGACGACCCTGGGCCTGAGCACCTTCGCCCCGGTCACGTTCTCCAGGGCCGCCCAGGAAGAGTTCCAGGTCAACCTTCCGGACAAGGTCATCACCGCCTGGGACTTCGTCCACCCACCCAGCCGCTGAGCCTTTAGGCGAAGGTGAGAACCGTCCCGGTGATCGACGCCGAGGTCAGGCTGGTTCCGGCCAGCTTGACCACGTAGTCGACGCCGTCGACGAAGCTGCCGCCGGCGCTGCGGTCGGCGACCACATAGGTGTCGCCGCCCCAGGTGAACCAGGTCAGGATCGGCGTCACCGAGCCGTCGCCGGCCGTGGCGACGTTCAGTGCGGCGGCCAGGCTGGGCTGAGCGCCCAGCGCCGTCGGCGCCGCCAGGCTGGTCATGCCCGAATTGACGGCCGTCAGGTCCAGCTTGTCGCCCGCCGCCAGGTGCGAGATCGTCGTGAACACCGCGCCGGTGGCCCCCGGCGCGCCGATCTTCACCGTGTCGACGGCGGCGTCGGTCCCGACGTCGATGGTATTGGCCTTGTTGTTGACCGTGATCGTGTCCGCCGCCGTCCCGCCGGTGTAGTTCACCGTCGAGACCGCAGCCCCGACGTCGATCGTGTTGGCGCTGGTCGCCGCGCCCTTGACCGTCAGGGCGTTGTTCTGGGCGCCCGCGAACCAGATGAGGCCGCCGGCCGTCATTGCGGTGGCGTCCACCGTGGTCACGTTCAGGGCGTTGGCCGTCGCCAGGGTCAGCCGGTTGGAGCCGGCGATGTTCAGCGTCGTCAGGCCGCTGTCGACAAGCCCGAAGATCGAGTCCGCGCCCGTGGTGGTGATGTTTATGGTCGCATAGGTGTCGGAATCGTCGGTCAGCGCGCCGCCGGCGACGCCATTCAGTGTCAGGGCCAGGGAGGTCGGCGCACCGACCGCACCCGTGCGCTGCATGTTGATGTCGGTCGAACCGTTCGCCAGCTTCAGCGTGGTCACGCCGCTGGCGCGGATCACGGGGCTCAAATAGCTATCGAGATCGATGGTCTTGATCGTGCCCACTGTCGCCGAGCCATGGTTGATGTCGTCAACCTGGACATACTGAGGTCCGGTGGTGTGCTTGACCTTCGCCGAGGTGGTGAAGGCGCCCCCGAGGACGTACGAGTCGCCAGCGCTCTGCGTGATGCTGACGGCCGTCCCCCCGACCGCGACGACCATGCCGCCGCCAGCGCCGGTCTGGATGACGGTGATGCTTCCGGTGGGTTCCAAGTTTTCGCCGATCACGACGGCATTCGAGCTGTCGGCCGTCGTGACGGTGACGTCGCGCCCGCCGTCGACCTTAACGCGGCCGCTCCCCTGGCTTGTGTTGGCGACGACGATGTCGGTGGTCCCCGACGCTCGTAGCATCATGTCGCCCTGGCCGTTGACGTTGTGCCGCGTCACGCCCGTCCAGCTCGAGATGTCGTCGGTAAAGCCGTTGACGCCGTTGATGGTCACCGTCTCTACGCCCGTGGCCGCGGGGACCGGAAGGACGTAGCCGCCGACGCCGACATTGATCGTCAGGCTATCGTTCCCGGGCCCGCCGCCCAAGGTCGTGACGCCGGCGAAGGTCAGGTTCGTGCCGATGAAGCTGTCGTTCCCGGCGCCGCCGCGCACGGTGGCGACCCCGCCGGTCAGCACGATCGTCATGTCGAGCGAACCGCTCGACGGAGGCGGCTCGGGCGCGGGCAGCACCGCGCCCCGGTCCGCCGCCTTGCCCGTGCCGTGGGCGATGGAGTCCGCGGTCGGCCGATAGGTCTGGGTGATGTCGGTGTTGTAGACCGCCGTCCCCGTGGCCAGGGCGGCCATGAAGTTGCTGGCCGCCGCCGCGTAGAGGCCGATGTCCGCCTTGATCGCCTCGCCCAACAGGTAGCCGGCGGCCGCGGCCTTCACCGCCAGGTCGACCTGGGCCGCCGTCATGTTGGGGGTGATCATGCCCGCGCCCTGGGCGGTGGCCAGGATGGCGTCCTTGCGGCTGACGATGTCGGCGATGGCCTTGGCGGCGTCGACGCCGGCGGCCTGGGCGTATGAGGCGCCGATGATGGTCTGGTAGATCGCCGCCACATACTCGCCAAAGCTCATCGCGCCGTACTTGGTCGCGAAGCTCGCCGCCCCTTCCCCTCGGACTCCGAGGTTGGCGGCGAAGTTGATGTAGCGATTCTCCAGGCCGAAACGGGCGTAGTACGGATCGTTCAGGTCGCTGGTGTTGGTCGGCGAATTGACCAGGTAGTCCAGCCCCGCCTTCGACGGGCTCTTGCCGGTGAAGAACTGGTAGCTCAGCACCGCCAGGGCCGTCGTGCCGTCGGCGCTGTTGATGATGTTCGCCAGGATCTGGGCGTCGCTCAGCTGCCCATTGGCGCTCAAGATGGCCACCATCTCGAAATTGGCCAGGGCCGCCGCGCTCGGCGCGATCCCGTCATGCACCGCCGTATGGGCCAGCGTCAGCTGTTCCAGCGTATAGGCCATCTCGCATCCCCCTTGGGCGCGCCCCACGCAGCGCCTTCAGCTGGGTTGAGTCAGCTATCCGACACTTACCTAAAGATCAATTCGATACATTTGTGCGTCGTAATTATCTCGTCAAAAAAGTGGATCACCGCGCAAGAAAAAGGGCCGGCCCTTTCGGAACCGGCCCTTCCCTCTCGCCGTGAGGCTCGAGAGTCTTAGTACTGGAAGCGGACGCCCAGCTTGAACGAACGGCCGATCAGGCCGGCGTAGTGGAAGGCGCTCAGATAGTTCGGGTTCGAGGTATAGGCGCCCGGAGCGACCGGAGCCTTTTCGTCGAACAGGTTGGCCACGTTGGCGTAGACCTGGACCTGGTCGGTCACCTGGGCGGTGCCGTTCAGGTCAACATTGACGAACTTGCTGACGTAGCAGAACTTCTCGCCCATCGCTTGGTCGCCGTTGTTGTACAGGTTGCCCTTGGCGCAGCTGGTGTCGGTGTAGACGTCAGCAGCGACCTGCTTGATCTTGCCGACGAAGTAGGTGGTGGCCGACAGGGTGTACTTGTCGCCGAACGACAAGGTGTTCTGCCAGTTGCCACGCCAGTTCGGCGTGCCGTTACCCGCCGACAGACCGTTCGGGCCCAGCGTACCGGCGTACTTCTGCACGCCGTTGGCGGCATGCAGGTCCGACTTGATCACGTGGGTGACTTCGACACGGCTCGTCAGCTTGAGGCTGTCGGTGATGTTGAAGCGACCCGTGGCGGCGAAGTCGACGCCCGAGGTGATCTGGTAGTTGGCGTTGACGAACGGCGCGTTGATGATCAGCACGCGCGGCAGGGCGGTCGGGAACAGCGGGTCGACACCGTCGACGACGTTGCACGAGTAGCCCGGACCCACGGCCGCCACGGCGGCGCAGGCGTCAGCGACGTTGGTCTTGCTGAAGTAGGCGGCGCGAGCGTCGGCCATCAGCGGACCGGACACGATCAGGTCCGACTTCTTCACGTTGTAGTAGTCGACCGTCATGCTGAGCCAACGGGTCGGCTCATAGATCGCGCCGACGGTGAAGCTACGCGAGGTTTCCGGCTTCAGGTCCGGGTTGCCGTTGTAGCCGCCGCCGATCGAGTACTGGCCGGCATAGGGGTTCTTGTTGCCGCCGGTGACCGTGCCGCCGTGAGCGTTCTGGAACGCGACCGGCGGGGTGTAGTTCGAGAAGCCGGCATATTGCGAACGCGGGCTGGCTTCGGCGAAGGTCGGGGCGCGGAAGCCCTTCGAGTAGGTGCCGCGGAAGGCCAGTTGCTTGATCGGCGTGAACTTGGCGCCGATCTTGGGCGAGAAGTGGCCGTAGCCTTCCGAGTAGTGGTCGTAACGACCCGACAGGTTGACTTCCAGGGTGTCGAGCACCGGAGCCAGCACTTCGAAGTAGCCGGCCGAAACCGTGTGCTTACCGAACGCCGACGAGGTGGTCAGGGTCCAGGTGTCCAGGCGGGCGTTCTGGTTGTTGTTTTCCAGTTCCTCGCGACGGATCTGGGCGCCGACGGCCAGCTGCATGTCGCCGCCCGGCAGGGTCCACAGACGCTTGGTGATCGAAGCGTCCAGCGCCATCAGCGACGAGCTGGACGGCGTGGTGATGTCCGGCGCGATCGACTGGCGCACAGCGGCCGTGTTCTTCGACGGATCGACGAAGTTGTACGAGCCGGTGTTGATGGCCTTCAGCGTGTTGGCGATGTTCAGGTAGCCGTGTTGGACCAGGCGCAGGTTGTCCTTGGCGCCGACGGCTTCGATGCGCCAGTTCCAGTCACCGCCGAAGTCGCCCGACAGGCCCGCGGTGCCGCGAATGACGTCGTTGCGACGGTCGCTGGCGAACGGGATGTCGCCGAACACGTAGTAGATGCGGGCCGCGCCGTTCGACGGATCGTTGGCGTAGGCGGCCGCGTACGGGTTGTTCGGGTTCAGAGCGCGATCCGAAGCGGTCGAGCAGTTGACGCCCGCCGAGCAGATCCACACCGGCAGGACCATGCCGGGGTTGTTCGAGGCCAGCGAAGCGGCGGCGCCGAACGGCTGACGCAGACGGGTGTTCTGCGGCTGGCCTTTGATGCTGACTTCGTTACGCGAGAAGCTGCCGGTGGCGTAGGCTTCGATGTTGTCGGTCAGACGCACGCTCAGGCGGCCGTTGAAGGCGTAGCGCTTCTGCAGCGGCTGGATCTGGTTGTACATGTCCTGCAAGTTGTACTTGCAGCTGGTGCCTTGGGCGGCGCCAGTGGTGACCGTGAACGTGCCGTTGGCGCAGTTCAGGTTCAGGGCCTGGTACTGGTTGGTGAACGGCGAACCGGCCGCGCCCGACAGCGGGTTGTTGAGGTCGGTCTGGCCCACGCGGGTGACGACGGCGGTCGGCGTGCCGGTGGTGACCGTCAGGCTGCTGTCGGCGGTGTTGTTGTCGACGCCGCCGATCGGGGTCAGGTCCAGGGTGTTGTACGGGAAGCCACGGCTGTGGTTCGTGACCCGGCCGTCCTTCTGGTACTCGGCGTTGATGTAGACGTTCCAGCCGCTCTCGCGGTAGTCGCCGAAGCCCAGGGTCAGGTCGCCGCGCTTGTGCGAGGCGTCGCCGCGGTCGCTTTCACCGGCTTCCAGGCTGCCGGCCACGCCGACGAAGGTCTTCTTCAGCTTCAGGTTCACGACGCCGCCGATGGCGTCAGCGCCGTACGACGACGAAGCGCCGTCCTTCAGGACTTCGATCTTGTCGATCAGGCTGAACGGAATGGTGTTGAGGTCGACATAGGCGTTGTGGCCGTCGTCGTTCAGCGGGAAGTTGGTCGAGCGCAGGCCGTCGACCAGCACCAGCGTCGAGGAGACGCCCAGGCCGCGCAGCGAGACGGCCGAGCCGCCGGCGCTGAAGCCGCCCTGGAAGCCGGTCGGGATCGAACCGGCGCCGTCGGCCGAGATCGTACGGATGGCGTCCGAAGCGGTGCTGATGCCCGCGCGTTGCAGGTTTTCCGACGTCAGCACGGTGACCGGCGACGGGGTTTCGGTGTCGGTCCGGCGGAACAGCGAGCCGGTGACGACGATTTCTTCGACTTGCGTGTCTTCGGCCGGAGCCGGAGCAGCGGTCTGGGCGGCGGCTTGGCCAGCGGCCAGCACGGCCATGCCGCAGATCATGGAGGAGGCCAGCAGGCGCTCCCGGATGGACTTCGTAATCAAGTTAAACTCCCCAGCGTCTTAGCGCGTGCATGCGAACATGCTCGGTTGTCGGACCCCTCGTTGAATCCGGCTGGCGGGGAGCTACGGGCCGAAATGATCCTAGGTCAACGAACATTGCGACGCTGAAACAACGCGTAAATTCGCTGTCTCATTAAAGTCACATCATTACAATTAGGTAATTCAAATACTCTAAAGTTGCGAGACAATATACACAAAGACGAGATTGCCACTTTGGGTTCGGCGAACTGCTCGTAATTTTCGAATTTCGATACGGGAATTAGTTACGACTATTTGTACAGCAATTACTGTACACAAAGCATCATATGATTGGGGCGCGAGCTTTCTGCGTACCTGCGGCTGTGGCGGAATTTTTCTTCCGCATTACCGATTTGTAAGGATTAAAACCAGCGAAGATAACGCTGTTCTTGGCAAGCTAATGTGCCGCGGCGCCTTGTCGCGCTTAAACCATTGCACCGATGCCCGAGACCCGCGCCTCAGAAAATGGCGCCCCTGCTTTCAGATTCTCCAGGGTTTGCATTCCGCTTCGCAGGCGCTATATGTGACGGGAAGGTTATGCTCACTTTCAGCATAACCTGGACGCCGAGCCCCGCGGAACGCTCCGTATAGCTCCGGCGTTTTTTGAGGCCCTGGAAATGCTCACTTTGAGCATAACGGAGTATCAGATGGCCGATGGCTTCGCCGCCCCGCTCGAATTCACCGCTCAAGTCGAAGCGGAGACCAGCGGGATCTGGGACAAGGTCAAGCACCACGTCACCCCGATGGAGTGGCGCGCGCAGGCCCCGCTGATCGCGGAGATCAACCGCCTGAAGCGCGAGAAGAACGCCGCCATCCTGGCCCACAACTACATGACGCCGGACATCTTCCATGGCGTGGGCGACTTCGTGGGCGACAGTCTGGCCCTGGCGAAAGAGGCGGCCAAGAGCGACGCCAAGATCATCGTCCAGGCCGGCGTGCACTTCATGGCCGAGACCAGCAAGGTCCTGAGCCCCGAGAAGAAGATCCTGATCCCCGACCTCAAGGCCGGCTGCAGCCTGGCCAGCTCGATCACCGGCGCCGATGTGCGACTGATCAAGCAGCGCTATCCGGGCGTGCCGGTGGTCACCTATGTCAACACCACGGCCGACGTGAAGGCCGAGACCGACATCTGCTGCACCAGCGCCAACGCCGTGCAGGTGGTCGAGTGGGCCGCCAAGGAATGGGGGACCGACAAAGTCATCCTGATCCCGGACGAGTTCCTCGCCCGCAACGTCGCCCGCCAGACCGATGTGAAGATCATCGCCTGGGCCGGTCACTGCGAAGTGCACAAGCGCTTCACCGTCAGCGACATCGCCGACATGCGCGCGGCCTGGCCGGGCGCGGAAGTGCTGGCCCACCCCGAGTGCCCCGCCGAGATCCTGGAAGCCGCCGACTTCGCCGGCTCGACCGCCGCGATGAACGACTATGTCGCCGCGAAAAAGCCGGCCCAGGTGGTGCTGATCACCGAGTGCTCGATGGCCAGCAACGTCCAGGCCGAAAGCCCGGCGACCCAGTTCATCGGCCCCTGCAACATGTGCCCGCACATGAAGCGCATCACCCTGCAGAACATCCACGACGCCCTGGTCTACGAGCAGTACGAGGTGACGGTCGACGCCGACGTCCTCGACCGCGCGAGGCTGGCGGTACAGCGGATGATCGACCTGCCGCCGCCGGCCACACCGGCCCGGTACGACCTGGTGAAGGCCAAGCACCATGTGGACGTGGAGCTGATCTAAGCCCCCTTCCCCCTCGATGGGGGAAGGGTTGGGGATGGGGGTGACGCGGCCGATCCGCTTCAACGCCATCCTTCGTCTTTCTCGGATGGCTGAACCGCCGCGTTCACCCCATCCCCGGCCCTTCCCCATCAAGGGGAAGGGAGTGGAGTGTAGAATGACCCCGCGTTTGGTTTTCGACGGCCCCGTGATCCTCGGGGCCGGGCTGGCCGGTCTCACCGCTGCTCTGGCGGCGGGCAAGGCGATGGTGCTGTCGCCGACACCGCTGGCGACCGGCTGCTCCAGCGCCTGGGCGCAGGGCGGCATGGCCGCCGCCCTGGCCGCTGACGACACCCCCGCGCTGCACGCCGCCGACACCATCGCCGCCGGCGCGGGTCTCTGCGATCCGGACGCTGTCGCCCTGCTGACCCACGAAGGCCCGCAGGCCGTCCGCGACCTGGCCGCCCTGGGCGCACCGTTCGATCGCAAGACGGGCGGCGACTTCGTCCTCAGCCTCGAGGCCGCCCACGCCAAGGCCCGCGTGGCCCGGGTCGGCGGCGACGGGGCCGGCGCGGCGATCATGGCCGCCGTCGTGGCCGCCGTCCGCGCTGCGCCCACGATCGAGGTTCGCGAGACCGCCCGCGCCCGCCGCCTGCTGCAGGACAAGACTGGCCGCGTGGTCGGGGTGCTGGCTGAAATCGACGGCGCGCTGGTCGAGATCCGCGCCAAGGCCGTGATCCTGGCCACCGGCGGCGTCGGCGGCCTCTATGCCGTCACCACCACGCCGGCCCAGGTGCGCGGCGAAGGCCTGGGCCTGGCCGCCCTGGCCGGCGCGACGATCGCCGATCCGGAGTTCGTGCAGTTCCACCCGACCGCGATCGACATCGGCCGCGACCCCGCGCCCCTGGCCACCGAGGCCCTGCGCGGCGAGGGTTCGATCCTGCGCAACACCGATGGCAAGGCCTTCATGGCCGACTATCACCCGGCCAAGGAGCTGGCGCCGCGTGACGTCGTCGCTCGCGCCATCCACGCCGAGCGCGCGGCGGGCCGCGGCGCCTTCCTCGATGCGACCACGGCGGTCGGCGCGCACTTCCCGCACGAGTTCCCGGCCGTGTTCGAGGCCTGCCAGAGCGCCGGCATCGACCCGCGCCGCGAAATGATCCCGGTCACGCCGGCCGTGCACTATCACATGGGCGGGGTCGCCACCGATCTGGACGGCCGCGCCAGCCTGCCGGGCCTCTACGCCGCCGGCGAGTGCGCCTCGACCGGCGTGCAGGGCGCCAACCGCCTGGCCTCCAACAGCCTGCTGGAAGCGGCCGTGTTCGGCGCCCGCGCCGGTCATGCGGCGGCGGCCGAGGGCGTGGCTGGCGGCGAGCCGGTCAGCCTGGCGCCCCTGCCCGACCTGCCCGACGCCACGCTGCAGGTGCTGCGCAAGGCCATGAGCCGCGACGCCGGCGTCATCCGCGACGAGGCCGGCCTAACCCGCCTGCTCGCCCAGATCGACGCCCTGGAGCCGGCCTACGGCCCCTGCCCGCCCCTGGTCGCCGCCCGCCTGATCGTCGACGCCGCCCTGGCCCGCCAGGAAAGCCGTGGCGGCCACTATCGCAGCGACTTCCCCGCGACCGCCGCACCGGTCCGCACCTTCGTGACCCTGGAGAATGCGGACACCGCCGTCCGCTACGCCGCCGAATGACCATCCAGCCTCTGGACGACCTGCTGGTCCGTCCGATCGTCGACCTGGCGCTCGCTGAAGACCTGGGCCGCGCCGGCGACATCACCGGCCAGGCCTGCATCGATCCTGACGCCCGCCTGTCGGTGGTTTGGGCCAGCCGGCAGGATGGGAGGGTCTCCGGCCTTTCCTGCGCACGCCTGTCGCTCGCGGCCCTGGACCCGAGCGCCAGCTTCGAAGTCGTGACGCCGGACGGCTCGGACGTCCTGCCCGGCACGGTCCTGGCCCGCGCCGAGGGCAACGCCCGCGCCGTGCTGATCGCCGAGCGCACCGGCCTGAACCTGCTGGGCCGCCTGTCGGGCGTCGCCACCCTGACGCGGGCCTATGTGCGCCTGGTCGAGGGCACCGGCGCGACCATCGTCGACACCCGCAAGACCACGCCCGGCCTGCGCGCCCTGGAGAAATACGCCGTCCGCTGCGGCGGCGGGGTCAATCACCGCTTCGGCCTGGATGACGCCATCCTGATCAAGGACAACCACGTCGTCGCCTGCGGCGGCGTCGGCGAAGCCGTCCGCCGGGCGCGGGCCCATGCCGGGCACCTGGTGAAGGTCGAGGTCGAGGTCGACGGGCTGGACCAGCTGGACGAGGCCCTGAAGCACGGGCCCGACGTGGTGATGCTGGATAACTTCAGTCTCGAGGACCTGCGGACGGCGGTGTCGCTCGCCAAGGGCCGGGCGGTGTTGGAGGCCTCGGGTGGGGTGAACCTGACCACGGTGCGGGCGATCGCGGAGACGGGCGTGGACGTGATCAGCGTAGGAGCGCTGACGCACTCGGCGCCGGTGCTGGATATCGGGCTGGACGCGGCGGATTGAAAATTCCGCAGCAAAAATAGCGTGTCATCCCGGCCGTAGCGAAGCGGAGAGCCGGGACCCAGGGGTAGCCGCAGTGCGCCGGCCCCTGGGTCCCGGATCGGCCCTGCGGGCCGTCCGGGATGACACGGATTTTGCGCTTAAAAGAGCCGCATCAACTCCCGCACCACCATCGCCGCCAGCACGCCGGTGGAAATCACGAACAACAAGAACCGCACCGCCACCAGGTTCACGCTGACCTGCAGCAGGCTGTGCAGCACCCGCACCACCACATAGACCCAGGCGAAATGCACCGCCATGCCGTCGGCATGCCCCGCCACCTGGATGGCCAGGGCGGCGGCGTAGAAGATGGTCGGCTGCTCCATCAGGTGATTGTAGTTGTCGGCCGCCTGGCGGGCCGTGTCGGGCAGTCCGTCCAGCGATCCGGGAAACCGCGCGTCCTGCGGTTTGATCCCGGCCTTCTGCATCGCCGGGATTCGCTGGATGTACATCCACAGCCAGACCAGCAGCGACCAGCCCACCAGCGCCATGACCGGCGCGATCATCGAAGCTTGCATCTTTGGTCCCCTCCCCAGGGATTTCTCGTTGTTACCCCGGGGAGAAGATCAGAGAACGCCGTTCTGGCAAATAGTGACGTTTGGGGAAGCTACCCCCGGTCGCGGAACGGATCGGCCGGATAGACCCCCAAGATCTCGAAGCGCTCGGAGAAGAACTTCAGCTCGTCCAGGGCCAGGGCCAGCGAGCGGTCCTCGGGCCGGCCGTCGACCTCGGCGTAGAAGAAGGTCGCCGTGAAGGCGCCGCCCTCCATGTAGCTTTCCAGCTTGGTCATGTTGACGCCGTTGGTCGCGAAACCGCCCAGGGCCTTGTACAGAGCCGCCGGCAGGTTGCGGACGCGGAACACGAAGCTGGTCACGCAGCGGTGGGTGAAGTCCGGGGCCGGCGGGGCCTTGTCGGCCGTCATCACCAGGAAGCGGGTGGTGTTGTGGCGCTCGTCCTCGATGTCGCTGGCCAGGATGTCCAGGCCGTAGATCTCGGCGGCCAGGGCGGGCGCTACGGCGCCGCGCGTCGGGTCGGGCTTCAGGGCCAGGGCCTTGGCGGCGCCGGCGGTGTCGCCCGCCGCCTCGGTGGCCACGCCCAGCTTGTTCAGGCTGTGACGGCACTGGGCCAGGGCGATCGGCATCGAGGCCACCACCTTGACGTCCGACAGCTTGACGCCCTTGTTGGCCATCAGCTGGAAGCGGATCGGCTTGAAGCGCTCGCCGATGATCTTCAGGCCCGAGGCCGGCAGCAAGTGGTGCACATCGGCGACTCGGCCGGCGATCGAGTTCTCGATCGGGATCATGCCCAGCTCGCACACGCCGGTCTTGATAGCCTCGAACGCCTCCTGGAACGTCGCGCAGGGATAGGCCTCGTGATCCGGGAAGTAGGTCCGGCACGCCTCGTGGCTGTTGGCGCCGGGCTCGCCCTGGAAGGCGATCTTCTTGAGGATGCTCATTGGGCCTGTTTTCCAGCTTCTTGGCGTGCGGCTTCTAGGTCTGATGGATTGTCGACGGAGATCGGCGCCTCGGCGGCGACGGCCGCGCGGATGATCATGCCCTGCTCCAGGGCGCGCAGCTGTTCCAGCTTCTCGCGGGTCTCCAACGGCGAGGGCGAGGCGGCGTTGAACGCCTCCAGCGCCTCGCGGCGATAGCCATAGATGCCGATGTGGCGCCACACGGGGGCGTCGCCGTAGAGGGTCGAGCGGGTGAAATAGAGCGCCCGGCCGCTCTGGCCGTCGTCCTCCATGGCCAGCACGGCCTTGACCACATCGGGGTTGGACCGGTCGGCCGGCGAGGCCTCGGGCGCGACCACCGTGGCGATGTCGGCGTCGCCGAACTCTTCCAGGATGCGCGCGCAGTCGCTGAGCACCGCCGGATCGACGAACGGCATGTCGCCCTGCAGGTTGATGACCACGTCGTGCTCGAACTGGGGATCCAGCTGCGCGAGCGCCGCCAGGATGCGGTCAGAGCCCGAGGGCAGATCCGGATCGGTCAGCACCGCCGTCCCGCCGGCCGCCCGCACCGCCTCGACGATCTCCGCATCGCCCGCCGCCACGGCCACGGGGCCGATCTTGGCCGCCAGGGCTTGGCGCAGAACCCGGACGATCATCGTCAGGCCGCCGATATCGGCCAGCGGCTTGTTCGGCAGACGCGTCGCCGCCATCCGCGCCGGGATCAGGACGATGGGGTTCATGACGCTTCGTGGCCTCAAATCTTTGCCAACCGGTTGCGCGAGGGGCGGTAGCGTGTAAGAGACGCGAGCGCAACATGACGCGTACTGGGGACTCATTTGGGGGGCTTCCGGTACGCAGGTTTCAGACCCGCCTTCCGACGGGTGGACAAGAGGCTGACAAGGCTGAAATGAGCGACCTGACGTTCAACAAGATCGCTGGCGGCGTGCTGCTGACCGGCCTCGTTATCTTCGGTCTCCGCGAAGCGTCGGACATCGTCTTCAAGAAGCATGAAGTCGAGAAGGCCGGCTACGAGATCGCCGTGCAGGAAGAATCGGCCGGCGGCGCCGCCGCTGTCGACACCCCGCCGGACTGGAATGCCGTGCTGACCCCGGCCAACGTGGCCGCCGGTGAAGCCGTCGCCGCCAAGTGCGCCGCTTGCCACAAGCTGGACGCCTCGAACGCCAACGCCACCGGCCCGGGCCTGTGGGACGTTGTCGGTCGCAAGCCGGCCGCGCACCCGGGCTTCAACTATTCGGGCGCGATGAAGGACTTCTCGGGCAAGACCCCGGTGTGGGACTACGACGCCCTGTACCTGTTCCTGAAGGCGCCCGGTAAGGACGTCCCCGGCACCAACATGACCTTCGTGGGTCTGAAGAAGCCGGAAGATCGCATCGCGATGATCGCCTACCTGCACAGCCTGGGCAGCAAGCTGCCGGTGCCGCCGCCGCGCCCGGCCGCCGCCGCCGCGGCTCCGGCCGCTGCTGGCGCTCCGGCCGCCGACGCCGCCGCGCCTGGCGCTGTGGGCGGCACGACCGCTCCGGCCGCTGGCGCGGCTGCCGCACCGGCCGCCCCGCAAGCCGGTGGCGCTGCGGCGCCGCCGAAGGTCTGATCGCTTCTTAAGCGGATCACCGAATCTGAAAGGGCCGCGAAGATTTCTTCGCGGCCCTTTTTCTATCCGGCAGCTAGGCTTTGAGGACTGAACGTCCGCTTGAAAGCCTTATGTCGATGAAGCTCCGCGTCCTGGCCGTCGCCGGCCTCCTGGCCCTCACCGCTCCGGCCATGGCCCTCGCCGCCAAGGCCCCGACCGTCGCCCTGAAGTCGATCGACGGCCTGCCGACGCCCCTGCCCTATCCCTATGACGAAAAGGCCGACGCCGAAGCCGACCTGGCCGCCGCGCTCAAGAAGGCCAAGGCTCACAAGAAGCTCGTTTTGATCGACCTGGGCGGCAACTGGTGCGGCGACTGCCGCGTCTTCGCCGGCGTCATCGAGCAGCCCGACGTCAAGCGCTGGGTCGACAAGCACTACGAGGTCGTGACCATCAATGTCGGCCGCTACGACCACAACATGCAGATCCCGGCCCGCTACGGCGTCGACAAACTGAAGGGCGTGCCGTCCTTCCTGGTGGTCGACACCCAGGGCAAGCTGGTCAATGACGGCGCCTTCTTCGCCCTGACCGACGCCCGCCACATGACGCCGCAGTCGATCGTCGACTGGCTGGCGCAGTGGGTGAAGTAGGCGGAAGAGAGCTTTTCCTCCGGGGGCATGATGAAGCGTTTGTGGGCAGTCGCGGCGGCCGTGTTGTTGCTTGCGCCGGGGATCGCCCAGGCGGCCTGCAAGGCAGGCCAGGCGATCGGCGAGGCCGGCTTTGTCCAGATCGGCGGCATCCGCCAGTGGGTGACGGTCAACGGCCAGGACTGCGCCAACCCCGTGGTGCTGATCGTCCACGGCGGCCCGGGCAATCCGAACACGCCCTTCGCCGAGGCCCTGTTCGGCGCCTGGACCCGCGACTTCACGATCGTCCAGTGGGACCAGCGCGGCGCGGGCAAGACCTTTGGTGAAAGCAAGCCCGCGGAAGGCGAGCGCCTGACCATGGCCCGCCTGACGCAGGACGGCGTCGAGGTCGCCCGCTACGCCGCCGGCCACCTTGGCAAGCGCAAGATGATCCTGATGGGCGGGTCGTGGGGTTCGGCCCTCGCCGTCAACATGGCCATGGCCCAGCCCGATCTGTTCAACGCCTATGTCGGCACGGCCCAGCTGGTGAACTACCAGCTGGACGTCCAGGCCGGCTACGCACGGACCCGGGCCCTGGTGAAGGCCGCCGGCGACGCGGAGTCCTTGAGCAAGCTGGAGACGATCGGCCCGCCGCCCTGGACCAATCCTCGCAACTTTGGGATCCTGCGCCGCATCGGCCGCAAGTACGAAGCCCTGGCCAGCGACCCGCCGCCCAAGGGCTGGTTCGCCTTCGCCCCAGGCTACGACACCCCCGCCTACGAAGCCGACTACACGGCCGGCGAGGACTATTCGTTCTTCGAATTCGTCGGCCCGGCCGGCGACGGCATGGGCCCGAAGATCGACCTGCGCAAGCTGGGGACCCGCTTCGCCATGCCGGTCTGGATGCTGCAGGGCGACGCCGATCTGGTCACGCCGCCCGAGGTGTCGAAGGCCTATTTCGACGAGATCATCGCGCCGAAGAAGACCTGGGTCCCGCTGGCTCGGACGGGACACGACCCGAACCCGACGATGATCGACGCGCAGTTCGCGGCGCTGATGGCGGTGCGGGCCGAGGCGGTCGCGGGGGACCGCTAGGGTCCCCTGCTCGCGCCGGCCCCACCATCAGCCTCGCTGGATGGTCCCGGTCGAGGACTCGGACGTCCGATCGCGAAGATCCTTCAGGATCTGCAGGATCTTCGCGACGAAGCCTTTCAGGGCCTCCTGCTGATCCTGGGCGGCCGACGTGGCCTCCGCGGCCTTCGTCCCGGTTCCGACCGGACCGGCCAGCGCCGGCTGGGTGGCCAGGAGACTGGTCGAAGCGATGCAGACGGCGATCGATAGCGATCGAACGCGACGGACGATGGTCATGAAACACTCCCTGGGATGTCCGACAGCGACGCCGGTTTTGAAATCGCGGGAACCTTTACGGTGAACCCACGGCGGAGGGCTTGGCCTCTGGAGCGCTGGGTGCGGACTGACGAGCGGAACCGCGGACTTTTATGACCGCTGGGCGGCAAGACCGGTTTTCTTGCGCTTCCGCGACCTGCAAGGTGTGCGGACACAGCGCTGGACGTCGAATGAACCGCAAGACCTTCACGTCCCGTAGCCTGCCGGCCCATTTGAGCGACAAGACCCGTGTCGCGCGCTGGCAGGAGCTTTGGGGCGACGAAGTCGGCGCCTGCGATATCGCGGCGATCCCGGACCGGCCGTTCGAGGCGCGGGCCGACGTCGCCTGGTTCGACGAGGTCGTCGTCGCGCAGGTCGATGCGACGACGAGCCACTATGTGCGCACCGCGGCGCAGGCGGCCGCCGACAAGCACGACTATCTCTATATGGGCTTCAACCGATCGCCGCGGCCGGTCTGGGTGCGCCACTGCGGTCGCGACAGCGTGATCCATGCCGGCGAGATGCTGATCTGGAGCAATACCGTCGCCTTCGAACGGCGCGAGCAGGATCGCGTTTCCGGCCACATGATCGGCTTCGACCGGGCGCGGTTGGCGGCCCTGGCGCCGGAGATCGAGGACGCCGTGGCCCGCCCGATCGCGGTCAATACGCCCGCCCTGCGGCACCTGCAGAGCTATGCCGATTTCCTGCTGCGCAGCGGCGAACAGGCCCTGCCGCCGGCCGTCGGCGTCAGCATCGGCGCCATGTTGACCGATCTGGCGGTGCTGGGACTGGGCGGCAGGGGAGAAGCGGCCGAAGCGGCGATCGGCAGGGGGTTGCGCGCGAAACGGCTGACCGACGTCCTGCTCGCCATCGATAGCCGCTTCGCCCAGCCTGGGTTTTCGTCGGAGGTGTTGGCGCGATCGCTGGGCCTGTCGCGACGCTACGTCAATGAGCTGCTGGCGGAGACCGGACAGTCGCTGGACCAGCGCGTCAACGCCTTGCGGCTCGCGCGCGCCATGACCCTGCTGACCAGCGCGGAAGGCGATGTGCTGCGCATCACCGATATCGCTGCGGCGAGCGGCTTCAACGATCTGTCCTATTTCAACAGACAGTTTCGCCGAACGTACGGCCTCTCGCCAAGCCAGGCGCGGGGACGATAAAGGCGGCGCGTTAGACCCGCCGATACCCCAGCACCCCGCCCGTCGGCGTGCCCTCGATCCGCGTCACCGCCTCGGCCAGCGGCTCGACCGCCGTGGCCATGTGGTGGGCGTTGGCGTGCAGGATGGTGTCGGCGTCGAGCAGGATGGCGACGTGGCCTTTCCAGAAGATCAGGTCGCCGCGACGGCGGTCAGCCTCGGCCACCTCCGGGAAGAAGCCGCGCTGCATGTCGGTGTCGCGCGGACAGGCGCGGGCGCAGGCATAAAGCGCCTGCTGCACCAGGCCCGAGCAATCCAGGCCCAGGCTCTCGCGGCCGCCCCACTGGTAGGGCGCGCCCAGGAACTGTTCGGCGACGGACACGTAGTCGCGCTGGCCCCGGCCGATGGCGGTCAGGTGAGCCTCAACGAACCAACCGGTGCCGGCGCCCTTGGCGAAGCGGCCTTCGCGCGCCTCGATCGTGATCAGGCTGTTGAGGCTGTACAGGCCTTCGGGCCGCGACTTGATGTCGGGCTTTGAGAACGCATAGGTGCGGATGGCGCTGACCGCGTGGGTCGGCGGATGGCCCTGCTCGGCCAGGTCGGAGACGGCGACGTAGCCGACATAGCCGTCGCGCGGGGCTTGGCCCCAGGCGAAGCCGTCCTTCTCCTCCAGCACGCGGAAGACCTCGCCGAACAATAGCTGGTCCCACTGCTCGGCGTCGGGCGCGGCGGCGGCGCGGATCGCCGTGGCAGGGACCGCGCAGACCATGACCCGGCTCTCGGCGTAGCGCTCGGCCGGGGCCAGGCCTTCCAGGCGCTGGTCGGCCAGATCCGGGCGGGCCAGGGTGATGCGGGTGTCTAGCGTCATGCGAAGCGGCTCTTGATCATGGCGAACGCGGCGCGGATGGCCTGGACCTCCGCCCCTACCGGGAATCCGGGGCGTCCCTTGGGGTTCCAGGCAAAGACGTCGAAGTGAGCCCAGGGTCCCACATCCTCACCATGTGGCGCGAAACGCTGCAGGAACAAGGCCGCCGTGGTGGCCCCGGCCTGGGCCCAGCCGTCGGGGTCGTTCTTCAGGTCGGCGATGTCGCTGTCCAGGGCCTCACGATAGGCCTCGGTCAGCGGCATGCGCCACAGGGCGTCGGAGACCTGGCGCGAGGCCGCCTCGATCTGGCCGGCCAGCTTGTCGTCGGCCGTCCAGAACGGAATCACGAACGGCCCCATGGCCATGCGCGCCGCGCCCGTCAGCGTGGCGAAGTCCAGGGTCAGGGCGGGTTTCAGCTCGCCGGCGCGGGTCAGGGCGTCGGCCAGGATCAGGCGGCCCTCGGCGTCGGTGTTGCCCACTTCCACGGTCAGGCCGGCGCGGGTCTGCAGCACGTCGCCCGGCCGCATGGCGTCGCCGGCGATGGCGTTCTCGACCACGGGGGTCAGGATCACCAGGCGCACCGGCAGCTTGGCTTCCATCACCATGCGGCCCAGCGCCAGGGCGTGGGCGGCGCCGCCCATGTCCTTCTTCATCAGCCGCATCCCGGCCGAGGGCTTGATGTCCAGGCCGCCGGTGTCGAACACCACGCCCTTGCCCACCAGGACCAGCACGGGGTGCGAGGGATCGCCCCACGACACCTCGATCATGCGCGGCGCGCGGGCGTCGACGGCGGCGCGGCCCACGGCGTGGACGGCGGGGTAGTTCTCCTTCAGCAGGTCGTCGCCGCGCACCACCGACAGGGTCGCGCCGTACTTCTGCGCGATCTCGCCGGCGATCGTCTCGATCTGCAGCGGCCCCATGTCGTTGGCCGGGGTGTTGACCATATCGCGGGCCAGGGCGCAGGCGTGGGCGAAGGCGGTCACGGCGGCGGCGTCGACGCCCTTGGGCGCGACCAGGCGGGCGATCGGCTCGCCCTTCTTCTTGTAGCGATCGAAGCGGTAGGTCCCGAGCGCGAAGGCCAGCGCCGCCTCGGCCGGATCGACGCCCTTGGGGATCTTGGCCAGGGCGTAGTCGCCGGCCGGCAGCTTGCCCGCCAGCGTCCGAAACAGCGACAGATCAACGCGGCCCGCGCCGGTTCCCAGCAGCACCCGCTCGACCGCGCCGCTCGCGCCCGGCACGCTGAGCACCTGGCCGGTCTTGCCCGAGAATTTGTTGGCGGCGACGTAAGTCCTTACCGGAGCACGCTTTTGCGCCAGGAAGGCCTCGACTTCGCTCTCCGCCAACGGATGGACCGGGATCGCCTGACCCGGAGCGTCGGCGAGGATCGGGTGCGTGACGTCGGACATCGGCGAAACCCTTTAAAATTATGCTTAACGATTCCTTGAGGGCCGCGCCCGGATGATGCGCGCACTCTCTGGAGACATGTCTTTCATGTGTCGCAAGCGCGCGCTCGTCGCAACCGTTCTCGCCCCGGCTTTCTTGGCTTTGGCCGCTCCCGCCTTCGCGGCGGATGCGCCCAAGCCGGCCTCGCCGGCCGTCGCCGCCCCGGTCAAGGCCTCGCCGCAGCAGCGCGCCGAAGCCGCGCGCCTGGACCCGCTGGCCCGCGCGGCCTTCTGGGGCTCGGAGTTCGAGATCGATCCGGCCGACGCCCAGGCCGGCGCTGGCCTGGCCCAGGCCCTGCGCGGCCTTGGCCGCAATGACGACGCCGCCGAGGCCGCGACCAAGGCGCTGGTCTCCAATCCCAATGACGAGACCCTGCTGCTGGAACTGGCCCGCGCCCATATCGCGCGCGGCCAGGGCTTCTACGCCATCGACCCGGCCCGCAAGGCCGCCGCGACCAACCCCAGGGACTGGCGTCCGCTGACCCTGCTGGGCGTGGCCTACGAACAGGCCGAACGCGACGACGAGGCCGAGGTCGCGCACCGCCAAGCGCTCGCGCTGGCGCCGACCGAAGCCACGCCGCTGGCCAACTACGCCATGCACCTGGCCGCCAAGGGCGATCTGCCCGGCGCCGAAGCGCAACTGCGCCGCGCCGCCGCCCTGCCCTCGGCCACCATCCAGGTGCGCCAGAACCTCGCCTTGGTCGTCGGCCTGCAAGGCCGCCTGCCCGAAGCCGAAAAACTGGCCCGCGCCGACCTCCCCCCCGAACAGGTCGCCAACAACCTGGCCTACCTGCGCGCCGCGACCGGCCAGGCCGGCGCGAACCGCTCGTGGGATTCCCTGAAGGCCGGCGGCGGGCAGTAACTAGCCCGCCAGCGCCTGGCTCATCACCTGCGCCGCCTTGGTGAAGGTGCCCAGCAGGGGCGCGGCGATCAGGTGTTTCATTGTGAACGCGAAGAACGCCGCCAGCCCCAGCAGCAGCCCCATCTCCAGGGCCGCGCCGCCCTCTTCCTCCTCCGCGAACACGCGGATCGGAGGACCCTTGCCGAAGCCGTAATCCATCGCACTGTCCCAAACCGAAACGTTCCGGTTAAGGACTCGCAAACCATACGCCAGTTGCGGGGAGGCCGTGGGTCCGCCCTCGTCCTTCGACAAGCTCAGGATGAGGGCTATTGGCACGGCGGTTCAGTCGAAAACCTCATCCTGAGCTTGTCGAAGGACGAGGTTTTCGCGCTCGGGCGTCACTTCTTCCCGAACACGTCCATGATGCTCATGATCGCCGGGCCCAGGATCATCAGGAACAGCACCGGCAGGAAGAACATGATCATCGGCACGGTCAGCTGGGCCGGCAGGGCCGCGGCCTTCTTCTCGGCGGCCGAGAGGCGCAGTTCGCGGTTTTCCTTGGCCATGACGCGCAGGGCGGTGCCCAGCGGCGTGCCGTAGCGCTCGGCCTGGATCATGGCGGTGGCCACGGACTTGATGCCCGGATGGTTGGTCCGGCGCGACAGGTTCTCGTAGGCCTGGCGGCGGTCGGGCAGATACGACAGCTCGGCGGTGAGCAGGCTGAGTTCCTCGGCCAGCTCCATCGACGAGGCGCCGACTTCCGAGCCAACCTTCTGGATGGCCGCCTCGATCGACATGCCGCTTTCCACGCAGATCAGCAGCAGGTCCAGCGCGTCGGGGAAGGCGGCGACGATGGACTCGCGGCGCTTCTGGGCGATGTTGGTGATGTAGACGTTGGGCGCGTAGTAGCCCAGCGCCAGGAAGCCGACGCAGAAGCAGACCTTCTGGATGGGCAGCAGGCCAAAGCCGTTGATCACGTACAGATAGAACGCCGCGATGGCCGCGCAGGCGAACGGCATGACGAAGCGGAAGAAGTAGAAGGTCGAGACCGGGCGCGGACCACGGAAGCCGGCCTGGGCCAGCTTGTCGACGACCTTGGGATCCTCCAGCAGCCGCGACAGCTGCAGCCGCTCGACGACGTTCTTGTAGAGGCCTTCGTCGGTGTGGCGCAGCGAGCTGCTGCCCGGACCGGTGCGCGTGGCGATGTTCTGGCGCGAGCGGCGTCTGAGCTCCTCGCGGCGGTTGGCCACCGACTTCAGGCGGCCTTCCAGGTTGTTGTCGCGCATGGCCGGGGCGGCCAGGGTGATGATGGTGGCGAACACGACGAGCGCGATGAACGCTGTCAGCAGGTTCGAGGGATCGGTCAGGGTGTCGACGATGGTCATGTTCCCCTCCCCCTAGAACTTGAAGTTGATCATCTTGCGCATCACGAAGATGCCCATGGTCATCAGGGTGGCGCCGGCCAGCAGCATCAGGTGGCCGCGCGGGTCGGTGAACATCGGCTTCATGTAGGCCGGCGACGTCACGGTGATCAGCGTCACCACGGCCGGCGGCATGCAGCCGATGATGAAGGCCGAGGCGACGGCCTCTGCCGATAGCGCCTTGATCTTCTCCTTCATCAGCTTGCGCGCGCGCAGCACGGTGGAGAGGTTGCCCAGCGCTTCGGCCAGGTTGCCGCCGGTCTTCTGCTGGATGGCCAGCACGATCGAGAAGAAGCGCAGCTCGTTGGTCGGCATGCGCTCGTACATCTTCTCCAGGGCCGCATCCATCGGCACGCCCATGGCGACGTTCTCGGTCAGGGTGCGGAACTCGCCGGCCAGGGGCTCGGGGCACTCCTTGCCGATGATTTTCAGGCAGTCGTGGACCGGCAGGCCCGACTTGATGCCGCGCACGATGATGTCGACGGCGTCGGCGAAGGCCTCGGTGAACTTGGTGGTGCGGCTCTTGCCCAGGAAACCCAGCACCCAGCGCGGCAGGCCCAGGCCCGCGGCGAAGCCCGCGCCCAGGGCGCCCAGCGGCGACTGGCCCAGCACCAGGATGATCAGGGCCACGAACACGCCCAGCACGCCGCTGACGATCCAGAACATCTTGACGTTTGGCGCGAGGCCCGCGGCCTGCATGCGCGCGCCGATGCTCAGCGACGCCTTCTTCTGCTTGCGCTCCTGGTCCTTCAGGGACTTGAGGATGGCCTGGCGACGGGCGTCGGGCGTGTTGGCGGCGGCCTTGGCGCGGACGCTGGCCTGGCGCTCGCCGCCGCCAGCGATCAGCTGGGCGCGCTTGGTCGCCTTGACCGTATCGCTGTCGCCGCCGGCGAAGGCGAAGCCCAGCCCCGCGATGGTGATGAAGCCCAGGATCCCGGCGATGATGAACAGCATCGCCGCCTACTCCGCCGCGTCGAGGGCTTCGGCCAGCTCGCGCTCCAGGCCGTAGTAGCGGGCGCGATCCCAGAAGCGCGGGCGGGCGATGCCGGTCGAGCGGTGCTTGCCCACGACCTTGCCCGCCTCGTCCTCGCCGGTGATCTCGTAGACGAAGAGGTCCTGGGTGACGATGACGTCGCCTTCCAGGCCCACGACTTCGGTGATGTGGGTAATGCGGCGCGAACCGTCGCGCAGACGGGCCGCCTGGACGATGACGTCGACCGAGCCGACGATCATCTCCTTGATGGTCTTGGAGGGCAGGCCGTAGCCGCCCATGGTGATCATGCTCTCGATACGGCTGATGGCTTCGCGCGGGCTGTTGGCGTGCAGCGTGCCCATCGAGCCGTCGTGGCCGGTGTTCATGGCCTGCAGCAGGTCGAACGCTTCGGGGCCACGGACTTCGCCGACGATGATGCGTTCGGGACGCATCCGCAGACAGTTCTTGACGAGATCGCGCATGGTCACCGCGCCGGAACCTTCCAGGTTCGGCGGACGGGTTTCCAGGCGCACCACGTGTGGCTGCTGCAGCTGCAGTTCGGCGGCGTCTTCGCAGGTCACGACCCGTTCGGTGGGGTCGATGAAGGCGGTCATGGTGTTGAGCAGGGTGGTCTTGCCCGAACCCGTACCGCCGGAGATGACGATGTTGCAGCGGCAGGCGCCGATAACCCCCAGAACCCGCGCCCCTTCCGGGCTGATGGAGGCGAACTCCACCAGGTTCTTCATCGTCAGCTTGTCCTTCTTGAACTTCCGGATGGTCAGGGTCGGACCATCCAGAGCCAAGGGCGGGGCGATGACGTTGACGCGCGAGCCGTCGGGCAGGCGGGCGTCGCAGATCGGCGAGCTTTCGTCGACGCGGCGGCCGACCTGGCTGACGATCCGCTGGCAGATGTTCATCAGCTGCAGATTGTCGCGGAAGCGCACGTTGGTCAGCTGGACCTTGCCGCCCACTTCGATGAACACGCGGTGCGCGCCATTGACCATGATGTCGGCGATGTCGTCGCGCGCCAGCAGGGGCTCCAGCGGGCCGTAGCCGAGGACGTCGTTGATGATGTCCTGGACCAGGTGTTCCTGTTCCGCCACCGACATCGAGACGTTCTTGATCGCCACCAGCTCGGCGACGATGTCGCGGATCTCTTCGGCCGCCTGCTTCTGGTCGAGCTGGGCCAGCTGGCTCAGGTCGATGGTGTTCAGCAGGGCGTTGAAGATCGTGGTCTTGGTGGCGTGGTAGTAGTCGCTCTGCTCGCGGACGATGTTGGTCGTCTGGGCGGCGGCCACGCCTTGGGCGGCGCGCAGCTGGTCCAGGCCGGCGGTCGACTTGGGCGCGGGGCCGTTCACCTTCGGCGCCGGCGCCTTGGGTTCAGGCGCGGTCGCGGACGGCTCGACCCGTTGCGGGCGCGTGGCGATAGGCGCGCCGCCCGCCGGAGCGGGGGGCGGCGCCTTCTGTTCGGCGGGGGCTGACTGATCGCGCTTGCCGAACATCTATTTCTTCTTGAACAGGCCCGAGAGCATGGAAGATTTCTGGACGGGCGGCGGCTCGCGCCGGCTGATCAGGCGGGCCAGGTGTTCCAGTCCCTCGGCGGCCTTCGACTTGGGCGCCACCTCGGCCAGCATCTGACCGTTGTTGGCCGCCTGGCCGTAGGGCTTGGGATCGAACGGCAGCACCAGCGACGGCTGGACGCCCAGGGCTTCGCCGAAGTCCTTCACGGGGATCTCGGGACGGCCGGGCACGCCGACCTGGTTCAGCACGAGGCGCGGCGGCACGTCGTTGGGGCGCGAACCCTTGACCAGGTCGATGATGTTCTTGGCGTTGCGCAGGGACGCGAGATCCGGCGTCGCCACCACCACCAGCTCGTCCGAGCCGACCAGCACGCGGCGGGCGGCGGCGTTCCAGATGTGCGGGATGTCCAGCACCACGAAGGGCGCGGCGCCGCGGATCTTCTGGGTCACTTCCTCATAGGCGTCGGCGGTGATCTCGTAGTCGTCGTCCAGCGAGGCCGGAGCGGCGAACAGGCTGAGACGATCGCCGCAGCGGACCATCATCCGGTCCATCAGCACCGGGTCCAGGCGGTCGGGCTGGCTCAGCGCGTCCAGCACGCCTTGCAGCGGGTCCTGGTTGAAGTCGAGGCCGGCGGTGCCGAAGGCCAGGTCCAGATCGACCAGCACGGTGGCGGTCTGCATCTTCTCGGCCATGGCCCAGGCGAAGTTGTGCGACAGCGTCGAGGCCCCCACCCCGCCCTTGGCGCCGACGAAGGCGATCTGGCGACCGATGAACGGCGCGGACGGGTCGGCATACAGGCCGCCGACCGCGCGGATCACCTGCAAAGGCGACAGCGGCTGGGTCAGGTATTCGGAAACGCCGCGGCGGATCAGCTCGCGATACAGAGCGATGTCGTTGGTCTGGCCGACCACGACCACCTTGGTGCCCGGATCGCAGACCTGGGCCAGGCTATCGAGCAGGTGGAGCAGGCGTTGGGCGGTGTCGTTGGTCTCGACCATGACCAGCGAAGGCGTCGGCTGGTTCTGGTAGTACTCGACGGCCGCTTCCAGGCCGCCGTCGCGGACGATGGTCGAGGCGCGGGCCATGCGGCGGTCGGCGGCGGCGTGCTCGATCAGCGCCATCGTCTCGGGACGGGCGCAGAAGGCGTGCAGGGTGATGCGCGGGATTACCGCCTCGCCCATGCCGTTGTCGGGGATCGGCTCGTTGTACACGGGCTCGGGCGCGACCGGAGCGCGGGGCGCGATGTCCAGGTCGCGGTCGTGAAGGTCGGCCGCGGCGACGGCCGGCTGCGGCGCGCGCTGCTGCTGCGGCTGGGCCTGGCGGACCTGCTGTTGCTGCGGACGCGTGACCGGCGGCGCGGCTTGCGGCGCACGCGCGGGCAGGGCGTCGTCGCGCGGACGGGCCGGCGGGAATTCGGCGAACGGGTCGTCGAAGCCGCCCGCGGGGGTCAGCGAGGGGGCGGACGAGCGCCAGGGATCGGACGCGCCGGTCGTGAACTCGTCGGCGGCGTCGAAGCCCAGGTCGAAAGGATCGTTGTCGGTCGGCCGCATTACGGGATCGCCTTCGAGATCGAGCCTGTCGCCTGTTCGTCCTTGGCCGTGCTGGTGATCTCGCCCTTACGGTAGAGACCCGTGACGCGGTCGCGGCGGCCGGTGTCGGCCGGCGTCATGTCGCGAGGCCGGATCAGGTCCTCGGGGTTGGCGACCTGGGCCGCCAGGTTGGCGGCCATGGCGCAGCCGAAGTTGTCATAGGCGACGTTGTTGCGCGTCGCCGTCAGGTTTTCCCACTGCTGGCCGCACTTCAGCTTCTCGGCCTCGTAGCGCAGGAAACCGACGCGGATGGTGTTATCCTCGGGACCGACCGGGTTGAAGCCGACCACGCGCACCCGCGCGCCCGGCGCCCCCAGGCCGATCAGGCGGTCGCGGATCTGCGTGGCCATCATGCCCGAGCTGTTGGGCGCGGTGACGACCAGTTCGCGGCTCTCGGCCTCCAGCCAGCGGCGGTGCAGGTCTTCCAGGGCAGCCGACTGGTTGGCCGACAGGCCCGTCGTATGCGGGGCCAGAACGATCTCGTCCGGCGCGGAGGTGACCTTGATCTTGTCGACCCACTGCTGGGTCTCGGTGGCGGCGGTCGTGGACGGACCCTCGTCCTTCGGCGCCGAGGCGCAGGCCGACAGGCCCGCCACGGCGGCGGCCATCAGGACGATCTTGACGGAGGTGCGAAGCGTCATGGCGGCGTCCTACTCGATCACATAGCCAACGGGGCCTTGATACGCGCGCCCCGCGTTCGCGCCGGGCGGCGCCTTCACGACCTTGTTGATGCGGCCCATGAAGACCGTGCTCATGTCACTGGCGAACCTCAGGCCGTCGGCCGGCGTCTGCAGGTTCTGCGGACGGGTCGGGTCGACGATGTACGGGGTGACGATGATCACCAGTTCGGTCTGGTTGTTCAGGAAGTCGCGCGAGCGGAACAGCGTCCCCAGGATCGGCATGGAGGTCATGCCCGGTATGGAGTCGATGGTCTGCTTGGTGGTCTGCTGCAGCAGGCCCGCGATCATGAACGACCCGCCCGACGGCAGCTCGACCGTCGTCTCGGCGCGGCGCACGGCCAGGCCGGGGACCGTCAGGGCCGGCGACGACGTCGTCGTGCCCGAGGTCGAGGTGGTGCTGTTCACCAGGGTGAAGGCGCCCAGGCTGGACAGCTCCGACACCTCGGTCGAGATCTTCAGCGAGATGCGACCGCCCGACAGGACCACCGGGGTGTAGCCCAGGCCCACGCCGTACGGCTTGAATTCGATCGACACCTTGCCGGTGGCGTCGCTGCCGGTCGGGACCGGGAACTCGCCGCCGACCAGGAAGTGGCCCGCCTCGCCCGACACGGCCGTCAGGCTGGGCTCGGCCAGGGTGCGGACCAGGCCGACCCGCTCGAAGGCCTGCAGCATGCTCTTGGCCTGGTTCAGGCCCGTGCTGCCGGCGGTGTCGGTGATGGTGGCGGTGTCGCCGTTGGTCGCGACGATCTCGCGGCCGGTGAGCGGGTTGATGACCCCGGTCGCGTAGTTCTTGCCGTGCACCACGGCCAGACACTTGGCGTCATCGGCCACGCCGTCCATGCAGGGAACGCCCAGCGTCGGCTGCTTGGTAGTGTTGAGGTTGTAGCCGCCGGTCACCCCGCCCAGCAGGCTGCCGTTGACGCCGTAGGTCGGCGACAGGCCGAACGAGAACTGGTCCTGGCCCAGCTGGCCCAGCACCGCGTTCAGGTCGACGCCCAGCTGTTTGACGACGTTGCGCTGCACCTCGACGATGCGGACCTGCAGCATCACCTGGTCCTTGCCGGCGATGCTCAGCATGTTCAGGACCTTGTCCTCGCCGCCGACATAACGGACGGCGATGCGCGAGGCGGCGTCGGATTCCGAGGCGTTGCGGACCATGCCGGTCAGCACCACGCTGTCGCGGATCGGCTGCACGCGGATCTTGGCGTCGGGCAGCACGCTGCTCAGCATGTCGGCCAGCTGGTCGATCGGCTGGGTCACCCGGATGTTCAGCGACACGATGCGGCGGCCAGTGGCGTCGAAGAAGGCCGCGTCGGTCGTGCCCTCGGTCAGGCCGACCACATAGATGCGGCGTTTGTCGCGCAGCACCGCGTCGGCGATGGTCGGGTTGGTGACCAGCAGATCGCGGACGTCGGTCGGCAGCTCGATGATCGCCGACTTGCCCTTGGCCAGCTCGACGGCGGCCGCGTTCTGGTCGGCGGTCAGGGTGATGCGAACCACCTGCTCGCCGGGCGGCGGCGCATAGACCGGCGCGGGCGGCGGGGCCGGACGCGAGACGCGGGCGGCGGGGCGATAGACATGCGAGCCGCCCACCGGACCGTCGGCGAACACCGGCGCGGTCCAGGAGAGGGCCAGCATGGCGGCCACGGGGACCGTCAGGCGCTTGTGGGTCATGTTGGCTTTCACCGGACGGCTCATGGGCGCACCGCCACGTTGGTGGTCTGACCGCCGCGATTGATGCGGACGGTGGAGTCGTCTTGGGCGGCCGGGCGCGTCATGCCCGAGGGTCCGCCCAGGTCGGTATAGGCGCGCAGGGCCAGGGTCACCGGACCATTGGCCTTGGCGCGGGTCAGGGCCTCGGCTTCGACCGGGCCGACCTCGAGGGTGGCGGTCGCCGCGACGATGGACTTGGCGTCCTTCTCGGCGGCGGTGTTTTGGTCCAGGGCCAGGACGCGGATGTTCTGCAGCACGGTCTCGGCGATGACCGTCTTGGTCGAGCCGCCGTCGGCCGAGTTGTTCTGGGCGTCGCGGGTCATCAGCACGTCGACGCGGTCGCCGGGCAGGATGAAGCCGCCGACGGCGGTGTCGGAGGTCACGGGCACGGACATGGCGCGCTTGCCCGGGGTTAGCACGACCGAGAGGTAACCGCCCTCCCCGCCGCGCACGATCTTGCGGTTGGTGATCGGCTCGCCGGTCAGGATCGGGTCGCGAACGATCGCGCCCTCGACGACCTTGGCCGGATCGCCGCCGATCATCTGGTCGGCGGTGGCGGCCAGGCTGGCCTTGGCGGCCTCGACCTTGCCGTCGGGCTTGGCGGGCGCGGCGCCATTGGTGATGAAGGCGCTGTTGATGGCGTCGGACGGCCAGGCCTGCCAGTCGACGTCGGCTGCCACCAGGCGCGTGCCGATCGGCAGGTCGCGCTTGGCCACCAGGACCTGGGTCATGGGCTTGCCCGGCGCCTCGACGGGCGCGGCCCGGGCCGTCGGCGCGGCGGCCGGCTTGCCGCCCATGGCCTTCTGCAGGACCACGGCGAGGCCGATGGCCGAGATGGCGGCGACCAGGATGATCAGGAGGCGAACGGGGCTCATGGCGCGGGCTGAAACTCTAGGGTGAGCCGCACGGTCGCCTTCAGGCGAGCACGCACGATTCGTCAGTCAGCCTTTCTGGCCACGTCCCATGGTCGCTTGCGCATGGTTAACGGGCGCTAAAAGTTTTTAACTCGAAAGCCGGGATGCGCGCGACAGGCTGTCGCGGGACGAGTCGGGCAAGCGCGGCTGCAACCGACGCGTGCAGCGCTCAATTAGCCCAGGAGTCCGTGCGCCAGGGGGCTCTGCGGGAAGGCCGCCAGGGCCCCGATGGCGATGGCGACGCCGTAGGGCAGGTCGCCGCCGTTCGTACCCAATTTGCGTAGCCAGGCCGGGCCGCCGGCCACGGCCGGGGCAAGATAGCCCGAACGCAGGCCCAGGATGGCGAAGGTCAGGGCGCCGCCGGCCAGGCCCGTATAGAGCATGAACGGCAGGGCGGCGGGCCAGCCGACCCACAGGGCGCAGGCCGCGAACAGCTTGCCGTCGCCGCCGCCGATCCAGCCGGCCGCGAACATCCCCATGCCCATCAGCAGGCCGACGAACCCCGTGGCGGCGCACAGACCGACATCGCCCAGGGGCGCGCCGACGGCCAGGGCCGCGATCGGGAAGACGCCGATCAGGGCCAGCGAGACCCAGTTGGGGATCGTGTAGCTGGTCAGGTCCTTCAGCGCCCCGACGATGGCCAGGGCGGGGAAAACCAGCAGCAGCGAGATCTGAAGAGCCTGCATGGCGAAAAACGCGCCTTCGTTTGGATCGCTTCATTGTGGGACGGACGGGTGAAGCAAACGTTGCTCACCGCGAAGAAGAAGAGCCTCAAAAGGAAAAGGGCCGAGACATGGTCTCGACCCTTTCCGTTTTCGAGCGTGTCCTTTTCGAGCGCGTCTTGGGGATCCCGATTAGGAACCGGCGGCGGTCGTCTCGGTGGCGGCCTTGGAAAAGGCGCCCGAAATATTCGTGCCCAGCGTGGTCACCGCGCCGACGATGATCACCGCGATCAGGGCGACGATCAGGCCGTATTCGATGGCGGTGGCGCCGGATTCATCTTGGGCGAAGGCTTTGAGCAGGCGCGTCATGAACGCAGTCTCCGTAAGGTTGAACCAACGCCGCGACAATATGTCGCCGATAGTGAATCAAGCCTTAGGGTTGTCAGTTAATGCACCATGCAACCTAAAGAAATTCGACCATTCCGATAGCGATAGAGTGTTGAAAACAAAGAAAAAGGGCCGAGGCGTAAGCCTCGACCCTCTTTTTTCGAGCGTGCGAAGGATCCGATTAGGAACCCGCGGCCGTCGTAGCCGTCGCGGCCTTTTGGAAGGCGCCCTTGATGTTGGTGCCCAGGGTCGTGACGGCGGTCACGATGATCACCGAGATCAGGGCGACGATCAGGCCGTATTCGATGGCCGTGGCGCCCGATTCATCCTTCAGGAAGCGAGTGACGAACTTGGTCATGACTTGGTCTCCTAAACCAGTAGCAGTTGATTTGAGGCTCTCAAGCCGTTCGACTTGCTCACCCCCGAAAACACGATCAATTTCGCCCAGCGCACTTAATGTCCAGTAAACACCGAATAGTTTTCGCCGATTTTCTTTTGGTTTATTTGTATTTACCATTACTTGTTCTTAACCACGACACCTCGAAGACCTCTCAAACCCTTTGGAATCAAGGAGTTTCTCAAGCGACGCTTGGACGCACACGGCGGCGCTTTAGTCTTTTGTTGACCAAACAAAGTGATGTTGGAGGACGTTCGGATCCGAGATCGGAAACCTCCATGCGCCGCCTTTCGCTCGCCATCGCCGCCGCCCTGACCTTCTGGGGCGTCGCCAACGCCCAGTCCCTGCCCGCCCACAGGACGGTCAGCACGACGCCCGTGAGCACGTCGACCGACCTGGCGGTCGCCTCGGGCCAGGCCTCGTACGTCACCCTGGGCGGCGCGGTGCGCGACATCGTGGTCGGCGATCCCAGCATCGCCGACGTCAGCGTCGTCAACGACCGCACCCTGGTCGTCCTGGGCAAGCGCCCGGGCGTGACCACCCTGCTGGCCTTCGGTCCCAGCGGCCGCGCCCTGGCCGACCGCCAGATCGTGGTGTCGGAGAACGGCAGCGGCAGCGTCACCGTCTATCGCGGCCAGACCGCCAGCAACTACGCCTGCGGATCGCAATGCACCCGCCTGGGCGGCGCTGCGGCCGCACCCGCCCCGACCACCACGCCGTAAGGGCCGCGCCAAAGCGCCCTACCCAAAACGCCCCCTACGTACGCGGGCGCGCGCCTAACGCGCCGTTAGGATCGTTCGGCTAGTCTTTCCCTCGACCGACCCGTCCGGGTCCGAAGGGAATTTCGCCACATGGCCCGCATTCTCGCCCGCGCCAGGCAGCGGCTGGCCCGCCATCTCGACCGGTTCTCGCGCGCCGAGCGCGGGGCCACCGCCGTCGAGTTCGCTCTCGTCGCCATCCCCTTCCTGATGCTGGTCTTCGGGATCATCGAGCTGGGCCTGGTGTTCCTGGTCTCGCTGACGCTGGAGACCGCCGTCTCCGACGTGGGCCGCACCATCCGCACCGGCGAGCTGCAGACCACCGGCGGCACGGCCGCCGGCTTCAAGACCGCCGTCTGCAACAAGTTGAGCTGGCTGGGCTCCAGGTGCCAGGGCGCGCTGCGGATCGACGTGCGCACCTTCAGCGACTTCGCCAGCACCAACACCTCGTCCGCGAACCTGACCGTGCCCGCGACGATGAGCTGGGATCCGGGCTCGCAGGGTTCGATCGTGCTGATCCGCGCCTACTACACCTGGCCGCTGATCACGCCGCTGCTGAGCACCGGCCTGCAATCGTCCGACGGCAAGCGGATCATCTACGCCGCCACCGCCTTCTCCAACGAGCCCTATTGATGAGCGCGCGCAAACCCTCTCGCCTGAAGACCTTCTGGCGCAGCCGCCGCGGCGCGACCGCCGTCGAGTTCGCCCTGATCGCGCCGATCCTGATCACCCTGTATTGCGGCATGGCCGAGCTGACGCAGGCCATGCTGGCCCAGCGGCGCCTGTCCAACATCGCCTCGGCGATCGGCGACCTGGTAGCCCAAGGCACCCAGACCGGCCCGCTGAAGATCGACGACATCTTCAAGATCGGCAACACCATCATGGCGCCGTTCCCGACCACGGGCGCGCTGAAGATGTGCCTGCTCAGCGTCACCTCGGACTCGAAAGGCAAGGACACCGTCGCCTGGTCCAGGCCCTCGGTCACCGGCATGACCAACTGCCCGGCCGCGGGCGCCGTCCTGACCGACGTCTCCACCGGCGTGCTGCCGGCCAGCCAGAGCGTGATCATGGCCCGCGTCAGCTACACCTACACCCCGGCCATCAAGATGTTCCTGCCCTCGGGCCTGACCTTCAACCGCACCTACTACCTGCGCCCGCGCAAGGCGGACGCGGTGCTGTGGAACAGCGCGAGCTAGAGCAGAGTATTCACCAGAGAATTCGGCACGAACTCTTTGGCGCCGAGCCGGGATACTTCACGCACGCCGATCAGGCTGTTGGTCAGGAAGATCGCGTCGGCGGTTTCCAGGGCTTCGATCCCGGCGGCGACCTCTTTGACCGCGTGCGAGGCCAGCAGCCGCGCGCGGGTGATCCCCGCCAGCACGCCACAATCCAGGCGCGGGGTGAAGAGGCGACCTTCCTTGATCCAGAACAGGTTGGCGGCGGCGGCGCAGGCGAGTTCGCCGCGATTGTTCAGCATCACCGCCTCGTCGGCGCCGGCGGCCGCAGCCTCGGCGCGGGCCAGGACGTTGTCGAGATAACTCAGGGTCTTCAGCCGCGAGGCCGGCGAGCCTTCGTTGCGACGGGTGGTCGCGATGATCGCCGTGGCGGGGGTCGTGACCGGGGCCGAGGGCGCGGCCTTGGCGAACAGGACCGGGACCGGAGCGGCGGGACGGTCCAAGCCTCGACCGCCCGAGCCGGCGGTCAGGGTCAGGCGGATGGCGAACCGGCCCTCCTCCGGCGTCGTCCCCCGAACCACACGCTCGGCTTCCTCGCGGTCGAACGGCAGGTTCAGCACCGCGCAGCCAGCGGCCATGCGGTCGAGGTGGGCGGCCAGGTGCGGCAGGTTGCCGTCGAGGGCCAGCAGGGTCTCGAACAGGCCATCGCCCAGCAGCAGGCCGCGATCTTCGATAGGGATCATTCGGTCAGGGCCTTCTTCAGCGCCGCGATCTTGGCCTCGGTCTCCAGGCGTTCGCCGTGCGGGTCGCTGTCGGCGACGATGCCGGCGCCGGCGCGGGCCTCCAAGCGCCAGCCTTCGCCGTCCTGGACGAGGCCGACGGTGCGGATCAGCACCGAGCTGTCGAACGCCCCGTCGAAGCCGGCCCAGAACAGGCTGCCGCAATAGGGTCCGCGCGGCGGCTCCAGGCCGGCGATGACCTTCATGGCCTGGACCTTGGGCGCGCCGGTGATCGATCCCGGCGGGAAGCTGGCCCGCAGCAGGTCGGCGACGGTCCGCCCCTCCGCCAGCCGCGCGGTCACGGTCGAGACCAGGTGATGGACATTGGCGAAGCTCTCGACCTTGAAGAGCTCCGGCGCGCGGACGCTGCCCGGCGGCGACACCCGCGCCAGGTCGTTGCGCATCAGGTCGACGATCATCAGGTTCTCGGCCCGGTCCTTGTCGCTGGCCAGAAGTTCGGCGGCGAGAGCCTGGTCCTCGGCGGCGTCGCGGCCTCGCGGGCGGGTGCCCTTGATCGGCTTGGTCTCGATCGCGCCGGACGGGTCGAGCTTGAGGAACCGCTCGGGCGAGTTGGACACCAGCGCCCGGCCCGGCAGGCGCAGATAGGCCGAGAACGGCGCCGGGCTCTGGCCGCGCAGGCGGACGAACAGGTCGAACGGATCGGCGCCGGCGGCCAGGCGCCCCGTCCAGGCGCGGGCGATATTGGCCTGGAAGATCTCGCCGCCGACGATACGGTCGACGACCTGCGCGACGGCGGCCTCATAGGCTTCGCCGTCGGAGGCGGTGAGGTCGGGGCAGAGCGGGCCGGAGGGTTCCGGGCGGTCGGCGGTCGGGGCGTCCAGCCAGGCCAGCGCCGCCCGGGCTCGCGCGGCGGCCTGGGCGTCGGTGTCGCCACGCCCAACCGCGACCACCTGCCGCGCATGATGGTCGAAGGCCAGCAGGGCCGGATAACGGGCGCAGATCAGGTCGGGCCAATCGGTGCGGCCAAGGCTCAACGCCTCTACGCGGTCGCCCAGCTCGTAAGATGCCAAGCCCACGACGCCACCCTGGAACGGCGGCCCTTCAGGATCACCGGCAAGGCGGGGGCCCAGCAGGTCCATCAACGCGCCGAACGGATCCTCGGCAATGCTGAATGTCTCATCCGGCGCCCGCAGCAGATACGACCACCGCCCCTGCCCGCCCGTCACCAGCGCGCAGGCGTACGGCTCATCCCGGAATGGAGCCAGCGCCCAGACCGGCTCACGCCAGGGGGCGGTAAGGAGGGCGACGCGGCGCATTCGGGCGGTGTAGCAGGCTGTGCAAAGCCCCTCCACCGGCTTCGCCGGTCCCCCTCCCCCAAGAGGGGGAGGAGAGATTCCTCTCCGCCCCGCTTGGGGGCGGACAGACCTGCGTCAGCAGGTCAGGTGGGGGCTAGTGCTGAGTCTCCCGTCCCCCGCCCTTGACGGTGAACAGCCCCACCAACCCCAGCGCCAGCAGTCCCGCGATCGGGATGAAGCCCGCCACCTGGCTGGCGAAGATCTTGGTCGCCAGGGCCACCAGCAGCGAGCCCAGCCACATGGTCGCCGTGCCCGACAACGAGAACAGGCCGAAGAACGCCGCCATCCGATCCGGTGGGGCCAGGCGCACCAAGAGCGTGCGGCTAGAGGCGTACTGCGCCGTGACGAAGACGGCGATCAGCAGGCCCATGCCCAGATAGATGATCTCCGGCAGGGTGCGGAACAGCGGCCCGTTCCAGACGGCCGGATGGGTCGCCGCGTCCCAGGTCCACAGGTAGAGGATCTTCTCGCGGCCCATGCCCAGGGTGCCCAGCAGCACCAGGATGCACATGCCGACCTCGAGCTGGATCGCCCGACGCGGCCCCAAGGTCTTGTCGAACCATGGCGCGATCAGGCCGCCCAGCACCCCGAAGATCGACAGCGAGATGCCATAGGCCAGCATCTCCAGCTCGCCCCACTTCATCAGCCCGGCCGCGAACAGGCCGCCGAAGATCAGCAGCGCGGTCATGCCGTCGCAATAGAGCATGCGCGCGCCCAGGAACTTGGCGACGTCGGCATGGCCCTTGAGGTTGCCGAAGGTGTCGGCGATCAGCTTCACGCCTTCCTTGACCGCGCCGGTCAGGGACACGCCGGTGCGGGGTGCGTCGTGGGTCCACAGGAAGAACGGGATCGCGCCCAGCAGCATGACCGTGGCGGCCAGCGGGCCGACGATGCGGCTGGGCTCGTGGTCGGCCTGGCTGAGACCCAGGAGCGGCGAGGCCGGCACGAACGACCACGGCACCATGCCCGGCAGCACGAAGGCCCACATCACGAAGATCAGCAGACTGACCGACAGGCCGTTGGCGGCGGCGTAGCCCAGGCCCGACAGCACCGGCTCCTGCCCCGGCGCGGCCGAGCGCGACAACAGCGAATTGTTGAGCACGTCGCCGCTGTTATAGGCCACGCCCAGGACGATCAGCGCCAGCCCCACCAGGTCGACCGGCAGGCCGCCGGGCTTGGCCAGCCACAGGGCGTACAGGACCGGGACCATGATCGCCAAAACAAGGCCCATGAACGGCTTGCGCGGTCCGAAGCGCTCGATCGAGGCCCCCAGGATCGGCGCGATCAGGGCGGTCAGCAGGCCATAGACGGTGGAGATGTCGGCGACGACCGCCTGGCCCTTGACCGGATCGCCGACCAGCACCCGCGAGAAGTAAGGCGCGAAGACGTAGATGGTGATCAGGATGACGTAGGGGTCGCGCGTGCCCTGGTGCAGGATCCAGCTGAGCGCGCTGCGGGAGAGCTTCTGTTTGGGGATGGGGACGAGGATGTCGTCACCCGCGACATCGTTCATGCCCGGAGCCGAACCCGCCAACTCGCTCATACCGCAACCCTGATGATGCTCGGCCCTCTGTCGGGGCCGTCAGGGGAGGCTGGACCTTAAACAGACGTTTGTCACCTTACCATTCGTGTCATCCCGGCCGCAGCGAAGCGGAGAGCCGGGACCCAGGGGCGGCCTCACTGCGCTTGGCCCCTGGGTCCCGGATCGGCCTTCGGCCTTCCGGGATGACACGGAGGTTTAGGCGAGAATATGAGCCCTGACGGCCTCGCGGGTTTTGGCATCCAGCCCCACCGCCTGCTCCAGATACCCATCCAGGCTGCCGTGCTGATCCTTGATCACCTCGAACGCCGCCGCGAGGTACCGCGCCTCGACGCCCATCGCCGCGCGCATGGCCGCCTCCGACGGACGCCGGCCGGTAGCCTCCGCGATATGGTCCATGAACGCATGCCCACGGCGGTCGAAGCGGCCCGGGTCGTTGGTCAGCAGGTAGTCGTCGATGACGTCGTCATCACCCACGCCCGCGATGTGGTGGGTCAGCGCCGCCAGCACGCCGGTGCGGTCCTTGCCGGCCGCGCAGTGGATCAAGGCCGGGCCCTTCGCCTCGGCCAGCGCCAGGAAGAACCGGCGGAACAGATTGATGTGCCGCTCCTTGAACGGCAGGCGGCGGTAGTACTCGTCCATGTACGTGTGGACCGAGGCCTCGGTCAGCTCGGCGCTGGAGATGAACTCCAGCCACGGATCGGGGCCGGTCGCGCCCATCTCGTTGTCGATCACCTGGGCGGCGAAACCCGTCCAGCGGCGCGAGGGCGAACGTTCGCGCTCATTGGGCCGGCGCAGGTCGACCAGGGTGACGATGCCCAGCGCCGCCAGGGCCGCCAGGTCCTCGTCGGTGGCCTCGGCCTGGTGGGCCGCCCGGAACAGCACGCCCTTCTTCAGGCGCCCCTCCCCCGCCGCGTAGTCGCCGAAATCGCGGAAGTTCTCGACGCCTTGGAGGGGGATGTGCCGGGTCATTCTATTTCCTCAAAAGCGGCTGCAGCCGGTCCTGGATCGGCTGGTCGATATAGGTGTGGAACAGCCAGGCCGCGCCGTAGGCGACCGGGAAGCCGGCCAGCCACATCAGCCACTGCCAGCCGATGCCGATCGGCACGCTGTCGATCAGCTCGTGCACGGCGCTCCAGTAGATCACGCCGACGAAGATGTGGGTGATGAAGAGAGCGAAGGACAGCTTGGCGCCCTCCTCGATCCACTTGCGCGGCTGCTTGACCGGCAGGCGGCCGGCGCCCAGCACGATCATGGCGATGGCCAAGAGCGATGGCGCGTCGAACAGCCACGGGTCCGGCAGGGCGTAACGATCCAGCGGCTGGGTGATGACCAGCAAGGCGACGCCGCCCCACAGCAGCGCCTTGGCCGCCTGCTCGGACGGCCAGCGCATGTCGACGGCCCGCGCCAGGCAGACGCCCAGGATGAACAGCGGCAGGGCCCGCACCACGCCGTACTGGAACTGCAGGTCGGGCAGCGGGTGGTGGAAGACCTTGCGGGCGACAATCTCGAACACACCCAGGATCACCGCCGCGCCCAGCGGCAGGATCCAGGCGTGGCGCACCTTGCTGACGGTCTTCCAGAAGAACGGGAACAGGGCGTAGCAGACGATCAGGGCCGACAGCGACCAGCTGGGCAGGTTCCAGCCATCGCTGGGGAAGCCCCAGGCGTGGATCAGCAGCGCCTGGACCGGCAGCTGATCCCAGGCAAAGCGGCTGGGCTTGTGGGCGTCGGTGCCGACGGTGTTGAGCAGCAAAACGAGGATGGCGAGGAAGCCCAGCACCACCAGGTGCCCCGGCCACACCCGCGCGGCGCGGCGGACCCAGAAGCGCGGCGGGCTGACCCGGCCGCTCAGCACCGAACCGCCATAGGCCCGGCCCAGCACATAGCCCGACAGCATCAGGAAGAAGTCGGTGGCCAGGAAGCCGCGCGAGAACACCTGGCCGAAACGCTCGATCCGCATCGGGCTCTCGGCGCCATAGTGGTAGACGACGATCAGCAGCGAGGCCAGGAAACGCAGGAAGTCCAGCGATCCGCCGCGCACGGCCTCCCTATCGGGACGCTCCAAGACGACCGCGGCTTGCGGTTCGCCAGAGGGTGTTTCCGAAGGAATCTGGGAAAGCGGGGCGGTCACGAGGGTGGCCATAGCAAAGGCGCCGCCCCCGGAAAAGCCGTCGCCGGAAGGTCGTCTTGCGGTATGGCGTCGCGGACACTATCTGCAACTTCTACTGTTTCTGATGGGTCCCCTTCCATGTCTCGCATGCCCGTCCTGTTCGTCGGCCACGGCTCGCCGATGAACGCCATCGAGGACAATGCCTGGAACCGCGACTGGGCGCGGCTGGGCGTCGAGCTGCCGCGGCCCAAGGCGGTGCTGATGATCAGCGCCCACTGGGAGACGCGCGGCGCCTCGGCGGTCAGCGCCTCGGAAGCGCCGGAGACGATCCATGATTTCGGCGGCTTCCCGCAGGCGCTGTTCGACGTCCAGTACCGCGCGCCGGGAGATCCGGCCTTGGCGGCGCGGGTGGTCGAGCTCTTGTCGCCTGATCCGGTCGTGCAGCATCCGACCCGAGGCCTGGACCACGGCGCTTGGGGCGTGCTGAAGCCGATGTATCCGCACGCAGACGTGCCGGTGGTGCAGCTGAGCCTGGATCGTGGGCGCTCGGACCGCTGGCACTATGAGGCGGGGCGTCGCCTGGCGCCGTTGCGGGACGAAGGCGTGCTGATCATGGGCAGCGGCGACATCGTCCATAACCTGCGGGCGGCGGACTTCCGGCGGCCCGAAGCGCCGGAATGGGCGGATCGGTTCAATGAGACGGCGAAGCGTCTGATTGTGGCCGGGGATCATGATCCGTTGATCGACTGGCGATCGCTGGGCCCTGACGCCGAGATCTCGATCAACAGCGCCGAGCACTACCTGCCGCTGCTTTATGTGCTGGGGGCGCAGGAGACTGGGGAGGCTGTGAGCTTCTTCAATGACGACGTGTTCGCGGCGATTTCGATGACCGGCGTGAAGATCGGCTGACCTCTCCCTTCCCCCTTGATGGGGGAAGGGCCGGGGATGGGGGTGATGCGGCGGTTCCGCTTGCACGGCCCTGCTCACCCCCACCCAACCCTCCCCCATCAAGGGGGAGGGCTCAGAGGGCTGCGGCGGCTCGCTGTGCCGCCGCCTCGCGCGCCTCCATCCCCTTCCCGTAAATCCCCGACACCCGCCGCAGCACCGCCTCCGGCGCCGTCTCCGGCCGCCCGGCGTTGAACGGCGGATCCGGGGCATACTCCACCGCCAGCTGGATGCTCTGCGCCATGTCATCCCCCGCCAGCTCGGCCACCACGGTCAGGGCGAAGTCGATCCCCGCCGTCACGCCGCCGCCGGTGATGTAGCGCCCGTCCCGCGCGACGCGCGACGGATCGGGGATCGCGCCGAACAGCGCCAGCTGATCCCGCCACGCCCAGTGGCACGCCGCCCGCTTGCCTTTCAGCAGCCCCGCCGCCGCCAGCACCAGCGAGCCCGTGCAGACCGAGGTCACGTACCGCGCCCCGTCCGCCAGCCGCCGGATCTCGGCGATGAAGTCCATGTTCCCCATCGCCTCGGTGGTCCCGAAGCCGCCCGGCACCAGCAGTAGGTCGCAGGCCTCGATATCCGACAGCTTGGGCAGGCGCGCGAAGACCAGGCCGTCGGCCTCGATCTCGCCACCCTCCAGGCTGGCCACCGTCACCTTGGCGCCGGGCAGGCGGCACAGGATCTGGTGCGGACCGGTGAAGTCCAGGTGGGTCACGCCCGGAAAGAGCGCGATCACGATTTGTAGCGGCTGGCTCATGCGATGGTCTCCGTCATGATTGCCGGAAGAACATGGTTCAGTTAGCCTCCGTCAGAAATGACATAGTTCCCACGGTTTCAGCCATGCCTCGCGCCATCGGGTTTCTGGTCTATCCGGGCTTCCAGCTGCTGGACGCCACCGGCCCCATCGCGGCCTTCGAGATCGCCGGCCGCCTGTCGCCCGGCGCCTACAGCCTGCACTTCCTGTCGCTGCACGGCGGCCTGACGCCCAGCTCCTCCGGCGTGGTGATCCAGACCACCGCCCTGGCCGACTGCCCGCGCCTGGACACCCTGCTGATCTCCGGCGGCGACGGGGTGAAGGTCCCGGCCACCTGCGCCGACACCCTGGCCTTCGTGCGCGAGGCCGGGCGGCTGTCGCGGCGCGTGGCCTCGGTGTGCTCCGGGACCTACGTCCTGGCCGAGGCCGGCCTGCTGGACGGCAAGCGCGCCACCACCCACTGGAGCCGGACCAAGGATTTCCAGCGGCGCTATCCCAAGATCCGGCTGGAGCCGGACCGGATCTTCATCCAGGACGGCGCGATCTGGAGTTCGGCCGGCATCACCGCCGGCATCGACCTGGCCCTGGCCCTGATCGGCGCCGACGAGGGCGAGGCCGTCGCCCGCCGCACGGCCCAGCAGCTGGTCGTCTATCACCACCGCCCCGGCGGCCAGTCGCAGCACTCGGCGCTGATCGACCTGCGCCCCGGCCGCTTCGACGCCCTGCTGTCCTGGGCCCGCCAGAACCTGGCCGAGGCCCTGTCTGTCGAGCAACTGGCCGACCGCGCCGCCATGAGCCCGCGCAACTTCGCCCGCCTGTTCGCCCAGGAGACCGGCGTCACTCCCGCCAAGGCCGTCGAGCGCCTGCGGGTCGAGGCCGCCCGCGCCCTGCTGGACTCAGGCCCGCTGCAGGTCGAGGACGTGGCGCTGGAGACCGGCTTTGGCGATAGCGAGCGTATGCGCCGGGCTTTCATCCGCGCCTATGGCCAGCCGCCGCAGGCGCTGAGACGCGCGGCGAAAGCAAGCTGAAACACGGCGACATCGGCCGGCAACACAGGGCGCGGACGGTGCCCAGGTCGGGGGACACAAACCTTCATCCCGGAGATCTATATGACCGTCGCGAAGATGCTGGGGGCCTCGGCCCTGGTCGCCGCCGCCCTGACGCTCGCCGTCCCCGCCAGCGCCGCCCCCTATCACCATGGCAAGCCGCACAAGGTGAAGGTCTGCAAGTGGGAGCGCCATCACGGTCACAAGACCAAGGTCTGCCACTGGGTGACCCGCCGCTAATTCGAAAGCTCAGCCGTACATTTCGGACATAGTCTTGCAACGACCGGCAAGGATCGTGGTTACCGATCGAGGGACCATCGATCCTTGGAGGACAAATGTCCGTCATGAAACTGCTGAGCGTCGCGGTCATCGCGGCCTCGGCCCTGGTGGTCAGCGTTCCCGCTGCCGCCGACGCCCACGACCGTCGTGACCGTTATGATCGGCACGAACGCCACGACCGCTATGACCGAGGCCGCTACGATCGCGTGCGTTACGATCGCGGCCGCCACCACCGCGGCCACAAGGTCAAGGTCTGCCACCGCGAGTGGCGCCACGGCCACCGTGAGCGGGTGTGTTACTGGACCTGGCGGTAGTTCTTAGTTCCAAAGCGTGTCATCCCGGAAGCCTCGCAGAGGCTATCCGGGACCCAGGGGCCGGCGTATTGCGGTTGCCCTGGGTCCCGGCTCTCCGCTTCGCTGCGGCCGGGATGACACGTAGGAGCTACACCGCTCGCCGATCCCCCGACCGCGGATCCGTCACCACTGCCCCCGAGTTCAACACCCCGTCGATCGCCCGGTCCCGCCAGGCGACAGTGCTGTCGTAAATGTCGGCCGCCAGGTCGACCTCCGACACCAGCAGCCCTTCCGTCTGCGCCTCCAGCACCCCGGTGATCACCCCATCCGGCCGCACGCAGAACGACGGCCAGCAGCTCCTGGGCGCCGACGAGTTCGGGCAGCTGATCCACATGTTGTTGTTCGAGGCGCTGGCGATCATGCCCGCGGGCATGGTGATGGCCGGCAACGTGGTCCCGCCGGTCAGAAGATGCGTGCCGACCCCGGCCTCCATCTCCGCGAACCGTTCGGCCGACAGCCCGCCCGCATGGAAGCCGTGGAACATCATCCGCACGCCCAGCCGGTGATAGGCCCGGTAGAGCTCCGGATACCGGTAATCGTGGCAGACCAGCACCCCACACCGGACGCCGCCGATCTCGAACACCGCGAAGTGATCGCCGGGCGTGTAGTGGGCCAGATCGCCTGTCAGTCCTTCCGCATCGCCGGCGCAGAACCGCTTGTCGTAGCGGTCGACCAGCGCGCCCGAGGCGTCGATCACATAGACGCTGTTGTGCGGCTTGTGCCCGCCCGACAGCCGATGAGCCGAGCCGACCACGGTCCAGAGCTCCAGCTCTCCCGCCAGCCCCATCACCGCCCGCGTCGCGGCCTGGCAGGCGTCCCAGTCGAAACCGTCGAAGCTTTCGAAGTCGACGCCGGCATAGCCCGACAGCGCCGCCTCGCAGAAGTGGACGACATCCGCCCCCGCCGCCTTGGCCTGGCGCATCAGCCGCTGGACCGCCGCCAGGTTCGCGGCGATGTCGGCGCTGACGGCGAACTGAGCGGTGGCGACCCTCACGCCGGCCGCTCCGCCCGCAGCCGCGCCACCTCCGTCTGCAGCTCGCTCAGCCGGGCGGCATGTTCGCGGCACAGCACCATCAGCTCGTCGCTGCGCAGGGCGTCCAGCTTGTCGATCACCCGCATGATCTCCAGCTCGGCGCGCAGGTTCACCGCATAGTCGTGCTCGGCGGTCTTGCGGTCCTTCGCCGCCTGGCGGTTCTGGCTCATCATGATCACCGGCGCCTGGATGGCCGCCAGGGTCGAGAGCAGCAGGTTCAGGAAGATGAAGGGATAGGGGTCGAAGGCGTGCTTGAACGGGGCCAGCGCCAGGTTCAGCCCCATCCACAGGAACAGCGCCGCGCCGAAGCCGCCGATAAAGCCCCACGAGCCGCCGATCGCCGCCACCCGGTCGGCCAGACGGGTCCAGAAGGTGTTGTCGTCGTCCTCGTCGGGCTCGTCGGAAGGCTCCTCGTGCAGGATCAGGTCGATGACCCGCTTCTGCACGTCGCTGAGCTCGGCATAGGGTTGGCTGAGCAGTTCGCGGGACAGCTGGTCGAGGTGTTCCTGGGTCATCGGGGACTCACGGCGGACGTTACAAAGCCGAGATTGACAGGGTCGTGTCTGGAAGGCGACGGTCCCTGTATCGGGTGGGGCCGATGACTTCCTGTTCCTTCCTCAAGGAGAAGACCGATGGCCCATAAGTTTCTGATCAAGAAGAACAAGGCGGGCGAGTTCGTCGCCTACTTCACCTACAACAGCGAGAACATCTTCTGGACCGAAGGCTACTCCTCGAAAGCCGGGGCCAAGAACGCCATCGAGTCGATCAAGAAGAACGGCCCGGACGCCGAAGTGGACGACCAGACGGACTAAGCGTCTGCGGGTCCGTCCTCGCCCTTCGACAGGCTCAGGGTGAGGACTACTTTTGAAACCGCATCAGTAGAAACCTCATCCTGAGCTTGTCGAAGGACGAGGTTTCGGACCCTCCGTTTTCTCCATTGACCACCCTGCCCCTCCGGGTCTCTGATCATTGATAACAATGATACGGGAGGGGAACGCCATGGCCGCTGACGGCCGGAAATCCATCTTCATCACCGGAGCCGCCAGCGGCATCGGCCTGGCCTGCGCCAAGCGTTTCGCGCGGGCCGGCTGGTTCATCGGACTGTCGGACATCGACCGCGCCGGCCTCTCGGCGGCGCACCAGGCCATCGGTCCCGACAACGGCAGCGTCCACCCGCTGGACGTCCGCGACCGCGAGGGTTGGACCAACGCCCTAGGCGACTTCGGCCGCGAGACCGGCGGTAAGGCCGACGTGATCCTGAACAATGCCGGCGTCGCCCGCTTCGGGGTTCTGGAGGACCTGTCCGACGCCGACTGCGACATCCAGATCGACGTCAACATCAAGGGCGTGATCAACGGCGCCCGCGCGGGCCTGCCGCTCCTTAAAAGCGCCGGCGGGCGACTGATCAATATCGCCTCGTGCGCGGGCCTGTACGGCTCGCCCAAGCTGGCGGTCTATTCGGCGACCAAGTTCGCGGTGCGGGGCCTGTCGGAGGCGCTGGACGTCGAATACGCCCTGCACGGCGTCAGCGTCGCCTGCGTCATGCCGTGGTTCGTCGAGACGCCGATCCTGAACGCCGGCACCTCAGGCACGAACGAGCAGATGGCCGACGCTCTGCGCGCCGGCGGCCTGGAGGTCTATCCGGTGGAGGACGCCGCCCAGGTGGTCTGGGAGGCCGCGCACGGCAAGGCGCTGCACTACTTCGTGGGCAAGCGGGCGAAGCAGATGCGCTTCGCCAGCAGCCACATGCCCAATGCCGTTAGGAAGCGGCTCCGCTCGCAGCCCCTACTGTCGTCTTGAGGCCGTCCAGCGGACGGTCGGACGTCGGGACCAGGGCCTTGACCGGCGTGGCCTGGGTCTTGGGCGCCGTGGCGATCGGGGCCGAGGCCGGCTCGGTCACCTGCGCGCCGACCGGACCGCCCATGCCCGGCGCGTTCGACGCCGGCTCCAGACGGCCGATGGCGCTGGCGGCATAGACCACCGGCGGACGACCATCAGCCGTCAGGCTGGCGATCTCGGACGGGGCGATGTCGTCGACGGTCGGCAGGTGCGACGGGGCGAAGCTGCCCGACGACGCGCCATGACGGCCGAAACGATAGAAGATGTGCATGCCGACCTGGGCGACGCGCAGCAGACGCGGACCCCAGCCGGGCGAGACATTGATCGTGTGGAAGTGCGTGGCCGAACCGACCGCGCTGGACATCTCGCCAGCCAGGGTGCGCGAAGCGACCTTGCGGGCCCGCGACCAGGCGCCGACGTCGCGAGCGCGGCGCATCGAGCCGTCGCAGGCGAAGCTGAACTGGCAGCCCGTGCGGTTATAGGCGCCCTGGAACACCACGCCGCAGATCGACTTCGGGAAGGCCGGGTGACGCACGCGGTTCATGACCACCTGGGCCACGGCCGCCTGGCCGCTGGGGGTCTCGCCACGGGCTTCGTAATAGACGGCGTCAGCCAGGCATTCCAGCTCGCGCGAGCTCTCCAAAGCATTGCGCAGTTGGAACGGACCGGCGATCCCGGGGTTGAATGCAGAGCCGAAGCTGGCGCGCAGCATCAGCGGGCCGGTGCGACCCGACTGGCCGGGACGCAGGTTGGCGCCTTCCAGACGCGCGGTCAGCATGGCCGACTGGCGGTCGCGCTGATCGTCGAGGGCGGCAAACAGATAAGGATCGTGACGCTTGGCCACGGCGAGCGCGCCGGGGTCCATACGCGTAGAAGCGCTCAGCATGGCCGCGTCGGAGAAATCCCCCGATGCGCCTTCCGCCAATCGGGCGACGCGGGCGTGGGTGGAGGCCGATTGAGCCAGGCCACCCAGAAGGTAAACGCCGCCCAGAGCCAGACCCGTGATGGATCCGACCAATACGGCGCCGACCAGCCCGCGCGCGTCCGCGCGCGTCTGCGACTTGATATACAAAACTAGCGTCCTGCGCGGCGAGGGCGCTCCGGCCCCCCGACAAAAACCACCTCGAAACCCCCGAAATTCACTGGCGGGGAACCCTTCGAAGCGGGTGGACTGGCCGTAACACGCTGTGGCCAAGATCCTGCTTGATGGGGCTTATGACGTATCCATGAACGACTCGCAAGCACTTGCCGCACTGCAGCATGGCGTCTGCGCTTAGAAGTCGCACAGTCAAATTGTTAACGCGTTGAATCGTAGCGAAAAGCTCGACAAGTGCGATCGGCGTTTTTTTGTGGATCAAAAACCCTTGCCACGCCTTTGCTCGGACTTTCGTCGCGTAACTTCGGCGGCGCCGCATCGATACTCCACGACGTCATAAACCTTAACAATCTTGCTTAATTGGCCGCGCGGATTGGGCGGGTTCCGGACGAACTGTCGGCCCCGCCCTCGCCGCCCTACCGCCCCTTCACCAGCCGCCACCCGTCGACGAACAGCTTGGTCACGTTGGCCGCCACGGCGACTGCCAGGATCACCATGAAGGTCGTGTCGACCACCTGCTGCAGCTTGGCGAAGTCGGCCGCGTGGTCGCCGTTCGTCACGAAGGTGACCAGCGGGAAGGCGGGCCACAGGATGGCGCTGATCGCCAGGCCACCCAGCGCGGCCAGGATCTCGGTCGCCGCCCGCGCTCGCACCCAGGCCGGCTGGATCACCAGGATCAGAGCCGACAAGCCTTGCAGGACGGCCAGGCCCAGGATCGGCCAGTGCAGGGCCAGGACGACCGGGCTCACGACAACGCCGAAACCGTCGGGCGCGTGCACGATCCGCTCCATCGGGAACGGCAGGGCGCCGGTCCACCAGGCGATGAACAAGGCGACGGCCGCCAGTTCGAACACGGCTTCGAAACGGGTCTTGGCGAACCAGCCCTTGCCGCCGGTCCAGCTCGACCAGGTCCAGTCGCCACCGCCCATCCAGTCCTTGCCTTCCGGCAGGACGGGCAGATCGCTGACCTTCCAGTTGGCCAAGTCGCCGACCTTGATCCAGCCGCGCTCGACCGCCGCCGCGATCACCGTGGCCGTGCCGATCAGGCTGAGCGCGGTGGGGATGAAGTCCGACAGGATGCCGCCGATCCGATGGTTGTTACCCTGGCCGGCGATCAGCACCACCACCGCCGGGACCACCGTGGCCAGGGCGGCGATGGCCAGCAGCACCTTCACGGCGAACAGCCAGAACGGATAGATCTCCGGCCCGACCAGCGCGCGGTGCGGGCCGTAGCGGCCGGCCACGGCGATCGGGTGACCGATCTCGCGCAGCAGGCTTTCCGTGCCGGCCTTGTCGAGCGGACGGCCCAGCGCCGCCTCCTTCTCCTCGACACGGTTCATGATCAGGTCGCGCAGCTCGGCGACGATGTCCTGGCGCGAGGCCTTCGGCAGCAGGGCGGCCACGGCCGCCAGATAACGATCGATCAGATCGCTCATGGTCTTGTCCCCTTGAGAATGGTGTGGAGCCGGCATCACAGCAGCGGCTCGAGGGCGGCGTTGATCGCGCGCCATTCGTCGGCGAGACGGACGAGCACCGCCCGGCCCTCCGCCGACAGCTGGTAGAAACGCTTCTTGCGCTTGTCTTCCTCGCGCCATTCGCTGGCCAGGAGCCCTTGGCTCTCCAGCCGACGCAGCATGGGATAGAGCGCGCCTTCGTCGATCTCGACACCTACGGTCGAGAGGGCCTGGCGCAGGCTGTAGCCGTAACGCTCCTCCCGCAGCTGGGCGAGCACGGCCAGGATCAGCGTCCCCCGCCGCAGCTCCTGTCGGAGCGATTCAAAGATGTCCGTATCGGTCGGCATGGGGTGTGCGCCACATAGTGTGCATCACATGGTGTGTGACGCACACTGTATGTCACACAGTATGATCAGGAGTCAACAGATGCTCCCCCGCGATGCGGGGGAGCTGTCGCGGAGCGACTGAGGGGGCTAGCTGGAGGTCGGCCGTGCTGGCCCCCTCCGGCCCTCTGGGCCACCTCCCCCGCATCGCGGGGGAGGATCTTCGTCCGCGCTACTTCACCACCGGCTTCCGCAGGTCCTGCAGGCCCACCCGCCAGAACAGCTCGGCCCGCACGCGATCCGCCACGCCGTTGACGATCTCGGCCCCGTCCTGCGAGGGGTCGATGTGCACCCGGAATGGACGCTGGCCGAACGGCGTGTCGACCACGCGGGCGATGGCCTTGGCCACCTCGCCGGCATCTGCGTCGGCGGGCTCCAGCGCGGCCAGGCCGTTCAGCGCCGCCTCGGCCACGCCGGCGTATGGCCCGTCCATGTATGCCCCGGCCACCGCCGCATCGGCCGGCTTGCCGGCATGGGCAAAGTGGTTGGTGCCCTTGGTGAAGGCCCCCGGCACGATGATCGAGGTCTCGATCCCCCAGCGGGTCAGCTCGCTGGCGTACGAGACGGCCAGGCTGTCCATCGCCGCCTTAGCCGCGAAGTACGGGGCCAGGAACGGCGGCGTACCGCCTCGCGTCGAGCTGGACGAGACCCAGACCACCAGGCCCCTGCCCTGCTGGCGCAGCACCGGCAGGGCGGCGCGGTTGACGCGCTGGGTCGAGAGGACGTTGACGTCGAACAGCTGCGCATACTGCTCGGGCGTGAAGGCCTCGGCGGGACCAAAGCTCATGTGGCCGGCATTGTGGACGATGACGTCCAGATGGCCGTCCTGAGCGACGATCTGGACGATGGCGGCCTGGACGGAAGGCTCCGAGGCCACGTCCAGCTCGACGGTGCGCAGGTCGACGCTGTGCTCTTTCGCGTAGTCGGCGGCGGCGGCGACCTGCGGGGCGTTGCGCCCCGTCGTCTCGCGCATCGAGGCGTAGACGGTGTGGCCGGCGCCGGCCAGTTCGCGGGCGGTCAGCGCCCCGAAGCCCGAGGAAGCGCCGGTGACGAGGATGACTTGCTTGCTCATGACAGGGCTCCTTCTCAGATGATGCCGCCGTTGACGCGCAGGGTCTGGCCGTTGATCCAGGCCCCGTCCGGACCGGCCAGGAAGGCGATGGTCGACGCGATGTCCTCGGGCTGGCCCAGGCGTTCCAGAGGCGCGGCCTTGGACAGGCGCTCGATGACTTCGGCGGGCTTGTCGTCCAGGAACAGCTTGGTGGCTGTCGGGCCGGGCGCGATGGAATTGACCGTGATGTTCCGCCCGCGCAGCTCCTTGGTCAGGATGGCGCTCATGGTCTCGACCGCCGCCTTGGTCGCGGCATAGACGCCGTAGTTGACCGGCAGCAGGCCCACGACGCTGGACGAGATATTAATGATCCGGCCGCCGTCGCGCAGGCGGCGGGAGGCCTCGCGCAGGGTGTTGAACACGCCCTTCAGGTTCACGGCGATGGTCTGGTCGAACAAGGCGTCGTCGGTGTCGGCCAGGCTGGCCAGCTTCATGATCCCGGCGTTGTTGACCAGGACGTCGACGCCGCCGAACGCCGCCTCGGCGTGGTCGAACAGCCGGCGCACGGCAGCCGGGTCGCTGACGTCGGCCTGGGCGGTAATGGCCTTGCCGCCGGCCGCCTCGATCTCGCGCACCGTAGCCTCGGCGGGGGCGGCGTTGGCGGCGTAGTTGACGATGACGGTGAAGCCGTCGCGGGCCAGGCGCTTGGCCGTCTCCGCGCCGATGCCGCCCGAGGCGCCGGTCACCAGCGCCACCTTGTTCTCAGTCGATTGGGTCATGGTTGGTCTCCTTCGATGGAGCGACCATGCGCCTTCGCCTGAGTTGAATAATTCAGCCAAACACGACATGACTATTCGCATTGTCGAATAATAGGAGCGCGCGGCGTTGGATCGGTTCGAGGCCATGCGCCTGTTCACCCGGATCGTGGAGCGCCGCAGCTTCACCCAGGCCGCCGCCGACCTCGACCTGCCCCGCTCGACCGCCACCGAGGCCGTGCAGCAGCTGGAGGCGCGGCTGGGCGTGCGGCTGCTCCAGCGCACCACCCGCCAGGTCAGTCCCACCCTGGACGGCGAGGCCTATTACCAGCGCTGCCTGCGCCTGCTGGACGAGCTGGAGGAGGCCGAGGGCGCCTTTCGCCAGCGCACCCCGACCGGCCTGCTGCGGGTCGATGTGCAGGGCGCGCTGGCGCGGCGGTTCGTGCTGCCGGGCCTGCCCGACTTCCTGGCCGCCTATCCCGAACTGAAGATCCAGATGACCGAGGGCGACCGCCTGATCGACCTGGTCCGCGAGGGCGTCGACTGCGTGCTGCGCCTGGGCGACCTGACCGACAGCGCCATGGTGGCCCGGCGCGTGGCCCTGCTGCCGGAAGTGACCTGCGCCGCGCCGGCCTATCTCGCGCGGCGGGGAACGCCCAGGACGCCCGACGACCTCGCGGGCCACCGCATGGTCGGCTTCCTCAACGCCGCGACCGGTCACATCTACCCGCTGGAGCTGACCGTGGACGGCAAGGTCCGCCAGGTCGCGGTGGAGGCGGACGTGACGATCAATTCGGCCGAGAACACCGTCGCCATGGGCCTCCTGGGCCTGGGTCTGATCCAGGCGCCCCGCTACCGGGTCGAGGACTGCCTGGCCGACGGGACCCTGGTCGAGGTCCTGGCCGACCATCTTCCGACCCCGACGCCGGTTTCCCTGCTCTATCCACGCAGCCGACAGCTGTCCCCGCGCGTTCGAGTGTTCATCGACTGGGTCGCGAAGCGTTTCGCCGCCTGACGGTGAGGAGACCGCCATGGGTCACGCCGCGCCACGTCCCCCCAATCCGCTGAGCCGCTTCGTCGACGCCCAGAGTTCCACCTACGACCGCGCCATGGCCGAGTTGCGGCGCGGCCAGAAGACCAGCCACTGGATGTGGTTCGTCTTCCCGCAGATCGCCGGCCTGGGCCGCAGCCCGACCGCGCAGTTCTACGCCATCGCCGACCTGGCCGAAGCCCGCGCCTACCTGGCCCACCCCGTGCTGGGCCCCCGCCTGGTCGAAGCCGTCGAAACCCTCCTGGCCCTGCCCGGCCGCGACGCCCACGCGGTGTTCGGCTCGCCGGATGACCTGAAGCTGCGTTCCAGCCTGACGCTGTTCCAGGCGGCGGCTCCGGAGGAGCCGGTGTTCGGGCAGGCGCTGGTGAAGTACTTCGCCGGGCGCGAGGACATGCTGACGCTGGAGAAGCTCTCCTAGAACACCAGCACCTGCTTGCCTCGCTCGGGCGCGCGCACCGTCTCCTCCAACGCGGCGCGGAAGTCAGTGAATGGTCGCACGCCTGCGATGAGCACTTCCACGGTCGGGTCGGCCAGCTCCTCCAGCACGCTCGCGATCCACGCCGCATCGCTAACCGGCGGCGTCTCGAAGAAATACCGGTAGATGTACGCCCGGATCAGCTGGTCCTGCATCAGCACCCGCAGCGCGTTGGTCTGGAACGGCGCCAGGTCGTAGGCGCCGACGATCACCGCGCGGCCTCGGAAGCCGAGGGCCTCCAGCAGCTGGGTCAGCACCTGCCCGCCGATGGCGTCGACGACGCCGGACAGGGTCTCGTCGCCGATCGCCGCGCGCACGGCGTCGGCCAGCGGAACCTCTAGCGCCGACAGCTCGATCACCGCCGCCGCGCCCAGAGCGGTCAGGTCGCGGCCCTCGACCTTGCGACGGACGATGGCGACCACCTTCACGCCACGGCGAGCGGCCATCTGGATCAGCAGGGTCGAGACCAGCGAATGCCCCGCCGTCACCGCCAGCCACTGGCCGGCCTGGACCTCAGAGGCCTCCAGCAGATCGCGGGCGGTGACCGCCGGCATGAACTGGGCGGCGCGCTCGACGGGATAGTCGCCCCGCAGCGGGACCAGGGCGGCGGGGTCGACAGTCACGAACTCCGCCCACAGCCGCGTGGCGCTGAAGGCGACCAGCATGCCGGGCGCGAGATCGGCGCGGCCGCCGGCCTCGACCACGCGGCCAACGCCGTGGTTGCCGACAATCTGGCTGGGCAGGCTGGGCCGCTTGGCCTCCGGGTACTGGCCCTGGGTGTAGAAGAAGTCGCCCGGATGGATGCCGACGGCGACCATCCGCACCAGGGCCTCTCCGGGCGCGGGGACGGGCTGGGCGACCTCCCGCAACGCCACGACGTCGAGAGGCGAACCGAGACGATCTTGAACCAGGGCTTTCATGGCGGTGCTCCGTTGAACTCGGAGCGTCAGATGAAGACCATCGCACGTCGGGACAATCGCCCCGTCGGGAGCTCTGTTTTCCGCCAGCGGGACAATCGCCAATCTTGCGCTAGACCCTCGCCGCGCCGATCTCCTGGGCGAACGAGGAGCCGCGCATGCTGGGCTATGACGACGTGGCGATCTTCCTGCGGGTGGCGCGCGAGGGCAGTTTTGTCGCCGCCGCCCAGGCGTTGGGCCTGCCGACCAGCACGGTCAGCCGCCGGGTCGCGGCCCTGGAAGAACGCTTCAAGACCCAGCTGCTGCGCCGGACCACCCGCGCCGTCAGCCTGACCGACGACGGCCGCGCCTTTGTCGATCGCGCCGCCGCGGCCATGGACGAGCTGGAGGCCGCCGCCCGCGGCCTGGACGTCTGCGACAGCCGCCTGTCGGGCAAGCTGACCGTCACCGCCCCGCACCATGTCTGCAACGAGGAGTTCGCCCCGCACCTGCTGGCCTTCGCGGCCAAGCATCCCGACCTCGTCATGGACCTGCGCCTGACCAACGGATCGCCGGACCTGATCGAGGAGGGGATCGACGTCGCCTTCCAACTGGCCCCGCTGCCCGAGGGCCGCCACGTGGCGCGCAAGCTGTGGACCGCGCCCTACGGCCTTTGGGCCAGCCGGGAGTTCCTGGCCAAGCATCCGGAGGCCGCGAGCCTGGATCACCCCAAGCGCCTGGCCCGCCTGCCCGCCGTCGTCACCCCGCCGATCCTGGCCTGGCGGTTCGTCCACGCCGGCGGCGAGACCCTGGCCGTCGCGCCGCGCACCCTCGGGGCCTCGGTCGACGACCTGTCACTGGGCGCGCTGGCCGCCAGCCAGGGCCTGGGCGTCGCTTATCTGCCCAAGGGCCTGGCCGGGCGCTTTTCGGAGCTGGTGGAACTGTCTCTGGGGGATTGGCGGGTCGAGGACCGAGAACTCTACGCCCTCTATCCCGCCACGCGGCAACTGTCGCCCAAGGTCCGGGCAGTGATCGACCACGCCCTGGCCGCCCGCGCCGCGCACTGAACCTTAGCAAAACTTTCAACTCCCACGCGCTTGCCCAAATAACAGCGTTCGCTCTAAAGCAGCGCTGTCAATGTCTGGGCGAAAACGGGGCTGGGTGACCTTTCTGCGGCGATCTCTATTGGCGGTCTTGTACGCTTGCGTCCTCACAGCGTCAGCGACCGCAGCCGAGCGCGCCGCCACGATCGTCCTGCCCCCTCAGCCGCTGAGCCGGGCGCTGGGCGAGCTGGGCCGCCAGATCGGAGTCGACATCCTGGCCGCCCCGGCCGTGGTCGGCGAGCGCCGCGCGCCGCCTCTGCGCGGCCGCCTGACGCCGGCCCAGGCGCTTGAGCAACTGCTGGCGGGCTCCGGCCTGACCTATGAGCGGACCGAGCCCGGCGTCTATGTCGTGCGCCTGCGGCCCGATGCGCCCGCCGAACGGCCCGAGCCGCCGATCGCCCTGCCCGAGCTGCTGATCGTCGGCGTGCGCAGCCAGAACGTCGATCAGCCGCGCGACCCCGACGACATCCAGCCCTACCAGGTCTATGAGCGCAGCACGCTGCGGGGCGCCCAGAGCCTGTCGGCCGACGACTTCCTGCAGACCTGGCTGACCGCCAACACCTACAGCTACCAGTCCGTCCCGACCCGCCTGCGCGGCCTGCCGCCCTCGCGCTCGAACTTCTCGTTCCGCGATCCGAACGCCCAGGCCGCGACACTGGTGCTGGTCGACGGGCGGCGCATGCCAGCCATCCCGACCGCCAACCAGATGACCCAGGCCGATATCGGCCCCATCCCCCTGGCCGCGATCGGCCGCATCGAGACCCTGGGCTCCAGCAGCGGCGCGCTCTACGGCCTGGGCGCGGTCAATGGCGTGGTCAATCTGGTGCTGGATCGCGACTACAGCGGCGCCGAGGTCGCCGCGACCTATGGCGCGGGCAAGAAGGGCGACGGCGAGTACGGTCGCTTCGACGCCCGCCTGGGCTGGAGCTCCAAGAGCGGCGGGACGGCGATGATGGTCCGCTACGGCCAAAGGCGCTTCAACGGCGTCACGGTCGGCGACCGGATCGAGGCCTCCGCGCCGTTGGACGGTTCCCAGCTGAAGGCCGGCCAGAGCTACAACAGCCCGCCGGGCAATGGGACCACCCTGTTCGGCGCCAGCGGCCCCTTCACGGTCGGCGGCGTCTCGATGACCAAGAGCTACATCCCCGCCGACTATGACGGCCGCGAACCGATCGAGGCGGTGCTGATCCGCAATGCGGGCCTCTCCGCCCCCGGCCTGGCCCAGGGCCACAAGGACCGGCAGCTGTCGGCCGACAGCCGCAGCGACGCGGTGCTGGCCAATCTGCGCCAGCGGCTGTGGAGCGGGGCCGAGGCCTATGTCGACTACATCTACCTGGCCAGCCACGACTCGTTCTTCGCGCCCTATGGCGGCTTCTACACCTGGCTGACGCCGGGCCAGGGCGCGGGGGTCCGGTTCTCGGGATCCAGCCAGATCGAGCTGGTCGCGCCCGTGCCCCACACCTTCGGGACCACCGACACCCGGACGATCACGCGCCGCGTCACGGCGGGCCTGGTGTTCGACCTGCCGGCCCGCTGGCGCGGCGGCGTCGACTACGCCGTGGGCTCCTCGCGCATTCGCTATCTGGGCGGCGACTACGGCTTTCCCTACGAGACCTTCCAGAGCGTCGCCGACGGGGTCATGCCCGACGGCCGGCCCGCGCCCAATCCCTTTGGCGACCAGGCCAAGTTCCTGGCGGACCTCAAGGGCTATGCGACCCAAGGCGCGTCCGCCGAGCCCCTGAGCGGGACGCGACTGGAAGACATCTCGCTGCGCGCCTCGGGACCGATCGCCCGGCTCAAGGACCGCGACGTCACCCTGTCCCTGACCGCCCAGCAGCTGTGGGAGGGCATGCCGCACATGGCCGGCGCGGCCAGCCATCACCTGTCGATGCGCTCGCGGTCGTTGTTCGCCGAGCTGCGCGCGCCGCTGGAGGAGGTCTTCGGCGTGCGCGGCCTGGAGCTACAGGCGGCCGCCCGCCGCCAGACCGGCCGTATCCGCATCGAATACGGCGGTTATGCCGCCGTGGAGAAGTCCGCCGATCTCTATCTGGTCGGGCTGAAGGCCGAGCCGGTCCGGGGCCTGCTCCTGCGCGGGGCCTACGCCTCCGGCGCCCAGCTGCCTGAGCCCACCATGTTCATGAACATGCGGGACACCAACGGCAGCAACATGATCGATCCCAAGCGCAATCCGAACGCGCCAATCTCGGCCGAGGGCTGGTTCTGGGGCGTCTATGGCGGCTCGCCCGACCTCAAGCCGGACCAGACCCGCACCTACACGGCGGGCGTGGTGCTGGCCTCGCCGCTGATCCCGCGCACCCGGCTGTCGGTCGACTACACGCGTATCGAGGGCCACGACCTGCTGGTCAGCGTCTATCGCGGCGCGGACTTCTACATCCTCAACGAGGACCGCTATCCGGGCGCCGTGGTCCGCGCGCCGCTGACCGACGCCGACCGGGCCAAGGGCTATACGGGCGGCAAGATCCTGGAGGTGCGCGACCTCAACGAGAACAGCGGCGCCAGCCTGGTCCAGGCGGTGGACATGACCGCCCAGCACGACCTTGACCTGGCCGGCGGACGCCTCAGCCTCAGCGCCACGGCGACCTGGCAACCGACCCTGACCCTGCGCACCGCGCCCGACAACTGGCTGGGCAAACGCACGCCCGACGGCGGGGCGCCCGAGTGGCGCGGAGCCGCTGGCGTACGCTGGTCGACGCCCGGCTTCGCGGCCTCGGCCACGGCCCGCTACATCAGCGCCAACGGCCCCACATCCCTGGCCGCGCGCACGACGGTGGACCTGGCGCTGGGCTGGAGCCTGCCGCGTCCGCCCGGCGCCTCCGAGACCGAGCTGCGGCTGGGCGTGCGCAACCTGTTCGACCGCTGGTCGATCGACGATCCGCTGAAACGCCGGCTGGAAGCGACAATCATTGCTCGCTTCTAGAGCGTAAGGCTTTGCCGCAGCGCTGAGGACGCTATCAAGGTCGCCGGGCGTCGCGTTGTGGGGAAGGCATGCGTAGAGGGTTGGCGGTCGCTCTGGCGGCCGTGTCGGTGATCTGCAGCGGGGCGGCCGGGCCTGCCGCCGCCAGCACCGCCGCGAGCCGCACCCAGGTCGCCGGCAAGCTGACGCCGCACACGCCCTGGACACCGCCGCCCGAGGCCATGACCGCCCCGCTGAAGGCGGCGCTGGAGAAGCTGAAGGCCGACGACTATCCGGGCGTCTACGCCCTGGCCAAGCCCTACACTGAACGCCCCGACTTCGAGACCCTGCCCGAGACGGTGCGCCACCTGGCCTGGCACCTGGTGGGCCTGGGCGCCTGGCAGACCGACCGCCTACCCGAGGCGCACAAGGCCTTCAAGACCTCGTCCAAGCTGGCCGGGGCGATCGGCTGGGACTGGCTGTACCGCGCCTACACCGCCCAGGGCGACAAGGATCCGCAGGACTCCGTCTACGCCTTCACCACCATGCTCGAGACCGATCCGGAGCCGCTCGCGCAGGTCGACGACCATTTCATCGGCGAGCTTCGTCGCCAGGCTTTGGAGCTGTCGCGCGGCGAACAGCGGCAGATGGCCCTGGTCGACGACCTGCTGGACCTCGACTGGAAGCCGCGCGACGCCACGGGCGACTGGAGCGACGTCTGGCAGGAGCACGCCGCCCGACTGCTGGATCGCGGCGACGTCGCGCGGGCCGGCAAGGCGATGGCGCGGGTCACAGCCCCCGACGCCCTGGCCTCGGCCCGCGCCGACCGCCGCTTCGCGCCGCTGCTGCGCCAGGATCCCGCCCGCTTCGATGTGGCCAAGGCCCATGCCGCGCGCGTCGAAGCCACCCGCGCCCGCATGGCCGAGAAGCCGCGCGCGCTGGGCGCGGTCAACGCCCACGCCCTGGCCCTGCTGGGCATGGGGCGTTACGTCGAGGTCTTCGCCGTGACCCAGGCCGCCCTCGACCGCAAGATCGACAGCTGGGACGACGCCCAGGACCGCCCCTGGACCCTGGACATCCAGGCCCGCGCCCTGCGGGACCTGGGCCGCTTCGACGCCGCTTTGACCGCCTGGCGCATGGCCACCCGGCCCGAGATCGGCGGCGGGGTGAGCCAGGAGCTGAACCTGGCCGACGCCCTGCTGGAGCTGGATCGCCCGGCCGAGGTCCTGACGATCGTCGGCGGCGTGAAACCCGACAAGGTCAGCGCCTTCGGCCGCATGGTCGCCGCCAACCTGTCGGCCTGCGCCAACGCACAACTGGGCGACCGCGCCGGGGTCGACCGGGCCTTCGCCGCCCTCGCCGCCGACCGCGACGCCATCCCGTTCCTGGAGATGAGCGGCCATCTGTGCGCCGGCGACCAGGACGGCGCCGCGGCCGTGCTGATCACTCTGCTCAAGGATCCCGAGACCCGGCTGGAAGCCCTGGCCGACGCCCAGGACTATCCGGAAGAGGCCGTCACAGCCCCGTTCCGCCGCGCCCAGCTGGCCCGCCGCCGCGCGCTCTACGCCCGCCCCGACGTCCGCGCCGCTATCGCCGCGGTCGGCCGCGTCGAGCGCCAGCCCTATCCGGCGGTCTACTGATGCGCCGCCTGCTTCTCGCCCTGACCGCCGCCCTGGCGCTCACGACGCCGGCCATGGCCCAGCGTTTCGCCGACGTGCCGCTGGAGCTGGCCCGGCCCGCCGACGCCGTGGCTCAGGTCGAACGCGAGGTTCGCGCCGGCAGTCCGATCAGCGCCTTCGACCACCAGCAGATCCATGACCTGTGGCAGGCCCTGGCCGACGACGACGCCCTGCGCCTGCGGCTGCTGAACGCCCTTGGCACGCTGAACTTCGCCTCCATCGACGCCATCGACGACGAGGACCAGTTCTGGGAGGACCAAGCCCGCCTGCTGGTCGACAGCGGGGCCTCGCCGCGCGTGGTGCTGGCCGCCCTCAAGCGCCTGGTCGGCGTCGACGAACAGCTCGGCGCGGCCCTGTCGCCGCGCTTCGCCGCCGCCCGCCGGCTGGACGCGGCCTGGTTCGAGCCCAACGCCATCGTCATGCGCGCCTTCACGCGGGCCGACCGGCTGGCGGTCAAGGAGACCGACCGCCTGGCCCTGGTCACCCTGCGCGCGGACCTGCTGGAGCGCCTGGGTCGTCCCGCCGAGGCCCTGGCCCTGGTCGACAAGGCCCTGCTGCGGGTCGAGGTCTCGCCGCAGAGCTTCAGCGACACCGACGGCGCCCTGCTGAACCTGCGCGCCGAGCGGGCCTTCAGCCTGTGGCAGCTGGGCCGCTTCGACGACGCCATCGCGGAAGACCGCGCCATCGTGAAGGCCGCCCGGCCGGGTGAGGGCTATGACGGCTGGGCCGACAACATGCTGATCGGCCATCTCGCCGGCAGCGGTCGCGGCCAGGCGGCGCTGAAGGCCCTGGACTACTTCCTCTATCGACCCAACGGGAACCTCGGCGACTGGATCGTGGCGCGGTCGGTCTGCGTCAATGTCCAGCTGGGCCGGCTGACCGCCGCCCGCCGCGACTTGAAGGACCTGAAGGGCGATACCCTGCCCGCCCGCACCTACGCCCTGCTGTGCCTGGACGACCTGGACGGCGCCGCCGCCAGCTACCGGGCGCGGCTGGCCGATGCCGACGCCGCGCCGTGGGCGATCCTGGCCCTGTCGGCCCGCGCCCGTCCCAAGGCCGTCGGAACCTGGGACACCGTGATGCTGGACCGCCAGGCCGAGGTCGCCGCCCGCGCCGACGTCCAGGCCGCCCTGGTCGCGGCCGGCGGCGCCCGGCGCTCGCCGCTCGTCCCGTCCGGCGGCGAGAACTGGTGACAGACTGCTGCTCGACGACAGCCGATCAAGGCGTCGGACCGAACAGGGCTTCGGCGCGGATGTTAAACATCAGATGGTCGAACGAGCCGTCATAGGATCCGATGTAGCCCTCGAGGGGATGCGCGTCCTGGACCAGTTTCTTCTTCATGTAGTCCGCGAGCATGACTGCGCTTCGCAGCGCGTAGTCCACGCTCTCGACCTGCTCCTCGAACGCCTCGTCGCAGTAGAGGTCGAGCACCGGCAAGCTCAGAACCGAAGATAGACCTCGTTGGCTCAGCATGATGTCGTCGCTTCGATCGTGAAGAACGATCTCGACCAGCTGAACCAGCGTTCGTCCCATCTCCAGATCGACGCGGCCGCAGTCGGCCTTGTGGACAATACGGATTCCCTTCCTCAGATCCGGCGAGCGCAGGAAGAAGCGATAGGATCTGCGGCTCCGGACGACCGGTTCACGCATGATGAGGTCGGGGTAAAAATCTCGAACACGCGCCCAGTATTTCCGGTGAAAGTCCGTCCGCGCTTGATCCACACGCGTCATGCAAGATCGCTTGCTGCGCTGGATGGCCTCGTCGAATAGCGACCGCCGCCATGCGTCGCGACGTCCCGATCGGCTTGCATACCAGTCCCGGATGCTCTCGTATGAAATGGCAGCCATGTAGTCGCTGCCAAGCAGACATCCGGCCAGATATCGGCGAGGTGCGACGACCACCGACCGATACTCCTGGAAGTGCCCGTCGTCGCGATGCTCCATCGCCCTCAAATGATAGCGCGAGGCTTGCCAGAGCTGCTCGGGCGCGGAGATCTTGTTCTCGATCAGAACGCCCAATCGCCGTCCGTGCAGGTCAAGGACCAGCAGAACGTCGGTCTCGCCGTCATATGTCGTGACGCCTCGCCAACACCCGACGATCCGGCTGTCGCCTTCAAGACCGAGCTGAGTCACGAACCATCGCAGGAACGCTGGATTGACGCTGAATTCCTCCATCAACAGGAGGTCGATATCTCGCTCGGTTATGGTGTCGAGATAAGGCCCAAAGTTTTCCACCAATGAATGCGCGGACATAGCAAAGCCCTCGGCGCCGATGCAGCACATCATAACCCGGAATGTCGGCGCACCATCCCGCCACACTGCTGCCACTCCCCGTCAGCAGACCCCCTAGCCGAGACCCGCGCGCGTCCCTAACTTGGGGCCATGCCTTCTTCCGATAACAGCGGCGTCTCGGACGTCTCGACGCCCTTCGTCATGGACACGGTCCAGGACGTCGCCGACGGCGTCATGCCCATGCTCTGGACCCCGCACCGCCCCGCGCGGCCGGACAAGTCCGAGGGCGGCAAGAAGTTCAAGCTGGTCAGCGAGTACCAGCCCGCCGGCGACCAGCCGACCGCCATCGCCGAGCTGGTCGAGGGCATCAACAACCGCGACCAGGACCAGGTGCTGCTGGGGGTCACCGGCTCGGGCAAGACCTTCACCATGGCCCAGGTCATCGAGCGCACCCAGCGCCCGGCCCTGATCCTGGCCCCGAACAAGACCCTGGCCGCCCAGCTCTACAGCGAGATGAAGGGGTTCTTCCCCGACAACGCGGTCGAGTACTTCGTCAGCTACTACGACTACTACCAGCCGGAGGCCTACGTCCCCCGGACCGACACCTTCATCGAGAAGGACAGCTCGATCAACGAGCAGATCGACCGCATGCGCCACTCGGCCACGCGGGCGATCCTGGAGCGCGACGACGTCATCGTCGTGGCCTCGGTCAGCTGCATCTACGGCATCGGCTCGGTCGAGACCTACACCGCCATGACCTTCACCCTGACGGTCGGCGACAAGGTCAACGAGAAGCAGCTGATCGCCGACCTGGTGGCCCAGCAGTACAAGCGCAACGACCAGGCCTTCGAGCGCGGCACGTTCCGCCGTCGCGGCGACACCATCGAGATCTTCCCCGCCCACTACGAGGACCGCGCCTGGCGCGTGACCATGTTCGGCGACGAGGTCGAAGCGATCTCGGAATTCGACACCCTGACCGGCAAGAAGACGTCCGAGCTGGAGACCATCAAGGTCTACGCCAACAGCCACCACGTCACCCCGCGTCCGACCCTGCGCCAGGCGATCATCGCCATTCGCCAGGAGCTGAAGGAGCGCCTGGAGTGGCTGGTCGCCAACGGCAAGCTGCTGGAGGCCCAGCGCCTGGAGCAGCGCACGACCTTCGACCTGGAGATGATCGAGACCACCGGCTCGTGCGCCGGCATCGAGAACTACAGCCGCTACCTGTCGGGCCGCCGGCCGGGCGAGCCGCCGCCGACCTTCTTCGAATACATCCCCGACAACGCCCTGCTGTTCACCGACGAGAGCCACCAGACGGTTCCGCAGATCGGCGCCATGTACAAGGGCGACCGCAACCGCAAATGGACGCTGGCCGAGTACGGCTTCCGCCTGCCCTCGGCCCTGGATAACCGCCCCCTCAAGTTCGAGGAGTGGGACGCCATGCGGCCCCAGTCGGTGCACGTCAGCGCCACCCCGGCCAACTGGGAGATGGAACGGGCCGGCGGCGTCTTCGCCGAGCAGGTCATCCGCCCCACCGGCCTGATCGACCCGCCCGTCGAGGTGCGTCCGGTCTCCAAGGACAACGCCAGCCAGGTCGACGACGTGGTCGACGAGATCCGCCAGACCATCAAGAAGGGCTACCGCACCCTGGTCACCGTGCTGACCAAGAAGATGGCCGAGGACCTGTCGGAGTACCTGAACGAGCAGGGCATCAAGGTCCGCTACATGCACTCCGACATCGACACGCTGGAGCGCATCGAGATCATCCGTGAACTGCGGATGGGCAATATCGACGTCCTCGTGGGCATCAACCTGCTGCGCGAAGGCCTGGACATCCCCGAGTGCGGCTTCGTGGCCATTCTCGACGCCGACAAGGAAGGCTTCCTGCGCTCGGAGACCAGCCTGATCCAGACCATCGGCCGCGCGGCGCGGAACGTCGACGGCAAGGTCATCCTCTATGCCGACCGGATCACCGGCAGCATGGAGCGGGCCATGGCCGAGACCGCCCGCCGCCGCGAGAAGCAGCACGCCTACAACCTCGAACACGGCATCACGCCCGAGAGCGTCAAGCGCGACATCAAGGACATCCTCAACAGCCCCTACGAGCGCGGCGACCGCGTGCTGGTGCCGATGGGCATGTCCGAAACCGACGACCGCCCGTTCAGCGGCGACAACTTCAAGGCCGCGCTCAAGGACCTGGAAGCCAAGATGCGCGAGGCCGCCGCGAACCTGGAGTTCGAGACGGCGGCCAGGCTGCGCGATGAGATCAAGCGGATGAAGCTGATGGATCTCGAGTTCGCCAACGAGGTGCTGTCGGCGACGGGCGACGAGGTGGACCGGTCGGCGCCGAAGCGGATCCGGGCGGAGATCCGCGCGGAGAAGGCGGAAGAGTTTAGGAAGAAGCGGAAGTAATAGATCCTCCCCCTAGCGGGGGAGGTGTCGGCGCAGCCGACGGAGGGGGAAGTAGCCGGAGCCAGGACTTGTGGGGG
>NZ_JBWKNY010000010.1:0-65103 GCF_059415805.1 Caulobacter sp. GW821-FHT10A06
CGCTGGCGGAGGCCGCCCCCCGCCCGCCGCCGCTGCGGCCGCCCCGGCTCCGGAGCTTGCGGCGCCGCCGGCGACCATCTGGGCGGCGGCGACGCCGGCCATGGTCATGCCGCCAACCACGAGACCCGTGCCGACGGCCGCGCCGGCGCCCAGCTGCGGCCCGCCCGACACCAGGCCTGAGGCCACGCCAGGCCCGAAGATCGACAGGCCCAGCAAGGTCAGGGCGGCCAGGGCCATGGCCAGTACCTCTTCGAGGGTTGGCTGGCCGCTGGCGGCGCTGGTGAACTCGGAAAACAGCGAGGCGCCGATGCCGACGACAATGGCCAGCACCATGACCTTCACGCCGCTGGCGATGACGTTGCCCAGCACCTTCTCGGCCAGGAACGCGGTGCGGCCAAAGAGCCCGAAGGGCACGAGGACGAAGCCGGCCAGGGTGACCAGCTTGAACTCGATCAGAACCACGAAGACCTGAATGGCGATGATGAAGAAGGCGACGATCACCAAGAGCGCCACCACAAGCAAGATGACGATCTGGACGATATTCTCAAAGAAGCCCGGAAAGCCGCCCAACTCAGCCGCCGCTTCCAAGATCGGCTTGCAGGCCGACACCCCCAGGGCCGCCAGGCGCCCTGGCCGCAGGAAGTCCTCGGCCGAGACCCCCGCGCCCGAAGCTTTCAGGCCCAGGCCTGAGAAGCTCTTGAGCACCACGAGCGACAGGGCTTGGAAGTTGCCGATCAGGAAGGCGAAGAACCCGACATAGAGGGTCTTCTTGATCAGACGGGCTAGGACATCCTCGTTCGACGCCCAGGCCCAGAACAGCGCCGCCAGGGTGACGTCGATCGCCACCAGGGTGGTTGAGAGGAATGCCACCTCCCCGCTGAGCAGCCCAAACCCAGAGTCCAAGTAGCGGTTGAAGGTGTCGAAGAAACGATCGATGACGCCAACGTCGTTCATGACGCCGCTCCGCCGAAGAACCGCGCCCGCGCCTTGGCCCAGGCCGCGCGGCATTGCGCGTCCTGCCCGCCGGTCTCGCCCAGCGCCTGACAGCGGGCCAGCTCTGGATCGCGCGCCGCGGCCCTGACCACCGGGGCGGAAGACGGCTGGGGCGCCCCGTCCTTCAAGACCGCCGCGCCCAGCAAAAAGATGAGGGCTATCCCCCAGACGAAGAGCCGGGTCATGGCGCGCCTGCGCTCCCCATGAACTTGGAAAACCGGGCCTTGGCGTCGGCGCGCGCGGCGGCGCGGTCGGCCGCCTCCAGGGCCTGAGCCCTGCCCTGGGCGGCGCTGAGGGCAAGCAGGTCCGACAGCTGCTGGGCCTGGAGGGCGAGGAGCTGATTGCCGGCCTGGGCGGCCTGCAGGCCGCCGACGGCGCCCTGGCTTTGTCCCACCAACGCAGTCAGCTGATCGCGGCTGGCGCCCAGGCCACCGACGACGCCGGCCTGCACCTTCAGGGCGTCCTGGAACCCGGCCAACGCCGCGCTCCAGCGAGCGTCGGCGCGCTGGGTCAACACCGCGTCGCTCATCGACAGGTCCGCCGCGCCGTACTGGGTGCGAAAGGCTTCGCGGATCTGGGCGACGTCGAAAGCCAGGCCTTGAGCCTGCGCCAGGAGCCCGCGCGTGCGATCAACCTGCGCCTGTAGCGCCGCCAGCGAAGAGTACGGCAAACTGGCCAGGCTCTTGGCCTGACCGGTCAGCATCTGCGCCTGGTTCTGCAGCGAGGTGATCTGGTTGTTGATGGTCTGCAGGGCGCGGGCGGCCTGCAGGACGTTCTGGGCGTAGTTGGTCGGGTCAAAGACCGTGACCTGGGCCAAGGCCACGGAAGAGGCGGTCGGCCTAGCCGCGAGCAGGCTCGCGACCAAGACGATCGCCAGCCGGCGGCGGGTAGAGGTCATGACAATGTCTCCGGGGAGGCGTCAGGCCGGGCGGCCGATCCGCCCGGCAGGAGGTCGGCGGCCCAGGTCAGGCGCTTGGCGCGCAGCCAGGCGGCGGCGAAGCCTTGCTTGCCGTGGCTTCCCAGCACCTTGCTGATCAGGGCCTGGTCGGCCTTGCCCGAGGCCGCGCAGAAGGCCAGGGCCACGGGCCCGAGACTGAGGTCAAACAGGCGATCTCCTGCCCGCGATTGCAGGTAGTAGTCACGAGCCGGGGTCGCGCGAGCCAGGATCTCGATCTGGCGGTCGTTGAGGCCAAAGCGGGCGTAGGCGGCCGCGCCCTGCGGCTCGAGCGCGCGCGGATTGGGCAGGAAGATCCGGGTCGGGCAGCTTTCGATGATCGTCGCGGCGATGGCGCTGCTGGTCACGTCCGCCAGGGACTGGGTGGCGAAAACCACCGAGGCGTTCTTCTTGCGCAGGGTTTTCAGCCACTCGCGCAACTGCGCCCCGAAGGCGGGGTCGTCAAGCGCCAGCCAGCCCTCGTCGATCAGGATCAGGGTCGGCCGGCCATCCAGGCGCCGGGCGATGCGATGGAAGAGATAGGTCAGGACCGCCGGCGCGACCGCCGCCCGGGCCAGGCCCTCGGTCTCGAAGACCTGGACATCGGCCTCGCCGAGTCTCTCACCCGCGCCATCCAGCAATCGCCCATGCGGGCCGCCCAGGATGAACGGGGCCAGCGCGGCTTTCAGCGGCGGACTGGCCAGCAGCGCCACCAGGCCGGTCAGGGTGCGTTCGCGCGCCGGCGCGCTGGCCAGGCTGCCGAGCGCCGCCCACAGATGCTCGCGCACGGCCGGGGTGATGGCGACGCCTTCGCGGGCCAGGATCGCCGCCAGCCAGTCGGCGGCCCAGGCGCGCTCTTCGGGTCCATCGATCATCGCCAGCGGCTGAAGCTTGGCGGCCTTGCCGCCCTCACCGGCCAGGTCGTGGAAATCGCCGCCCATGCCCAGCACGGCCGCGCGACTGGAGGCGCCAAAGTCGAAAGCGAAGATCTGCGCCCCGGCATAGCGGCGAAACGACAGGGCCAGCATCGCCAGGAGCACGCTTTTGCCCGCGCCGGTCTGGCCCACGATCAGGGTGTGACCGACATCGTCGACATGCAGGCTCAGGCGAAACGGCGTCGAACCGGCCGTGCGCGCGATCAGCAGCGGCGGCCCGTCCAGGTGTTGGTTGCGCTGCGGCCCGGCCCAGACTGCTGACATGGGCGCCAGGTGCGCCAGGTTCAGGGTCGAGAGCGGCGGCTGGCGGATGTTGGCGTAGACGTGGCCGGGGATGGTCCCCAGCCACGCCTCGGCGGCGTTGACGGTCTCGCGAATGACCGTCAGCTCGCGCCCTTGGATGACCTTCTCGGCCAGGGCCAGCTTGGCGTCGGCGCGGGCCGGATCCTCGTCCCAGACCACCAGGCTGGCGGTGACATAGGCATAGGCCACCGCGTCGCCGCCGAGATCCTGCAGGGCCAGGTCGGCTTCCGCGGCCTTGTTGGCCGCGTCGTTGTCGACCAGGGCCGAGGGTTCCTGGGTCAGGGCCTCGCGCAGCAGCACCAGCACCGACCTGCGCTTGGCGAACCACTGGCGGCGAATCTTGGTCAGCAGGCCCGTGGCCAGCGTCTTGTCCAAGCACAGAGCCCGGGTCGACCAGCGGTAAGCGAAGGCCAGCCGATTGAGGTCGTCGAGCAGGCCCGGCGTCGTCGCCGGCGGAAAACCGACCAGCGTCAGGACCCGCAGGTGGGCGCGGCCAAGGCGCGGTTCGAGCCCGCTAGCCAGGGGCTGTGTCGCCAGCAGGCTGTCGAGATAGATCGGGGTGTCGGGCACGGCCACGCGCTGGCGCGTGGTCGAGACCGCGCCGTGCAGCATGCTCAGGGTCGCGGCGTCATCGAGCCAGGCCAGGCGCGGCATCAGTCCGTCGAGCAGGGCCAGAAACCGGTCGGTGCGATCGACGAAGGCGGCCAGCTCGGCGCTCCAGTCGATGTCGGCGCCACGGCGGCCTTCGACGAACAGCCTTTCGAAACGACCCCGCTCCTGGGCTGGCGGCAAATAGCTCAGGGTCAGGAAGTAGCGGCTCTCGAAGTGGTCGCCGCTGTCCTGGAAATCGGCGCGCCGCTCTTCATCGACCAGAGCCGAGACCGGGTCGGGAAAGACGCTATCGGGATAGGACGCCGAGGGATCACGGCGCGCCTCGATGAAGATCGCCCAGCCCGAACCCAGGCGCCGCAGGGCGCCGTTCAGGCGGGCGGCGACGGCGGCCACCTCGGCGTTGGTTGCGCTATCGAGGTCGGGGCCCCGGAACTCGGCGCTCCGCTGAAAGCCGCCGTCCTTGTTGAGCACCACGCCGGGCGCCACGAGGGCGGCCCAAGGCAGGTAGTCGGCCAGCCGCGCGGGGCGTGTGGCGTATTCGCGAAGGTCGAGCACGCTCTAGACCCCCAGATGGGCCGGCAGACGCACGTGGCGGCGGCCGACCTCGAAGATCTGCGGGTCACCGCGCGCGGCCCACACCGCCAGGCCATGGCCAAGCAGCCAGACCAGCAGGCCCACGAGCCACAGGCGAAGACCCAGCCCCAAGGCCGCGGCCAAGGTGGCGTTGACCAGGGCGATCGCGCGCGGGGCGCCGGCCAGGAGCATCGGCTCGATCAAGGCCCGATGGACGGGCGCTGCGAACCCCAGGGCGCGATCACCAGCCATCAGACCAGCGCTCCGCCGCCGAACGAGAAGAACGACAGGAAAAAGGAGCTGGCGGCGAAGGCGATCGACAGGCCAAAGACGATCTGGATCAGCTTGCGCGATCCGCCCGAGCTCTCGCCGAACGCCAAGGTCAGGCCCGTGACGATGATGATGATCACAGCAATGATCTTGGCCACCGGCCCTTCGACCGACTCCAGGATCTGCTGCAATGGCTCTTCCCAGGGCATGCCCGAGCCGGCTGCCTGCGCCTGGGGGCTGATCAATGTCAGGCCCAGGGTCAAGCCGGCGAAGATCCAGGACTTGGGCCTGGGAAGCCGGTCACGAACGGACGTGCGGGACGGCAGGCAAAACGCCCTGCAGGCAGGCATGGGCGCGCGCGGCAAGGCAAGGCGCGTGGACACGAGACCATCTCCTTCAACGATGTCTGGGGTTTAAGGCTCTTAGGGCCTCAGACGGGGCTGAGCTGATAGGCGCCGTCGGGCGCCTGGCCCTCCAGGCGGACAAGCTCGATCAAGCGTCGCTGTCGGCCACGCCCGGCCAGCACGGCGATGACGTCGATGGTCTGGGCGATCAGGCCACGCGGCACAGTGAGCACCGCTTCCTGGATCAGCTGCTCCAGGCGCAGCAAGGCGCCCAGGGCCGAGCCGGCATGTAGCGTGGCCACGCCGCCCGGATGCCCCGTGCCCCAGGCCTTGATCAGGTCCAGCGCCTCGGGCCCGCGCACCTCGCCGATGATGATCCGGTCGGGACGCAGGCGCAGGGCCGAGCGCACGAGGTCGGTCATGCTGACGAGGCCGTCGCAGGTGTTCATCGCCACCTGGTTCTGCGCGGCGCATTTGAGCTCGGGCAGGTCCTCGGCGATGATCACCCGGTCGCCGCTCGCCGCGATCTCGGCCAGCAAGGTGTTGCCCAGGGTGGTCTTGCCGCTCGAGGTCTGGCCGGCGATCAGGATGTTGTCGCGGCCCCGCACGGCGGCGGCCAACACCTCGCCTTCCCGCGCCGTCATCACCCCGTCGCGGACATAGTCGTCGAAGGAAAAGAGCAGGCTGGCGGGCTTGCGGATGGCGAAGCTCGGGGCGGCCACGACCGGCGGCGCCCAGCCCTCGAACCGCTCGCCCGAGCCTGGGAGTTTGGCCGATAGTCGCGGCCGGCCAGAATGAATTTCGGCGGCCACATGGTGGGCCACCAGACGCAGGATACGCTCAGCGTCCTCAGGAGAAACTGTCAGGCCAGTATCGATCTGGCCGCCCTCGAAACGGTCGACCCACACCCGGCCGTCAGGATTAAGCATGACCTCGGCCACGCCGGGATCTTCAAGCCGCGCCAGCAGCAGCGGACCAAGGGCGGTGCGCAGCATCTGGCGGCTGCGCTCACGTCCTGTTTGGGCTTGGGCGGCTTGGGTTTCGGAAAGGTCCACGGCAGGTCCCCGTTGGCTACGGGGATGAGTAAGAAGACCTATGCTTGGCCGATCTCAACAGCCAAATCGGTCGATCGTACCGTGGGCGTACAAAGACAAGCTGAGATCGGTGGCGTCTGTGGCCAGTCTAGGCCGACAGCACCCGTACGGCGGCGACACCCCCTGCCTGTCTGCGCGGTCCAACGGACCGATGCGCAAACGACCACGCAGCCGCCAGGAGTTCGACGGCCACGGCCTCATCGATCTTCGCCAGCTGCAGGAGCACGATGCCCGCCTTGCGTCGCCGGCCAGGTTCTGGCGCGACGCCGTCCCCCAGGGACAATGCCCAGGCCTGACGGGCGGGCGATATCTTCGCCCCTCGAAATGTCCCGCGCACCACTTCGCATCGCGCAGCTTCGCCAGCGAGGGAAAGTGTCGCCATACAGCGCTACAAATAAATTGACTCACGCACCATAAGAAGTGAGCGTAGGGTCGAAATCTAAGACCGCTCCCAGGGCGGCCGGGTCAGACAGGGAGATAACGATGACCTATTCGAAGGGGCGCGTGATCCACGACGCCGACAGCCACACCATGGAGACGGCCGAGTGGCTGGAGCCCTATCTGGAGGGCGCGCATCGCGAGAAGCTGGGCTCGCTCTATTCGGAGCGCGAGACCGGCCGCCGGATCGTCAAGCTGATCGACCAGGCCAAGGCGCGCAAAGGCGACCCGGCGGCCGAAGCCGCCGCCGCCGAGAACCCGATCGCCGGCGCCAAGGGTTGGCTGGGCTACGGCGCCTTCGACACCGACGAGCGCATCAAGGCCCTGGACTGGCTGGGCTTTGGCAGCCAGCTGGTGTTCCCGACCTTCGGCCTGGGCGCGGTCACCAAGGCCGAGGACGAGGAGACCATGTACGTCGCGGCCCAGGCGCTGAACCGCGCGCAATGCGCCTTCTGCGCCGTCGATCCGCGCCTGGTGGCCGTCGCCTTCGTGCCGCTGGACAATCCGCTGCGCGCGCTGGCCGAGCTGGACGCGGCCCTGGAGATGGGCGCGGGCGCGGTGATGTTCTCGGCGTCGCCGGCCGGCGACCGCTCGCCGGGCCACCCGGACCTCGACCCGTTCTGGCGTCGCCTGGAGGCGGCCAACGTGCCGTTCATGCTGCACATCGGCCCGGGCACCCGCACCCAGCCCAAGCCCTTCCACAACAACGGCCGCGAACGCGCGCCCGACCTGCACGGCGGCGGCGAGAACCTGCGCTTCGCCGACTACATGTGCCTGTGGTACGCGCCGCAGGAGTTCCTGACGGCGATGATCTATGACGGCGTCTTCAACCGCTTCCCGGCGCTGCGCGGCGGGGTGATCGAGTCGGGCGCCGGCTGGGTGCCAGACTTCCTGCGCCAACTCGACTATTCCTACGCCTCGTTCCGCAAGACCGATCCGTACCTGCAGGAACTGGACTTGAAGCCGTCGGAATATCTGCGCCGCGCGGTGAAGTTCACGCCCTTCCCCAGCGAGGATGTCGGCCGGATGATCCGCGACGCCGGCGCCGACCTCTTCCTGTTCTCCAGCGACTATCCGCACCCGGAAGGCACGCCCGACCCGATCGGCCGCTTCGAGCGCTCGCTGGGCGGGCTGGAGGAGGCCCAGCTCGACGCCTTCTACCGCCGCAACTACGAACAGATGATGGGCATGCAGGACAGCGCGGCCAGCATCGCCGCCGAGTAACGTACCGGCGCCGTGGGATTGCAATTGGCGGTCCCGCGGCCCAACCTTGGCCCATGCGCGAAAAGACCTCGGCCAAGTATTCCCGCCAGCAGCTCTACGACCTCGTCTGGTCCAAGCCGCTGGCCGGCGCGGCCGCCGAGGTGGGCCTGAGCGCCAACGGCCTGGCCAAGCTCTGCGACCGCCTATTGATCCCCCGCCCCGCCCGCACCCACTGGACGCGGCAAGGGGCGGCCGCCGCGCCCGCGCGACCCGCGCTGCCGCCGGCGCCCTCCAGGACTGCGCCCGAGATCATCGTCGGCGCCGAGCAGTTCACCGCCCGCCGCGCCCGCACGCGTCTGTCGCCCGGGGACCGGCGCGACCAGCTGATGGACACCGCGGTCGGCATCATCCTGGCCGAGGGCCTGGCCGAGGTGACCCTCAAGCGCGTGGCCCGTGACGCCGGGATCAGCGAAGCCCAGGCCCACAACTGCTTCGCCGGCCGCGCCGACCTGCTGGCCTCGCTGGCCCGGCGCGAGCTGGCCGCCCTGGAGCAGCGCCGCCAGCTGCAGATCGCCCGGGGCGAGGACAACCTGACCCGCATCATCCTGTCGACCCTCGGCTATTTCCACGAGGCCATCGCGCGCGGCCCGACCCTGCAGATCCTGATGCGCGACGCCGAAGTGCGCGAAAGCCTGCAGGACGAACGCCAGAAGGCCGCCGAGATCGCCGTCGAGCCGATCGTCGAGTCGCTGGGCGCCCGCTACGGCATGAGCCGGTCCGTGGCCTATGGCTCGACGGCGGTCCTGACCGCCGTGACGCGCCGCGCCGGCGGAATGCTGGCCTCGGGCCGCACGACCCTGGAGGTCGCCGAGCGCCTGTGCCTGCCGGTGATCATCGCCGGCGCCAACAGCAACGCGGCGGCCGCGCGCCAGGACGCGCCCTAGGCCGTCCGCGCTCCGCGCGGGCGAACCGAATCGATCCCGTTAGACATCAGGCGCGCGCACAGCGCCTGGGCCTCGCCAAGGTCGAGCGCCCCCTCGAACACCAACCGCCCGGCCTCCTCGGGAATGGCGACCAGCAGCTCGATCAGCACCAGGGCCTCATGCGCCGAAAGCCGCAGGTCGCGCCGCGCCGCGCGCGCCAACCGGGCGATCGCGGCCACATGCCCCCGCGCCTTGCCGCCGCGTGCGCGGGCCTTGGGAAGGTCGCGGACGGCGACGTGCACCACCGGGCCATGGCGCGCGACGTGATCCAGATAGACCCGCGCGGCGGCCATGGCGCGCGCGCCAAACTCGCCCGACTCCAGCGCCGTGGCGAGGCCAGCCTCGCCCAGCCACTGCATGCGCCGCTCCAGCACGGCCTCGGCCAACTGATCGGCGTCGGGGAAATAGGCATAGACCAGCGCCCGGCTGGCGCCCATGGCGTCGCCGACCCGCTTCATCGAGATCGGCAAGCCTCCGGTCTCGATCACCAGCCCATCGGCGATGTCGAGGATCTGCGCGATGCGCGCGGGCGCGCTCTTGCGGCTGCGAAGCTCTTCCTGGACGTCCATGGACCCGATGTTGGCCACCGCCGCGCGATTGTCAAACCCCGCCACGCGCTCCGTCAGCTCCGGATACCGTCCGCACGAAACGCGCCACTATTGGTTTGCATGTAAACTCTCTTGACGAGGACCTCATCCGTACCTTCTATTCGAAATCAAGGCCGCGCACATCGCGCAAGAAGGCCACGGGGAGGATCATATGACCTTGTCTTCGCGCGCCCGCCTGTGCTCCGGCGCGGCATTATTAGCGTTTGCGTCATTTTCAACGGCGCAGGCCCAATCCAGCTACGCCCGCCCAGCCTCGCCCGAGCAGGTCGCCCAGGTGGACGAGATCATCGTCACCGCCACGCGCCGCGAACAGGCGCTGTCCGACGTGCCGCTGGCCATCTCGGCGGTGGGCGCGCAGGCGCTGCGCAACTCCGGCGCCACCGACGTGCGGGCGCTAAACCAGCTGAACCCGTCGCTGCTGGTGTCCTCGACCGGCTCGGAATCCAACACCTCGGCCCGCGTCCGCGGCATTGGCACGGTCGGCGACAACGCCGGCCTCGAAAGCTCGGTGGCCATCTTCATCGACGGCGTCTACCGCTCGCGCACGGGCGTGGGCCTAAACGAGCTGGGCGAGATCGAGCGCGTCGAGGTGCTGCGCGGGCCGCAAGGCACGCTGTTCGGCCGCAACGCCTCGGCCGGCCTGCTGCACATCATCACCCGCAAGCCGCAGTTCCAGACCGAGGGCTACGCCTTCGCCAGCGTCGGCGACTTCCGATACCGTCGCCTCGAAGGCGGCGTCACCGGGCCGATCACCCCCACCCTGGCCGGCAAGATCGAGGGCGTCTGGGAAAAGCGCGGCGGCTTCTACACGGACGTCAACACCGGCGCCGAGATCAACACCCGCGACCGCTACTTCCTGCGCGGCCAACTGCTGTGGGAGCCGACCGACACCTTCTCGGCCCGGCTGATCGCCGACTATTCCAAGCGGAGCGAGTCGTGCTGCGGCGCGGTGTTCGCCACCGACAAGATCGCGCCCGGCAACTCCGCCCTGCTCGACCCGAACGTCAACGCCGCGGTACGGGTGCTGACCTTGGTCGCGCCGGCCACCGTCGATCAGCTCTATCCCTCGCGCAACGATCCCTATGACCGCAAGGTCGCTGTCTCGCCGGGCACGACCTTCGCCGGCACGACCAAGGATCGCGGCGCGTCGCTGGAGCTGAACTGGAAGCTGGCCGGCGCCGAGGCCACCTCGATCACCGCCTATCGCAACTACAACGGCGCCCAGGGCGCGGACGCCGAGTACAATCTGGTCGACATCCTGCACATCGACCGCGAGGGCTCGGGCCGCACCTTCAAGACCTTCTCGCAGGAGCTGCGCCTGCAGGGCGACGCGTTCAACGACCGCCTCGACTGGCTGGTCGGCGGCTTCTATTCGCACGAGACGCTCGAGGTCGGCAGCACGCTGAAGTTCGGCGCGGAGTACGGCCCGTTCTCCTCGTGCCTGATCGTCAACGGCATCAACCGGGCGCTGGTCGACGCCAACGCCGCCGGCTGCCTGACCCCGACCGGCCGCGCGGCGCTGGGCGGCGCGGCCTCGCCAACCGTCCAGGCGCTGGACCTGCTCTATTCGATCCAGAACATGGGTGACGACCGCACGCGCTACAGCCAGACCAGCAAGAGCGCGGCGATCTTCACCCACAACATCGTCCACCTCACGCCAACGGTCGATCTGACCCTGGGCGCCCGCTACACGCACGAGAGCAAGGATTTCTCGGCGGCGTTCCGCAACACCAACACCGTCTGCCCGCGCGTGCGCGCGCTGCCGGGCGTCAGCGCCGGCATCGTGGGCCTGGCCTGCCAGGGCAACTCGACCTCGGAACTGAACAGCCTGAACCTGGCCGACAGCCACAAGGAGAGCGAGATCACCGGCACAGCGGTGCTGTCGTGGAAGCCGTCCGAACCCTTGATGGTCTATGGCAGCTACTCGAAGGGTTACAAGGCCGGCGGCTTCAACCTGGACCGCTCGGCCCTGGGCCCGGCCACCACGGTGCTGACCAACGCCTCGGTGGCGAAACTGCGCTTCGATCCGGAGAAGGTCGACGCCTTCGAGCTGGGGGCAAAGTACAGTCAGGGCGGCCTGTCGCTGACGGCCTCGGCCTTCTACCAGCGGTTCGACAACTTCCAGCTCAACACCTTCGACGGCACGGTCTATATCGTGGCCACCATCAATGGCTGCGGCGCGAACCTGAACGGCGGCGACCGCGATACCAGCGCCACGACCGGGGCCTGCGCGCCGGGCGACGTCAAGGCCGGCGTCATCGCCAAGGGGGTGGAGCTGGAAGCCGCCTGGCGGCCGATGCAGCATCTGAGCCTAACCTCGGCGGCCACCTATGCCGACACGAGCTATGCCGACCAGCTGGTCGGCGACGCGATCGGCTCGCCCCTCAGCCCGTCACTGTCGCGCCTGCCCGGCCAGCAGATGTCGAACGCCCCGCGCACGGTCTTCACCAACGCTGTGACCTGGACGCCGCCGATCGGGTCGTCGGGCTGGACGGGCCTGGCCTATGTCAACGCCCGCACCAGCAGCCATTACAACACCGGCTCCAACCTGGCGCCGAACAAGGTCCAGAAGGGCTTCACGGTGGTCAATGCGCGCCTGGGCCTGCGCGCGCCGGACGAGAAACTGGCCATCGAGCTGTGGGCGCAGAACCTGCTGAACCAAGACTACGCCCAGGTGATCTTCGACAGCGCCTTCCAAGGCTCCTACTCGGCCTATCTGGGCGATCCGCGCACCTGGGGCGCGACGGTCCGCGCGCGCTTCTAAGGCCCCTACCTCGGGGATCACTCGGGCCTCGGCGTTCGCGCCGAGGCCCTTTTCTTTTGGATGTTTACGCGACCGAACCGAGGTCCAGCAGCTCCAGCTCGTGACCGTCCAGGTCGACAACGAAGGCCAAGCGCGCCGCGCCCAGGCTGCACGGCGCCAGACGGCTGGTCCCGCCCGCCGCGAGGACGCGATCATGGACGGCGTCGACATCGGTGACACTGAAACCGATCGGACCACTGGCGTTGCCCAGCGCCAACACGCGGCCGTCGCGCCAGCGGCACAGCACGATGCTGCCGCCCACTTGGCCCGCCGGCGCGCGCAGGATCAACTCGTCGAACGCCGGCGCGGCCATTCGCCCGCCCGGGACCAGGCCCAGCGCGTCGGCGTAGAAGGCCGCCGACCGGTCGAGGTCGGCGACGAAGATCTTCAGGAAGCTCTGGGCGACACTCATGCCTTCACCGCCGACAGGATGGCCGCGACGGCGGGCTGGGCGTCAGAGGCCTCAACAGCGCCCGCCTCGCGCTCGGCCAGCAGGCGCACGTTCTCGGCGTGGCGCTCGCGCGTGATGCGATAGCCCAGGAGGCAGGTCATGCCGACGCCGTACAGCACCACCAGGGTCGGGGCGTAGACCAGCACCAACCGCGTGACGACCTGCGGGTCCACAGTCGCGGGGCTGGCGCCCTTGGGAAAGGCGACGACGCTGAGCAGCAGGCCCGAGACGAACACGCCCAGGCCAGAGACGCACTTCTGGACGATGCTGTTGGCGGCGAAGAACAGACCTTCGGCCCGGCGACCCGTGCGGACGGCGCTGTCGTCGATGACGTCCGACAGCATGGCGGTGATCATGATCACCGACACCACCCCGCAGGTCCAATAGAGGGTCTGGATCGCCAGCAGCGCGGGCACCAGAAGCTTTGAGCCCTCGACGGGGAACCAGCCGGCCATGCGCAGCGCGAACGGCAGCAAGCCCAGCACGACAGTCACCGCCAGCAGGACGATCGCCGCCTGCTTCTTGCCCAGCAGCCGCGAGAGGCGCGGGGCCAGCGGCAGAGCCAGCAGCGAGCCGATCAGGGCGTCCAGCGCCAGGAACGCAATCTGGCCCGAGCTCAGCTTCCACCAGTAGGTGGCGAAATAGAGCGCCAGGGCGCTGACCACCCCGGTGCCGGTGAACTTGATGACCCCATAGGCCATCAGGGCCAGGAAGGAGCCGTGCCCGAGACTCTGGCGCATTTCGCCCAGCACCGCCCCCAGTGTCCGGCGAGGCCGCGCCGGCGGCTGGCGGAAGGTGGCGATCCGGCCGTGAGTGCCGGCGGCCGAGACGAGGATCGACAAGGCCATGACGATGGCCGCGGTGACGGCGTAGCGCCACCACCCCTCCGGATTGAGCAGGCCCACCGCGTGATCGGCGTCAGGGCGCAGGAAGACTTTCAGGGTGACGATGTAGAGCAGCGATCCGCCGACGATCGCGAACATGTAGCGATAGGCCATGATCGCGGTGCGCTCGTCATAGTCGGCGCTGAGCTCGGGGCCGAGGGCGGAGCTGGGGATCTCGTAGAGCGCGATGAAGCTGCGCACCAGGATCGAGGTCACGACGATGTAGCCGAACAGCGCGCCGTGCGACCAGCCGGCGGGCGGCATGAACAGCAACAGGAAGCTTCCTGCGGTCGGCAGGGCCGAGGCGTACATGAACGGATGCCGCCGCCCCCAGCGCGAACGCAGGCCGTCCGACAGCTGACCGATCAGCGGATCCAGCAGGGAGTCGGCGACCAGGGCCAGCAGGATGGCGCTGGCCACCAGACCGGCCGGCAAGCCGACGACCTGATTGTAGTAGATCAGCAGGAACGACTTGAAGGCGCCGTCCTTGACCCCGTAGGCGATCGATCCGAAGCCGTAGAACAGCTTGGCCCCGATCGGCAGACGCTCACCGCTTGCTGCGCGCATCATCGTTTCCTCCATCGCCCACTTAGCGTGGACATTGAAGGAAACGATGGCATTTATGGTGCGTGAGTCAAACGACTTATCTTAGAGAATTACCGACATTTCGACAGCCACAACCCCAGACGTCCCGCCCCATACTTGAGCGATTGACAGTCACCGGACCACCGGCTTCCAGCCACCCAGCACGAACTCGGGCCGGCGATAGTCCTCAATCGTCCGAGCGTCCTTCGGCAGCGCCAGCATGCGCATCGCGGGATGCCGGCTGGAAAGGTCGACAGGCTTGCCCGCCAAGTCCCTGGTGTTGAACTCCAACAGCCGCAGGTTCGACCAGTCGAAGGTGGCGCGATCCTCGACCGCGCCCCAGCCCTCGGGTGGAATGCCGTCGATCTTGCTGTCGATCAGCACGAACTCCGCGTAAGGAAAATTGGCCATCGGCGAACTGGCCGGGCCGTTGCGCGGCAGGCGGCCGAACGTGCCCTCGGTCTTGCGCCCTTCGGGATTGGACGCCGTGATCGACCAGGGCAGCGGCTTGTCGACATAGATCAGCTTGGAGTCGACGAAGACGTTGCCGTGCTGCCCCTTCGGCGTCCGGGTCCAGGTGAAGGGCCCTACGGACTTGATCGTGCAGCGCAGGCAGTACAACGCCGCGTAGCCGAGGATCGTGTCGCCATCGCCCGTCAGCGTGCTGTCGACCATGTAGATCGAGCCGTAGGTCGTGAAGGCGTCGCCCGAGCCGTTCAGGGTCATGCGGTCGACGATGTTGCGCTCGCCACGCAGCAACAGCGCCTCGGCCTGGCCGATGAAGTCGTTGCGGATCGTGAAGGTCGACAGCTGGATGTCGCTCGCCTCAGTCACCGTGAACGCCGGGCGGATACGGTTGAAGGCGCTGTTGTTGGGATAGTGCACGACCACGCCCTCGCGGCTCTCGCCGCGCAGGATCAGGTTCGACTTGCCCTTCAGATAGACGATCTCCTGGTAGTCGCCGTTCTTGATGAAGATCGTCAGCGGCTTGGCCGAGGCGGCGGGCGCGAAGTCGATCGCGCCCTGCACGGTGTTGAAGTCGCCCTTGCCGTCAGCCGAGACGATCACCCGGTCGACGCCGGCCTTCGGTGGCGTGGCCTTGGTGGTGAAGGTCCAGGTCCTGGGGGCCTCCAGCGGTTGGCCGTCCACCGTGGTCAGGACCTGCGGATCGAGCTTCACGACATAGGTCCGGCCGTACTTCAGCGCGCCGTTGTGCGGATGGATGGTCGCGCGGCTCGCCTTGGCCGTGACCGGGAAGAAGTGGAACCACGCCCCACCGACCTGGACCGCCTGGAACTCCGGATTGTCCGGGCCTGCGGGCTTGGGCGGCGCGGGCGACTTGGTCTCGCCCGTCGCGCTCTTGGGCCGGCCATCCGGGACCGGCGAGGCCGGGATCGCCAGGTCCAGGACGTCGACCACGCTGTTGTCGGCGGCGTCGAGGATCTGGACCTTCCCCGAGGTTCCGACCTTGGGCGGCGCAGAGAAGGACAGGACCAACTGGGTGTCCGGGTTGACGTTCTTGGCGCCCGCGGCCGGGAAGAGTTTCGGCGCCGCCGCGCAGGGCATGGCCAGCAAGAAGGCCGCCGAAGCGATGAGGGTCGTACGCATGATCGTTTCCATCAGAAGGTCATCCGGACGCCGACGTTGAACTGGCGCCCGGTCGAGGCGTACTGCGTCACGACCGGATTGCCGTCGAAGGCGAAGCGGTTGGAGGTCTGGTTGGTCAGGTTCAAGGCTTCGACCACCAGCGACGCGCCCTTGAACAGCTCGTAGCTGAACGAGCCGTCGATGTTGGTGGTGGACTGGCTGCCGGCAAAGTCGTTGATCAGCGGCGTCAGGCACATGCCCGGCTGGCAGCTGCCGCTCTGTAGCGGATAGGTCGAATAGTACTTCGAACGATAGGCGGCCGAGACCCGGGCCGTCCATTTGGGAGTCTCATAGTAGAGCGTGGCGTTGACCGAGTCCGGCGAGGCCCCCAGGAACGGCGCCTTGCCGATCTGCTGGGGACGGACCGGCGCCGTCGCCGAGCCTGTGTCGATGATGTACTTCAGCTCGCTTTCGATGTGGGTGTAGTTCACCTGCGCGCCGAAGTTCTTCAGGAAGCCCGGCAGGAAGGTGAAGTTCTGCTGGTAGTTGATTTCGACGCCGCGGATGTAGCCGCCAGGCGCGTCCAGCGGCAGGCTGAAGGCAAAGTCGTTGTTGCCATCGATATAGGCGCGCTGGGCGTCGCCGGCCGCCGTCGAGGCCGTGATACTGGCGCGCAACTGAGCCACGACGCCAGGATCGAGATAGTCGCCCAGTTTGCCCTGAGCGAGAACGGTTTGCGGGAAGGACTTCACGTCCTTGTTGAACACCGCCACCGAGATCAAAGCCCCACGAGCAAAGTACCACTCGTAGCTCAGGTCCAGATTGTTGGCCCGGAACGGCGAAAGCTTGGTGTTGCCGCTGGTCACGGCCCCGCCGGTGATCGCCCCCGCGGTCGTGGGCACGGTGAACGTGGTGATGCCCGGCGCCAGTTGAGCCAGCGACGGACGCGACATCACCTTGGCCGCGCCGAAGCGGACCAGCATGGTCGGCGTCAGTTCGAACACCGCGTTCAGCGACGGCAGCCAGTCGTTGTATTCATTGGTGTTGGTGATGCTGGCCAGCGTGGGTGTCAGGCCGTTGGCCGTCACCTTGGTGTTGGCGTAGCGCACGCCGACATTGCCGCGCACGTCGATGCCCAGCAGCGAGCGGCTGTAGTCGTACTGGACGTAGCCACCCGTGTCCTTCTCGGTGATCTGATAGTTGAGCCCCGGGCTGCCGCCGTACGACAGGCGGAAATCGCCGTACTTGTTGACGCAGTCGCAGTCGAAGCCGAACACAGCGGCCATCTTCTTGTTGTCCGGCGCCCAGAAACGGGTGGTCGTGCCGGCCGGAACCTTCAGCCCCTGCCCCCATTCGATGACCCGCCCGGTGGCCGCCACGGTGCTGCCAGCTTCCAGCAACGTCGGCGAGACCGCTTCGTTGGAGGCCCGGCGCAGCTCGGAGGTGTCAAAGCCGAACTCGCGGAACGCGGCGCCCCACTTGATGTGGTCCTCGCCAAAGGCGCGCCAGTTGAAGTCGGCGCGCAGGTTCTTGAAGGTGTTCTTGGTCTCGCGCGCCTGAACCCGCAGGACCGACAGCCCCTTGATCGTATCCCAGTTGCTCGGATTGGCCGCGTCGAACCCGAAGTTCAGGATCGGCATGGGCCCATCGCCCCGAGCGTCATAGACGAAATAGTCGTTGCCCGGCGCGCCCTGGCCGCTATCCAGGCGGCTGAGGTCGGAGAGCAGGCCCAGGCTGCTGTTGCTCGACTCCGAATAGCCGCCCACCACGCTGAGCTTCAGGTCGTCGGTCAGGTCCTGGTCCAGGGCCACCGACAGTTGCTTGAAGGTGGTGGTGTACTGGTTGGCGTCGTTGGCCGACCGGTAGTCGATATTGCCCAGCTTCATGTAGTCGGCGACGGGCGTCTTGGGGTTCGAGGTGTCGACGTGGGCGTCCATGATCCGCGTCGTCGGCTTGCCGATCAGGGCGTCGAACAGCGCCAGCCCATTGGTCGTGGCGACGTACCCCTTGGATTGCGGGTTGTTGTAATAGTCGTAGGCGTTGAGGTTGTACGGATTGGTGCTGTTGGCGAAGCCCGGCAGCACCGCGCCATTGCCACTGGTCCCCTCGCAGGCGATGGGCCGCACCAGGCCGGTCGTCGAACACGACGAATAGAGCGCCGCCGAACCGGTCGTGGCGGTGTTGTAGCCCGTCACCGTATTGCCGAACCGGTTCAGGCCGATCGTCGAGATCTGGTAGTAGTTCGACGACTGCTTCAGGCGCGAATAGACCCCGTCGACGCTGATCAGCGTGCGATTGGTCGGCTTCCACTGCGCCGAGGCGGTGAAGCCCGTCCGTTCGGTCTCGATCTCCTGGTGGTTCAGGGTCGGCAGCGTCGGAACGATGACCGTCGAGCCGGCCGTTGTCTGGGTCGCAACGCCGTTGACCAGTTGGCGGATCGCCCCGCCGTTCGGATAGATCAGGGCATAGGCGGCCGGATCGGAGCCCCGCTGGGCGTTACAGGCGTCCAGGCGCGTGATGTTGACGCCCGGAATGACGCCATTGAGATTGGGCGCGATGGCCGTGCCGCCATCGCAGACGGCGGTCGACGGCGCGGCGAAGCCTTCGCGCTCGGGAATGCCGGCGGCCGGCGAACCCGCGGTCAGGGTCGGCGTCGCGAAGGGCCGCGAATAGGCATAGTCGTAGGAAGCCGGCCCGCGGCTGTAGCCGTCGCTCGAGCGCCGCGCCTTGTTGTAGACGCCCGAAACTGAAAGCCCGACGCGGCCGATACCGGTGTCCCATTGGTCGGCGATCAGGCCAGCCAGGCGCGGGTTATGGTGCTTGCCGTTCTCGTAGTAGCCGTCCTGCACCGACAGGCTCAGCTTGCGCCCCTTGTAGTCCAGCGGCCGTCCCGTGGAGAGATCGACGGTCGCGCCTAGCGACCCCTCGTCGACCTCGGCCGAGGCGGTCTTGCGCACGGTCAGCGAACTGAAGAGTTCGGAGGCGAAGGCGTTGAAGTCGAAGCCGCGCGAGCGATTGGGCGTGCTGCCGCTATCATTGCCGCCGGAGGTCGACAGCGCCTCCAGCCCGTTCAGGCGAACGCGCGAGAAGTCCGGACCCAGGCCGCGGATCGAGATACGGCGGCCTTCGCCGTTGTCGCGGTCGATCGAGACGCCCGGCAGGCGCTGCAGGGACTCCGCCAGGTTGGCGTCGGGGAACTTGCCGATGTCCTCGGCCTTGATCGTGTCCTGCATGTCGTTGGCGCGGCGTTTGGTTTCCAGCGCGCTGGCCACCGAGGCGCGATAGCCGGTGACCACCACCTCGGTGACCGTCTCGGCTTGGTCGGCCGCCGGCGGCGTGGTCTGCGCCAGAGCCGGCATGGCGATCGTCAGGCCGCCGGCCGCGATCAGGGCCGCGCACGAGGCGCGTGTCATCAGTTGGTCGAGCATGGAACTCCCCTTCCCTTTCGTGTGTCGTTTCCTCGCCGGTCCTTGGTCGGACCGGTCGTCGTGGTGTTGGCGTGTCTTGACGGTCAGTCGCCGTGGGTGCGGGCCCACTCGGCGTAGCGGGCCAGCACCGCCGCGCCCCAGTCGCCGTACCAGCCGTACCCGCCACGGCGCTCCTTCTCGACCTGCGCCAGCTCGTAGCGGATGACCCCGTCGCGGCCGGCGAAGATCGGGCGGTTGGTCCCGATCTCATAGAAGCGGGCCCACAGCGGCGGAGCGGTCTGGTCCTCTCGCACGAGACGGTCGCCGTTGCCGTACTCGACCCGGATCCCGTTGATCTGGGACCTGCGGTACCAGCTTGCCCCGGTCCTGATCGCCGCCTTCACGGCGGGGCTGGGCTTGTCGAGACTCATCAGCAGCATTAGCACGCCGGCGCTCTCGCTACCGCTGATCGCCACGGGCTCGAAGGCGCGCGCCGGGCGCGGGACCAGGCTGATCTCGTCATATTGTTGGGCCCAGGCGGTCGAACCGATCTGGGTCTTGAGGATGAAGCCCAGCGCGCGGTCGAAGGCGGCTTGCGCGGCGCCGCGACGTGGCGTCGACAGCACCTTGAAGTCCGGCGCCGTCGCCACCTCGCGCAGCAAGGTCATCAGATCGACCACCTCATCGTCATTGAAGGTCGCCTGGTGGTCGTAGGCGTTGACGAAAACCGGCCAGGAATGGGGCCAGCCGCCGGTCGGATACTGGGCCTCCAGGATAAAGCCGAGGCCGCGATCGATCGCCTGGACATAGTTCGGATCAGGCTGCGCCTTCTGCAGGCGGGCCAGGAAACGCATCTCGTTGACGGTGGCCTTGATCAGCGCCGCGCGGGTCCCCCAGGGGCCAACGGCGGCGGGATCACCGATGTTGGGCTCGCTGACCGTGTTCATCAGCGGCCAGCCGCCGCTGATCGGATCCTGCCAGGACAGGATGTTGTCGGCCATGACCCGCGCTTCAGGACCGGCGTACCAGGCTTCGGGCTTGGCCTTCGCCGCCGCCCACCAGGCCGTCGGCATATTGCGATTGGCCTTGCGCGCAGCGTTGGCGGCGGCGACCGGATCGCCGGCTGGCGGCGGAGCCTCGGCGAACTGGCGGGCCATGAAGTCAGCCATGACTTGAAGGTCCCCCGGCAGCAGGGTGTGGCCGCCCTTGTGCATGTAGAAGGCCAGGTCTCCGCTCGGCGCAGCCTCGGCGGCCGGCTGGACGTCGCCGACGCCGGCCTTGCCATAGAGGGCGTAAACGGGGCTGGCGGCCTTGGCGGCCAGATATTCGCCGCGCGGGTCCGACCAGGTGTCGGTGTCGCCCGTCACCAGCAACATCGGCCGCGGCGCGATCAGCGACAGCAACATGTGACTGTCGACCGGCAGGTCCTTCACCCGGTGGGCATAGGTGCGATAGCGCGGCGCGAACCAGTAGCCGTAGCGGCTCGGATCGGTAATGGCGGCGATGGTCTCTCCATAGTCGCGCCGACTGAGCGCCGCTCCGCCCTCGCCCGAGATCACCGGCATGACGAGCGCGATGCGAGGCTCCTGCGCCGCTGCCCACAGGGTGGTCTTGCCCAGACGCGAAGCCCCCGACAGCGCGATCCTGCGCGCGTCGATGGCCGGGTCGCTCGAGAGATAATCAACAACGCGCGACAGACCCCAGCCCCACGCGCCGATCGCGCCCCAGGCTTCGGGACCGACCTGCGGACGGAACAACGTCCGCACGCCAAAAGCCGCGCCGCCGTCGAAGTCCGGCTCGACGTCGCCGTAGTAGACATGGGCGACGGCCAGGCCGCGCTCCAGGAACGGCTTGGGGTCGAAGCCCGCCAGCAAGGTCGCCTGGCGGCCGAGCACGCGTTTCTTCTCGCGCACGTTCCAGCCGAAACCCTCCTCGATCCCCGGATCGTCGAACACCAGGACGTTGGGCGAGAAGCCGATATGCAGCAGCACCGGAACCGGCCCGTTGGCGGCGGCCGGCGTGTAGAGCACCACGCGGATGGTCGGATCGGCATGACCCGCGAAGGTCAACCGCGCCTGCGTGCGCTTGGCCAGGCCGCCGAAGCTCGTGACGCCGGTCTCCCAGGCGTCGGTCTTCATGGGGACGTAGGTCTTTGGCGTGCGGCCGAACTGGTTGGCGCGGAACAGCTCCAGCACCTCAAAGCGTCGCGCCTTGGCCCAGGTGGCTGCGTCCCCCACCAAGGCGCCGCTTTCCAGCCTCAGCGGATCGGGCAGGACATAGGCCCCCACCTTGCTCTCGTCGGTGTTGCCCTTGACTGCGACAGCCTGGGCGCAGACCGGCGAGACGCCCAGGCACAGGGCCAGCGCCAAGCCCCTCAAAGAGTAGGGACCGGCCGGAAGGCGACCGGTCCCCAGTCGGAGGAGGAAATTCGAAAAGGCAGCGACGGACACCCCGGACCGGCCAAATACAGTCGAAGCTGACGCCAGAAGCAGGATCGCTGGCGCGCGCGCCGTCCTGGTCGTGTTCCTCATGCCCGCCTCCCCTTTTCGTCTTCGCCGGACCCAAGAGACGCGCATCCGGCGCTTTTTGCCGCCAGATCAGGGCGACACCGGTGTCAGAGCCTCCCAGAAGAGGAGCCGAACAACCGTTTGAGAAAGACAAACACGAACACGGTTTGCCGTCAACAGTGACCGCCAATCGCGCCCTTTTACCAATCCAACTGGACAGAGATTGGGAATTGCCCTCATTTGCCGTTCAAGATGACGGCAAATTCAGATTCAACCCTCGGTCGAAACGGCAAGGTGCGGGGTCCGCACGCCGAACGCAGCGCGGCCATGCGCCAGCGGCTGGTCGATGCGGCCATCGCCTGCCTGCATCGGGTCGGCTACGCCGCCACGACGACCCAGTTGGTCATGGAGGAGGCCAGCGTCAGCCGGGGCGCCATGCTCCACCACTTTCCGACCAAGGTCGATCTGATCATCGCGGTGGCCGAGTCCGCCGCCGCCCACCAGGATCGCTACGTGCGCCGCCGACTGGCCGCCGTGCCCGAGGGCATCGATCGCTATCTGGCCATCACCGAGGCCACCTGGGAGGTGATGCGTGAACCGCCGGCCATCGCCCTGATCGAGATCATCATCGCCTCGCGCAGCGATCCGGCCTTGGGGGAGCGCTTCCCAGCCATTGCCGGCGCGTTCGAGACCAGTCAGCGCGAAGGCGTCTGGCAGATGGCCAACGCCCTGGGGGTCCGCGACCAGGACGCGATCGAGCGCATGGTCCGCCTACACCGCGCCGCCATGCGCGGCTTGGCCATCGAAATGCTCTTCACCAGCGACCGCGCCGCAGCCGAGGACGCCATGGCGCTTCTGGAGTGGTACAAGCAGTATCTGACCGGAAATTTGCTCACCCGAGGAGAGGCGCCGCTGTTTGGTGGCTCGGAGAGACAATAGCGCCCAATCCGCCTCTAGCCGACATTGCTCCAAGCCCGAGGGATCGAACGGTCACCGCGCAAATCTGCACTGCGCCAATTGCTGCCATTGGCGTATTTGCTGGACCTGGTCATTCCGACGGCTCGTCGCCCGTCCCTCCCTCGCGCAGGTCAGCCTCGCCTTCGCAGCATCAACCGTCGGGATGGAGCAATAATCCGCCAGGAATCTCGATCGAAATCGTGGTCTTGGGGGCGTCTATCGCGTCGGCGAGCGCCTCGCTTTGCGCCCCCCCCAGATCTGCGATCTAGGCGCCATCGACGCCCCCGATGATCATGCCAGTCTGGACGTGCACGACAGTAGGGTTTCCGACCAGCCAGAGCTCCAGGGCGGCCATGAACTGCGCGTGCGCGTCACTGGGCTCGAAGCCCTGCGTATGGGCGGCCAGATCACGCCATTCAACCTGGAGAAGGTAGAGATCCGCCTCGTCGAGCGTTCGCACGAGACGATGCCGCAAATAGCCGTCTGCATCGGCCAGTAAGGAAACGACGCTGGCGAAGGCCGCCTCGAACTTGGGGCCGCAGCCCCGTTCGACGCCAAACAAAGCAAACTCCGTCACCATTAGAGTTCTCCAGAGCGCTGGCCATCCGGCAAAGCCAGGGTCTCGCCCACGACGTCGATCACGACCTTGCCCCGCAAGCCCCTGGCAGAGCCGTTCTCGAGAAGATCGTGGGCCTCACCGATCCGGGCGAGCGGCAGTGTCGCCCCGATGACCGGCTTTACGAGACCGCGCTCGACCAGCGCCGTGAGCGCATCCAGCTTGCCCTGGTTCTGGCGGGTGAACACGAAGTGGTAAGAGGCGTTCTTTCCCCAGGCCTCAATGAGGTTCTGTGGTTGAGCGATGTCGACGAGACTGACCACGCGGCCGAACGGAGCGAGGGCCAGAGGACTCCTGGCGAGGGTGTCGCCCCCGATGGTGTCGAACACAACATTGACGCCGCGGCCGTCCGTCATCCGGGTGACTTCCTCGACATAGTCGTTCGTGGTGAAGTCGATCGCCTCATCAGCACCCAGAGACCGCACGAAATCATGGTCTTTGGCGAGCGCGGTCGTGATGACCCGCGCGCCAATCGCCTTGGCGACCTGGATCGCGAGCGTGCCCACGCCCCCTGCGCCGCCGTGAATGAGGATCACCTCTCCCACGCTCAGCTTTGCGCGTTCAACAAACGCCTCCCAGACCGTTCCGCCCGCAAGTGTCAGGCTGGCGGCCTCGAGATGGCTGAGGTTACGCGGCTTGCGGGCGACCAGGTCCACATCGACGACATGCTGCTCGGCGTAGGAACCGGCGGCGCCGAAGATCTTCGGCGTGTAGTAGACTTCATCGCCGGGCGCGAACTTGGCGACCTCGGATCCGACCTCTTCAACAACGCCCGAGACATCATGGCCGGTGATCGCGGGCAGTTGCACGTAATCTTTGTAGTCACCGCGGCGGATCTGGTAGTCGAGCGGGTTCACGGCGGTGGCATGGACGCGCACCCGAACCTGCTGGGGCCCGACAGCTGGCACGGGCGCGTCCCGCAGCTCGAACGCATCCGGCCCGCCAAAGCGGGTGAGCACGGCGGCCTTCATGGTCTTGATCATCGTGTTTCCTTCTCTTTGAACGGACTTGCGGCTCAGTGCTTCTGGCCAGGGCTCGCAAAGCCGGCGGCGCCCGGCTCGCAGGTCTGAACCTGCCGATCGACGAACATCGGCGGAGACTTGCCCTGCGGACCGGCCTGGCGAAGTTCGCGAACGGTTTCTGCGCGGCATTCCCCGCGCGCCGCTAGGGCGGGCCCGGCGGGGGGCGTGGCGCAGGCGCTGAGCACCGAGACGGTCGCGATCAGCCCCATGCCCGATTGCGACAGCCACGACCGAACCGAACGCCGCTCCCAAGGCCTGCGCGTGGACGCCTGGCCGACGACCGGAGGATCGGCCGCTTTTGTCTTCTGGATAATCATCGCCTGTGCCTTTGACTTTACGGCCGGCTGTACCGGGGCCGTGTTCGTCGCTATCTGACTTCTCGGGGCGATCGACGGTAGTTGGTCAAATCCAGAAGCATCTTCAAGAAAACATTGAAAGTGGCGCATGGACGTCGATGATCTGAACCTGTTCGTCCGCATCGCCCGGCTCCGGAGCATCAGTGCGGCCGCCCGCGATATCGGCGTGACGCCGGCAAGCGCCAGCGCCCGGCTGGCGGCGCTGGAGCGGCAGCTTGGGGCCCGCCTTCTCCATCGAACGACCCGGCAAGTGACCTTGACCGAGGATGGTCTCGCCTTCCTGCCGCACGCCGAGCACATGGTGTTTGCGGCCGAAGTCGCTCAAGCTTCGCTTGGACGCCAGCATGCCGCGCCTCGCGGCACGTTGCGGGTTGCAGCGCCGGCGTCCTTCGCACGGTTGCATATCGTGCCGGCGCTGCCCGATTTTTGCGGCCGATATCCCGACCTGGCCATCGACCTGCGCATGTCCGACAGCGTCGTCGACCTCGTCGAAGGCGCCTTCGACGTGGCGGTCCGGTACGCCGAACTTGGGGACTCGTCCTTCGTCGCGCGCCGGCTCGCTCCAGACCGGCGCGTACTGGTGGCCTCGCCCGACTATCTGGAACGACACGGTCGCCCCAAGACCCCCGACGATCTTGTCGATCATGCCTGCCTGGTGGTCGGCACGCTCGATCTGTGGACATTCAGGAGCAAGGACGGACAGGCGATCGAGCGGCGGATTAGCCCTTGCCTGCGGATCAATGACGGTGTGGCCGTGCGCGACGCCGCCAGCGCGGGGCTCGGGATCGCCCTGATGGCGACCTGGTGCGCCCCAGACGAGCTGCGTTCGGGCCGCCTCGTGCCGGTGCTCACGGAGTATCCGCTGGTTTCGACCCAGACCCTTTGGGCGCTCTATCCCAGCTCGCGCGAGTTGGCGCCGAAGGTGCGGGTTCTGATCGACTGGCTGACCGAGCGCTTTGGTCCTGAGCCCTATTGGGACCAGGACCTAGAAAACATTCTTCAGCCCCGATGACATTTACGAACGGCGATGGCCGTCGCTGAGCGCCTGGATGCGCGCAATGACCTTGATCTCAAAGCACAATACACTCGACCGCCTCGACAAGTTCGTAGCGAAAGCGGACATTGGCTCACGTTGGCCAATATGAGCCCCAGGCCCCCAACTTTAGCAGTCAACCGCATCGGGCGGAGATCCACGCAAGCTTGCGAGGTTGCGCTACCCGACGACGGCAGCGCGCTCACTCAACGCCTTGCGAACAGCAACCGCCAAGTCGCTGACCTTGAAGGGCTTGCGCAGCACCGCCTCCGAATTGACCAGCTCGCGGATGGCGCCCGCGTCGGCGTAGCCGGTGATCAGCAACATGCCGAGGGCGGGAATGACCTGCCGCGCCTGCCTGGCGACCTGAGCGCCGTCCATGCCCGGCATGGCGAAGTCGACGACCATCAGATCGGGTCGATCCTCGATAAGGCGCGCCAGCCCCTCCTGCCCGCCCGACGCTTCGGTGACTCGGTAGCCCAATGATCGCAGGCACTGGACCAAGAACCGGCGGACGCTGGGATCGTCGTCGATCACCAGAACGCGCTCGCCTTCGCTGAGCGGGGTCTCGTTCGGCGGAATGTCGCTGGGCCGGATGCGATCGCCGGCTTCGGTGACCGGCAGCCAGATCTCGATCGTCGTGCCGACGCCGACGGTGCTATCGATCCGCACCGTGCCGCTCGACTGAGTGGCGATGCCATAAACCTGGCTGAGGCCAAGCCCCGTCCCCTTGCCCACGCTCTTGGTCGTGAAGAAGGGGTCGAAAACCTTCTGCAGCAGCGCCTCGGGAATGCCGTGGCCAGTATCGCTGACCGCGATAACGACGTGATCGCCGGGCTGCAGGCCCTCATGCCACTCATCTGAGATCCGACTGGATATGGTCACCACGCCGCCGTCGCCCATGGCGTCACGGGCGTTGATGGCCAGGTTCAACACCGCCAGCTCCAGCTGGTTGGCGTCGGCCTTGGCCCGCGCCGCGCCGGCGGCTAGCGCCATGCGAACCTCGACCGTATGCCCCAGGGTCCGGGTCAGCAGATCGTCCATGCCGGTGATCAGCGTGTCGACTTCGACCGGCTGCAGGTCCAGTTGCTGACTGCGCGAGAAGGCCAGGAGCTGCGCGGTGAGTTTGGTGGCGCGCTCCACGCCTTCTCGGGCGTTGGCGGCCATGCGCTTGACGCGCTCATCGTCGCTACGCCGCTCGATCATGTCGATATTGCCGACGATGGCGGTCAGCAGATTGTTGAAGTCATGGGCAATGCCGCCGGTCAGCTGGCCGATGGCGTCCATCTTCTGGGCCTGAACCAGGGCGGCCTGGGCCTGCTCACGCTCGCTGATCTCGGCCAGCAGGCGCTCGTTGGCGCGCTGGAGGTCGCGAACACCGTCGGCGATGCGCTCCTCAAGCGTCTCGTTGAGCAGCCGTAGCTCCGCCTCGGCGGTCTTGCGTCCGGTAATATCGAGGCTGACCCCCGATATCCGGCGCGGCTCACCGGTTCGAAGTCGGTTGAGGCGGCCGCGCACCTGCACCCAGTGCAGCGAGCCGTCCGGCCAGAAGATCCGGTACTCGACGTCGTAGTCCTCGCCGCGGGTGATGGACGCATCAACCGCTGTTGCCCGCAGGGCCTCATCATCAGGGTGGACCGCCGCCTCGATGCTGGCCATTGTCAGGGGCTGATCGGGACCATGGCCAAAGTGCGCGCGGGTCGCCGCCGAGGTGGTCAGGGCGCCGCTGTCGACGTCGAGATCCCACTCGCCCAGCTTGCCGGCCTCAAGAGCGAAGCGCAGCTGCTCCTCGGCCTTGGCCTGAGCGTGCAAGTGATCGCGAGCAATGTACTGGCGATGGCGTGCGCGGATCGCCGAGTGCGCGGCACTGATCAGGGTCTCGGCGTTGATCGGCCGCTCCAGCAGCACGATGTTGCCGATGCCGCGCAGACGCTCTGCGTCGGCCTGGCCGCGCTTTCCCGGCTGCTTGGTGACCAGCACGATGAACGGAAAGTCCGACCAGCTGGGCTGATCGGCAAGCCAGTCTGTCAACGCGTCCGTAGCCCCTTGGGCCAACGCCTCTTCGGTCAGGATCGCCGCGCCGGCCTCGTCGCCCAGCGTTTGGGTCAACATGGTCAGGTCGCTACAAATCTGCGAGGCGTGACCGACATGACCGAGGGTCTCGGCGATGACAGCCGCGTCGCGCCCGCGCGGCGCCAGGATGAGGATCGGCTTAGGCATCAACCGGCCGAGCATTCTCCTCGCCGAGCATGTCGATCTTGCCCTGATAGGACGGCAGGCCAGACATCACGCCTTGGAAGTCGGTCAGCGCCTGGCCGACCTCGATACCGTGTTCGGTCAGGCGGATCTCGCGAATGGTCTTCTCGTGGGCGGCTGTGCGGCTCTTGACCGCCGAGATCGCCGTCAGCACCGAACCGGCGGCTTCGAAGAAGCGAAACAGCAGGATGCCGTCGCTAAGATAGCTGAGATCGATGTCACTGCGGACTTCGCCGATAAAGCCGTGCTGACCCAGGATCAGCAGGGTCACCACGCCCTGCTGGTTGAGATAGGTCAAAAGCTCGTGCATCTGCAGCAGCAGGAACTTCTGTCCGGGCATGGCCTGCAGGTAGGCGTTGAGGCTGTCGATGACGATGGTCCGAGCGCCTAGGCGCTCCACGGCGTCACGGACGTGGAAGGCAAACTCGCCCGGCGACAACTCGGCTGGATCGACAGCCCGCACGACCATGTGGCCGCTGTCGATGTAGGGCTTGAGGTCCATGCCCATCGCCTTGGAGCGCGTCAGCAGGGTCGTCAGGCCCTCGTCGAACAGATAGTAGGCGACCGTCTCGCCCCGCTCGAGCGCGGTTAGGGCGCAGCGGATCGACGTGGTGGTCTTGCCCACGCCCGACGGCCCGCTGATCAAGGTGTTGGTGCCCCGGGAAAGCCCGCCGCCAATCAGGGCGTCGATACCCGGCGAGCCCGTGGACACCATCTCCTGGGCGAAGGTCCTCCGATGGTCGGCCGCCACCAGACGTTCGAAGACCTGGATGCCGCCGGTGTCGAGCGAGAAGTCGTGGAAGCCGCCACGGAACTTGATGCCCCGCATCTTGACCACTTCGATCTGGCGACGCTGCGCGCCGTATTCCTGGGTCATGCGGCGCAGGCTGATCACGCCATGAGCGATGCTGTGCAGCTGCAGGTCACCGTCCTCGGCGGTCTGGTCGTCCAGCAGCAGGACCGTGCATTTGCGAGTCGCGAAGAAGTGCTTCAGCGCCAGGATCTGGCGGCGATGGCGTAGCGGGTTCTGGGCCAGCAGCCGCATCTCCGACAGGCTGTCGAACACCACGCGCAGCGGCTTGGTCTCCTCGACCTGCTTCATCACCCCACGCGTGGTCTCGCCCAGCTCCACGTCGGAGGGGTGCAGCACCGACTGCTCGCTGTCGGGGTCCAGGCCCTCTTCGCTGACCAGTTCGAACAGGTCGATGCCGTCCAGCGACCAGCCGTGGCTGGCGGCGGCGGCCTTCAGCTCAGGCTCGGTCTCTGACAAGGTGATGTAGAGCCCGCTTTCTCCAAGCTCCCGCCCCTTCAGTAGGAACTGCAGCGCCAGGGTAGTCTTGCCCGAGCCGGGCGTGCCCTCGACTAGATAGATGCGGTCGCGCGTCAGCCCTCCGCCTAGGATGTCGTCAAGGCCAGGCACGCCCGTGCTGACGCGCGCGCTTTGGCTCTCGGCCCTTACTTCAGACATAGTCGCTCCGCGGATGACGCGCCGGACCCCCGAGGCGACGCACATCGGTTCAACGCCGAAGCTCAAGCTAGGTTCAGTCATCGCCCCCGAAGCGGGGTCACGGCGTCGCCCGACCGCAAGGAGCAGCGCCCGATGTGTCGGATGGCCGACCGCAACCTCGGCTTGCGGCCAACGTTAGCCCTGCACATCCATCCAATCGAAAGACGCTCATGGCCACCCCGGCGAAGACCAAGGCCTCGCGCGTCAGCGCCAAGCCCCCGACCGCACTGAAGATCCCCCAGCCCGCCGGTCCGTCGACCGAGGGCGAAGTCCTAGTCGCGCCTGGCGGCGAGACGCACCAGCAGGCGGACGGCCCGGACACCCAGCTGACCACCAATCAGGGCGTGCCGATCGGCGACAACCAGAACTCGCTGAAGGCCGGCGCGCGCGGTCCGGTGCTGCTGCAAGACTTCATCCTGCGCGAAAAGATCATGCACTTCGACCACGAGCGCATTCCCGAGCGCGTGGTCCATGCCCGCGGCTCGGCCGCGCACGGCTTCTTCGAGTGTCTGGACTCGTGCGCCGACGTCACCGCCGCCGACTTCTTGCAGCGGCCGGGCGAGCGGACTCCGGTGTTCACCCGCTTCTCGACCGTAGCCGGCAACAAGGGCTCGGCCGACCTGCCGCGCGATGTGCGCGGCTTTGCGGTCAAGTTCTATACCCAGCAGGGCAACTTCGATCTCGTCGGCAACAACATGCCGGTCTTCTTTATCCAGGACGCCATCAAGTTTCCCGACCTGATCCACGCGGCCAAGCAGGATCCCGACCGCGAGTTCCCGCAGGCGGCGACGGCTCACGACACCTTCTGGGACTTCATCTCGCTGACGCCCGAGAGCATGCACATGATCATGTGGGCGATGAGCGACCGGGCCATCCCGCGCTCGCTGCGGATGATGGAAGGTTTCGGCGTCCATACCTTCAGGCTGATCAACGCGGCGGGCGACAGCACCTTCGTCAAGTTCCACTGGCGGCCTAAGCTGGGCGCCCAGTCGGTGGTCTGGGACGAAGCCCTGAAGATCAACGGCGCCGATCCCGACTTCCACCGCCGCGACCTGTGGGAAGCCATCGAGGGCGGCGACTTCCCTGAGTGGGAGTTCTGCCTGCAGACCTTCACCCAGGAACAGGCCGACAGCTTCGACTTCGACGTGCTGGACGCCACCAAGCTGATCCCCGAGGAGGTCATCCCCCTGCGCGTGGTCGGCCGCATGGTGTTGGACCGCAACCCCGACAACTTCTTCGCCGAGACTGAGCAGGTCGCCTACTGCGCCGCGCACGTCGTGCCGGGGATCGACTTCACCAACGACCCGCTGCTGCAAGGCCGGCTGTTTTCGTACCAGGACACGCAGCTGAAGCGCCTGGGCGGGCCCAACTTCCACCAGATCCCGATCAACCAGCCCAAGTGCCCATTCCACAACCTGCAGCGTGACGGCCACATGCAGATGGGCGTGCCCAAGGGTCAGGTGAACTATGAGCCCTCCAGTCTCGGCGCCGCGGTGGCGCGGGAGTCGCTGGAGACCGGCTACCAGACCTTCCCCAATCCCGAGGCCGGCGAGCAGCTGCGTCTGCGGCCCGAGACCTTCGCCGACCACTACACTCAGGCCCGCCTGTTCTTCGCCAGCCAGACCAAGCCCGAGCAGGACCACATCGTCGCGGCCCTGGTCTTCGAGCTCAGCAAGTGCGTGACGCCACGCATCCGTGAGGCGGTGCTGTCGCGGCTGGCCCATATCGACGACTTCCTGGCCCAGTCGGTGGCCGAGGGTCTGGGCTTCCCGGGCAAGATCGTCCCCGCCCCTGCCCCGATCCCGGCCAAGGACATGGAGCCTTCGCCGATGCTCAGCTTGCTGGCCAAGGCCGCGCCGACCCTGGAGGGTCGCAAGATCGGCGCCCTGGTCAGCGACGGCTGCGACGACAAGCTGATCGCCAAGTTGAAGGCAGCGGTCGAAGCCGCCGGCGCCAAGCTACAGATCATCGGCCCGACCATCTATGGCGTCACCACGGCCAGCGGCGCGGTGCTACCGGTCGATCACAAGATCGACGGTGGTCCTTCGGTATTGTTCGACGCGGTGGCGATCCTGCCGTCCGACGATGGCGGCGAGCAGCTGGCGATCGAGGCGGCGGCGGTCAACTTCCTGCGCGACGCCTACGGCCACCTGAAGGTCATTGCCTACCTGCCCTCGGCCGCGCCGCTGTTCGCGGCCGGCGGGATCATCGATGTCGGACCCGATGACGACGCGGGCCTGATCGCCTTGCCCGACGCCAGCCTCGACGACTTCATCGCCGCGGCTTCGGCCGGCCGCGTTTGGGCGCGCGAGCCCCTGGTGCGTCCGCCGCCCAAGCCGCTGGCGGCGGCGGCCTAACGACACCTCGGAACGAAGCCCAGCCGGGCGGATTAGCCCGACATCGCACGCCTCGCGTGAGACCTACAGTAGGATTTACATGAGCATCTTCAGCAGCATCCTGAACAAGATCTTCCACCGCAACCCGGCCTCGGAAGCGCCGCACCCAGCGCCTCAGGCCGCGCCCGCTGCGACCACCCCAGCAGCGCCTTCGTCCACTCCGGCGCCCTCTGCGCCCGTCGACGTCGAGGCCGTTCTGACTGACCTGGCGGCGCAGAAGGGCGGTGGCGGCAACTGGCGCACCTCGATCGTCGACCTGCTGAAGCTGCTGGACTTGGACTCCAGTCTCCAGGCGCGCACGGAGCTGGGCCAGGAGCTTGGCGTCCATGTCGGCGCCGACGGCAGCGCCGAGCAGAACATCGCCCTGCAAAAGGCGGTCTGGGCCAAGCTGGCCGAGAACGGCGGCCATGTTCCGGCCAGCCTGAAAGACTAGGCGGTCATCCTGGCCGGCATGATCGATTGCCTGATCATCGGCGGCGGGCCTGCCGGCCTGACCGCCGCGATCTACGCCGCGCGCTTCCACCTGTCCGTGCAAGTGGTCGACGCCGGCGACAGTCGCGCAGCGCAGATCCCGCTCACCCGCAACCACGCCGGATTTCCCGAAGGGATCTCCGGCGTGGCGCTGCTGGAGCGGATGCGCGAACAGGCTGTCCTGTACGGAACCGAGCTGATCGCCGGACGCGTCACCGATCTTAGGCGCGGCGCCGATGGCTTTTTCGCCACCCTGGCCGATCGCGAAATCTCGGCCCGCACGGTCCTGCTAGCCACCGGCGTGACCAACCGCCGGCCGTTCATGAACAACGACCTTCATGCCGAGGCGCTCCGGCAAGGCCGCCTGCGTTACTGCCCCGTCTGCGACGGCTACGAAGTCACCGACCAGGTTGTAGCGGTTGTCGGCCGTGGTCCACGAGCGGCTCGGGAGGCCGAGTTCTTGCGCAGCTACACCGCCGACGTCAGCTTGATCGGTTTGACCGGCGAAGATGGGCTGGACGAGGCTGCCCGCGCGCGTCTCGACACCCTTGGCGTCAAACGCTTCGCCGGCCCGGTGTGTGACTTCCACCTTGAGAGCGACGGTCTTGTTGTGACCTGCACGGCGGGACGTCTGCGCTTCGACGCCGTCTATCCGTCGCTGGGATCGGACGTCCATTCCAACCTTGCGCGGGCCCTGGGCGCGGCGGTCACCGAGGACGGCTGCATCAAGGTCGACGCTCATCAGCGCACCAGCATCCCCGGCCTCTACGCCGCTGGCGACGTGGTGCTGGGCCTGGACCAGATCAGCCACGCCATGGGCGAGGCCGGCGTCGCCGCCACCACCCTGCGCAATGACCTGGCGGCCATCAAGCCCATGCTGCGCTGACGGCAAGCCAGGCTTTCCAGTGACGATGCCTGTGTAAATCTGGGCCTTTGCGGTCTGCTACGCGTTGCTTGCATATGAACCTGACCGACGCTCAACGAAACGCCCTTGAGAACCTGGAGCGCAAGCGCCAGGGCAAAGAGGTCCCGTATATCAACATCTCCAGCGCTCGGGCCTTAACCGACCTCGGCCTTGCGGAGCGGAATGCTCAGGGATGGGACATCACCCCGCAGGATCCGAGATCCTTCGGGTAAAGGCAGAATCAAATATCTGAATTTACATCGCTTTAGAATTTCAGATTCTTCACAATTCATAACTTCATTTTGGTTCCACGCATAATTACTTTCTTTAATTCTTGAATATATAAATGAAGCAGACTATATATCCCTTCTGGAAAGAGTACGCCTCTTCCCTAGGAACCCCCACAAAATGCGAATTCAAACCCTGGTCGCCGGCGTCTGCGCCGCGGCCCTGATCCCCACCCTCGCGCTCGCGCAACAGACCTGCGAGCAGCGGCAAGGCGCCCGCGTTGTCGGCGCCCTCGCTGGCGCGGGTATCGGCGCCCTCGCAGGCAGCGCTATCGCTGGTCATGGCAATCGCAATGAAGGCGCGGTCGTTGGCGGCGTCGCTGGCGCCCTGATCGGCAATCAGGCGACGAAGGGCAAGCAAGACTGCGCTCGCGCCTACGGCTTCTATGACAACCAAGGCGCCTGGCACGCCAACACCGTCGCCCGAGGCGACGCCACCGGCTACTTCAACCGCGATGGCGGCTGGGTCGACGGCGCGCCGCGCGGCTACTACGGGCGCGACGGACGCTGGGTGCAGGCCAACACGGACGCCTCGGCGAGCGGCTACTATGCCAACAACGTCTGGGTCCCGGCTTCGGCCGGCGGCTACTATGCCCAGGACGGACGCTGGATCACCGCCGCGTCAGGCTATTACGACCGGTCCGGGCAGTGGATATCGGGCCCTGCCACGGGCCGTTACGACGCCGACGGCCACTGGATGGAGGGCCAGGCCAGCGGACGTCGAGACGCCAACGGCGCCTGGATCGCCGATCCTCAGCCGGGTTATTATGACAAGGGCCGATGGGTCCGTGGCGAGGCAGTCGGTTATTATGACGCGCGCGGCCAATGGTTCGCCACGGAGGCGCGGGCGCAACACGCCAACATGCCCCAAGGCCCCGAACGCAAGGGACAAGGCGCGCCCAGCATCGACGAACGCCAGGCGCAGCTTGCCGAACGGATCGATCGCGGCGCGCAGAACGGCCGCTTGAGCCGGGCGGAGGTCAGCCAAGCCAGACGCACGCTCGTCGCCATCGAGCGCCAGGAGCAATCTTTGCGCACGCGCCAGGGTTATCTCGGCCCCAAGGGACAGGCGATCATCATGGCCAGGCTCGACGGGTTGAGCAAAAGCCTCAGGGTCGACGTCCGCGACATCTATTGACCCTGCACGATCGCAAGCGCGTGGCGGACGTCGCGCGCTTGCGACCTCGATACCTATGATCTCCGCCTCCGGACGCTCGCCGATTTCCCACGGCGTCGCCGTCAACGCGCCCTTTGCCTGGCGCCTTTTGGAAAACCTAATGATCTGGCTCTTCGAACTCTCAGCCGGCTTGCTGGTTGTGGCGGCCTTGATGGCTCCGCTCTGCAAGCTCTTCGCGCCCGTCTGGGCCGGAAACGAACCTCGGCGGACGAAGACGGGGCGCTCACCGTCCAAGGCCCGCTGAGCCAGGCAGTGAACCGGCGTCGCCTTATCCTAGAGATCCAGACCCAGAGCATGGCGGCGGCAGTGTTCGAGGTAGGCCGCCTCGTGCGCCGCCGTCAGCTCCACGACGCTGGACCATAGCCAGGACGGCGCGTCGAGCAGGCCCGAGCGATTGCGGGCCAGTTCGGCCCCCCGGCCAGGCGGGTCTTCTCATCCATCTGCCGGCCGTGCGCGTCACCGACCACGCGCGCCAGGGACTGGGCCGCGGCCATCGCCTCGTCCGGCGTCAGGCCGACCAGCTCGATCTTCATGTCTTGCGGCATTAGCTCGCGGACGATTACCGACTTGCCCAGCAAGCGACAGGCGGCCATGCGCTCGCCCAGGTTCGGTGACAGCGCCAGCGCGCCGGCGACGATGCGCTCGGCATTATCGCGCGGCATATCAGCCTTCGGATCACGCGGCGCGGCGGCCTTCACCGCCTCCTTCAGGTCCAGGAAGCAGATGTCGGGCGCGCCGTCGCCGCCGTCGACCTCGAGCAGGACAGCGTAGCGCAAACGCCCCAGGGAGCTGCAGCCCTTCATCCAGTAGGCGGCGTCGAGGAGACGGATCTCGGCCTTGCGATCGCGCGACTTCAGGGCCATCACCAAGTCGCGGATCGGCTGGCTGAGACACAAGGTTTCCAGCTCTCGCCGCTCGCTGCGGTTCACGGGCCAAAAGCGTTTGCCGATCGGGATTTCGGGCCGACTGCCGTTGAGGCGCTCGGCCGCCAGATGCTTCCAGGTCCGGTTGGACGCCTCGCCCAGGACTGCGCCGATCATCGGCGGATGGCGCGACTTGGCGTCGAAGTCCTCGGCCAAGGCGTCCTCGTAACCTTCGATCAGGCCTTCGAGCATGCGGGCGGTGATCACGCCGGGCAGGTCCGAGCCGCGCGCCGCCGAGGCCAGGGACAGACCCAGGCGGATCAGGTCGTGGGCCGGATTACCGATCACGGTCTGGTCCAGATCGCGGATCTGGATGTCGACGCGGCCCTTGGCGTCGGCCAGCGGGCCCATATTGCCAATATGACAGTCGCCGCAGATCCAGATCGGCGGACCACTGGGCAGCTTTCCGCCGCTCGCCTCCAGCCACTCGTAGAACTTGACGGTGCTGCCGCGCACATAAGCGTGGGCAGAACGCGCCATCTTCAGATTGCGCATGCGCGTGAGAACGGGCCCGCGTTCGGAGGGGCGCGGCGCCTTGCTGGCCTTGCCCGGTTGCGATTGCCCCATGATCGATCCCCTGACGCCCTCCCTGAACGAGACGCGCGGAAGACGACAACGGCGCGCGCACGGCCACGTTCCTGTGTCGGCGACTCCACGGAACAAATGTACGCCAAACCGCAGTGCAACGACCTGGAACGCGCGGTGTTTGCTCCCTGCGCGGCCATTCTGAGGTTCGCGCGGGGGAAGGACTTCATGCCCACGACCGAAGACGTCGAACCGCCGATCGGCGATATTCTCACCCCCGGCGCGCGGCCCGAACGTCCTCGCGCCAACGCCGGGGCACAGGCTCCGGCCGCGGCGGTCGCTGTCGCCTTGGCCGCCAGTGTCGGGCGTGGCGTCAGCATTCACATCGCCTCCAGCGAGCGCCGGGCCGAGGAGATCGGCCGAGCGCTGGCCGGCCTGACCAACGACTTTGAGGTCCTGGTCCTGCCGCCGTGGGATTGCCTGCCCTATGATCGCGCCTCCCCCTCGCGCGACCTCATGGGACGGCGGATGCGGACCTTGCGCGCCCTGGCCGCCAAGGCCAGCGTCCCACGCATCGTCGTCACCTCGCCCGAAGCGCTGGTCCAGAAGCTTCCGCCCCGGACGATCCTGGACACGGCGTTCATGACACTGGAGCGCGGCGCGCCCCTCGATCTCCAGGCCCTGGCGCGGTTCGCCGCCTGCACGGGCTATGTCGTGGACGACCGCATCGACGAGCCCGGCGAAATCGCCTTCCTTGGCGAGGTCACCGATATCTTTCCGGCCGATGCGGCCCGTCCAGTGCGCATCGTGCTGGACGAGACGGGAGCGATTAACGAGATCCGTCTCTACGACCCGCTCACCCAGCGCTCCGAAGGCCAAGCCGAGGCCCTGCTGCTGGGCCCCGCCAGCGAGTGGATCGACGAGGCGCAGGAGGGCGACGAGGCTTCGCCGCCGCGCTCGCAGGGCCTGGAGCATGCCATGGCCGACCGCTACGGCGCGCTTGAAACCCTGTTCGACATCCTGCCCAAGGCGCGCGTCTCGCAGGACAACAAGACCCCTGCTCGCCTCGCCGACGTCGAACTGCACATCGTCGAGGCGTTCGAGGCGCGGCAAAGCCTTGGCGGGATCGATGGCCAGACGCCGCCCGCCCCCGCTGGCCTCTACCTGTTCGGCGAAGCGCTGGCGGATGGACTGGCCAGTTGGACGCCTCGAGTCCTCGACCTCGACGACGTCACCTCCATCCCCAACCTGGCGACCCAGCGCAATCCGGGTCGGGCGTTCTGCGATCTGGTCGAGGCGCAGCGCCAAGCGCATCGGCGCGTGGTGCTGACCGGCCTCAAGCACGAGCAGCGGCCGCTGGCCAAGGCCCTGGCGCGGGGCCTCGACCTCAAGCCCACGCCGGTCGCCGACTGGGCCGCCGCCCTGGCCTGCGATCTTGGCGAGGTGGTCAGCCTGCAGCTCGATCTGGACACCGGCTTCGTCGACGCCGCAGCGGGCTTGGCGGTGATCGCCGCCAGTGACGTGGTTGGCGGCCGCATCGCCGCCCGCAGCGCGACCAGCGCCTCGGACCTGCTGGCCGAGCCCGACCTGCGGATAGGCGACGTCATCCTGCACGAGGACCACGGGGTCGGCGTTCTGCGCGACCTCAAGAGCGTGGCGATCGACGGCCTGGAGCGCGACACCCTGCAGCTGGAATACTATGGCGGGGCCAGCGTTCTCGCGCCCGTCGAGGAGATTGGACGCATCTGGCGCTATGGCGCCGAGGACACCGCCGTCACCCTGGACCGTCTGACCGGCGACGGCTGGACAAAGCGCCGAGCCGAGGTCAGCCGCCAGGTCGACGAGGCCGCGCTGCAGCTGGTCGCCCTGGCCAAGGCCCGCGAGGCGCGCACGTGCGAGCCGATCGTTCCCCCCAAGGCGGCCTACGCCAAGTTCGCGGCGCGCTTCGCCTATCCGGAGACGCCCGATCAGTCCGCCGCCATCGAGGCCGTGCTGGCCGATCTGGCCTCTGGGCGGCCGATGGATCGGTTGATCTGCGGCGACGTCGGCTTCGGCAAGACGGAGGTGGCTCTGCGCGCCGCAGCGGCCGTGGCGTTGGGCGGACGCCAGGTCGCCATCGCCGCGCCGACCACGGTGCTGGCGCGGCAGCATTTCGAGACCTTCCGCCGCCGCTTCGCCGGTACGGGCATCGGCGTCGCCCATCTGTCGCGCCTGGTAACCCCGGCCGAGGCCCGCGCTGTCAAACATGGCTTGGACAGAGGCGAGATCGGGGTGGTGATCGGCACTCAAGCCCTGGCTGGGAAGGATGTGGCCTTCGACAATCTGGGCCTGATGATCATCGACGAGGAGCAGAAGTTCGGCGCCGCGCTGAAGGCGCAGCTGCGCGACTTGGCGAGGGACGGCCACCTGCTGACCCTAACCGCCACGCCGATCCCGCGCACTCTGCAGGCGGCGATGGTCGGGATTCAGGACGTCAGCCTGATCGCCAGCCCGCCGGCGCGCCGTCGGCCGATACGCACCTTCCTAGCCCCGTTCGATCCGGCCAGCCTGCGCACTGCCCTGCTGCGCGAGAAGCGGCGCAGCGGCCAGAGCTTCTTCGTCGTTCCGCGCATTGAGGACATCGAACCGTTGACCGAGCGATTGGCCCAACTGGCGCCCGAGCTCTCCGTGCTCGTCGCCCACGGAGGCCTTTCGGCCGAGGACGCTGACGCGGTGATGGTCGGCTTCGCCGACGGCCAAGGCGATGTCCTGTTGGCTACCAACATCATCGAGAGCGGTCTCGACGTACCGCGCGCCAACACCATGTTCGTCTGGCGTCCCGATCGGTTCGGCCTGTCGCAACTGCACCAGCTGCGGGGTCGGGTCGGGCGTGGGCGCGTCCAGGGCATCGCCTATCTGCTGGCCGATCCCCACGACGATATGTCCGAGGCCACGCGGGCGCGACTCTCGACGCTTGAAGCCTTCGATCGGCTGGGCTCCGGCCTAGCGATCAGCGCGCGGGACCTCGACCTGCGCGGCGGCGGCGATCTGGTCGGGGAAGACCAGGCCGGCCACATCCGGATGATCGGGGCGGCGCTCTATCAGCGCCTGCTCGAACGCGCGGTGCGCGTGGCGCGCGGCGAAGCCAAGGCCGCCGAATGGACGCCCGTGCTGAACCTAGGCGAAGCCGGCGCGATCCCGCTGGACTACGTCCCCGACCCGGTCACGCGGATCAACCTCTATGCACGGTTGGCTCGGCTGGAGGGTCTGGCCGAGATCGACGCCTTCGAGGAGGAGCTGGAGGACCGCTTCGGCGCCGTGCCACCGGCGACCGTGAACCTGCTGGGCTTGACGCGTCTGCAGATCCTGGCGCGCGCCGCCAATGTCCGCCAGGTCAGTGCGGGGCCCAAAGGTCTGGCCCTGACCCTCGACCCGGCCGAAACTGCCCTCGCGCTCGGCCGAACGGCGCGCGTCGCTCCGCAAGCTCGGCTGGAGGACAACCGGCTGCTGATCGCCGCTCCCACCGAAGACGGAGACGCGCGTCGCCTGCTGGTGGAGCGTCTCCTACTGGCGTTAGCGAGGTGACCCCTTACGGCGGGGCACGGCGGAATTTTGTCCTTCCGTTCTATTTCAGCAGGCCAGCGGCCCGTAGCGCCTTGGCGATGGTCTCCTGAACACCGGGCGCGACCGCGCTGACCGCGTCCATAACCACTTGGCCCAGGTGACCACCTTCCGAATCCCCCGATACGGTCGGCATCGCCACGGCTTCCGCGGCAGGTTGAACTGACGCCGCCCGTTTGATTGCCGTATCGATCCCCCAGAACCTGATAATCTCGAGCGACGAGGAGACGCCCGCTTCCAACATGAACGGCGCCACCTTGCCAAGCGGGTCCTCGCCCTTGGTCGACAGCGGCGTTCCATGGCCCAGGCCCCGTACGAGATTCATTTCGACCAGTGGTTCTCCCACCGCCGATCGCCAGACCGAGCGTGTCCCGAAGGCATGAGGCTCGACGCGATGCGGGGCCGAAGACAAGCCATGGACGGCGCTCCATTGCTGGGCCAGGTCATGCGCATTTCCCGACTGAACGGTGAAGTCGGCCTCGCCATGCCAGATGGACAGGCGCGGGGGACGCCCCTTCCCTTGCGGCCTGGGGACCAGAGCGCCCAACTCCCCGGCCGCGCGGCCGTCGGCGCGGCTCATCACCCGCAACGCATCCTGGACATTGCGCGCGACGCCATAGGGCAAGCCGCCGATCACCGCGCCGCCCGCGAAGACGTCTGGATAGGTCGCCAACATGGCCGCGGTCATCGCGCCGCCCGCCGACAGGCCGGTGATGAAGACTTGGTCCGCGTTGAGATCATGGGCCGCGACCAGATGCGCCACCATGGACGCGATCGATGCGGCCTCGCCCTCTCCCCGACGAACGTCGCCCGGCGAGAACCAGTTGAAGCAGCGATTGGGGTTATTGGACGCGAGCTGCTCGGCGGCCAGGACCATGAAGCCGAAACGGTCGGCCAGCGTAAGCCAGCCGGCATTGACGGCGTAGGTCTCGGCCGCCTGTGTGCAGCCGTGCAGGACCACCACCAGGGGCGCGCCCGGGAGCAGCCGCGCGGGCCGATAGCTCAGCAGATTCAGCTGGCCAGGATTGGGCCCGAAGGACTCCGTCCGTTCTAGAGCTCCGCCGGATCCTGACGAGAAGGACGATGTCTTGCGCAGCCGCGCCAGCATCGCGGTCGTGTCACCTAGGCCCGGCATGCCGTCATCCTGATCAGCGCAGCCAAATGCTGCATCGCAGTATAATGCTGCGATGCAGCAAACGTGGCATCACGCTTGATCACGTCTTTCGCGCCGCTCCCAGAACTCCGGGAGGCGGCGCATTTCGATCAGTAACCTGGGCGGATCGGGTCCGTCGCCGGACGCTCGGCGCGACGCGTGTCGTCATCGACGGCGACATCGTCGGTCGGCGAGAACGAGCGCGACTCGCCATACAGCGCCCGCTCGCGGCCGATATCGTCCGTGCTGTAGGGCGTGGCGGCCGGATCGAAGCCCGTCCAACCGGTCTGGCGGTAGGCGTCGCCGCGCATCGCCGCATCCACGCCGCGGCGATCGCTCAGGATGCTTTCGACCGTGGCGATCTCGTCGTCATGCGCCTTGACGCTAACGAGGCTGCCGCCGCGACGAACGCCTTCAGAATAGACATTGGCTTCGTCGTCGCTGTGACCCGCGTCCTTCAGCGCGCCCAGGAGGCCGCCGGTGGCCGCGCCGGCGACGGCGCCGACCGCCGCGCCCACGGCGGTGGCCGCCAGCCAGCCGGCCGCCACGACCGGGCCAAGACCTGGAATCGCCAGCATGCCGAGGCCGGCCAGCAGGCCCGCGCCGCCGCCGAACAGGCCGCCAGTGGCTGCGCCCTTGCCCGCGCCATCGGCCGTGTCGTTGTCGCCATCGGTGTGCTTATGGCCGTCGTGCCACTTGTCGGCATTGTTGGAGACCAGACTGATCTTGTCGTGGTCGATGCCGCGCGCTTCCAGATCGGAGATCGCGTCGAGGGCTTGGGTATGGCTATCGAACAGCCGGGTGATCGTCTTGCTCATGATAGGCGTCCTAGGTGTGATGTGATTTGGAGACGGCGACGCGTCGAGACCTAGAGCGCGGTGATCGCGCCCTTGTAGTCGATCGACACGCTGACCTTCTTGCCGTCCTTCATGGCCTCGCCCTGCCAAAGGCCATTGGCGTTCTGGTTCAGCGGGCCAAGCTCGGTGTAGCCGGCCTTCTCGATCGCCATCCGCGCCTGGTCAGCGGTGTAGGAGCTGGCGCCCGGCGTCGGGCCGCTCTCGCCGGTGGTGGGCTTGGTGTCGACGGCGACATTGGTCGGCGCGGCGGCGGCCGACACGGCCGGCCCTTCGACCTTATCACGGTCGGCGTTCTTCTGGCCGCACGCGGCCAGCAGCATCGCGGCCAGCGCGACGCCCATAATCGGTCTCAACATGTCTTGGATCTCCCAGAGGTGGGAAGGGAAACCCTCGACCACCACATGGTTCCAACCTTAGCGAAGCCCAATCTTTATTAATAAATTCAAATTCTTGCGGAACGATTCCCTTGGGAACCTTGCGACCTGCCACCAGTTGCCGTCCCATGACCCATCCCAATCACACCCTCGTTTTGCTGGTCGACGACGAGCCCGTTGTTCGGATGGTGGCGTGCCAGAGTCTTGAAGACGCCGGCTTCCAGGTTATCCAGGCCAATTGCGCCCAGGAGGCCCTGGATATCCTCAAGTCGCGGGCCGACGTGGGCGTGCTGTTCACCGACGTCAACATGCCTGGAGCGTTCGACGGCCTGGAACTGGCCGCGCTCGTCCATGAGCTCTGGCCCTGCATCCAGCTCGTCGTAACTTCGGGACAGGCCTTGCAGGCTCCGGTTCCGGACGATGGTCGCTTCATGGCCAAGCCCTACAGGCTCGACGAGATGGTCGACACGGTCACGTCGGTCGCCCTGCGCCTGGCCTGAATTGAGGGCTACGCCAATTAGGCTCGGCGCGGGTCGCTGGCATTGGCCTCGATCGAGGCGGCCACAGCGGCCGCGTCCGTCGGCTTGGCCATATCCTCGGACTCCGGATCGAAGCGATTAGCCAGACTGGGTTCGTCGCGGCGCAGCGCTTCCAGAAGCTCGATGATCTTGGCGTTCTTCTTATCGGCCAGCAGCGCCAGTTCCAGGGTGAGCTGGGCGCGGCGATCGGCCAGCAGGTCCTCGCGCCGCTGAGTGACAAGGATCAAGAAAGCGACCAGCAGGGCCGCGACCGTTGCCGCCAACTCCAGCCAGGCGAAGGACGGCTGATCGACCTGTCCGCCGCCGCGCCAGGCCGCCAGACCCGCCCAGGCGCAGACCACAATGAGAAGAACGATCACCGCCGCCGGGCGGCCCAGACGATCGGTAACGGCGTCGATCGCGCGCTGCAGGCCGGTGGCGCTGCGATAGTGCTCGCGGTGAAAGCTGGCGACCGCTTCGACGGACTCGGCGACGTGGTCGGAGCGGTTGACGCCGCTCCCATCCTTTTCGGACCCGCTCATGGCGCGACCGTGGCGCGCGCCGCGCGTTCAGCCTTGGCCTTGTCGGCGACCCTGGTGCTGCGCTCGGCGGCGCGTTCACAGCGCAGGTGCAGGGCGGCGAGCTCCTTGTCGGTCAGCTTCTCGATGCCCATGAACTCGTCCTCAGCGTCGGAGGCGCGGATCAGTTCGTCGAGCTTGGTCTGGAGGGCGACGCCGTCACGGTTCTGGGTGTTCTGGATCAGAAACACCATCAGGAAAGTGACGATGGTCGTGCCGGTGTTGATCACCAGCTGCCAAGTCTCGGAGAACTTGAAGATCGGCCCGGTAACGGCCCAGATCAGCACGGATGCGACGCACAGCAAAAAGGCGACGGGGCTACCCGTCGCCTTCGCCGTGGCGTTCGCGAACTTCGCGAACAGCTTGTCCATCAGTGGGCCGCGAGCACCGTGCCTTGCAGGGTCGGCGTCTCGGGGACCGGTAGACCGCCGGCCTTGTAGCTGGCGACCAACTCGGCCTTCTCGGCCGCCATCTGCTCGCCCAGGGCATCCATGTCGAGGCCGGCCTTGCGGGCTTGGCTGAACATGCCTTCGACGCGCTGTTCTTCTTCCTTGACGTGGTGCTCGATCATTTCCGAGAGCACCTTGATCTTGGCGTCGTAGAATTCGTCGTTCGGGCCGCCCGCTTCGATCTCGGCGATCAGCACCTTGGCGCCGTCGTGCTCAACATAGGCTTCCTTCAGCAGGTCCGCCTCCACCTTGCCCTCGCAGGCCGGGTAGAAGATGTCCTCCTCGATCTTGGTGTGGACGGTCAACTCCATGCAGATCTGCTCGGCCAGGGCCTTCTTCTTGCCGTCGCCGGTGGCGGCTTCGAATTTGGCGAAAAGATCTTCGACCTTGCGGTGATCGGCCTTCAGCAGGGCCACGGCGTCGAGTTTGGGGGCGTCAGCCATCGTGTTAGTCTCCATGAACAGCCAGGGAGACTGTCGAGACAAGCAACGGGGCGCTTAGGCGGTCGTTCCGCCTTCGGCAGGACTTGCGATACGTTCGCGAATACCAGGCTTAACGGAGCGCTCGCTAGGCTGGGGCGGTCTCGAAAAGGTCGCACAGAAATGCACGGATGATCTCGTGCAAGGCTTCAAAGCTGCCCAGCCCCAGGACCAGCGCGAAATAGCCGCGCGTATTGATCTGGCGGACGCTGAAGTCGACATGGATCAGCAGGACCACGCGGCCGTCTTCGGCGGGAAACAGTTCGTCCGCCACCAGGATCGAGACGGTCGGTATGGCCACCTTGAAGGTTAAGTTCAACATCGAGCCGATGGTGGCCAAAAGCCCCAGAAGCAGGACGTTGCCGATCTCGCCCAGCGTATCGTCCTGCAGGTCCGCATAATCCTCTTCGAAATAGCCTTCGCCCAGGACAGCCCGCGCCAGCGTATGGCCGTCCTCAGGACCGAACAGCAACATCGTCTGACCGTTCAGTCGCCCGGAAAATGCCTGGCGCACGGCCGTCAGCGTCTCGCCGTTGAAACTAACAAGCGCCCGCGCGGCGTCTTCAGCTTCGTGGACCTCGACGACCGGGACCTTCAGAGACACTTCCGAGCCGATCATGGCCCGCAGTCGCGTCGCCGCGCCGCTGACGGCAATATTGACAAGCTCCGTCAAGGCGTCGCGTTCGAGTTCGGAGAGACTATCGATCGCCATGCTGATGCCTCCCGATCAACGGGGCCCTTCGGATGGCGCCTCAAAGCACCATGCGCGCCGAACCTAGGCCCGCCAAGGACAATCTCCGCCTTGGCAAAATGCACGGCGCGAATCTCGACAGACCTTAAATGAGGAACAGTACGACCGCTTGCTCGTGGCTTGTGCGCCGCGCCCAGCGGGTCGGCGAAACGGCACGGTCGGGCCGCCCTCGAGAACAGCGAGCCGCTCGCGGCGCGGTACTGGCGACATCGCGCCACGAGCTGTCCTTGCCGCTCCTCCAGGAACTAGACATTCGAGGTAGCGCGCGCACCCAAAAATTCGCACAGCCTACCCGTTACGGGCGGGGCGCGGCTCCTGGATGTCACAGCCTCCAACTTGGAATCATGACCGCCGAAACCGCCGACCAGACACCCGCTTCGTCTAGCGAAGATCCAGGGCCGCTTGAGACGTCCTCATCCCGGTACCAGGACTCGCCGCACTCAGACTTTCTGCTAGGTTGGCGCTTAAGGAGTGACCATGCCCGAGACTTGGACCTACATCCTTCACGGCACCACGCCGGTCCCCGAGCCCAACGCCGCAGCCTGGGAGGCCTGGATGAGAGCCTCACTGGCCGACGGCAGCCGCATCGTCGCCCAAACCAATATCGGCGGCCGGTTCAGGGTCTCGACCGTATTCTCCGGCATGGACCAGGACCTGGACGTGCCCGACCGGCCAGATTTTGATCAGCCCGTGGTCTTCGAGACGGCGGTGTTTGAGAATGGGGAGCTCACGGAAACGTATCTGTACGATAGCTGGCAAGGCGCCCAGGCGGGCCACGCCAGGGTGGTCGCCGAGCTAAACGCCAAGGCCTAGGACTCCAGGTTTGGATTTTCTGCCCAACGAACTCGACCACACCTAGCGTCGCCATGATCAGGCTCTAACATAGCCCCATGCTCGCTCGTCTTCTGCGCTCACACGGCAACTATACTTTCGGCGTTACTAGCCTTAACCGAACGCCTGTCGCCGGCCGAGACGCGCCATCAGCGGACATTAGCTTGCTTCCAAGGATTGGACGTTCGGTTGGTCGCCCTCGCAGCCAGCTTGGGTCTTCGGGCACTATGCCAGCCAGCCAAGCGGCCGATAGCAAGCAGCTGTGAAGCCACCGCGCCTGGGATCTCCCCGGCGCTAGAAGGCAGGGCAGCGCCACTTGCTACATTGGCGCGCCTCCAGGCATGCGGCGTTCATCGGAGGGGCGCTTAACTCTCGCCCCGACTGAACTGGCGCCCTAGCGCCTTAGAGATCGATCTGCTCGGACATCTCGAGAGCGTCGTCCGCGTCAATGCCAAGATGCCGAGCGGCGCTCTCGAGCTTCCCATGTCCGAGTAGCGGTTGGCATGCACTCGGGTTGGCGATCATCTCGCAGGTCAGCGCATTGAGGGGCGCCACCTCTCATGACGTTCAGGAGTCGGTGTAAGCGTCCGCGGGCCTGTCTGGCTCCCAGTCAGACCCGAAGTCCGGCCGATTAGTTCCGCCGGCCACGCGGTCGAGATCCGCATCTGTCAGTTCGGAGATAATCTCGGCGCGGCGGCTGCGATCTTCGGGTGTGGTTTCAAGAGCTTCAGACCGGAGAATGAAAGGCCGATCCTTCGGGTTTGATGACATGAACAACCTCCTTTTTTGGGCTGAGAAGAAGCGGGTGTTTGGCGAGAAGGCCTACCTTCCAACGCCCGTGCAAGGACCATAAGTCTTGTCGAGATTGGCCAGATACTCGCTCAAAGGCTCCAGACCCACTTGCCTTCGACGAGCATCGACTTTAGCCGGATCCTCCAGGTTCGCCGGGGGCGTACTCGTCCCCGAAACGCACTGGGCTGCTTGCGTGGCGTAGCGTTGCGGGCGCCCTTCCTGCACGGCGACACGGTCATAGAGATTGGCGTAGCCGTTCGGCGTTTCGACACCCGCGAGCGGCTCCATCTTGGCCAGCATTTGCTTCTGGAACGTCAGATCGTTGGAGTGGTTGACGATCGATACGGCCGCCCGTTCGGCGATGGGTCCGATCTGGTTGCGGCTGAACCAGGGTCCATCGCCGATCAAGGCCTTCAGGCGGTCGGCATGAGCCCGATCAATGGGGGCGTACTTGGCCTTCCAAATCAGGTCGAGTTGCACGCGCTCGGGCTCACTGGCCACTTTACGCAGGGCGATGAAACGCTCGCGCATCTCACGGTCGACCGCACCCATGCCGGCAAGTTCGCTGATCAAGGCCTGATCGGCCTGTATCTGGGCGATTTCAGCTGTCGCCTTGGCGACGATATCCGCCGCCGCCAAGGCGGGCGCGACACCGACCGCTCCGGAGAACACCAGCAGCGCCAGCCAAAAACAAACTCGCTCTCCAAAGCGGCGTAAGCTCATGCCCTGCTCCGGAAACCTTAAGGCGTGGAATCCGCCATGCGCCCCAAGGGCTCCAGATCGCCGCCTGTGGCCGCTTCTGTGAGGCGCGCGGCGATCACGTCGGCGAAATGGCCCGCGACCTCATTCATGTTGAAGAACGACGCGGCGTACCACTGCCCCTCGGGGTTACATTCGATAAACGACCAGCGGCCTTCGTCTTCAATCAAGTCGAAGGCGCCATATTGCAATCCGCTCTCGGCGAGAAAGCGCGATGTGGCCTCAACGACAAACGGCGGGGTTTCAACATAGCTGTACTGGGCGCCATAGATTTTCCGCCCGCGCGCTTCGCCGCCGTAAAGAATACGCTCGTCAGGACGGAGTTTGTCCTCCAGGCGCCCCTTGATCGCGTAGCTGAAGGCCCGGCCGCGAAAGGCAATAACGCGGTGCTCTACCCCGCGCGGCAGCCTTTCCTGGAAAAGCGTCGGCGCTGCCTCAAACTCGGTGTCCGGGATCGCAGGAACTTCCGCGCCTTCGACGCCCATGGTGAAGAGAACGCGGTAACTGTCTATCTGACCTTCCAACTTCGGGACGTTGCGCACGGCGATCGGCTTGGCCACGATCCGAGCATGACGATCGGCAAACCGCGTCGCTTGGGCTTTGCCGACAAACCAGTTCGATTCTGGGATCACGAAGCCGCATCTGGCGGCGATCTGCATCTGTCGTATGCGGCTGCCGCTCTCGGCCACCGCGCTCAGCGTGTAAATGCTGACATCGTTGAGGGCGGCGGAAATGGTCGACATGAAGCCGCGCCACTCCGAGCGGCGGATAAACTCATCGACTGTTTCGGGGGTCCACACGCTCACCAAGGCGTTGATCTTGACGCGTGTCCAAACCACGCTAGGGCGTGGCAACTCCTCGCCGTCAAACCAGAGCCGCAGACGGCCGTCCTCGCGGACATCAAACCCTATGTCCTGGCTGGCGCAGTGATCGAGGAAGACATAGGGCGCGCCGCGCGCCTTCAACGCGCTGAGCACCGCCATCAGCTGGCCATCGTCGGATCCGCCCATAATGAGCGCGTAGGGTTCTGTCTGGCGCATGCGATCCAGTCCGAATGAGACCGAGGTGAGGGTCGGGAAGGCCCGACCCTCGTGTTTTCTCAGGAGTCTTGACCGCTGCTGGTGTCCTTGCCGCGATCGGGATCCCACTCAGGCGCATAGTCCGGGCGGTTAGTCCCGCCGGCCACGCGGTCGAGATCCGCATCCGTCAGTTCGGAGATGATCGCGGCGCGGCGGCTGCGATCTTCCGACGTCGTCTCGATGGCTTCGGATCGGAGAATGAAGGGCCGATCCTTGGGGTTTGATGACATGAACAACCTCCGTTGTCGTCACGGTCGGAGACGAAAGGCCTCCACACGGAAGGCTAGAAACGAAACCCCACATCAGTCAATCACAAATTGTGATTGACTCTCACTCATTCCTGAGGCGCAATTGCTCTTGACTGTCTCCGAAGCCGAATGGCGACGCTTTCGGATATATTGTTAAGCTTATAATTTCTCGCGCCGCGTAATCCGGATCTTTGACGCGTATCAAGGCTGGCAAAGACGAATGCTTCAAGAATCCGTTATCTGGAATGATCTTTCGTCGACGCCGACACTTTCTCAGATCAATGGATTATTCTCATCTCAATTCGAGGGTTCAGCGTTATTCGCACAGTCTAGCTGCATGGCCAGCGGCTATGGAGTCGAACTCAACCTATCAGGTTCCCTCGACCGCCTGCTGGCCTCTGCCCACGCTGATTTCGGCCCGGCCTGGCGGGTGCTGGGCGCGCTGGCGGACGAGGCCGGACAGGATCTGACCGACCTTGCACGATCATGCTGGAACCATGCGGCGGCTTTAGGCGAACCAATCGCGCGCGCCCTGGCGGCAGACCCCGACGCATCGCCTCTCGACGACGCGGCCCTGCGCCTGCGGGCGGTGGAGGCGCAGGCCGACGCCCTGCTGCTAGCTCCGCCAGCGCGGGTCGAGCAACTGTCGGACGCTCCAAGGCTACACTATGCTGAGCGCCTGATCGGCGAGAGCGGATGCCGCTACTTGATGGCTATGGCGCGGGGGCATCTGCGGCCGGCGACGGTGCGCACGCGCGATGATCGCCGAGGGCAGCAGCACGGCGGACGGATCGCCGAGGATGTCGGCTTTTCGCCCTGGCGCCAGGACCTGCTGATGAACCGCCTTTCGCGCCGCATCGCCGAAGCTTGCGGCGAGCCGGCGGCCAATGCCGAGAACCTGACCGTGGTGCGCTATCCGCCGGGTGGACTGTTCGAGGCCCACTATGACGCGGCTGAGGCCTCCTACGGCGACGATGGCGTCGGTGACGACGCCTTCGGCCCTCGGACCGTCTCGGTGATCGTCTATCTGAACGAAGGTTATGGCGGCGGCGAGACAGCGTTTCTCGCCCCGCGGCTGAAGATCAAGGGGTTCGCGGGCGACGGCGTCTTCTTCAGGAACCAGCGCCCGGACGGCGCTCACGACGATGACGCCCTGCACGCGGGCATGCCGGTTGAGAGTGGTGAGAAATGGATCGTAGTCCAGTGGTTCCGACGCAACCCCATTCACAGACTGACGATGGCGAACGCCCCGCGAGCCTCATTCGCGGACGATCGCTCCTCCCCGGTCGTTACCGACGCCTTGAGCGCGTGAACCAGTCGTTCGTCTGGACCTGGAATGGCGAGGCCGTGGAGTGTTTCGACACTCAGTTCCGCGACGACGCAATTGGCGAGACGACCTCGCGCGGCAACCGCTCAGGAAATGACTTCGTCAAGGCGCGCGCGGAGGCCGAACGCGCGCATACGACATGGTTCGACGCCGCCGGCCCGGCCCTGGAGCGCCGCTGATGCTCAAGAACCTGATCGGCATCGACGCCAAGACCTTCGACCGCGAGGTCAGAGGGCAGCGGTTCTATAAGGGCGCGGTCGCACCCGAAATCGTCAATGGCCTGTTCAGTTGGAACGAACTGAATGGCGTGCTCGACAATTCCGCCAAGTATCTCAATCGGATCAGCCTGGTGCGCGAGGACTATCGCGCCGATCGCCGGACCTTCGTCGACACCTTGGGCAGCTACGGCAAGGACCGATTGTCGGCGCCCGCCGTGCGCAAGGCGCTCAGTGAGGGCTACTCGATCCTGCTGGACGAGATCCAGGAATACTATCCGCCCGCACGGCTGCTGACCGAGGCGCTGGTCGCCGAGGTGGGCGAGCAGATCGGCATCAACGTCTATGTCTCCTGGACTGGCGACAAATGCTTCCGGACCCACTGGGACGAACACGACGTGTTCATCATCCAGACAGAGGGCGAGAAGGAGTGGACAGTCTATAAGCCGACACGAACCCACCCCACGGCGCACGACGTCGAGTTCGAGCGCCTACGGGACGACCTGGAGATCGCCTGGCAGGGCGCGATCAGGCCTGGCGACGTCCTCTACATTCCGCGCGGCTGGTGGCATCACGCCAAGTCGACCGGGGCAGGCTCGATCCACCTGACGGTCGGCTTCACCGGTCGCACCTGGCTGGACCTGATGAACTTTCTGCGCGATCGCGCCTGCGAGGCGCCGGCGTTCCGCACCGAGCTCGCGCGACCATCGCAGGACGGCGACTATCTCCAGGCCCAGAACGCATTCAAGACGCGCTTCCTGGCGTTCGTCGAGCAGCAGCTCGACCACCAGCTGGTCGATCGGTTCTGGCAGCGCCACTATGCCAGCCTGCCAACACGCTCCCACCATGCCCTGCCCCACGTCATCGAGTACGAGATCTTTCGGCGCACCGACTTCGACGTCCAGATCGCCAGCTTGGCGCCCACCATCGTACTCGAACGGCAGGTCGACAGCGTGGCCCTGGCCCTGGGTGGGAAGCGTTGGGATTTCGCCCTCGAGGCCTATCCCCTGCTCGACGCGTTAGCCGAGGGCGCGCGCAAGCGGGTCTCAGACCTGGCGGCGCTGACCCAGGACGTAATGTCCGCCGACCAGGTCTGGTCCTTCGTCTTTGAATTGGCGAATGAAGGCGTGGTGTGGCTGAATGAGCTTGGCCCGCTGGCCCAGTCCCAGCATCTCGAGACAGCTCGCTAGCGCGAGGCAGACGGAGACGACAGCCAGTGGCAGGCCTTTTCCGTAAGGAGGCTGTCGAGCACGCGACCCGTCGGTTGACCGGGGACGTCGTCTTGACGACGCCGCGATCGCTGAATGCGCTGTGCCTGGGCTTGCTGGGCTTGATCCTGGCGGTGGTCGCAGCACTGAGCGCAGCGCGGTTCGTCCGGTATGAGACCGTCTCGGGCTGGATCGTCCCCGATGCTGGCCTGATCCGCGTAACATCGCGCGGCGACGGCGTCGTGACCCAGGTGCTGGTCAAGGAAGACCAGGCCGTCCGGCCGGGAGCGCCGATCGTGCTCATCAAGCGCTCGACCGACCTGACGGGCGGTGATGCCGGTCCGGTGTTGATGACGGCGTTGGAGGACGAGAGCGCCGCCGAGATCGCCGGCGTCGACGCCGAGCAGCGGCAGGCGCAGAACCGTGGCGCTCAAATCGCCACGAAGATCGCCGACCTGCGGCGCGGGCTGGTCGAGGCTCAAGCCCGCGTCAAGATCGGTGAAGAGCAGGCGGCCATCGCTCAAGAACAGGTGCGACGCGCAGAGTCGCTTCGGCTCCAGGGGTTCCTGTCCGACGCGGCGATCGATCTGCGACGCTCCACGGCGCTGTCGGCCGCGGACAACCTCTCGCAGATGCGCGCCTCGGCCCTCGAGTATCAGAGGCAGATCAACGAGGCCGAACGCGAGGCCGCCAACCTGCCCACGACGCTGGCGGGCCTGGCGGCGCGCACCGAACAACTGAAGGCCGCGGCCGCGCAGAAACGCACGACCCTGGCGGCGGCCAACGCGGTGGCGGTGACCGCGCCGGTGGCCAGCCGCGTCGCCGCTCTGCCGGTCGAGGTAGGCCAAGCCGTTGCAGGCGGCGCCACCTTGGCGGTGCTAACCCCCGCCGGTTCGGCGATGGCGGCCGAGCTCTACATACCCTCGCGCGCCGCCGGCTTCATCCGGCCCGGCCAGAAAGTCCGGCTGATGTACCAAGCCTTCCCCTACCAGACCTTCGGGGCCGGGAACGGTATCGTCCGCACGGTCTCGCGTACGGTGCTGAACCCCACGGAGGCGCCGCCAGGCCTCAAGATTTCCGAACCGGTCTTCCGGGCTCGCGTCGACCTGGATCGGGCGACGGTCCAGGCCTATGGGCGAAGCATGCCCCTGCAGGCGGGCATGTTGCTGGAGGCCGATGTGATCCTGGATCGCCGCCCGCTGCTCGCCTGGGTGCTGGATCCGCTCTATGCCGTAGGGCGGCGTCGTTGACCGAGGCGGTGATCCCCTCCCCCTTCGGCCGCTCGCGCCTGCCCGTGATGCTGGTCTCCGAGGTCGCCGAGTGCGGCCTGGCCTGCTTGGCCATGGTGGCCAGCTTCCACGGTCACGACGTCGATCTCAATGGCTTGCGCCAGCGGTTCAGCATTTCCAGCGCCGGCGCCAATCTGCGAAGCCTGATGTCGATCGCCGACCGTCTGGGGCTTAGCAGCCGCGCCGTCCGGCTGGAGCTGGACGGCCTGGCCTCGCTATCGACCCCGGCCATCCTGCACTGGAACCTCAATCATTTCGTGGTGCTGCGCGAGGTTCGCCGCGGGCAGGCGATCATCCACGACCCAGCTTACGGCGAACGGCGGCTGCCACTTTCCGAGGTCTCCAAGGCCTTTACCGGCGTGGCGCTGGAACTGTTCCCAAGCGCAAACTTCGAGAAGATCCAGGCTAAGGCGCCGCTGCGGATGTCTATGCTCTGGAGCAGAACGCGCGGCTTGGTCGGCGCTGGGGCGCGAATCCTGTTCCTGACCGCAACCCTGCAAATCCTGGCCTTTCTGGCGCCGCTGCAGATTCAGCTGACAGTCGACCAGGTGATCGCTCACGGCGACACCGCGCTGCTGCTGGTCCTGACCCTGGCCTTTGGCGCGGTCGTGGTGCTGCAGGCCCTGACCGACGCTCTTCGCAACTGGGCCGTCCAGCTGTTTGGGAACATGTTCGCGTTTCAGGTGGTCGGCAACCTGATCCGACACCTGCTGCGTCTGCCAACGACGTTCTTCGAGCGGCGGCACGTGGGCGACATCATTTCCCGCATCAACTCCACCTCGGCGATCCAGGACCTGCTGACGCGGGGCATTGTGACCTCGCTGCTGGACGGGGTGATGGCGCTGGCGGCAGCGGCGTTGCTGTTTGCCTACTCGCCGATGATGGCCCTGGTGGTGGTCGTCGCCATGGCGATCAATGGCCTGCTGAGCGCGGTCGTCTTTCCGATCGCGCGCGCGCGCAACGAAGAGCACATGATCGCCGCCGCAAACGAGCAGTCGAGCCTGATGGAGACGGTCCGCGCGGCGACGACGATCAAGATGCTGGGCTGCGAGGCCGAGCGCGAGAGCGCTTGGCGCAATCTCTATGGCCGGGTGATCAACACGACGGTCGCCCTCCGCCGCATCGAGATCATCGGCGTCTGCCTGCAGGCGATCGTGACCGGCCTGCAAACGGTGCTGATCATCTATCTGGGCGCCAAGCTGGTGATCGAAGCGCGCGGCTTTTCCCTGGGCATGCTGTTTGCCTTCTTGTCGTTCCGCCAGACCTTTACCGACCGCACACAGTCTCTGATCCTACAGTGGTCGCAGTTCCGCCTGGCCAAGCTCCATCTGGAACGGGTGGGAGACATCGTCGCGACCAAGGCCGAGACCTTCGAGCGCTCGAGCGAAACGGAATTTGAGGGTCGTATCGTTCTTTCGGAGGTCGCCTTCCGCTACAGCGACGCCGACCCTTTGGTCTTGCGTGATCTCGACCTGAGGATCGAGCCTGGAGACTATCTGGCGATTACGGGTCCTTCAGGCGGCGGCAAGACCACCTTGCTGAAGCTGCTCCTCGGCCTCAATGAAGCCACCAGCGGCGAGGTGCGGATCGACGGGCGGCTGGCCAGTCCCCAGGCTTGGCGGCAACTGCGAGCAGCAACCGGCGTCGTCGCGCAGGACGATCGCCTGATGTCGGGATCGGTCGCTGACAATATCGCCTTCTTCGATCCGGAGCTGAACATGGAGGCCGTGCAAGCCGCCGCGACAGCCGCCCGCGTGCACGATGACATCATGGCCAAGCCGATGGGCTACATGACCATGATCGGCGACATGGGATCGGCCCTGTCGGGCGGCCAAAAGCAACGCATTCTGCTGGCCCGAGCGCTCTATCGACGCCCGCGCTTGCTGATCCTGGACGAAGGCACCGCCAACCTCGATCCCGAGACCGAGGAGATGATCGCCGATCTCGTCGCCTCGATGCCCATCACCCGCATCGTGGTCGCGCACCGGCCAGCGCTCGTTCGCCGAGCCCACCGCGTCATCAGGATCGTCGACGGCCGCATCGCTGACGAAGACGGCGCGTCCAGCAAGTTGTCACCGCTGCCGCTGAAACGCGACCGCTAGCCAAGGCTCAGCGGCAAGGGACCGCAAGCGGCAGTGGTCCAGGCGAAGGCGTCGATGTCCTGGAGGATCTTGGCGGCGCGCCGCAGGAAGGGCGTCGGATCGACGGCGCCCTCGACGATCAGGCGCGAAAACTCATCGTCCAGCGCCTGCGGGAAACAGCCCTTGCGCACCGCCCAAGGTCGTTCGAAAATCCAGCCTCCCTGCCGCACTTGCCAATAGTCGCACAACAGGTCGAGAAACCGGACGCTAGCCCCCAGGAAGTCCGCCGTCCGCGTGGCCTTGCCGCATTTCATATAGGCGTTGACCAGGGCCACGCGCTTGCGGTGCGCGCGCCAGCTCGGCGCGGGGGCGGGCCCAGCCGCCATCACCCGCCGGGCGAAGTCGGCGAACAGGTCGTAAGTGGCCCGGTCGCCGGCGACGTATAGGCTTTCGGCCACGCCAGCCACGTAGAACGGATTAGCCGCCTTTTGGCCTTGCTGCACCAGAAGGTAGGCGTCGGGCAGGCTGACGCTTCCGACTTGCAGGCACATGCCCTCGAAGACCACCTGCTCGCGCAACATGGGCGGCGCGCCGGCCTCGACAATGTAGAGGTCCAGGTCGGAAAGAGCCGACTGCTGTCCGCGGCTAAACGATCCAGCGAGAAAGGCGAACAGGAGAGCCTCGTCGCGCGCGGCGGCGTAGCGCCCGCATATTGCCGCTGCTGTCTCCGACGTCACGACATCGGGCATGTCGATAGGCCAATCGTCGGGAAGAATAGCGCCGTCAGGTCTGGGCTGAGCGAAATTGGACTTCGTCAAACGCTTGCATCTCCCGGACCGGCCGATGCGATCATCATATAAACAGTCGCGCCAGTGACAACCTGAAGTCGCTCAAAAGCGATCACTCATCTCCGCCTGCAAATAGCTGCAAGCAATCGACTTGCAACTCAAAGTCGTCCATGTTTCGATTAGTACGTAGCGGCTCGCGGCTGCCGATTTCGAGTTTCGTGGGAGCATAAGCGTTTGCGGTTTCGAGTGCTTGTGGGCGGCGCAGCGTGACAAAGCCCCTCGCGCTCGTCGCCAATCCAAAAGGCGCACTTGGTTTCGGCGAGCAGGTTGCGCGCCTTTACATCGATACCGCCGCAGGTGCGCGAACGTTTCAACTCGACCACGCCACTGTGGAAATCCTCCAGCGCTTTGCCCAGCCCACCACCGCGCAGCAGGTCATGGCTGAGACGGATGTCGAGGAAAGAGCCTATGTCTCGGACGTGATCGCCGCATTGGTGTCATGCCAGGCCTTGGTCGACGCCAGCGCTCCGCCCCTCGCCGACCCGACAGAAGGGTTGCGGCTCATGGCGCAAATGGCGCGCGCCCTGGATCGGATGGCCGGAGACCTGGCGTGTCTCGACGCGACACCCCAAACCCTCGCGCCGTTGGTTGAGCGGTTGCGCCAACTCCACGCCGATATGGGGGCCTTGGAAGCCGACGGCGATCACCATGCCAGTCACCAGGCCCGGCGCCAGCTCGAAGCGCTCGGACCAGCGACCGCCGATGTAAAGCTCAATCTCGGCGCCGGCGGAGAGCACATCGAAGGCTGGATCTCATTGGATGCGAGCCACGGCGATGTGCGCCACAACCTGATGCGTCCACTGCCGTTCGCTGACAAGTCCGTGGACTATGTGTTCGCCTCCCATGTGCTCGAACATTTGCACCACCCTCAAGGCGCACTGGGTCTGCTGGCCGAGATCGGGCGCGTGCTGAAGCCAGGGGGCGCAGCGCGCATCATCGTCCCTGACATCGCGCTCTGCCTGTCGGCCTATACGCGTGGCGATGGGCCTTTCTTCGCAGAGCGTGAGATGGCCTTGTTCGGCAGACAGCCGCGCGATGCGCCGCTGCTAGAGCGGGTCTTGCACTACGCGGGGGCTGAAGCCACGCCTGGCCTGTTCATGCGCTCGCACAAGTTCGGCTACGATCAAGCCACGCTCGTCGCCCTGATCAAGCAGGCTCGATTGGAGGCACAGCCCAGCGCCTTCATGGCGTCCAACTTTCCGCCATTGCGAATCGATGACCACAGTCGCACCGCGAGCACGGTCGTGGACGGACGCCACCTGTCGCTATTTGTCGACGCTGTCGCACCGCCGGAGCGCCTTGTCGGGCCAGGACAAACATCATGAGCCAGCTTTCGGGTCTGATCACGGCGCGCCGTTTGATGTTTCGTCTTCGACCGAAGGACCAGCGCATAAGGCTGGACGACGCCATGCCATGGACCGCCGAGGCCATGGTCGACCACTGGCGCGAGGATACGCCCCAGGATCCCGGCCGCGCCGTCAGGATCCTTAAAACCGGACGCGCCGCACCACGTTTCGAGGACGAGCAGTGATCGAACTTCTGACCGGCGTCGCCCCCGCCAGCTTCGACCGCGATATCCGGGGACGTACCTGGCGCCTGCTGCGCGCCCAGAGCGCCGACGTCAGCAAGCTGTTTGACTGGGACGGGCTCAACAGCGTGCTGGATATGTCGGACACCTATGTCAGCAAGATCATGGTCCGAAAGGAAGGCGCGGCGCTGGAGCCAAAGCTCTATACGACCCCAAACGCCCAAGGCTTTCCCGCCATTTCCCCCGCGGCGCTCAGAAGGTGTCTCCAGGAAGGCTATTCCCTGGTGCTCAATGAACTGCACACCTATCACCGCGCCACCCGTCGCCTTTGCGAGGCCCTGACCGAGGATCTCGGCGAGAGCGTGGGTGTGAACGCCTATGTATCGTGGAAGGCGGATCGTTGTTTCACGACCCACTGGGATTCGCACGACGCGCTAATCATTCAGACGGCCGGCGCCAAGGAGTGGTCTGTCTTCAAGCCGACGCGTCAGTTTCCGATGGCCACCGATGTGGCCTTCGACCGAGATGTGGAAGGCCTCGAACTGTGTTGGTGCGGCGTGCTCCGCCCCGGTGATGTGCTCTACCTGCCGCGGGGCTGGTGGCACCATGCCAAATCGACAGGCGCGGGATCGATCCACCTGACGGCGGGCTTTCGCAATCGCCGCGTTGTGGATCTGGTGAGTTATCTGATCGCCAAGGCCTCGGCCGAACCGGTGTTTCGCGCTGATCTTTTGCGCCCGAGTTCAGCCTCCGACGAGGCCTGCGGGCACGTGATTGACGATCTAGCGGCGTTCTTCACCAAGCAGCTGACACCCGCGCTCATCGACGAATTTTGGAACCACGCCTATGGCGAACTGCCCCGACGGGCCGCCAATCGCCTACCCGCCCTGATCGATCCAGAAACCTTTCACGCCGAGGACCGGCTTGTGCAGTTCGCCGGCCTGGCCCCGCACACGGCGCTGGAGGTTACGGAGACAGACTTCAACTTCTGCCTGGGCGAGCGCAAATGGCACCTTGATCTGCGCGCCTATAGCCTTGTGAGCCAGCTTCTTGACGGTGAATCCCATTGGGTCTCGCACCTTGTGCGCGACGCGCCCGGCGGGCTGATAGAGGAAGAGGTGCGCACCCTGACCTACGAGCTTGCGAACGAAGGGGTGCTGATCCTGGCTTAGCTTTGCCACACCGTACGGCCCCGCCGCAGCTTCTCGGCAACAGATCATGGGCCGGCGCTACGCCAGACGCTACCCGCCAAGACGCGCCAAAAGCGATCTTAGGACCGCTTCCAGGAACCGGACGTTCAGCATCAAGGTCGAGAAGACTGGTATCGCCCTTGTTAGGCCTTGCCCACGACCGGCCGCGTGCTGATGAGAGAGGCGACGCAGATGATTGTTGTTCCTGTTCGTAGTCTTGTGGGCTGTACGCTTGCCCTTGCGCTGATCGGTTGCGGAGGCCCCTCGAGCGATAAGAGCGCCGCGACCGACCACGACCCGGTCAAGAGCGAGGGAAAAGCCCAAACAGCTTCTGCGGAGGCCCGGGCCTATGTCGCCCAGTTCACGAAGAAGGACCCGGAGGCGTGCTTCAAAAAGGATGTGGCGCTTCAACAGCCGACGCTGAAAGGCCCCGCTGGGGCCATCGGCGCACGGGTCCCGCCGACGCGCGTGATCGTGATGATCGACGGTTCCGGTTCGATGGCCGGACGAATGGGCGGCCGGACCAAGCTCGAACTGGCGCGGGAGGCGGCGCTGGGCTTTGTCGATGGACTGCCCGCGTCGGTGCAGACGTCTCTGCTGGTCTTCGGCCAACAGGGAAACAACAGCCAGGCCGGCAAGGCGAAATCCTGCTCGACCATCGACGTGCTCGCGCCGATGTCGGCGGACCGGGGGAGCCTCCGCACGGCGCTGGGACAGGTCCGCGCGGTCGGCTGGACGCCGCTCGCCGCCGGGCTCGATCGCGCCGAGGCGCTGCTGGCCGCCTCCGCCATCCCCGGAGAGCAGGTCATCTATGTCGTGTCGGACGGGGAAGAGACCTGCGGCGGCGATCCCGTAGACGTCGCCCGTCGGATCAACAGCGGCCGCACGCGGGCGATCGTCAATGTTGTCGGTTTCAAACTGCCGTCGGGCGAGGCCGCCAAACTGACCGCGGTCGCGCGCGCGGGCGGCGGCGGGTTCGTCAACCTGTCCAACGAGACGGAGCTCGAGAGATCGGCGCAAGTGCGGGAATGGATGCGGCGATCGGACAACCACGTCGCGACCTGGACGGCCACCAGCGACAATCACGTTGCGACCAGCAGCGCCATCAGCGACACCCATGTATGCATCAGCGGTCTCGTCTCCGAAGAGCATGTCGCTATGTCCCGTGACCTCTCGGATCGCCAGGTGGCTGGCCGACCCTTATCCTTCGCGGAGGAAGCCAGAGCCTTATTGAAAGCGCGCCACGATGCGCTGCGGGCGAGGGACAAGGCCTATCGGGCCGAACTCACCAACGCAGAGGCTAGGGCAAAACGGAGCATCGATTCAGCGGCGAATGCGAACCGCTGAACAGCCCTCCTATCCTCCAGGCAAGGTCCACAGCCCACCCTGCCCTGCAATCTCAAAGGCTGCTCTGCTCCTGAGCCGCGCCAATTCTGACATTGGCGCAACTCCATAAACCTGCCGTTCAACCCTGGGCCCTGATCGTACTCCATTAAAACGCTGAGTTTGATCTTCACCGCGCACGTATGCTCAGCGGCTCGTCGCCTCAGGTCCCAAGCGCAAATGCCAAGGGAGGCCGCGCGCTCCGCACGGCCTCCCATTTTGAGTTATTCGCCCGAGCCGCGCCTAGTGGCGGCCTTCGGCGAACTCCTCGACCATCTTGGTGCAGAAGGCCGGCAGGTCGTCGGGCTTGCGCGAGGTGACCAGGCCGTCGTCGACCACCACTTCCTGGTCGACCCAGTTGGCGCCGGCGTTCTTCAGGTCGACCGCCAGAGACGGCCACGAGGTCATGTCCTTGCCCTCGACGGCGCCGGCGTTGATGAGGGTCCAGGGCCCGTGGCAGATCGCGGCGATTGGCTTCTTGGTCATCACGAAGTGCTTGATGAAGTCGATCGCCTTGGGCTCCAGCCGCAGGGCGTCGGGGTTCATCACCCCGCCCGGCAGGACGATGGAATCGTAGTCCTCGGGCTTAGCGGCCGACAGTTCGCGATCGACAGGCACCGTGCGGCCCTTGTCGTGGTGCTCCCAGCCCTGGATCTGCCCGCCCTTGGGCGAGATGACCTCGACAACGGCTCCGGCGGCCTTCAGGGCCTCGACCGGCTTTTCCAGCTCCGACTGCTCGAAGCCGTCGGTGGCGAGCACGGCGACCTTGCGGCCGGCCAGGGTTTGATCGGTCATGGGAGAGTTCCTCGGTAGGCGACGGGGGCTAAGTCTTGGCGGAAACCCGGGCAGGCGAGCGTCGGTTCCGCTCGACCCCATCAACGCTTGTCAGGACGCCATTTTGGGGACGGCCGACATGATCGCCCCCATGGCCCCCGATGGCGGAACTTGATCGCGAGGAAAGGCGCCCGTTTCCAGAACCCGTTGCAGCTCCATTCGCGCGCGGCAGACCCGGCTCTTCACGGTTCCGATCGCAACGCCCATGATCTCGGCGGCCTCTTCATAGGACAGGCCGCCAGCTCCCACGAGGATCAGGGCCTCGCGCTGGCTGCCGGCCAGGACGTTCAACGCCTGGCGCACATCGTCCAGCTCCAGGACCCCATCCGTTTGAGCCACGCCCACGAGCGTGGCTTCGGCGACCGTGGGCTCAAGGGCGCACCATCGCCAGTCGCGGCGCTTCTCTGAGAAGTACTGGTTGCGCACGATCTGGAAGGTCCAAGCCTTCAGGTTCGTGCCCATCTGGAAACTTTCGCGACTTCTAAGCGCCTTCGCCAAGGCTTCCTGGACGAGGTCATCGGCCCGTATCGGATCCCCGCACAGCGAGCGGGCGAAGGCTCGCATCGACGGGATGATCGCGATCAACGCGTTTTCGAAGTTATTCTGTGACGATCCAATCGTGCCCATGATTCAGTGCGCCGTCTTGCCAATCCAGCAACGCCCGCCCCTTTTTGCGGACCTTCAGGCGCTCTCCCTAAACGCCAAGCCGGGCCATGGCGGTTCCAAGGGGACAGCAAAATCTCCATCGCCGTGACGCTGACGTCCAGCGCGCGCAAGTAGATCCACGCGCTGCTTGAGGCGTGGATGCGAGCACCAACGGGATCGTCAGGCAGCGCGGCGCAACGGTCGCGCGTGCCCCGATTAGTGTTGCGCGTGATGCTCGGCGTTGCGCTTGCGCGTGGCGGCCGCCTTCTTGGCCGAAGCCGAGCGCTCGGCGGCGCTGCGGTGGGCCGAGGCCTCGCCACCCGCCTCGCCGCCCTTGTGGGCTGCGGGATGGACCGTGGACTTGCCGCGTCCAGAGCCCCCTCCTTCTTGCCGCCGCCGTCGTCCTTGACGGTAGCCCAGGCTCGGCGTTCGGCTTCCGTCTCCGACACGCCCTTGGCCTCGTAGCCTTCGGCGATGTGATCGGCCTTACGTTCCTGCTTGTCGGTGTACTTGGATTTTTCGCCTTGCGGCATCTGGCGTCTCGGTGGATTGGTTTCCAACGCCCACGAAATTCTTGATCAGCCTGCCTGTTCCTACAGCAAAGTCAGTCCCTTACGGCGTTTAACATGTCGCATTTCCGACAGAGGAACATGCGGCTGACATCCATCGTTTGCCCTCTCGCCACGTCCATCGGCGCGGCCCAGCAAGATGGGAAGCAGACGACCATGAACGAGAACCGCGACAATCAAGGCTTGCAGCAACAGCCCAACGACGCCCAACGCCAGCAGGCCGGGCAGCAAAACCAGCAGGGCGGCACGCGCCAACCCCAACAGCAAGACCAAAACCCCCAACAGGCCCAACCGGGCCAGCAAAACCAGCAGGCCGATCGTGATCGCCGCCCCAACGAGGGAATCGAAGGCACGGATCAAGACGGCCTGAACGACGGTGGCGTCACCGGCGGTAACGGCGACATCCGTCCGGGCCGCACCGGCGATGGCGGCGCCGAGCGCTGACGCTTTGAGGGGCCGCTCCTAGAGCGGCCCCATCCACGATCCCGAAACATGCCCTGGTTGGCGAGCGACGCCGCTCACGCCATCCGCGGGCGAAACCGAGGCGACAATGACCTGCGTTTTTGAGGTCTCCCCGTTTGAAGGGGGCTGGTCGGTCAAGCTCTGCGACACCGGTGAAGTTCTGTTCTTCGAGACAGGCGGCCAAGCCGAGCGTGAAGCCAGGCGGCTGGCGGCAAAGCATCCCGGCGGCGCGCGCGTTCGTGTCCTGGACCTGCGTCGCCGGTTGGCCGGAGAGTGGTCGTCGCAGGGCGAAGCGATCGTACCCGCAGTCGCCACCCTAGGGTCGCAAGCCCTGGCTTAGCCGCACGCTCATCCAGAGATCCAGACGAAGCCGAGGTCCACGGCGACTTCACCGCGCTCGGCGGGAAGAGGGCCGTCGAGCAGACCGGAAAGCGGTCATAGTCGAAGGCCGGGCCAGATGGCGGAGACGCCGCGGCGGTCGGCGACATGTTTAAGAGCGATGCGGCGCACCGGTGAGGCTTCTTGACGGGATGAGCCGCCAGGTGCGCGTACCGTTCGGTGGAGTTGTGGCTTCGGTGCCCAAGAGCGCGCCTGTGACCAGAGACTGTTCCCAGTATTGGCTCCGAAGCTGGCGAAGGAGTGCCGCAGATCATGGATCCGCACACCCTCGCCACTGGCAGACTTGCGGACGCGAACCCAAACCTTCTGCAGGCTGACGATGTGCCCTGCCCCTCCAGGGTCAGGCAGGAAATATGGGTTTCCGACAACCTCTGGAACCGAGCGCAGCAAGGTCACCACCGTGTCGCCGATATGTACGACCTTCGCGCCGGTCTTTCTGCCTGGAAGGCGCAGGCACTTGTTGGCGACGTCGAGATAGCTGCGCTTGAGCGTGAGGATCTCGTTTCATCGACATGTCCGCCGCCTTCTAACGAAAGTATACCATAAGTACTAAAGCAAACGCCTGTCGGCTGGCGCCGCGTGGTGGAAAGCTGAATAGCGAAGATAGGTTTTACCCTTGTCAGGGGGCCAGCCGCTGCGACGCGAAAAGGTCGCTCAGCGCCAATTGCTGCCGTTGGCGTAGCTCCAGGAACACGACATTCACGAGCCGGCGTGCGGGGAACTTCGCCGCTACGCGGATCGAATTCGCGAGCTAGAGGTCGATCTGCTCAGACATCTCGAGGGCGTCGTCGACCTCGATGCTCAGATACCGAACCGTACTCCCCAGCTCTGGCGCCCAAGGCGTAACTGGCAGGCGCGCAGATTGCCGGTCTTCTTGTAGATCAGCGCGACCTTGGTTCGCCTGAGACTGCGAGTCCCGTAAGTCCGCGGTTCGAGCTCAATCATCGTTACCTATTTGCCCACCAGCCGGGCGTTCTGACGTGATCGCCTGATCGACTAACGTGAGGCTCGCCATACCTATGCGTGCGCGCCCTAGTGGAGCCCAATATTCTGGCGCCACGCCTCCAGCATCTCAGCCACCTTCACATCAGGCGTGCCGTCCCGGCGGAACGCCCACCAGACAAGAGCGCCCTGCCACAAGCTTAACATCTGCCAGCCAAGCTGAACGCTTCTTGCTGGGTCGTCACAGAGGCGCCGCCCGAGCGTGTGGGCAAGGCGCGCACCCCATTCAGCGCCCCGTGCGCGCAGGACGGGATTAAGGATATCCTCGCGCAGCAGCAGCAGCCCGTCGGTGAAATCGTACTCGGCGGTCTTCGAGTTAGTCAGGCGCGTCAGAAGCCTGATCGCCCCGGCAGGATTTAGCGCGGCCTCCGCGTCAGCGTCGGCGGTCGCTTCGTCCAGTTGATCCCATGCCCGGAGAAGGACGGCCTCCACCATCCCCGCGCGGGTTCCGAAGCGTTGCACCAAGGTCGCCGCCGCCAGACCGGCGGCCTCCGACGCCTTAGCGAAAGTTAGCCCCGAGGGACCGTGCTCCATCATGGCGGTCATGAGGTTGCTGAGCAGAAGCTCGTCGGAAATGGTCTTGCGTCGGCTCACGATTCAATAATAAACGAATGATCGTTCATAATCAAGCGAGGGACGGAATGGCCAGGATTCTCGGCTATATCGCGGCCAGCCTCGACGGCTTCATCGCCGCGCCAGACGACAGTTTGGACTGGCTGTTCAAGTACGACGGCATGGACCTGGGTGAGCACGACTACAGCCTCTTCCTGCAGCAGATCCGCACCGTCGTCATGGGACGCGGCACATACGACTTTGTCGCAAAGCAGCCGGAGCCCTGGGCCTATGATCAACAGAGAGTGATCGTGGTCACGTCCCGACCGATCACCAATCCGAAAGGCCCTCTCGAAACCCGCAGCGACATTGACGCGCTGATCGCCGAACTCCGGAGCCTGGAAGATGGGAATGCCTGGATGCTCGGCGGAGGAACTTTGCAGATGGCCTTCATGGAGCGCGGCGCGATCGATGAGATCGAAGTCTACGTCATGCCCGAGCTCATTGGCGGCGGTAAGCCGCTCTTTCCCCCAACCGGTTTCCAGGCGAGCCCGAAGCTCCTGAGCGCGCAAGCCTTAGACAAGGGCTGCGTTCGCCTTCACTACACGTTCTCGGGCATTGGCGCGGGCTGAGGTTTCGGCGATGGATAGTGGTAGATTTGGCCGAGGGCCTGATTACCACCCTTCCCTACTCATCTCGAAGTCCGCCTTTTCGGCGCGGTCGCGCCAATTGCTGAGGCAAGCGCCGCAGCTGACGCTGTCGGTCGCCTAAGCCGTCAGTTGGCCTATCCGCCCATCTCGGCGATGGGTTGTCGATTGGGCCTGCGGATCCAGAAATGACCTTGGACGGCTAGCGAGGGTAGCTACGCCATCCCCTAGAATTCTTCCCAGTCGTCGCGGCTTGCGCCGACGGCCTTGGCCAGCTTGGCCTGGGCGGCGGCGACCGGGTTGGCGCCCGGACGATGGGTCGCGCCGGCCAGGGACGGGCCCTTGGAGACCGGAGTGTGAGACGGGCGCGCCGGGGCCGGAGCGGCCGGGCGACGGGGCGTCGAGCGCGAGACGCTGGCCGAGCCACCCGAGGCGCCGACGCGGAACTTCGAGATCATCTGCATCAGATTGCCGGCCTCGCCCTTCAGGGCGTGCGAGGCGGCGGTCGATTG
>NZ_JBWKNY010000011.1:0-5430 GCF_059415805.1 Caulobacter sp. GW821-FHT10A06
CTTCGGTTGGCTGCAGTGTGATGGGAACTCGTCAAGATACTATGCAAACCAGATACCTGATCCTGGGTTTTCCCCCGGGATTGGAAGTCTGATGTCAATGTCAACTCAACCTGAGAGTTTGATCCTGGCTCAGAGCGAACGCTGGCGGCAGGCCTAACACATGCAAGTCGAACGGATCCTTCGGGATTAGTGGCGGACGGGTGAGTAACACGTGGGAACGTGCCCTTTGGTTCGGAACAACTCAGGGAAACTTGAGCTAATACCGGATGTGCCCTTCGGGGGAAAGATTTATCGCCATTGGAGCGGCCCGCGTCTGATTAGCTAGTTGGTGAGGTAAAGGCTCACCAAGGCGACGATCAGTAGCTGGTCTGAGAGGATGATCAGCCACATTGGGACTGAGACACGGCCCAAACTCCTACGGGAGGCAGCAGTGGGGAATCTTGCGCAATGGGCGAAAGCCTGACGCAGCCATGCCGCGTGAATGATGAAGGTCTTAGGATTGTAAAATTCTTTCACCGGGGACGATAATGACGGTACCCGGAGAAGAAGCCCCGGCTAACTTCGTGCCAGCAGCCGCGGTAATACGAAGGGGGCTAGCGTTGCTCGGAATTACTGGGCGTAAAGGGAGCGTAGGCGGACTGTTAAGTTAGAGGTGAAAGCCCAGGGCTCAACCTTGGAATTGCCTTTGATACTGGCAGTCTTGAGTACGGAAGAGGTATGTGGAACTCCGAGTGTAGAGGTGAAATTCGTAGATATTCGGAAGAACACCAGTGGCGAAGGCGACATACTGGTCCGTTACTGACGCTGAGGCTCGAAAGCGTGGGGAGCAAACAGGATTAGATACCCTGGTAGTCCACGCCGTAAACGATGAGTGCTAGTTGTCGGCATGCATGCATGTCGGTGACGCAGCTAACGCATTAAGCACTCCGCCTGGGGAGTACGGTCGCAAGATTAAAACTCAAAGGAATTGACGGGGGCCCGCACAAGCGGTGGAGCATGTGGTTTAATTCGAAGCAACGCGCAGAACCTTACCACCTTTTGACATGCCCGGACCACCAGAGAGATCTGGCTTTCCCTTCGGGGACTGGGACACAGGTGCTGCATGGCTGTCGTCAGCTCGTGTCGTGAGATGTTGGGTTAAGTCCCGCAACGAGCGCAACCCTCGCGATTAGTTGCCATCAGGTTTGGCTGGGCACTCTAATCGTACTGCCGGAGTTAATCCGGAGGAAGGCGGGGATGACGTCAAGTCCTCATGGCCCTTACAAGGTGGGCTACACACGTGCTACAATGGCGACTACAGAGGGCTGCAATCCCGCGAGGGGGAGCCAATCCCTAAAAGTCGTCTCAGTTCGGATTGTTCTCTGCAACTCGAGAGCATGAAGTTGGAATCGCTAGTAATCGCGGATCAGCATGCCGCGGTGAATACGTTCCCGGGCCTTGTACACACCGCCCGTCACACCATGGGAGTTGGCTTTACCCGAAGGCGCTGCGCTAACTCGCAAGAGAGGCAGGCGACCACGGTAGGGTCAGCGACTGGGGTGAAGTCGTAACAAGGTAGCCGTAGGGGAACCTGCGGCTGGATCACCTCCTTTCTAAGGATGCTTCTCCAGCCTCTCACGAGGTTATTGAAGCTCCAATTAGTGCGCTTGACGCACACAAATGAGCGGATCGCCGCCGTCTTCGTTTCTCTTTCCACTCCTTGATCGCCGTTAGGTGATCGAGGCGATCGCGAGCCCTGGAGCGGGTCCATCTGATGGACCTCATCTGAGCGGCCTATGGGCCCGTAGCTCAGTTGGTTAGAGCGCACGCTTGATAAGCGTGAGGTCATAAGTTCAAGTCTTATCGGGCCTACCACTCTTTCCACATACGGATCCGCACTCTTCTGAGTGTTTCTGGCGACCAGCTCCTGATGGGCAAGCAACTCACACCGAGTGTGAGGGGCCATAGCTCAGTTGGTAGAGCGCCTGCTTTGCAAGCAGGATGTCGTCGGTTCGAATCCGTCTGGCTCCACCATTCTCCCTGTCATCGGACAGGTCGAGAAATCGCGATCGAGGAATGATCAAGTTTGCACTGGCTCTTGAGCCAGCTGCGAAATGACATTGTGAAGGCAGGGTTCCTCCGCCAACCGTAGCTCACCCCTGGGATACGGACCTGGTTTAAGGATGGACTTAAGAAGACATCATTGTCTGACTAAAGGTAGAGCTCATGCTCGATCCCTTCCCGCGAGATGCGGCAAGGGTCGATTATGCATGGGTTTTGCTGAGAACGATCAAGCGCATAAGGGCTTCTGACGGATGCCTTGGCATTGAGAGGCGATGAAGGACGTGGCACGCTGCGATAAGAGCCGGGGAGGCGCGAGCACCCTTTGATCCGGCTATCTCCGAATGGGGAAACCCACCTTTATGGTCACCCAACTTAGTCTCAGCTTCGGCTGGGGCCAGGATTGGTTGATCAGAAGAGGTATAATGACCTGAATACATAGGGTTCATTAAGCAAACCCGGGGAACTGAAACATCTCAGTACCCGGAGGAAAGGACATCAACCGAGACTCCCGTAGTAGTGGCGAGCGAACCGGGACCAGGCCAGTGCTGTCGTGACATAAAGCTGAATGTGTTGGGAAACACAGCCATAGTGGGTGATAGCCCCGTAAGCGTCAAATAGCGACAGACTCGAGTAGGGCGGGACACGTGAAATCCTGTCTGAACATGGGGGGACCACCCTCCAAGCCTAAGTACTCCTCAATGACCGATAGCGAACAAGTACCGTGAGGGAAAGGTGAAAAGCACCCCGACAAGGGGAGTGAAACAGATCCTGAAATCGGAAGCCTACAAGCAGTCGGAGCCACCGCGCGTGGTGACGGCGTACCTTTTGTATAATGGGTCAGCGACTTCATGTGCCGTGCAAGCTTAAGCCGTTAGGTGTAGGCGCAGCGAAAGCGAGTCTGAATAGGGCGAATAAGTACGTCGCATGACGACCCGAAACCAGGTGATCTATCCATGAGCAGGTTGAAGGTAAGGTAACACTTACTGGAGGACCGAACCGGTGAATGTTGAAAAATTCTCGGATGACTTGTGGATAGGGGTGAAAGGCCAATCAAACCTGGACATAGCTGGTTCTCCGCGAAAACTATTTAGGTAGTGCCTCGGACGTATTCCTTGGGGGGTAGAGCACTGAATGGATGCGGGCGGCGCGAGCTGTACCAATTCTAATCAAACTCCGAATACCCAAGAGAACTATCCGGGAGACACACGGCGGGTGCTAACGTCCGTCGTGAAAAGGGAAACAACCCTAACCATCATCTAAGGCCCCCAAGTACTGGCTAAGTGGGAAACGATGTGGGTTTGCTTTGACAACCAGGATGTTGGCTTAGAAGCAGCCATCATTTAAAGAAAGCGTAACAGCTCACTGGTCAAGCGAACCTGCGCGGAAAATGTAACGGGGCTTAAGCCAGTCGCCGAAGGTATGGGTGTGCGTAAGCACGCGGTAGCGGAGCGTTCCGTAAGCCGATGAAGGTGAGGCGTGAGCCTTGCTGGAGGTATCGGAAGTGAGAATGCTGACATGAGTAGCGATAAAGAGGGTGAGAGACCCTCTCGCCGAAAGCCCAAGGGTTCCTGCGTAAAGCTAATCTGCGCAGGGTTAGTCGGCCCCTAAGGCGAGGCCGAAAGGCGTAGTCGATGGGAATCAGGTGAATATTCCTGAACCAGTTGGAAGTGACGGATCTGGTAAATTGTCGGGGCTTATTGGATTGCTCCCGGCAGTGAACAGGTCCCTGGAAATAACTCCAACGGAGACCGTACCCGAAACCGACACAGGTGGGCAGGTAGAGTATACCAAGGCGCTTGAGAGAACTGTGCTGAAGGAACTCGGCAAATTGCACGCGTAACTTCGGGATAAGCGTGACTCTTCTTTGGGCAACCAGAGAAGAGTGGCACAAGCCAGGGGGTAGCGACTGTTTATCAAAAACACAGGGCTCTGCGAAGCCGCAAGGCGACGTATAGGGTCTGACGCCTGCCCGGTGCCTGAAGGTTAAAAGGAGGGGTGCAAGCTCTGAATTGAAGCCCAGGTAAACGGCGGCCGTAACTATAACGGTCCTAAGGTAGCGAAATTCCTTGTCGGGTAAGTTCCGACCTGCACGAATGGCGTAACGACTTCCCCACTGTCTCCAGCACAGGCTCAGCGAAATTGAATTCCCCGTGAAGATGCGGGGTTCCCGCGGTCAGACGGAAAGACCCTATGAACCTTTACTGCAGCTTCGCCTTGGCGTTAGCAGCAACATGTGTAGGATAGGTGGGAGGCTATGAAACCGGGGCGCCAGTTCCGGTGGAGCCATCCTTGAAATACCACCCTTATTGTTGCTGACGTCTAACCGCGGCCCGTTATCCGGGTCCGGGACATGGCGTGGCGGGCAGTTTGACTGGGGCGGTCGCCTCCCAAAGTGTAACGGAGGCGCGCGATGGTGGGCTCAGACCGGTCGGAAATCGGTCGTCGAGTGCAATGGCATAAGCCCGCCTGACTGCGAGACTGACAAGTCGAGCAGAGACGAAAGTCGGCCATAGTGATCCGGTGGTCCTGCGTGGAAGGGCCATCGCTCAACGAATAAAAGGTACTCTAGGGATAACAGGCTGATTTTGCCCAAGAGTCCATATCGACGGCAAAGTTTGGCACCTCGATGTCGGCTCATCACATCCTGGGGCTGGAGCAGGTCCCAAGGGTTCGGCTGTTCGCCGATTAAAGTGGTACGTGAGCTGGGTTCAGAACGTCGTGAGACAGTTTGGTCCCTATCTGCCGTGGGTGTACGAGACTTGAGAGGATCTGTCCCTAGTACGAGAGGACCGGGATGGACACACCTCTGGTGGACCTGTCATGGCGCCAGCTGTGCAGCAGGGTAGCTAAGTGTGGAATAGATAACCGCTGAAAGCATCTAAGCGGGAAACTAACCTCAAAACAAGGTCTCGCTGAGAGCCGTGGAAGACCACCACGTTGATAGGCCGGGTGTGGAAGTGCGGCGACGCATGGAGCTTACCGGTACTAATAGCTCGATAGGCTTGATCGTTCTTCAGTCAAACCCATGCAAACAGCATGGCTCTACTTCAGACACTGATGTCTTCTTCACAATCCTCTCCCAACGGGCGTAAGCCCGAAGGGAAGAGTGATATCCTTTTCGCTGACCTGGTGGCTTTGCCGGGGGTTCCCCACCCGATCCCATTCCGAACTCGGTCGTTAAGTCCCCCTGGGCCAATGGTACTTCGTCTCAAGGCGCGGGAGAGTAGGTCGCCGCCAGGTCCGCCAAAAGGATATCTCGTCACTAAGTCCAAAACCCTGCATCACAATCTCACACCAACACCCTGACGCGGGGTGGAGCAGCCCGGTAGCTCGTCAGGCTCATAACCTGAAGGTCACAGGTTCAAATCCTGTCCCCGCACCCAAGGT
>NZ_JBWKNY010000012.1:0-2759 GCF_059415805.1 Caulobacter sp. GW821-FHT10A06
AGACGACGGAGGGGGACGAGGCAAGGCATCAAGCACTTCCCCCTCCGGCGCTTCGCGCCACCTCCCCCCCTAGGGGGAGGATCTACAGCGTCGCCCTCTCAATCCCGCTTCGGCGCGTAGCTCAGCCGGCACACCGTCCAGGCCTCCTCACGCGCCATCTCGAACTTGCCGCCCAGCTGCTGGGCCATGGCGCGGACGATGCGCAGGCCCAGGCTCTTGGACTGGGCTGGGTCGAAGCCCGGCGGCGGCCCCGCGCCGTCGTTGCTGACGGTCAGAAGGTGGGTCAGGCCCGACTGGTCCAGCACGACGCGGACCTCCCCCTCCCCCGCCTCGCCGAAGCCGTGCTCCAGGGCGTTGTTGAAGCTCTCCAGCATGACCAGGGTCACGGGCGTGGCCTGGTCGGGATGCAGGGGCTGTTCGCCGCCGTCGATCGCCAGCCGCACCCGTGCGCCGGCCGCGGCGGCGGCGCTGGCCAGCAAGGCCTCGGCGAAGACGCGGAAAGGCACAGGCTCGCCGGTGCGGTTGTGCAGCTCGCGCTGGATGCGGGCGATGACCTCGATGCGCTCGCCGGCCTGGGACAGGGCATGACGGGCGTCGGTGTCGGTGATCCCCTGGCCCTGCAACCGCAGCAGTGCGCCGGCGACCTGCAGGTTGTTGCTCACCCGGTGGTGCAGTTCGCGATAGAGCAGGTCGCGGCTCTCGGCCAGCTCCCGATACCGTTCGCGCTCGCCCTCCAGCTGGTCCAGCGCCTTGCGCATGCCGTCGATGAAGAAGATGTCGACCGCCACCACGAAGGCGTAGAAGGCCAGGGCCACCAGCACCGTCATGTCGAAGCTGAAGCCCATATAGGGCGGGATGAAGAAGTACCAGGCGGCGGCGCCGCTCAGCGCCGCGCACAGGATCCCGGGGCCCAGGCCGCCCAGATAGACGGCGACCACGATGGCCGGGAAGAACGTCACATACGGAAAGCCGGGCGGGAACACCGCGTTCAGGCCAAAGCGCAGCAGCACCGCGAAGACCGACAGCGCGACGGCTAGGCCGTAGCGCGCGGTGATATTGTCCCTGATCCTGCGGCGCAGATCCAAGCGCTTGTCTCCCCGTCCCTGCGTCGGTGCTGGGCCTTTCAAGCGGCGCCGTCAAGCCGGCAGCCGACATAGGGCGAACCATCCTCGGCTGCACGGCGCACCCTTAAATTGAGACAGTGACGCTGGACCGCGATACCGTCGATCAACAGCAAGGGGGAACGCCTGATGAAACTCACGATCCTGTCGCTCGGCCTGGTCGGCGCGCTGGCGGCCGGTCCCGCTCTGGCCGCCGGTCCGACCTGCGCGACGCCCGACTTCGCCAAGCAGGCCAAGGCCCTGGTCGACGAACGGGTCAAGGACGGCCGTTTCAGCGGTTCGGTGCTGGTCGCCAAGGACGGCGTCCCGCTGCTGCGCGAAGGCTTCGGCGCGGCCAACCGCGAATGGGACATCGCCAATACGCCCGACACCAAGTTCCGGCTGGGCTCGATCACCAAGCAGTTCACCGCCACGGCGATCCTGCAACTGGTCGACGCCGGCCAGCTCAGCGTCGATGACCCGATCTCGAAGCTCTATGCCGAGGCCCCGGCGGCCTGGGCCAAGGTCACGATCAAGCACCTGCTGACCCACACCTCCGGCATCCCCAGCTACACGGCTATTCCGGGCTACTTCGTCAACGACGCCAAGCTGCGGCAGACGCCCGAGGCGATCATCAAGCTGACCCGCGACAAGCCGCTGGAGTTCGAACCGGGCAGCAAGTTCGCCTACGACAACACCGGCTACATCCTGCTGGGCTATGTCATCGAGAAGGTGTCGGGCCAGCCCTATGCCGATTATGTCGCGCACAACATCTTCCGGCCGCTGGGCATGAAGAACAGCGGCTACGACGTCGCCAGCCAGATCCTGCCCAAGCGCGCCGCCGGCTATCAGCCCGGCAAGGACGGCTGGCAGAACGCCGACTATCTGGACATGAGCGTGCCCTATGCCGCCGGGTCGCTCTATTCCACCGTCGATGACCTGCTGATCTGGGACCGCGCCCTGGCGACCGGCAAGATCCTGACCGACGCTTCGCGCAAGGCGATGTGGACCGACTACGGCAACCACTACGGCTACGGCTGGGCCATCGGCGAGCAGTCCGGCCACGCGCGGATCATGCACGGCGGCAGCGTCAACGGCTTCTCGACGGCCATCAATCTCTATCCCAAGGACGGGCTGGCCGTGGTGGTGCTCAGCAACTTCATGGCCGCGCCGTCCGACACGATCGCCGGCACGCTCGCGGGCCTGTGCCTGGGGACCTGGCAACCGCCCAAGGCCGTCGCCGTGCCCATCGCCGTCCTGGACCGGTATGTCGGATCCTATCAGCTGACCCCGATGATGGTCCTGAGGGTGTTCCGCGAGGGCGACCACTTGGTCACCCAGGCCACCGGCCAGCCGCCGGTCCCGATCATCGCCACCGGCCCGAACGCCTTCTACGCGCCGGGACCCGACGCCAAGCTGGTCTTCAAGCAGGCAGGGGATGCAGCGGCGACCAGCGTCGTCCTCACCCAGCGCGAGCGCGATCGCGAAGCGCCTCGGATCGCGGACAAGCCCTAGACAGCAAAAGGCCCCGGAGATTGCTCTCCGGGGCCTTCGCATTTCCTAGCAGAAGCTAAGACCGGTCGATTACTCGACGATCTTGGCCACGACGCCGGCGCCGACGGTGCGGCCGCCTTCGCGGATGGCGAAGCGCAGGCCTTG
>NZ_JBWKNY010000013.1:0-1194 GCF_059415805.1 Caulobacter sp. GW821-FHT10A06
GATGGCCAAGGAAAAGTTCGAACGTAATAAGCCGCACTGCAACATCGGCACCATCGGTCACGTTGACCATGGCAAGACGACGCTGACGGCCGCGATCACGATCACGCTGGCGAAGTCGGGCGGCGCGACCGCCAAGAACTACGCCGACATCGACGCCGCGCCGGAAGAAAAGGCCCGCGGCATCACGATCAACACGGCTCACGTCGAGTACGAGACGGCCAACCGTCACTACGCGCACGTCGACTGCCCCGGCCACGCCGACTACGTGAAGAACATGATCACGGGCGCCGCCCAGATGGACGGCGCGATCCTGGTCGTGTCGGCCGCCGACGGCCCGATGCCGCAGACCCGCGAGCACATCCTGCTGGCCCGTCAGGTCGGCGTGCCGGCCCTGGTCGTGTTCATGAACAAGGTCGACATGGTCGACGACGAAGAGCTGCTGGAGCTCGTTGAAATGGAAGTGCGCGAGCTGCTCAGCTCGTACCAGTTCCCGGGCGACGATATCCCGATCACCAAGGGCTCGGCCCTGGCCGCCGTGGAAAACCGCGACGCCAAGATCGGTGAAGAAGCGATCCTGGCGCTGATGGCTTCGGTCGACGCCTACATCCCGCAGCCGGAACGTCCGGTTGACCTGCCCTTCCTGATGCCGGTCGAAGACGTGTTCTCGATCTCGGGCCGCGGCACCGTGGTCACCGGCCGTATCGAAAAGGGCATCGTCAAGGTCGGCGAAGAAGTCGAAATCGTCGGCATCCGTCCGGTCCAGAAGACGACCTGCACGGGCGTCGAAATGTTCCGCAAGCTGCTGGACCAAGGTCAAGCCGGCGACAACGTGGGCGTGCTGCTGCGCGGCACCAAGCGTGAAGACGTCGAGCGCGGCCAAGTGCTCTGCAAGCCGGGTTCGATCACCCCGCACACGAAGTTCGTGGCCGAAGCCTACATCCTGAACAAGGAAGAAGGCGGCCGTCACACCCCGTTCTTCACCAACTACCGTCCGCAGTTCTACTTCCGCACGACCGATGTCACCGGCATCATCAAGCTGAAGGAAGGCGTGGAAATGATCATGCCGGGCGACAACGCCGAGCTGGACGTCGAGCTGATCACCCCGATCGCCATGGACCAAGGCCTGCGCTTCGCCATCCGCGAAGGCGGCCGCACCGTCGGCGCCGGCGTCGTGGCCAAGATCGTCGAGTAATC